>NZ_JBAPLA010000004.1:0-262801 GCF_037083845.1 Roseovarius sp. E0-M6 | reverse complement strand
GCTTTTGGGCGCGTGGGTATTTCTCCACGACCTCTGGGAACGTGACTGACGACGTCATCAGGCAGTACCTGGAATTACATTCCTCCAAATGATGCCTCCGGCGTCAGCCGGTGCGTCCTTCACTTCGGCTTCATCCGGGAGATGACCGAAGACCTTTATTGCCCGGATAATGGCCGTCCGCCGATTGCGCCGGAGGTGCTCTTCAAGGCGCTGTTTGTCGGATACCTTTTCGGCATCCGCTCGGAGCGTCAGTTGATGCGCGAGATCGAGGTAAACGTGGCCTACCGCTGGTTCATCGGTCTGCGCCTGACGGACCGGGTGTTTGATGCCTCGACCTTCAGCCAGAACCGCCGCCGCCGGTTTGACGGCACGGAGGTTGCGCAGCGCATCTTCGATCACATCGTCGAGCAGGCGATCGCGCGCGGGCTGGTGGGCGGTGAGGTGCTTTATACCGACAGTACCCATCTGAAGGCCAACGCCAACAAGGGCCGCTTTGACAAGGAGATGGTGGCCAAATCCCGCGCCGCCTATTGGGACGATCTGGATGCCGCGGTCACCGCCGACCGGGTGGCGCATGGCAAGACGCCTCTCAAGCCCGGGGACCGCCAGCCGCCCATCAAGGAAACCAAGATCAGCCGCACCGACAGGGACGCGGGATACATGGTGCGGGACGGCAAGCCGAAAGGGTTCTTTTACCTTGATCACCGTACAGTGGACGGGAGATTCGCAATCATCACCGACACCCATGTGACGCCGGCCAATGTGCATGACAGTATTCCCTACCTGGCGCGGCTCGACCGGCAGCGCGCGCGGTTCGGGTTCGACGTGCAGGCGGTCGGGCTGGACGCAGGCTATGCCAGCGCGCCCATCGCCAAGGGGCTGGAGGACCGCGATATCCTCGGTGTGACCGGATACCTGCGCCCGTCAAACCCAAAGGGGAGGCTGGCCAAGCGCGCCTTTGCCTTTGATGCAAGCGTGGATGCCTATCGCTGCCCCGAAGGCCAGATCATCCCCTATGCCACAACAGACCGGACCGGCTACCGCCACTATAAGTCCGATCCGTCACAGTGCCGCACCTGCCCGCTGCTGGCCTCCTGCACGACCAATGCCAAGGCGCAGAAGACCGTCACCCGCCACGTTTGGGCGGATGCCCGCGAACGCACCGACGCGCATCGCCTGACCGACTGGGGCAAGCGGCTCTACAAGCGACGGAAGGAAACCGTCGAGCGCTCCTTCGCCGACGCCAAACAGCTCTTCGGCCACCGCTACGCCCGCTTCCGATCCCTCGAAAAAGTCCAGACCCAAGCCCTCCTCGCCGCCGCCGCCCAGAACATCAAGAAAATCGCAATGGCTCTGTGGATGGCCCCAATCCGGGCGGCCTGAACCGGCCCTGAGCCGGAGTCTTCAAAACAAAACCCCGCCAAAATAACGGGGTTTGTCAGTGGTCTGAGGCCCCTCCGGTTGGGAGGGGCCTTCTGATACTCGGTAACACTTGGGGGCACTGGTTAAATGACTGGTTCGTCCCGCCGTCCCAAGGGGATCAGGCGCTGCGCGACAGGGTGGGTTTCATCTGACGGTAACCGCGCTGAAACGGGAGGATGGTTTTCTCGGACTTGCTGGCCTCGATGACCGATTTCATCCAGCGGGGGTGCTTTTTCATCTGTCTCTTCCTCATTCACTGCCCGGGTAATGCCGGGTCGGTTTGTGTTCCGTTTGAGATCACTATGGCGGTGCAATGGGGCCGGGATTTGGCGAAACTCTCGCATTCACCGAAAATTTTCGGATATTTTTGGTGATGGAATTGTGGCGGGGAACAAAGGCGTCTTGCGCCTTTGAAAACGGGGGTTTTGAGGCGTGGGGAGATCGCCGCAGCGATGAAATCGGGCTGGAATGCGGCGATGAGCGGGGTGATTTGCCCCGATCCCGCCGGATTCAGAGGCGGATCGCCGCGATGAGCCGACCGTAATCGGCTTCGCCCGCATGAGTGGCGCGCCGATAGGAAAAGAATCGCGCCGGATCGGAATAGGTGCAATGGCCGGTCCATTCGGCATCGCCCACCCCCGCGGCGCGCAGCCGTGCCAGCCCGTAGCCGGGCAGGTCGAACTGAACCCGGTCACCTTCGCCACCGGCGAAGAAGCGGTCGCTGTCGGGATCATCGAGGAGAAAATCCTCCATGAACTCGGGGCCGACTTCGTAGGCGCGCTGACTGATCGAGGGGCCGATGACGGCGCAGATGCGGGCGCGATCAGCTCCGAGCCCCTCCATCGCGTCGAGCGTGGCTTCCAACACCCCGGCCTGTGTCCCCTTCCAGCCGGCATGTGCCGCGCCGATGACACCGGCCTTCGTGTCGGCGAAAAGCACCGGCTGACAATCGGCGCTCAGAACGCCGAGAGCGAGGCCCGGTGTGGCCGTGACCATCGCATCGACCTTGGGCTTCTCGGAAAAGGGCGCGGTCAGTGTCACGACATCGGGGGAATGCACCTGATGGACCGACACGAGATGCGAAGGCTCGACCTCCATCGCGCTTGCGACCCGAGCGCGGTTGATCGACACGATCTCGGACTGATCCGACGACCCATGCCCGCAATTGAGGCCGTGGAATATCCCTGAGGACGCGCCCCCCCTGCGTGTGAAAAACCCGTGACGCAGGGGCGCGAGACAATCGGCGGTTATGATCTCGAGTGTCATGAATCGGCCTTTTTGGGATCGAGACCCGGTGGCGGTTCGGCGCCGCGTGGATAGAGCGCCATCACCTTGAAGAGCGTCCCCATTTCATCGGGGTGCGTCAAGCGGCGATGTGCGGCGACATGCTCATTCAGCGTTGCGCCGCTGAGGCGTTTTGCAAGCGCCTGTGCGCGCGGCGTGATGCCGAGACGTTCGAGGAATACGCCCTGTGCGGTCGCGTCGGTATGCGACGCGGGGGCGGCGGCGCGGGCGAGATTTTCAAAATCCACATGGGCGGTGAGGTCGGCCATACCCGGCGCCCCGAGCGGGTCGGCCTTGGCGTGATCGCGCACGGCCTGAAACGTGTCGCCCGATGTCCGCCAGTCGCCATAGTCGATGATGAGTGCCGCGCCGCCCCGGTCCGCGATCCGCGCGCCGAGTGTTCCGACCACGGCTGCGGCGGGGGTGCAAAGGTTGACCATGTCGCCTTGGGACGTGTCGCCAAGGCGGTGGTCGAGCGCGGCGAGCGGCAGTGGCGCGGAGAGGCCGAAGGCAAGGTCGCCGTCGGCGAGGCCCACCATGCGTTCACGCCACTGATCGCCGTCGCGGATGAATTGACGGATGGGCAGGGCATCGAAGAATTCGTTGGCGACCGCGAAGAGCGGCAGATCGGGGAGGGTTTCGGGGCCGTCGTGATGCGTGACATCGCTCAGAAGGTTGGCTTGGGCATCGCGCAAGGTTGGCGAAGCCTCGATCAGGTGGAGGTGCGCGGCTGCGTGAAAGCCCGGAACATCGCGCGTGGCGCGCAGGAGATCGGCCATAAGCGTGCCGCGGCCCGGCCCCAGCTCGACCAGTGCGAAGGGCGTGGGCGCGCCCTGATCCATCCAGACCTGCGCGAGGGCCAGTCCGACAAGTTCCCCGAACATCTGGCTGATTTCCGGGGCGGTGGTGAAGTCGCCCTTGGCCCCAAGCGGGTCACGCGTGATGTAGTAGCCATGTTCGGGGTGGAGCAGGCAGAGGGCCATATACTCCGCAATGCTGAGCGGGCCGGTTGCCGTGATCTGGCGGGTGATCTGTGCCTTGAGCGGCGTCATGCCCGCCCCGCGCGGCGGGCATGCAGCACGAGGTAAAGGCCAAGTGCGATCATCGGGAGCGAGAGGATCTGACCCATGGTCAGGCCGTAGCCGCCCACATGCCACGCAAGACCCAGCGGATTGCCCGGAGAGACGAACTGTGCATCCGGTTGGCGAACGAACTCCACGATGAACCGTGCGATGCCGTAGCCCATGATGAAAAGCCCGGTGATCAGGCCCGGCTGTTTGAAGGCCCCGCGCCGCCCTGTGAGCCACATCAGGAGCGCCAGCAGGAGCGCGCCCTCGAGCAGCGCCTCGTAGAGTTGTGAAGGGTGGCGCGCACAGAGCCCGGCAACCGTGGGACAGTCCTGTGCCGCCGGGCCGGGAAAGATGACGCCCCAAGGCAGGTCGGTCGGGCGGCCCCAAAGCTCGGCGTTGATGAAATTGGCGAGCCGGCCCAGCAGCATGCCCACCGGTGTCACCGCGGCGAGCGCGTCGGCCCCTGACAGAACCGGGATGCCATGTTTGCGCCAGAACAGGATGCAGGCCAGCATGACGCCCAGAAAACCACCGTGAAAGGACATCCCGCCCTGCCAGACCATCAGGGTTTCGGACGGATTCGCGAGGTAATAGCCCGGCTGATAGAATAGCACATAGCCAAGCCGCCCGCCGAGGATCACGCCGACGATCACCCATGTCAGCAGGTCGTCGGCCTGTGCGCGGGTCATCGGCGGAGTGTCGTTGGGCCAAAGCGCCGGACGTTTGAGCGAGGTGATCACCAGCCACCAGCCCAGCAGGAGGCTGACCACGTAGGCCATCGCATACCAGCGCAGCGCAAAAGACATGCCAAAGACCGAGAACGAGACGATCTCGGGCGAGATTTCGGGGAAGGGGATCGCAGCCAGCATAACGCCCTTTGGCCCCGAGTGGCGGGGGAAGTCAAGGTTGTGGCCGGGATCGAAGCACCCCATATAGAGCGAAAGATCAGGACCCGGAGGCCGACATGCAAACCCGCAACAAGGTATTGGACGATATCTCGCAGCTCATGACAAACGCGATGGGCGTGGCGCAGGGCGCGAAAGACGAGGCCGAGACAGCGATGAAGTCGATGATCGACCGTTGGCTCGCCGAGCGCGATTTCGTCACCCGAGAAGAGTTCGAGGCGGTGCGCGCCATGGCGCAGAAGGCCCGCGAGGAAAACGCGGCGCTGTTGGCCCGGATCGAGGCGTTGGAAGCCAAGAGCGGGCGCTGAAGTCTGACCGGCGGGTCAGAGCGGTTTGGGCGCGTTCGCGCCATACCAGACAACACGGCCCAGAAGGCGCAGCCCGTCAAGGTCTGGCCCTGAACAGACCCGCGGCGTGGCCGCCGCGAGCGGGGTCGCGATGACCATGGTGCCGGGTTTGGGCTGACTGATCAGATCGAGTCTGAGCCGGCCTGCGTCGAGATGCGCCCAGATCGCCTGAGCCGCGACAAGGCGAAGTGATGTATCGACAAGGCAGAGTGTTCCGGCGGGCATGAACGGACCGAGCCTGTCATCCGGGGCGGTCACGAAGGTGAGGTTTTCGGGATCGAGCGCCTGCGCCGCCAGCCACTCACGCGAAAAGGCGACCGGCGCGCGCGCCGAATAATCACCGCAGGCGGGATGGAACGGAATCGGCAAATAGCCCATACGGGTCGCTTCGGGCCCCGAGGCCGGGGTGTCGCGCCCCTCGGCAAAGCCTGAGGGGGCGGACTGTGTCTTGCGTGCCGTGCCGGTGCGCAGTTCGATCTGCATCGCCCGGAGTATCCGTAGAAGTTTGGAAACCTGAATGTCGCGCCCGTCGCGCAAGCTACGCAACGTGCCGAGATCGAGGTCGAGCTTGCGCGCGTAGCCGCGCAGACCATAACGGGCAATCCCCTCTTCCGCGAGGGTGCGTAACATATTGAGATCAAATTCCGACACGCCTGCGGTTTTGCATGGAAAAGCTGTGGTTGACTAGGCGGATAAAATTTAGCACAATGTGTAAAAAATCACACATTACAATGACTTGCACGCTATGATTGTGGTATATTCGGGAGTTCATGGTTTGATTGTTCGTTGTTTCATTGCAGGGCTGTCGCGCGGCTCTTGGCTGCGGCTGTTGATGCATGGCCTATAAGGACCGCGATCCTTTCGGGGACATACGTGCCCTGATCCTCAAGGCACGGTTGCTGCGCACCGTCATTCGCAATGATGACAGCCAGAAAAGCCGCGACAACGCGATCCGGGAATACACCCATACGCTCGATGCGCTTCTTGACCGGCTGAGCGAGATGTATGATGCAGGCGACCTTGACGCGCCTGACGACCATTAACGCGGAACTGACTTCGATCGCACGGTGCGCCCCGGTGTCCTAACCCGATGCGGCCCGCCGGACTGCTGCGATGCGCCCTGTCGCAATGACTTGGTGCCTGAACAGACCCATCCACAACTTATTGCGGTTATCCACAACAAATCGCTTTACAGACGGTTTTCCGTGTCCCACCATATCTGGTAAGGACAGGCGGAATAGCCCCTGTCCATAGAGCAGGCACCTAGCGCTTGGGGCGCTGCCAGGCCCCGGCGCTAACAACAATAAGAGGTGGCGCCATGGCCCTGTCCGAGCAGTTTTTGTCAGATGAAATTCATCCCATCGACCTTGTGGAGCACATCGCGGCCCACCACGATTGGGATTTCGACCGGATCGGAGACGATCAGATCGCCATGGCCGTCGAGGGCCAGTGGCGCACTTATTCGATCACCCTTGCGTGGTCGGGATACGATGAGACCCTTCGCCTTGTCTGCACCTTCGAGATGGAGCCGCCCGAGGAGAAGCTTGGCGAGCTTTACCATGTCCTCAACGAGGTTAACGATCGGTGTTGGGCCGGTGCGTTCACCTATTGGCGTGAACAGAAGCTGATGGTGTATCGGTATGGCCTGCTGATGACAGGGGGTCAGGAAGTCGGTGCCGAGCAGCTTGATACGCTGATCCGGGCCGCGGTGCTGAGTGCCGAGCGGTTCTATCCCGCCTTCCAGCTTGTCGTATGGGGCAACCGCACGCCCGAAGATGCGATGCAGGTGGCCATAGCCGAAGCATACGGGCGCGCTTGACGCGTCATCCCGGCAGCGCCTTGTCCGCGGCTTTTCGCGGGCTTGCCTGAAACCGGATTGCCCTTGGAGAAGGTGCGCCGTAACGTCTGGCCAAAGATGATTGGAGGGACAAGATGGCGAGTTCGGAACTCACCCGGCGCGGGTTGGTCCTGTTGGGCTGTGGCAAGATGGGCTCGGCGATGCTCGAGGGATGGCTGGCGGATGGATTGCCCGCCACATCGGTCTGGGTGATCGACCCGAAGCCGTCGGATTGGCTGACATCCACGGGCGTGACGATCAATGGCGATCTTCCTGAAAGCCCGGCCATTGTCCTTATTGCCGTAAAGCCGCAGATGATGGGGGACGCGCTACCCGCGATCGCCGCAATGGGCGGGGGCGATACGCTTTTTGTTTCGGTCGCGGCAGGCACGTCCATCGCGGCCTATGAAGACGCGTTGGGCGAGACGAGCCCGATCATCCGCGCCATGCCGAACACACCTGCCGCCGTGGCGCGGGGCATCACCGCGATCATCGGCAACGCACAGGCGACGGCGGCACAGCTTGACCTTGCCGAGGATCTGTTGAGCGCGGTGGGGCAGGTCGTGCGGCTGGAAAGCGAGAGCCAGATGGACGCGGTGACGGGAGTGAGCGGATCGGGACCCGCCTATGTCTTTCACATGATCGAGTGCATGGCCAAGGCGGGTGAGGCGCAGGGCCTTGCGCCCGAACTGGCGATGCAGCTTGCGCAGGCCACGGTGGCCGGGGCGGGCGCGCTGGCCGAGGCGGCGGACGAGACGCCCGAGCAATTGCGCGTCAACGTCACGAGCCCAAATGGCACGACACAAGCAGGGCTTGAGGTGCTGATGGATGCGCAAAACGGCCTGCCACGCCTGATGGCGCGCACGGTCGCCGCCGCTGCGGACCGCTCGCGGGAGTTGTCGCGTGGCTGAGATCGGGATCGAAGACTTTCTTAAGGTGGATATCCGGGTGGGCACCGTGCGGCGGGCCGAGCCGTTTCCCGAGGCGCGCAAGCCCGCGATCAAGCTCTGGGTGGATTTCGGCCCCGATCTGGGTGAGAAGAAAACATCCGCGCAGATCACGGCGCAGTATGCGCCCGAGGACCTTTTGGGCCGGCAGGTGATGGCGGTGGTGAACTTTCCGCCCCGCCAGATCGGGTCGTTCATGTCCGAAGTTCTGGTGCTGGGCCTGTCGGACGAGGGCGGCGATATCATCCTTCTGGGGCCGGACAAGAAGGTGTCGGACGGGGAGCGGATGCATTGACCCGGGTTCTGATCACGCGCGCGCTTCCGTCTACCGTTTTGCGTGAGGCGGAAAAGCACTTCGAGATCGAACTGCGCGAGGATCCCGCGCCGCTCAAGCTTGGTCAGATGCGGGGGGCGCTGTCGCTTTATGATGGGATACTGCCGACGCTGGGCGACCTCTTCGGCGCGGAGGTATTCACCGATGCCGAGAACCCGCGCTGCAAGATCCTTGCCAATTTCGGGGTTGGATATAACCATATCGACGCCGCCGCCGCACGTGAGGTGGGCATCACGGTGACCAACACGCCCGGTGCGGTGACCGACGCGACCGCCGACATCGCGATGACGCTGATGCTGATGAGTGCGCGGCGCGCAGGCGAGGGCGAAAGGCTTGTGCGGGCAGGGCGCTGGACCGGGTGGGAGCCCACGCAGATGCTGGGCCTGCATATGACCGGTAAAACTGTCGGCATCTATGGCATGGGCCGCATCGGTCAGGCGATCGCACGACGCTGTCATTACGGGTTCGGGATGGATGTGCTTTATGCCAACCGCTCGGAAAAGGCGGTGGATTTCCCGGCTGAACACCTGCCGCCGCTGGCCATGGCGGCGCGGGCCGATATCGTGGTGGTGGCGGTGCCGGGTGGGCGCGCGACCCATCACCTTATCGATGCGGAGTTTCTGGATGCGATGCAGAGCCACGCGCATTTCATCAACATCGCGCGCGGGGACGTGGTGGATGAGGCCGCCCTGATCGCCGCGCTGGAGGCGGCGGGGATCGCCGGGGCCGGGCTGGATGTCTATGAACACGAACCCAAGGTGCCCGACGCGTTGAAAGCGATGGAGAATGTCGTGCTGTTGCCGCATCTGGGCACGGCCGCACTCGAGGTGCGGGAGGCGATGGGATACATGGCCGTGGAAAATCTGCGCGCCTTATTTGCCGGAGAAACGCCGCCCAACCTTGTGAACTGAGCCACGGGCGACCGGCGTTTCCGGGCTGCTGTTCCATGGGGAAACTGGCTGTTTTCCGCGCCCTTGCGGGGGTTTGGCGGCTTGACCTTGGCGGGGTGCTCGGGTCATGTGATCAAACGCTATCGGGAGCCCTTCATGATCACACCAGCCATCACCGGAACCGGCGTCTTTACGCCGCGCGAGACGATCACCAACGATGAGTTGGTCGAGGCGTTCAACGCTTATGCCGAGAAGTTCAACATCGAGAACGCCGAGGCCATCGAAGCCGGAGAACTGGAAGCCAAAAGCCCGTCATCGACCGAATTCATCCTAAGCGCCTCGGGGATCGAGCAGCGGTATGTCATGGATAAGTCCGGTGTGCTGGATCCCGAAGTCATGCACCCGGTACTGCGCCCGCGGGCCGACGAAGAGCCGGGCCTGATGGCGGAGATGGCGCTGAGCGCGGCGCGCGACGCGCTGGCGCAGGCGGGGCGCACAGCCGAGGATGTGGACCTCGTGATCTGTGCCGCCTCAAACCACGAGCGGGCATATCCGGCGATTGCCATCGAAATTCAGGAGCTTCTGGGCGCGGGTGGGTTTGCCTTCGACATGAATGTCGCCTGTTCGTCTGCGACGTTCGGGATTCAGGCGGCCGCGGACATGATCCGTGCCGGTTCGGTCAAGTGCGCGCTTATCGTGAACCCCGAGATATGTTCGGCGCATCTGGAATGGCGCGACAGGGATTGCCATTTCATTTTCGGCGATGTGTGCACCGCCGCCGTGATCGAACCCGCCGAGGCGGCGCAGGGCGCGCATTTCCTGATCCGCTCGACCCGCTGCGCGACGCAGTTTTCCAACAATATCCGCAACAATAACGGGTTTCTGCGGCGCACCCGCCCCGGTCAGATGGAGGACCGGCGCGACATGCAGTTCATGCAGGAGGGGCGCAAGGTTTTCAAAGAGGTGCTACCGTTGGTGTCGCGCCACATCGCGGATCATATGGCCGAGGAGGGGGTCGCGGCGGACGACCTCAGGCGGCTGTGGCTGCATCAGGCGAACAAGTCGATGAATGATTTCATCGGGCGCAAGGTTTTGGGACGGGTACCCGCGCCGGAAGAGCAGCCCAATATTCTTCAGGATTATGCGAATACATCTTCGGCGGGGTCGATTATCGCGTTTTCGAAATATTCCGACGACCTGAAACCGGGCGACACCGGCCTGATCTGTTCGTTCGGGGCCGGCTATTCCGTGGGCTCTGTTCTGGTGGAGCGCGCCTGAAGGGGACAGATCACAGATTTGGCATTACTCTGCGTCAAGGGTTTACATAGAAGTTTTCAAGCCTGAAATGATTGCACATATTGGATACACGGTTACCGGGAACCGTATTTGAGAGGTGAATTATGTCTGCTATTCGCGGATACCTTAAGAAACATACCGAGGCGTTGGTCAAGGATGTGGGGATCGAGCCCGCCTGTGAATTGACAGGCAAATCCAAGGCGACGCTGGGGCGTTATTATTCGGATCACGAGGAACATGCCGACCGGTTCATGCCGATCGACGCGGTTGCGGCGCTGGAAGAGGCGGCGAGTTATCCGCATGTGACGGCGGCGCTGGGGGAATTGAAGGGTATCAGCCTCAATTTCAGCGGTGAACGGCGCAACGCCAGCGAAAAAGGCGGGGTAAATTCGGACGTGATCGCGTTGAGCCAACGGTTCGCGATGCTGATGGCCGAGTATCAACAATCCATCGAAGACGGGGTCATTACCGTGAACGAGGCCAAGCGCCTGCTGCGCGAGACCTCACAGCTTCAGCAGGTGTTGATCGACATGAAGCTGCATCTGGAAGATGAGACGATCTGAGTGCGGCGCGCCGTCCGTGCCGTGAGGGCGCAGATGGCAAGGGGGTGAGACCTCATAAGCGCCGCCTGCAAACCCGTCAGAGCGTGCGCTTGCGCAGGGCCGAGGGCGTTGCGCCGAAGCGGTCACGCACCGCGCGGGCAAGGGCCGCAGGTGACTCGTATCCGCATCTGAGCGCGATTTCCGCAACGCCAAGCCCCGTGCCTTCGAGCATTTTTCGCGCCGTGGACAGGCGCAGATGGCGATAGACGGTGCCCGGAGGCGCCCCGAGGCTACGGCGGAAATGCCGGTCAAGGGTTCGGGGCTGACAGGAGAGCCGGTGGGCCAGAGCCGGAAGGGAGAGCGGACGTTCGACATGATCGCGCATGAGGTCGAGCGCGCGTGACACGAGAGGATCGCCGGGGCCGGTCCCGTCGGTGCGGGGCGGATCCTTGATGAACTGATCCTCGACATCAAGGCGCGCGGCCTCGCCCAGATGTGCGCTGACCAGATCGAGCACCATGTCGAGCGCCGAGAGCGCGCCGGCGCAGGTCATGACCGGTCCGTCGCGCAGATAGCGGGCGCGCACCACCTCGACATCGAGGAAGCGTTCGGAAAAGGCGGTCAGCATGTCCCAATGCACCGTCGCCCGCCGACCGCGCAACAGCCCCGAGGACGCCAGAAGCCAAGGCCCCGCATCGAGGCCGATCACCGTCACGGCGCGCGCGGCGGCGGCGCGCAGGGCTTGTCGCGTCGGCCGGGTGTCGTGGCCGGTATGGCCATAACTGGCGTGGACGAAGAGGTAGTCGCAGGAGGTCATGGAGCGCAGTTCGCCATGCGGCACGATCTGAATTCCCGACGAGGTGCGGGCCGGCGAGCCGTCGAGCGTGAGGATGCGCCAGTCGAACATGTGGTGGTGCGTCACCGCGTTGGCGGCGCGCAATGGCTCAAGGCAGTTGGCCATGCAGAGATTCGAGAAATCATCGAAGACCAGAAAGGCGATTCGCACCGGCGACGTGATGGTTTTTGTCCATTTCTGCATCATGAATGTCCGATACTGCAAAATCCGGGGCGTGGCCAGCGCAGTAGGCTACGCGCAACCAGTTATCGGAGGATTCCATGCCGCTTACCATGAACCGCGACGTTTTCATCACCTGTGCCGTGACCGGATCGGGCGGCACACAGGACCGCAGCCCGCATGTGCCACGCAGCCCTGAACAAATCGCAGAGAGTGCGATCGCTGCTGCCAAGGCGGGCGCGGCCGTCGTGCATTGCCACGTCCGCGACCCCGAAACCGGCGCACCGAGCCGGGACGTGGGCCTGTTCCGCGAAGTGACCGAGCGCATTCGCGCCGCCGATACGGATGTGGTTCTGAACCTTACCGCCGGAATGGGCGGGGACATCACCTTTGGCAACACCGAAAACCCCCTGCCTCTCAATGAGATGGGCACCGACATGGCAGGCGCGACCGAGCGTGTGGCGCATGTGGCCGAGTGCCGCCCCGAGATCTGCACGCTGGATTGCGGGACGATGAATTTTGCCGAGGCCGATTACGTGATGACCAACACGCCCGGCATGCTGACCGAGATGGGGCGGATGATGACCGAGCTTGGCGTGAAACCCGAGATCGAAGCCTTTGACACGGGCCATCTTTGGTATGCCAAGCAATTGGTGAAGGACGGCGTTCTCGACAGTCCCGCGCTGGTTCAGCTTTGCATGGGTGTGCCGTGGGGCGCGCCCGATGACCTCAACACCTTCATGGCGATGGTCAACAACGTGCCGGATGACTGGACGTTTTCGGCCTTCGGGCTGGGGCGCAATCAGATGCCTTACGTGGCGGCGAGCGTTCTGGCCGGTGGGCATGTGCGTGTGGGCCTTGAGGATAACCTGATGCTGGACAAGGGCGTTCTGGCCGAGAACTGGCAACTTGTTGAACGCGCACGGCAAATCATCGAGCGCATGGGCGCGAAGGTGATGGGCCCCGAGGCGGTTCGCGAGAAGCTGGGCCTGACCAAGCGGGCGCCGGTCTGAGCCGGGTTAACGCGGCGCACGTAACGTCGGTATCCACGTCGGTATTCACGTCAGTATCGCGTCGGTGCGATTTCGGAGGACTGAGGACATGGCGAATCGCAGGGTTCTGATCACCGGGGGTGGATCGGGCATCGGCTATGCCCTTGCCCGTCGGTTCGAGGCGGAAGGCGCGCGTGTGGCCATCTGTGACGCGAGCGCCGACGCCGTGGCCGAGACCGCGCGGGCGCATCCCGGCATGATCGCCGAGACCGTCGATGTGCGCGACGAAGCGCAGATGACAGCCTTCCTTGATCGGGTCGAGACCGAGTGGGACGGGATCGACGTGGTCTGCGCAAATGCGGGCACCGGCGGCCCGGCGGGCCGGATCGAAGATCTGGACTATCAGGAGTGGCAGGATTGCGTGGGCGTCAACCTTTTCGGCACCTTCCTCACCTGTCGTTGGGCGGCGCGCGTGATGCGGGCACAGGGTGAGGGGCTTGTCCTGATCACCACGTCCACCTCGGGCCTTTGGGGCCATCCTTACCGGTCGCCTTATGCGGCGGCGAAGTGGGGCCTTGTCGGGCTGACCAAGACGCTGGCGATGGAGCTTGGCCCCGCCGGTGTGCGGGTGAATGCCATCGCCCCCGGCGCGGTCGAGGGGGACCGGATGGAACGGGTTCTGCGCAAGGAATCCGAGGCCAGTGGCAAAAGCGTGGACGAGTTGCGCGCCGATTACGTGGCCTGCACCTCGCTCCGCAGTTGGGTCAGCGCGGATGACCTTGCGGACATGGCGCTTTTCCTTGCGTCGCCTGCCGCCGCCAAGATCTCGGGGCAGGTGATGGCCGTGGACGGGCACACGGAGAGTATCAATTGACCGGGGCAAGCCCCCGCGATCAGCCGGGCTGTCCCGCCCGGAACCGGGCATTTGAGGAGAGCGACACATGACCAAGACAGCGGCCATCATAGGGGGTGGCGTAATCGGGGGCGGCTGGGCCGCGCGGTTCCTTCTGAACGGTTGGAATGTGCGGATTTTCGACCCGGACCCGGAGGCGGAGCGCAAGATCATGGACGTCATGGAAAACGCCCGAGGCGCCCTGCCGATGCTGTATGATTATGCCTTGCCCAAGGAGGGCACGCTTAGTTTTTGCCCGTCGATCACCGAGGCGGTGGCGGATGCGGACTGGGTTCAGGAAAGCGTGAGCGAGCGGCTCGACCTCAAGCACAAGGTGATGGGCGAGATTCAGGCGGCCAATCCCGGTGCCGTGATCGGGTCATCAACAAGCGGGTTCAAACCCAGCGAGTTGCAGGAGGGCGCGGCGGATTCATCGAAGATCATGGTCGCGCATCCGTTCAACCCGGTCTATCTTTTGCCCCTGATCGAGGTGGTGCCGTCCGAGGCGACGGAGCCCGAAGCGGTGGACCGGGCGACCGAGCTTCTGACGTCGGTCGGGCTTTATCCGCTGCGGGTACGCAAGGAAATCGACGCGCATATCGCCGACCGTTTCCTTGAAGCCGTGTGGCGCGAGGCGCTTTGGCTGGTCAAGGACGGAGTGGCCACCACGCAAGAGATCGACGACGCGATCCGCTTCGGCTTTGGCTTGCGCTGGGGTCAGATGGGCCTTTTCGAGACCTACCGCGTGGCGGGTGGCGAGGCGGGGATGCGGCATTTCATGGCGCAGTTCGGTCCCGCGCTCAAATGGCCGTGGACCAAGCTGATGGATGTGCCCGAGTTCACCGAGGAGCTTGTGGATACGATCGCCGATCAGTCCGACGCGCAATCGGGGCATCTTTCGATCCGCGAGCTTGAGCGCAAACGCGACCGCAACCTGATTGCGATGATGCGCGCGCTCAAGCAGCAGGGCAAGGCCTCGGGCCGCCTGATCAAGACGCATCAGGCCGCGCTGCGCCCTGCGTTGGAGGACACATGTCCGATGCTGTCGATGCGCCGGGTCGTGCCGGTGGATTGGACCGATGTGAACGGGCATATGAACGAGGGCCGCTACGGGCAGCTTTTCAGTGACGCCGCCGAAGAGGTGATGGCGCATGTGGGCGCCGATGATGCCTATATCGCCGCCGGCAACAGCTATTTCACCGTTGAGACGACGACGAAATTCATAGCCGAGACCCATGCCGGCGAAATGGTGGATGTCTGGACCACAGTGACAGTGGGCGAGGGCAAGAAGCTCCGCTGTTTTCACGAGATGAAACGCACGAGTGACGGCACGCTGATGGCGACCTGCGATCAGTTCATGTTGCATGTGAATCTCGAAACGCGGCGCACCTGCGATCCGCTGCCGCATGTGCGTGACAAAGTCGAGGCGCTGGCGGCGCTTCACAAGGAGGATTGAGATGCAGTTTGATGTGACCGAAGAACAGCAGATGATCATCGACACCACCCGGGCCTTTGTCGAGAAGGAGATATATCCGCACGAACTCGAGGTTGAGCGGAGCGGCCATGTGCCGATGGAGATCGTCCGCGAGGTGCAGGCCAAGGCAATCGAGGCCGGGCTTTATGCCGCGAACATGCCCGAAGAGGTTGGCGGTGCCGGGCTCGATACGCTGACATGGCTGATGTATGAAAAAGAGCTGGGGCGCGCGAATTATGCGTTGCACTGGACCTGTGTGGCACGCCCGTCGAACATCCTTCTGGCTGGCACCGAGGAGCAGCGCGAGAAATATCTCTATCCCTGCATTCGCGGCGAGAAGTGGGACTGTCTTGCGATGACCGAACCGGGCGCGGGCTCGGACCTCAGGGGGATGAACGCGACGGCGCGTGCGGATGGCGACGATTTCATCCTGAACGGCACCAAGCATTTCATCAGCCACGCCGATATCGCCGATTTCGCGATCGCGTTCATGGCGACCGGAGAAGAGGACACGCCGCGCGGCAAGAAAAAGCTGATCACCGCGTTCTTCGTGGACAAGGACACGCCGGGCTTTGCGGTGCGCGAAGGGTACCGCAACGTGAGCCATCGTGGCTATACCAACTCGGTGCTGGAGTTCGATGATTGCAGATTGCCCAAGACGGCCGTTCTGGGCGAGGTGAACAAGGGATTTCAGGTGGCCAATGATTGGCTCGGGGCGACACGGCTTCAGGTTGCCGCCTCCTGCCTTGGGCGGGCCGACCGGGCGTTGCAGCACGCGGTGGAATATGCCGCCGACCGGCGCCAGTTCGGCCAGCAGATCGGCAAGTTTCAGGGTGTCTCGTTCAAGCTCGCGGATATGGCGACCGAACTCAGGGCGGCCGAGCTTCTGACATGGATGGGCGGCTGGAAGTTCGATCAAGGCACCGTCACCGAGAGCGATATGTCCATGGCCAAGCTCAAGGCGACCGAGATGCTGGCGATGGTCGCGGACGAGGCGATCCAAATCCATGGCGGCATGGGGCTCATGGATGAGCTGCCGCTTGAGCGGATATGGCGGGATGCGCGGGTCGAGCGGATCTGGGAGGGGACGTCCGAAATCCAGCGCCACATCATCAGCCGCGAGATGCTGCGGCCATTGGGTGCATGAAAAGCTTTCCGCCTCCGGCGGGGATATTTGGAGCAAGAAGAAAGGGAGAGGTGCGACCCCCTCCCCCGAAAAAGACCAGCGGGCTTTCTCCTTGCACGGTCATCGGCGTCCCCGCCTGTACCGTGGTGTCAGCTTGGACCAACTTGGTTAAGACTAGGTTAGTGGCCCTTCTTCTTGCAGATAAATATCCCCGCTGGAGGCAAGAATCCTGTCGGAGCCTGTGACCGATGCGTGACCTCAGCCGTCTTTTTCAACCCCGGTCCATCGCCGTCATCGGCGGCGGTTTCTGGTGCGCGAACGTGGTCGCGCAATGTCTCAAGATGGGGTTCTCGGGCCCGATCTGGCCGGTGCATCCGAAACGTGCCGAGGTGGCGGGGGTTGCGGCCTTTGCCTCGCTCGAGGAGTTGCCGGGCGTGCCGGATGCGGTCTTTGTCGGTGTGAACCGCGCGCTAACCGTCGAGATGGTGGCCGCGCTCAACGCGATGGGCGCGGGGGGTGCCGTCTGTTTTGCCAGCGGATTCCGCGAGGCGCAGGCCGAGACGGGAGATGGCGACAGCCTTCAGGCCGCGCTTCTGGAGGCGGCGGGCGAGATGCCGATTGTCGGGCCGAACTGTTACGGGTTCATCAACTATCTTGACGGGGCGCTGCTCTGGCCTGACCAACACGGTCATACCCGTCAGGACAGCGGCGTGGCCATTCTTACCCAAAGCTCCAACATGGCGATCAATCTGACCATGCAGGCGCGGGGCCTGCCACTGGCGTATGTGGCGACGGCAGGCAATCAGGCGCAGGTCGGCGGGGCCGAGATCGGAGCCGCGCTTCTTGAGGATGAGCGTGTTACCGCGCTTGGCCTGCATGTCGAAGGGGTGGGCGATCTGCGCGCATTCGAGGCTCTGGCGGCGCGCGCGCAGGCGCTGGGCAAGCCGATCGTGGCGCTGAAGGTCGGGAAATCCGAACAAGCGCAAAGCGCGGCGGTGTCGCACACAGCGTCGGTGGCGGGATCGGATGCCGGAGCGCGGGCCCTTCTGGCGCGGCTTGGCATCGCGCAGGTCGAGAGCCTGCCCGCGCTTCTGGAGACGCTGAAACTTTTGCATTTCGCGGGGCCCTTGGCATCGAACCGGATTGTGTCGATGTCGTGCTCGGGCGGTGAGGCGAGCCTGATGGCCGACAGCGCGATGGCGCATGACGTTGTGTTCCCGCCGCTGGGCGATGCGCAGCGCGCGGGGCTTCGGACGGCGCTGGGACCGATGGTCGCGCTGGCCAACCCGCTGGATTATCACACTTATATCTGGGACGACGCGGATGCGATGACGCGCACTTTCAGTGCCGCCCTGCAGGGCGATGTGGCGCTGGGTGTGATCATCGCGGATTTCCCACGCAGCGACAGGTGTTCGGATGCGCAGTGGGACTGTGTGATCACTGCCACCGGACGCACGGCGCAGGACACGGGCCTGCCCGTGGCGGTCCTTTCGACACTTCCCGAAACGCTGTCGGAGGCGGTGGCGGGCAGGCTCGTCGCGGCCGGGGTGGTGCCGATGACGGGGATCGACGACACGCTCACGGCCGTTGCCTGTGCCGCGTGGCTGGGCCGGGCGCGCGCGCCTGCCGCGCCGCTGTGCCTTCCGGGAGAGGCGGGAGAGGCCTTTACGCTGAGCGAGGCCGAGGCCAAGGCCGCGCTGGCGGCGCATGGCCTTGATGTGCCGAACGCCGCACAGGCGGCGAGCCCTGCCGAGGCGACCGGGATTGCGGAGCGTATCGGCGGGCGGCTCGTGCTCAAGGGGACGGGAGCGGCGCACAAGACCGAAGCCGGGCTCGTGGCGCTCGACCTTGGACCGGGCGACGTGGCGGAGGCCGCCCGCGCCATGCCTTGCGAGACGTTTCTTGTCGAAGAGATGGTCACGGGGGGGGTGGCCGAGCTTCTGATCGGGGTCGTGCGCGATCCGGCGCATGGGTTTGTTCTGACGCTTGGGGCGGGGGGCACGCTGACCGAAATCTTGCGCGACAGCCGGTCGCGTTTGTTGGCGGTCATGGAGGCGGAGGTGCTTCAGGCGCTCGGGGGGTTGCGTATCGCGCCTGTCTTGCGCGGATATCGCGGCAAGGCGGGGGCCGACATGGCGGCCATCGCGTGCGCGGTGTTGGCGGTGCAGGCGTATGTCGTGTCGCGGGACGATGCGCTTGAGGAGGTCGAGATCAATCCGTTGATCGTCACGCCGCAGCGCGCCGTGGCTGCGGATGCGCTGATCCGGACGGCGCGGCCATGAGGCGGCGGAGACTGGGGGCACTGATCTTTCCGGGGTTCGAGATGCTTGACTTATACGGCCCGCTCGAGATGTTCGCCATGCGCCCGGACGCCTTCGAGATCGTGACCGTGGCCGAGCGCGCCGGGCCGGTCGTGGCGGCGGGCGGGCCTGCGACCGTGGCCGACGTGGCAATGGGCGACGTGCGGTTTGTGGATGTGTTGCTTGTTCCGGGTGGCCCCGGCACGCGCGACGCCCTTGGCGATGCCGCGTTGATCGGGTGGTTGCGCGAGACCGCGGCACATGCTGAGATCGTGGCGTCTGTTTGCACCGGTGCGGCGCTTCTCGCGGCGGCGGAGCTTCTGGACGGGGGCCTGGCCACGACGAACAAGCGCGCCTTTGACTGGGTGGCCGGAACGCGGCCCGATGTTGATTGGCAGAAGCGCGCGCGCTGGGTCGAAGCGGGGCCGATTTTCACCGCATCGGGGGTGAGCGCGGGCATGGATATGGCGCTTGCCATGATAGCGCGCCTTATGGGCCGCGACGCCGCAGAGGACGCCGCGCACGAGGCCGAATATATCTGGAACCACGATCCGCGAGAGGATCCCTTTGCCAAGGAGTGATGAGATGTCAGACAGTTCAGTAAAGACAGAGCGGCGGGGCCATGTCCTTGAGGTGACGCTTGACCGGCCCAAGGCCAACGCGATCGACCTCAAGACGAGCCGCGAGATGGGCGAGATATTTCGCGACTTTCGCGACGACCCGGAGTTGCGGACGGCGATCATCACCGGCGCTGGTGAGAAGTTTTTCTGCCCGGGTTGGGATCTCAAGGCCGCGGCGGATGGCGACGAGGTCGACGGCGATTATGGGGTGGGTGGTTTCGGCGGCATTCAGGAGATGCGCGCGATGAACAAGCCCATTATCGCTGCGGTGAATGGTATCTGCTGTGGTGGCGGGCTTGAATGGGCGCTGTCGGCGGACATCATCCTTGCCGCCGATCACGCGAGTTTCGCATTGCCGGAAATCCGGTCGGGCACGGTTGCGGATGCGGCTTCGGTTAAGCTTCCCAAGCGTATCCCTTATCATATCGCGATGGAAATGCTGCTGACCGGGCGTTGGATGGACGCCGAGGAGGCCGCACGTTGGGGCATGATCAACCGGGTTCTTCCGGCGGGCGATCTCATGCAGGAGGCGCGTGATCTGGCCGATCATCTGGCGAGCGGTCCGCCGCTGGTTTATGCTGCGCTCAAGGAGGTCGTGCGCGAAGCCGAGGGCATGACCTTTCAGGAGGCGATGAACAAGATCACCCGCCGGCAATTCGAAACGGTCGATGTGCTTTATTCCAGCGAAGATCAGCTTGAGGGCGCGCGCGCATTCGCAGAAAAGCGCGATCCGGTCTGGAAGGGCAAGTAGGCGCGTTGTGCGGCGGGCATGGGCCCTTGTCCTGCCCGCGCATTTGCCGCACAAATTCGAGAGGGTGACCAGAGGTCCCGTTTGAGCCCGATTTCGCGGGCCGGGCCAAGAGCGTTGCCACGAATCGCTTTAATCTTTACCGTTTGGTCAAAAGTGCAAACCAAACAACCAACTGGGACGGGATGAAAACCATGAAAACGAAAAAGCCACTGATCGCGCAGCCAAGCCGCCGCGCCATTTTAATGGGAAGTGCCGCGCTTGTTGCGGCGGCCGGGGCCGGAAGCCTTCCGGGCAAACTTCTGGCGCAGGAGCCGATCACCGTTGCCGCGATCTATACCGTGCCGGTGGAGCAGCAATGGGTGAGCCGCATTCACAAGGCGGCGGTCGCGGCCGAAGAGGCCGGACAGATCTCTTATGAATATAGCGAGAACGTGTCGAACACCGACTATGCCCGCGTCATGCGCGAATACGCCGAAAGCGGCGTGGACATGATCATCGGCGAGATGTTCGCGGTGGAACAGGAGGCCCGCGAGGTCATCGCGGAATATCCCGATACGGCGTTCCTGATGGGCTCGTCCTTCCCGCCGGATGACAGCTATCCCAATCTCGGGGTGTTCGATAACTATATCCAGGACGCCTCATACCTGACCGGGATCATCGCCGGCGCGATGAGTGAGACCGGCAATATCGGCATGGTCGGCGGCTTCCCGATCCCCGAGGTGAATCGCCTGATGCATGCGTTCATGGCGGGCGTGCGCGAAGTGAAACCCGAGGCGGTCTTTCAGGTGAGCTTTATCGGGTCGTGGTTCGATCCGCCGAAAGCCAAGGAAACGGCCTTTGCGATGATCGAAAATGGCGCGGACGTGCTTTATGCCGAGCGGTTCGGCGTGTCGGACGCGGCGCAGGAAGAGGGTGTTCTGGCCATTGGCAACGTGATCGATACACAGTCGGAATATCCTGACACGGTGGTCGCCTCGGCCATCTGGCATTTCGAGCCGACGCTTCAGGCCGCGCTTGAGAAATACCGCGCGGGCGAGTTCGAGGCCGACAACTACGGCGTCTATTCGTTCATGAAGGAAGGTGGCGCGTCGCTGGCTCCGCTTGGCACATTCGCAGGCAAGGTGCCCGCCGACGCGATGGAGCTTGTGCGCGAGCGCGAAGCCGCGATCAAGGCCGGCGAATTCACCGTGGAAATCAACGACGAAGAGCCGACATCGACACGATGACAAACAAACGAGAGGCGCAGGACACGGTTCTGCGCCTTTCCGGCATTACCAAGCGCTTCGGCGCGCTTACCGCCAATGACGCGATCAGTTTCGAGCTGAAGCGTGGTGAGGTGATTGCGCTGCTGGGCGAGAACGGGGCCGGAAAGACCACCCTCATGAACATCCTTTTCGGTCACTACACAGCCGATGAGGGCAGGGTCGAAGTTTTCGGCCAGCCGCTTCCTCCGGGGGCGCCGGGCGCGGCGTTGGCGGCAGGTGTCGGCATGGTGCATCAGCACTTCACGCTGGCCGACAACATGAGCGTGCTGGACAATATCCTTCTGGGGACCGAGCCGCTTTGGCGGTTGGGAATGGGGCGCGGCGCGGCGCGGCGCAAGGTCGAGACGCTGGCGCGGGATTTCGGCCTTGTTGTTGACCCGGACGCCAAGATCGGCGCGCTTTCGGTGGGCGAGCGGCAGCGGGTGGAAATCCTCAAGGCGCTATACCGCGATGCACGCATCCTGATCCTTGACGAGCCGACGGCGGTTCTGACGCCGCAGGAAACCGATGCCTTGTTCGAGACGCTGAGGAAAGCGGTGGCGCAAGGCCTTTCGATCATCTTCATCTCGCACAAGCTGCATGAGGTGATGTCGATCTCGAGCCGGGTGCTCGTGCTCAGGCATGGGCGGCTTGTGGGGGAGGTGAAGACCGACGAGACCGACCGGCACAGGCTGGCCGAACTGATGGTCGGGGCCGAGATCAAGGCAGTGGCCCCGAGCGAGGCGACGCCGGGGGAAGTTCTTTTGCGGCTCAGCGGTGTCAGCACCCCGGCGCAGGGCAACCGGCCCGGCCTCAATTCCGTCGACCTGGACCTGCGTGCGGGTCAGATCACCGGGCTGGCCGGGGTGAGTGGCAACGGGCAGGGCGCACTGGCCGATCTTCTGTCCGGGCTGGAGGCCCCCACAGAGGGGGAGATGGACGTGGCGGGCACGCGGGTGCGCGGCTGGTCGCCACGGACGGCCGTGGCGCATGGCATCGGGCGCATCCCCGAGGACCGTCACAGGACGGGCACCATCGCGGAATTCACCCTGACCGAGAACGCGGTTCTTGAAGGATACATGAAACCTCCCTTTTCGAATCGTGGCTGGATGGACTGGAGCGGCGCCGAACGACACACCGCCGAGATCATCGACAAATACGACGTGCGCTGTCCGGGGCCGGACACACGTATCCGCCTGTTGTCGGGCGGCAATATGCAAAAGCTTATTCTCGGGCGTGTCTTTGAAGCGGGGCCGAGTATCATTCTGGCCAATCAGCCGGTGCGCGGCCTTGATATCGGGGCAGTCACCTATGTGCAGGAGCAGCTTATCGCGGCGCGGGACGCGGGCGCGGCGGTGCTTCTCATCTCGGAGGATCTGGATGAGGTGCTGGCGCTTTCGGATGTGATACGGGTGATGTCGGAGGGACGCCTTTCGCCTGAATTCGCGCGGGGTAGCATGACGCCTGCGGAACTTGGTGTCTGGATGGCGGGACAAGGGTTTGAAGATGCGGCTTGAGCCTGTGGCAAATCCGACATTGGGACGGTCGATCGGGTTTCCGGCGGCGGCGCTGGCGCTGACGGTGGTGGTGGCCTCGCTGCTGACCCTTCTGGCAGGGGCCAATCCGTTCGAGACGCTGGGCCTGATCCTTGCGGGGGCGGCGGGATCGAAATTTGCGCTTCTGGAGACGTTGAACCGGGCGACGCCGCTTATCTTTACCGGGCTGGCCGTGGCCGTCGCGTTCCGCGCGAAGCTCTGGAATATCGGGGCCGAGGCGCAGTTTTACGCGGGCGCCCTTGTGGCGGTTCTGCTTGGCACCGGAGCATTGGGCTTTCTGCCTTGGTTCGTGCTTGTTCCGGTGATGGCCGCGGGCGCCATGCTGGCCGGTGCGCTGATGCTTCTTGGGCCGGTTGTTCTCAAGGTCAGGCTGGGCGTCGACGAAGTTGTGACGACGCTTTTGCTCAACTTCATCATGTTGCTTTTCATCTCGATGCTGCTTGAAGGGCCGCTCAAGGATCCGATGGGCATGGGCTGGCCCAAGTCCGAGCCGCTGGACCGGGCCGCGCGCCTGCCGCGGATCGTGGACGGGTTGCGCCTGCATTGGGGGTTTGGCATCGCGCTCATTTCGGCGGGGGTGATCTGGGTCATTCAGGCGTGCACGACGCTGGGGTATGAAATCCGCGCCGTGGGTCAGAACCCGCAAGCCGCGCGTTTCGCGGGCATTCCGGTGGGCTGGGTGCTGATCAAGACGGCGCTTTTGTCAGGCGGGCTGGCGGCGCTGGCGGGCTGGTCCGAGGTGGCGGGCCTCAAGGGCAACCTGACGCTCGATATCAGCCCGGGCTTCGGTTATACCGGCATCATCGTGGCCATGCTCGCGCTTCTGCATCCCGGCGGGGTGGTTGTGTCGGCCATTTTCGTGGCGGGCATTTTCGTAGGCGCGGACAGCATGAGCCGCGCAGCCGAAGTGCCCACCTATATCGCCGACATTCTACTCGCCACCGCGCTTTTGTTCATGGTGCTGGCGATTTTGCTCACGCGGTTTCGCGTGGTGAGGGGGTAGGCCATGGCCGAGATCATCGACATCCTGTTGTCGGCCAGCTTCTGGGCCGCAGCCGTGCGCATCGCCTCGCCGCTGATCTTTGCGACGCTGGGCGAGATGATCTGTGAGCGCGCGGGTATCCTCAATCTCGGGATCGAGGGGATCATGGTGCTGGGCGCGTTCGCGGGGTGGATGGCAGTCTATTCGGGTGCGGGGCTCTGGACCGGGGTGGCGGTGGCGATGGGGGCCGGGATGCTCTTTGGGCTGCTGCATGCCACGCTGACGGTGCCCTTTGGCCTGTCGCAGCATGTCGTGGGCCTTGGGATCACCTTGCTGGCGACGTCGGTGACCTATTACGCCTACCGGCTCGCGCTTCCCGAGGTGACGAGCCCGCCGCGCATTGAGCCGTTCCAGCCGCTGGAAATCCCGCTGCTGTCGGAGATACCCATTCTCGGCCAAGCCCTTTTTGCGCAAACACCGCTGACCTATCTGGCGTTCGTGCTGGCGGGGGTGACATGGGTGGTTCTTTATCGCTCTCCCTTGGGACTTGCCTTGCGCGCGGTGGGCGAAAACCCCGGCGCGGTCGAGGCGCAGGGCCTGTCGGTCACCGGTCTCAGAATGGGGGCGGTGATCGTCGGTAGCGGCTTCATGGCGGTGGGGGGCGCGTTTCTCACGATGTCGGCCTTCTCGAGTTTTTTCTTTGAAATGGTGAACGGGCGCGGATGGATATGTATCGCGCTGGTTGTGTTTGGTGCCTGGAAGCCCGGCAAGGCCGTGTTGGGTGCGCTTTTGTTCGCGGCGTTTGACGCGCTGCAAATCCGGCTGCAACAGACGGGGTTGGGGGCGGAAATCCCTTATCAGGTGTTCCTGATGATCCCGTATGTCCTTTCCATTCTGGCACTTGTTCTAATGTCGCGGCGGGCCGAGGTGCCCGCGGCCCTGATGGTGCCGTATAACCGCGGAGAAAGATGATGGCGGGTTTCGACCTTGTCGTGGCCAGGGGCACGCTACCCGATGGCCGCGTCGCCGATATTGGTATTCGGGGCGACCGTATTGCCGCACTGGGCGATTTGGCGGGCGCCGAGGCGGGGCAGGTGATCGACGCGGGCGGCGACCTTGTAAGCCCGCCCTTCGTGGACCCGCATTTTCATCTTGATGCGGTCCTGAGCTATGGCCAGCCACGCATCAACGAAAGCGGCACCCTGCTTGAGGGGATCGCGCTTTGGGGTGAGCTCAAGCAGGTCATGACCCAAGACGAGATGGTCGACCGCGCGCTGCGCTATTGCGATTGGGCGGTGAGCATGGGCTGTCTTGCGATCCGCAGCCATGTCGATGTCTGTGATGACACGCTCAAGGGTGTGGAGGCGATGCTGCATGTGCGCGAGATGGTGAAACCCTATCTTGACGTGCAACTGGTCGCGTTTCCGCAGGACGGGTTTTACCGCGACCCGACGGCGCGGGAGAACACGTTGCGCGCGCTCGACATGGGGGTCGACGTGGTCGGCGGTATTCCGCATTTCGAACGCGGCATGGCCGATGGCGCCGCTTCCGTCCGCGAACTGTGCGGCATCGCGGCCGAACGCGGACTGCAGGTGGATATGCATTGCGACGAATCAGACGATCCGATGAGCCGCCATGTCGAGACGCTGGCCCAAGAAACACAGCGGCTCGGGCTTCAGGGACGGGTGGCCGGATCGCATCTCTCCTCGATGCATTCGATGGACAATTACTATGTCTCCAAGCTTCTGCCGCTGATGGCCGAGGCGGAGCTGTCGGCGATCCCGAACCCGCTCATCAACATCATGATCCAGGGGCGGCACGACACGTTTCCCAAACGGCGTGGCCTGACGCGGGTGCGAGAGATGCAGGCGCATGGCATCCGCGTGGGGTGGGGCCAGGATTGCGTGCGCGATCCGTGGTATTCGCTCGGCACCGGTGACATGCTTGACGTGGCGTTCATGGGTCTTCATGTGGCACAGATGTCGTCACCCGATGAGATGCATCGGTGCTTTGACATGGTGACATCCGAGAATGCGGCGATCATGCAGCTTGAGGATTATGGCCTTCACGAGGGGGCCGTGGCCTCGCTTGTGGTGCTTGATGCGGGCGATCCGATCGAGGCGGTGCGATTGCGCCCTGACCGGCTCTGCGTGATCTCAAAGGGCAAGGTCGTGGCCGGAAAATCGCGCAACGACAGCAGCCTGTGCCTGCCGGGACGGCCCGGTCATGTCAGGCGGCGGCACCCTCTCTGAGATAGCGCGCCGGACGCGTTGGCGGCTTTGAGTATTTACAGAAAGATGAAGCACGCCCAGCACTTCATCTTTCTGTAAATACTCAATGCCCGTCCGTGGATTTGGTTACTTCGCCCGCCAGCTGTCGAGCCAGCGCTTGGCGCGTGATCTGCGGTCGGCCACGGCATCGCCCGCCGCATCCCAGCTTTCGGTCATGTCCTCGACCATTGGATCGATCCGGGCGGCGCGGAAGCGGCGCCAGCGCACCCAGATGGCCCAGACAAAGGCGAAAAACACCGTCAGGATGATGATGTTGAGCCACGGGATACCGGTGCCCGCATCGGGCCCGGCGACCGGTTTCACGCTGACCGCGTTGGGAAAGATCGACATGAATTCGTTGCGCCAGCCGTAATGTTTGATCATCACCCATTTCGGTGCATCCGACGTGGATTTGAGGTCGGCCGCCTCGGCCTGAAGGTTCGAGGTGTCGAATTTGAAATAAGGGGGCCAGCCCCAGCCGGTATCCTCGTTGCGATAGACCATGACGCGGTCGTTCGTGCGCACCGTCTGAATGAAGAACACGTCGCGGTTTACGGTTCCGGTGTCATTGCCCACATCCGCAGAGGCCCAGAAGATCGAGTTTTCACCGAAATCTATGCGTTTTTCATAGGTGTCGGTGATGCGCGCGATGTCGTGCTGGGGCAGCGTGTAGTGAAAGAACGCGGCGACAAGACCCCAGAAGGTGATCCAGAACGCCCATTTGATGTAAACCATTCAGCTGGCCTTTCAGTGGAAATTGGTCAGGTAGATGATGAGGCCGACAATGCAGACGGGTATGATATAGACCCCAAGGATGAGTTTGCGCCGGAGCGAGCCGTCATACGCCTTGAGCCCGGTCTCGACAAAGGTTTCGCGGTCGCCGGGGCGGCCTTCTTCTTCCCATTCGCGGCGCAGCTTGCGGCGGCGGAGAGCACGCGACCAGAACGACACGATCACGTAAATCACGGTAAGCGCGACGAAACCAATGACGATGAGGCGGGTCAGCGCGAACATCTTCTCTATCTCCTTACTGCGCCCCACGGGCCGACGTGTGCGATGGTCGCCTCGGGTATCGGCGGCGGGGCGGTCTCCTGCATGGGTGCCTCATGGCCGAAAAGTGCCGTGCGCGTGCCCAGCTTGTCCACCTGATACTCGTTTACCAGAAAATCGACCACATAGTCCTTCTTGGTGTCCGACCAGCCGGCGTAGCGCGCGTAAAAGGCGGGTTTGTGGCAGATGAACAACTGCCGGATGTCCTTTGGCGCAAGTTCGCTCAGCAGCATGTTTACAAGGTCGGCATCAGGATGATCGGCGGCGCGGAACGTATAGAAATAGGCCGGGTGCCGCGACGTGATCGCGGGCCACGGCCCGTCATTCTCGGCCCAGTTCACCAGTGCGGCAAGCGCGTGAAACTCGGGTGGCAGCCTTTCGGCGTTCTGACGGGCGAGGCGGCGCATGTCGGCGCGGGTGAGGCCGCGCAGGGTGATGCCGCTGTCGGCGAGCGTATCGACCACGATGAAATCCATCTTCTGACGCAGGATCGCCGCCGCGTCGATGCCGCGCGCCTTGACGATGGGCTCGACAAGGCTGTTTTTCTCGAGGAAGCGCGCGATGGCATCGCGGTCTTCGAAGCCGTGGAGGGCGGCGATGGGCAGGTCGTTGAATATCGACGTGTCGCCGGGGGTGATCAATCCGGGGTGGGCCACGTCCTGAAAGACATAGGCGCCGCCGAAATGGTCGGTCCAGAAATTGCGCTGCTCAAAGCTCATTTCCCTGAGATTGACCGGGTTGCGGACGATATCGCCTGTCTCGCCCGCGAGGGTGATCATTTCGGCGATGAGCACATCGTCGAACCATGCGTCCTCTTCGTTGAGAAAGCGATCGACCTTTTCGTCCAGCCGCGCGGCCTGTTTGATCGCGCCGCCGGTGGTGTCGGCCTCGATGCGCACGCGCCGGATATCAAGAAGGCGCGCGGGGGTGGCTATGTCATAGACGGAATTGGCAAGCTCTCCGGCCACGGCATCGCGGGTGGTGAGGGCAAAGAGCGCGGGCTCGTTTTCCTCGATGAACTGCCGCAGGATGCCCCGGGAGGTGGAAAACCTCGCGTTGAGCAGCGGCGCGGTTTTCTGCTGTGTCGTGAGCAGGATGAACTGCCGGTTGACGCCCGCGTGGTTGAGATAATGGTGGTCATCGAGTTCGTGCCCCACCTCGGGGGAGTAGCCCGAAATATCGATGTAGAAATCGGTGAGGGCGGTGGTGCGCCCGGTCAGATGTTCAAGCGCGCGGTTATACCGTTCCACGAGGGCGGGGGAGTCGACGTGGATCAGGTTGCCGAACATGAGGCCGGTGCGGATGAGGCGGTTCATTGTTTCATTTTGGCCTTTTCAGCCATCATGTCTTTCAGTTCTTGGACCGAGAAAGGCGGAGTTTGTTTGTGCAGCATCGCATGGCAGTTTGGACACACCGGAACCAAATCCTCGGCGGGGTTTATTTTGTATTGTGTTTTACGGTCCGCAACCCGAACAATGTGATGAACGTGGATGAAGCCTGAACCGATGTCCCCATAAATGCTTTGAAAATCCATTTCACAAACAGCGCAAACTGGACCATTTATTTCAATACATTTGTCACGTGCTTGGCGGTTTCGCTCGAAATGTGTTTGCACCACATCGAATCGAGCACCCTCTGAATACATAGTGGGCTCGATTTCAACGGTTGATGCCTGCGGGTCTGTTGTCTTCACTGCGAAGTAATCTGTTCCAACGACAACGAGACGTCGTTCTTCAAGAGTATCGTCGAAGTGGTCAATTCTCGGTATTTCATTTGGGTTTTCGGACACTGCATATTGGCGAAATGTATAAAGCGAATATCCGTCTTCTAGAACGTGCTCGATATGTCTGAGTGAGGGGCCATAGCTTGCAGGCCTTCGACTATTCGCGTCTTTGTCCCACAACTTGGAGAACACCAATTGGCGATCACTTTCCTCATGGTGCGACCACGCTCCGAATAAGACAAACCGCTTGTCGTGGTTTACATACGACCAAGCGTTTCGGGCGTTATGAGGTTCAGCTCCAAAACGCCGAGCAAATGCTAATCGACTCACCCCTTCCCCTCCAGATACCGCTTCTTCGCCTCTTCCGTGCGCTCATACTCCCGCACCATGGCCTCGATGGCGGCCTCGTCGGATTTGTCAGCGTAGCGGAATTCGCTGTCCGCGTAGCGGTTGATTTCCTGAATGACCATGTCGATGGTGATGGGCTGCCGCAATTCTTCGATCATGGCCGTCTTCTCGTCGTAGGATTTGAAGAGGAACAGCTCAGGCTCTTCCATCCATTCATCCGGCAGTTCGAAATCCATCGCGCGGACCTTCACCGCGTCGGTGATGTTCTTGATCGCGCGGCCGGTGAAGCGGGGGTCGGCCTGTTGGATACCTTTGAGATAGGTGCCGAGCTTGGCGATAGTATCGAGCGCGCCGATCTCGGACGAGACGCGGTCATAGACGTTGAGCAGTCCGTCTTCGTGGGGTTTGGAGTGGCTTTCTAATGAGGCGGCCACGGCCTTCTTGATCTCCTGCGCGGCATAGACCTCGTGATCGCCCAGCGGGATGTCGTGGTTGCGGCCCATGAGCAGGTAGAGGATGTCGATGTAATCCTCGCGCGTCTGCGGGCCGTCCACGAGGAAGCGCGCGCCGGCGCGTTGGCGCAGCGCATCGTCCACGTTCTCGGGATAGTTGGAGAACATGCCGAAGGTGCAGTTGCCGCGCACGACCGTGCCCGCGCCCGAGAAGCTTTCCATCAGGACGGCGGTGATTTCGAGCTGGCCCGCGCTTGACTGCCGATCGCCGCGCTTGCCCGCGAGCTGGTCAATATCGTCGACGGTGCCGAAGCCGATGACGCCCGGATCAAGCACGTTGTTGATGAACGCCTTGGCGTTTTGGGCCGATTTGCCCTGATAGCTGTCGATGCTTTCGGTCGAGAGGTTCTGATAGCGGAAGGGATAGCCCGCATTGTCGCAATAGCCCTTGATGAGCCCTGCCATCATCTGAATGAGCGTCGTCTTGCCGGTGCCGGGCATCCCGTCGCCCATGAAGGTGAAGATAAACCCGCCCAGTTCGGCGAAGGGGTTGAGCCGGCGGTCGAAATCATAGGCCATGAGCATCTTGGCCAGTTTGAGCGCCTGATACTTGGCGATGTGGTTGCCCACCACCTCGTGCGGTTTCTTGAACGTCATGGTCAGCGTTGAGGATTTGCCCTTGGACGACGGCGCGAAGCCGCGAATGGTCAGGTCATCGGCCTCAATGCGCCAGCTTGCGCCGGTGAAGGGAGCTGTGCGGGGGGCGGTCTGGGCGCGCAGGGCGGCCTTTTCCATCAGTTGTTCGGCATAGGCGGTGACTGTGGCGACAAGGCGCGCCTCGTCCCCGGCGTGGAGGGTCAGCTTCTGATCCAGCTCCCAGAGGGCGCCGTGCAGGGCAAGCTGTGTGTTGTCGGCCAGAAGCTCTTCGGCCTCGCCCACCTCGACCGTGGTTTCGCCCGCATGGGGGGCCAGCAGGAAAGCTGTGGCATTGGCGAAGACATGCGCGGCGATGAGCGCCTCGGCGGTCATGAGTTCGGTGAACTCGGTCTTGGCGTGGGCGGGGAGGGAACCGGCGAGGTTCTGACGGCGCAGATCGGCAAGGCCGGTGGTCTCGGCGTAGGTCTCGGCTATGGCCAACGCGATGGCGAGCGCGCGGCGCAGGCTGTGCATTACATTGGCCTGAAGCGGGGAGGTGAGCGGGTCATCCCCGTCCGTGCCTGTGATCCGGTCGATCAGGTGGACGCCCTCGGGTCGGGCGGAGGACCGGGTGACAAGGCCCGGTGTGGTGGTGCGGAAACGGCGGCGGGTGCCGAGACCGGAGGAGCGTTCGTTCTGCGCCGCATTGGCCTGTTTCGCGATCCGGGGCGTATGGTCGAACCCGTCGAGCATCGCTGTGGCCGCATCGTAATGCTTGGCGATGTCGCCTTCGCGTAATTCCATCGTGTCGGCGGTGAGGGTCATGTCATCTTTCTCCATCGCGGCGGGCTGAAGCCCGCCCTACGTCTCTCCACGGTCCGGGCGTTGGCCCGGTGCGGTTCAATATCTGAGCACCCGGCCTGTCGGTCCAACAACATATTTCGTCACGCTGGCAAAGCCGGGCGGGGTCTTTTCCGCCAGCACCTGATAGGGGCGTTCGGGCAGAATGATCGCGCGGTCCTGCCGGGTGGCCCCGGTGTCGGCACCACGGCCCGAAAAGGGATCAAGCGCGAAAATCTCGCGCTCGACCGTGCCGAACCAGCCGGATTTCTCTTCCTCGACCCGCTCGCTCTCGAGGAGTTCGTCGGTCCAGGCGAGGGCCCAGTCCTGACCCTCGGGGGCGTTGGCATCGGCCAGAACTTCGCGGATTGGGCCGGATTGCCGTGTGTAGGTGTGCGAATACATCGGCCCGACATGCAGCCGGCGCAAGCGTTTGGGATGCAGGTCATCGAAGGCGCGGTCAAAGGCGCGCGCGATGGTGACAAGCTTGAGCCCGCCAAGCGCCTGCCCCATGAGATGCGCCTGCACCTCGGGCCAGCGGCGCGTGTCACGGCCAAGCGCGGTACCGCCTGTATCTTCGACCTCCATCAGGTAGATCGTCGGCAGGTTCACCTGACTGTCATAGACCGCCCAGTGAAGCAGGTAGCGCAGCCGCCCCGGCGTGGTGTCAAGCACCTTGCCGCGTGGGTCGTTCGAGGCCCAGAATAGTTGACCCTTGGCCAATTCCTCGTAGTAGAGCCGCTGTGAGAGGGCGAATTGCAGGCGGCTGGGGAGCGTGCGGGCCCCGATGATCTCTTCGATCATCTGTTTCTTCAGGCTGTCTGCGGATGGCATGTTTTCAAGATGTTGCGCGGCCTGTTGTGCGTCATTTGCCATGACCAGAAGTTCGTTGAAGACCGGAAACCCACTTTCCTGTGCATCCATCTTGAGCGTTCCAAGCCGGTTTCCGGCATCGCGACCCACCAGAAGATATTTCATCGACAGCGCCCGGAACGTGTAGCTGAGCCCTTGCACGTAAGCCGCCAGTGTCTCGACCTCGTGCTTGTTGAGGGCGCCATCCGCGTGCATCACGGCGGCGACGCGGCCCAGATGGCCGGTGATGCGTTCGAACTTGGAAAAATAGCGGCGTGAGGCGAAGAGGTCGGACAAACCGACATGATCTCGGGTCAGGCGGTCATCGGCGGGATCTTGGGTAAACTCGCTCATTCCGGCCTCATCGGGATTGGTCTGTGACGCGGGCTTGCGCAGGGTGCGAGATGTTCCCCCGCCCACCGCCGAGATGGGCAGGTGTCCTCACGCCCCATACAGGTTCTTGTCGTGTTTCTCGATGATCTCGGAGAAGCGGCGGGCAAAGCGTTCGTCGGCCTTGGCCTTGGCCTCAAGCACGTCGCGGGCAAAGACCATGTGATCTTCGTGCGCCTCGAGCATGTCGGCCATCTTCTGATTGGTGGCAGCCCCGATGCCGGCCATGGCAGATTGCGCCTCCTGATCGGTTTGCACGCCGATTTCGTTGATGCGGTGGGCCACGTCCTGTTGTTGCGCGGTCTTGAGCGATTTCGAAAGCGCGTCATAGAGCACCACGCGCTGCTTGGTGTCGGTTTGCAGCTTGTTGATGAGGACCATCTGGGTGGCGGCCTGATTTTGAAGGGAATCGACCCATGTCTTGCCCTTTTCGATATACCGCTCGAGTGTCTGGGATTTGGCCAGCTTGACCTGTTCGTCCTGAACCATCGCGTTGTAGCGGGTGTTGAGGTCGGCCAGTTCGGTTTCCAGTTTGGTGCGCTTTGCCGCGTCGGTCTCGTTTGCGATGGCATTTTCGAGCTTGATGATCTCGGGGTCCAGCGCCTTGATTTCCTCGCGCAGGCTCTCGAGTTCGCCAACGGTGAATTCGCGTTCGTCCAGGGTTTCGGTCAGGTTGGTCTCGACCTTCTGTTTCTGATCTTCGAGCACGGCAAGCTGACTGTCGAGCAGCCGGGTGATGACGTCCGACTTGGCGATCAGGTCCTGCAACTTGTCGTCGATATTGGCGGTGCGCATCCGGTCCTGCCGCATCGATTCGGATTTGGCGCTGGAAAAGATGCCCACGAAGCTTTCCCAACCGGTCTTGTTGCGCATTTCGTCGAAATCGCGCGAGAAGGCGGCGGTCACATCGTCGAGGCCCATGATCAATTCGGCGATATTGGCGTTCATCACCTCGGTATGGGCGTGGACGTCCTCGAGCGTGGCATTCTCGATGTCGAGCGCCGCGTCTTCGCCGGATTTGATCTTGGCGCGCGCGGATTCGATCCGGCTGGTGATCTCGGCGATCTTGGTCTGGGCCTCTGCGACCTCCGCCTGGCTTTCCTTCACCTGTGTTTCGAGATTGGCCATGTATGTTCCTGTCCCTGTTTGGCGCCGGACCGGATATCATAATGGCCGCCGCATGTTTTCATGTTGGCAGCAATATATGCGTATCTGACGCCTGTTGGAATGTTTTGCTGCTTTGCGTCAAAGAAAAAGGGCCCCGGCCCTTTGACGGATCGACTTTGGAGGTTAGCATATTCAAAGCGCGCAGATCAGGAGAGGGTCATCCCATGCAAAGCCCGGACATGAAGCACCACCCGGATGCCACGCCTTTTTTCGATGAAGGGTCGAACACATTCAGCTATGTCGTGCGCGACCCGGAAAGCCAGGCCTGTGCCGTGGTCGATAGCGTGCTTGATTTTGACTATGCCGCCGGTCGCCTTGCCTTTGACGGCGCCGACCGGATCATCGCGCATATCCGCGAAGCGGGGCTGACGCTTGATTGGTTGATCGAGACCCATGTGCATGCCGACCACCTGTCGGCGGCGCCCTATATTCAGGAGGCGCTGGGCGGCGAGATCATGATCAGCGAGCGGATCATCGACGTGCAGGACACTTTCGGAAAAGTGTTCAACGAGGGCACCGAGTTTCAGCGCGACGGAAGCCAGTTCGACCGCCTTCTCAAGGACGGCGACAGCTATGCGATCGGCTCCTTGCCGGGCTTTGTCATGTCGACCCCCGGCCATACCCCTGCCTGCATGACCCATGTGATCGGGGACGCCGCGTTTGTGGGGGACACCCTGTTCATGCCCGACGGCGGATCGGCGCGGGCGGATTTTCCGGGGGGCGATGCCGGGCAGCTTTACGATTCGATTATGCGAGTGCTGTCTTTGCCTGATGAGATGCGGCTTTTCATGTGCCACGATTACGGGCCGAATGGCCGCGATATCGCCTGTGAGACGACAGTGGCCGATGAGCGCGCGCATAACATCCATGTGGGCAATGGCCGCAGCCGTGCAGAGTTCATCGAGATGCGCGAGGCGCGTGATGCCACGCTTGCCATGCCCAAGCTCATCATACCGTCGCTTCAGGTCAATATGCGCGGCGGCGAAGTGCCCACGGACGCAAGGGGCGACATGGTCCTCAAGGTGCCTGTGAACAAGCTTTGAGCCTTTGCACGGGGGGTGCGACCGGATAGTCGGGCAAGGCGGGTCATAGCGCCTTGCAAATATAGCCGCGCGCCCATAGGTTCGCCCGGAATTTCGCGGGCGTTAACGCCCCCATCGGACAAGGAGCATTCCCATGGAAGGCGGCAACGCACTGGCCCAGTTTCTACCCCTCATCCTGATCTTCGCGATCATGTATTTCCTGCTGATCCGGCCACAGCAGAAAAAGATGAAAGAACATCGCGCAATGGTCGAAGCCCTGCGCAAGGGCGACCGTGTCGTCACCCAAGGCGGCATGATCGGCAAGGTGACACGCGTGCAGGAAGGCGAGCTTGAGATCGAAGTGGCCCAAGGCGTCAAGGTGCGGGTGGTCCGCCACACGATTGCCGAGGTCCGCTCCAAGACAGAGCCTGCGGAAGGCTAATTTGGCCGCTTGACCACGTTTTGACTCGACCCTGCTTTACACGCCCCTGCCGGAAAGCCCCAAGACATGCTGAAGATCGACCTGTGGAAACGAGTTCTCATCTGGGGCGTGGTGGCTCTGGGGCTTTTGCTCGCGGCGCCCAACGCGTTCTACAGCCGCGTCGAGACACATAACGACGCGGTCAAGAGCGTTGAGCAAGGCACCGCCCCGGCGCAAGTTGCCGATGCGCTTGGGCAGTGGCCCGATTGGCTTCCCTCGGGGTTGGTCAATCTGGGTCTCGACCTTAGGGGCGGGGCGCATCTTCTTGTCGAGGTCAAGGTCGAAGAGGTCTATGAGGCGCGGCTTGAGGGGATGTGGCCCGAAGTGCGCAACCTGCTTCGGGAAAACCGTGACGAGGTCGGTCCGATCCGATTGCAGCGCGAGACCGGCGACAGCCTTGTGGTGCGGTTGGTCGAAAATCCAGACGCGGTGGGACAGGCGGCCCAGATCGTGCGCGGACTGGCGCGACCGGTCACATCGCTTTCCGGCGCCGGATCAAGCGATATAGAGGTCACGACCGAAGGCGACAGTGTAATTGTCCGTCTGAGCGAAGCCGAACAGCGCGCCACAGACGAACGCACGGTGCGCCAAGCGCTTGAAATCATTCGCCGCCGGATCGACGAGGTGGGCACGCGAGAGCCGACGATTCAGCGCCAAGGCTCGGACCGCATCCTGATTCAGGTGCCGGGCATCGGCAGCGCGGCCGAGTTGAAGGACTTGATCGGAACCACCGCGCAGTTGACCTTTCAGCCGGTTGTGAGCCGAACCTCGGACCCGGATGAACGGCCCGGCGCGGGCAACGAAATCCTGCCCTCGCTCGACGAAGAGGGCACGTATTACATCCTTGAGCGCGCGCCGGTCGTGACCGGCGATGAACTGGTCGATGCGCAGCCGGATTTCGATCAGAACGGCCGACCTGCGGTGTCGTTCCGGTTCAATCCCACGGGCGCGCGCAAGTTCGGTGATTACACCGCAGAGAATATCGGCAACCCCTTTGCCATCGTTCTGGATAACGAGGTGATCAGCGCGCCGGTGATCCAGAGCCATATTCCGGGTGGGTCGGGCATTATCACGGGCCGTTTCACGGTCGAGGAATCGACCAACCTTGCCGTTCTTCTACGGGCCGGTGCCCTGCCTGCGGGGCTCGATTTTCTTGAAGAGCGCACCATCGGCCCGGAATTGGGCGCCGACAGCATCGAGGCGGGGCAGATCGCCTGTATCGTGGCTTTTGTCCTTGTGCTCGCGTTCATGTGGGCGAGTTACGGCACCTTCGGGCTTTTTGCGAATATTGCGCTCATCATCAATGTGGGGCTGATATTCGGCCTATTGAGCATGATCGGCGCGACACTGACATTGCCGGGGATCGCGGGGATCGTTCTGACCATCGGGATGGCGGTGGATGCCAATGTCCTTGTCTTTGAGCGTATTCGTGAAGAGGCGAAAACCGCCAAGGGCCCGGCGCGCGCGATCGAGTTGGGCTATGAAAAGGCGCTGAGTGCGATCGTGGATGCCAACATCACCACGCTCATCACCGCCGTGATCCTTTTCGCCATGGGGTCAGGTCCGGTGCGGGGCTTCGCGATCACGCTGGGCCTTGGGATCATCACATCGGTCTTTACCGCGATCTTTGTCACCCGTCTGCTGATTATCATCTGGTTCGAGCGTAAACGGCCCAAGACGCTCTTTCAGGGCCGTTCGCTCCGCCTTGTGGCCAAAGATACGGCATGGGATTTCTTTCGCCGTTGGAAGATGTGGCTTGGGATTTCGGGGCTTCTTATCGTTCTTGCGGCCGGGTCCTTCATGCTTCAGGGGCTGAATTTCGGCATCGACTTCAAGGGCGGGACAACGATCCGCACAGAAAGCGCGCAACCTGTCGATATCGGCGAATACCGTGATGCGATCCAGCCGCTGGAACTCGGGGATGTGACGATCACCGAGGTGTTCGACCCGACATTCGGGCCCGACCAGAACGTCGCGATGATTCGCATCCAGGCCCAGGAGGGCGAAGAAAGCGTGAGCGCGGATGTCGTGGCCTCGGTCGAGGCGGCGTTGCAGGAGGCGGTGCCGGATATCAATTTCACCTCGGTCGAAAGCGTCGGACCCAAGGTCTCGGGTGAGTTGATCACCACGGCGGCAATCGCGGTTCTCTTGGCCATCGGTGCGGTGCTTGTCTATATCTGGCTGCGCTTTGAATGGCAGTTCGCGCTCGGGGCCGTGGCCGCGCTCGTGCATGACGNTCTTGGCCATCGGTGCGGTGCTTGTCTATATCTGGCTGCGCTTTGAATGGCAGTTCGCGCTCGGGGCCGTGGCCGCGCTCGTGCATGACGTGGTGTTGACCATAGGGATTTTCTCGGAGCTTCAGATTCAGTTCGATCTGGCCATTATCGCGGCCTTGCTGACCATCGTCGGTTACTCGCTGAACGATACGGTCGTGGTCTTTGACCGGGTTCGCGAAAACCTGCGCAAATACAAGAAGAAGCCGCTGAGCGAGATCCTCAATATCTCGATCAACGAAACACTGAGCCGCACTGTCATGACCTCTGTTACGACGCTTCTGGCACTGCTGGCACTGTTCGCACTGGGTGGCGACGTGATCCGTGGCTTTGTCTTCGCGATGATCTGGGGCGTGATCGTGGGCACCTATTCGTCGGTGTTCGTGGCTTCGACGGTGCTCTTGTGGCTGGGGGTCAAACGGGACTGGTCCAAGCCCGACGCCAACGCGGGCACGCAGTTTGCCAACGTGGATGCCTGAGGGGCTTATACAGACCTTCCAGATGCCCGGAATCTGGTGGCTGATCGCCACGATGTCGATTGCTGGGGTTGTGCGCGGGTTCACAGGGTTTGGCACCGCACTCATCTTTGTGCCGATCGCGGGCATGTTTCTGCCGCCGGCGGCTGTTGTGGGCACGATAACGATGACCGGCATCGCCAGCACCGCAGCCCTGTTGCCGCGCGCGTGGCGGCAATCGGACCGGGGTGAGGTCGGGATTCTGGTGCTGGCGGCGCTGCCATTGGTGCCGGTGGGATTATGGCTCATGCAGATCATGGATGTGCAGACGGTGCGCTGGACCGTGGCCTGCATCGCCGCAGCCACGCTTGCCGCGCTCGTGTCGGGCTGGCGCTATACGGCGCGGATCAATGTGCCGGGCATTTTGATGATCGGTGCCGCGGCGGGCCTTGTCGGCGGGATGACCGGACTGACCGGGCCTGTGGTGATCCTCTTTTACCTTGCTGGCCAAGCGTTGGTTCAATCGGTGCGGGCCAATACCATCCTGTTTCTTGCCGCGCTTGACGTGGTGATCGTCGGCAACCTTTTCCTCAGCGGGAGCATTGAGACACGGATCATCTGGCTCGCCATTGTGCTGGCGGTGCCCTATTTCATCACCACGATGATCGGTCAGTCGTTATTTGATCCCAAGCGCGAGAGAAGCTATCGCTTTCTTGCCTTCGCACTGATCGGGCTTTCGGTGGTGAGCGGATTGCCCATCTGGCAGTGATCACGACAGGACGAGAGGGGACCGCCATGCAGCTCAACGAGATAGAATTCAGCAGCGCCACGCCGATTGACGGCTATGGGCCCGGCTTTTTCCGCGTGGGAGGCCAAGTCTTCGAGGGGCCGGTGATCGTTACCGAGACAGGCGCGAGAGGCTGGAGCGGATACCAAGATCAAGCTCCGCTTGAGGCGCTTGCCGGACAGGTCGATGTGATCTTTTTCGGTACGGGCGTCGAGATAGCGCCTCTACCATCGGGCCTTCGCCGAGAGCTTGAGGAGAAGGGTCTTGGTGTTGAGATCATGGCGTCGGATGCGGCGTGCCGGACGTTCAACGTGCTTTTGTCGGAAGGGCGCCGCGTTGCCGCAGCGCTCATCCCGGTCTAGGTGATCATGGCGCGCGCGCCCTTGTTATCGGTACGGAACCTGCGCGTGGCGCGGGGCGGCGTGGACGTACTCGAAGGGGTGACGATGAGTGTGGCGCCGGGCGAGGCCGTGGTTTTGCGCGGGCCGAACGGGGTGGGCAAGACGACGCTTCTTCGCGCTCTTGCCGGGGTTCAGCCGCCACGCGAGGGCAACGTGGAGCTTGAGCCGGATAGCGCCGTTCTGACGGGCCACAAGGACGGGGTGAAAGCCACGCTGAGCGTGGCGGAGAATCTTGGCTTTTGGGCTGATGTCTTTGGAACCAAAGATATTTCTGCGGCGCTGGCAGCGTTCGATCTGACCGGTTTGCGTGACCGGCTGGCCGGGACGCTCTCGGCCGGGCAGACGCGGCGGCTTGGCCTTGCGCGGCTTTTGGTGAGCGGTCGAAAGCTCTGGTTGCTGGATGAACCGACCGTATCGCTCGATACCGGCGCGGTCGGAATGTTCGCCGCTGCGGTGCGCGCGCATCTGGCGGTTGGCGGCGGCGCGGTGATGGCGACGCATATCGCCTTGGGGCTCGACGGTGTGGCAGAGATGGACCTGAGCACGTTTCGGGCCCGTGCGCCCGCACATGATGATTTCGACGAGGCCTTTCTGTGAAGGCCCTGCTGATCCGTGATCTGCGGCTCGCGGTGCGAGCGGGGGGTGGCTTTGGGCTCGGGCTCGCGTTCTTTCTTATTGTCGTGATGCTTGTGCCGTTTGGCGTTGGCCCGCGCGCCGACCTGCACGCAGCCATCGCGCCGGGCATCCTATGGCTTGGCGCGCTTCTGGCCTGCCTTTTGTCGCTCGACCGTGTTTTCGCGCTCGATTGGGAGGATGGAACGCTCGACCTGTTGGTGACGTCTCCGCTACCGCTCGAGATGGCGGTAAGTGCGAAGGCGCTGGCCCATTGGCTGACCACGGGGCTGCCGCTGGTTCTGGTGGCGCCGGTGTTGGGGGTGTTGCTCAACCTCGCGCCGGAGGCCTATGGCACGCTTGTCCTGTCGCTTCTTCTGGGCTCGCCCGCGCTCTCTGTGATCGGGACATTCGGGGCGGCGCTTACGGTTGGGTTACGGCGCGGCGGCCTTCTTCTGAGCCTGCTTGTCCTGCCGCTTTATGTGCCGACACTGATCTTCGGCACCGAGTTGGTGCGGCGCGCGGCGAGCGGTGGCGACATGCTCACACCGCTTCTGATGCTGGCGGGGATCACCTGCGGCGCAATCGCTCTTTTACCCTTTGCCTCGGCTGCGGTATTACGGGTCAACCTGAGATGAGGAGTGAGCCCATGAATTCGCTCTGGGAATATGCCAATCCGCGAAAGTTCATCGCCACTGCCGAACGGTTTTTGCCATGGGTTGGGGGTGGTGCGCTTCTGTGTCTCGTCGTTGGCCTTTTCTGGGGCTATTTCCTCACGCCCGATGCGGCGCGTTTCGGGGCGACGGTCAAGATCATCTATCTGCATGTGCCCAGTGCGATGATGGCCATCAGTGCGTGGTTCATGATGCTTGTCGCCTCTCTCATCTGGATCATTCGCCGCCATCATGTAAGCGCGCTGGCGGCGCGCGCAGCGGCGCCCATCGGCGCGGTGATGACGGTGATCGGTCTCGTGACGGGCGCGATCTGGGGTCAGCCGATGTGGGGCACTTGGTGGGCGTGGGATCCGCGGCTGACCGCGTTTCTCATTCTTTTCCTGTTCTATCTTGGTTATATCGCCCTTTGGGAGGCGATCGAGGATGACGACACCGCCGCCGACCTGACCAGTATCCTGTGCCTTGTCGGATCGGTGTTTGCCGTGCTGAGCCGCTATGCGGTGAATTTCTGGAATCAGGGCCTGCATCAGGGCGCGTCGCTGAGCCTTGATAAGGAGGAGAACGTCGCGGACGTGTTCTATCTTCCGCTTCTGGTCTGTATCGCTGGTTTCGTGTTGCTGTTCGTGGCGCTCGTGCTGTTGCGGACCGTGACGGAAATCAGGGCCCGACGAATGCGCGTTCTGTTGGCGCGGGAGCGGATGAGATGATGCCTGATCTGGGGAAATACGCACTTGAGGTGCTGGCCTCTTACGTGGCGTCTTTGGCGCTGATCGCCGTGCTTGTGGGGCTAAGCCTTAGACGGGCGCGCAAGGTGCGTGACGCCTTGAACGAGGTTGAAGCAAGGAGACGCAAGGATGGCTAAGGTGTCACCGCTGATGATCGCGCCACCGCTCATTTTTCTGGCGATTGCGGTTCTGTTTTATGTCGGCATGCAGCGCGACAACCCGCAGGCGCACCGGTCGGTCCTGATCGGGAAACCCGCGCCGGCCTTGCCCGAGGCTGGTTTGCCGGGACGCACGACGCTTCGTGATGCGGATTTGCGCACCGGCGAGGTGACGATGGTGAATTTCTGGGCAAGCTGGTGCCCGCCATGTCGGGCCGAGCATCCCACGCTTCAGGCGATGAGCGATGAAGGGCTGCGTGTGGCCGGGGTGAATTTCAAGGATACGGTGGATCAAGCGACCGGCTATCTTGTTGAAGAGGGCGACCCGTTCTTTGCCAATGCGTTCGACCCCAAGGGACGGACCGCGCTTGACTGGGGTGTGACGGCGCCGCCCGAAACCTTCATCGTGGACGGTGATGGCACGATTCTGTTCCGGTATGCCGGCCCGTTGATCGGGAGCGATTATGAGCAGAGGTTCAAGCCGGAACTTGAGAAAGCGCTGGGGGAGTAAGCTACAGCGTTCCGCGAAAGGCTTTAAGCAACTTTCACTTACTCAACATCAACTGGAGTTTTACCCACATAATCAAGCAGACCGCTTGACCTTTCACGAGTCACAATGCTCATCGTGCACAATTTCGGCGGCAGGGCAGATCGCCTTGGCTTCGCCATCGCCATAGGCGCCCATCACGGCCAGCAAGGTGAGCAGACCGGCCTGAACGGCAATCAAAATACCACGCATGAAAAATCCTCCGACATTCTATGACATCAGATGCGCCCTGCCGGTTGATTTGGGAAGTGTGGAAAACCCGACCCGCGCCGCAAGAGCGGTGAGATCGGCGGAAATCCGATCATCGCTATGCGCGATTGGCGAAGTGCCGCCTAAAGTGGCGAAAACCAAAAGACCCCGGTGGGTTACGCCGGGGCCTTGATGTTGGGTTCGACACCCGGTCAGGCGGATTTCGCAAGGTTGCGCAGCACATAATGAAGCACGCCGCCATGTTCGATATATTCGATCTCGATGGCGGTATCGATGCGGCACTTGAGAGTGATTTCCTTGACCGTGCCATCGGCCATCTTGATCTTGCAGGGTGTGTCCTGCTGCGGCGTGATGTCTTTGAGACCTTCGATCGTGACCTCTTCGTCGCCTGTTAGACCCAGCGATTTACGCGTGTCGCCGCCGGTGAATTCAAACGGGATCACCCCCATCCCGACAAGGTTCGAGCGGTGAATGCGCTCAAAATCCTCGGCGATGACGGCACGGACACCCAAAAGCGCGGTGCCCTTGGCCGCCCAGTCGCGGCTTGAGCCCGCACCGTATTGTTCGCCCGCGAAGATCACGAGAGGCTTGCCTTGCTCCTGATAGGCGATTGCGGCGTCATAGATCGAGGTCTGTTCGCCATCGGGACCCTTTGTATAGCCGCCCTCGACACCGTCCAGCATCTCGTTCTTGATGCGGATGTTGGCGAAGGTGCCGCGCATCATCACTTCGTGGTTGCCCCGGCGCGAGCCGTAGGAGTTGAATTCACGCACGGGCACCTGATGTTCGATCAGGTATTGACCAGCCGGAGTGCTTTCCTTGAACGATCCTGCGGGAGAGATGTGGTCGGTGGTGACCATGTCGCCCAGAAGCGCCAGCACCCGCGCGTTCTCGATATTCGAGATTGTGCCCGGATCTTTGGACATGCCCTGAAAATATGGCGGGTTCTGCACATAGGTCGATTGCGGTGGCCAGTCGTAGGTTTCGCCTTCGGAGGTTTCGACCGTGTGCCATTTTTCGTCGCCCTTGAAGACGTCGGCATATTTCTCTTGGAATGCCTCGCGCGTCACAGTCTTTTCGACGAGGTCCGCGATTTCTTTGGTGTCGGGCCAGATGTCCTTGAGAAAAACATCGTTGCCGTCCTTGTCCTGTCCCAGCGGCTCGGTCGTGATGTCGACATTCATGTCGCCCACCAGAGCATATGCGACCACGAGCGGCGGCGAGGCAAGATAGTTGGCGCGGACGTCCGGGCTGATCCGGCCTTCGAAGTTGCGGTTGCCCGAAAGCACGGAAACACCGATGAGGTCGTAGTCGCTTATGCACTTCGAGATTTCTGGCGCGAGCGGTCCCGAATTGCCGATGCAGGTGGTGCAGCCATAGCCGACGAGGTTGAACCCGATGGCGTCGAGATCCTCCTGAAGGCCCGCGGCCTCGAGATATTCGGACACGACCTGCGAGCCCGGTGCGAGCGATGTCTTGACCCATGGTTTGCGGTCAAGGCCCAGTTCGCGTGCCTTACGCGCCACGAGTCCCGCACCGATCATCACATAAGGGTTCGACGTGTTCGTGCACGAGGTTATCGAGGCGATCACGATCGAGCCGTCATGCATTTGGTAGTTGTGATCGTCGGTCAGGACATAGCCACGCGCATGATGACCCTGATCGCCGGGAATGTCGCGGGGTTCGGGCTGTCCGCCTTCGCCTTCCCAACGCACTTCGGAGTTTTCCGAGGTGTCGCGACATTCGCGGAAGCCTTTGACATATTTACGAAATTCGACCGCAGCCCTATCAAGTGCAATGTGGTCTTGCGGCCGCTTGGGCCCCGAGATCGCAGGGACGACAGTGCTCATGTCAAGGCCGAGCGTGTCTGAATAGACCGGCTTATAGCTCTCCTCGCGCCACATGCCGTTTTCGCGGGCGTATGCCTCGACCAAAGCGATGCGATCCTTGTCGCGGCCGGTCAGTTCGAGATAGCGAAGCGTTTCCTGATCGATGGGGAAGAAGCCGCAGGTCGCGCCGTATTCGGGGGCCATGTTGCCGATGGTCGCACGGTCGGCTAGCGGCAGATTGTCGAGCCCGTCACCGTAGAATTCGACGAATTTGCCCACGACGCCCTTTTCCCGGAGCATTTCGACAACCTTGAGCACGAGGTCGGTGGCGGTGGTGCCTTCGACCATCTTGCCGGTCAGCTCAAAGCCCACAACTTCGGGGATAAGCATCGAGATCGGTTGACCCAGCATCGCTGCCTCGGCCTCGATTCCGCCAACACCCCAGCCAAGCACGGCAGCGCCGTTGATCATGGTGGTGTGGCTGTCGGTGCCGACGAGCGTGTCGGGATAGGCCACCTCTTCGCCGTTTTGATCCTTGTCGGTCCAAACCGTCTTGGCGAGGTATTCAAGATTGACCTGATGGCAGATGCCGGTGCCCGGCGGCACAACGCGGAAATTGTTGAAGGCACCCTGACCCCATTTGAGGAACTGGTAACGCTCCATGTTACGTTCATATTCACGGTCCACGTTCATCTGAAACGCGCGGGGATTGCCAAACTCGTCGATCATCACCGAGTGGTCGATCACGAGGTCCACGGGGTTGAGCGGGTTGATCTGCTGAGCATCGCCGCCCAATTCGAGAATTCCATCGCGCATCGCGGCGAGGTCCACCACGGCCGGAACCCCGGTGAAATCCTGCATGAGAACGCGGGCCGGGCGATAGGCGATTTCGCGCGGGTTCCTGCCACCCTTTTCCGCCCATTCGGAAAATGCCTTGATGTCATCGGTCGTGACGGTTTTGCCGTCCTCGAACCGCAGCATGTTTTCCAGAACAACCTTGAGAACGGCGGGCAGGCGCGAAAAATCACCAAGTCCGGCGGTTTCAGCGGCGGTGATGGAGTAATAGGAAACAGTTTGTTCCCCGACAGTCAGGCTCTTGCGTGCCTTGGCTGTATCTTGGCCTACTGTGATGGGCATTGGCTTTCCTCCCGGCTGGAAAATGGGTCTGGCTTGGCTTTGGTATTGACTGATTTAGGGGCCTTGTTCAAGGGAGAAGGCGGGTTTTGTATACCACAGTATGCAGAAAATTGCAACTTCGAGCGTTACAGTGCCATCGCGCAGGTGTGATTGGTGCCCGGCATATGCGATGTCTAGGTAATGAGGGTGGGCGAAGCCCCTTACGGAGGATTTGACATGTTGCGAAAGCTGTGGGCGCCTGTTGTCGCTCTGGTTCTTTTGGCGCAGGCCGCGCTTGCCGGGGATGACCCGGTGGTGGTCGAGCTTTATACCTCTCAGGGGTGTTCCTCCTGTCCGCCCGCAGATGCGTTGATGCATGAACTGGCGGCGCGCGAGGATGTCATCGCACTCGCGCTGCATGTGGATTACTGGGATTATATCGGCTGGAAAGACATTTTCGCCGATCCCGATCATGCCAAGCGTCAAAGGAAATATGCCAAGAACTGGGGGCAGCGCATGGTCTATACGCCTCAGATGGTTGTGGCGGGGCGCAGCGGCATTGTCGGGAACAAGCCAAGGGATGTGAATGCCCTTATTGCCAAACATGCCGCGCGCGAAGATCGCGCCGAACTGAGCATATCGCGTGTGGGTGACACATTACGGATCGAAGCGTTGGCCCGTGAAGGATTGACCGGTCCGCTGGATGTTCAGGTGGCACGGTTCGATCCGTTGCGCACCGTGGATATTACGCGCGGCGAGAACGCGGGACGCCGGCTAAGCTATGCGAATGTCGTGACCGAGCTGCGCGATGTAGGAGATTGGCTACCGGGCACGCGCCTTGATCTCAGTGTTGCATTGTCAGGCGACGATCCGGTCGCCGTGTTTTTGCAACAAAAGGGCATAGGGCCGATCGAGGCGGCGGCGGTTCTGCGCTAAAGTTTCTCAGGGGGCTGAGCGTCTTGGCCGCCGGTGGAGCGCGCATTGCTGCGTCCGACGCGATAATCGGCCAAGGGCCCTGTGCCATCCTTCCAACGGCGGTGTATCCAGAGCCATTGACCCATGTGATCGCGCACCTGCGCCTCAAGGCGTGAGTTGAATTCCTGTAGCATCGTCTTGGGATCGGAATGTTGGATCGGCTCTTCGACGATGATGTCGAAATCGATTCCGTTTTCGGCACGCAACCCCCACACTGGCACCAAAGGCGCATTGAACTTGAGCGCGAGTTCGGCCGTGACAAGAGATGTCAGGGCGGGTTTGCCAAAGAACTCAAGCGGATATCCGTCATGTGCGTTAAGGTCGGCGAGGATGGCCAGAACGCCACCGCCGCGCACGTGTTTGACCATCTGCACCATGCCACGCTTGCCCTGTTCGAACATCGGTTCGCTGAGCGCGGCCATTGCGCCGATATAGTGCCGGTTGAAATAGCGGTTTTTCATCGGACGGTAAAAGACGCCCATGTCAAAGCCTTGCTCGATCATGGCGATGCGCGCGGCATTGAAATTGCCGAAATGCCCCGTCACGAAGATGACGGGGCGCTTTTCGGCGCGGGCCTCGCGGATGGCGGGGAGACCCGGGCCGCGCACCTTGGATGTGCGGGCGCGCTGGGCAAAAGACTCTGGTGAATAAAGCTCGGCGATGTTGCGCCCCGCATTGTCCGGCACATCCCGGGTCAGGCGGCGGATCTCTGCTTCGGGCAGGTCGGGACAGGCATGAGCGAGGTTTTCACGCACCCGCCGCGAATACCCGGCAAGGGGTGCGACGAGACGCGAGGTGAGCCAGCCCATGGCGGGCACGCGCATCCGGTAAGGCAGCAGTCGCACGAGGCCCAGCAGGCCGCGCAGGAACAGGTTCACGACATATTCGCCGGCGCGCATGGGAAGGGGATCTTTTGGAGTGGTCATCGGGGCTCGCGTCGCAATGTGGCTTCGGCATGTCATAGAGCGCGTGTGGAGCAGGGACAAGGCGGCGCGGTGCGTCGCCCTTGATGCGCGGTCTGCCGCAATGCATTGGGGTCGGGGCCCAGGGCCTGTCTGGTGCGGCTTGCATGCGCCAGAGCGTGCCGTGTTCATCCGCACTACTGCGACATGTTTTAATCCTCGTCCGGCTCGTCCGGGGAGATCAGGGTGATCTCGCCCGTGGCCTCGAGCCGCCGGATGGCGTTTACGAATTCGGTCATCGCTTCCTCTCCGGTTTTGGGGCGGACCTTTCCCAATTCCTGCATCTCTTCTCGCAAGCTTCCGGCGAGGCGTTTGGACATGTTGTCGAGGATGAAGTCCGTAACCTGTTCAAGCCCGGCAGGCCCGGCGGCGGCGAGGGCGGTGACAAGCCGTGTTTGATCAACCTCGCGCGCGATGCGGGGCATGTCGGTCGGGGCCACCCGGTCGGGGACATGCACGAAGGTGAAGATGGCCTTGCGAACGCGGGTCGCAAAATCCTGATCCTCTTGGTCGAGGCCGGTCAGAACCTCGTCACGGGTGGCGGATGGTGAGGAGTTGAGGATCGCGCCCACACGTTCGACCGAGCCTTTGTCAAAGGCGACAGGTGGTTTGTCAGCCAGTTGAGACGCCAGCGCGAGGCCTATCCGGTCAACCGCGGCAGGGCTTACCGCCTCGGTCTGGGAGACGGCATAGGTGATGCGGCGCGCGGTGCCGCCGGGCAGCTGGCTCAGAAGTTCGGCGGCGCGCGTGACGTCAAGCTTGGAGAGCAGCACCGCCGCCACCTCGGTGCTTTCGCGGGTGAGCATGGGAATGAGATCATCAAGCTGTGCGGTTCGCACTTGTTCCCATGGATCGCCGATCTGGCGAACCCCGGCCTCCTTGCGGAGGCGGGCGGCGGTTTGCGGGCTGATCCGCCCGTCGAGTGCCGACAGGGCGCCCGCCATGCCGTGGGGAAATGTCAGGCCCAGCGCCTCAAGCTCGGACGAGAATTCGCCAACGACGGCGACGAGCGTGTCACGATCCACATAGCGCATGGCGCCCATTTGCGTTGTCAGGCTTTCCTGAAGGGGTTCCGGCAGATCGGTCAGAGAGATATCCGCCCCTTCGTTCAGCAGAAAGCGCACGATGATCGCCGCCTTCTGCCGCCGGGTGAGATGCGCACCATGAACGGGTGCCCCCACCGCATGAGTGGGTTCTATACGCGCGATGCTGGTTCTGCTCATGCCATTCCCCGGGTGAGTTCTCGGGGAAAGTAAGCCATGAGAGGTAAAGATTTTCTAAGGCCGGCCGGATTTTCCGGCGGCCATCCTCGGTAACCCTGCGGCCCGGCGGATCAGCCCGTGGGAACAGGTGTGCAGGTGCTGGACTCAGCGTCCCATACTGTGCCGTTGGCACAGCTCATGACGTGTTTATCATGGGCGCCGCTACAGCCCGGCCCGGCAAGCGCCGCCGAGCCGAAACAGGCTGCGATGGCGGCGATAATCAGTGGCTTGGTCATGGAAATCTCCCGCGTTGTGCGCTCCAGTGTAGCATGAAACGGGCCAAATTCCTAATCTCAGTAGGCGTAGGTCGCGCCGGTCGTGATCGCCTCGCGCAGCGATGCCTCGGCCCATGTGCCTGCACCACCCTGATCGCGTATGATCAATAGCTGTTCGCGTGCGCCGACCAGATCACCCTGTTCAACAAGTGCCTGTCCCATATAGGAGCGCGCGAGGATGTTGGTGGGGGTCTTCTCAAGCGCCTTTGAGTAGTAGGCCATGCCAAGGACCATATCACCCGCTTTGCGGTGGGTGAAACCCCAGTAGGTCAGCACACGGTCCTCGGTTTGGTCGGACATTTCGCGCAGAACATTCTGAGCGTGGATGATTTGACCGTCATGGGCCAGTTCGCGCACCGCCGCGTATAGCGTGTCATCGTCAAGTGTCTCGGTCGCGGCGGTGACGCAGGATTTCGTTTTCTTGTCCCAGATTTTGCCGTCTGTGCATGTCTTCGTCGTTTCGGTCGGTTCCGGGGCGCTTCCGCCTCCGGCGGCGAGCGCGATGGTCGGGACCAGAAGGGCGGTGGCAAGTATGGCTCGGAACATGAAAAACTCCCTGCAAAGACATGCTTTGCAGAGAGTTTAGCGCGGTTCGGAACCGGGGCGAGGATTATTCGCCGAACACCCGCGAGAAGATCGTATCGACATGCTTGGTGTGATAGCCCAGATCGAATTTTTCTTCGATCTGCTCGGGGGTGAGGGCGGCGAGCACATCGTCGTCGCCCAAAAGCTCGGTCTTGAAATCCTTGCCTTCTTCCCAGACTTTCATCGCGTTGCGTTGCACCAGTTTATAGGCGTCCTCGCGGCTCACTCCGGCTTGGGTCAGGGCAAGTAGCACCCGTTGTGACATCACCAGCCCGCGGAATTTATGCATATTGGCCAGCATGTTGTCGGGATAGATCACCAGCTTGTCGATCACCTGGGTGAGGCGGGCCAGCGCGAAATCAAGGGTGATCGTGGCGTCGGGGCCGATGTTGCGCTCGACCGAGGAATGCGAGATGTCGCGCTCGTGCCAGAGCGCCACGTTTTCCATGGCGGGCACGACCGCCATCCGAACAAGACGTGCCAGACCGGTGAGGTTTTCGGTCAGCACGGGATTGCGCTTGTGCGGCATGGCCGACGAGCCTTTCTGACCCTTTGAGAAGAACTCCTCGCCCTCCAGCACCTCGGTGCGTTGCATGTGGCGGACCTCGATGGCGACGTTTTCGATCGAGCTGGCGACCACGCCAAGCGCGGCAAAGAACGCCGCGTGACGGTCCCGGGGAATGACCTGAGTGCTGATCGGTTCGGGTTCGAGCCCGAGTTTCTCACAGACATGTTCTTCGACGCGGGGATCGATATTGGCGAAGGTGCCGACCGCCCCCGAGATGGCGCCGGTGGCAATCTCGTCGCGCGCCTTTTCAAGGCGGTTCAGGTTGCGGTCCATCTCGGCGTAGAAGCGTGCGAAAGTCAGGCCCATCGTGGTCGGTTCGGCGTGAATGCCGTGGCTGCGCCCGATGCGGACCGTGTCCTTGTGCTCATGCGCCCGCCGCTTGAGCGCCTCGAGCAGCCCTTTCATATCTTCGATGAGAATGTCCGACGCGCGCACAAGTTGCACGTTAAAGCAGGTGTCGAGCACGTCCGAGCTTGTCATGCCTTGGTGAACGAAGCGCGCCTCGTCGCTGCCCACATGTTCGGCGAGATGCGTGAGAAAGGCGATCACGTCATGTTTGGTCACGGCCTCGATCTCGTCGATGCGGGCCACGTCGAACTCCACATCCTTGGCTTTCCAGACGGCGTCGGCGTTTTCGCGGGGGATGACACCCAAGTCGGCCATGGCGTCGCAGGCATGGGCCTCGATCTCGTACCAGATGCGGAATTTCGTCTCGGGCGACCAGACGGCAACCATTTCGGGGCGCGAATAGCGGGGAATCATGCTAGCGGAGTCCTTGGATAGGTATGAAATTAGCGCGGGTTTAGACCCCTGCGCAGATGGGAACAAGGCAGGAGCGGGACATTGCGGTGTTTTGAGCCGGTTCTAAAGGATTTCATCGGATCATGGCAGGTGTCGCGAGAGATCGCGCACGCGGACGGGAGCGGCGCCCGGTTCGACGGTCATGCGGTCTGGACTGTGGCGGATGACGGCGCGCTTTACGAGGAAACGGGCGAGATGCGGTTGCCGGGCCAGCCCCCGATGCGGGCCACCCGGCGCTATTTTTGGGGTGCCGACCTTAGCGTGCGATTCGAGGATGGCCGTTTTTTTCACGATGTCCCGACGAGCGGCGAGCAGGCCGAACACTGGTGCGAACCGGACATGTACCGCGTCGCCTATGATTTTAGCGACTGGCCCGTGTTCCACACCACATGGCAGGTGCGGGGGCCGCGTAAGGATTACCGGATGACGAGCCTTTATCGCCGGATATGACCGGCTTCGCGTCCGGGGGGCACGCCCGTCTCAGTCGCGCGTGCCGGAAAACCGCTCCTGCCACTCTTCGCGAGCGTCGTTGGTGATCTTGGCGAACAAGACATCCGGCACCGTGAAATCGTGACCCGGGCCGAGTGTTTCAAGCGCCGCGCGCACATCGTCGGGCCAGCCAGCATCCTGCGCCTTCATCGCCGCCAGCATCGCGCCGGCCGCGTCGGGGACGAACGGCGCGCTGAGCACGGCATAAAGACGGACGAGGTTGAGCGCGAGGCGCACCTGCATCGCGGCCTGCTCGGGGTCTTCCTTGTAGGTGGCCCAAGGTGCGGCGGATTGCAGGTATTCGTTGCCAGCGACCCAGATGGCGCGCAGCTCGGTCGCGGATTTGCGCACCTCCATCGCCTCCATGTGCGCCTCGTAGGCACGCACGCGGGTTGTCAGCGTTTCGATGAGTGCGGCCTCGGCCCCACCCTGCGTGCCGCCCGAGGGCACTTCTTCGCCGAATTTCGAACGGCAGAACTTGGTCACGCGGCTCACGAAATTGCCCAGAACGTCGGCCAGATCCTTGTTCACCGACGCCTGAAAGTTCTCCCATGTGAATTCGGCGTCCGAGCTTTCGGGCGCATGGCTCAGAAGCCACCAGCGCCAGTAATCGGACGGCAGGATATCAAGCGCCTGATCCATGAACACGCCGCGGCCCTGCGAGGTCGAGAACTGGCCACCGTCATAATTGAGGTAATTGAACGACTTGATGTAATCGACAAGTTTCCATGGCTCGCCTGAACCAAGGATGGTGGCCGGAAAGCTGAGCGTGTGGAAGGGCACGTTATCCTTGCCCATGAACTGCGTATAGGTCACGTCATCCGCGCCCTTGTCGGTGCGCCACCAGCGTTCCCAATCGTCACCCTTGCCAGCTTCGACCCATTCCTGCGCGCTCGCGATATATTCGATCGGCGCGTCGAACCAGACATAGAAGACCTTGCCCTCCATGCCGGGCCAGTCCTCTTCTCCCTTTTTCACCGGCACGCCCCAATCGAGGTCACGGGTGATGCCACGATCCCTAAGCCCGTCGCCATCGTTGAGCCATTTGCGCGCGATCGAGGTGGTGAGCACGGGCCAGTTTGCCTTGCTGTCGATCCATGCGTTGAGTTCATCGCGCATCAGGGATTGGCGCAGATACAGGTGCCGCGTCTCGCGCACTTCGAGATCGGTGGAGCCGGACACGGCCGAGCGCGGATCGATCAGGTCTGTCGGGTCAAGCTGCTTGGTGCAGTTTTCGCACTGGTCGCCGCGCGCCTTGTCGTAGCCGCAGTTGGGGCAGGTGCCCTCGATATACCGATCGGGTAAGAAGCGTTTGTCAGCGTTGGAATAGACTTGTTTTTCAACGACTTCTTCGATCAGGCCCTCATCGGCCAGACGGCCCGCGAAATGCTGAGTAAGCTTGTGGTTCTGTGGGCTGGAGGATCGGCCGAAGTGATCAAAGCTGAGGCGGAAGCCTTTGGCGATTTCGGCCTGCACCCCGTGCATCTCGGCGCAATACTGATCCACCGGTTTGCCCGCCTTGGTGGCGGCCAGTTCGGCGGGCGTGCCATGTTCGTCAGTGGCGCACAGAAACAGCACTTCGTGGCCACGAGCGCGCAGGTAGCGGGCGAAAAGGTCCGCGGGCAACTGGCTGCCGACGAGGTTGCCCAAGTGCTTGATCCCGTTGATGTAGGGGATCGCTGAGGTGATGAGATGCCGTGCCATGTAAGTCCCTGTCTTGCGCGTAGTTCGCGGGCCTGCTGTAGCGCAAGGTTGCGGATGCTTCCAGTGGTTCCGCGAGATTGGTGCCGTCTGTGGCGTCGGACTCTAGTCCTGTTTGTCGTTTTTATCGCGCGAGGCCCCGGTCAGGCGCCCGATAATGAACGAGGTGCGCGGTGACCAGACATAGCGCGTACGGTCGCTTCGGGTGGGGCGTGCGCGCATCCGGCCCAGCCCGAATATGACAAGGGCAAGGTGCCCCACGGCGATCATGACGAACATGGCCTGTGGGCCATACGCTTCGATCAGCGCGGCGGCGAGGGTCGGGGCCGCTATGGCACCAAGCGCATAGAAAAACATGAGCGCCGCCGAAAGTTCGACCCGCTGCGAGGTGTTGGCAAAATCATTGGCATGAGCCGCCGATACCGAGAATATCGGAAACGCGGTCAGGCCGAAGACGAAAGCCGAAAGCATCACCCCCGACGGGGTGAGATTATGCGCCATCGCGGTGACAAAGCAGCTTATGATCGCCGCGATGGAAAACCCGATGAGAACGACCCGGCGGTCATACTTGTCCGAAAGCCATCCGGCGGGATATTGCGCCACCGCGCCACCCAGCACGAAACTGGCGAGGAACCACGCGATCTGATCCACGGCAAGGCCGACCTGTTGGCCATAAAGCGGCCCGACCATGCGGAAGGTCGCGCTTGAGAGGGCGGCGACCACGACCCCAGCCGCCGCCAGCGGCGAGCATGCGATCGCCAGCATCGGGCGCAGGCGCGGCGCGGTCGGGGTTTCGGGCTGTTGCCTACGGGTGAGGGTCAGCGGCAGAAGCGACGCGCAACACAGGATCGCAAGCAGATTGTAGGAGATGTAGGAGGCAGGTTCGAGCACCGAGATAAGCATTTGCGCGACCAGCGACGACCCCATGTCGACAACGCGGTAAATACCCATGGCGCGACCGCGTGATTCGTTCGTGAGCTTGGCTTGAAGCCAGGCTTCGATGATCGTGTAGCAGCCCGCGACACACAGGCCGGTGGCCACCCGCATGACAAGCCAGGCCGTCGGATCGATGATGAGCATATGCGACAAGAGCCCGATCGAGCCCGCTGCTGTGAAGGCCGCGAAGGCCCGGGAATGCCCGACGGACCCCATGAGCCGTGGCGCCCACCAGCATCCCAGGAAAAAGCCGAGAAAATGCGCCGACCCCAGAAGGCCGATCTCTTCTGTGGTGAAGTCGAGGGCAAGGCCCGACAGCGCGTCGAGCGGACCCACGCCACCGGAGGAAAGCTGCATCAAAATGATGGAGAGGAAGAGGGCGGCAAAGGAGATGATCATACGCATGGTGGGGCCACCATGCCACGCCGGTTTTACGGTTGTATGCCAGAATTCGACGTGACGGTGTCGTATCTGGTGAGCGTTCTGCGGGTGCTCTACCTGACGATGCGTGCGAGGATCCTGAGGGCAATGGTGTCGCCGACATATCCCGGAAAGCCGCCGGCGCCGAAGGCCGAGCGGCTGATGCGCCCGGTCAGTAGCACGGTCAGCCGGTCGCGCGAGCCCGCCTCGGTGCCGCGCTGACGGTAGAGACCGGCCTGCATGGTCACGGGCCGGGTCACGTCGCGCACCGTGAGCTCGCCTATCACCGAGGCCGAGGCAAGGGTGCCAACGATCCGTGTGGCGTGAAAGTGGATCGTCGGAAACTGTTTTGTATCAAGGACTTTCGGGCCTTTCATCGTCTGAGTCGCAAAGAAGAACCCGGCCCGTGCGCCGCGCGCATCAAGCGTTACGTCCACCTCTGATGCGCTGATCCGATCAAGATCGAGCCGCATGCGTGCCGCGAGGACGGGCATGGTTCCGGTGGTGGCCGTGCCCTGAAAATCATAGGTGAAATTAACCGAGCTGCGCGCGGCCTCAAGGCGATAAACCTCGGGGTCAGCGATGGCAGGAAGGGCCAGAAATCCAAGAAGGAGCGGTGCCAGAAGGCGAAGACATATCGTCATGTGCGCAGCTATACCGTAGTTTCGCGCCGGGGCGGGACAAATCGTGTCACGCCGCTGTTATTTGCCGGAAAAACTTCTTGGCTTTTCATGTGGCGAGGCCTTCCATCCCGGCACGATCACGTTAGGCTCGGCCCTGAGACGGATACAACACGAAAGCAGGACAGTTCATGAACCGGAATACCCTTGGCCGCACCGGCATCGAGGTGAGCGCGCTGTGCCTTGGCACAATGACCTTCGGCACGCAGACAAGCGCAGAGGACAGCCATGCGCAGATCGACCGCGCGCTTGAGGCGGGCATTGATTTTCTCGACACCGCCGAGATGTATCCGGTCAATCCGGTTCGACCGGAAACCACTGGAAAATCAGAGGAAATTATCGGTGACTGGATTGCGAAAAGCGGCCGCCGGGATGAGGTCGTGGTGGCCACCAAGCATTCTGGCGCAGGCTTCAAGGGGGCCCGTGACGGGGCTCCCATCTCGGGCGAGACGATCCCGGGGGCCATCGAGGGATCGCTGAAACGGCTCAAGACCGATCATATCGACCTTTACCAGTTTCACTGGCCCAATCGCGGCAGCTACATGTTCCGGCAAAACTGGCGCTATGCGCCGTGGGAACAGGACCGCGAGGCGACGCGGCAGCATATGGAAGACGCGCTGGGCGCGCTCTCGCGCGAGGTGGAGCGGGGCACGATCCGGGCCTTTGGCCTGTCAAACGAAAGCGCATGGGGCACGGCGGAATGGCTGCGCCTTGCCGAGGCCGGACATGGGCCGCGCGTGGCCACGGTGCAGAACGAATATTCCCTGATGTGCCGCCTATATGATACTGATATGGCTGAATTAAGTGTCAACGAGGATGTTGGGCTTTTGCCTTTCTCGCCTTTGGCCGCCGGGCTTTTGACGGGTAAGTATCAGGGCGGCGAGGTGCCTGATGGATCGCGCATGACTTTTGTCGACACCCTTGGTGGGCGCAAGGGCGCGCGGGCCTTCGAGGCGGTCGACGCGTATCTTGAGGTGGCGCGCGAATATGGGCTTGATCCTGTGCATATGGCGCTGGCCTGGACGGTGCAGCGGCCCTTCGTGGCGTCGTCGATTTTCGGGGCGACCACGCTTGCGCAACTTGAGCATGTGATCGCCGGAAAAGACCTTGTTCTGAGCGATGATGTGATGGGCGCGTTGGACCGGGCGCACAAGGCGCATCCGATGCCCTACTGAGAAGGTTAACGCGGCGCACGGAACGTCGGCATCCACGTCGGTATTCACGTCGGTATCACGTCGGTGCGCGCGCGGATGGGCCGGATAGCATTAACCGCTGCGGTCGCTGCTTCCGCCGGTCCAGATGGCGCGCATGTGATCGGCAAAGCCACGCGCGGTCACATGCGCCTCCCGCACGAGATGGTCGAAATGTTCGGTCAGCGCGCGGACACGCTCGGTATCGCGGAAGACGATATAGGACTGACCCATGTAAATCGCCCCAAGCAGCGGGCCAAAGATCGTCACGGGCGAGGAATAGAGCCGCCGCGCATCAAAAAGCGTGATCCTCAGGCGCGGATAAAGCTGTTCGGTGACCGTGATGAATTGCTGCACCTGCGCATCGCGCATGTCACGCGGCAGGCCGGTGTAATACCCTTCCCCGCGCACGAAGGAATGCACCTCGTAAAGGGGCATCGCGATTTCGTAATCCGACTGGGTGCGCCGCATCCAGTCGAGCCGATCCTCGGACGCGCCGACCGCCTGATCTATGCTGCGGCCAAGATGCGGCGTGTATTCCCATTCGAGCACGTCGCGTGTCTTGAGCATGTCGGGGAGGCCGGCGGGCACATGGCGGATCTTGTAGCCTTCCGCCTCGGTGTGCCAGCGGAATATCTGTTCATCGGCGGCGGCCCGGCGGGCGCGCGTCAGGGTCAATGAATGGGCGAGGATATCGGCTGCGGTTTCAGGCCGGTCGGTCAGGCCGAGCAGCCAATCGGCGGAAATGCCGAGCGCCGCCGCGCATTCGCCCACCACTTGCGCATTGGGAAGCCGCGCGCCTTCGCCACCCAGAAGCTGTGACACGGTGGAGCGATCCACGCCAATGCGCCGGGCCAGTGCGCTTTGCGAAACGCCACGGTCTGCCAGCGCCTCACGGAGGCGGGTGCGGAAAAGTCGGGCGCGCGCGCGTTTGTCAATTTTTTCAGTCATGCGTTTACTAATGTCATCAAAGTAGAGAAATGTTAACCAATTTTCGTCTGTCGCAGCGGTCCCGATCAGCATAACTGAGGACTCACATCATTCAAAGGAGGACGAAAATGGAGACCCGCAGCCGGACTCTGACTAAGGCGATCATCTGGCAGCTACTGGGCTTGTTGACGATGACGGTCGTTGGCCTGCTTGTAACGGGATCCGTGCTTGAAGGTGGGGCTGTCGCGGGGACAAACGCCATGATCGGTCTTGCCACCTATATTTTTTACGAGCGTCTCTGGGCGCGGATCAACTGGGGCCGCCGCTTGATCTGATGCAGTGAGATGAGTAATTTATTAAACAATTGATGGTAAAAACCAGCATATGAGCGAAATGTTAACTGTTTTCGGGCTGCCCTTATTGCGTTCTGTAACGTAACGATTTTGTGAAGGGAGAAATGGACAAACGATGACTCACTTTCACGAAACGCAGCGTCAGGGCGCGTATGATGCTGTCTCCGAGCAGGCCGTCCAGACGGCGGTACATCCTGGGCCGACACCATTGGAGGACATCCTCGAAGACGCGCGACAGATTGAGCGCGCGGTGGAATGGCCGACCATGCTTGTCATTCTGGGCGTCTACTGCGCTTGGATATGTGCGACACTCTTGCTCACCCAAGTCTGGTTGCCGCTTGCCGTGATTGTCCTGATGCCGGTGCTGGCGCTGCATTCCTCACTGACCCATGAGGCGGTCCACGGTCATCCGACACGCAATGCGCGGGTCAACGCGGCGCTGCTGTTTCCCTGTCTCATTATGTTTGTCCCCTATCTGCGGTTCAAGGATCAGCATCTTGCGCATCACGTGGACAGCGTGCTGACCGATCCCTATGACGATCCGGAAACGAACTTTCACGACCCTGCGGTCTGGGTGCGGCTTCCGCGCTGGTTTCAGGCGGTGCTGAATTTCAACAACACGCTTCTGGGGCGCCTTACTGTCGGGCCGCTTCTGGGACTCGTGAGCTTTGTGCGGGACGATTGGCGTGCGATCCGGGGCGGTGATGCACGTGTCCTGCGCGGCTGGCTCTGGCATTTGCCCGCAGCGGCGATCGTGCTGGCCTGGGTGGCGTGGACGCCGATGCCGCTTTGGGCCTATGTCATCGCCTGTTATGGCGGACTCTCGATCCTGAAAATCCGCACATTCCTTGAGCATCGGGCGCATGAGCGTGCCAGCGGTCGCACCGTGGTGATCGAAGATCGGGGGCCGCTCGCTTTTCTCTTTCTCAACAACAACCTGCACGTGGTCCACCACATGCATCCGCGTGTCGCGTGGTATCGTCTACCCGGCGTATACGAGGCCGACCCGGACAGGTATCTGCAGCGCAATGACGGCTATCGCTACCGCTCATATGCCGAAATTTTCGGTCAGTATTTTCTGCGCCCCAAAGATCCGGTTCCGCATCCGCTCTGGAAAGATCGCTGAATTGAGGCCATGAGGAGCCCATGGACACATGGGTCATCCTATCGGTCGCGGCGGCGGCGTTTCAGACGCTGCGCTTCATGGTGCAGAAATCCCTGAGCATGGGCACGCTGTCGGCCGGGGGCGCGACCTTGGCGCGGTTCGTTTATGCCGCGCCGGTGGTGATCCTGCTGACGGCGCTTTATGCGGTTTCGCTGGGGGTGTCGGTCGCCCTGCCGGATGCGGTATTCTGGGCTTATGCGCTGACCGGGGGTTTGGCGCAGATATTGGCGACATGGTGCGTCGTGGCGCTATTCTCCATGCGCAATTTCGCGGTTGGGATCACCTTCAAGAAAACCGAAGTCATTCAGACCGCGCTTGTCGGTCTGATCGTGCTGGGCGACCGGATCAGCGGTGCGGGACTTGCCGCGATCCTGATCGGACTGGCCGGTGTGATGATCCTGTCGCTTGGGGCCCCCGCGAGAGGCGGCGCGCGCGGTGGTTTCGCCGACCGGGCGGCACTGCTGGGGCTGATCTCGGGGGGATTGTTCGCGATCTCTGCGGTGGGCTACCGGGCTGCGACGCTGGAGGTGGCATCGGACGACCCGCTTTTGCGGGCGGGCCTGACCCTTTGCGTAGTGACAAGCGCGCAGACACTTGGCCTCGGGCTCTGGCTTCGGCTACGCGAGCCGGGGCAGATCAGCCGCGTGTGGCGGGCCCGGCAGCAGGCGATCTGGATGGGATTGATGGGCGTGGGCGGGAGCCTGTGCTGGTTCACCGCCTTCACGCTTCAGAACGCGGCTTATGTCTTTGCGGTGGGGCAGGTCGAAGTGATTTTCTCGATGCTGGCGTCGGTGCTTTTCTCCCGGGAGCGTATAACGGCGCGCGAATATAGCGGCATCACGCTTTTGACCGTGAGCATTCTGGCGCTGGTGATGCTGGGGTGACGAAAGCGGGCCCGGTCAGTCGTCCGCTTGGGGCATGAGCCCGCGCAGACGGAGAAAGAGGCTTTCTTCGTCGTCATTGCGAAAAAACGGCACAGAGGCGGGCGGTTCAGGATTGCGGGCATAGGCCGCAAGCTCGGCCAGGACCACCTCGGTGATAAAAGGCAGTTCTAATTCGCGCGCTCGGGCGAGCGGAAGCCATTGCAGGTGGCTTAACTCATCGCAGGCGGCGGAAAAATCATCCGGGTCGCCGATGATCTCCGAGGCATCCACCACGAAAAACCTCGCATCGAAGCGGCGGGGGCGGCCCGGTGGGGTAATGGCGCGGAAAAAGAACTGTAGCGCATGGGCCGAAGGCACGCAGCCGGTGTCGGCATAGCCCTGCCAGTCGGTCGGCACAGTGCCCGCCCATGTGCCGGGGATGCCGAGGGCGAGGCCGGTCTCCTCCCATAACTCGCGGATGGCAGTGACGGGCAGCGCCGCGTTCAGGTTTTCGTCGCTGTCTTCGCTCAGGCGGGTGGCGCAGGGGTCCGGCAGGGGCCGGGCCAGCGTGATATCGGCGTCCCCGGGGTCAACCGCGCCACCGGGAAATACGAATTTCTTGGGCATGAAGGCGGCGTTGTCCCCACGCTGACCCATCAGAACCCGTGGGGTTGTATCGACGTCGCGCAGCACGATGATGGCGGCCGCGTTGCGGATGGCGGATTTGTCTGTGTCAGCCTGTGATCTGTCGGTCATCGCGTTGCGCGCTCCTGTCGGTCCCGGGGCGCGCGCGCCGGTCAGTCGTCATCGTGTCCGAACCCGTGCATGCGGCGGGCCCACTGGAACGCGACAATCGCGCCCTTTAGTCTAGGCAGAAGGTAAAGCGAAAGCCCGACACAGCCAATGGTGAATGTCGTCGCCAGCACGAGGGGTTCGGGCCGGAACTGAACGAACATGATGTGCAACAGCGGGGCCATGATGTGACCGACCAGCAGGATCGTGAGATAGGCCGGACCGTCATCGGCGCGATGATGGCTGAAGTCCTCGCGGCAGACGGGACAGGTGTCGCGCACCTTGAGATAGCTCTTGAGGATCGGGCCGGACCCGCAATTGGGGCATTTGCGCTGAAAGCCGCACCAGAGGGCGGGCCAGAGCGGGCGCTCGGTCTCGGAGGAGGAGGCGGTGGCGATGGTTTCGTCGGTCATGGGACCCTCGTGTCTGACTTTGCGTAATGTGATCAATGCGGCGGCAAATAGAAAGGGGTGTGAGGGGGCTTGCGGCGGGATGTCGCGCGCAGCCAGAAAATTTTGCATGAGGCGCGACGGAATGCGCGCTGCGCTGCGTATAATGGGGGACAGCGGGCAGATACCTGATGTCATAAACCGAAATTCGCCCGGAGGCACCGGGTGCAGGATACGGAGAAACAAGAGATGACAAGCCGAAACATCACACGGATGACAGTCCTTGCCGCGGCGATCGCGGTGGCGCAGACAGGTGGCGCGATGGCTCAGCCGGACGGCAAGCATCCATCCTTTGAAATGCTTGATACCAATGGCGATGGCAAGATCGAGAAGCATGAGATGCAAGCGCATGGCAAGGCGCGCTTTGACCGGATGGACACCGATGGCGATGGCAAGCTCAGCGCCGATGAGATGACGACCGCCGCCAAGGCGCGCGCCGAAAAACGCGTCGCGCGCATGATGAAGCGCCTTGATGCGGATGGCGATGGGGCCATCAGCATGGACGAGATGGAAAAGCGCGGCAAAGGCAAGGGCAAGGGCCGGCATTTCGACCGGGTGGATACGGATGGTGACGGAGCTCTGTCCAAGGCCGAATTCGAGGCCATGAAAAAGCGCCACGGCAAGCATGGCCATGGCAAGCATGGTGACGACAGCGAGACCTGAGCCAAGCGCCGCGGCGGGCCCGCCCCGCTGCGGATCGCGCAGCGCACAATCAAGGAGTGGGCCGCCTCGGCATGGCGCAAAGCACGACGGATGAGGCAGGGGGCGCGGAGGACGATGCATTGTTGCAGGCCGTCGTGGATGGCGACATGCGCGCGGCGCGCGCGCTGAGCGAGCGGCATCTTGCGCGCGTTCTGGCCCATGCCGCGCATCTGCTGGGCAATGCTGCCGAGGCCGAGGATGTGGCGCAGGAGGCGATGCTGAGGCTTTGGCGGATTGCGCCCGACTGGATGCCCGGACGTGCGCGGGTTTCGACGTGGCTTTATCGTGTGGTGGCCAATCTCTGCACGGATCAGCTTAGGCGGCGGCGCGGAGTTGCACTGGACGATGTGCCCGAGCCGGCGGATGAGCGACCGGATGTCGAGGTGGAAATGCATCGCGCAACGCGGGCCCGCGCGCTTGGCCACGCGTTGATGCGTCTGCCGGAGCGGCAGCGGCAAGCGGTCGTCCTGCGCCATCTTGACGGGTTGGGCAACGCGCGGATCGCGCAGATCATGGAGATCAGTGTGGACGCGGTTGAGAGCCTTTTGGCGCGGGGCAAGCGGACGCTGAGCAGCGATCTTTTGGACCAACGCGAGGAATTGGGGTTGCATGATGGGTGAGCAAAGCGACACCGGCAAGAGGCCGGAGATGGAGCTGGAGACGTATTTTGCGGCGGCGCGCGACACCGCGCCTGTGCCTGATGCCGCCCTTCTGGGCCGGGTGCTGATGGATGCGGGCCGGGTCCGGCTTCCATGGCACCGGCGTCTGGTGCGGCGCTGGCGGGAGATGCGTGCCGCGATGGGCGGCGCGCCGGCGATGGCCGCGCTTGGGTGTGCGCTTGTGGTCGGGTTATGGCTTGGCGTGGCCCGGCCCGATGGGGTGGCTTTGATTGCGGCGAATGTCGTTGGGGGCGATGACGCGGCGGTCATGGTTGATGTGATGGCGGGCGATGCCTTCGCCAGTCTGGAAGGAGCGTTCTGATGTCGGAAACCGAAAGCACGGAAACCGAAAGCACGGGAAACGGGCGCACGCGGCGGTGGCTCGGGATCCTGCTCACGCTGTCGCTGGCGATCAATCTGTTGATCGCCGGGGCGGTTGCGGGGGCCCTTTGGATGCGGAGCGGTGATGGTGACCCGGGCCATCCGCGCAGCGGCATGGTGGGTGGGCCGTTGACCCGGGCGCTGGAACCGGAGGCACGGCGCGAGATCGGCCGTGCCCTGCGCGCGGTGCGCGCGGAAGCCGGCGGCAGCCGCGCGGCGCGGGTGGCCTCGATGGATCGTATTCTTGAAGAGTTGACGCGGGTGCCGTTCGAGCCCGAGGCGCTGGATGCGGCGCTTAGCGCGCATCGGGCGGCCTTTCAGCGGGATGTCGCGGCGGGGCAGCGCCTTCTGGTGGCGCATCTCGCCGGGATGACCGATGCCGAGCGGGCCGAATTTGCCGAACGTGTCGCGCGGCACCGGCACCGCAAGCGGCACTAGAGCGGGGCGCGTCACGGGGATGCGTCTGGAGCGCGCGCCGACCGCTCTGAAGCGTGGCGGGCTCAGGCGGCGGGGCGGGCGCTTCGGAAGGTGACGGTATTGCGGCCCTGCGCCTTTGAGGCATAGAGCGCGTGATCGGCCTGAGACAAGAGCGCCTTGGCGCCGTTTATCGCACCTTCCGGGTCTTTGGCATCTCCGCCCATGACCATCCCGATCGACACGGTGACCGTGATCGGCTCGGGCGCGCCGGAGACATGGATCGGCATTTCCGCGATGCAGCGGCAGAGCCGGTCGGCGGCGATCCGTGCTTCGCTTGGGCAGAGATCCGGGAAGATCAGCAGAAATTCCTCCCCGCCGATGCGCGCGACGACATCCTGCGGGCGCAGCGCCCCGCGAAGCCGTTCGGCCACATGTTCGAGCACCCGGTCGCCGGCGGCGTGGCCATAGCTGTCGTTGATCCGCTTGAAATGATCGAGATCGGCGAGCATCACCGCAAAAGGGGTGCGTCCCTCGTGCGGGGTGCGCGCCGTGCAGAGCCGTTCGAGATACGGAATGGCGTAGCGCCGATTGTATAGCCCGGTGAGCGGGTCGGTGACCGAGGCGCGCAAACCGTCGGTCAGATGGGCGCGCAGCCGGTCATTGGCCTGAGCATGAGTGACCAGCCGGTCGATGCGCGCCGCAAGCTCGGGGAGCGCGGTGACGCCGAGCAGGACATCATCAAGCCCGGCATTGAGAAGCTGTGCCGCAGTTTCCTCGTCCTCGGCATCGAGCATGGCGATGGTGGTGGCGTGGCGTGTATCGGGGGCAGCGCGCAATTCGGCCAGAAGCCTCAGCGCATCGCCGCGCGGCAAATCGGCAAGGTAGAGCAGCACGGCATCGGGCGCACGCCCCTTGGACAACGCGGGAAAGGGACGGCGCGCATCCACAAGGTGAAGCCGGTGCGCCAAGTGCGCATCGAGACCCCGCAGCAGAAGCGTGGCGGGGGCGCCTTCGGGGGCGACGATGGCCACCTTGCCGGGATGCCCGAGCGGCGCGTGGTCTTCGGCGAAGCCGGCGGTGCCGGTGCTGACCTGCTGCCGCAACTCACGCAGGCTGTTGCGGCGAAAGAGCAGACCGCGCAGCCGGGCGAGGAGGAGCGCGTCATGGGCGGGCCGGGCGATCACCGCATCGGCGCGCGACATCAGGCGCAGCCGGGTGTCGGCGTCTGCCGCATCGGCCAGAAGCACGGCGACGGGAATGTCGGGCAGGCCGGGACGGGCGCGCAGCGCGTCGATCAGCTGGTCGGCGGAGAGATCGGGCAGTTCGTTGCTGATGAGGATGAGATCGGGTTGCAGCGTTTGCGAAAGGCGCAGAGCCTCGGACGCGGTCGCGGCTTGCGATACGTCAAAATGCCCGGCGGAAAGCTTCACCTTCAGGACGATCCTGTTGGTGGCGACCGGGTCCGCGATGAGAATTTTTCCTGGCATCGGCGGGATGGCCTTTCTGACTTGCCCTTTTGCTGTGACCCACTATCCATGCGAGGGGTTAAGAAAACCTTTCCAAGGTATTTACAATGCGAACCGATCCGCCGAATTCCGCCGAAACACTGGGCCTCGAGGCACTGGCCTGGCTGGTCGGGCATGACGAGCTGTTGCCTGTGTTCCTTGGGTCCACGGGCGCTTCGGAGGATGATCTGCGCAGCGGTGCGCGGGATCCGGCCTTTCTTGGGGCGGTTCTGGATTTCGTGATGATGGATGACGATTGGGTGCAGGATTTTGCAAAGGCCACCGGACATCCGCCCGAAACGGTCATGTGGGCCCGCCAGACCCTGCCGGGTGGCGCGCAGGTCAACTGGACATGAACAACGGGTCAGCACAGGATGAGCCGGGAGGGCGGATGCGGGTGATCGAGGCCATCGTTTTCGACAAGGACGGCACACTGTTCGATTTTCATGCCACTTGGAGCGCATGGGCACAGGGCCTGATCGGCCACCTGAGCGAGGGGGATGCCACGCGCGAGGACGCATTGGCGCGGGCGATGCATTTCGACCTTCGGGCGGGGCGGTTCCGGCCCACAAGTCCGATTGTCGCAGGCACGAACCGCGAGGCGGCGGAATGTGTGACCGAAGGATTGGGCGGTGGCGATGTCGCCGCGATGGAGGCGCTTTTGATGACAAGCGTGGCCGATGCTCCGCTGGCGCCTGCGGTGCCTCTTGCGGATTACCTAGACGCGCTGAAGGCGCGGGGCCTGAGGCTGGGAGTGATGACCAACGACACCGAAGCCGGCGCGCGGGCGCATCTTACCCGTTCGGGTGTCGAGGACCGGTTCGATTTCATTGCCGGCTTCGATTCAGGCCACGGGGCCAAGCCCGATCCCGATCCGCTTCTGGCCTTTGCGCAGGCGGTGGGGATTGCGCCGGCCCGCGCGCTCATGGTGGGTGACAGCCTGCACGATCTTGTCGCGGGGCGCGCCGCGGGGATGCGCACGGCGGGGGTTTTGACCGGCACGGCGACGCGCGCCGATCTTGACCCGCATGCCGATGTCGTGTTGCCGGATATCGGACATATTCCCGCGTGGCTTGACGGATGAACGGTTCGTCCCGGCTTGGATTGATCATGGCGCTTGTGGGGACTCTGATCCTCGCGCCGGATGCTATGCTGATGCGTCTTTCAGAGATGGACGGCTTTCAGATGGTGGGATGGCGCGGCCTGTGCATGGGCACGGTCATGATCACCGGCTGGGCCCTGTTCACACGGGACCGGGGGGCTGACCTTCGGGCCCTCGGCTCGCGGCCCGGGCTGGGGGTCATCCTGTGCCAGTTCCTGAATTCCATCCTTTTTTGTCTGGGCATCGCATTGGCCCCGGTGGCGATTGTCCTGCTGGGCATCGCGACGGTGCCGGTCTGTGCCGCTGTGCTTGGCTGGGTCATTCTGGGCGAGCGTACGCGGGCCGTGACATGGCTGACCATCGCGGCGGTCATGGCGGGCATTTTCTATGCCATCTCGGAAGAGGCGGGCAGCGGTGTCGTGCTTGACGCCACATCGGCGCTCGGCGCGGTTTTGGGCGTGGGCGTTGCGGTGGTGCTGGCGCTCAACTTCGTGATCCTGCGGGCCAACCCGAAGGTGCCGATCCCGCTGGCCATCGGATGTGGCGCGATGACGGCGGGGGTGGTGTTTTCCATCGTCACCGGGTCCGAACAGATGATGGATGGCAAGATATGGGCGATGCTTCTCACCGGACTCGTGGTGTTGCCGGTGTCTTTCTCGCTCCTGTCATTTGCCTCGCGCTATACGGTGGCGGCGAATGTGAGCCTTCTGATGTTGCTTGAGACGGTTCTGGGGCCGCTCTGGGTTTGGGTGGGGGTGGGTGAGGCGCCGACCACGCGGATGATCACCGGCGGCGGCTTTGTCGTTGTTGTGCTGGCGCTTTATGTGAGCAACCAGTCGCGCAGGCGCAGGCCCGCATCGCGTATTACCGGCTCTTGATCCGGCGATAGCCGCGCCCTTGGGGCCGTGGCGCCTATGCCATCTTCACCCCACTCTGCCGAGGGCCGGGCCGATTCGTGCCGCGAGCCGGAGAGTGGGCGCGCGCGGCCAATAAGGCCCATTCCAATCATATCTCACCGTATGCTCATGCCGGTTTCCCTTCTGTGTCGCTATCACCGGGGCGCTTCGGAGCCATGTGGCGGATGGTGGAATAAATGCGACACACTCTGTCGCAAAACCGCATTCGGTCGGCTTTGGCGTGGTGTCTTGTGAGGGCGACGACGAACAGGGAGGCCCAGATGGCAGAGCGCAGCACACGCAGAAAACGCGGCGGAGGACGGGCCGGCAATGCCGAGCGCCGGGGAACAGCAGCGATCGAACAGATGCCGTGGTCGCCGCCCATCAACTGTGACCGCCCTGTGGAGCCACTGGGCGAGGAGGGCGTGCAGGCCATCCATAACGGGGCGATGCGTATCCTCGAAGAGATCGGGATCGAGATCCTCAACCCCGAGGCGCTTGAGATTTTCCGCGCGTCGAGCGGTTGCACCGTGGCCGGCGAGAACCTTCGCATGGGGCGTGATTTCGTCATGGAGCAGGTGGCCAAAGCCCCGAGCCAGTGGTCCATCACGCCGCGCAACCCGGCCCGCGCGATCACCATGGGCGGGCAGCACCTTAACTTCGGCAATGTGTCCTCACCGCCGAGCTATTGGGACATGGAGCTTGGTCGGAAGGTGACGGGCACGCGAGAGATGTGCCAGAACCTCCTGAAACTCAGCCAGTATTTCAACTGCATCCATTTCGTCGGAGGCTATCCGGTGGAGCCGCAGGACATCCATGCCAGCGTCCGGCATCTCGATGTGCTCTATGATAAGCTCACGCTCACCGACAAGGTGGCGCATGCCTATTGTCTCGGAAAGGAGCGGGTCGAGGATGTGATGGAGATGGTGCGCATCGCGGGCGGGCTTAGCCATGAGGAATTCGAGGCCAAGCCGCGCATGTATACCAACATCAACTCAACCTCGCCGCTCAAGCATGATTATCCGATGCTCGATGGCTGGATGCGGCTGGCACGGCGGGGTCAGGGCCTTGTCGTGACGCCCTTCACGCTGGCGGGTGCGATGGCGCCGGTCACCATGGCGGGCGCGGTGGCGCAAAGCCTTGCCGAGGGGCTGGTGGCGGTTGTGCTCGCACAGCTGATCCGACCGGGCGCGCCCTGTGCCATCGGCACGTTCACCAGCAATGTGGACATGAAATCGGGTGCGCCTGCTTTTGGCACGCCGGAATACATGCGCGCCACGCAGATGACCGGGCAACTGGCGCGGTTTTACGGTCTGCCCATGCGGGCGAGCGGTGTCTGTGCCGCGAACGTGCCGGACGGACAATCGGTCTGGGAGACATCGAACAGCCTCTGGTCGGCGGTACAGGCCGGGGCGCATATGGTCTATCACGCCGCTGGCTGGCTTGAAGGCGGGCTGATCGCGAGCCCGGAGAAATTCGTCATGGATTGCGAGATTTTGCAGCATATTCAGCGGTATATGGACCCGATGCTGACCGCGACGGGGCCTGATGAAATCGCCGTCGATGCGGTGCGGGAAGTGGGCGATCAGGGCCATTTCTTTGGCATTCAGCACACGCAGGACCGCTATACCACCGCCTTTTACCAGCCTTTCCTGAGCGATTGGCGCAACTATGAGGCATGGGAAAGCGCCGGGGCGGTCTGGACCACGCAGCGCGCGCATCAGACCTACAAGGATATCATTGCCAGTTACGAAGAACCGCCCATGGATGACGCCATTCGCCAAGAGCTTGCCGAGTTCGTTGTGAAGCGCAAGTCCGAGGGCGGGGCCCCCACCGATTTCTGAGGAAAGGTGTCAAATGGCGCATGCACGGGGAAGCTGCCTTTGTGGGCAAGTCACATACGAAGTCACAGAGCCCTTGCGCGAGGTGATCGTCTGTCATTGCGGCCAGTGCCGCAAGACGAGCGGGCATTACGTTGCCGCGACATCGGCGGCGCTTGGGCATCTTCACATCACGGGTGAGGTGACGTGGTTTCGATCCTCCGAGACGGCGCGACGGGGGTTCTGTGGCACGTGCGGGAGCAATCTTTTCTGGTGGCCGGATGCGGAGCCGGGCATGTCGATCTTTTCGGGCACGCTTGACGGGGCGACCGGGCTTCGCGTGACCTCGCAGATATGCACCGCCGACAAGGGCGACTATTATGACCTGCCCGATGTGCCGATCCATGGATAGACGGGGGCCTGAATTCGCTTAGACTTGCGCCCCGGTCCGCGATATATCGAAGATCGGCGCAATCGCGTGGTGTCAGGCGAACAACCGGGTCTCGGGGTCTCGTCTCGGCACCCCGCAAAGAGGCAGGGCGACATGAGCAGCAGACCCGATGAAAGCACCATGGATCGCATATCGCTCGCAGCTGTGGGGGCGGTGGCCGGCATCGCGATGTATCTGCTCTTTGACCTGATCCCCGAGCTTGTCGACAATCAACGGCTTGTTCTGCTTGCTGCAACGACGGGGGCGAGTTTCTTTTCCGTGCTTCTCGCGCTACTTGGCCCCACACCCTTGCGGCGGGCGGCGCTTGCGGCGGCGACGGTGAGCTTTCCGGCAACGCTTCTCTTTATCTGGGCGAGCTTCCGCTATGGCGATGTCGAGCAGTTCCTTGAGCGCGGGCATGCGATTTTCGCGCTGATGGTGCTTCTCGGCGTGGCGACACCTTTCATGGCCGCCGCACTTGAGGAGGACGGGGGGTGGAAACGCTATTCCCGGCTTTTCGACAACGCCTGGAGCATTGTCGTGCGCTACACTGCCGCGGTGCTTTTCGTCGCTGTCCTCTGGGCGGTGCTTTTCCTGTCGGACGTGCTTCTGAGCCTTGTGGGCGTGACGATCATTGATGACATCATCGACATGGACCCGATGCCGTGGCTTGTCAGCGGGGTTGGGCTGGGTCTTGGGCTGGCCATTGTGCATGAGCTTCGTGATTACATATCCGCCTTTCTTTTCATTCAGTTGCTGCGCGTTCTTTTGCCACTTCTGCTTGTGGTTCTGACGGTCTTTGTTGTTGCCTTGCCAATTCAGGGGCTTTCGGGGCTGTTCGGGAACCTGTCGCCGGCTGCCACGCTGGCCGCCGTGACCTTTGCCGCGATCACCCTGATCAGTGCGGTGTTGCACCGGGATGCGGAGGCCGAATCCGATGGCCGGTTTCTTCGCATCGCGGCACAGGCGCTTGCGGTTCTGATCGTCGTGCCTGCATCGCTGGCGGTCTACGCGGTGTCGGTGCGTATCGGGCAATATGGGCTGACGCCCGATCGGGTTGCCGCGCTTGTGGTGTGCGGTGTCATCCTTGTCTATGCGATCTGCTATGCGGGGGCTGTCGCGGTGCGCGCCGATTGGACGGCCCGGATACGGCGCGCCAATCTGGGGGTTGCGGTTCTGATCGTTGCGCTGGCGGCGCTTTGGCTGACCCCGGCACTCAATGCCGAGCGAATGAGCGTGACGAGCCAGATTGCCCGGGCCCAAGCGGGAGCGGATATCGCGGATCTGCCGATCTGGGAGTTTCATCGCGAATGGGGCCTTGCCGGCAAACGCGGGCTTGAGACGCTACGCGACATGGAGGCGCATCCCCGGCACGGTGATCTTGTGGCGGCAGTCGAGCGGGCGGAGACCGCGACCTATCGCCACCAGTATGAAGATCAGCGCGAGGGTGAAACACTGGCCAGTCTCGAAGGGGTCGTGCCGATCGTTCCCGAGGGTGCGCGCCTTCCCGAGGGGGCGCTTGATGCGCTGAGGCCAGATGAGCGGAGCCGCATACTCGAAGCTTGCCAGCGGAGCGTGCCCGGAGGCGGGCCGGGCTGCGTTATGGTCGTCGGGCAATTCGATCCACGGGTTGATGGCGCGCAGGCCATCGGACTGTTCCTGCATTCGGGCAATTATGTGCGCGTCACGGGGTTTCATTTCCCGCAAGAGGGCGCAGCCCGGTCAACCGGAGTGAACGGCCTTGCCGGACGTATGAAAGATCAGACGATTGCGGATATTCAGGCAGGGCGTTTCACGCTCGAGCCAATAGAGATTCAGGTGCTTGACGTCGACGGTTTCAGCCTTTTTCCAAACAATTGAATTCATTCGCGGCCTGTTAACGATGCTGTGCCAAGCTTCGGCCACACAAGATGGAGGCTGGCATGCATGGCATGATCAATCGGGCGATCGAACGGTTTGTGCGCGATACCTATGGGCGGGATGCATGGGGGTTGATCACGGCCCGGGCCGAATTGGACTTCGCGGAGTTCGAGGCGATGCTGAGCTATGATGACCATGTGACGGAGGATGTGCTTGGCGCGGCCTGTGACGTGTTGAACAAACCGCGCGAGGCATTGCTCGAAGATATCGGAACCTATCTTGTCTCGCACCCGAATGTTGAGGCGCTGCGCCGCTTGCTGCGCTTTGGCGGGGTCGATTTCCACGAATTCCTTCATTCGCTTGACGACCTGCCGGAACGCGCGCGCCTTGCCGTGCCCGACCTGACGTTGCCGGATATGGAATTACGTGAACATGGCGCAACCACATACAGCCTGATCTGTCGCGGGGCGCATCCGGGGTTCGGCCATGTGATCACCGGCCTGTTGCGGACGATGGCGGATGATTATGGCGCGCTTGTCCTGCTTGAGCACAAAGGCCGGCGCGAGACTGCGGAAATCATCGAAGTGCATCTGTTGACAAGTGCCCATGCCGAAGGGCGCGCCTTTGAATTGAGTGTCGGGGCGGCGTGAATGGCGGCGGCCGGGCCATATCTTGCGGGTCTGCTCGATACGGTGTGTCCGATGCATGCTCTGATCTCGGCGACCGGGCACATCCAACATGCGGGCCCGACCTTGCGAAAGCTTTTTCCGGGGGATGAAGTGCTGGGCCAGCGGTTCCTGGAGCTGTTTGAGATCAAGCGCCCCGGTCATGGCGGGACGATGGCCGGTCTGCGCAGGCTCACGGGGCGGAAACTACATCTGCGGATGCGCCACGGTCCACGCACGGAGGCCAAGGGGGTTCTTGTGGCCCTGCCAGAGGAGGAGGCTGGCATCGGGCCGTCGGGCGGCGCGCTGATCAACCTTTCGTTCGGGATTTCGGTGGTGGAGGCGATCCGCGACTTCGGCCTGACCGGGGGGGATTTTGCCGCAACCGATCTGACCATCGAGATGCTGTATCTGATCGAGGCGAAAACCGCCGCGATGGAGGCGTCGCGCCTTTTGAACCTACGGTTGCAGGGGGCGAAGATCGCCGCCGAGGAACAGGCCTATACCGACACGCTCACGGGGCTCAAGAACCGTCGGGCGCTCGATCATCTGCTGGAACGGCTGGTGATGAGCGAGCAGGATTTCGCGCTGATCCATCTGGACCTCGATTATTTCAAGGCGGTGAACGACACGCTGGGCCATGCGGCTGGCGATCATGTCCTGCGCGAGGTGGCGCGCGCCATGGTTCAGCAAACCCGGAGCGACGATATCCTCGTGCGCACCGGCGGCGACGAATTCGTGCTCGTCCTGTCACGTCTGACGGACGCCGCGCGCGTGCATGAGATTGCCAGCCGTCTCATTGCGCAGCTGGAAGAGCCGGTGGTCTTCAATGGTGACGTGTGTCGAATATCCGCGAGTGCGGGTTCGACCCTGTCATGCAGATATCCCCGGCCGGGCCTTGATCTTGACCGGATGATGGAGGATGCCGATACCGCGCTTTATGCGGCCAAGGCGGCGGGTCGCGGCTGTCACGTTTCGTTCGATCCCCCGATGCAAGGCAAAGGCGCGACAGGGTGCCGCGGCAAATCCGCGGTCTGAACCCCGGCATGGCCGCGCCGGGTGTGACCGTTTCGGGCCGTGCGCCCGGCAGACATGGCGGCGTGCCCTACACGCAGGGCTCCATGCGGGACGGGCGTAATGTCGAACTTTCTGGCGCGCCTTGTGCGATGTCGGGCCTTGCGTCAGTTCGGCGGCAAGCACGCCGCGTGGGCAGATGCGAGTGCAGATGCTATTGTCCCAAGGCCCCCCGAGAGAGCGGCACGCAGGGCATTGAGATGTTGCTGACCCCGCCCTACGCTTGGGGAAAAGGGGCGCATCATGCAGAAACCATTCTCCGAGGATCAGGCACATGGCATGCTTGTGGGGCTTGCGGTCGGCGATGCGCTGGGCATGGCTGTCGCGGGACAGGCGCGTGGTTGCTTTGCGCTGGTGACGGGACTGGGCGCGGGCGGACCGGCAGAGCCACGGGCTGCGCAGTGGTCCGGGGCGGTGTCGATGGCGCTCTGCCTTGCGCAGATGCTTCGGTCGGCCAATGGCTGGGATGCCGAGGACGCGATGAAACGGTTCGTGAACTGGCGCGACTTCGGCTATCTTGCTGCGCCCGGCCGGCACGCGGACCCCGACAAGGAGACGCGCGCGGCACTTCTGGCGTTCGAGGCGAGCGGCAATCCGTATTCAGGGGGCGCCGAAACCGAGGGCAGTGCCGGCATCGTGCGATTGGCCCCCGTGGTGCTTGGCTATGGGGCGGTGAAAGAAAGCGCAATGGCCGTGGCGCAACTTCAAAGCCGCCTGACCCATGCCAGCCCGATCTGTCAGCGCGCGGCGGCCAACCTTGCCGAGGTGCTTGTCACAGGCGAGCATGGGCGGCTGCCGCGCCCAGACGCCCCGCCCGGCGCGGTGACCGGCCATGTGCGCGACACGTTGCATGCGGTGTTCTGGGCGATGGCACAGGGCCGGACCTTTCGCGATGTGGTGCTTGCGGCGGTCAACCTTGGTGGAGATGCCTGTGCAACCGGGGCGGTTGCCGGGCAATTGGCCGGGCGCGTTTGGGGGTATGAGGGCATTCCCGGTGACTGGCTCGAAATGCTGTGGGATCATGACAAAATCCTTGTCACCGCCGACGATCTCTATGCTATGCGCCCCATAGACCAATGACCGGGAGGGTGAACAATGAGTGTTTTTGACGAAGAGCTTTTTCTCAAGGGACTGGAACAGCGCAAGGCCACGCTGGGTGCGGAATATGTCGAGAAGAACCTTGCCGCCGCCGATGAGTTCACCCGCCCCTTTCAGGAGGCGATGACCGCATGGTGCTGGGGCTTTGGCTGGGGCGATGACGTGATTGATCCCAGAACCCGGTCGATGATGAACCTCGCGATGCTGGGCGCTTTGGGCAAGATGCATGAATGGGAGGTGCATTGCCGTGGCGCGCTGACCAACGGGGTGAGCGTCGAGGAAATCCGCGCCATCGTGCATGTGATCGCGATCTATTGCGGGGTGCCGCAGGGCATCGAATGTTTCCGCTCGGCTCGCAAGGTGCTTGAAGAGGCAGGTGAACTCTAAAGCGGCTGGCCTTTGACCTGAGACATCAGGGAAAGGCGAAACCGGTGCCGGACCTGAATGTCGCGCTGCGTTGCGCATCGCAGGACGCCCCGCAATCACGGGATCGGAGCGAAAAGAGCGTCCTTGAGCCGGCAATCGGTGATCACGTCGCTCCCGCATGGCACCGGGTCGAGCGATTTGGAAAGACAGAGCCGGGCCTCTTGGATGTGGCCCGCGCGGCAGGTGATGGTCAGCATGTCGGCCTCCCAGCCCTTGTTTTCCTTGAGGAACGCCTCTTCGATCACATGAGCAGGCAGACGCACCGGAACCTGCAACTTGCGAAAGATCGCGGGACGGGTGACGCGGTCATACGCCTCGCGGGCGAGGGCGAAATAGGCAGGTGCCGAAAGCCCTGAGCAGGCACCGTGCTTTTCCCACTGATACCAGGCGAGGCCCGGACTTCCCATGATGTTGGCCATGTCGCGGGTCATCGCACGCGAGGGCGGGCGTTCGGCGCTTTGACAATACGAGGGCCAGCCACGGTGAAACTGTGGCCAGAGACCATGCAGCACCCAACCGTGATCGGCCTGCGGGGCGCACTGTTCCGCCGCGCGCGCATCGCCTTCGAGCGCGCACCATGTGGGCGACCAACTCAGCGAGAGGACATAATAGTCGAACTCACCTGCCCGGTCGCCGCCGGCGCAAGCCGCGGAGGCCGTGAACAGCCAGATCAGCAAAGCCCGCATGATTTTTCCTTTCATTTCGATCCGTGGCTGACTATATAGCCGCCAAGTTCCCCGACAACGGCAACCCGTCCCGACCCCCGGGACAGCCTTTTCAGGCGACGGGACAGATTTGCGCAAAGGAGGCGTGAGACATGGCAAAACCGATTATGGCCAAGGCAACAGCCGTTTGGCTTGTGGACAATACGACACTCAGTTTCAAGCAGATTGCCGATTTCACCGGCATGCACGAGCTTGAGATTCAGGGTATCGCGGATGGCGACGTGGCCGCCGGCGTCAAGGGCTTTGATCCGGTTGCCAACAATCAGTTGACCCAAGACGAGATTAGCGCGGCCGAAAAGGATCCGATGCATAAGCTGCGGCTCAAGCACAATCCCGCCGCCGTTGGCGAGGAAAAGCGCCGTGGTCCGCGCTATACCCCGCTCAGCAAACGGCAGGATCGTCCGGCCTCTATCCTGTGGCTGGTAAAGTTTCACCCCGAACTGGCGGACAGCCAGATCAGCAAGCTGGTGGGGACAACCAAGCCGACCATCCAAGCGATCCGCGAGCGGACGCACTGGAACATCGCCAATATTCAGCCGATCGACCCGGTCGCCCTTGGCCTGTGCAAACAGTCCGAGCTTGATGCCGCCGTTCAAAAGGCCGCGTCTAAGAAGGTCCGCGAAGGCGAAGCGATGAGTGACGACGAGCGCCGCAAGCTTTTGTCCACCGAGCAGAGCCTTGCCATGGAGGACGAGCCGAAGATTCCCACCGCGATCGAGGGGCTTGAGACCTTTACGCTTGGTGAAGGTAGCGGCGACGATGACGACAAGAGCGACGCCGTGCCCGATGCCGACAGTTTCTTCAACCTGCCCGAGGGCGGGGATGACGACGAGGATGACGACGACACCAAGTAAGGCGGCGGTCGGGTTAGTTCCGGTGCCGTTACAAAAAGCGCCCCGATGCTGGTCATCGGGGCGCTTTGCGTTTGGCGGTGGGTCTGTGGCGACCGACCGGTCTGCTGATGCCTCAGATCAAAGGTTAAACGCTTTGGATATGGCGTGACCTCCGGCCATCCTCAGAAAGCTTTGCGAGCTGAAAGGGCTGCGGTGATCGTTCCATCATCAAGGTAATCCAGCTCCCCGCCGATAGGCACCCCCTTGGCCAGCGAGGTGAGGCTGACCATGCTTTCGATCTGATTGGCGATATAATGCGCCGTGGTCTGACCATCCACTGTGGCGTTAAGCGCAAGGATCACTTCGGTGATCCCTTCCGCCGGGATACGCGCGACGAGGCCGGGGATACGAAGCTCGTCCGGGCCCACCTGATCGAGCGCCGAAAGCGTGCCGCCCAACACGTGATAGCGCCCCTTGAAGGCCCCCGCGCGCTCCATCGCCCAGAGATCCGCGACATCTTCGACCACGCAAATCTGGCCGTTGGCGCGTTTCTCGGACAGGCAGATATCGCAGGTTTCGGAGGTGCCGATATTGCCGCAATTGCCGCATTCACGGGCGGTGGCGGCAACGATCTGCATGAGGTCGGCCAGCGGTGTGAGCTTGAGTTCGCGCTTGGCGATGAGATGCAGCACCGCGCGCCGCGCCGATCGCGGACCAAGGCCCGGAAGCTTGGCCATCATGTCGATCAATGTGTCGATGTCGCGGTTGGAACTCATCTGGTGTCCAATCGGAAAGGTGATAGGGCACAAGGGCAGCCCACCCGGCAAAACGCACGGCGTTTTCAGGGCGCCCCCGGGGATGTCATTGACGCGCAGACAGGCCGCGCCGCGCCGGTGGCAGGCCCGGCGAGAGCCGTCAGAACGGTAGTTTCATGTCCTTGGGCAAGCCCATTTCTTCGGTGATCTTGCCCATCTCTTCCTGTGCCTTGTCAGAAGCCTTGCCCTGCGCGTCCTTGATCGCGGCAAGGATCAGATCCTCGACCACTTCCTTGTCGTCAGAGTTGAAGATCGAAGGGTCGATATCGAGCGCCTTCAATTCGCCCTTGTAACTGGCCGTAGCCTTGACGAGGCCCGCACCGCTTTCGCCGGTGACGGTCATGTTGTGCATTTCTTCCTGCAGATCGGCCATCTTCTGCTGCATGTCTTGGGCGGCCTTCATCATCTTGGCCATATCGCCCATCTGGCCTAATCCTTTGAACATCTCGCGGTCTCCCGTTTTCGCGTCTTGCATCCTAGATACGGGCGGTGGGGCCGGGGGACAAGGCCACAGATGCAAAGGACCAAAGCGACGTTCAGGTGTCAGGGGGATTGGCGGCCTGTGTCATCAGGTTGACCTCTTGCGCGATGACGAGGCGGCGTGCCTTGACGTCGCGGTCGATCATGCCGGGGATGAGAAAGATATCGACAAGCAGCCAGATTGCCACGGGCAGCAAGATGAAAAGCCCCGCGCCATAGACGGGCAGGGTGAAAAACCCAAAGACCGCGAGCAAGAGCATGATCACACCGCTGGCGATACGGCCGATATAAAAGCGGTGCACGCCGAAGAGGCCGAAGAAGAACCAAAGCAGATAGGCCACACCTACCGATTTACGTTCGTTGCCTAAGCGTTGTTCGACAAGCATCTGCTGTTCGGTGGTGAGCGACATATTCCGCGATCTCCTTATGGCCGTCGCGGTATCGTGTCGTGGATCAAGCTTTGGGTGCAAGAAAAATCTGGGATTCTGAGGGCCGTTCGAGGTGCTTCAGTCCTCTTCGAATGGATCCCATTCGTCCTCGACCTCGGGAAGGGCCTCGGTCTCGGCCTCCTGCTCCACGTCCTGCGCGGTGCGGATGTCGATGATGCGCGCCTTGGGAAAACTGCTCATCACCGCCTGAACCAACGCGTGCTGGCTGGCCTCTTCTTCGAGCGCGCGCTTGGACGCGTCGCGGTTTTCGGCGATGGTTTCGCCGCCGCCCTGATTGACGACCGTGACCGCCCAGCGATTCCCGGTCCAGCGTTGAAGCGCAGAGCCGAGCCGCGCTGCAAGATCGGAGGGGGCCGCCTCGGTGGGCACGAATTCGATCCGCCCCGGCTGATAGGCGGCTAGGCGGAGGGTGTTCTCGATTTCAACGAGAAGCTTCACATCGCGGTTGGCGCGGACCAGTTCGACCACATGCTCGAAGCTTGGAAAGCGGGCGAGGGCCTGCTCGGCGGCAAGCGCCGGTTGCGGCGAAGATGACTGAGAGGTGACCCCACGGGACGGAACGTCGGTATCATGTCGGTATTGCGTCGGCATTGCATCAGTGGATTGCGGGGCCGGTGCGCCCCCCGACAGCGTGCCCCCCGGCGCAGAGCCGCCCGATGTCGCGCCGCCCACAGGTGGCTGGCCCGGTGCGGTGACCGGCATGTCCTGAAGCTTGCGCACGAGATCTTCGGGGCTGGGCAGGTCGGCCACATGGGTCAGTCGGATTACGGCCATTTCGGCGGCCATCATGGTGTTGGGAGCCGATGATACTTCTTCCAGCGCCTTGAGCAGCATTTGCCACATGCGGGTCAGCACACGCATCGGCAGCGCCTCGGCCATGGATTGGCCACGGGCGCGTTCGTCGGGCCCGATGGTCGGGTCTTCGGCGGCTTCGGGCGTGATCTTGACCACGGAGACCCAATGCGTGACTTCGGCAAGGTCACGCAGAACCGCGAGCGGGTCGGCGCCGTCGGCATACTGGGTGCTGATCTCGGTCAGGGCGCCAGCTGCGTCGCCCTTGAGAATGAGATCGAAGAGATCGAGAACCCGGCCGCGATCCGCGAGGCCAAGCATCGCGCGCACCTGATCGGCGGTGGTTTCGCCGGCGCCATGCGAGATGGCCTGATCAAGGAGCGAGGTCGCATCTCGTGCCGATCCTTCGGCAGCGCGGGTGATGAGGGCGAGCGCATCTTCGGCGATCTGGGCGTTTTCGGCGTCGGCGATGCGGCGCAGCAGGTTGATCATCACTTCGGGTTCGATGCGGCGCAGATCAAACCTTTGACAGCGCGACAGAACGGTGACCGGCACCTTGCGGATTTCCGTGGTTGCGAAGATGAACTTCACATGCTCGGGCGGCTCTTCCAACGTCTTGAGAAGCGCGTTGAAGGCCGAGGTGGAGAGCATGTGCACCTCGTCGATGATGTAGATCTTGTAGCGCGCCGAGGCGGCACGATAGGCGACCGAATCTATGATTTCACGGATGTCGCCCACACCGGTGCGCGATGCCGCGTCCATTTCGAGCACATCCACATGACGCCCCTCCATGATCGCCACACAATGTTCACAGACGCCGCAAGGTTCGGTGGTCGGGCCGCCCTGACCGTCGGGACCGATGCAATTCATGCCCTTGGCGATGATGCGCGCCGTGGTCGTCTTGCCCGTGCCGCGGATGCCGGTCATGATGAAAGCCTGAGCGATGCGATCGGCCTGAAACGCATTTTTCAACGTGCGCACCATCGAGTCCTGTCCGACGAGGTCGGCAAAGGTTTCGGGCCGGTATTTCCGGGCGAGCACTTGGTAGGGGCCTGTGGCCGTGTCCTGCATGAAAGTATCCTGAAAGGGATTCGGGTTTGACCCAAGGTAGAGGGTTTCGCGGCAAACCTGAATCAGAGATTTCCCCGGCCTTTGCGCATTCCGTTTTGGCGCGCGCCGAAACGTGATCCGGAGGCGGTTACAGCCCCCAGAGGATAACGCCGGTGCCCAGCGTGGCGATGGTCATGACGATCGTGACCACTGTGAAATTCTTGGTCGGCATCGGTTCGGAATCGTAATCGTCAAGGCGGTTGAGCGCTCTGATGGCCTGTCGCCACGCCGACCAGTAGATCAAAAGTGCTGTGACGAGAAACGCGCTGGCCACCAGCTTGGCGGCCCATTTTGGATCGAACTCGCCAAAGACGGCCCTGAGAGCGATGGCCACACCCACAGCCCCGAGCCCGACGCTCATCCACGAATTGAAGGTGCGTTCATTGGCCAGAATGGTGCGTTCATTGGCCCAGTCGGTCCGCTTTTCGGCGTCTTGGGTACGTTGTTCGGCCTTTTCGGTTTTGCTTTCGCTCATATCCGCGTGTCCGTCATTGCCGTCGTGACCCAGAGTTAGGCGGGACCGACACCGATGGATGGTATTTTGAGCACGGGCCGTCATGCAACCGGGTTTGTGATTGTTCCGGGCGTGGCTATACTCCGTGCCTGAACTGGTTTCACCCGGGAGTGTCAGATGCATTTGAGAGGTATCCGGAGCCGCCGGACTGTCGAGGATCGGCGGCAGCGCGGCGATGTTGAGGCGGCGACGACCGCTATGCATCAAACAGAGGGTGATCATCTGCACCGCAGCGCGCGTCATGTGCCGGGCTTTGACATGTTCCGCACCAAGACGCTCTGAGCATCGCGTCATGGGGTTTGTCATTCATGCCGTATCCGTGTCTCGAGGCATCGTGGCGCTTTGTCCGTTCCCCGGGCGAGGCGGCAATTTCGAGGCCGATATGGACCATATTCGCGATTGGCGGCCGTCGATCGTCATGACGCTGACCACCGATGCCGAGATGGCGCGGCTGGGGCAGCCGGCGCTTGGACAGTCGTTCATCGCGATGGGCGCGCGGTGGATTCACTTGCCCATCGAGGACTACGCGGCACCCGTGGGCGACACCTTGACGGCGTGGCCTGATGCGTGCCGCGCCGCGCTGAGCGCGTTGCGGGGCGGGGGCCGTGTTCTGGTGCATTGCAAGGGCGGATGCGGGCGCTCGGGGATGATCGTGCTGCGGCTGATGGTGGCGGCGGGCGAAGCGCCTCTGGTGGCGTTGGAGCGTTTGCGTGGCATCCATCCCGAAGCGATCGAAACGTCCGGGCAATTGAACTGGGCCACCGCGAAATAGCGGCTTTTGGGCAAGACCGGAGCCGGATTAACGCCGTTTTTACAATCGTGGGCGATCATGGACGCGCTCTGTGAGGGAGGCTCTGATGCGATTGAACGCAAGGCTGTTCTGTGTGCTGCTGATCTTGTCCGTGCCCGTGGTGGCGTATGGCGGATCTTTGATGCCCTAGAAATGGCGAAGGGCGTGTGAAACTCACCGATAAATGACCCCTCGCGCGGGCGCGGTCTCTCGCCTATAAGGCCAGAGAGAAAACGAGGAGTCGCTGTCATGTCCGGAGATTTGTCGCCTATCGACAAGGCCAAGTTTGTCGCTGCGAAGAAGGCGGTCGATTATGTCGAGGATGGCATGCGCGTGGGTCTTGGAACCGGAAGCACCGCCGCGTGGATGGTCCGCTGTCTGGGGGAGCTGGTGCGCGAGGACGGCTTGCGCATCAAGGGTGTTCCGACATCGACCCGCACCGCCGATCTGGCGCGCGAGGTGGGGATCGAGGTGATCAGCCTTGATGAGGCCAAATGGCTGGATATCACCATCGACGGCGCGGACGAGTTTGACGGCGAACTGAACCTGATCAAGGGGGGCGGTGGTGCGCTCTTGCAGGAAAAGATCGTGGCCACGGCCAGCGACCAGATGATCGTGATCGCGGATGTCGGCAAGGAAGTCGAAAGTCTGGGTGCCTTTCCGCTTCCGATCGAGGTCATTCCCTTCGGCTGGCAGACGACGCGGGCCCTTGTTGAGGAAATGCTTGTTTCGATGGATGTGCTTGGCCGTGACGTAAGCCTCCGCATGAGCGGCGATCATCCTTATGTCACCGATGAGGGTAACCATATACTTGACCTGCATCTTGGGCGGATCGGCAACCCCCGACAGCTTTCGATGGTGCTCAACCAGGTGCCGGGTGTCGTTGAGAACGGGCTTTTCATCGACATCTGCGACGTGGTTTCGGTGGGCTATGGCGATGGCCGGGTTGAGCTTCGCGATATCAACGAAGGCACGGTGGAAACCGATCGACTCGATTTCGTGGAAAATGAGAACCTGTTCCGCGACCTGGCGGATTGAGCATGGGCAAGCGGGGACAGGCGACGACCATGACGTTCGAGCGTACAGGAAAGCAGACGGTTATGATCGTCGTGAACCTCGTGCTTGTGGCCGGGCTTGCGGCGTGGTCGCTTTGGCAAGGGGTGAGTGCGGGGCGCAACGGGATGCTGATCCTCGGGGTGGGCCTCGCGCTTTGGGCGGCATTCATCGCCATCGGTCTTGTGCGCCGCAGAACGTTGGGCGCGCTGACGCGTGACGGGCTGACCCTGCGCCACGTGACCCACGATAAGCATGTCACCTGGGATCGGATGCAATGGGCCGATATACCCGAAGGCGGAAACGGCGCGATCATCGGATATCGCGCAGATGATGGACACCGGGCGCGCATGGCCGCGTTCAGCCAGAGAGCGCTGGGCCCCGAGGCCGTGGACGCAATCCGGCAGGCGATCAGGACGCAGCGGCCGGACCTGCCGCATGGACCCCCACATGAACAAGGGAAAACAGGCAAATGAGCTTTGACTACGACCTTTTTGTCATCGGTGGAGGATCGGGCGGTGTGCGCGCCGCGCGCGTGGCCGCGCAGACGGGCGCCAGGATCGCGCTCGCCGAAGAGGACCGGTATGGCGGAACCTGTGTCATCCGGGGATGCGTGCCCAAAAAGCTCATGGTCTTTGCCAGCGGCTATCCGCAGATGATGCGTGAGGCCGGGGAATATGGCTGGACCGTGCATGCCGGTGGGTTCGATTGGCACGCCTTCCGGTCAAAGCTTCAGGCCGAGCTTGACCGTCTGGAAGGCGTTTACCGCAAGATCCTGAGCGGAAACGAGGTCGACACCTTCGACGCGCGGGCGACAGTGGTCGACGCACATACGGTGCGGCTTGGCTCGGGCGAGGAAAAAAGCGCCAAGCATATTCTTGTCGCCGTTGGCGGACATCCGATCAAGCCCGACATGCCGGGCGCGGACCACGGTCTGACCAGCAACGAGATTTTCCACCTCGATGAATTGCCGCGGTCGATCCTGATCGTGGGTGGCGGATATATCGCCTGTGAATTCGCCTGTATCCTCAATGGTCTGGGCGTTCAGGTGACACAGTATTACCGGGGCGCGCAGGTGTTGCGCGGCTTTGATGAAGAGGCGCGCGGCCTTGTCGCCAACGAGATGATCCAATCGGGGATCGACCTGCAATTGGGCACCAACATCCTTGAAATGGAGCCCGCCGAGGGGGGCTTCCGCGTCAAGAGCACCGATGGTGGTGAAAAGATCTTTGATCAGGTGCTCTTTGCGACGGGGCGCAAGGCCAATACCGGGGGGCTGGGCCTTGAGGAGGTCGGGGTGGAATTGGGCCGCAACGGCGAGATCGTGGTCGACGACTATAGCCAGACGGCGGTGCCCTCGATTTATGCCATCGGGGATGTGACCGACCGGGTCAACCTGACCCCTGTGGCCATCCGCGAAGGTATGGCCTTTGTGGAAACGGTATTCAATGGTAACCCGACCCCTGTGGACCATGATCTGATTCCCACGGCAATTTTCACGCAGCCCGAGATGGGCACGATTGGCCTGAGCGAAGAGGCCGCGCGTGAACAGGAGGAGATCGAGGTTTATGCCACCTCGTTCAAGCCCATGCGCCAGGCATTTGCCGGATATGATCAGCGCGTGTTGATGAAGTTGATCGTGTCGAAGGCGAACCGCACAGTTCTGGGGTGCCACATTGTCGCGCCGGAAGCGGGGGAAATGATCCAGCTTGTGGGCATCGCGATCAAGAACGGCGCCACGAAAGAGGAGTTCGATCGCACCTGCGCCGTTCATCCGACAATGACAGAAGAGCTTGTGACGATGCACGACCCGGTGCGAACGGCTTGAATTCTGGGCATTAGCCTACAGGTTATGACATAATACGGGGATAAGACCCGTAAGAGATATGGAAAAAGGAAGGTAATCGATGGCTGGACATTCGGGCGGCCCCTGGGGCGGCGGCGGAAACTCGGGCGGTGGCGGTGGAAACCGCGGCGGCAATAACGGCGGCGGTGATGATCGCGGCGGCCGGAAACCGCCCGAAAGCGGCCTTCCCGAAATCGACGAACTGATGCGCAAGGGGCAGGACCAACTTCGCGTTCTCATGGGCGGCAAAGGTGGTGGCGGCAAAGGCGGCTCTGGCGGCAGTGGCGGTGAAGGCCCGGCTTTCGGCAAGGGCGCCATCGGTCTTGCGGCGCTTGGTGCCGTGGCGCTCTGGGTATTTGCCAGCGTCTACACCGTGAAGCCCGAGGAACAATCCGTCGAACTGTTCCTCGGCGACTTCCACCAAGTCGGCAATCCCGGCCTGAACTTTGCGCCATGGCCGTTGTTTTCCTACGAAATTGTCAACGTCACCTCCGAGCGGACGGAAGATATCGGACAGCGCCAGACGCGCGGCAATGAAGGGCTGATGCTGACGACCGATGCCAATATCGTGGACATCAACTTTCAGGTGGTCTGGAACATCGCCGATCCCTCGAAGCTCCTGTTCAACATCCGCGATCCGAAATTGACGGTGCAGGCGGTGTCCGAGTCGATCATGCGAGAGATTATCGCGGCGTCGACCCTCTCGCCGATCCTCAACCGGGACCGTGGACTCATCGCGGATACCGCGATGCGCGACATTCAGGAAACACTTGACGAATATGACAGCGGCATTCGCGTCGTTCGTGTCAACCTCGACAAGGCCGATCCCCCGCGCGAAGTGATCGACAGCTTCCGCGAGGTGCAGGCCGCCGAGCAGGAACGTGACCGCCTGCAACGTCGGGCCGATGCCTATGCCAACCGCGTGTTGGCCGAGGCGCGCGGCCAGGCTGCACAGATCCTTGAAGAATCAGAAGGCTATCGCGCCCGCGTGGTCAACGAGGCCAGCGGTGACGCGAGCCGGTTTACCTCGGTTCTCGAGGAATACTCCAAGGCCCCCGAAGTCACGCGAAAGCGCCTCTATCTCGAACGCATGGAGCAGGTCCTGGGCGATATAGATAAGACAATCCTGGATCAGTCCATCATCGGAGGCGAGGGCGGCAGCGGTGTTGTGCCGTACCTGCCGTTGAACGAACTGCGCCGCGATACCACAACCAATCAAGGAAACTGAGATCATGGGTAAGACGAAATTTATCATTCCGTTCCTCGTCGTGGTCGTATTTCTCGGCCTGTCCGCGATTTTCGTGGTGGATGAGCGCGAAAAGGCGCTGGTCCTGCAATTCGGCCAGATCAAGGCCGTGAAGGAAGAGCCGGGGCTGTCGTTCAAGATTCCCTTCATTCAGGAGGTCGTGCGCTATGACGACCGCATCCTGTCGCTTGATACCGACACGATCGAGGTCACGCCATCAGATGACCGTCGCCTCGTGGTCGATGCTTTCGCGCGCTATCGGATCAACGATGTTGTGCAGTTCCGGCAAGCCGTAGGCGTTGGTGGCCTTGCTGTCGCTGAGGACCGATTGTCCTCGGTTCTGAACGCCCAGATCCGCGAGGTTCTTGGTGCCGATCAGGTGACATCGGACAGAATCCTGTCTCCGGACCGTCGAGATCTGGCACGCCGCATTCGCGCGCAGGCTCGCACAAGTGCCGAGGGGCTTGGCCTTGAGATCGTCGATGTGCGGCTCAAGCAGACCAACCTGCCGGAACAGAACCTCGACGCGACCTTCGCCCGGATGCGCGCCGAACGGGATCGTGAAGCCGCCGACGAGATCGCCCGTGGTAACGAGGCCGCGCAGCGCGTGCGCGCCCTCGCCGACCGGACCGTAACCGAGACCCTGTCGGATGCCGAGCGCCAGGCGCAGGTGACCCGAGGCGAGGCCGATGCCGAACGCAGCGCGATCTATGCCGACGCTTACGGCTCGGATCAGGAGTTCTATTCCTTCTACCGCTCGCTGGAAGCCTATGAAAAGGCGCTTCAGGGCAGCAATTCTTCGATGGTGATGACGCCGGACAGCGAGTTCTTCGATTACCTGCGTTCGGCCAACCCGGACCAATGATCGAAACCGCGCTTCTGGCTCTCGGGCTGGTGCTGATAGTGGAGGGGCTGGTCTATGCGCTGGCCCCTTCGCTTGTTGAGCAACTTCTGGCGGCCCTAAAGCAGATGCCGGAGGAAACCCGGCGGATCGTTGAGGTGGTGGCCATTGCGATTGGCCTCTTCCTTGTCTGGGTGGCCAAGGCGCTTGGAGCATAGCCGCGCTGAGCGCATTCACCAGAGGCGCATCACGCGCGCGTGATTATCATGTCGCAAGCTTTGCGTTCTCGCCAAGCGTTCCTACATTGTAGACAGAGGCCGGTCCCAGGCCGCGGACCGACACGGACTAACCAAACCAAATCCAAGAGGAGAAACGCGTGAGAGCAATAGCCTTTTCCGCACCACAGGATACCACCAGCGCCTTGCGTGCGCTGTGGCTCGGGGTGATCACGATTGCCCTGTTGATGGCACAGGCCATCGCGGCGCAAGCCCGCCCCGAAAGCTTTGCCGGTCTGGCCGAGAACGTCAGCCCGGCGGTGGTGAACATCACCACCTCAACCGTTGTTGCCGCCAACAACAACACGATGCCGATGGTTCCCGAAGGATCGCCCTTCGAGGATTTCTTTCGTGAATTCCGTGACCGGGGCAACAATCAGGGGCGTCCGCGCCGCACCTCGGCGCTCGGCTCTGGCTTCGTGATCAGCGAAGACGGGTATATCGTCACAAACAATCACGTCATCGAACGTGCCGATGAGATCATCATCGAGTTCTACGAAGGCGGTGAACTTGAAGCCGAGGTGATCGGGACCGACCCGAAAACCGATATCGCGCTTCTCAAGGTCGAGGCCGACGAGGCGTTGCCGTTTGTCAGCTTTGGCGACAGCGACACCGCGCGCGTCGGGGACTGGGTCATGGCCATGGGCAATCCGCTCGGTCAGGGCTTCTCGGTCAGCGCGGGCATCGTTTCGGCGCGCAACCGTGCTCTGAGCGGGACGTATGACGACTACATTCAGACGGATGCGGCGATCAATCGTGGCAACTCGGGCGGTCCCTTGTTCAACATGGATTCCGAGGTCGTCGGCGTGAACACCGCGATCCTCAGCCCGAATGGCGGCTCGATCGGGATCGGGTTCTCGATGGCGTCGAACGTCGTCACGCGGGTTGTCGATCAGCTCAAGGAGTATGGCGAAACGCGGCGTGGCTGGCTGGGTGTTCATATCCAGAATGTCTCGGATGACGTGGCCGAAGCCATCGGCCTTGACGAGGCAAATGGCGCGCTTGTCACTGATGTGCCGGAAGGCCCGGCAAGCGAGGCCGGCATGAAAGCCGGTGACGTCATCCTGTCCTTCGACGGCAAGGACGTGGCCGATACCCGCGAGTTGGTGCGCCGCGTCGGCAACGCCCAAGTGGGCAAGACAGTCCGCATCGTGGTGTTCCGCGATGGGGAAACCCAGACGCTCAAGGTGACGTTGGGCCGTCGCGAAGAAGCCGAGGGCGCGGTTCCTGCCGCGCAACCGGGCGGCGGCGTGGACGGCGATGCGGTCGAGGGTGTCGTGATGGGCATGACCCTCACGCCCGTGACCGACGAACTGCGCGAGCAGCTCGAGCTTGACGCGAAATCCGAAGGCCTTGTGGTGACGGATGTCGATCCTCTGTCGGAAGCTCATGAAAAGGGCATGCGCGCGGGGGACGTCATCACCGAGGCGGGGCAGCAGCAGGTGATGACACTTGCCGCGCTTGAGGACCGCTTTGAGGAGGCGCGTGAAGCTGGACGCAAGTCGATCCTGCTTCTGGTGCGCCGCGCAGGCGAGCCACGTTTCGTGGCGCTCTCGCTTGAGGAAACCACCGAAGACTGAACCGGCTCCAAGGTTCTGTCGCAACAATCGGCGTCGCCTTCGGGCGGCGCCTTTTTTGTGCCTGTGAGTGCGGGCGCGGGTATGAACCGGGCATGAAAAAGGCCCCTGCCGGAACAGGGGCCTTGATCGGAGTTTACAACGCTTTAATCAAAGCGTTTGGCCGTTTCACTCGGCGGGTTGCTCGTAGATGCCGAGCTTTTCGCGCTTCCCATCCCGGAAGAGCGCCTTGGCCAAGGATGCGCACATCAGACCCATGACCACCGTGAAGGGCAACGCCCCGATGATCATCGCGTTCTTGAGCGCGTCCATCGGATTGTTTTTCCCCGCCGTCAGGATCAGCGAGCCGATGACCGCGGTGAGGATCAGACCCCATACGATACGGTGCTTGATGCCGGTTTCCTGGCTTCCGCCCGACATGATCGTGTTCATCACGAGGATACCCGAGTCTGCCGATGTGACGAGGAAGGTCATGATCAGCACCACACACATGATGGTGAGTGCCGACAACAGCCCGCCGTCGATCATCTGTGCCAGCGTGACAAAGAGCTTGTTGGTGTTCGACGCGCCGATGATGGCACCGTCGGCCACGCCCGAAAGCTCAAGGTCGATGGCCGTGCCGCCAAGGATGGTCATCCAGGCGAAACAGACAAGCGAAGGTGCAAGGACACAGCCCACGATGAATTCGCGCACGGTACGACCTTTGGAGATGCGCGCAAGGAAGAGACCCACGAACGGTGAGAACGCGATCCACCATGCCCAGTAGAAGGTTGTCCATGCCGACTGCCAGCCGAATTGACGACCATCATTGCCAGCCTCGTAGGCCGCGGCGAGGGTTGCCTCGTCAAGTTCGGCAGCCGCACCTGTCAGACCTTCCTTGAAGCCACCAAAGCTTCCCCAGGGGTTTGTCGCTCCGGGGCGAAGCTCGGCTGCGAAGGGTTGTGCCGCCTCGGGTAGCCCCGAAACGAACTCGGGTGCGGATTGCGGACCCCAAGCGCCAAAGCTGATCTGTGCGAAGTGGATGATGTAATCCACGAAAGCCGCGCCGTATGTCGTCATGGCGAACGCGAACGATCCGAAGATCACGAAGGTCATCAGAAGGACCAGCGACAGGACGAGGTTGAGGTTCGAGAGGTATTTCACCCCGCGTCCAACGCCCGACACCGCCGAAATGATCGACATGCCCATGATCGCGACAAGACCTGCGATGAGACCCACCTTACCGGGAGCCGGAGGGCCATCCTCGGGGAACGCCATCAGCCAGTCCATGCCGGTGATGGCATAAAGACCGTCGATGAACTGACTCACACCAAAGCCGATCGTCACCGAAACGCCAAGGATTGTCGCGACGACGCCGAGAACGTCCACGACATGACCGAGAAAGCCGTTCATCAGCTTGCCGAAGAGCGGCGTCAGAGCCGACCGGATCGTGAGCGGCATGTCGCGCGTATAGGCGTAGTAAGCAAGGCTAAGGCCCGTCACCACGTAAATCGACCACGCGTGAAAGCCGTAATGGGCGAAGGTGTAGCGATAGCCCGATTGCAATGCCTCTTCGGTATTGCCGGTCACTTCGCCGGCAACCACGAGGGGGTTAGACCCCCAAAGGCCCAGCGGTTCGGCCGTTGCGAAGACCATGAGCCCCACGCCGAGACCGGCGCCGAACATCATCGAGAACCACGAGAAATTGGAAAACTCGGGTTTCTGGCCGCGGGTGCCCATCACACGCGCGCCGGTGCGCGGCAGGACCGCGATGGCGAGCAGGAAAAAAGCGAAAATCCCCGTAATCACGATGTAGAACTGGTTGAATACCCCGAGAAGCATGCTGTTCCAGCTTCCCAGAGTGCCATTGGCGTTGGCCGGCCAGATCAGCGCCCAAAGCACGAGCGCGACCATGATGCCCTTTGATATGAGCGCGATCGGCAGACTGTTATCTTTATAGAAGCCGGCATCCTGTGTCTTGATGTCCAGCTCCGTAAATGGAGGTTTTATACTCATTTCATGTCCCTGACTGTTGTTATGATAAAATGGGGCGGACCGCTCTGATTGTGCGTCATTTCGCACCCGGCGATGTGTCCCCGATGCCCCCCTCAGGCCCCATTCGCGCCAACTTGTCACAGGGGGGGAGGGGGGTTGGGGCGAATAACGGCATTGCTTTGTCTTATTGCGACCTTTTGGCGCGCATGCGGCAGTGTGAATCAGCAATCACAACGACCGACGGCGATGTTCCGCGCGGCCCGTCACTATGTGCCCGAGTGGCGATTCCCGGTTCTCTGACATGTCTTTTGATGGATCGAAAACGACCGTGAATCCGGGAAATCTGACGCTTTTGGCCGAGTTGGGTTTGCGAAGCCTGACGATTTCGCGTTACCATCGAGTCATCGGATGGCCGACCCAGCATACCGCATGTCGGTCCGGACAAACGAACGCACGAAGTCAGGCTGTGACCAGACCGCACATGAAAAGTGCGCGTGCAGCTTCGGCCTATCGTGCGAAAGGAGGGAGCGACGTGTTCAAAAAGATAATGGTGCCGGTTGATCTGGCGCATAAAGAGGATCTCGGAAAGGCGCTGAAATGCGCGGCAGATTTGGCCGGGCATTACGGGGCGGAAATCGTCTATGTCGGCGTTACCACAAACACCCCCAGCAGCACCGCGCACAACGCCGAGGAATACAAAGGCAAGCTTGACGCTTTTGCGGACGAACAGGCCGAGGGCCAAGGGTTCACGGCCGGTGCGGAAGTTCTCGTCAGCCATGATCCACGGTCGGATGTGGATGACGTGCTGCTTCAGGCGGTGACGGATACCGGCGCTGACCTGGTGGTCATGGCAAGTCATATGCCGAACATTCTGGATTATGTCTGGCCGTCCAACGGTGGCAAGATCGCGGAGCACGCCAAGTGTACGGTGATGGTGGTCCGTGGCACCTGACGCCACGGCCAAGAGCCGCGACATCGCGTGGCGCCACGATTCCCAAGAATAAAATAGGAGGCCGCACATGGCCGATGAAAATACAAACCAAGGTATCCCCGAGCCGGAAGGCGCGTCGGATATCATCGAAACGGAGTACGAGGTCGGACAAGATAACGTCTCGCCCTTTGGACTCGACATACACAACCCCGTCTTCTTTATCTCGGGGCTGGCGATCGTTGTCTTCGTCTTTTACGCGCTGGCGTTGCCGGAGCAGGCGAATTCGGTCTTTGACTGGCTCTTTGCGTCGGTCACCAAAGGCTTCGACTGGTTCTTCCTGAGCGCGGCCAACATCTTTGTCCTGTTCTGTCTGTTCCTGATCGTAAGCCCTTTTGGCTCCATCAGGCTGGGCGGTGTGGATGCGCGGCCCGACTATAGCTATGTGGGCTGGTTCGCGATGTTGTTCGCGGCGGGCATGGGCATTGGCCTCATGTTCTTCGGCGTATCCGAACCGATGAGCCACTTTTCAAGCTCGCTCGGGGGCACGTCCATGGAAGACGGTGTCCGCACCGACTGGGCGCCGCTTGGCGCTGCGGGGGGCGATGAAGCTGCGGCCACGCGCCTTGGCATGGCGGCGACGATTTTCCACTGGGGTCTGCACCCTTGGGCGATCTACGCGGTCGTGGCACTGGCATTGGCGCTTTTCTCCTATAACAAGGGTCTGCCGCTGACGCTTCGCTCGGCTTTTTATCCCATCTTCGGCGATGCGGTTTGGGGCTGGACAGGCCACGTGATCGATACGCTGGCGGTGTTTGCGACGCTCTTCGGGCTTGCCACGTCACTTGGCTTTGGCGCTGAACAGGCGGCATCGGGCCTCACCTTCCTTTACGGGTCGGGTGACGCGGTCGAAGGTACGCGGTCATTCATCGGGATTCCGTATGGCAACACCGAAGAATCTGGGACCGAAAACTCGAGCACGCTTCTGGTGCTTCTGATCTCGGCGATCACGGCTGTCGCGCTTGTCTCGGTGATCCGGGGTCTGGACGGCGGTGTTAAGGTGCTGTCGGAAATCAACATGGGCCTCGCCGGTCTTCTGCTTGTTTTCACGCTGTTCGTTGGCGGGCCTGTTTTCCTGCTGACATTCTTTGCTGACAGCCTTTGGGCCTATCTTCAGAACTTGATCCCGCTCAGCAATCCGTTTGGACGTGAAGATACGAACTTCATGCAGGGCTGGACATCGTTCTACTGGGCCTGGTGGATCAGCTGGTCCCCCTTCGTGGGCATGTTTATCGCCCGTGTGAGCCGTGGCCGCAGCGTGCGTGAATTTGTGATCTGCGTGCTCTTGATCCCGAGCCTTGTCTGCGTGCTGTGGATGAGTGTCTTTGGCGGCACAGCCATCAGCCAGGTCGTCAATGATGGCTACGAGGCAGCCCAGAATGCGTCGCTGGAACTCAAGCTGTTCTACATGCTGGACCAGTTGCCGCTGGCGACGATCACGTCGACCATCGGGATCATCCTGGTGATCGTGTTCTTCGTTACCTCGTCGGACTCGGGTAGCCTTGTGATCGACACGATCACGGCGGGCGGCAAAGTGGATGCGCCGGTGACACAGCGTGTGTTCTGGTGTGTGTTCGAAGGTGCGGTGGCGATCGTGCTGCTGGTTGGGGGCGGCCTTGCGGCGCTTCAGTCGGCGGTGATCTCGACCGGATTGCCGTTCACGCTTGTCCTGTTGCTCATGTGTTGGGCCATCTTCCGCGGTCTGCAGTCCGAACGCCGCGAAATCAAGTAAAGACGCCGACACAGGCGAAATGAAGGCCCCCGATGCTTGCGCGTCGGGGGCCTTTGCTATCTTCTACGCAAGGAAACAGAGAGGGGTGATTTCATGAACCGGACACTGGATGTCGATTTTGTCAGGGCGCAGTTCCCGGCCTTTGCGGAACCGTCACTCAAGGGGCAGGCTTTCTTTGAAAACGCGGGTGGGTCGTTTACCTGTGCGCCGGTCGTTGATCGCCTGACGCGGTTCTATAAGCAGCGCAAGGTTCAGCCTTATGCACCCTACGAGGCCAGCCAACTGGCGGGCGGCGAGATGGATGAGGCGCGCACGCGGCTTTCGGCCATGCTGGGCGTTGGTGAGGATGAACTGAGCTTTGGGCCCTCGACCACGCAGAACACCTATGTTCTGGCAAGGGCGTTTGCACAATGGATGCAGCCGGGCGACGCCATCATCGTGACCAATCAGGACCACGAGGCCAATAGCGGGCCGTGGCGGCGGCTTGCTGACGAAGGGTTCGAGGTGCGCGAATGGAAGCTCGATCCCGAGACCGGACATCTGAACACGGACGATCTTGAAAAGATGCTGGATGAAAAGGTTCGGCTTGTCTGTTTCCCACATTGTTCCAACGTGGTCGGTGAGGTCAATCCGGTGGTCGAAATCACCGCGCTGGCCCATGCCGCCGGGGCGTTCGTCTGTGTCGACGGGGTGAGCTATGCGCCGCACGGATTTTGCAATGTCGGCGTGATGGGCCCTGATATCTATCTGTTTTCGGCCTACAAGACCTATGGCCCTCATCAGGGCATCATGGTGATGCGCCGTGACCTGGCGCGGCAATTGCCCAATCAGGGACATTTCTTCAACGAGGCGTCGCTTTACAAGAAATTCACGCCCGCGGGCCCCGATCACGCACAAATCGCCGCCTGTGCGGGGATGGCGGATTATATCGACGGCCTTGCGCAGCATCATGGCATCGAAGGTGAGGCCGCAGACCGCTGTGAGGGCGTTCACGAGATCATGCGCGCGCATGAAAGCACGCTTTTGCAACCGGTGCTCGATCATCTGAGTGACCGAAATTCGGTGCGCCTCATTGGTTCGGACCGGGCCGAGGGGCGCGCGCCTACCGTGGCAGTGAAGCTCAACATTCCGGGCGAGGAGGCGGCGGCAAAGCTTGCCCCGATGGGTGTGATGGCGGGAGGCGGTGATTTTTATGCGGTGCGCGCGCTTGAGGCCATGGGCGTTGATCCCGCACATGGCGTGCTTCGGCTGAGCTTTGTGCACTATACGACGCGCGATGAGATTGATCAGCTTCTGAGCGCGCTCGACGACATTCTTTGATCCGGAGGAGGGGCGGTCTACGTGTCATCTGGCACTGACACGTTGCGAGGACAGATGAGCGATACCCCCACCACGATCCTGTGGCTGCGCCGCGATTTGCGGCTCAGCGATCACGACGCGTTGCGCGCCGCAGTCAAGCGCGGCGGGCCGGTTATCCCGGTCTATATCCGCGATCAGATGGTCGATGATCTTGGTGCCGCGCCAAAATGGCGGCTGGGCCTTGGCATCGAGGACATGGCCGAGGCGCTGGACGGCAAGGCAAGCGGGCTTGTCCTTCGGTCGGGGGATGCTTTGGCTGTGCTGCGCGATCTGATCCATGAGACCGGGGCGAACGCGGTCTATTGGTCGCGGCTTTATGACCCTGAGGCGATCGCGCGGGATACGTCGGTGAAGTCCGCGCTCAAGGAGGATGGGATCGAGGCCGAGAGCTTCACCGGTCATCTTCTGTTCGAGCCTTGGACGGTCGAGACCAAGGAGGGTGGGTTCTACAAGGTCTATTCCCCGATGTGGCGCAACGTGAAGGACCGCGATGTTCCTGCTGCCGAACCCGCCCCGTCGCACATTCCCGCACCGGAGCACTGGCCCAAGAGCGAGACGCTTGCGGAGTGGCGCCTTGGTGCGGCGATGAACCGGGGTGCCAAGGTCTGTCGCCCCTATCAGAGGGTCGGAGAAGAGGCCGCGCAAGGCCGCCTTGGATGGTTCATGGGGCATGCCATCGAGGACTACAAGGATGCGCGTGACAAGCCCGCTGTCGATGGCACCTCGGGGCTGTCGGAGAACCTGACCTATGGTGAGATATCGCCGCGTCAGTGTTGGCATGCGGGCATGCGGGCCCGCCACGAAGGGCACAAGAGCGCCGAGGCGTGGCTAAAGGAGCTGGTTTGGCGCGAGTTCGCCTATCACCTGCTGTATCACACCCCGCAGATTGCCTGCCGCAACTGGCGCGAGGAGTGGGATGACTTTCCTTGGAAAGACGATGAGCGCGCAGCCGAGATCAAGGCATGGAAACAGGGCCGCACAGGTGTGCCTTTTGTGGATGCGGCGATGCGCGAAATGTATGTGACCGGCAAGATGCACAACCGTGCCCGGATGGTGGTCGCATCTTACCTGACCAAGCACCTGATGACCCATTGGAAAGTTGGGATGCACTGGTTCGATGATTGCCTGACGGATTGGGACCCCGCATCAAACGCGATGGGCTGGCAGTGGGTCGCGGGCTGTGGCCCGGATGCGGCACCTTATTTTCGGGTCTTCAACCCGGAAACCCAGCTCGACAAGTTTGATCCGGATCACGCGTATCCCGACCGCTGGATCGCGGAAGGTCAGCAAAACCCCGGAGAGGATGCGCTTGCCTATTTCCGGGCCATTCCACGGTCATGGCCAATGTCGCCCGATGATCCATATCCCGACAAGCCCGTTGTCGGCCTGAAGGAAGGACGTGAGCGTGCATTGGCGGCGTATGAAGATCGTAAAAGTTGAGACGCCTGTGTGTCACCTCGCGAAAAACCTTGTGAACGAGGGCGGGGCGGCAATAACTTGGGTGCGTTATTGAGGAGAGGCGGGTTCATGATCCTGACTGATACGGCCGGACAGGCCAACCTTCCGAGGTATTTCAAGCCGGTGTTCGCGACACTCAAGAAGGCGCGATACGGTCGTCTTGACGTGCGTCTTCCCGATGGTCGCGTGTTTCGCGCCGAAGGGGCCGAGCCCGGACCGGTGGCCGAAGTCGAGATCCATGAGCCGGATTGTTTCGCGCGGCTTGTCCGTGAGGGCGATATGGGGTTCTCGGATGCCTATCTCGAGCGGTGGTGGAGCACACCCGATCTTCAGGCGCTCATGGATTTCTTCACGATGGAGAACGATGACATCTATGAGGGCTTCCCCGGTATGGGGCTGGTGCGGTTCTATGAACGGCTCAGACATTGGATGAACGGCAATTCCAAGCGGCAATCCAAGCGGAACATCAGTTATCATTATGATCTGGGAAACACGTTTTACGGTCTCTGGCTTGACGATACGATGACCTATTCCAGCGCCTATTTCGAGACAGGGCAGGAAAGCCTCGAAGCCGCGCAAACGCGAAAATACGCCAAGCTGGTTGATCAAATGGGCGTTCAGCCGGGCGATCATGTGCTTGAAATCGGCTGTGGCTGGGGCGGTTTCGCGGAATATGCGGCGCGGGAACGGGGCCTCAAGGTGACGGGCCTCACGATCAGCCGCGAACAGATGACCTATGCCGAAGAGCGTATCGCCAAGGCCGGTTTGGGCGACATGGTAAGCTTCAAGTTGCAGGATTATCGCGACGAGCGCGGCACCTATGACGGCATCGCCAGCATCGAGATGTTCGAAGCGGTCGGTGAAAAATACTGGCCGGTCTATTTCAAGACCGTGCGAGACCGGCTTCGCCCGGGGGCGAATGCCACGCTTCAGATCATCACTATCGCCGACAAACGATGGGAGGCATACCGAACGCGCGTCGATTTCATACAAAAGCACATTTTCCCGGGAGGCATGCTTCCCAGCCCGTCCGCGCTTCGACAAGAGATCGAGCGCGCGGGTCTGAGCGTGGTGTCCTCGATCGAATTCGGCCAAAGTTATAGCGATACCTTGCGCCGCTGGTACGAGACATTCAACGCGCGCTGGGATGATGTGGCACGGCACGGGTTTGACGAGAGGTTCCGGCGGATGTGGAATTTCTACCTTACCTCTTGCGCGGGGTCGTTCAAAGCGGGACATTGCGATGTGACACAGATCACAATCGCGAGGTCCGGCTGAACATGCGCCCTTCTGACAAGATGCCCACAGCCGCGCGCCTTGTGGCGGCGCTGTGTCTGGCCGCGATCGGCTGGATCGGGTCCGAGATGATCCGACCACTCATGCCGCCAGAGACGAATTTCGGCTGGTTCAACTATGTGAATGCCGGGCTGGGCCTGATTTGCGGTTGGTGGGTGATCGGAAACCGGCTTGGCACCGGGTATGTCGATGCGATCAGCACGGGTTTGACGGGGGTTGGGGCGCTGGTCTTCTGGGCCCTGTTCGCACAGAGCTTCAACCTGATGCTCGCACAAGCACTGGAGCGCAAGTATGACGGTCCGGTCGAGGGGATCATGGGTATGATCCAGAATGCGCTGGATTATGGGCAATACCTTCTCAACTGGCCCCTTGCGGCACTGCTGGTCGGTGGTGGCATCCTGACGGGGCTTCTGGCCGAGCGGTTGCAGAGACGCTGGAGTTGATCCGATGACTCGTGTCAGGCTGAACGGCCCATTGCGCGACGCCGCGATGCGCCGCATTGTTCTGGGCCGCGACGTGGCCTCGGATGAGGCGGTTGCCTTGACCTCCGAGGAGGTGGCCCGTGTCGAGCATTATGTGACGGCGGCGGGCCTGAGCCGGGAAGGCGAGGAGGCTTTCGGTGCGGAGCGGGATGGCGGGGCAGGCGCGCTTGAACGGCTGGCCGCCGAAGAGATCATGGAGGGGTTCGGCCGGTTGGATGCTGGTCTGCTGCGTGAGCGCCGCCCGATGATCCTGTCGCGCGCCGCTTCGCGGATTGCCGCGCGGGAGACGGTTCCGGCCGATGTTCGCAGCGATGCAAACGCGGGCGACGTGGAGCTTCTGCTCCGAGAAAACCTGCATGACGGGTTCTTTGTCACCCGCGCGATGGAATTGCGGCATCCGACCTTTTCGGGCGGGATGGGCCCACGTGTTCGGCGCGAAGTCTTTGTTGCAACGGATGCGGCCATCGTTCTGCCATATGATCCGAGGCGTGACCGGGTGCTGCTGGTCGAGCAGTTTCGCATGGGCCCTTACGGGCGCGGCGATCCAAGGCCCTGGACACTGGAGCCCATCGCGGGGCGGGTGGATGCAGGAGAGATGCCAGAGCAAACTGCGCGGCGCGAAGCCGAGGAAGAGGCGGGGCTTAAACTGTGCCGTCTTGAGCCCGTTGGGGGGCATTATTGTTCGCCGGGATGTTCGACCGAATATTTTCATCTGTTCGTCGGTCTGTGCGATCTGCCGGACAAGGCGCGGGGACGTGGCGGGCTTGAGACCGAGAACGAGGATATCCGCACACACACCTTGCAGTTCGACCGGGCCATGGGCCTGCTTGATACCGGCGAGGCGGATAACGGCCCGCTGATCCTGTCGCTCTTGTGGCTTGCAAGGGAGCGCGACCGTCTGCGCGCAATTGGTTGAGTTTCGGATCGGCGCAGCCTACATCGGAGATCACGCAATGGGGAGCCTGAACATGCGCATCGCGAAGGATTTGGCCGAGGCCGTCGGAAACACACCCATGATAAGGCTTCGCCGGGCCAGTGAGGAGACGGGCTGCACCATTCTGGGCAAGGCCGAATTTCTCAATCCCGGTCAGTCGGTCAAGGACCGTGCGGCGCTTTATATCATACGCGATGCGATGAAGCGGGGCGAGTTGAAACCGGGCGGCACGATCGTCGAGGGGACGGCGGGCAACACCGGGATCGGTTTGTCGCTTGTCGGGGCCTCAATGGGGTTCAAGACTGTCATCGTGATCCCCGAGACCCAGAGCGAAGAGAAAAAGGACATGCTTCGCCTTGCCGGAGCGGACCTTGTGCAGGTGCCGGCGGCCCCCTATTCGAACCCGAACAATTTCGTCCGCTATTCCGAGCGCCTAGCCAAGAAATTGGCCGAGAACGCACCGAACGGTGTGATATGGGCCAACCAGTTCGACAACACCGCGAACCGGCAGGCGCATATCGAAACGACGGGCCCCGAGGTTTGGGAACAGACAGGCGGTAAGGTGGACGGCTTTGCCTGTGCCTGTGGATCGGGCGGCACCCTCGCCGGTGTGGGCATGGCGCTTCAGCCCAAGGGCGTGAAGATCGGCCTTGTCGATCCGATGGGGGCGAAGCTTTATTCCTACTACACCACCGGAGAGCTTGAAAGCGAAGGCAGCTCGATCGCCGAGGGGATAGGACAGGTGCGGATCACCAAAAACCTTGAAGGGTTCACTCCGGATTTTGCGTATCAGGTCACCGACGAGGAGGCGCTTCCGATCGTTTTCGACCTGCTTGAACATGAGGGTCTTTGCATGGGCGCGTCGACCGGGATCAACGTGGCCGGTGCGATGAAAATGGCCCGCGACATGGGACCGGGGCACACCATCGTCACCGTCCTTTGCGATTATGGCACGCGCTATCAATCGAAACTGTTCAACCCGGAGTTCCTGCGCGAGAAGGAGCTTCCGGTTCCCCGCTGGCTTGACGAGGCCCCGCGGTCGATACCCGGAGTGTTCGAAAAATGACGCGCCTCTTCCGCTGTCTTGCGCTTCTTCTGGTGCTTGGGATCGCACCAGCGGTGGTCTCTGTCGGATTGACGTCTGTCGCGGCCATAGCGCAACAACCGCCTTCGGGGCCGGACTACGAGGCATGGGAGCGCACGGCGGCGCGTGCGGAAGAGACGATCGAGGCATCACGCGCCTCCACCTCGGCGCTCGAGGATCTGCGTAGGCAGCTGGCCGAATGGCGTGACGTTTTTTTTGCGTTGCAAAACCTCAACTCCGATGCCATCGCGACCGCGAAGGCACAGCTTGAAGCGCTTGGACCCGTCCCCGAGGCCGGGAGCGAAGACCCCGAAATCGCCAACCAGCGCGAAAAGCTGAATACGGAACTCGCGCGTTTGCGGGCACCCCAGCAGCGCGCCGAGGCCGCCTATAGCCGTGCCAGCGGGATGATCCATTCGGTGGACCGCATCATCCGCGAACGACAGACCGCCGAACTTCTGGAACTTGGGCCGTCACCGCTCAATCCGATGCATTGGCCCGAAGGTCTCAACGCGCTTTATTTCACATTTGAAAACGTGCGGACCGAGGTCGCGAAATCGCTGCAAAGCGACATTCAGCGCCAAGAAACCCGCAGCACACTTCCGGTGGCGATCCTGTTGGGGTTGATCGGTCTCGTGCTGATTGTCCGAGGGCGCTATTGGGTCGAGCTTCTGGTGCGGATGATCATGTCGCGCGAGTCGCTCTCGGTCAGATGGATAGTCACCCTCGTGGTCTCGGTCGGCGAGATCGTGGTGCCCTATATCGGCTTTGTGGCACTTACCGAGGCATTCCATATTACCGGGCTTGTCGGGTTCTATGGCGGTCTCATGCTCGAGGCGCTCGCGCCGGCGTTTCTGATCTTTCTCGTCTCACGCTGGCTGGCACTCAGATGCTTTCCGCGCAGCGACACGCTGCGTCTGCCGCTGGTGCTGAATCCTGAGGACAGGCGGGCAGGGCGGCTTTATGGCGGGGCACTCGGGTTCGTCATATCCGTCTTCTACTTCACCACGCAGCTCGCGGAGCTCAGCGACTGGAGCGTCGCGGCGACGAATGTCATCCTTTTTCCGGTCATAGTCATCGCCGGTCTTTTGCTGGCGCGGCTGGCCCGCATCCTGACCAAGCATAGCCATGCTTCGGGCGAAAGCGAGGAGCATGATACCTATCGCAACCGCCTCACGCGGCTTCTTGCGCGGGCGCTTTTTCTTCTGGCGGTGCTGTCGCCGGTTCTGGCCGCCATAGGGTATTTCAAGGCGGCGACGGCGACGATGCTGCCATCGCTCCTGTCACTGTTGCTTTTGGCGGCACTTCTGGTCCTGCAGCGGATGATTTCCGAGGTCTACGTTCTTTTGACACGACACAGGGGCGGAACGCCGGACGAGCTTTTCCCGGTTCTGGCGGGCTTCGGCATGATGATTCTGTCGCTGCCTCTCTTTGCGCTGATCTGGGGCGCGCGGGTGGCGGATCTGTCGGAGATGTGGGGGCAGTTCACGCGTGGCTTCACTGTTGGCGGCTTTACGCTGTCGCCTACGGTTTTCCTCACGCTGGCGATCGTGTTCACCCTCGGCCTTGTCCTCACCCGACTTTTGCAGGGGACGCTCAGGAATACGGTCCTTCCCAAGACCAAGATGGACCCCGGCGGCGCGAACGCGCTGGTTGCCGGGGTCGGCTACCTGGGGATTTTTCTGGCCGCGGTCATCGCGATCACCAGCGCGGGCATCGATCTTAGTTCCATCGCGCTTGTCGCGGGGGCGCTCTCGGTCGGTATCGGTTTTGGCCTTCAGAACATCGTATCGAACTTCGTTAGCGGGATCATCCTGCTTATCGAGCGCCCGATAAGTCAGGGCGACTGGATCGAGGTCGGCGGTCAGCACGGCACCGTCAAGGAAATCTCGGTGCGGTCGACCCGGATCGAAACCTTCGACCGCTCAGACCTGATCATCCCGAATGCCGATTTTGTCAGTGGCACGGTCACGAACTATACCCGTGGCAATACCGTTGGCCGGGTTATCGTGCCCGTGGGCGTGGCCTATGGCTCTGATACCCGCAAAGTAGAAGGCATCCTTCAGGAGATCGGAGAGGCGCATCCGATGGTGTTGGCAAACCCCGCGCCCTATGTCGTCTTTCGGAGGTTCGGGCCGGATTCGCTGGATTTCGAGATACGGGCCATCCTGCGGGATGTGAACTGGGTTCTGAACGTGCATTCCGAAATGAATCACGAGATCGCCCGGAGGTTCGCCGAGGAAGGAATCGAGATCCCGTTTGCACAGCGCGACATCTGGCTGCGCAATCCCGAAGTTCTTGGCCAAGCGCGAGGCAGTGCCACCCCCGAAGAGGACACCGGCAGCACACCGGATGTTCAGGTCAGGGACCGCAAGGGTGCGGCCCATATCACAGAAGAGGATTTGGAAGACGGCGCCACACCCCAGGATGGTGATGGGGACGGGAGGTAGCACATGACATATCCGCTATTCAGGGATGACGCCTATCTTGCCGATGCGGATGGCACGGTGACGGCGCATACCCAAGAGGGCGGTATCGTCCTTGATCGCTGTCTTTTCTATCCAACCGGGGGCGGTCAACCCGGCGATAGCGGGGCTGTCACGTGGAATGGTCATAAGCTTGCCATCGCGACAACGGTCAAGGGCGCGGGCGGTGAAATCGTGCTGGTTCCCGCCGAGCCCGCAACCTTGCCGCCGGTCGGAACCGCGCTGTTTCAGCATCTCGACTGGTATCGCAGACACAGGCACATGCGCATGCACACGGCGCTGCATCTTCTTTCGACGGTGATCCCCCTTCCGGTTTCCGGCGGTGCGATCGGTGAGACGAAAAGCCGTCTGGATTTCGACATGCCCGAGGCCCCGCAAGACAAAGAGGGCCTTGAAGACCTTCTGAACGAGGCGGTTGATCGCGACCTGCCCGTGACGGAAGAGTGGATCACGGACGAGGAACTCAAAGCCAACCGGTCACTGGTGAAAACCATGTCGGTCGCGCCACCCACAGGCGCCGGCAGGGTACGGCTCGTCCGTATCGGAGAGGGCCGCCACCAGATCGACCTGCAGCCCTGTGGTGGCACACATGTGGCGCGAACCGGTGAAATAGGCACTGTGCGGCTCGGCAAGATCGAAAAGAAAGGCCGGCAAAACCGGCGGGTCTATATCACGCTCGACTGAACAATGCTCAGGCATAAATGCCCCTTGCAGCCGCCCCGTCACTGACGATAGAAGCACAGCCACGGAGCGGTGGCCGAGTGGTCGAAGGCGCACGCCTGGAAAGTGTGTAGGCGGGAGACCGTCTCCAGGGTTCGAATCCCTGTCGCTCCGCCACTTAATCTGTAATTTCCCATATATTTCAGTCGTTTAAGGCGATACCGGGCAAAGGGCGGCGCATCCTACCCGCCAACGCGCGACGCGTAGTTTTTTTGCCGCTTGCTCGGATTCGCCATGCACAACTCATTGACACTGCTCAAACCCGCATGCTTTGTAACCTCATTAAGCTCGGAGGAAAAATGAAACCTGTCCTTCCCATTGCCGTGGTGTTGCTCAGCAGCCTCGCAGCGTGTGCTCCGAGGCCAGACGATATATCTGCTGCAGACGTTGGCGATAATCAGTATCGTAGTTTCTCTTGCTCTCAGCTTGCCGAGGCCGAGACTAAATATTCGCAAGCGCTGGCCAACCTAAGCGCCGACCAGAACCGTGCAGCAACTGGGGACGCCTGGGGTGTTTTCCTTTTGGGGCTTCCTCTTTCGAGTATGTCGGGTGCTGACAAAGAAACGAAGATTGCGATTACCAAAGGACACTTGCAGTCGATAGATCGTGAGCAGCAGCGCGAAAACTGCTGACTAGCTCCTTGACGGAAGTGTTCCGCTAGCTGCCTTGTTGCCAGCCCACCAGCTTCATTGCCGTGTCAGCATCAACGCCCGCCTCTTTCGCTTGCCAGTCCACCAACCTGAGCGCCGTTTCAGAACCCAGCTGGTCGCCTTATGTTGAGTCGGACCCCGAGTCCCTTGGCCTCATGGCCAACGATCCGTCCTTTGACACGGCATTTTTGTCCAACTTGATCAACTCGCTGGAGCGCGTCGTGCACCTCTGAAGTCATAGACGCTGGAATGTAACCGACAAGTTTCCCCTCATATTGCAGTTGCAACGCGTCTCGGTCATGCTGGTTCGTCGGCTCAGGCACCACGTCGAAAAAAATATCGGGATTAGAATGTTTCCTGAATCCAGTTTTTATTTCGACCAAGGCTTCTTGATAGCGAGAAGTGCCAGCGGCTTTCTCGCTAAACTCTCCATCCCCTCGTAGCCTGCGGATACGGTTTGGATCACGCGTGTTGACAACCTTCTCAGGTTTGGAACCCGCCCCGAAAAGCCCCTTAAGAAAGCCTAGCAAAAACAAACTCCTTTCTTGCGAATCTTCGTGTCAGCCTCGGTCTGGTTTTCAATCTTGGCACGATCAGTCTTCCCAATCCACCAGCTTGAGCGCCATTGCCGGATCAACGCCCGCCTCTTTCGCCTGCGCCAGCGCCCGGACCACGCCCGCCGCCGCTCGGGCACGTCCGCCCGCGTCATAGGCTTGGAGCGGCTGCATCACGTCCACCGCGACCGGCTGGCCCAGCTTTGCCGTTGCTTCCTCGGCCAGGAGCGCCGCGACCGGCTGGAGCGTGTATTGCGCAAGGTGGCGCTGTGCTTCGCGCACAAGCGGCCCCGTGGTCGCGTTGTAGAGCAAGCCGGGCAGAACGCCGAAGGCCCCACACACGCTATCCCGCGCCGCTGTGAGCGTCTCGCGCGTCATGGCCCGACTCAGGTCCGGGGTCACATCGCGCGGCCTCCAGTCCTGCGCCGGGGCAGGCCCGCGTTGTGCGCCAGGCCCGGGCGATCACCTTCCAACTCTCCGAGGCCGCAGTGTCCGGTCCGATGGTGCGGGCCATACTTGCTGCCATCCGCCGCCTTCGGGCGTCTCCGTGATGTGTATGACCGCGATCCAGGCCGAAACTCAACGAAAGAGGCTCGACAGGCCTGTCAGCCGCGCTGAAAAACGCCTCAGAGGGCCAAGGAAGACCCCGCCGTTTGGCCTCAAATACCCACAGTTGGAATTCCGGGCGAGGCCAAGCGAGGTCCGGAGAGAGGAAATGCTTGACCGCACGGCCTCGTCCGGCATTTTTTCATCCAACGGCAGGCCACTTGGGGAATGTCGGTTGGATGGTGCGGCGGCAAAGATGTCCCTGGTCAGGCACGAGAACAGATAGAGGGGCAGACTATGTTAAAGTGGCTTTTTGGAGGGCGCGCGTCACACGTTGAGGGACAGATTGCGCAATGCTGGGGCACCGATGGAACTGACAGACGGTATTGGAGGCTGGAGTTCTGTTGGTGGCGTGGGAACGAAATACGGGCGCGGCTACGATTTGGAGTTCAAGCGTCGTCACTTGGCATCCATAAAGCGCGGACACTGAAGCGATAAACGGTATCCGTTCAGTTTTTGGGGCGCTGATGGGTGATCTGGGGGAAATGTCGGGTCAGATTGGGCTGCTCAAATCGGAGAAACTATGAAAGCTACTATCATTTTCATTAGCGCCATCGGGTGAGCGGCGCTGCTTGATGCGAGGTAACCCGCCTGCGAAGGTGCATGATGGTTGGGGCAAATCGAAGCGCAAGATCACGAACGCAGGCGAGTGCAAAACAGAGATGGCCCGGATTTATCGCCGCACGGCTGCGGGCGAGATGGATGCTGAGGACATGAAAGCGGCGATATGGGCTTTGCGCCAGATGGCCGAGATTGCCGAGCGGGCCGAGCTGGAGGCCAAAATCGCCCGTCTGGAGCAGAAACTCAGCGAGGTCGAACGTGGTCGCTAAATCGAAAATCGACACCATCGAGGCCCGGATCGACAAGCTACATGCGCAACGCTTCGTGCCCCCGCTGATGAAATGGATCGAGCAACAGGACATCGACACCTTAGAGACCCTCCGCGAACGGCTTGAGGCCGGTCAGGATATCGTCACAGCCATGAAAGGTTTGCCCCATGACAACTAACACGCCCGCGCATTAGGTTGTCCGGGTTTCAAAACTTGCACTTTGCCAGTCATTTAACAGGTTCCTTTTAGGTGGGGCTGCGGTCCAACGTGGAGGGAAAACCGCAGCCCCGAGGCGAGAAAAAGGGGTGAAGAAAGCCCCTGTGATCTTTATAACACACCAATATTCAGATTGCAAATAGTGACCTGTTTTCAAGGGTTTAGTTAAACCTTTATTAACAGACTCTAAGCGGTATTATACAGGTCAAGGGCGCTGGGCTTTGCGTCGATCTTATGGGGGCTTTGCGATGTCGGATTATACTTTGGGCATGGCGGCAAAGCGGCTTGGATTGAGCAAACCCACCGTGTCGAAGCATTTGAAGGAAGGCCGGATCGCTGGTGAGAAAATGTCAGACGGGTCGTATCGCATCACGGCGGGTGAGCTGACGCGGTTTGAACGGGAATACAAACGGCCTGTTGCTGGAAAGCGTCAAGGGGAAGGCCCTAAGGACAAGCGCGACCAGGTGGGCGTTCTAACTGCCGAAAACGCAGCTTTACAACGCCAGAAAGACGCGCTCGAGGCTCAGCTGTCCAGCATCGAGGGGCTGCACGACCGCGAACGGGCGTTCATGGAAAAGCAGATCGCAGACGGGGCAGAGCGTTTGCGCGAAGTCACACGGGACCGCGACCAGCTGCGCCGCGATCTGGACAGGGCGCAAGAGCGGGCCGACAAGCTGCAAGCGGACCTGAGCGACATTGCCAGAGGCATGATTGAGCGCGGTCAGGTGCCGTGGTGGCAACGGGTGATCGGTGTTAAGCGTTGATTAACCTTTAGGGCTATTTTCCTAGAAAATTTCTGGTTGGGGGTAAGGCAAGGCTGTGAGGCAGTTTCGCGGGACGTTTTAGATGACTACTCAGCGGGCAGGTGATGGGGGCAGAGCGCTGGGCGTTCATGAGTGCAAAAAAGTGGTAGCGACTCACCGTGTAAGGGGTTTATATAAATCACAACGAACGTTGATGATTTATATAAGAGGGGAATCCAATGGAACGGTTCATCATTTACCGCCGCGTCAGCACAAGGAAGCAAGGCGACTCGGGGTTGGGCTTGGAAGCGCAGGATCGCGACGTGTCGATCTTTCTGGAAAGCTATGCCGAAGTGCCGTTCGAAGTGATCGGCACGTTCACGGACGTGGAAAGTGGATCGAAGGCGGATCGCCCTGAGTTGACCAAGGCGCTGGAGCTGGCCCGCAAGGAAGGGGCCACGATCCTTGTGGCCAAGCTGGACAGGATCAGCCGCTCAGTCGCGTTCATCGCGACCTTGCTTGAGGATAAGCGCGTTGGCCTGCGCGTTGCGGCCATGCCCTACGCTGACAAGTTCCAACTACACATCTATGCCGCGTTGGCTGAGCAGGAACGCGAGTTCATATCAAAGCGCACCAAGGCGGCGTTGGCGGAGGCGAAGGCGCGCGGTGTGAAGCTCGGGGGCTTGCGCCAGCGCACGGCAGAGGCGAATAAGGTAGCAGCGGTGCAGGCCGATCTGAGGGCCAACAAGATCGCCCCCACGATCAACGAACGCCGCAAGGCCGGTGCGACCTATCAGGCCATTGCCGACGAGTTCAACACGCTGGGCGTGACCACGGCACGGGGCGGCAAGTGGCATCCGACCACGGTGAAGAACGCGGAGGCGCGGCTGGCCTGAGGCCCCGATAGTAGAAAAGACCGTACCCCCCGACGTGATAAATCGAGGCCCCCGCGATAGGAAAGCGGGGGTTATTTTTGTTCGATATGGGGGAACATTACCCTCGATATACGTAAGGCGTCCTCAAGTCGCTGGGGGTATGCTGCCGGGTCTAACTCTTTTAGGGTTTGCAGAGCCTCAAACGAAAAAGGGGTAGTTCGCCCCATACCAGCAGGAAATTCGGCAAGCTGCTCTTTCGTGATCTGCCCGCTATCAATCGCCTGCTTGTAAAGTTCGAGCGCAGCTTCCATCTCCTCGATACTCTCGGCCATCACTTTACCCCCTGATATAAATTCGAGTTCACCTTAACCCGGCACCAGTTCCACCGGCCATCCTGTAGCACCTCGAGCACGTCACGGGCAGCGGCCAGCATGTCAGCGGCTTTCGCTGTCGCCTCATCCTGATCGAAAATATCGAACGTCCCAAAGCCCTGAGGCGATCGCAGATGGAGCCAGTCAGCTAGCGGCACCTCCCCCTTAGCATCGGTGTCTGCTGTCGTGACGTCCGATAGCTCCAGAAGATCACCGGCGACAATCAGTTCGTCTGTTAGTTCGTCGAACGCCGGTTCTCGTCCGTGTGGTCACCCGCCGCGCGGACGATATCACCGGGTTTGGCGATGCCCGCATCTGGTCGGAAACCACGCGTGTCGATCTGCGGGTGGCCGAAGTGCCCCAACCCCGGCCCGGTGACAGGATCGAGATAGACGGCGAGGCTTTTCTCATTCAGGGCGAGCCGGTGCGTGATCGCGAGCGGCTGGTCTGGACCGTGGAGCTGCGCCCGGCATGAAACTGAAGCTCGACGTCACCCCGGATCTGGTCGCCATCATGGCCGCGGAGATCAAGGCGGGCGAGAAAGCTGTGTCCGCCGCCACGCGCGAAGCCGGCACCAATCTCAAGACGGCTTGGCGTGGCCAGATTACAGGCGCGGGACTCGGCCAGCGCCTGTCCCGCACCATCCGGTCGGCGCAATATCCCAAGGGCCAGCCCAGCCTGAACGCAGCCGCGCTGGTCTGGTCGAACGCGCCGGACATCGTCAGCGCCCACAATACTGGCCCGCTGATCCGCTCGAAGACCGGGTTCTGGCTGACCATACCGCTGCCCGCTGCCGGTCGCGGCCGGCGCGGTGGCAAGATTACCCCCGGCGAATGGGAGCGGCGACGCGGGCTGCGCCTGCGTTTTGTCTATCGCCGGTCCGGGCCGAGCCTGCTCGTGGCCGACGGGCGTCTGAACAGCCGGGGGCTCGGGGTTGCGTCACGGTCCAAGACCGGTCGTGGCCTGACCACCGTTCCGATCTTCCTGCTGGTCCCGCAGGTCAAGCTGCCGAAGCGGCTGGACCTCGACCGCGACGCCGAGCGGGCGCATGATAGCGTGCCGGGGTTGATCGCGGCGAGGTGGGTGGAGCAGAAGGTCGGTTGAGGCAGCAAAGCGGAGGGAGCCGAATTCCGATTAAAGGCAATTCTTCTTGCGGTGCCAGAACCGCCGCTTTCTGTCGCGGCCATATAGCCCCGGTCAGAACGTCCCTATGCCTGGTCACATCCGTCCTCCCGGCAGTGTCTTTGTGGTGGCATCGGTGCTCTCTCCTAGCTGGACTTCTCAATTTCTTGCTCCACCGCAACGCGGCGGGGGTTGAAAATGCTGCACTGCAGCATGATGTAGGGTGTAGAACGACACGACATTCACTCTCGAAAGGAGCCCCGACATGGCCACGCAGACCAAGAAGACCGCCACCACCGACGCGCAGAACCTGCTCGACCTGCAGGGATACCAAGACGTCCTCAAGACCATCGCCAACATGAACGAGCGCATGGCGTCGATCACCATTCAGGCCGGGACCCGGGCAACCGACGTTTCAAGCGAGGCCGCAAAGGAAGCATTCGCCAATGTCCGCGACCTGACAGGTGTCCGCGACGAGCCGGCCGAATACGGCAAGGCGTTCACGGAATTCGCGCAGAAGCAGACCGAGCTTTTCACGCGCACCGTTCAAGCCTTTGCGACCGACATGCAGAAGGCGAGCAGCGAGACATCCGACCTGGCGTCCAAGGCCGGCGAAGAGATCACCACCAAGGTGACCAAGAGCGCCGAGAGTGCTGCACAAAAGGTCAAAACGGCGGCGAGCAAGGCCGCCTGAAGTTTCCAGTTTCGAACGTGTAACGATCATGAGCGGTGGGCCCTGAGATGGGCTCGCCGCTCTTCGTTTGAGCAGGCGGCACAGTCTCCTACAGACGACGCATCCGGGGCCGCTAACGTCGCGACGTTTGCAAACTGGCAAAACCCTGCGGCCCCGCCCGGGTCAGTTCGGGCTCGACGTCGATATCGGCCACACTCGCACCTTAGCGGATAACCATGCCCACCTTCCGCGAAACCATCCTCGCCGCGCTGCATGCACGGCTCTCGGCGCTGCCCGCCACCGCCCTGCGCGGCGAGGTGTTGCCCGAGCGCGTGCCGGCCGAGGGGCTGCTGATCCTGCGCGACGGCGAGCCGGGAGAGCCGGAAGTGACGCTTTCGCCGCTCACCTATCACTACCAGCACCGCGCCGAGATCGAGGCGGTCGTGCAGGGCGGCGACCGTGACACGGCCTTTGACGCGCTCTGCGCCAGCATCGGCACGGCGCTCGCCGCCGACCGGACGCTGGGCGGGCTCTGCGACTGGGTCGAGGCGGAAGCCCCACGCCCGGTCGATCTGCCGGTCGAGGGTGCAGCAAGCCTGAAGGCGGCCGTTATTCCGGTCATCCTGCACTATTCCACGGCTGATCCCTTGGCCTGACCCACAAGACCATTTGAGGAGTTGAGACATGGCACGCGCATATGGCTCGCGGGCGCAGATGGCGCTTGCGTTCGAGACGACGTATGGCACCGCCCCCGCGAGCGGCTTCACGCGGATGCCGTTTGCCAGCACCACGCTGGGGGCCGAGCAGCCGCTGATCGACAACGAGCTTCTGGGCTACGGCCGCGACCCGCTGGCCCCGATCAAGGACGCGATCACGGCGGACGGCGACGTGGTGATCCCGATCGACGCGGCGCATTTCGGGGTCTGGCTCAAGGCGGCGTTCGGCCAGCCTGCCACCACCGGCACGGCGCCGGGGCCGTTCACGCATGTGTTCACCTCCGGGGCCTACGAGCTTCCGAGCATGGCGATCGAGACCGGCATGCCGGAGGTGCCACGCTATGCGATGTATACCGGCTGCCGTCTCGACAGCCTGTCGTGGCAGATGCAGCGCAGCGGCCAGCTGCAGGCCACCGCGAGCCTCGTCGCGCAGGGCGAGAGCCGCGCGGGCACGGCGCAGACCGGCACGCTGGCGACGCGTCCGCTGAAGCGCTTCGGCAACTTCAACGGACAGGTCATCCGCGACGGGAGCGCGCTCGGCAATCTCGTCTCGGCGCAGGTCACTTACGCCAACAATCTCGACCGCATCGAGACCATCCGCTCGGATGGCCGCATCGACGGGGCCGACCCGACCATCGCCGCGCTCACGGGCCAGATCGAGCTGCGCTTCGCCGACGAGACGCTGGTCGACCAGGCGACGAACGGCACCGCCTCGACGCTCGAGTTCGGCTTTGCGCTGCCTGGCGGCGAGAGCTTCACGCTCACCGCGCACGAGGTCTACCTGCCGCGCCCGCGGGTCGAGATCACCGGGCCGCAGGGGGTGCAGGCAAGTTTCGACTGGCAGGCGGCGCTCGATTCTGCCGCCGGCGTGATGTGCACCGCCACCCTGATCAACGACGAGGAGACGTATTGATGATCCATCTCGACATGAAGGCCGGGCCGTGGTGGCTCGAACTCGGGCGCGGCGTGCGCGTGCAGGTGATGCCGGCGACCACCTCGCTGATGATCGCGGCGCGCGGCGAGCCGGAGCTGCGCGATCTGCCCGGGGACGCGGGCGACGAGCAGGCGGGCTACGTTTTCGCCCGCGCGGTTGCACGGCGCGCGATCGTGGACTGGACGGGCGTTGCGGACAGGGACGGCGCGCCTGTCGAGATCACGCCTGAGGCGATCGACGCGCTGCTCGAACACTGGCCCGTCTTCGAGCGCTTCCAGGAGGATTATCTGCTGCCGGCGCTGGACGCGGAGCAGGAAAAAAACGCCTCGGCGCCCTCGCCGCGTGGGTCTACGGCGGGGGCGAAGGCTACTGCGAAGCGTGCCCGCAAACCTGCCCGGACTGCCCGAAAGTCCTGAACGCGCCGCGCAGTCTCGAGGGCGCGGCCGTCTGGCGCTTGACGGAGCTCATCGAGGGGCAGCTGCGCGTCTCGGGCGGCGTGGTGATCGGCTTCGATCTGACGGCCGCGCTCGCGGCGGCCGGGGCGCTCGGCATCGATCCGGTAGCGGTGGTCGAGCTGCTGCCGGTGATCGAGGCGCGGATGGTCGAGGCGGCGCATGCGCAGGTCAACTGGGCGACTGAGCGGGAACAGGAGTGAGCAATGGCGGAAAAACGCGTCTCCGTGCGGCTTGCGGCCGTGGGCGGGCGGCAGGTCCGCCAGGCGCTGGAGGGGATCGGTACGGCCGGGCAGCGCGGGATGGGGCGCGTCCGGCGCGAGATCGATGCGGCCAACAAGCGGCTGGATCGGTTCGGCCGCCAGCTGCAAAGGACCGGGCGCGTCGCGGCGGCGGCGCTCGGCGCGGCGGCCACGGCGATGGTGCGCTCGGGGCTGCAGGTCATCGACGCCCAGGCCAAGCTCGCGCAGTCGCTGGGCACCACCACGGCGAGCGTGCAGGTGCTCGCGCGCGCGGCGGACCTCACGGGCACGCAATGGGAACGGCTCGAGGGCGGGGCCACGCGGCTCACGCGGCGGCTCTCGCTCTTTGCCGCGGATGGTTCCGGGCCCGCGGCGGGCGCCATCGAGCGGCTGGGGCTCAATGCCGAGCGGTTGCTCGCGCTGCCGCTCGACCAGCGCATCATCGAAGTCACCGAGGCGATCCGGGCGCAGTCGAGCGCGGCCGCGCAGGCGGCGAACTTCTCCGAGCTCTTCGGCGATCGCGCCTTCACCGCCTTCCAGCGGCTCGACCCGGAGGTGATCCGGCTGGCGCGCGACGATCTCGCGCGCTTCGGCGCGCTGGTCTCGGAGATCGAGGCCGATCAGATCGAGCGGACCAACGACGCCCTCACCCGGCTGGGGCTGGTGTGGCGGGGGCTGTCGAACCAGCTCGCGGTCGCGCTCGCCCCGGCGCTCGAGCGCACGGCCGGGTTCATGACGCGGCTGGCCGAGACCTCCGGCCCGCTGGGGCGGGCCATCGACTGGCTCGGGCGCAACTTCGAGCGCGTGGCCGCCTACGCCGGCGCCTTCGCCAGCGTGATCGGGGCGCGCCTCCTTGGCCGGGTCGCGGCTTTTGCCCTGGGGCTGCGGGGAGCGGCCACGGCGCTGGTGGCGCTCAGGCGGGTGCTGGTGCGTCTGCCCTTCATTGGGCTTGTCGTCGCCGCGACCGAGCTTGCGCTGCAATTCCCCAGGCTGGTGCGCGGGGCGGGCAGCTTCGGGGAGGCGATGACGCTGCTGGGCGATCTCGCGGGCAAGGTATGGGAGGGGATCGGGACCGGGGCCAGCGCGCTCGGCCCGGCGCTCAAGGCGGTGTGGACACGCATCCAGGCGGGGTTTGCGGCGATGATCGCGTCGCTGCAACGCAGATGGGCGGGCTTTCTGCGCGACATGGCCGGGGCGGCGGGGTCCATTCCCGGCATCGGGGACCGGCTGCAGGAAAGCCTTCATGTCGCGGGCGTGCGGGCGCAATCGCGCAGCTACGAGACCGATCTCGCGGCCGGGGCCCTGCGCGGTAAGGCGGCAGCGCAGCGCGCCGAGGCAGGCCGGCGGCTTGTCGCTGGGGGCGCGGAGATCGCGGCGGCCTGGGAGCGGCTGCGCGCAACCGTCGCGGCGGGGGCGACGGCGGCGGAGGGCGGGCTCGACGGTGCCGCCAAGGCGGCAAGGACGCTCAGGGACGCGATCGACCAGGCCGGCGGCCTCGGGACCGGCGATGGCCGGAAGGGTGGCACCGGCGGCCCGCTCGGCAAGCTGGGCGAGGCCGCGCGCGCGACCGGCGCGGCCATGTCGCAGGCCGCGGGCGAGAGCAAGCAGTCCTGGCAGGAGGCCATGCGCGAGATCGGGCGGCAGGCGGAGCGGCAGCGCGCGACGGCGCGGCGGCTCGCGGAGGACATCACCGGGCCGCTCAAGAGCGCGCTCGCCTCGGGTGAGTTGTCCTGGCGCAGCTTTTCCGATGCGATCTCGCAGATCGCGCAGAGCCTGGCCACGCGGCTCATAAACCTCGCCTTCAAGCCGATCGAGAACGCGTTGCTGAGCGCCTTCTCCGGCGGGGGTGCCGGTGGCGGTGGGGGCGGCTTCCTGGCCAACCTCTTCGGCTTCGCACGAGGCGGCGTGTTCGACCGCGCGGGCGAGGTGCATGCCTTTGCCCGGGGCGGCGTGGTGGACCGGCCGACGCTCTTTCCGATGGCGCGCGGTGTGGGTCTGATGGGCGAGGCCGGGCCGGAGGCGGTGATGCCGCTCCGGCGCGGCCGCGGCGGCCGGCTGGGCGTCGAGGCGGGCGGCGCGGTGCGCGAGAGCCCGATGCGAATCGTCAACGTGCTCGACCCGTCGGTGGTGGGCGACTACCTCGCCACGCCCTCTGGCGAGCGGGCCATCCTGAATGTCATCCGCCGCAACCGGAGTGCCCTGAATGCCTGAACTCTGGCCGTTTCCAGCTACGCAGGACGTCACGGAAGTGCTGGAATGGCGTACCGATGTGCTGCAGGCCCGGGAGGGCGAGCAGCGCATCGCGCTCCGGCCCCGGCCGCGGGAGATCGTCACATTCCGGCACAGGCTCGACGCGCTCGGGATGGCGAGGGCGGCGGAACTGGCGCGCGCCGGATTCGCCGGCGCGTGGCGCCTGCCGCTCTGGCACCTGGCGCTGCAGCCGGGGGCCGATCTGGCGCGAGGTGCGACCGAGATCCCGCTCGACACCGGGCTTTCGGATTTCCGGGTGGGTGAACTGGCCGCGATTGCGGTGGATGGCGGGGCGGCGGCCCCGGTGAGCGTCGCCGACGTTCAGTCCGACCGGCTGATCCTGGCCGAGCCGCTGGACGCGCAGTTGCCCGGCACGACCGTCGCCGCCGGGCGCATCGCGGTCACGCCCGTTCGCGAAGGCCTGCTGACCGCGGCCGTCGAGATCGCGCGGCGCAGGCAGGGCGATGGCACGGTCACCGCGAGCCTGCTGCTGTGCGACGCGCCGGAGATCGCGCCGCTGGTGCTGCCCGTCTATCAGGGGCAGCCGGTCCAGACCGACCCGAGTCTCATGCGCCGCCCGCTCACCGCCAGCCTGCGCCGGGCGGTCGAGTATGTCGACAACGGCTTCGGGCCCGTCGTGGTGGAGCCCGTGCGCGATGTCTTCGAGCGCAGCGAGACGATCACGCTCAAGGCGCACGGGCCATCCGCACGCTGGGCACAGCGCCGCTGGCTGTGGTCCCTGCGCGGCCGGCAGGCGAGCTTCTGGCTGCCGACCTGGGGGCACGAGCTGCAACTGCGGAGTCCCATGAGTTCGGGATCGGTGCTGATGCGCGTGGCGCCGATCGCAACGCCCGGGGCGTATGTCGGGCGGCGGATCATGCTGGAGATGCCGGGCGCGCCGCGGTTCCGGACGATCACGGCGGCACTCAAAGAGGGGACTGACCATAGGCTGACCCTGTCATCGAGCCCCGGCGAGCCGGTGCCGATAGGAGTGAAGGTGCATTTCCTGACGGCGATGCGATCGGCGGCCGACCGGATCGAGATCCGGCATGGCCCGGTGGCGAGCGAGGTGACCGTGCCGGTCGTGGAGGTTGGGCATGCAGAGGACGGGCAGAGCACCCCACCCGGTCCGGAGGCGCCGCAGTGATCGCCCATTGCATCCGGACGGCGCCTGCGGAGAGTGGCTGGTGCCGCGCGATCGAGTCTGTCGACCATGGCTTCGGCGCTGTCGTGGTGGCGCCGCTCCGCTACCTCTCCGAGCGCGGCAAGACCATCATGCTGCAAGGGCGTTTCAACCCGCCTCGCTCAGAGCGTGGGCGAGGTCGAGGAGGCGTTTGTGCTGCGCCTCGGGGATTGCGTACCAGGCCCTGACGAGCTCGATCGCCTCCTTGTCGGCGAAGATATCGGCGGGTTGCGTCTTGCCCGCTTCCTCGCCCTTCCTGGCGAGCCCCTCGAAGAAGAAGCTGATATCAACCTCGAGCGCCGCGGCCACGCCCCACAGCCGCGATGCGCTTATCCGGTTGGCGGCGGTTTCGTATTTCTGGATCTGTTGGAACTTTACGCCGACCGCATCGGCCAGTTGCTGCTGGGACATGCCCGCAAGCCACCGGCGGTGGCGGATACGTTTGCCCACGTGAACATCGACGGGATGCGGCATGTCTTTTTTTCTTCGATCATTCTGCGGTCTGGACCGGCATCTCTCCAACACGATCCAGGCTCGGCACCCAATGTCGCGCAGCCCGGCCGCGCATCTGACTGCATAGCGAAACAACCCTGAAGTGCAATCGGTTTCGCCGTGTTGTGGTGGGCTACCGCCAGCCCACTGCATCCAGAGCCAGAGGGGCACGGCTGACTGTCCATTGTGACCCATTTTCGCCGACCTTCGACAGCTGCGCGCCGCCCATCCGACGCACGCGCACCTGCGAGCGCCATACCCGGTCATAACCGCTGAGCCCGCCCCATGACCTACGCCACCATCGACTCCTCCGCGGCCGAGGGCCGCCCATACTTCCTCTACCAGTTCATGGAGGATGCGCAGGTCTGGCGATTCACCAGCCGCGCTGCGACCTGGAGCAGCACGGGCAGTGGCGGGGAGACGTTTCCCTGGGAGCCCGCCGCGGTGGCCCATGGCGAGGTGGTGCAGACGAGCGAGATCGAGCGCGGGCGGCTGGAGCTGACCTGGCCGCTCTCGCATCCGTTCGCGCGGCGGTTCCTCGCGCCGATGGGTCCCACGCCCGTGACGCTGACCATATTCCGCGGCCACGAACAGGTGCCGGGCGAGACGGTGGCGCACTGGAAGGGCCGCGTGGTGGGCGCGGAGGTCGAGGGCCAGCGGATCCTGCTGCAGGCCGAGTCGGTGTTCAGCACGCTGCGCCGGGCTGGCGTGCGGGCGAAGTACCAGCGGCTCTGCCGGCACGCGCTTTACGGGCGCGGCTGCGGGCTCGATATCGCGCTCTACTGGCAGTCGGGGGTGGTGAGCGCCAGCAGCGGTCCCGTCGTGACCGTCCCCGCAGTGGCGGACCAGTCCGATGGCTGGTTCCGCGGCGGGGTGCTGCGGTTCGGGCCGCAACTGGGGTTCATCACCGGGCACGCGGGCGACACGCTCATCCTGTCGCGTCCGATGCCGGAACTGGCAGCGGCACTGGCCACGCCGGAGACCGACCCCGACACGGGAGATCCGCTGCCCGTCCAGGTCGGGATCGCGCCGGGTTGCGATCTGCGCGCCGCCACCTGCGCGGGCAAGTTCGGCAATCTGGCCAATTTCGGGGGGTTTCCCGAGATCCCCGGCCGCAACCCGCTGGGCGGCGGCTCCATCGTCTGACGCGCCCGCGCGCGCCACTTCCACATTCGGATTTTCCCCATGGCCTGGACCTTCATCGCGCGGCTCGTGCTCGGGCTGGTGCTCTCGGCGGTGTCCTATGCGCTCGGGCCCCGCCCCAAGACCGACACGCCGCAAGCCGCGGGGCTCGACGATTTCACGCTGCCCACGGCGGAGGAAGGCCGGCCGATCCCGGTCGTCTTCGGCACGGTGCTCATCACCGGGCCCAACGTGGTCTGGGCCGGGGACCTGCGTGTCGATCCCATCCGCAAGAAGGGCGGCAAGAAGTGACGACGCCCGATCAAACCGCAGCGACGCCCCTCCGTGTCACCGTGCAGGACCTGCGCACGGCCCGCTACTGTATGGCCGGCGCGCGCCCGTGGTTTCGCCGCCACGGGTTTGACTGGCAGGCGTTCCTCACTCACGGCATCGCGGCCAAGCGTCTCAGGGAAGCCGATGCGACGCTCGCCCGCCCGGTGATCCGGGCGGCCGCAGCCCGCGAGGCTGCAGAAGGAAAGGCCCGGGATGGGCGGGCGTAGCAAGCGACAGACCGTCGGCTTTCGCTATTCGCTGGGCATGCACCTGGCGCTCTGCCACGGGCCCGTCGATGCCATCCGCGAGATCCTCGTCGATCGCCGCACCGCCTGGTCGGTGACCACGGGGGCCGGTATTGCGGGCACGGGCGCGGGCGTGGAGACACGCCTCGGGACGGTCGCTGCCATGCAGGCCACGGCGGCGCAGGCGGGCGAGACCGCCGCCACCGTCGCGTTTCCGGGCCGCCTTGCGGGTGTCCGCCTCGGGCAGGACTACCGGCTCGTTCTGGCCGACGGGTCGCGCCACGCCGTCACCGTGCAGGGCGTCGGCTATGATCCCGCGAGCGACACCAGCTCCTGGTCCGTGCAGCCCGACACGCTGAGCTTTCCCGCACAGTCGGTCGAGGTGGTCGAGGCCAGCAGTGCGGTCAGCACCGCCGGCGCGGGCGGCGGGCGCATCCGGATCGACAAGCCGCAGCTTTTCGGCGGCGAGAGCCGCGAGGGCGGGATCGTGGGCGATGTCGATGTGCTCATGGGCGGCCCCGGCCAGGGAACGAACGATTACCTGGCTGCGCGCATGGGCGCGGAGGTGCCGGGGTTTCGCGGGCTCTGCAGCCTCGTGCTGCGGCAGGTCTATCTCGGCCTCAACCCCTACCTGAAGCCATGGGCGGTGCGCGTCACGCGCGTGCTGGCGGGCGAAGCAGGCAGTCCCCAATGGTATCCAGAGACCGCGCCCATCGTGCCCGAGGCCAGCATCTCGGATGCGGCCATCTACATCGCCCTCGATGTCTCGGGCTCGATGTCGGGCACGCGCATGGCAGCACAAAAGGCGGGCGTCGCGGCGCTCATCCGCGAGATCGGCGCAGGCGTCGATCCCGACCGGCCCAACGACATGGCGGTGGTGCTCTGGAACTCTTCCGTGGCAGACATGATCGAGCGGCGCAACATGGGGCCCGCGGACTACGCCGTGCTCGAGGACTGGATGCTGGCGCTTTCCAGCTTCACCGCGGGCGGCACGAGTTTCGATGCGGCCTTTGCCGAGGCCGGCGCCTTCTTCGCGGGCAGCGGCGAGAAGCGCCGGATCGTCATCTTCGTGACCGACGGGGAGCCCTCGCCGGTATCCTCCGTGGAGGCCGCGCTCGCGAGCATCGCCAGCCTGCCGCCCGCCGACATCTTCGGCTTCAACATCGCGCTGTCGGACACCACCCATACCGCGCGCCTCGACACCACGCCCGTCGACGGCGTCCCGGTCATCCCGCCCGGCGACAGCCAGGCGCTCGTGGCCTCGCTCCGGGGCGCGTTCGGCAACGGGCCGGACATGAACCCCGCCCATATCATCCGCGAATGCCTCACCAACCGCGACTGGGGACTGGGGTATTCAACGTTCGAGATCGGCGCGAGCTTCACGGCGGCGGCGGACACCCTCTTTGCCGAGGGCTTCGGGCTGTCGCTGATCTGGCAGCAGGACAGCTCCATCGAAGAGTTCATCGTGAGCGTGCTCGACCACATCGATGCCACGCTCTTCATCGACCGGCGCACGGGGCTGTGGGAGCTCAGGCTCATCCGCGCGGATTACGACCCCGCCACATTGCCGCTCCTTGACGAGACCAATGTCGTCGACTGGGGCCGGCTGGGGCGGCGCGCACCCTCCGATCTGGTGAACTCGGTCACCGTGCGCTTCACCGATGCCTGGACCGACGCGCCCGGCTCGGTCTCGGTGACCGACACCGCCCGCGTGCAGGACATGGGCCAGGTCATCGCCACCACGCTCGACTACCCCGGCGTCCGCTACCAGGGGCTGGCGGTGCGCGTGGCCGAGCGCGACCTGCGCGCGCTCTCGGTCCCGCTGCTCACGGGCGAGATAGTGGTCAACCGCGCGGGCGCCGGGCTCGGGCCCGGCGACGTGATCCGGCTGCGCTCGCAGCGCCGCGGGCTCGACGATGTGGTCATGCGCATCTCCGAGATCGGCCAGGGCGACGGGCGCGACAACGGCATCCGGCTGAAGATCGCCGAGGATGTCTTCGCCCTGGGCGCCACCGCCATCGCCGGCGGGCGCATGTCCCCGGGTAGTGGCATCGCCGCCCCGCCGCGCGCGCTCGCGCACCGCATGGTCACGGAGGCGCCTTACTGGCTTCTGGTGCGCGAGCTCGGCCACAGCGAGGCCGACCGCATCCTCGCGGAGGACCCCGATTCGGGCGCGCTCATCGCCACCGGCGAGCGCCCGAGCGCCGATGCGCTCGCGGCCGAGCTCTGGATCGATCCCGGCACCGGCCCGGTGCAGGACGGAACGGTGGATTTTGCGCCCTCGGCGGTTCTGGCCGCCGACGTCACTGACAACCCCGAGGATCGCGTCCTCCCCGTCTCCGGCTGGCGCGGCCTTGGCGAGGTCGGCATCGGCACGCTGGCGAGCATCGGCGGGGAGCTCGTGCGCATCGACGGGATCACCGCGGACACGATCACCGTGGGCCGGGGCTGTCTCGACACGGTGCCGCTTGCCCATCCCGCCGGCACGCCCGTCCTCTTCTTCGACGAGAGCGCCCGGATCACCGACGGCGCCTATGCGGCGGGCGAGACCCTCGCCGTTCGGCTGCTGCCCGAGACCGGGCGCGGGACGCTGGCCTTCGCGCTGGCCCCCGAGGACCGCCTGACGCTCGCAGGCCGCGCCATCCGGCCGCTGCCGCCCGGGCGGGCGATGGCCAATGGCGGCTACGGCATCGACAGGCGCGCACTTCTCGCGGGCGACGTGACGCTGAGCTGGGCGCATCGCGACCGGCTCGCGCAGACCGGGCCGGTGCTCGACGACTACACCGCCGGCGATATCGGCCCCGAGCCGGGCATCTCTTACGTCGTCGACATCCGCTGGGTGGACCCGGCAACAGACGCGACCATGACGCCGGTTGCGGCGCGCATCCCTGCCGGCACGGGAACCAGCCACACGATCACACTCGCCGGCATTCCGGTCGGCGCCGCGCCGCCGGCCGTCTCGGAAGTCGAGATCCGCGTGCTCGCGGTGCGCGATGTGGACGGCAGCCCGCGCGAGAGCCGCACGGGGCGGGCCTTTCGCCTCGCCATCCTCGAAGGCTGGGGGGCGGCCTGGGGCGAGGACTGGGGCGCGCCCACCTGATCAGACAGCAACGAGGTAGCACATGCCAGAGCGCATCATGCCGGGGCTCGGGCTCCGGTCCTTCTACGATCCCGGTCAGAGCGACTGGGGGACCAGCGTCAGCGAGGACCTGCGCAGGCTCTCAGCACTCGTCCAGCTTGCCGCCAGATCGCGCAGCACCGCGCTGCCCGCCTCCGGCAGTGCCGGGGACATCCATATCGTGCCCGAAGGTGCCCCCTCGAACGCGAATGCCATCGCGCTCTGGGACGGGCCCGCGGGCGCGGAGGACTGGGTCCATCTCACGCCGGCCGCCGGCTGGGAGGCGTGGATCGCGGATGCGGGCGAGCGGGTGCGCTTCGACGGCACCGCCTGGCAGGTCGTCCTGCCGGCGCTCGCCGGCAAGGCCGGCCGCCTGCTGGGCGTCAACGCCACGGAGGATGCGCTGGCGTTCCTGCCGCCGCCCGCCGAGGGCGCGGCGGAAGTGGTCGCGGATGGCGCGACCACGCGCATGCTCACGCTCGCCGACAAGGGCGCGATCGTGGAGATGACCGCCGGTGGCGCCAACACGGTGACGATCCCCGCCGAGGCGAGTGTCGCCTTCCCGGTGGGCAGCCTCATCAATATCACCCAGGCCGGCGCCGGCCCCACGACCATCGCCGCCGCCGCGGGCGTGGCGCTCAACAACGTCCCGGCCGGGTCCTGCACCATCGATGCGCGCTGGTCCGGCGCGGCGCTCTACAAGCGCGGACCCGACGCCTGGGTCGTGCAGGGCGCGATCTCCGAGGTGGCGTGATGGCGGGGCTCTACCTCGCGCGCGCCGGCCTGCTCATGGGCGGGGCCAGCGGCGGCGGCTCCGGCGGGGACGGTTCCGGCGGGGACGCCTCCGGCGGCGTCGGTGTCCGGCTCGACGCGAGCAAGGCCGGGGCCGGACACACGCTCTCCGACGAGGACCGGACGCTGATCAACACCGGCGGCGGGGCCGACTACCGCCACTGGGTGCCGGCCCTGAAGCGGCTCCCCGGCACGCATCCCGTCCCCTTCTACTGGGAGATCGCCTGCGCGCCGGGCGGGCCGGCGCAGTTCAACGGCTACGCGGGCGTCGTCTCCCAGGCGCAGCTGGACGACCCGGGCAGGACCTTCGACAGCGGCGAGAACCCGGTCCATGCCGGCTCGATCTGCTCCCGTGGCAATGGCGACGTGTGGGGCAACACCGCGTCGCGGCTCGGCTCCTACACCGCCTATGGCGCCGGCGACATCGTGATGCTCGCGTTCGATCCCGCTTCGGGCGGGTTCTGGATCGGCGTGAACGGCGCGTGGCAGAGCGATCCCGCCACCGATCCGGCCACCGAGGTGAGCGACGCCGCGGGCGGCGACTTCCGGCCCGTCCTGCAGGGGCGCGAGCCGGGCGAGGGCGGCACGCTGCGCTCGCTGCCCGGCCAGTTCTCCTACCCCGTGCCGGGCAACTGCATCGCGCTCGGGCACAGCCTCGGCATCGCCGATGGCGTGGCCGTGCAGGCGGCCTCGCACTGGATCGAGATGGGCGGCACGGCCGCGCTGAGCGTGGCCCGGGTCGATATCTGGCACGAGATGGGTGGCGGCACAGCACTCGGCCTGCCGACCGGCGAACTCTGGCACGAGATCGGCGGCGGAGAAGCCGCCTCCGCCGTCGCGCATGAACTCTGGATCGAAAGGACGTAATCCATGACCATCCTTCATCTCGGCCATCAGCCGGCCGATCTCGGCGGGATCGAGCCCGCGCTGATGAGCACGGACCCCGCGGGGTTCGACGCGGATCTCGACGTGAACGCCGTGAAGTTCACGGGCGGCAGGTCCCACAGCTCGGCCTTCAGCCTCGCCTTCCCGCCGCCCGCGGGCGATCTGTGGCTCCAGGTCCGTCTCCGCGCGCCGGACACGTCCTCCGCGGATTTCTACTACAAGGACGTCTCCGTCCTCGCGTTCCGGGATGCCTCGGGAAACACCGTGGCAGAACTGCGCGGTCGAAAGAGCACGCCCACGATCTTCGCGCGGGCAAGCGGCGACACGGTCACCGATGGCGCGAACGGCATCGACAAGGGCACGGGCACCGTTCACTGGATCAATGTGCGCGTCGCCGTCGGCGCCGATATCACCATCGAGCTCCACGACGGCGCAGGCCTGATGAGCAGCGCCACCGCGGCCAACACCGCCGGCAAGGGCAAGCCGGTCTCCGCCGTGTTCGGCAATACCAACATGCACAGCCATTTTGGTGACGCGACCTGGTATTACGCCCATATCGCGGTACTCGACGGCACCCCGACCATCGGCCGGCGCTTCGCCCGGCAGGTGCCGGGCATGGCCGGGGCCCACAGCCAGTGGGCCGGCACGCTCGCCGCCCTCGGGGACGGCAACATCGCCACGCGCATGTCGAGCGACACCGCCGGCCAGCGCCAGAGCGCGACGCTCGCCGGGCCTGCGGGGCCGTCGGGCGCGGCCATCGCCGCCGTGCACATCAAGGCCGTCGCCCAGGCCGGCACCAGCGGGCCGGGCAGCCTCGCGGGCTTCCTGCGCATCGGCGGGGTCGATCACGACGCGAGCGCCGCCGCACTTTCCAGCGCGGTGCCCGAACAGGTGATCTTCTCCTGGCCGCAGAACCCGGGCGACGGCGCCGTCTGGACGGACGCCACGCTGCCTGCCGAGATCGGATTGCTCAGCGCACCATGACGGATCGCCCCACGCTCATTGCCCAGATCGCGGAGGCGCTGCGCGAGAACGGTCTCACCGCCGCCATCGGGGCGGTGGCGACTGCCCTCGTGGGGCTCGCCGTGGCGGTGACGCGCAAGGCGTTTACCAACGAGGCCGAGGACCGGGCGTCCGAGCAGGCGCATCGCGCGCGCCTCGAGCAGGACCTCTACCAGATGCGCCAGCTGCTCTTCACCGTCTTCCAGCACGCCCCGCCGCAGATCGTCGATCCGCCGCCACCGGCCAACCCGCCGCAATCGACCGACGAGTGAGCTCTGTCGGGCGAGCCCACCCAACCTCACCACCCATCAGGCCCGCCTCGGCGGGCCTTCTGCGTTCAAAGGAGACAAGGATGCCCCGGTTCCACGATCACTACAGCGCGGTCGCGCCCGACACCTGGCGCTGGCCCGACTTCTCCCCCGCCGAGATCGCCTGCCGCGGCACCGGCACGCTGCTTGTCCACGAGGGCGCGCTCGATGCGCTGCAGGCGCTGCGCGACCGGCTGGGCAAGCCGATGATCGTCCGCTCGGGATATCGCAGCCCCCAGCACAACCGCGCCGTGGGCGGCGCGCCGGCCTCGAAACACATGGAGGGCACGGCGTTCGATATCTCCATGGCGAACCACGACCCCGAAGCCTTCGAGCGGGAGGCGCGCGAGGTGGGCTTCCGCGGCTTCGGCTTCTACCCGCGCTCTGGCTTCATGCATGTCGATCTGGGGCCGGCGCGGCAGTGGGGCGAGCGGTTCCCGGCGCGGGCGGCGCCGTTTGCACAGGAGGTCCCGCCCGCGCGCGAGGTGCTGGCGGAAAGCCGCACGCTCAGGGGCACCGGCGCGGCGGGCGTCGCCACAATCGGGGCCGGCGGCGTCGAGATCGCACAGGAGCTGCTGGCGGAGGCTCAAGGGGCCATCCTGCCGCTGGTGCCGTATCTCGATACCCTGCGCTGGGTGTTCATCGCCCTGGCGCTCGGCGGGATCGCGGTGGCGGTCTGGGCCAGGCTCGACGACTGGAAGCGGGGGCGGCGGTGATGTGGGGCGGTATGCTGGTCGGGCTGCTGTCCCGGCCATGGGCGCGGCGGGTGGCGGGGCTCGCCCTCGTCGCGCTCGCCGTCTTGCTGTTGCTCATGAACCTCCGCCGCATGGGCGAGCGCGCCGGGCGCGCCGCCGAGCGGCTCGACCAACTGGAGCGGATCAATGCTGTGCAACGACACATGCTGGACGCCGCCGCGCGTCGCCCTCGTGATCGGGACGATCTTGTTGAGCGGTTGCGCGGAGGGCGGTTTTGATCTGGGTGCGCACGTGGTGTGTCCGCCGGTCGTCGAGTACAGCCGGGAGGTCCAGGCGCGGGCGGCGGAGGAACTGCTCCTGCTGCCGGAGGGATCGGTGGTCGTGGAGATGCTGGCGGACTATGCGATGATGCGGGAGCAGGTGCGGGCGTGCAAAATGTCGAGTCGGTGACGCGGCTGGATTGCCGTTTTCACTCTCCGGCAAGCGTCTCGAGTACAGGACAGTGCGGCACTTGATCGCCGGAACATTTCGCTGAAGTCGTTGCCAACACGGCCTCAATACGTAGCAGGTCCGCAATCTTGGCGCGGACATCCGCGAGATGCCGCTCGGTCCGTTCCTTGACATCGGCACAAGAGGGTACGGCGCCGTCGTCGAGGCCGACAAGACCGCGAATGTCATCAATCGTGAATCCAAGTTCGCGCGCGCGGAGGATGAACCGCAAGCGTGCGACGTGGGCTTTCGAATAAACTCGATAGCCCGCAGCGGTCCTTGGCGGGTCAGGCAGCATACCAGTCTTTTCGTAATAGCGGATCGTCTCGATATTGCAGCTTGTGGTGCGCGCTAACTCGCCGCGCGTGAGGCCGCTCTCACCCTCGTGATCAGACATGGCGCATTTTCCTCTTGAGCCTGTAGTTGCTACAGACCCTACACTAAGGGTGAGCGAGTGACGAGAGGAGCGTGACATGAGTATTGCTGACCATCAAACCGAGGCCTCGCCAGCGGATCGCCCCGCCCGCAAGGGCTGGCTCGCGGCGGGCGGCGTACTCGGCGCTTTTCTCGCATCGGCCTGCTGTGTCGGGCCGCTGGTGCTCCTCACGATCGGAATTTCCGGGGCGTGGATTGGCAACCTCACGGCGCTGGAGCCTTACAAACCGATCTTCGCTGTCATAGCGTTCGGCTTCATAGCGGCCGGATTCCGGCAGGTGTATTTCCGCAAGCCGACTGTCTGCGAGCCCGGTTCCTACTGCGCACAGCCAGCCTCAGCGCGGATCACCAAGACCGCGCTCTGGGCTTCCTTCATCCTCGTTGTCGCCGCGCTCACTATCGACTGGTGGGCGCCGCTTCTCTACTGACCTGAAAGGACATCTCATGATGAAAGCTCCTGTGCTCGCGCTGTTCGGACTGACCGCCGTGGTCTCGATGGCCGCCATCCCTGCCGCGGCGCAGTCCGTTGCCGCCGAGCAGACCGTGACCTTCGCGGTCGAGAACATGACCTGCGCGCTCTGTCCCATCACGGTGAAGCGCGCGATGGAGGGTGTCGAAGGCGTCACCGCAGTCGAAATCGACTTCGAGGCGCGCACGGCCACGGTCCTCTTCGACACTGCCGCGACCAGTGCCGATGCCATCGCCGAGGCCTCGGCCAATGCCGGATATCCGGCCGTGACGGGAAGTTGAGATCATGAGCGATGACCTCATGGGCGGAGTGCTCGCGACGGCAGTGGCGCTGACCTGGCGCACAATGCGCCGCGGCAGGAAAACTGGCGAATGCTGTATGCAGCTGGGTACACCAGGGGGAGCGCAGGATGGCTGAAAGCTCTGACCACAAGCTGCTGCTCACCGGGATCGTCGGCACCGTCGTTGCGGTGCTCTGCTGCTTCACACCAATCCTGGTCGTGCTGCTGGGAGCTATCGGCCTCTCTGCAGTGCTGGGCTGGATCGACTACGCTCTGCTGCCCGCACTGGCATTCTTCATCGCGCTAACCGTCTACGCCGTGTGGCGCAGGCAACGGCACCAAGGCAACACCTGAAAGGAACGACCCATGATGACTCAATGCTTTTCTGCGATGGCAGCGTTTGGCCCCGGCTGGACCCTCACCGTCGCCCTGATCGCGGCAACGACCGCACTGACCTTCCTTGTGACCAGGCGCGCAAATGCGCAGCGCGACCGGACGACCAGGATCGACACGAGCACGGCATGAGTGACGCATATGACCATGATCTGATCGTGATCGGGGCCGGCACCGGCGGCAACGGGGTGGCCCGGATGACCGCGGCGGCGGGCTGGAACGTGGCCAGCATCGACAGCCTGCCCTATGGCGGGACGTGCGCCCTGCGCGGCTGTGATCCCAAGAAGATGCTGGTGGCTGTCACCGAGGGCGTGGACTGGGCCGAAAACCTGGCGGGCAAGGGCCTCAAGACCCAGATTTCCATCGACTGGGCCGAAATGATGGCCTTCAAGCGCACATTCACGGACGTCATGCCGGGGCGGATCGAGGCCGGATTGGAGAAGGCGGGCGTCACGACGCTGCACGGCGCCGCGCGCTTCACCGGCCCGGACACGATCGAATTGAACGGCAAAACCCTGCGCGCAGAGCACTTCCACATCGCCACCGGCGCGCGGCCGATGACGCTGGACATTCCCGGCGAAGAACATCTGATCACCAGCACCGATTTTCTTGAACTGACCGAACGTCCCGAGCGGATCGTCTTCGTCGGCGGCGGCTTCATCGCCATGGAGTTCGCCCATATCGCCAAGCGCACCGGGGCGGCAGAGGTGACGGTTCTGGAAATGATGGACCGCCCCTTGGGCAATTTCGATCCCGATCTTGTTGCGATGCTGGTCGAGGCCACGGAACATCTCGGCGTCGACCTGCGGACAGAAGCGAAAGTGCTGAAGATCGAGAAACATGGCGGTGAATTCGCCATCACCGTCGAGCGGCCGGGCGGCACGGAAATCGTCATCTGCGACACCGTGGTTCATGCGACCGGACGGGTGCCCAATATCGACGGGCTGAATCTTGAGGCCGCCGGAGTGGAATACGGCCCGCGCGGCATCACGGTCAGCATCGCGATGCGCTCCACCAACCCGGCCATCTTCGCGACCGGAGACTGCGCCGACAGCGGCCCCCAACTGACGCCTGTCTCGGCCAACGAGGGCCGTGTTGCGGGCAAGAACCTATTGGCGGGCAAGGATGCGCGCGAGGTGTCCTACCCGCCGATCCCGAGCGTCGTCTTCACCCTGCCGATGGTCGCGACCGTCGGCCTGTCGGAAGCTGCAGCCCGAAAGAAGGGCCTGAAGTTCGACACGCATTTCGAGAAGACCGACGGCTGGTATTCCTCGCTGCGGGTCGGCGCAAAATGGTCGGGCTACAAGGTTCTGGTCGAGCAAGAGACCGGAAAGATCCTCGGTGCGCACCTGATCGGACCAGGGGCCGAGGAGCAAATCAACCTGTTTGCCATGGCGATAGGAGCGGGCCAGACAGCCAACCAGATCAAGGCGATGATCTTCGCCTATCCGAGTTACGCCTCCGACATAGGCGGGATGGTCTGACACACGACTTTCGGGGCGTCGCGAGGTCGATTGTTCCCACAAATAGTGAAGGAAAACGACAATGGACCAGCAAGTGGACCCCCATGACTGCTGCACACCGGGCGGCGCGGGACGCCGCGACTTCGACCTTGCCGTGATCGGCGCCGGATCGGCTGGCTTCTCAGCCGCGATCACCGCCGCCGAAGGGGGTAAGCGCGTCGCGCTTATCGGCCATGGCACCATCGGCGGCACCTGCGTGAACGTCGGCTGCGTGCCGTCCAAGACGATGATCCGCGCCGCCGAGGCGGTGCATGGTGCGAAAGCCGCTCAACGGTTTCCCGGCTTGCAAGGTGAGGCGCAGGTGGATGATTGGGCGGCGCTGGTCGCGGCCAAGGACGATCTCGTCGCGACGCTGCGGCAGAAGAAATACGCCGATCTGCTGCCGGGTTATGAGACGATCACCTACATCGACGAAGGCCCGGCGCGGTTGGCGAAGAGCGGGGTCGAGGTCGGCGGGCGCAAGATCACAGCGTCCAAGGTGATCATTGCCACCGGCGGTCGGCCTGCCGTTCCCGACATCCCCGGTATCTTGGACGCGCCGACGCTCGACAGCACGTCGCTTCTGGAGCTGGACCAATTGCCCGAGAGCCTGATCTTCCTTGGCGGCGGTTATGTCGGTGTCGAGCTTGCGCAAATGATGGCGCGGATGGGCACGCGCGTTACCATCGTCTGCCGCTCGCGCCTCTTGCCGCGCACCGAGCCGGAGGTGTCCGAGGCGCTCACAGAAATCCTACGCGCCGAGGGTTTCACGATCCTCGATGGCGCGAGCTACGTCGCCGCGCGACGCGACGGGGAGCGCGCGGGCCTGACCGTGACGCTGGACGGTACCGCACGCGATCTGACGGCCGATCACCTCGTTCTGACGACGGGACGCGCGCCCAATACTGAGGGGCTGGGCCTCGCCGAGATGGGCGTCGAGACCGACACACGCGGTGCGATCCACGTCGGCGACGACATGCAGACCACGAAGCCCGGGGTCTTCGCCGCCGGTGACGTGACCGACCGCGACCAGTTCGTCTACATGGCCGCCAACGGCGCCAAGCTCGCGGCCCGCAACGCTGTGCTGGAAGGGACGGAGCGCTACGACAACGCCGCGATGCCCTGGGTGGTGTTCACCGATCCGCAGGTCGCCGGCGTCGGGTTGACCGAGGCCCAGGCGCGCGCGGCGGGTCATGACGTCAAGACCAGCGTGCTGACCCTCGACAACGTACCCCGCGCGCTCGCCGCCCGCGACACGCGCGGGCTGATCAAGCTGATCGCGGACCGGGCAACCGACCGCCTGCTGGGCGGCGTGATCATGGCCCCCGAGGGCGCCGACAGCGTTCAGACGCTTGTCATGGCCCTGAAGTTCGGCATGACGACAAAATCGCTCGGCGAGACGATCTTCCCCTACCTCACCACCGTCGAGGGTTTGAAGCTCGCCGCGCAGACCTTCGACAAGGACGTGGCGAAACTGTCCTGCTGTGCAGGGTGAGGCAGGAGCGCCCGAGCGCTCGCCACGACAGGTGTACCGCCTCTCGGAGTACTTGCGCATCAAGAGACTGCAAGAGCGTCGCAGACCGGTAGAATGTAATTACTTTCTCAGCCATCTTGACCTTCCAGTTGAAGGAACCCCCATATGGAAGAAAACCGCGCAAGCTGGAAGGCCGAGATCATGGACACGCAGCATATCAAGATAGCCATTGAGGGCATGACCTGCGCGTCTTGCGTGGGGCGGGTCGAAAGAACGTTGGCGGATGTGAACGGGGTCAGTGACGTTTCGGTCAACCTTGCCAGTGAGTCTGCGCAATTCAACATCACGGAGGGTACCGATTTCACTCAGGTCGCTACGGTGCTTGAGAGCATTGGCTATCCATTGCGCACCCGGACCGTGAAGCTGACCCTGACGTCGATGTCCTGCGCCTCTTGCGTGGGCCGGGTAGATCGCGCGCTCGGCGCGCTGACCGGCGTTCTGGACGTCAACGTGAACCTCGCCTCCGAGAGCGCGACGGTGACGATTGCCGAGGGGGCAGTGACTCCGCAGGAACTTTTGACTGCGACGCGCGCGGCTGGCTATCCGGCGGAGCTTGCGGAGACGGGCGAGGGCCTCTCGGCGGTTGCGCGTAAGGAAGAAGACGCTCGTCTGATCGCCCGCAAGACCCTGATCGCGGCCCTGCTGGCGCTGCCAGTCTTTCTGATCGAAATGGGCAGCCACGTGATTCCCGGCGTTCATGACCTGATCGCAGGGACGATCGGACATCAGGCAAGCTGGTATCTCCAGTTCGTGCTGACGACCATCATCCTCGCGGGGCCGGGGCGGGTGTTCTATGCCAAGGGCTTTCCCGCTCTCCTGCGGGGCGCGCCGGACATGAACAGTCTTGTTGCCGTGGGCACCGGCGCGGCCTGGGCCTATTCGGTGGTGGCGACCTTCCTGCCCGGCCTTCTGCCCGAGGCCGTGCGCGCGGTCTATTTCGAGGCGGCCGCCGTGATCGTCGTGCTGATCCTTCTGGGCCGCTGGCTGGAGGCGCGCGCCAAGGGCCGCACCGGGGCGGCGATCGAGCGGTTGCTCGGGCTGCAGGCACGCACGGCCCGCGTGATCCGCGATGGCGAGGCCAGGGACGTCGATATTGACGATATCCGTGTCGGCGACACCCTTCTGGTGTGCCCCGGCGAACGAATCGCCCTCGACGGCGAGGTCACGCAAGGCGAGGCCTATGTCGACGAGAGCATGATCACGGGCGAGCCCGTGCCGGCCGCCAAGGCGCAAGGTGACGCGGTGACCGGCGGCACGGTCAACGGGTCCGGCAGCCTGTACATTCGCGCCACGCGGGTTGGTGCGGATACGACGCTGGCGCAGATCATCCGCATGGTCGAAGATGCGCAGGGCGCCAAACTGCCCATCCAGGGGCTAGTCGACCGCATCACGCTGTGGTTCGTGCCCGTCGTGATGGCCGTGGCCGCGCTCACGGTGGCGATATGGCTGGCGCAGGGGCCTGACCCTGCCGTGACGCTGGCGCTGGTGGCCGGGGTGTCGGTGCTGATCATAGCCTGCCCCTGCGCGATGGGGCTGGCCACGCCGACCTCGATCATGGTGGGCACCGGGCGCGCGGCGGAGATGGGCGTGCTGTTTCGCAAGGGCGATGCGCTGCAGGCGCTGGCGTCGGTCGATGTGGTGGCGCTCGACAAGACCGGCACGGTGACCGAGGGCCGCCCCGAGATGACCGATCTGCTGCTGGCCGACGGGTTCGACCGGGCCGAGGTACTGTCGTTGATCGCCGCGGTCGAGAGCCAATCTGAGCATCCCGTGGCCGAGGCGATCACCCGCGCGGCGCAGGCCGAAGGGGCTGCGCGGGTCGAAGTGGACCAGTTCGAGTCAGTCACCGGCTACGGTGTGCGTGCCCGCGTGTCGGGCCATGACGTGCTGGTCGGGGCGGATCGGCTGATGGCGCGCGAGGGGCTGGACACCGGCGACCTTGCCACGGCGGAGGCCGACCTCGCCGCAAAGGGCCGCACTGCGCTCTTTGCGGCCATCGACGGGCGGGTCGCCGCCGTGATCGCCGTGGCCGACCCGGTCAAACCGTCGAGCGCCGGGGCGATCCGCGCCCTGCACGCCGCCGATCTGCGCGTGGCGATGATCACCGGCGACAAACGCGAGACGGCGGACGCCATCGCCCGCGAGGTGGGGATCGACACGGTTATCGCGGGCGTGCTGCCGGATGGCAAGGTGGCCGCGCTCGACACGCTGCGCGAGGGCGGCGCGCGCGTGGCCTTTGTTGGCGACGGGATCAACGATGCGCCGGCGCTGGCCCATGCGGATGTCGGCATCGCGATCGGTACCGGGACCGACGTGGCCATCGAATCCGCCGACGTGGTGCTGATGTCGGGCGACCTGCGCGGCGTCGTGAACGCCTTTCAGGTCTCGCGCCACACGATGCGCAATATCCGGCAGAACCTGGTCTGGGCCTTCGGCTACAACACCGCGCTTATCCCGGTGGCGGCGGGAGTGCTTTATCCTGCGCTCGGGCTGCTGCTGTCGCCGGTTCTGGCGGCCGGCGCCATGGCGCTCAGCTCAGTCTTCGTGCTGACCAACGCGCTGCGCCTGCGCCGATTGCGCCCGGCGATGGATGAAAGCGCACGCGCCAGCCGCTCACATCACCGGTCCGCGGCCCAACCAGCCCCGGCGGAATAGGAGACACTCCATGAATATCGGAGATATCGCGCGGATCACGAATCTGCCCGCCAAGACAATACGGTATTACGAGGATATTGGCCTGGTTAATCCGGCACGCGATGACAACGCCTATCGCCGTTTCAGCGATAATGATCTGCACAAGCTGGATTTCATCGGGCGCGCCCGATCTCTCGGCTTCGCGATCGAGGATTGCCGCGCTTTGCTAGCTTTGTATGAGGACAAGGACCGCGCGAGCGCGGATGTTAAACAGATTGCCCAACATCATCTGGATGTTATCGACGCCAAGATCGCCGAACTGACCGCGATGCGCGCCACCGTCGGTCACCTCATCGAGAGCTGCGCAGGCGATCATCGGCCAGATTGCCCGATCCTCGAGGATCTGGCTGTTGTCTCGAATAAAGAGCCTAGCTGATGCACGTCATACACTCCAATGTTCGGATTGCCGCAGCGCGAAAGGTCGCAGGCTCCTGGCTGGACAGGCCCACCCCTTCAGCCTATCTTCTTCGTATGCGCCGCCTATCATCCATCCTGCTACTGGCATTTCTCGCGGTCTTTGCCGTGGGCAATATCGCGCATGCGGTGAGCGCCAATGATATGGCGCTCGAAATGGCCGTGATGGATGACGGCGCGATGGCCATAGAGGACTGTCAAGGCTGTCCGACAGATGGCGAAGGTGCTGACGACACGACGCTGTGCCAACTCGATTGCACTGCACCCGGCGCGATGGCCCTGACGGCGGCTGCGTCTATTGAGTATATGATACCAACCCTTCGTCATGACCGGCCCCTGAGCGTGACCGTGCCGCATGGTCAGCGTTCACCACCGGATCCTTTCCCTCCCCGACCCTTCGTCTGATCCGACGCCACGGGCGCTGACACCAGCGTTTTCGTGGCCGTCGGACTGCGTCTTCCGAAACCTTAACGGTATCGGGGCGCACTCGATCGCGCGACTTGTGCGCGACCCCCGATGGTAGAGATCAGATGAGACAGACACATGAAATCGACATTCACACCGGCGCTGTCGCGCCGCGGCTTTCTGGCCGGTAGTGCTGCGGCAGGTGCAGCAGTTTCCGTGCGCCCGGCCTGGGCGGACACTACAACGCCCTTCACCCTGCGCGCCGCCCCGGGACGGGCGCGGCTTGTTCCCGAACCCTGGGGCGAGACTGACATCTGGTGCTATGGCGGCGCTGTCCCGGGCCCCGAGATCCGGGTGCGGCAGGGCGACCGGCTTAGCATCGCGGTCGAGAACGCGCTGGACGAGGAAACCACCGTGCACTGGCACGGGCTGCGGGTGCCCAACGCCATGGACGGTGTGCCGCATCTGACGCAGGCCCCGATCGCGCCGAGTGAGACATTTACCTACGCGTTTGATGCCGTCGATGCCGGAACCTTCTGGTATCACCCGCACCAGCGCAGCTTCGAGCAGGTCGGGCGCGGGCTTTACGGCGCGTTGATCATCGAAGAAGCAAACCCGCCGCGCGTGGACCGCGAGATGGTCTGGGTGCTCGACGACTGGCGCCTGACCCAAGAGGCCGGGATTGCCGACGGTTTCGGCGGATTTCATGACATGAGCCATGGCGGACGGTTGGGCAATACCGTGACGATCAACGGGCGTGTGCCGGATGCGGTACAGGTAAAGGCGGGCGAGCGGGTCCGGTTGCGCCTGATCAACGCGGCCAATGCCCGCATCTTCGCACTGGATTTCGGCGATCTGGCACCGCAGGTCATCGCGCTTGACGGGCAGCCGGTAACGCCGCACGCACCTCAAGACGCGCGCGGATGGGTGGTGATCGGCCCGGCGATGCGGGTCGATCTGATGCTCGACATGACGGGCGCGCCGAGCGAGACGCTGACCGTCACCGACCGATTCTATTCGGACCGGAATTTCGAAGTGGTCGATCTGGCCTATTCCGAGACGCCCCTGCGCGATGCGCCGCCCGACTGGGACATGGCGCTGGCCCCGAACCCGCTGCCCGAGCCCGACATCGCCCGTGCCCGCCACCACGAAGTGACCTTCACCGGCGGCATGATGGGCGGGATGGTCGAACGCCAGATGGGGCTGACATCCGAGGGCGGCATGATGGGTGGCGGAATGATGAACCGGATGCACGACGGCGGCATCTGGTTCATCAACGGCGTCGCAGCCGAAGGGCATATCCTCGACCCGATGCTGGTGCTGGAACGCGATGCCAGCCACGTCATCGCCATGACCAACGCCACGGCGTTCCACCACCCGATCCACCTGCACGGCCATTCCTTCCGCGTGATCAGCCGCAATGGGACGCCCACTGTGCATCATGAATGGCAGGACACGGTGCTGATGGCCCCGCGTGAACGCGTCGAGATCGCCTTCGTCGCCGACAATCCGGGTGACTGGATGTTCCATTGCCACATCCTCGAGCATCAGGCGGGCGGGATGATGGGCGTGATCCGTGTCGCGCGAGGAGGATGAGAAAATGAACGTCAATCATCCGACCACACGGCCGCTTGGACGGCGCTGCGTGCTTGGCATGCTGGGCGCTGTGGCCGCCGCCGGGCTGATGCCAGCGCGGCGGGCGCAGGCCAAAGGCGCGGCAACCTCTGCCTTGGATTTCGACGGTGAAGCGCTTGTCGTCGTTGGCACGCGTGTTCAGCGGTTTGATCCGTCTGGCGACGCAACCCGCCTGCCTGCGCCGCGCACCCCGATCAGGGCTTTGGCCTGTCACCCAGACCGTCCGGGGCAGCTTTTCGCGGCGCTGGACGGCGGCGGGCTGGACCGGTCCGAGGATGGTGGCCGGACATGGAGCGCTGCTTCGGGCGGCCTGCCGCAGGCACAGATCACTGCACTCGCCATCGCGGCGGGTGCACCCGATTCGGTCTATGCCGCCATCGCCGGCGACGGGCTGTGGCGCAGCGAGGATGCAGGGACCAGATGGTCTTTCGTGATGGACCGCCCCTGGATCGCCGAAGCCGAGCGCGAGATTCTGACCCTCGCTTCGGTCAATCTCGCCAGCGGTATGGGCGGTATCTGGATCTATGCCGGGACCGACCAGGGCGTGACCCGAGTACCTGACTGTTTCTGCCGCTGGCAGGACGTGGTGGCGGGTGACGCGATGGATGCGCTGGTCGCGGGAACGTCGCCCGCGCCGGAAGCCCCGTTGCCTGAAGGCGAGCCCGTCAAATCGCTGGTCTCAGCCAATAGTGCGCCGGAACGGCTTTACGCGGCGCTGCCTTCGGGGCTTTGGGCCTCCACGGATGGCGGCGTTGCCTGGGAGAACAGGTCCAGCCTGCACGCACAGGCGCTTGCCGTTGATCCGGCAGACCCCGACCACATCGCCGCCACCTCCGCGACCAAACTGAAACACAGCCGGGACGGTGGCGCCACGTGGGCCACGCTTGCCGCGCTCTGAGAAAGGAACACCGATCATGAAAATGGTACTTGCCGTCACCCTGGGGATCGCAGGCGCGGCCACGGCCGCCTATGTCGCGACAGATCGCGAGACCCCGTCACCGGTTATCGCATCCGCCGCCGCGCAGGGCGCGGAACCGGTCACCATCTGGCGCAGCCCCGGCTGCGGCTGCTGCGACGCCTATGCCGAATATCTGCGCGCCGAGGGCTTCGCGGTCAATGTGATCGACGACCGCGATTTCGACCAAAGGTCGATCGAGATGGGCGTGCCCGAGCGGGGCATCGGCTGCCACCTCGCCATGATCGATGGCTATGTCGTCAGCGGCCTCGTGCCGTCCGAGATCATCGAGCGGTTGCTGGACGAACGTCCCGACATCACTGGCATCACCCTGCCGGGCATGCCCGGTAACGCGCCGGGGATGGCACCTGCGAAAACCGGAACTCTGCGCACCTATGCTTTCGGGCCGGAAGGTGTCGCGGTCTATTCCGATGAATGACGGCGCGGGCCTGTTGGCTGACACGCTCGGGACCGCGTTTGCGATCCTCGCGATGACTCTCGGTCCCATTTTCGCCGTGGCAGCTCTTTGCCTCGCGATTTGGGCAATCTGTAAATACATAAGGAGTTCAACATGAACGGCACTGTAGATGGCCCGGGAACGGGAATGATGAGCGACTGCATGGGCCAGATGATGGGTGGCCCAATGATGGGTATGATGTTGGGTGGTGGGCTGGTCTTCTTGCTGCTTATTGGGGTGCTGATCCTCGCGGCGGCGGCGTTGATCAAATATCTGCGGCGGCCGACATGACACGCGTTGGATTTGTTGCCGGAGGCGCCCTCGTACTGATCGCGGGTGTGGCCGCCTGGGTCGTGGCGGCCGCGCCGCAGGACACCCCGGAAGGGTTGACCTTTCTGGGCGCGCCGGTGACGGCCGAACAGGTCGCACTCGGGCAGGATCTTTATGCCGCCAATTGCGCGTCCTGTCATGGGGTCAATCTGGAAGGTCAGCCGGATTGGCGCAGGCGGAACGAAGACGGTCGCATGCCAGCGCCGCCGCATGATGCCAGCGGTCACACCTGGCACCATGCCGACCGGCAGCTGTTCACGATCACGAAGCTGGGTGTCGGCGCGGTGGTCCCCGGCTACGAGAGCGACATGCCCGCATTTGAAGGCATTCTCTCGGACGACGAGATCACCGCGGTACTCGCCTTCATCAAGAGCACATGGTCTGAGCGCGAACGCGGGTTTCAGACAGAGGTAACGGCCAATGACGGGGACGGATCATGACCGCGGAGGCACAGCCAACCACGCGCCGGGTCTCGCCGCTGGCGGTGTTGCCCGTCGTAATCTTTGCAGGACTCGCTGCCGCCTTCTACTGGGGGCTTTTCAATAACGATGATCGGCTGCCCTCGACCCTGATCGGCAAGCCGGTGCCGGAATTCGATCTGCCGCCCATAGAGGGGCGCAGCGATGGGTTGGCCACCACTGATCTGACGGGCGAAGTGTCCATCGTCAATGTCTGGGCGTCCTGGTGTGTGCCGTGCCGCGCCGAGAACCCGCTCTTGGTGGCGCTTGCCGAGACCGCCGCGGTCCCGATCCATGGGATCAACTACAAGGACGCACCGGGCGCCGCGCTCGCGTTTCTGGATGAGTTGGGGGATCCCTTCACCCGCATAGGGGCGGACCGGAATGGCCGCGTTGCCATCGACTGGGGGGTTTACGGCGTGCCGGAAACCTACGTCATCGACGCCAAGGGTCGCATCGCGATGAAACATGTGGGCCCATTCAACCGGAATATCCTGGAAACCGACATCATGCCCGTGGTCCGGGCGCTGCAAGCGGAGGCAACCCCATGAGACGCCGAGACTTCCTTGTCGCCACGGCTGCGGCGGCATTGGCCACGCCGGTCGCCGCGGGCCCGGTAATGCCACTTCGGGACAGCCCGCGAGAGATGCCCTCGCCCCCCTTCGTGAACGGCGCCGGGCGCGACCTGATGCTCGATGATTTCCATGGCAAGGTTGTGCTGCTGAACATCTGGGCCACTTGGTGCGCGCCTTGCCGCGAGGAGATGCCGACGCTCGACGCCCTCCAGGCCCGGCTTGGTGGCGACGATTTCCATGTCCTGCCGCTGTCGATCGACCGGGCGGGGCTGGGACCGGTGCGCCGCTTCTACGACGAAATCGGGATCCGGCATCTTGGAATGTATCTGGCCGATCAGACCCGCGTGATGATGGCTTTCGCGGCCTACGGCTTGCCGACAACCATTCTGATTGACCGGCAGGGCCGCGAGCTTGGCCGTCTCGTTGGTCCGTCCGAGTGGGACAGCCCGGAAAATATCGCACTTTTTGAGACAATCATAGCAAAAGGAAAAGACACGCCATGACAAACATACCGCTTGTGCGCCGCCGTCAGGCTGCGCCCGCCCGTTGGGCGCTGAGCCGCCGTCAGACCGTGATCGCGGCGATGGTGGTGGTCGGCGCGGGGCTCTGGCTCAACTGGGGCTGGCTTGCGGCCATTGGTGTGGCGCCCCTGATCCTGAGCCTCGCGCCCTGCGCGGTGATGTGCGCCACCGGATACTGCGTCATGTGCAAAAGCAAGGGCTGTGACGCAGCAAAGACCCCGGCCGATATGCCGGACACGACGAGGGACTGACCTCTGAACTCAACCCAAGGAGACGACCATGAAAACGACCAAGACACTGAGCCTCGCTGCCACGTTCGCAGCTCTTATCGCTGCCCCGATGGCCTTTGCACAAGACGACACCGCACCCGCGCAGATGGACGGGCCGATGATGCAGGACGGCGGCATGATGGGCGGGGATATGTCCGGCATGCAGAACATGATGGGCATGATGAAGATGATGGAGCAGATGGGCCCGATGATGGAGGCCTGCACCGAGATGATGCAACAAATGGCCCATCACAGCCCCCAACATGACATGCCGCCGGCCGGGACCGATGCGGACCCTGCACCGCAGGGCGGTTGAGCGAACGTTGCCCGGGCCACGGTCCTGGCCCGGGCGGCCCCACCTTTTGAAAGGCCCGATCACATGAACCAAACTTCGAACGGTTACGGATTGAGCCGCATCCGTCGCGGTCTCTGGGCACTGACTGGCGTTGCCGCAGTCGCGCTCGGGGCCGCCTTCCTCTGGCAGGCACAGACCCCGGCAGACCTGCCCGCCCCCCGCGTCACCGGCGAGGCGGCGATCACCAATGCCTATACCCTGACCGACCATACCGGACGATCGGTGACGGCGGACAGCTTCGACGGCCAGTGGCAGCTGGTTTTCTTCGGCTTTACCCATTGCCCGGATATCTGCCCGACAACGCTGGCCTACATGGCGCAGGTGATGGACGCACTCGGCCCCAAGTCCGCGCAGGTAACGCCGATCTTCGTTACAGTGGACCCAGCCCGCGACACGCGCGACGTCATGGCCGCCTATGTCGAAGCCTTCCATCCCCGCATGGTCGGCCTCACGGGGACGGAGGCGCAGATCGCTGAGGCCGCAGGCAATTTCCGCGTCTGGTACGAGCGCGCCGAGGATACCACCGCACCCAACGGCTACACCATGGCCCATTCCGGACACATCTATGTCATGGCCCCAGACGGCGGCTTCGTCGATGTCTGGCTGGAGGGTGACGCGCCCGCTGAAACCTTCGCCAATAATCTCTCGAACCTCATTCAAACGACAGGATCCTCCTCGTGAAACCCATTGCTCTCGCCGTCTTCTGCGCGGCCCTCCCGACTCTCGCCGCCGCCGATGTGAGTGTCACAGACCCGTGGGCCCGCGCCAGCATCCTGGCCAGCCGCCCCGGCGCCGCATACCTCACGCTGGAAAGCGATATCGCGGACCGGCTCACGGCGCTTGAAACGCCCGCGGCGGGCCATGTGATGCTGCATGACACTGTAACGGATACCAACGGCGTCTCCCGCATGAACCATATCGAAGCACTCGATCTCACCCCCGGCACACCCGTCACCTTCGCCCCCGGAGGAATGCACCTGATGCTGATGGATCTGACCGGGAAGCTGGAGGAGGGCAGCACCTTTCCGCTGACCCTGACCTTCGAGAATGCCGGGGAGATCACGGTCGAGGTGCCGGTTCTGAGCGTGACCGCGACCGGGCCGGGAAACGCGGAATGAGACGCATCCTGTTCATTTTGGCCATCCTGTTCCCGGCAGGTTCGGCAATCGCGCATCATCCAGGCGAGCGGATCGACGAGGTGATGGCCGAGCGGGAACCTGCGTTCGAGCCGACCGACCTGCGGCGCACGCCGCGTCTGCGCGGGACCGATGCCGATGGCGGAGCCCTGCGGCTGGAAGCCCTGCAGGACCGGATCGTCGTGGTAACCTTCGCGCCCGAGGGCTGCGACGCGCCGTGCGAGGCCCAGCAGGCGCTAGTGCGCAAGGTGCAGGAGGGGGTAAACATCACCCCGATGCGCGAGTGGGTTACTTTCCTGACCGTTGGCCCCGCCACAGGAGTTGGCTGGGATCGAGCGAATTGGCATGCGATAACGTCGAAGGGAGACGCGGGCAAAACAAGGGCGAACTTTTCCGCCCTTTCTGATCGAAATGGCAGCACGCCAATGGTTCACATCATTGATCGAGGCGGGCGACATGCTGCCATTTTCCACGGCACCGGGTTTGGCCACGTGAATCTCATCCTGTACCTTAGCGAGCTGGCTAACGCACCACCCCCGGAGCCTGGCTGGTTCGACAGCATCTTGGGACTATTCCAATGACGGCAGTCCCGTTCACCCATGTGGCGGAGACGCGCAACTGGCTGGTCACCCTGCGCCGGTATCTCGTATTCTCCGCCATTGCGCACCTGCTCTGGGAGTTCGCGCATATTCCGCTTTACACGATCTGGCTGAGCGGAGCGCCCGGGGAGATCGTCTTCGCGGCGGTGCACTGCACCGGGGGCGATATCCTGATCACCCTCAGCACCTTCACGATCGCGCTCTTGCTGTTCGGCCGACCCACATGGCCGCAGACGCAAGGGCCCCGTGTTCTCCTTGCTGCGCTGATCTTCGGTGTCGGCTACACGATCTTCAGCGAATGGCTAAACATCGAGATCCGTGAGGCTTGGGCTTACCGCGATCTCATGCCTGTCATTCCCGTGATCGATGCAGGGTTGAGCCCGATCCTGCAATGGGTGGTCATTCCGACTGCGGCCTATTCCTATGCTCTTGGTTGGTGGCCATGGCGACAGAGAACGCTGGAGGCGACGCATGGCTGACCTCTCGCTCATCGGGATGACCGCGGCCCTTCTGGCAGGTGCGATATCCTTCGTCTCACCCTGTGTGCTACCATTGGTGCCCGGCTATGTCTCCTATATCGCCGGGCGCTCGGTAGGCGGCGCGGTGGCACCCCGGCGCGGTCAGGTCGTCTGGCTCAGCCTCTGGTTCGTGCTGGGTTTTTCCACGATCTTCATGATCCTCGGAGCCTCGGCCACCGCCCTGGGGCAATCCTTGCTGCGCTGGCGGTACGAGCTCAACATCCTGGGCGGCGGCATTATCATCCTGTTCGGGCTGTTCATGCTGGGCGCGGCCCGCATCCAGGCGATGGAGCGGGATTTCCGCTTTCGCCTCGACCTGCCCGGGGGGCGCCCCACAGGCTCTTACGTGCTTGGGCTCGCCTTCGGCTTTGGCTGGACCCCCTGCATCGGCCCGATCCTTGGCGCGATCCTGACAGCGAGCGCGACAAGTGCAACGATCGGGCAGGGCGTGGCGCTCCTTGCGATCTACTCCGCCGGGCTTGGCGTACCGTTCCTTGTTGTCGCCGCCTTCACCGACCGCCTGACGGGCCGTCTGCGCGGAGTGGGTCGCGTGGGGCACCGTCTGCATCAGGGCGCGGGCGTCGTGATGATCCTGATGGGGCTGGCCATGATCACCGGACAGTTGAGCGCGCTCTCATACTGGCTGCTCGACACCTTCCCTCTCCTCGGCCGGATCGGGTAAACCGATGAGATGCTACGACAGATACATCCTCCCTCGCCTGACGCATCTGGCCATGGGTCAGGACCAACTCCTTCCATACCGTCGCCGGGCCGTCTCCTCGGCAAAAGGCCGTGTTCTGGAAATCGGGATTGGCTCTGGCTTGAACCTCGGCCTTTACCAGAATGGAGTGCGCCACGTCATAGGCATCGATCCCTCGCCCGAGCTCATCAGGTTCGCCGAAGAAGCAGCCCTTCGAGCTGCACGTGAAACGGAGCTGGTTCAAGGTCGGGCTGAGGAACTGCCGCTTAAAACGTCAAGCGTCGATTGCGTAATTGCCACTTGGACGCTTTGCAGCGTCTCTGATCCCAGACAGGCACTTTCGGAGATCCGACGCGTTCTGAAGCCAGACGGCATCTTCAGCTTCGTCGAGCACGGACTTGCTCCGGAGCCTGGTGTTCAGCGGTGGCAGAAATGGCTGACGCCCGTTTGGCGTCGTTGCGCTGGGAACTGTCATCTTGATCGGCCGACTACGGCACTTGTCGAAGAGGGTGGCTTTCGGCTCCACGATCTCACGACAGGCTACGCGACCGGCCCGAAACCAATGGTCTTCATGTATGAAGGTTGCGCGCGGCGTGCCTGAGTGCCGCTCTTTCCTCGCGGCATACCGATGCGCGAATTCTCTCGTCTTTGCCGGCGGATCAAAGGGCGGCTAAGTAGATTAATTTATGCAAAACAGGGGCTTAAGAAGTAGAGAACGTCCGATCCCAGTCCCGTTCCCTCCGCCACTATCACCCTTTCGAACCAGTTCAGGCCGCGCGCCTGCGGCGGATTTTCTCCTGTTTTCAAAGGGGTTTGCCGGATGGGTGCGAACCGCTGAGACGCGGGCGTGGTGCGATTTCCGTCTCTGAATGGCCTTTCGTCTCTGGTCGGGCGAACCGCGCCGATTTCGGTTCGGTCGAAGATTTCCTCGTCTTTCCAATGGCCTGACTCGCAAGCCCGCCAAAACTGCGCGCCTTGTTTCCATCGCTATCGACCGAAACGGAGACCCAACAAGCAGGAGGCGCAGGCCGTAGGGCTGGAACAGGCGAGCGCGTAGCGGAGAGTTTCAATCGGCGGCGGGTTTGTCGAAGCCATTGATGACAAACGCACATCGCGCCTCTAGCCTGGCGGCATGGCGAGTGGCCCCTGGACCGATGAAGAAAACGACCTAATCGTCGCGGATTACTTCGCGATGCTGGCTGACGACATCGCCGGGCGCCGCTACAGCAAGGCCGAGCATCGCCGGGCGCTCCTGCCGCTTCTGAACGAACGGTCTGAGGGATCGGTCGAGTTTAAGCACCAGAACATCAGCGCGGTGCTGAAGGGGCTCGGCGAGGACTGGATCCTGGGCTACAAGCCAGCCTTCAATTTCCAGATGACGCTGGTCGACGCGGTGGCGCGATGGCTGGACCTGCATCCGGATTGGCTCGGCCGGTTGCCAGGAACGCTCCCTGCGACCGGCATGCGCGAGGCGGCGCAGATCTGGATCGGTCCTCCGCCCACGCTCTCCAACCAGCCTCCGCCGCAAGAGCTGGACCAGATGTTGCACATCGCGAGGAAGTTCGACGTGGCGGGCCGGGACGAGCGCAATCGCGCCCTTGGCCGCGCGGGTGAGGAGCGCGTCCTGGCGCACGAGCATGCTACTCTGAAGGCCGCGGGGCGCGATGACCTCGCGCGAAAGGTCCGCTGGGTCTCAGAAGAAGACGGCGATGGCGCGGGCTATGACATCGCCAGCTATGCGCCGGACGGCCGGCCACGGCTGATCGAGGTGAAGACGACGAACGGCTGGGAGCGCACGCCTTTCCACATCACACGGAACGAGCTTGCCGTTGCCGACGAACGGCGCACGGACTGGTGCCTGTTCCGGATGTGGAATTTCTCGCGCGAGCCGCGGGCGTTCGAGCTGCACCCGCCGCTCGATGCGCATGTCTCGCTGACCCCGACGTCGTTTCAGGCCAGCTTCAATTAAACAGTCTCGTAGAACGCTGCCGAGGTTTGATCGCCTCGTAAAGGTGAGCCCGACCATTCAAAGGATTCTTGTTGAACCGTCACGGGCCTATTCTTCAGGGCTCCTTATCCAGCCACCCTTGATTGGTTCGTCAAAAGCCTCAGGAATGCGCTCCTTTATCTCTGAAATCAGAGGAACGAGGGCCTTCCAAGCTTCAGCCGCCAGTCGGTTCACCTCGTTGATCTCGGATTGATGGTGTTGCGCAACATTCATCTCGTCGAATTGGTTTGCGGGGATTACCGACTGTAACGTGACGCTGCCGAACCTCTCCGGAGAAGAGTGCATGCCGAAATAATCCACGAATGCTTTGAGGCGATCAGCGAAGTCAAGATACTTCTTCTGTACCTTTTTGTCCTGAAAGTGGGCGATACCTAGCTCTGTCTCGCTGACAAGGAATGATGCCTCAGTCAGAAATCGTGGGTGGATCCCGCGATGATAATCGTGGTCCTTCAGAAGCTCCCGGAAGTTCCATGTGCCATAAGCAAAAATTTCCCGACCGAACCGAATGTCATTGGGCGTGGACGCTCGATAGATAACCTCCTCACTCAGTTTGAACTCAGAGAAAGCCCAGACGACGAAAGCAACGCCAAAACCGAAGAACGGCTCAGGTTCAAATTGCCACGTACTACTTGGCCATAAGAACCACAGCAGCATCGCCATGGCCGCCAGGCCAAAGCCGATCCGAGCGAGGGTTTGATAGTATCTGTTCATGAATCGAGAAATGCTTCCGGGTGTCCGATTGCTGCGAGACCTATCATGGCCTGCGATGCGACGGTAGGCGGCAACCTGGCGGCAGAAAAGGACTTTTACTTTGAAGGATCGACTCGGGCGCTCTCTATCAATCGAACACCCGCGCCGGCTGCTCGTCCCATGGTAGGGACACGACGAAGCACAGGTCGTAGAGGCTGATCGCGCAGGGCTCGCGGCGCACGACCAGCCGCTCAAGGACGTCCGGCGACAGCCATGCGAGGCGCAGGAGGCGGCTGACGTAGCGGTCGGAGAGGCCTTCCTCGGCGGCGAGATCGGCGATGGTCGTGATCTCGCCGCGCTCCATCCGCCGCCGCCACGCCCATGCCCGGCCGATGGCGCGCAGCACGCGGGGATCCTGTCCCCGAGGGGCCTCCGTCGTCTCGATGTCCCGCGGCGGCAGGATGCGCGGCCGCCCGCCGCGCTTGCGGACCATGAGCGGGATGTGGACGCGGATGGTGTCGTTCGCGGGCATCAGGCGGCGTCCTCCCGCGCGGGCGTCATGAGGCTCGCGAGCGCGCCGAGTCCGTCATGGCGCAGGTCGATGTCGAGCCCGTCCTCGCCCACCGTCACGCGCGCCACCAGCAGCTGGACGACCCGGGCCTGCTCGGCCGGGATCAGCGCCTGCCAGAGGTCGTCGAACTGCGTGAGCGCCGCAGTCACGGTGCCCTCGTCGAGGTCGGGCCGCTCCTTCTTCAGCGCCCGCGCGGTGCGCGCGATGATTTCCGGCGTGCGCAGTAGCCGCCGGATTTCGCCGATGACGGCTTCCTCCACCATGGCCGCGGGGAGCCGCTGGGGCCCGCGCAGCTCGGCCGTCGGGCGCTTCTGGATCACGTCCATCGAGACGTAGTAGCAGTACCGCCTGTTGCCCTTCTTCGTGTGGTGCGGGGTCATCGCGGCGCCGGTCTCGGTGAAGATCAGGCCGCGCAGCAGCGCCGGTTCGGTGCTCCGTGTGCGTCCGGCGCGCTGGTTCCGGTTGCCGGCCAGCACAGCATGGGCCGCGCCCCACAACTCTGCATCGACGATCGGCTCGTGCATGCCGGGATAGGTCTCGCCCTTGTGGGTGATCTCGCCGCGGTAGATGCGGCTGTGCAGCAGCTTATAGAGCGCCCCGCGGTCGATGGGCCGGCCGCGCTTGGACCGGATGCCGCGGGCGTTCAGCTCCCGGATCACCGCTGCGGTGGAGTCGGAGCGCGCGAAGAGCTCGAACATGGTCCGGACCTGCGCAGCCTCGGCCTCGTTCACGATCAGCTTCCGGTCGACAACGTCGTAGCCGAGCGGGACATAGCCGCCCATCCACATGCCCTTCTTCTTCGAGGCGGCGACCTTGTCGCGGATCCGCTCGCCGATCACCTCGCGCTCGAACTGGGCGAAACTGAGCAGAATGTTCAGCGTCAGCCTGCCCATGGACGTGGTCGTGTTGAAGGACTGCGTGACGGAGACGAAGGTCACGCCGTGGCGATCGAAAATCTCGACCAGCTTCGAGAAATCCATCAGCGCGCGGCTGAGGCGGTCGATCTTGTAGACCACGACCACGTCGATCAGCCCGTCCTCGACATCGGCGATCAACTGCTTGAGCGCGGGGCGGTCCAGCGTGCCGCCGGAGAATCCGCCGTCGTCGTAACGCTCACGCAGGCAGGCCCAGCCCTCGGCGCGCTGACTGGCGACGTAGGCCTCGCAGGCCTCGCGCTGCGCGTCGAGGCTGTTGAATTCCATGTCGAGCCCTTCTTCGCTCGACTTGCGGGTGTAGATAGCGCAGCGCAGGCGACGCGCCGGTTCTGGCCGGGTCTTTCTGGTCATCGGGCGCCTCCAGTCTGGTCGATTCCGAAGAAGCGCCAGCCATTCCAGTGCGCCCCGGTGATCGCGCGGACCGCGGCCGAGAGCGACTTGAAGCGCCGCCCCTGCCATTCGAAGCCGTCCGCAAGAACGGTGACCATGTGCTCCTCGCCGCCCCACTCGCGGACCAGCTTCGTGCCGGGCGCCGGCTTGCGCGGGTCCGCCACCATCCCGCCCAGCTTGCCGCTCATGACCTCGTCGGCCAGCGCATCGAGCGTTCGGCGCGTCTCGCGGCGCAGCCCGCCATGGGCCAGTTCCTGGATGCGGCAACCGAGCCGAAGCTCGAGACTGCCGCGGCTGGCGTTCGGCGCACGCTCCCCGAAGATGGCCTGCCACTTTTCCTGCAGCTCGGGCACCGTCATGGTCTTGAGCCCCGCCAGTTCGGCCAGGACGTCGATCCCCGCCGCCTGGCATTTGGGCGCGGCGTTTGCGCCTGATTTCCTTGGGTTTTTCCTCATGTGTCGTCTCCAACTCGGTTTCGAACCTGTCTCCGACGACGGCGTCTTAGGGTGAGGATGTCCAGCGAACTGTCTCCGTCGAGCGGAGAATTCTCGTTCGTTTTCGGTGCGTTGGTGCGCGCGATGGCGCCGGCGAGGATGGCGGCCAGCTCCGCCAGCCGTTCACCGGTGGTGAGCGTCTCGGCGGGCGGCGCGAAGGTGCTGTTGTCGTGCATGGGAAGCGAACGTCCTGAGGTGGTTTGCTCCGTATTCGCCGTTCACGTGGAGGGATTTCAACTTGAAACAGCCAGTTGTCGTGGCAGGTGGTAGCCGAGCGCACCATATAGGGTTTGGCCGTCAACACAGCTGGAGCAGCGCAAATCCTCTTAATTTCCGGCCGACCAATTGCAAAACTGAAAGTAGCGGAAGCCGAACTGGCCGATTCGCCACGTAAAATGTGTTCGGCCAGAACTCCGCGCTACCGAGTTGGTACTGCCACCTGCTGACGGAGACGTTCTCTAATCCGCTGGTACACTGCGACTGGCACATCAACGCCCACCTCGAGTGTCACAGCTACAGCATATGGAATCGGCACATCCAAATCCCCGGCGGGCGGCTTGCAGGATAAATTCAAGACGATACTTCCGCCATCCACGAAAGGCTTTGCATCTTCTCCCGCCCAGCGCCGATGAAACACGGTCCCACGTCCAAAGGAATTGTGAGAGGGCTGGTCTTTTGCATTGCCCACCCCAAGCGATAGGCCTTTGTCGCTGCCATGATTGATTTCCAGCTTGGCCATTCGATACATCCGATGAGCAGCATTAAGTGGCGAAAGCCAGGCGGCAGTCGCTGTCACTGCACGAAATCCACCAAGATTCTCGAGTTCTGCTGGAATCGGGATCCGAAACTCGTCCGTTTCCTTAGCGTGTATCGTATTCCACCCAATCAGTGTTGCCCTATTTTCCGCGCAATCAATAACACGTTCAATGTCTACAAGCCCAAATCCAAGCAGCCGGGCTGCGTCATCGCGCCGATGCTCCCAGTAGCTCGTCCCGTTTTCCTTGGAGATTTCTTCTATTTTTTCAGCAACTTCCGCATCCCATCTCGCTGCGTGGACCAGTAATGCCTTGAGTACGACTGCATGGAATGAAGGCTCCACTGTGGGATGTGGCGGTTCTGCCGGGAGTTCTTCCAATGCTTTCAAGATGCGCAACGCACCGTGTGTCGCCAACGCAGTTGCAACACTGGTGCCGCTAAAATTCAACTTCTTTGCAGTCTCACCCGCAGGGCCTGGGGCGGCTGCCCCGATCCCAAAAAAGCGCCCCGGTTGTCGTACGGGTATTACTGATATCGGTGCAGTATTCCTATTTGTTCGAACGTGCTCGCGTCCGCCCGGCAGTAAGAGCTCAGGCTTTACACCCCTCATGTAGCCGAGTCCCTGCGCTGAGCTTGGGTTTGGAAGGCAGGGGTTAGCATACGGATCGACAGCCATCGTGCCGGCGCCGTTAGGGGCGATCTCGTCGTAGTGCGCCGCACCGATCGTTAGGCTATTGAGCCCTTCCGAGGGGGCGAGAAGGCGGCGATGTGCGCGGTTTTGCAGGATCGCCTTCAAGAGAGTCGTTTCCCGCTCTGCAGGTTCTGCATCCTCGAAGTCCGACCAGGCCGCAACTTCTGCAAGCGGTACTGGGTCAGGGATATTACCGGCACTCACCAGAATGAGAACACCATGTTGCCAGGCAAGGTAATCAATCAATCTTGCCCAAGGACTCAAAACACCCGCGAATCGACGTTTCAAATCTCCCAACGACATATTCACGACCCGCACTGTGGGTGCCGTGGGCTCTTCGTCGCCTTCGCCTTCAAACATACGGATAAACGCGCGCCAGATCAGGTCGATCGCCAGCTTGTCCGGGGGCATTCGTTCTTCGAACGCGTCAAAACCAACCTGCTGCGGGTACATCACCGGACGCACATAGAGCCGACGCGTAACCGGGCCGGTTGGCGCTGTGCTGTTCAAATCGCCGTGCAGGATCAGCGAGGCCATACTCGTACCATGTACCTGCTGAGCTGCTTGCCCGTACTGCGCAGCGAAGTCATCAGGATCATCTATTTCGAGCCGACCGGCAAGCTTCTGGTGTTGAGCCATCGGCATGCCGTCAAGGAGAGCAGCAACTGGCGCTGCCAGTTCTTCCTCTTCATCAGGTTCAGTATCGCTGGCTTCTTCCAGGTCGGGACCATGAGGGTCTGCGACGAGGGATTGAGGCCTCAGTACCATCACTTCGTCGAATGCGGCGAGGCCAATATCTGGATTGTCCAGAATGTCTTGCACGAATTCCGGGAGAACTTCGACTAGCGCCGCGTCATAACGTATTTCCGGGATCGTCGCGCGATCGAGTAGTTGGCCCCCAGCATCCCCAATTACTGCTGCAAGGCGCTGATGCGCCCGATCACGGAGGGCGGCGGTCGCACGGTACCAGAATTCCACCTCAAAACGGACCGGATCATCAGGTAACTCGCGGAGACGTTCCAGCCACTCCTGCTTGGCATCTTCCGTCACCCTGTCCTGGGGCCCCCACGGCCGAATATCAGACAGATGCGCGAAGACTCTTTTCCATTCCGTATGAGGCCGGGCAATTTCCTCACCGTTCTGGTAACGGTTCCATAGGCTCACCAGCTCTCGCAACGCGGCCGCGTCAGGCAAAGTAAAATATAGACGGCGTGGAACGGGTTTATCTACGCGGCGGTTGCCATCTTTATCGGTTGTCGCGAAGTCGTCGTCTGGTTCGAATTCATCTTCGTCTTCGCCCAAGAGTTCGAGTCCGCTGACCTGTCTAAGCGCGCGATGAAAGTCAACCTTGCTGCTGGCAATTTCAAAAACAAGAGCCCGCTCGGGTGCAATGGCCGCAGGATCTTGCCTTAACTCTGAAAGTCGCTGTGCATCTGGAAGGGCTTGCGAAAGCCGGTCAAATTTTGGGCCGAGGCGTTCAGCTTGCCGCCCTGCTGAAGGCGCAACAACTTTTTCAGGAACCGGCCTAGCGGACCCTTTCGGCGTTTTGCGGTTGGGTCGCATCAATCCCAAAAGAGGACGTTCAGCCATGGATTACCTCGCGCTCTCTTCTTGCCCCATGGGTTTCGCACGATCTTCCCACGCCTTAATCTGATCCGCAAAGATGGTTTTCAGAGGGGTCTCCAGCATGGAGAGTACTTCCCGACGCCTAACATCAAGAATGAACTCCTCGGCCTCTGCATAGCTAATCGGGCCAAGACGTTTCGCCAATGTCGCAGGCGCGATACCCGGCTTACCGTCAAAATTCTGGATATGCCGATCAAAAAAGACTGCCAGCTCTTTCTCAGTCGGAGCCGGCAAAGGCAAACGGAGTTGGAATCGGCGCCAAACGGCTCGGTCGAGCAGTTCCGCATGGTTGGAGGCCGCAATGATTACCGCGTAACTTGGGAGCTCATCGACATGCATAAGGAGTGACGACACCACTCGCTTAATTTCTCCTGTTTCATGGGTGTCTCCACGTTCTTTCCCTACGGCGTCGAATTCATCGAAAAAGACCACGCAGGGCGTTGTGCGTACATAGTCAAAAACGCGTTTCAGCCGGTTCGCAGTTTCGCCCAGGTAGCTGCCAATCAACGCCTCATATCGAATGACAAAGAATGGAACGGCGAGAGCTTCTGCAATCGCTTCCGCAAGAGATGTCTTGCCATTGCCGGGAGGACCGACCAGCATGATCCGGTGGCGAGGGTCCAGACCATGAGATCGCAGCAAACTTGCTCGCTGTTGCTCTTCGATCAGTTGGTCAACCGTCTTTCGTGTCTGGTCAGCTAGGACCATGTCACTGAGCTGATGCCTTGGAGTCAGCTCGGCGAGAAATTCGCGGCCGCGGATTCCAGTGTCATGAGCCATTTGATTCATAGCGCGTGTACCGTTCCCGTTGGTGTGCAGGGCGCGGGTGAGGCGCTCTGCAAGTACCCGATGCTGCTTTCCTTTCTCATCAGCAATTATGCCCTCAACAGCGGTTCGGACGGCGTTTTTATCGCCGCTGACGCTCGCCTTTACGAGGGAGAGGAGAAGATCACTTCGCGCCATCTGCACCGGTTCCGTTTTTTGTTCTTTTAAGTCTTTCAATCAGTGCTTCAACGATCCAGTGGTTTCGCGAGACAGGCACTTCTGCGTTGCCCACGCACGAGTCGATTTCCTTCAGGATCCGTTCTGGCACCCGGACTGTCACCGGAACACGACCGTTATCGTCTTGTTGATCGCTCATTGCTTGACGCCATTGTGATGTCACACTGGAGTCATAGCTAGTCGCGGCTCCTGCGTCGACCTGATATTTTGTAACTAGTATCGTCCGTGCACCTCAAAGCAGTCACCTCAGATTTCCCGCGCGAACCATCGGATACGGCCGACGATGTGGATCTCGTCGGCCGTTCGCTCGTAGGGGCTGTAGAACCCGTTGTCCGAGATGACGCGCACCGCGGGCGGGTCGCTGTTCGGGATGTGTTCGAGCCGCTTGGCCACCAGTCCCACGCCATCGTCCAGTACGAAGATCCCCGGCGGGTTCGGCGCGCGCCGCGCCATGTCCACCAGCACCGCGTCACCGTCGAGCAGCGTCGGTGCCATGCTGTCGCCCTCCACATGCATGATGCGCAGCTGCGAGGGGCTTGCCCGCAGGCTGTGCCGGATCCAGGAGCGGCGGAAATGGTAGGCGCGGTCGGCCGTGTCCTCGTGCTCCTCGACCACGGCGCCGCCTCCCATCGACGGCCGCGGGCTCGCATGTGCGATCGAGACGAACGCCTCGTCGGGGCTCTCGATGAAGGGAGACGTGCCCTCGACCTCGCCGATCCCGTGGATCAGCCAGTCGCGGTCCACCTTCAGCACGCGGGCGACGCCGCCGAGCTTCTCCATGCCGGGACGTGTCGAACGACCGCGGAGGATGTCGTAGACGAAGGAGCGATTCACGCCGGCCATCTCGGCGACGTGGGCGGGGCTGATGCCGAGCTGCTGGGCCCGGGCCCGGAGGCGATCGGCAAGCGTGTGGTGCTCTGCCATGTTTTCTCCAAGAGATTGTGGATGAAATAGGATAAGACAGGATTGATCGGAGGTCGTCAAGCGGATAGGAACAGAAGGTAAACACGTAGTGCGGGAATCGGAGGGGCGGGTGCATATCGAGAAGCTGTATTTCACGCTCCCCGAGGTGATCGAGCGCTGGCGGATCTCCGAGACGGACCTCGTCTACCTCGCGGAGAACGACAAGCTGCGATTGTCGGTGCGCGTGTTTCACGCAGCCGTGGAGTTCGGCGACTTCGAGGAAGGCGCGGATGGCGAGCGCTTCCGTGTCCCCTGGGAACGGAAACCCTTCAGCGGGCTGCTCGATCTGCATGCCTGCGACGTGTTTCAGCTGTTCCGCTGCGGCGAACTTCACGTGAGCGAGTTTCGCACTCCGCGGGCGGACTATGCCGCGCTCTATGGTGAGGCCGAGCCGATCTTCGTGCTGATCGGCGATCTGCTGCTAAGGCGCGACGAACGCGACCGTTTCGAGCGCCAGTCCGGCTTCTCTCCCGGCGGCTCGGCGATGGAGGCGAGCACCTTCATCGCGTCAGCCGATTACCAAGATGTGCGCTGCAACGGGTGCCGCTTCCGGCTCGGCCCGATCCAGGCGCAGGTCGTCCGCGCCCTGCATGAGGCCGCGCAGCGGGGCGAGCCGTGGCAGAGCGGCAAGGCCATCCTGTCCTCGGCCGGCTCGAAGAGCCTGCGAATGGCCGACGTCTTCAAGTCGCAGAAGAACTGGCGCGAGCTGATCCGCTCCGACCGCCGAGGCGGCTACCGTCTCAACGTCGACTGAGTCGCATGCGATCCCCCTAAACGCGGTCTCGGAACGCGTCCGGTGTGGGATCGGCTGGGGGATGGAGGGGGATGACGATCCCCCGGCGCGCCGTCCAACCCGCTCCTGCAAGGCCGAAACGATCCCCCTCCACATCCCCCTGCGATCCTGACGACATCCCATAGCGGGATTTCGCATTCTCTCTCCGAAGCACATGCAAACGGAGAGAGCCATGCAGCAGAAGCATTGTCTGAACCAGAAGGAACTCGCGCGGCGCTGGACCATCTCGCACCGCACGCTGGAGCGGTGGCGGTGGGCGGGTGAAGGCCCCGCCTACATGAAGATTGGCGGCCGGGTCGTCTATCGGCTCGAGGACATTGTCGCCTTCGAGCGCGGCCAGCTTCAGGACACCGTGGACACCCAGCCGCGCGCCGGGGCGGCCTGATGGGACGCCTGTCGCCCGTCACCGAGGCCGAGGTAGTACCATTGCACGGTGCGGCCGGACCGGGGCTCGACGAGGTCGGCCTTTCGGCCTGGATCGCGCAGGCCGAGCCCGGCGAGGCGCTGGTCTATCACCGCGGCTTTCTCGCCGTCGATGCGATGGCCGTCATCTCCAGGCTGCCTGCGGACCGGCAACGGACGCTCCAGCAGGTTGCCGCCGCCGCCCGGCGCGCGGCCGATCAGAACCTCGTCCATCTGGTGCAATCCCGGCTCGGTCCCGACGCCTTCGCTTACATCGCCGTCGCCCGCCCCAAGCCCGGCCCGCCGGGCGCCGCGCTCTCGATGCGCCTGCTCGAGGCGGCCTGATCCCCATCCCCCCATTCCGGAGACCCAAATGCCCTATCCCGAGAACACGCCCACGCCCGATGACCTGCCGGGCCTCAGCCCGCAGGAGATCGCCGGGCTGCCCGTCGAGCTGCTGGCCGTCCTCCAGCGCGAGATCGAAGAGCGCCTGAAGCGCGACAAGGCCGCGAAGACCCGGCTCGATGCCGCGCTGACCGTCCGCTACGCCACGCGCGCCGCCGAAGAGCGGCAGGCACAGGCCAAGGATACCGGCACGGTCCGGTTCGACGACGGCGATTTCACCGTGGTTGCCGACCTGCCGAAGCGCGTTGAGTGGGACCAGTCCCGGCTGGCCTCCATGGTCGAGCGAATCCGCGCCGCGGAGGACGACCCCAGCCAGTATGTCGACATCGCCTTCAAGGTGCCCGAGCGCAAATACGCAGCCTGGCCCGACGCGATCCGGCAGGGTTTCGAGCCTGCGCGGACCGTAAAGACCGGCGCGCTCAAGGTCGAGATCCAGCCACAGGGAGGCGACGCATGAGCCTCCCCATCATCAGCGCCGACGAGCGGCTGGCCGAGATGCGCGGGGTCAAGGCCGCCATCTTTGGGGCGAGCGGCCGCGGCAAGACCACGCTGCTGCGAACCCTGAACAGCACGACCACGCTGTTCTACGACCTCGAGGCCGGCGATCTCGCCATCGAGGGGCTGGCGGTCGACACGATCCGCCCGCGGACATGGAAGGAATGCCGCGACTTCGCGGTGTTCATCGGCGGCCCCAACCCGGCGCTGCGCAAGGACCAGCCCTACAGCGAGGACCACTACGAGGCGGTCTGCGCGAAGTATGGCGACCCGGGCGTGCTCGAGAAATACGACACGATCTTCGTCGACTCGATCACCGTGGCGGGGCGGCTCTGCTTTCAATGGTGCAAGGGCCAGCCCGAGGCGATGTCGGAGAAGACCGGCAAGCCGGACGTGCGCGGCGCCTACGGCCTGCACGGCCGTGAGATGATCGCCTGGCTCACGCATCTGCAGCACACGCGGGCGAAGAACGTGATCTTCGTCGGGATCCTCGACGAGAAGCTCGACGATTTCAATCGCAAGATCTTCCTCCCGCAGATCGACGGATCGAAGACCGGGCTCGAGCTGCCCGGCATCGTCGACGAGGTGCTGACGCTGACCTCGCTGCCCGACGACAAGGGTGTGCCGCAGCGCGTCTTCGTCTGCCACACGCAGAACCAGTGGGGCTACCCGGCCAAGGACCGCTCCGGGCGGCTCGAACTGCTGGAGCCCCCGCATCTCGGTCGGCTCATCGAGAAGATCCGCCAGCCGCTGCCGATCGATGCGCGCCCGCTCGTGACCGACGCGCCGCGCATGCCGGCGCCGGCCGCCACCCCTCAAGACCATCCCTCCAACTGAAAGGACCCATGCCATGACCGGTCTCTGGAACGATTTCAACGACGCGCAGTCCAACGCCAACCTGATCCCCAAGGGCACGCTCGCGAAGGTGCGGCTGACCATCCGCCCCGGCGGCTTCGACGACCCGTCGCAGGGCTGGACCGGCGGCTATGCCACCCGCGGGACCACCGGCTCGGTGTATCTCAACGGCGAGTTCACGGTGCTCGAGGGGCCCCATGCCCGGCGCAAGATCTTCACGCTGATCGGGCTCTACAGCCCCAAGGGCCCGGACTGGGCCAACATGGGCCGCAGCCTGGTCCGCGGCATGCTGAACTCGGCGCGCGGGATTTCCGACAAGGACACCTCGCCGGAGGCGCAGGCGGCGCGGCGGATCAACGGTTTTGCCGACCTCGACGGGCTCGAGTTCGTGGCCCGCATCGACATCGGCACCGACGCGATGGGCGAGGACAAGAACGAGATCCGCGCAGCGGTGACGCCCGATCATCGCGACTACACGCAGGTCGCGGGCGCAGCGCCAACCCGTGGGCACCAGCCGCCCGGGCAGCCCGCGCCGGCCCAACAGCCCGCAGCGCCGGCGGCGCCCGGCCGCCCCGCTTGGGCGCAGTAAGGGGCGAGCGATGCGCCTCCGTCCACGCCAGAAACTCTTCGTGGAGCGCAGCCTCGCTGCGCTCTCGAAGCACGGCAACACGCTCGGCGTCGCCCCGACCGGCGCCGGCAAGACGATCATGCTCTCCGCCGTCACCGGCAACCTGGTCGCGGACACCGGGGCCACGGCCTGCGTTCTCGCCCATCGCGACGAGCTGACCAGCCAGAACCGGGCGAAGTTCGCCCGGGTCAATCCGGAAGTGACCACCTCCGTCGTCGATGCCGGATCGAAGTCCTGGGGTGGCCAGGTCACCTTCGCCATGGCGCCGACGCTGTCCCGGGCGGGAACCCTGCAGGCGATGCCGAGGCTCGATCTGCTGGTGATCGACGAGGCACATCACGCGGTGGCCGACAGCTACCGGCGCATCGTCGACCGGGTGCGCGACGCCAATCCAGACGCCCACGTCTTCGGCGTGACGGCCACGCCGAACCGGGGGGACCGGAAAGGACTGCGTCAGATCTTCGACAATGTCGGCGACCAGGTGACGCTCGGGGAGCTGATCGCCTCGGGCCACCTGGTGCCGCCCCGCACCTTCATCGTGGATGTCGGCGTGCAGGAACAACTCCGCTCCGTCCGCAAGACGGCCGCCGACTATGACATGGGCGCCGTGGCGGAGATCATGGATCGTGCGCCCGTCACCGACGAAGTGATCCGTCACTGGCGCGACAAGGCGGGCGAACGCCAGACGGTGGTCTTCTGCTCGACCGTCGCTCACGCGGAAAATGTCGCGGCGGCTTTCAACGAGGGCAGCATCCCGGCCGGCGTCATCCATGGCGATCTCGGCTCCGAGACGCGCCGCCGGATCCTCGCGGCCTATGCCTCCGGGGACATTCGGGTCGTCGTCAACGTCGCGGTGCTGACCGAAGGCTGGGACCACCCGCCCACCTCTTGCGTGGTGCTTCTGCGGCCGAGCTCCTGCAAGTCCACCATGATCCAGATGGTCGGACGCGGGCTGCGCACGATCGATCCGGCCGAGCATCCGGGCGTCGTCAAGACCGATTGCATCGTGCTGGATTTCGGGATCTCGAGCCTGACGCACGGCACGCTCGAGCAGGATGTCGATCTCGACGGGCGCGATCCGACGCCGGGCGACGCCCCGACGAAGACCTGCCCGAAATGCGAGGTCGAGATCCCGCTCGCGTCGCGCCAATGCCCGATCTGCGGATACGAGTTCCTGAGCGACGGGCCGCAGCCGCTCGACAGCGTCATTCTGACGGAGATCGACCTGCTCGAGCGCTCCAGTTTCGCGTGGGAGGATCTCTTCGGCGACGATGCCGCGCTGATGGCGAGCGGGTTCAACGCCTGGGGCGGCGTGTTCTTCCTCGAGGGGCGCTGGCACGCCGTGGGCGGCGCCAAGGGCGAGGCGACGCGTCTCCTCGGCGTGGGAGAGCGCACGATCTGCCTCGCGCAGGCCGATGACTGGCTGAACGAGCACGAGACCGACGAGAGCGCCTTCAAGTCGAAGCGCTGGCTCAACCAGACGCCGACCGAAAAGCAGCTGCAATACCTACCAGCCGCGCAACGCCGGGACTACGGGCTCACCCGCTACCGCGCCTCGGCGCTGATCACCTTCCAGTTCAACCGCCGCGATATCCGGCGGCTGGTGATGGCGGCCGAGCCCGAGCGGAGGGCCGCGTGAGCCATGTCGCGCAAATCCCATCCCCGCCCGCAGAGGCTGCGGATCGACCGGGCCGTGATCGCCTCTGGCATCCGCGGCCGGTGCTCTGCGCCATCTGCACCGCGCGCACCCGAGGCTTCGGCTGGTTCGATCCCCACCGGCCGCGGCCCCACCGCACACGCCACTGGTTCTGCTCCATGGGCTGCCAGGCGGCCTTCACCCGCAAAGCGAAGAGAGGACTGAGCATGGTCGATTTCACCGAGGAGGAAACCCAGGCGCTTCCCGCCGTCATGCGCGCGCTCGCCCCCGAAATGGAACGGATCGGCTGGGACCGTCCGCTGGGCCAGCTGACGCAGAACGACATGCACCGGCTGATCGTCACCACCGTCGAGGCGTTCCGAATTGAGATGGCCGAGATCGCCAGCCACTCGGAGATCCCGTTCTGATGCTGGACTACAATCATCGACCCGGCATCGCCGAGCGCATCAACGCGGCCGTGGACGCGGCACTCGAGGCCGAACGGGCTGCCACGCCGCTGCGGGACTACCTCGGTGGCTCCCGGCTGGGCCACCCCTGCGAACGCGCGCTGCAGTTCGAGTTCGCGGGCGCGCCCAAGGACGAAGGCCAGGACTTTCCGGGCCGCGTGCTCCGGATCTTCGCCATCGGGCACGAACTGGAAGAACTCGCCATCCGCTGGCTGCGAGCGGCGGGGCTAGACCTCTACACGCGCAAGGGCAACCGCACCGATGGCGCGCAGTTCGGCTTCTCGGTCGCGGGCGGGCGCATCCGCGGTCATGTCGACGGGATCGTCGCCGACGCCCCGGCAGCGCTCGGTCTGCGCACCCCCGCGCTCTGGGAGTGCAAGACCATGAACGCGAAGAACTGGCGGACCTGCGTGAAGGACGGCGTCACGGTCTCGAAGCCCGTCTATGCCGCGCAGATCGCGCTCTACCAGGCCTACATGGAGGCGACGGTGCCCGGCATTTCGGCAGCACCTGCGCTCTTCACCGCGATCAACAAGGACACGGCCGAGCTGCACCACGAGCTCGTGCCCTTCGACGCCGATCTCGCGCAGCGCATGTCCGACCGTGGCGTACGGATCCTGCGAGCCACCGATGCGGGCGATCTGCTCCCGCGCATCGCGGCCAACCGCGACTTCTTCGAATGCCGCTTCTGCCCGTGGGCAGAGCGCTGCTGGAGCTTGCCGGCATGAGCGACGACAAGATCGTCCACTTCAACCCGTGGCGGGATTTCAACGACGCGGCGCCGCTCGATGACCCGTTTTCAGTCGAGCCCGATCCCGCCCAGATCGCGAGCTTCGTCGATGTCGTCTTCGGCTATTCCGAGGGCCTGATCCCTGTGCGCGGCTTCGTCGACAAGGGACAGGGCAAGGACGGGCGCCCGCACAACATCTGGATCGACGCGGACGCCACGGCGCCCGAGAAACTCGCCACCTTCGCGGGCTGGGCCGCGCGCGAGGGCGCGGCGGTCTACGTCATCCCCGGCACGGTCGAAGCGACGGGACAGGCGCGCGCCGCGGACGTGCAGCAGATGCAGAGCCTCGTGGTCGATCTGGACTCGGGCGACATCCCGGCCAAGCTCGATCACCTCGTCCACCACCTTGGCCGACCGACGCTGATCGTCGAGAGCGGCGGGCGCACGCCGGAGGGCGCCACCAAGCTGCATGTCTGGTGGAAGCTGACCGAGCCTGCCGAAGGCGCGGCGCTCGCGCAGCTCTGCCAGCTGAGGGGCGAGATCGCGCTCAAGGTCGGGGGCGACACCCATTTCCGCTCCGCCCACCAGCCGATCCGGGTGCCCGGCACGGTCTATCACAAGGGCGGACTCACGCGGCTGGTGCAGATCCGCGAGGCGTCCGAGGTCGAGGTCGATCTGACCGAGACGGCGGAGCGCGTCGCCGACATGCCGCCCATGCCCGGCATCGGTATGGCCACGGCCGAGCCGCGCGAGAGGCCCGCCATCGACGAGGTGCTGGTGACCCCGGTGCGCGAGGGCGGCACGGATGACTGGTCCCGCTTCGAGGGCGCCTCCGCCGCCATCGGGCATTTCATCCGCATGGTTCACGAAGGCCGGATGTCGAAGAACGCGGGCTGGGAGGCGATCTGCGGCTACAACGCCGCGATGCTGCGGCCCACCTGGCCGCTCGACCGGCTGAGGCGCGAGTCCGATCGTCTCTGGGAGCTTCACATAAAGCGGCACGGGCCGCCGCTCGTGCGCCTCGACAGCCCGGCGCTGGCGCCAACCGACCTGCCGACCTTCACGCTGGGCGCGCTGCTCGACGACACCAGCCCAATGCCAGACGATATCATCGGACCGCGTGTGCTGACCCCGGGCGGAATGCTCGTGCTGGGCGGCGCGCCCAAGGTCGGCAAAAGCGACCTGCTGATCTGCTGGCTCGTGCATATGGCCGCCGGGCAGCCCTTCCTCGGCTTCACCCCGCCACGGCCGCTGCGGATCTTCTACCTGCAGGCCGAGATCCAGTATCACTACCTGCGCGAGCGCCTGCAGCAGATCGGCCTGCCGCCAGAGCTGATCGCCGCCGCGCGCGACAACCTGATCGTCACGCCGAAGCTGCGCATGCTGCTCGATGCCGAGGGCAGCGCGCGCGTGGCCGAGGCGATCAGGGCCGCGTTCCCCGACGCACCGCTCGACATCCTCTGTATCGACCCGATCCGGAACCTCTTCGATGGCGGGCCAGACGGCGGTGGCGAGAACGACAACGCGGCGATGATGTTCTTCCTGAAGGACCGGGTCGAGGTGCTGCGCGACCACGTTAACCCGGATTGCGGCGTGATCCTCGTCCACCACACCAAGAAGCTCTCGAAGCACCAGGTGAAGGAGGATCCGTTCCTCGCCCTCTCGGGCGCGAGCGCGCTCCGAGGCTTCTACACCACCGGCCTGATCCTGCACCGGCCCGAGGAGGACTCGACCCAGAGGCGGTTGGAAATCGAGCTGCGGAATGGCCCGGCACTGCCGGCGAAGCTTGTCGACAAGCTGGATGGCGAATGGGTCGAGATCAATCCGATGAACGAGAGGCTGGTGCGTGCGGAGGTCGGTGCGAAGCACGATGCCGAGCGGATGCGCAAGAACGACGTCGTCCTCGGTCTGCTCTACGACGAAGCACAGCGCGGCAAGCTCTACACCATGGCGCAGTTCGCGGAGGCCTTCGAGAACACTGCAGGGCTCGGCGGGCGGAGCATCACCCACGACCGGCTCAGCGTGCTCGCGACCAAGGGCAAGGTGAAGTTCGTCCGCGGCGCTGCCGCCACCGGCATCGGACTCGCCACGGAGCGGAGCAAGTACGGCTACCTCTGCGTCGAGGGCATGGTGCTCGGGACCGGCGGCGAAACCGTCGATCCCGCGACCGGTGAGGTTACGCCCGAGCTGATCCCGGTCCTGCCCAGCCACTACAAATGCCCCCAGACCGGCGCGGTGCTCCCCGTCGAGAACCCCTCCGTCTGGGTCTACCAGGAGGAGGACGAGGCATGATCCGAACATCCGCTCACTTCCGGAATCTGGTCCAGAATCCGCAGAATCTGCATGTCCTAAAAATTCTGGAATCTGGCTTTTATCAAGCGAAGTCAGTGCCTTGGAAAGCCCTGTCCAGAATCCTGAAGGTCCTTTCTGGATTCTGTTCCGGAATCTGGAATTTCGATTTCAGATCAATGCTTTGGAGCAGATTCCAGATTCCGCCCAGGTCCCCCCTAGAGGGGAAGGTGGCCTCCCCGCTCAGCGCGGGAGGCACACCACCTTCCCCGGGGCCTGCGCTCGGCGCCCGAGCCATCCCGATCCGACGACGGCGGCCCGCACCGCCAAGCACGAAAGCCGCCGTCGTCTTCCACCCGAGCAGCCAACCAGAAAAGGAGACCACCCATGGCTGACCTGACTCTCGCCACCGCGATGCAGGAGGCAATCCCCGATCTGCCGCCTGCCTTCCGCGCCGACCGCACATTGCTTGCGCTCGATCTGGGCACCACAACGGGCTGGGCGCTGCACGGCGCCGACGGGCTCATCACCAGCGGCACCGTGTCCTTCCGCCCCGGCCGCTTCGACGGTGGCGGCATGCGCTTCCTGCGGTTCACCAACTGGATGGGCGAACTGGACCGGCTGTCCGGGCCCATCGCCGCCATCTGGTTCGAGGAAGTCCGCCGGCATGCCGGCACGGACGCGGCGCACGTCTATGGCGGCCTCATGGCCACGCTCACCGCGTGGGCCGAGCTGCGCGGCGTGCCCTACGAGGGCGTGCCGGTCGGCACAATCAAGCGCTTCGCCACCGGCAAGGGCAACGCGAACAAGGACGCCATGATCGCCGCTGCCCGGGCGCGCGGGTTCAGCCCGGCCGACGACAACGAGGCCGACGCCATCGCTATCCTGCTCTGGGCGCTGGAGACCAAGGGGGGCGTGCAATGAGGTTTTATCCCAATGGCTACGGCGGCCATCGCCGCGATCCCGAACAGGTCAAGCGCGAGGGCTGGAAGGAACAGGGTGTGCTGGCGGTTTCCCTTGACGACCAGCGCCTGACTTGGCCTGAGCGGGAGCTGGTACGGCAACTCGGCGAGCGTCTCTACGGCGCACGCCCGGTCGATCGGGAGGCGCGGCAATGACGAACTGGACACCCGCCATGATCGAGGAACGTCTGGCCGAGGCGGCCCTCGTCCTGAAGCGCCTGCCGGAGCCGAGACGCCACGGATACTTCAGCACGTGGCCCGAGATCGTCCACAGTTTCGCGGACAAGGTCGGCCAGGAACCGAGGCCCCTGCGCGTGCTGGCCTCGCCGCAGGACATCAGCCGGATGGAGGAGACCCTGACCTGGACCGGCTGCCTCGAGCCCATCGACGGCAAGATCGTCTGGATGAAGGCGCATGGCGAACGCTGGAAGGAGATCTGCTGGTCCGTGGGTCTGCAGCGCTCCGCGGCGCATCTGCACTGGCAATACGGGCTTTGCGTGATCGCGCTGACCCTGAACCGGCAGCGGTTCAATCGCAGCCTGTCGAAGCGCAAGGTGATCGCGCTGGCCGCTGGCGCGTAAGCCCATGGGGGCAATAGGAAAGTGTCCGCCGGACAGTTTTCGCTGAGACAAAAACGGCTCTCCCGGGTTAGAAAACGGATATACTCGGGAGAGGCGCGCGCGGGACAGCCCGCAACGCTGGCTTCCGGGGTCCAGCGCAGGGTCCGGCCGGGGTCCAATCGGCCAACCCCTTGAATCGATGGTTCCTTCCTGGCGACTTTGTATGCTGGCGGGCTTGGCGCGGAATATCGCCAGCGACAGGGCCGATTTTTTGGGGAGCCACCGGAGTCCGGGGTCCACCCGCGACAACATGAAACCCGCTTAAAATCAAACACCTGACCGGCCGCCCGGGGTGGTTACCCCGCGGATGCCGGAGTCCAGCCGGAAGCCAGGGTATCCACCCCGGTGGAGTCCACGCCGCGGGAGTCCAGCGCGGCGAAGGCCACCGCGCGAACAGCATCGACAGGATCACGCATGACCTTGAGCTTCGCCCCGGAGGGGATCGAGACGTGGCCGCTGGCCAAGCTCCAGCCCTACGCGAAAAACGCGAAACAGCACGGGGCGGACCAGGTCGCCAAACTCGCCGCCAGCATGGCCGAGTTCGGCTGGACCGTGCCGTGCCTCGTCGGCGAGGATGGGGATCTGATCGCGGGCCACGGACGGGTGCTGGCGGCTGAGCAACTCGGGCTGACGGAAGCGCCGGTCATCGTGCTCGGCCACCTGACCGAAGCACAGCGCCGGGCCTATCGGATCGCGGACAACCGACTGGCTGAATCGCCATGGAATGAAGAACTGCTGTCGGCAGAGTTGCAGGACCTGCTTGCAGACGACTACGACCTGTCGCTGGTGGGCTTCTCGGATGGCGAGTTGGACAAGCTGCTGGCCTTCGATGCGGATGGGGGCGGTGACGAAGAGGGTGGCGCCGGGGGCTCTGTGCCTCCGGTGACCATCCCCGAGCCGCCGCGCAACCCGGCCTCGCAGACGGGCGATCTGTGGATCCTCTGCGACCATCGCCTCCTCTGCGGCGACAGCACCAGCCATGACGACGTACGCCGCCTGATGAACGGCGAGCGGGCCGTGCTGTTCGCGACCGACCCGCCCTATCTCGTGGACTACGACGGCTCGAACCACCCCACGCGCAACAAGGATTGGAGCCAGAGCTACGGCACCACCTGGGACGACTCGAGCCAGGGAGCCGAGCTTTACGACGGGTTCATCGCCGCCGCCGTCGCTGAGGCCATCACCGACGACGCCGCCTGGTACTGCTGGCACGCCTCGCGCCGCCAGGCGATGCTGGAGGCCTGCTGGGAGAAAGCCGGCGCCTTCGTGCACCAACAGATCATCTGGGTGAAGGACCGGGGCGTCCTGACCCGGTCCCACTACCTCTGGAAGCACGAGCCCTGCTTCATGGGCTGGCGCCGCCCGAACCGCCCGCCCAAGGTCGCCGAGGAAACGCTGCCCTCGACCTGGGAGATGCCGTCCTTCGCGAAGGATGAGCGCCCCGACCATCCGACGCCGAAACCGCTCGACGCCTTCGCCATCCCGATGCGCCAGCACGTTGCCCGCGGCGGGCTCTGCTACGAGCCGTTTTGCGGCTCCGGCTCGCAGATCATGGCAGGCGAGGCCAACAGCCGGCGCGTCTTCGCCATGGAGATCAGCCCGGCTTACGTGGACGTCGCCGTGGAGCGCTGGCAGGCGGAGACCGGCAAGGACGCGATCCTCGACGGCGATGGTCGGGCTTTCGCGGCAGTGAAGGAAGAGCGGCTGGGCAACAAGGCCGATGCAGCCGCCTGATGGCCGTCTACTACAACGATGCCGATCCCGCGGCCTGCGCATGGCTGCGGGAACTGATCGCGGCCGGGCTCCTGCCCGCTGGCGAGGTGGATGGACGCTCCATCCTCGAGGTGGAGCCCGCCGACCTGCGCGGCTTCGCTCAATGTCATTTCTTCGCCGGCATCGGCGGCTGGCCTTATGCGCTGCGACTCGCCGGTGTGACCGAGGATCTGTCCGTCTGGACCGGCTCTCTGCCCTGCCAGCCGTTCAGCCAGGCCGGGCAGCGCAAGGGGCAGGACGATGACCGCCATCTCGCACCCGCTTTCCTGCGGCTCGTCGCCGCCTGCCGACCGGAGTTCGTCTTCGGCGAGCAGGTCGCCAGCGCGGCGGTGCTCGGACGCGTTGGCCGGACGCCTCGCGCGGCAGTTGAGGGCCCGGCTGGCTGGGCGTGGTTCGACGCTCTGGCGGCTGACCTGGAAGCGGCATCTTACGCCGTCGCGGCGGCCGATCTGCCGGCTGCGGGCATCGGCGCGCCGCACATCCGCCAGCGCCTGTTCTTCGGCGCCATCGCCCTTGAGCAGGGCGGGCTGGGCGACAGTCTCGGCGCGGGATCACAAGGACGGATCGGAATGCCGAGCCGTTCCGATCAACGCGTTGCTCGGCAGGCAAGTCTGGCTGGCGGGCTGGCCGACGGCAATGGCGGGCGCGCCCGCGACGGCGAACTACAATGCGGCCGGCAACACCGATGCGAGCCGCAGGACGGTGAAGCTGGTCGACTGGTCGAAGGCGCCGACCCTGTCGGGACCGATGCGCCGGACAGCGTCTGGCGAGATCCGGACTGGCTCCTCTGCCGCGATGACCGCTGGCGGCCCGTTGAGCCCGGAACATTCCCGCTGGCTGATGGGATACCCGGCCGCATGGGGCTCCTGCGGGGCTACGGCAATGCAATCGTGCCGCCGCTCGCGGCGGAGTTCGTGACGGCGTTTCTGGAAAGCGTGCCGGAGGAGCTGGGATGAGGCAGAGCCGCGTCATGTCCATGATCGAAGCCGCGACGAATGTCGTCGTCGGCTATGTGCTGGCCATCGCCACGCAGATCGTCGTGTTCCCGTGGTTTGGGATCGAGACGGGGCTCGCGGAGCACATGACCATCGGACTCGCCTTCATCGGCGTGTCGCTGGCGCGGGGTTACCTGTTGCGGCGGTTGTTCGAGTGGCTTGCTTGACCGGGGGTCCGCCCGATGGTCTACGCCCACCGAAATCGTATCGTTCGGGCAGGTTGAATGAGGGATCAGGACGACATCCGGGATCGGCTGGCAAAGCTCGAGGCGCTTTTTGCCCGAGGCGCGACCGAGGGCGAGCGCGCGGCGGCAGGTGCCGCGCTGGAACGGCTTCAGGCGAGGCTCGATCCCGCAGGATCTCCGCGGGACGAACCGGAGATCGAACTGCAATACTCGCTGCCGGATGTCTGGGCGGTGCGCCTGTTCGTGGCCCTCTGCCGCAAGCACGGCGTCAAACCGTATCGCTATCCTCGCCAGCGCCGTACGACGGTCATGGTGCGGGTTCAGCAGGCCGCGTTCGAGCAGACTATCGCGGCCGAGTTCCAAGCGCTGCACCGCGAACTGACGACCTATTTCGACGAGACGGTAAACCATCTCATCGCCAACGTGATGAAGTCGGACGGCGACGACGAGACCCTCGAGCAGCGCCAGATCGGTCGCTAGGCCTCGTCGCCGCCGCATCGTTATGCGTCGGTGATGCGGTAGGCCCTACCGCGCCCCTCGATTTTCTCGGAGGTGATGGTCAAGCCGAGCTTCTTTTTCAGCGCGCCGGACATGGCGCCCCTAGCCGTGTGAGCTTGCCAGTCGAGAGCCGCAACGATCTCGTCGATGGTCGCGCCGCCCTCGGCGCGGAGCATCTCGATCAGCTTGGCCTGCTTGGTGCCCGTGCGCGGTGTGCGCGCCTTGGGCGTGGCCTCCGGCTCAGTGGGGGTGTCCGGCGCGGGCTCCGCGGCCGGCACCTCGTCGGCCCCCGTGGGGGCGGCGTCAGTGCGCTCCGGCTCGATGCCGATGGCGGCGAGGCCCGCGTCGGTGATGTGCAGGAGGATGGCGCGGCCGTTCTCGTCGTTGCGCCAGATGCGGTTGAGCGCCGCGTCGGCCTTGGTCTGGCTGTCGATCGTCGTCTCTGCGATCAGCCCGCTGGAGAGCAGCGCGCCGACTACCTTGGCGGCGGCGTCGCCGCGCAGGGTGCCGGGCAGCGGCAGGACGTTGCGGTCGTCGCGCTGTGCGGCGGCGCTGAGGATGATCGCTTGCGTGTCGGAAAGCTTGGTCATGGGGTCGTCTCCTTGGTCGGGGCCGCGACCGTCGCGACCCTCCTACGACCCCGAGCCGCGCAGGGCGCGGCGGGAGTTCCGACCATGCCGGATATCAGCGGGCGTGTTCGCCCTCGCCGAAGGCGCTGTCGGTGATGCGCTTCAGCAGGCTGGCGTAGTGGTCAAGGGTGCCGACCATCGCCCAGCCGACTTCGTCGGGGTGGCAATTGAAGTGGTCGTCGCTGAGCGCCTGCAGGCGGGCGAGCATCTCGTCGATTTCGGCCTTCTTGCCGATGAAGGCGTTCAGAGCGGCTTCCCTGTTGCGTCGTGCCTTCTCGGCGCGGAGTTCGTGGCGCGGGGTGGTGATCGGGTTCAGGCGGGTCATGGCGGTGGCTCCGTGGTGAGTTGCATCGTCTTTCTGATGGGACGTTCGCTCCACGCGCCCGGCTTATCAACTCGGATCAAGCACCTGATTTTGAATAATAATCGGAGCTGCCGATGCAGGGCATGAGCGAGCGCCAGTACGCTGCCCATGTCGGGTTGTCGCGGGGCGCGATCCAGAAGGCGAAGGCCGCCGACCGGCTGATCCTGCACGAGGATGGCAGCATCGACGCCGCGGCCTCCGACCGGCTGCGGGCCGAGGCGACCGACCCGTCGAAGACCAGGAAGGCGCAAAAGCTCAAGCCGGTGCCGGAGGCAGCCGTCTCCGCCGTCGGCGACACGCTCAGGGAACAGGGCATGGCCGCGCCGGTCGCGGGCGGCGGCACGACATTCCTGCAGGCGAAAACAGCACATGAGGTGCTCAAGGCGCAGGAGCGGCGCATCCGGCTTGCCAAGCTGAAGGGTGAACTCGTCGACCGCGATCGCGCCACCGCGCTGGTCTTCCGGCTCGCGCGCGAGGAACGCGACGCGTGGGTCAACTGGCCGGCGCGGGTGGCTGCGCTGATGGCGGCGGAGTTGGGAACGGAAACGGCGGCCATGCAGAAGGTTCTGGAGGCCCATGTCCGCGCCAATCTCGAGGAACTCGCCCAGCCCCGGATCGCCCTCTGACGAGGTCACGCAGTTCGACGGGGCGGAGGCGCTGTTCCGGGCCTGGGGCCGTGGGCTCACGCCGGATCCCTGGCTGACCGTCTCGGAATGGTCGGACACGCATCGCTGGCTGAGCTCGCGCGCGAGCGCCGAGCCCGGCCGGTATCGCACCGAGCGCACGCCCTACATGCGCGCGATCATGGACGCGCTCTCGCCCGGCGATCCGACCCAGCGGGTGGTGTTCATGAAGGCCGCGCAGGTGGGCGCGACGGAGGCTGGCAACAACTGGATCGGCTTCGTGATGCACCATGCGCCGGGGCCGATGCTGGCGGTCCAGCCGACGGTGGAGCTGGCCAAGCGCAACTCGCGCCAGCGGATCGACCCGTTGATCGAGGAGAGCCCGGCGCTGAAGGAGCGGGTCCGTCCCGCACGGGCGCGCGACAGCGGCAACACGCAACTGTCGAAGGATTTCCCCGGCGGCGTGCTGGTGATGACCGGCGCCAACTCGGCGGTGGGGCTGCGCTCGATGCCGGCGCGCTACGTCTTCCTCGATGAGGTCGACGCATATCCGGCCTCGGCCGACGAGGAAGGCGATCCGGTCGGGCTGGCCGAGGCCCGCTCGCTGACCTTCGCGCACCGGCGCAAGGTGCTGCTGGTCTCGACGCCGACGATCCGCGGCGTCAGCCGGATAGAACGGGAATACGAGGCGAGCGACCAGCGCCGCTTCTTCGTGCCGTGCCCGCATTGCGGCGAGATGCAGTGGCTGCGCTTCGAGCGGCTCCGCTGGGAGAAGGGCAAACCGGAGACGGCGGCTTATTACTGCGATGCCTGCGACGCGGCCGTGGAGGAGCACCACAAGCCGGCGATGCTGGCCGCGGGCGAATGGCGGGCGACCGCCGAGGCCCGCGATGCGCGCACGGTGGGGTTCCATCTCTCGGCGCTCTATTCGCCGCCGGGGTGGAAGAGCTGGGCCGACATCGCGCGCGACAAGGAGGCGGCGGTGGGCTCGGACGAGGCCGAGCGAGTGTTCCGCAACACGGTGCTCGGCGAGACATGGATCGAGACCGGCGACGCGCCCGACTGGCAGCGGATCGCCGAGCGGCGGGAGGACTGGCCGGCGGGCACCGTGCCTGACCAGGGTCTGTTTCTGACCGCCGGCGCGGACGTCCAGAAGGACCGGATCGAGGTCGATGTCTGGGCCTGGGGCCGCGGACTGGAGAGCTGGCTGGTCGACCACGTCGTGATTGAGGGCGGGCCGGCGCAATCCGACGCGTGGGCTGCGCTGACCGATCTGCTTGGCCGCAGCTGGCGTCATGCGGGCGGCGCGGAGCTGGGGCTCGCCCGTCTCGCCATCGACACGGGCTACGAGACGGCTGCGGTCTATGGCTGGGCGCGCTCGGCCGGCTTCGCACAGGTTGCTCCGGTGAAGGGGCTCGAAGGCTTCAACCGGGCGAGCCCGGTCTCGGGCCCGACATACGTGGACGCTACCGCGGCGGGCAAGCGCCTGCGCCGCGGTGCGCGGCTCTGGACCGTGGCGGTCTCGACCTTCAAGGCCGAAACCTACCGTTTCCTGCGCGTCGACCGGCCGACGGCCGAGGAGCTGGACGCAGGCGCGGCGTTCCCGCCCGGCACGGTGCATCTGCCCGGCTGGGCCGACACCGAGTGGATCCGGCAGCTGACGGCCGAGCAGTTGGTGACGGTGCGCAATCGGCGCGGCTTCGCCCGGCTGGAATGGCAGAAGATGCGCGAGCGCAACGAGGCGCTGGACTGCCGGGTCTATGCCCGCGCCGCCGCCTGGATCGCCGGCGCGGATCGCTGGCCCGAGGCGACATGGGCCGATCTCGAGGCGCAACTCGGCGTCCCGACCGGGACGGATGCGCCGGCCGGCATGATCGGGCGCCCGACATCGGGCAAGCAAGGCAAGCGCCGTTCCGACTGGCTCGGGCGGCGGGAAGGATGGTTCTGACAATGGCGGACTGGACGGGAGCGGAGCTTGCGGCGCTCCGGCGCGCCTATGCGAGCGGGACGACGCGGGTGAGCTATGACGGCAAGTCCGTCGATTACGGGTCGGCCGAGGACCTGCTCGGGCGCATTCGGACTATCGAGCGCCAGATCGCCGGAACGACGGCACGTCCCATCGCTGGCTTCGCCGGCTTCTCGCGCGGGGATCGCTGATGTCGCTCTCCTGGATGGATCGAGCCATCGCCTCGGTCGCCCCTCGGGCGGCCACGAGGCGCGTTCTGGCGCGGCAGGCTTTCGAGGGACTCGCGCGCTCCTACGAGGGCGCGGCCCGCGGCCGGCGCACCGATGGCTGGCATGCGCCGGGATCTTCGGCGGATGCCGAGGTCGGCCGGGCCGGCGCGCTGCTGCGCGACCGCATGCGGGACCTGGTGCGCAACAACCCGCATGCGGCCAAGGCGGTCTCGGTGCTGGTGAACAACATCGTCGGCGCCGGGATCATGCCGCGCGCGGCGAGCGGGGACGCCGATCTGGACCGCGAGGTGGACCGGCTCTTCGAGATCTGGGCGCGGGGCTGCGACGCAGACGGCCAGCTCGACTTCTACGGGCTCCAGACGCTCGCCTGCCGCGAGATGGTTGAGGCGGGCGAGGTGCTGGTCCGCCGCCGCCCTCGGCGACCCGGCGACGGCGTTGTGCCGCCGGTCCAGCTGCAGCTTCTCGAGGCGGATTTCCTCGATGCCACGCGCAACGGGGCGCTTGGGACTGGACAGGCGGTGCAGGGGATCGAGTTCGATGCGCTCGGTCGGCGCCGGGCCTACTGGCTCTTCGGTGCGCATCCGGGCGCCGCGACACTCAGCCTGACCGGTGGGCTCAACAGTCGGGCTGTGCCGGCGACCGAGATCGCCCATGTCTACGAGAAGCAGCGCACGCAGGCGCGCGGCGTGCCCTGGGGCGCGCCGGTGATCCGGTCCTTGCGCGATCTCGACGACTACGAGGTGGCCGAACTGGTCCGCAAGAAGACCGAGGCCTGCGTCACCGCCATCGTCTTCGGCGACGAGGAGGCTCAGCAGGGGATCGCGCCCTCGGTCGTCGATGCCGACGGCAACCGGGTGGAGCAGTTCGAACCCGGGCTGATCGCCTATGCGCGTGGCGGCAAGGACATCCGCTTCAACCAGCCCTCCGCCACCGGCGGCTATGGCGAATACAAGCGGGCCAGCCTGCACACGATCTCGGCCGGGTTCCGGGTGCCCTACGAGCTGCTGACCGGGGATCTCAGCCAGGTGAACTATTCCTCGATCCGGGCGGGTCTCGTCGAGTTCCGCCGGATGATCGGCGCGGTCCAGTGGCAGCTCTTCATCCCGATGTTCTGCGCCCCCGTCTGGCGGTGGTTCACGGAAGCCGCGTGGGCGGCGGGGCGCATTCCCACGCCAGACGTGCCGGTCGAATGGCAGCCGCCGAAGTTCGAGGCGGTCGATCCGCAGAAGGACGCGATGGCGGACCTGCTGGCGATCCGCTCCGGCACCATGACGCTGGCCGAGGCCATCGCCCGGCAGGGTCGCAACCCCGACGCGGTGCTGGCCGAGATCGCGGCCACGAACGCGAAGCTCGATGAATTCGGCCTCGTGCTCGACAGCGACCCGCGGCGCGTCACCAAGACCGGCAGCGCGCAGGCGAATGCGCCGGCCGACCCCGTGACCGATCCGGATGACACCGCCTCAAGCAGCGAAGCGGTAGGCGACGAAACACCCGGCGACGGGACCTGACGAGGAACCATCCATGGAGCAGACGATCGAACTGCCGGCGTTCCGCCGGTCGGCGGAGCTTGCGCCGCACAGCATCGACCCGGAGACGCGCAGCGTCGAGGTGATCTGGTCAACCGGCGCCCGGGTCCGGCGCGCCGCGCTCTTCGGCGAGCCGCATGATGAAGAGCTCAGCATGGCGCCCGACCATGTGCGGCTCGAGCGGCTGAACGCCGGCGCGCCGTTCCTGAAGGTGCACGAGGCGCATGATCTCGATGCGGTGATCGGCTCGGTCGAGCCCGGCTCGGCGCGGATCGAGAACGGACAGGGCATCGCGCGCATCCGGCTCTCGGAACGCGACGCCGTCGGCGACATCTGGCGCGACATCGAGGCCGGGCACATCCGCGCGGTCTCCATCGGCTACCAAGTCCACCGCTTCGAGATCTCGAAGCCCGAGGGCGCACGGGAGCTCTGGCGTGCGGTGGACTGGACCCCCTTCGAGATTTCCGCCGTGCCGGTCGGCGCGGATGCGGCCGCTGGCTTCCGCGCGAAGGGCGAACACAACGACTGCGTCCTGCATCGCAGCGCCGCAGACCAAACTCAGCAGAGGACCAATGTGATGCACGACACCGATCAGACCGACGAGACCATCCGCGACGCGACCGACGCGGCCGCGGAGAAGGATACCGAGACGAAGTCCGCCGAGACCAGGCAGCAGCCGCAGAGCACGGCTGCCCGCCGCGAGCCGAAACCCGCGCCCGATCCGGCGCCCGGGGACCGGGCGCGCAGCGTCGATACCGACGCACTGGTGACCGAGGCCCGCGCGCAGGAGCGCGAGCGTGTGTCCACGATCCACGGCCTCTCCGACAAGCTCCACCTCGAGCGCGGCTTCGCCGACGACCTGATCAAGCGCGGCGTCTCCATCGACGAGGCCCGCCGGCTGATCCTCGATCAGGTTGCCGCAAAGTCCGACGAGACGCGGACCTTCCCCCATGTCTCGGTCCCGCTCGGCGGCCGCGATGCGACGGTCACGCGGCGCGACGCGATCTCCAGCGCGCTGCTGCACCGCTACAGCCCCACGCTCTTCCCGCTGGAGGACGCCGCGCGCGAGTACCGCGGCATGACGCTGATGGAGCTCGCCCGCGAAAGCCTCGAGACGGCCGGCGCCAGCACCCGCGGTCTCTCCCGCGACGAGGTGGCGACGCGCGCGCTGCACTCGACCTCGGACTTCCCCGAGATCCTCTCTGCGGTGACCAACAAGACGCTGCGTCAGGCCTACGAGGCCTATCCCCGGACCTTCCCGCTCTTCTGCCGGCAGGTGCTCGCCACCGACTTCAAGGCGATGCACCGCGTCCAGCTGGGTGAAGCGCCCCAGCTTCTGAAGGTCGGCGAGAGCGGCGAGTTCAAGCGCGGCACGCTCGGCGAGTCGAAGGAGAGCTACCGCATCGAGACCTACGGCCGCGTGGTTGCCATCACTCGGCAGGTGCTGATCAACGACGATCTCGACGCCTTCACCCGGATCCCGGCGATGTACGGCAACTCCATCGCCCAGCTCGAGAGCGATGTGGTCTGGGATATCGTGACAACCAACCCGGCCATGGCCGATGGCACGGCACTGTTCCATGGCACCCACAAGAACCTCGCCGGCACGGGTGCCGCGCTCGGGGTGGACAGCGTGGGCGCGGCGCGCGCGGCGATGCGCAAGCAGACCGGGCTCGACAAGAAGACGGTTCTCAATGTCCGCCCGGCCTTCCTGATCGTGCCCGCCTCGCTGGAGCTGAAGGCCGAGCAGCTGGTCGCCCAGAACCTCGTGCCTGCCCAGAGCGGAAGCGTCGTGCCGCAGTCGATCCGGACGCTCGCGCCCATAGCCGAGCCGCGGCTGGACGCGGCAAGCGAGACGGCCTGGTATCTGGCCGCCAGCCCGAACCAGATCGACACCATCGAGTACGCCTATCTCGAGGGCCAGCAGGGCGCGTACATCGAGACCCGCAACGGCTTCGACGTCGACGGCGTCGAGATCAAGTGCCGCCTCGACTTCGGCGCCAAGGCCATCGACTGGCGCGGCCTCTACAAGAATCCGGGCGCGTAAGGCGCGCTTACTGAACGCTGACACACGGGCGGCCCAATCGGGCCGCCCTTCGTCTTTCCACGAGGAACCCCATCATGAAAAACTTCGTCCAGCCCGGCAACACCATCACCCTGACCGCGCCCTATGCCGTCGCCTCCGGCGATGGCCTGCTCGTCGGCTCCATCTTCGGCATCGCTGCTGGCGCCGCCGCCCTCGGCGAGAGCGTCGAGACCGCGCTCGTCGGCGTCTTCGACATCACCAAGGTCGGCTCGCAGGCCTGGACCGTCGGCGCCAGGGTCTATTGGGACGACACCAACAAGCGCTGCACCACTGTCGCCACCGACAACACTCTCATCGGCGTGGCCGTCGAGGCGGTGGCGAGCGGCGCGGGCGACACCGTTGGTCGGGTGCGCCTGAACGGCAGCTTCTGATGACCGCCTTCGCCGCCGCCCTTGACGCACTCTTCGCCGACGCACATCTCGCGCGCGACGTCGTCTACACCGCAGAGGGCGGCGCGCCATCGCTGGTCCGTGCGATCCTGCGTCGGCCGGACGACGTGACAGGGTTCGGCGATGCCCGCATCTGGTCGGAGACCTCCCGGCTGGACCTGCGCCTCGCCGAGGTCGCCACCCCGCGCCCCGGCGACCGCATCGAGATCGACGGCGAGGCCTTCCTCATCCAGGGCGAGCCCGCCCGCGACCGCGAGCGGCTCGTCTGGACCGTGGACCTGCGACCGGCCTGATCGAGATGAAGCTGAAGCTCGACATCACGCCGGATCTTGTCGCCGCCATGGCCGCCGAGGTGAAGGCCGGTGAGAAGGCTGTCACCGTCGCCATGCGCGAGGCCGGGACCGGGCTCAAGACCGCCTGGCGCGGCCAGATCACCGGCGCCGGGCTCGGCCGGCGGCTCGCGAACTCGATCCGGAGCCAGACCTACCCGAAGGCTGGCAAGAGCCTGAACGCCGCGGCCCTCGTCTGGTCGAAAGCCCCGGTCATCATCAGCGCCCACGACACCGGCCCGCTGATCCGCTCGAAAGACGGGTTCTGGCTGGCGATCCCGCTGCCCGCGGCGGGCAAATCCCTGCGCGGCGGCAGGATCACGCCCGGCGAATGGGAGCGGCGACGCGGGCTGCGGCTGCGCTTCGTCTATCGCCGGACGGGCCCAAGCCTGCTGGTCGCCGAGGGTCGGCTGAACACGAAGGGCCAGGCGGTGGTGTCGCGCTCAAAGACCGGACGCGGCAAGGTCACCGCGCCGATCTTCCTGCTCGTGCCGCAGGTGAAATTGCCGAAGCGGCTGGACCTCGCGCGGGATGCAGACCGGGCGTTGGACAGCGTGCCGGGGCTGATCGTGGCAAACTGGGTAGAGGGGCGATCGGTAGGCAAGTGAACGGGGCTGTGAACGCTTTCTAGATTTCCATGAATTGCCCAAATGGCGCTGGAAGGAGCAACCCTGCCTCGGTCTTATCGCCCGATTGGTTGAATTTATGGACGTGCACCCCATCCGGCATCGTTTGATAATCTGGAAAAACCCACAAAGAAGGCCTTCCTTTGTTTGCGCGACCAAAACTGAGTATTCGCCCGAGCGCAGTCGTCCGATTTCTATGCTCCATCTTCGCATGGTACGCGAGGCTTTGCATTAGATCGAGTTTGGAGTCGGCCCTAACCAGAAAGAGGATGATTTGAGCTTGCGCGTGGGCGTCAGTGCTCTGAACGTGAATGTTTATCATAACTCGAATAGATCGCTCTCCAATCCTATGCTCTTCAGGATCAATAGAGAACACTTCGCCAAGCGATTCACAGTTAAACGCCTTTATCGTTCCCATATCGTGAGTGATCTGAAGCTCGCCATGATCCTCAACAATCCGTCGATCCGTATCAACCCCTTTGATTTCCCCGAGCTCGGTTGTCTTCTCAGCGGCGATATTGCTTGAAGTCACGAGACGAAGGGTGACCTCGTTGGAAGGCTTGTCTCCGTTGTTGCAGACGGTGATTGGGAGAAAAAAGATATGCTTGCCCATGTTCTGGGAGATGTTGACCGCCACGCATGGTGGAGGTTGCATCACCACGGGATAGACTGATGCCATCCGGACGGCTCCTGGCGGCCCGAGGACCTTCGAAAATGCCGGCACTCGATTTCCCATTGGCAGAAGCTGGGGTATCGAAACTGTCAGTAGTAGCTGTTCACGTCGGTATGCGCCCTGTCGCTTAGCGATGTTTATTGCAACTCGAATGCCAATTGCTGTGAGGAGCAGGGTGAGGATTGCGATTGCTATCGTGAATGCTTCCATCGGCAGTTCCACACTTCTCCATCACCTACGCCAGTCTCAGTTGTGTCCATGAAAAAGTCCATCAGGCATCCTAAGTTTTCCGTAGCATAAGGGCCTTGATCCCGATGCCCACCCCTCGCGAAACCATCCTTGCCGCGCTGCACGCGCGGCTCTCGGCGCTGCCCGCAACCGCCCTGCGCGGCGATGTGCTGCCCGAGCGTATCCCGACCGAGGGGCTGCTGATCCTGCGCGACGGCGAACCGGGGGAGTCGGAAGTGACCCTCTCGCCGCTACGCTACCACTACCAGCACCGCGCCGAGATCGAAGCAGTCGTGCAGGGCGCCGACCGTGACGCCGCCTTCGACACGCTGACCGCCAGCATCGGCACGGCGCTCACCACCGACCGGACGCTGGGCGGGTTCTGCGACTGGGTCGAGGCGGAAGCGCCGCGCCCGGTCGATCTGCCGGTCGAGGGCGGGGCGAGCCTTAAGGCCGCCGTGATCCCGGTGGTGCTGCATTATTCCACGGCCGACCCGCTGGCCTGATCCCGACAATCCGAGGAGAACAAGATGGCACGAGCCCAAGGGGCGCGAGCGCTGATGGCGCTTGCGTTCGAGACGACCTATGGAACGCCCCCCGTGGGCGGCTTCACCAAGATGCCCTTCGCCAGCACCTCGCTTGGGGCGGAGCAGCCGCTGCTCAATTCCGAACTGCTGGGCTACGGGCGTGATCCGCTGGCGCCGATCAAGGATGCGGTGACGGCTGATGGCGACGTCGTGGTGCCGCTCGATGCGGAAGCTTTCGGGTTCTGGCTGAAGGCAGCCTTTGGTGACCCAACCACGACCGGCACCGGCCCCTGGACGCATGAGTTCCAGTCGGGGTCCTGGACGCTGCCCAGCATGTCCATCGAGACCGGCATGCCCGAGGTGCCGCGCTACGCGATGTACTCGGGCTGCGTGCTCGACCAGATCACCTGGCAGATGCAGCGCTCGGGCCTGCTGTCCGCGACGGCGCGGCTGGTGGCACAGGGCGAGATGGTCGGCACGATCACCAGCGCCGGGACACCCGCCGCACTCGAATTGCAGCGCTTCGGCCATTTCAACGGGGCGATCACCCGAAACGGTTCTGCCCTCGGGAATGTGGTCTCGGCCGAGATCGGCTCTGTTGCACAAAGCCTCTGATGTCGGAGGCTCCCCTTTCGCCGGACGGATTCATCCCACGGTCTCTGTGACAGGTATGCCAAGGGCGGTGTAACCGTTCATGACGGCGATGCGGATCTGGACCTCCGCGACCTGTCGGTCAAAGCTCCGCGCCATGAGGCGCTGCCCCAGCAGTTTCATACAGTGCATCTTCGTTTCGGCACGGCTTCGTCGGTGGTATCCGCTCCAGTTTCGCCAGATCGCACGGCCGAGATATTTCGTCGCCCGCAGGGCCTCGTTTCTGGCGGCTGCACCAGCGGTGACGGTCTTCCACGGCTTCGCGTTCTTGCGGGGCGGGATGACGGCGTGGGCGCCGCGGTCAGCGATCGCATCATGGCACTTGCGGGTATCGTAGGCACCGTCAGCGGTGACGCTGCCGATCTCCTCACTTGCCGGGATCTGGCTCAGCAGGTCGTGCAGGACCGGTGCATCGCCGATATGGCTCCCAGTGATCTCGACGGCTCGAACTTCCAGTGTTTGCTCGTCGATTCCGAGGTGGATCTTGCGCCAAACGCGCCGTTTGGGGCCGCCGTGCTTGCGCGCGTCCCACTCGCCTTCGCCCTCAACCTTGATGCCGGTGCTGTCTATAAGCAGATGCAGTGGACCCCTGGAGCCCCGATACGGGATGTTCACTGCCAGTGTCTTCTGGCGACGGGACAGCGTGCTGAAATCCGGGACCTTCCAGTCGAGCCCGACCAGGCGCAACAGGCTTTCGACGAAGCCGGTCGTTTGCCGCAAGGCCATGCCGAATAGAACCTTCATCGAGAGGCAAGTCTGAATGGCTGTGTCGCTGTAAGTCTGCTGGCGGCCACGCTTGCCTGTTGGCGCGGCCTCCCAGATCATCTCAGGATCGAACCAGATCGTCAGTGAACCCCGGCGCTTGAGCGCTTCATTGTAGGCTGGCCAGTTCCTGGTTTTGTAAGTCGGGGGTATGTGTCTGCTCATGCATACCAGCTACCACGCTGGATTCACGAGATGAATCCCTCACAGGATTTGTGCAACAGAGCCCCCTTCAGGTAAAGAGTGACAAGGGGCGTGTTCCGGCTGGAAAAACAGACCTGAGTTCCACAGTTAATCCAGCTTGATGACGGTAGATCACATCAGCATCCGGTACCGACGTGCATCGGCATCACTCGATTTGATGATGCGATACTCCATGCCACTGGCCACGGCGATCTGCTGCGCGAAGTCTTTCTTTGCTTGAACTACGGCGTTGTCGATTTGATGGTCACCCTTCACCTCGACGATAACAAACTTTTCGCTGCCGTCGGGCTCTTCACGGACGAATACAAAGTCTGGGTAGTAGCTACGAACGGTTCGGGAATCCGGGTCGATGTATTGAATGAAGAAATCCGACTGTCCGTGCGTGAGCATTCCGGTGAAGTATATTTTCTTCACCCTTTGCTCGCGCAGCAAATCCCAGAACAAGGTTCTTTCTGGATTTGAGTCAAAACAATAAGTATCTAAATGAAAGCTCTTTCCAATCTCGCCTTTCTTGGCATCGGCGCTCCGCACAATTTTGTCTTTTGCCGCAGTAACCTCATAGTATCCGCTTGGCGGAACTTTGATGAGTTCGACTTCATGCTCTTCCGTTTTTTGGGTTTCGTCGAGATCGAATAGGAGTTCGAAGAGGCGCGGAATGATCTCGTCATATAGAATTTCATTGAATTCATTGACGATTCCTACGAGTTCTTCGGTCCCCTCTTTGGTCGTATCCAGCAGATCCTCGATGTCGGAAGGGTTGAGGTTGAGATAGCGCGCGATCTCGGCCACCAGGGTAAGTCGCGAAAAGACACGCTTCTCACGTCGCTGAGTAAGGTCAAACGAACGGCTGGAAGCTGCCTTGGCCGCGTCGGCCGCCGTGAGCCCTTCCTGTTGAGTTTCAATTAGCCGATACCTTTCGACCAATTCAGCCCAAGCTTCGGTGTCCGAGCGGTTCAGGCCGAGGGATGCCCCGGCCGCTAGCTTCTTCTCGCGAACGCTGTACTGTTTGCGCACACGGACAAGCTTGATCTTTACAGGTGGCTCAACAACGCGGATTTTTACTCGTTCCTTGTCGCTTGCCACGTTTTGAAGTTCGTCGGCGCTGATGCGGAAGTTCTGCTGAAGCTCGTCATTGAGGATCTGGAGATTGTCGTCTGAGAGGAACACGTGACCTGTGTGCTGAGCTTCGCCGATGGCTCGGAGGCAGCGCATGGTTGCCTGGAGAACGAAGACCTTGGACTTGGGGGCACGGAAAAGCCCGACGCCGAAGAGCGAACGACAATTCCAACCTTCACGTCCTTTGTTCACCAGAAGGATGAATTGCTTTTCGGAGTCTGGCGTATCCAACCGGTTGAATTCGCGAATGTCGTCGTTTGTTGTCAGTTTTTCATCGCCAACGTTCACGAGGATCCGCGAGGCAGGAATGCCGTGTTTGGCCAGAGCACGTTCCACTGCGGGGCGCAGATCGCCAGTCAGCTCGTCAATGGTCGCAGCGAAGAACGCCAGCTTGGGCAGCATGCCTTCCGGGCGCAGGTTCTCTGTCGCCTCGAGAAAACGGTCTACCGCGATTTCCACAAACTCTTCGTTGCGCGTGTTCTTGTAGCTGCGCAGGTCCACCTTCTTCAGGAAGCCCTTGTCGATCGCCTCCTTGAGGCCGTAGGCGTAGACGACCTCCGGCAGAACCTCTTTACCGACGTAGGGTGTCCCAGTGAAATTGTAGCAGGCAACGACGCGTGTGCCGGCCTTGTTCAGGCTCGCCGCCAGGATGTCGATAGTCGTGCGAAGGCTAGTATCATTTGCCTTGGTCCCGATCCCCATGTCTTTCGCCAGCTTCTTTCCGAAAGCATGGTGGGCCTCGTCGACAAAGATGCCGAGCTGTTCGAGGCGACACAGCTTCTCAAACCGCTGGTTGGTGGTCAGTTCGGCCTCTTCTTCCGGCTGGTCCCAATCGTAGAGGTCTGAAGCCTCTGCGTAGACGCCGCTCTCGGCGACAGTATTTCCTGTCGCGCCGAAGAGCTGGTCCATCGGCGTCTTTTCCTTCCGCTGACGCTTCAGGATGATCTTCTGCGTGTTCGACACGACGATGTTGAAACGCGAGCGGTCAAGGGTGCTCAGCGACGTCCCGGCTTCCTCGAGATAGTGGAAGCGGAGGTGGGTGGTCAGGAAGTTCACGTATTCAGGCGGTACGACCTGCGCGAGGTCGAAGGACTCGATCTCTTTCAGCGATTGCAGCACGGTTTTGTCCGGCGCGAAGACCAGCGCGTTGTGGCAGAAGCGCTCATCCTTCTCGAATTTGTTGCCGAGCAGGAACTCGTAGAAGATGCACGTCGCCATGAGGATCGTCTTTCCGGTCCCCATGGTCAGCGCGAAGATGTAGTTCGGATAGATGCGGGAATTCTTGCGCATCGCCGCAAAGACGGCCTTGTACTGGTCCTGCGTCACCGCATCGAACATCGACCCCTGGCGGGTGTCTCCGACGATGCCGCCTTCGGCACGGTCCGCGAAGCGGCCAGATTTCTCGAACCAGGCTTTGAAGATCTCTTCGACCTTCGCGTTCCCCATGAATTCCTTAAGGAACACGTACATCTCCAGCGCCTCGAACTGCGGCTCGCGCAGGAAGGCCTTGGGGTTCTTTTCCGGGTTGTTGAAGTCCAGGAACTTACGGGTCAGCTCCTTGTAGTGGGTGCGGACGGTGCCGCGGTTGCCGCGGTAGAACTCCCACAGGAACTGGAAGAAAGCGAAGTCCAGCGACGCGCTTTGGGTTCTGGGACGTCTAGCCATTGGTGACGTTCCCTTCCCACGATTCCGAGAGGAGGTCAGTGATCTTGACGCGGATGGTGCCGGCGTCGTCGGGGACCTTGTAGCGGCCGATCACGAGGTCGGTCTTCTTCTCCGGGATATCCACGATTTCAGGCTGCAGAACCGCGCCATCGTAGTTCCAGTCGATGAGGATGCTCTCGGTCAGTTCGCGCCAGTCGTCCACGGCCTCTTTCTGCATGGACAGCTTTTGCAGCAGGTTCATGGGGTAGAAGCGTTCGATGATCAGCTCGCCGTCCTCGACCACGACCTTGGCATCGGAGTCGCGTTTGAACTCGAGGTCGGCCTTGTCGCGCAGGATGTCCACGACTTCGACATCGATTTTGTAGGGCTTGGCTGCAAGGATCAGGTGTGCTGACAGGTCGGGCTCGTGCCCCATGCAGACGAGTGTAATTTTTTCCACTGGTCGGTTCGGGTTCTCTCCCTGACGCCGCTCCCACGCCTTGTAATCAAAACCGGCGGTCAATTCGTTGAGATCGGCTCGAGTGGCGATCCGGTTGACCGGCATGATCTTGACCATGCGCCCATCCTTTTCACCATCGAAGACTGTGCTCATTTCGAGCGGTTGGACCTCCAAGGTTTCAAGCAGAAGCTCCTTCGCTTGTACCGGGTTCCTGAAAATATCGTACTGATTGACGTTGAAGACTTCAAAGCCCCTGAAAAACTTCGGAACTTCGAAGACTTTGGTCCAGTCAGCATCATCGTCATCGGCCTCATCCAGCGCCAGTCGAGCGTCCTTCTCGGAACGTAAACCGTTCTTGATGTATGGAACATATCCCGGCGCAAGGGTTTCCTCTCGAACATTCAGCAAACGCTTGGTTGTCGTTTGGATTGCGCCCAGGTTTATGTCGTTGCCAATGAAGCGTCGGCCATATTTCAAGCTCACGGCTTGAGCGGTGCCCGATCCCATGAAGCAATCGAAGACCAAACTTGCCGGCTGCGAATACGCAAGAATCAGTCTCTCAAGGAGAGCTTCTGGTTTCTGCGTCGGGTATCCCAAAAGTTCGACTTTGTCGGCAGGCTGCAACATCGGAATGCGCCAAACGTCGTCTACCGTTCGGTGGGTCGCGTTGATATAGATTACATTGCCATTTTCATCTTTTGCATTCACAAGAGACTGTGTTTCTTTGTCCCAGACCCGTTTGATCTGCTGAACAGGCTCTGCGCGCCTTTCTCTTAATTTATTGAAGCTGTATTTCCCTGATTTCTTGTAGACAAGAATAACATCGTGGTTTGAAGCAAACCGGTTAATATTGCCCTGCATTTTATTGTAGTAGTACCAGACAATCTCGTTTTCAAAGGCATCTGGACCAAAGACTTCATCCAAAAGGGCCCGCAAGTAATGAGACTTGTGCCAATCGCAGTGCATACAGAATACGCCATTGTCGCTGAGTAGCTCGCGCATGAGTATCGACCGTTCGTACATGAACTGAAGATACTCATCGTTCGTCCAGACATCGTTGTATTGTTTCTCTTCGAAAGCTGTGTAACCAGTTTCAGCAGGTCCACCCTTAGTCTTGATTTTCTTTTTATATTGGATTTTCGAGTCAAATGGCGGGTCCACACAAATCAAGTCAATCTCGCCTCGGAACTCCTTTAAAAGATGGCTCATCACCTGAAGGTTGTCGCCCCAGAAGATCTTGTTGCGCCAGCCGTCCACTTCCTCTCCGTGCACCTCTTTCAGCTGCGCCGGAAAATACTGGGTTGATGTGAACGGCCGCTTCCCGCGCCAGTTCAGCATCGGATAGCCCTTGATCGGCGCGAACTGGTACTTCTCCACGCTGTCGACACCCGCGTTAGAGGCGCCCAGATCCATGTTTTCTTGCGTGGTCTTTTCGTCGCTCATCACTCGTCTTTCCTGAAATGCCAGTTCTTGGTGTCACAATAGGCGCGCATATCGCAGTTCTCGCACAGCTTCGCGGGGCGCGCCTTGATCCGGTAGTCGCCGTCTTCGATCCGGCCGACGATCTCATCGAACCGCGCGATGGTCTTGCCGATGGCCCGGTCATCCTTGGAGAAGGTGACATACGGGTTCCCGTCCTGCTCGCCGGTATAGTAGAGGTGCATCCGGCTGACCTTGTGGCCGGTGCGCTCTTCGACGAGGTGGGCATAGACCTCGAGCTGGCTCTGGTATTGCCGCAGTCGGTCGCGGTCCTTCTCCATGTCAGGTTTCTTCTCGGACTTGAAGTCCACGACTTCGACCGTGCCATGCTCGCCCCGGATCAGGTCGACATTGCCCTTGAGAATGTAGTCGTCCTTGACCAGTGAAATCTCGACCTCGGTTTCCCGGATCCTGTCCCAGTTCCCGTTCTCACGCTTGTAGTAGCGCATCACGTGGTCCAGCGCAGCCGATAGAGCTACCGGGGCCAGGTAGACGCGCTCTTTCTTCGACAACATCGCGTAGTTCGATGAAAACCAGGATTCGATGGCATCCGGAACAACGGTGTGCTCCTCGCCACGCAGGATGGCCTTGTGGATGTCTTCGATAGTCTGGTGGACCAAAGTGCCGAACAGCATCGGACTGACGCGGATGGCCGCGAACTCGAGCTCCTTGAAGAAGCGGTACTGCTCCGCGCAGTTCTCGAACAGCGTGATGTGCGAGGTGAAGGAATACTCGCGCTTGAGGTTGATCTCCTTCACCTGTTCGAAGGTCAGCTCGGACAGGTCAACGTCGCGCCAGCTGGGCAGGGAACGGAAGAGCGGCTCGAAGTATTTCGAGGGTGACTTGCCCAGCCCTTTGCCGTCCCGCTCCTGCGCGGCCAGAACTAGCAGGTTCTGCGCCCGCGAGAAGGCGGTGTAGTAGAGCCGCTGGAAGTCGAAGTGCTTGATCCGATCCAGCGGCTCGAAGCGTGCCTTGGAGAGGTAGCCGCCATCCTCAAGCAGCTCGTCCAGTGCGGTGTGCTGCTTGCGTGGCACCGCCTCCAGCGAACCGCAGACGACGACAGGGAACTCGAGGCCTTTGGACTGGTGAATGGTCAGGAACGAAACACAGCCCTTGGGCGCGTATTCCGCCTCGTCCTCATACTCGCCGATGCCGCCATCCTGAAGGAAGCGGAAGAACTGGTTGAACAGGTTCCGGATGTCGCGCTCGATGAATTCGGGGTTCAGAACGGTGACATAGTGCAGGTATTCGAACTTGGTCAGCAGCTTGGAGAAAGTCGCCAGATTGCGTGCGGCGCGCCCCTTGTCCACGCCCTGCATGGTTTCTTCATCGAGGAAGCGGGAAAACAGAGGGAACTGAAGGAGCTGATAGAAAAGCCCTGAAAACGCATAGTCGGTCGTCTGGGTCAGGACGGCGTGGCGCTTGGCCAACGGCCGCGCCCACTCCAGCATCCGTCTGTTCTCGGGCTTGCGAAGCTCGTCAGTGAACGCCTTGAAGCACGAATGGTCGTAGTAGTCCCAGATCTGAAGATGGGCGCCTTCAGCCCACTGGCGTACCTTGGGAAACTGAGGAAACAGGAAAATCAGCGCACCGATCATCAACCGGATCTCTTCACGCTCGAAGAACATGTTGGACCGCGGAGAGTAGACTGGCACGTCGTTGGCCTCCAGGAAACGTGCCAACGCCACCACTCGGGCGTTCTTTACGGAACGAAACAGAAAGGCGACCTGGTTCCAGTTCGAGAGCTTCCCCGAGTCCCTGAGCGAATGGAGGAAGGCCAACACTTCGGCGTGCCAATTGTCGTTTTGGTCGGGCTCGTCTTTGGCCGCAAGTCGGACGGCCGTCGGGACCGCCGGGAAGATGTCGTCCCGTGGAATGATCGATTTTTCAAAGCGGAAGGTGCGCTCGCCGTCTGACCAGTCTTGGCCGGCCATCCATTCATTGTACGTGTTGATGATCGCAGGATGAGACCTGTAGTTCACGGTCAGCGAGACTTGCTTGCATTCGCCCTCATCGAAGAGCGTAGGGAACTCGAGAATATTTCGGATCGTGGCTCCCCGAAACCGGTATAGGCCTTGGTCGTCGTCACCCACGACGCAAAGATTTTTTTGCTTACCAGCAAGAAGCAGCAATATGCGTTCCTGAATGGTATTCGTGTCCTGATACTCGTCCACCATGAAGTGTGATAGTTTGCCGCGCAGGCTTTCAAGTACTTCAGGGTGCGTCTCAAGCAGCTTCAGCGCCTCATACTGAATTCCAGAGAAATCCAAGCAGTTGTTCTCTAGTAGAAGCTCCTGGTACTTCTTGAAGCATCCGGCAAGGGCCCTCACTTCTACGTCCGGCGCTTCCACTAGCGTCGTCGGATCAAGCGCTTCTTCGCTGACTTTGTTGAGCCATTTTAGAAGCTGCTCCGATTGACGCCAGCGTCCGGTTTGATCATCACCCATGACCAGCTGGGCATCAGGAAGCTCTCGGAACTCCTTGATCCTTTGGTAAAGAAAATACTGCTGATCGAACTGGTCAAACAAAGTAAAGCTGCGCTTCAACCTCGTGTACTCACGGTAATCCTCAAGTATGCGAAGGCATATTGAGTGAAATGTTCCAAGATACATTTCATTCAGATTGAATTCTATTTTCAGATCTGAAAGCCGGTTTGAAATTCGAGTGGTTAGTTCTCGGGCCGCTTTATCAGTGAAGGTAACAACAAACAGTGACTCCGGGGCAGCACCTTCGTTTTTTATCAGATAGACAATTCTCTCAACGAGCGTGAACGTTTTCCCTGAGCCTGGACCAGCAATGATCAGCACTGGTCCCGTGGTAGTCTTGATTGCCTCCAGCTGCTGAGGGTTGGCGTTTGAAGAGAGTGAGATTGGAGCGTTCATTGATCATCTGCTCCTTGCGCCGTCTTGGAGCCGCCGGAAGCGGTCTCGATTTCCATCCATGCATTCAAATCCGCCCTACGGAACCGCCAAGTTCCACCCAACTTGAAAGCCGGTAACGTCCCATTTGCGGCAAGCCGATAGACCGTTCTCTTCCCCGCCTTAAGGAAGGCAGCGACCTCGTCGACAGTCAGTATCTCGTCTTCCTGATCGCCCATGGGCATCTCTCATCGGTTCGCGCCTGTGCTTCATCTTGCGCAAGATTGCGCAGAAGGGCAAGATTGTACAAACTTGGCAAGATGATTTGATAGGGTTGACGTTCTCCAGATCGGCCCTTCGGAAGTGAGGCGCTGTCGTGGCATCCAACTACGAGTCGATACGTGATGAGAACCGAGAAAGGTATGGCACAGACATCGCTCGGATTGGGCCGATGCTACTTGCTGACCGGTATGACGATCGAACACATTTCATCTTCGAGCTGCTTCAGAATGCCGAGGATGCGCTTCGCCGCCGAGGTGCTTGGGAGGGGCCGCGGCAAGTATCCTTTAAGTTAACCGGAGACTCCCTCACGTTATCCCATTTCGGAAGGCCATTTGACGATGCTGACGTGCGGGGTGTCTGCGGCATCGCCGAAAGCACGAAGGATGAGCATTCAATCGGTCGTTTCGGGATCGGGTTTAAATCCGTGTACACGTTCACAGATTGCCCAACGATCCATTCGGGCGATGAAGACTTTGAGATACGCAACTATGTGCAGCCATCGAAGGCAGGCAAAACTGATCGTGACCCCGAGGAAACCCTAATCGTCCTGCCATTGATAGCCGAAGACAAAACGGCTGAGAGTGAAATCGTAAATGGTTTCAAAAGATTGGGGCCGAGTTCATTATTATTTTTGAGGTCTATCGAGGAAATCAACTGGTCCGTTGGGGACGACGCATCCGGCGTCTACCTGCGGAGCAAACCTGAGTCTGTTGGCCCGAACGTTCACAAGGTGAATTTGATAGGCCAAGAAAGCGGACAGGACGAGGTCGATGAGCAATGGCTCGTGTTTCATCGAGAGGTTTCTTCGCCAGAGGGTAAAGCTGTCGGGCGCGTTGAAGTTGCCTTTTCTTTGCGCAATGAGGACGGTCGATCAGATGTTTGGCACATCGCACCGGTTCCAACGTCACCTTTGGTGGTGTTCTTTCCCACTGCCGTTGAGACAAATTTGGGATTTTTGGTTCAAGGGCCGTATCGGACGACGCCAAGCAGAGACAACATTCCTCGCAACGATCCTTGGAACAAATACTTGGTCGAGGAAACAGCTGAGCTGTTGATCGAGGCACTAAGATGGTTAAGGGATCAATCATTACTCGACACTTCGGCGTTGGCTTGTTTGCCTCTTGATCGAGACAAATTTCCCGAAGGCTCGATGTTCGCTCCCGTGTTTGATGCAGTGCGCGATGCGCTCTTGGAAGAGCCGTTGCTGCCGAAGTTCGGAGGCGGGCATATTGCGGCCAAGAAAACAAAGCTTGGAAGAACAAAGGAGCTACGAGAGCTATTTCGACCGGAGCAGATTGCAGCGCTGTTTTCTGGTGATGTGGATGGGTGGCTTTCCGGAGACATCACCCAGGACAGAACGCCCGAACTACGACAGTACCTGGTGCACGAACTTGAAGTATCGGAGATTACGCCAGCTTCGATAGTTCCGCGTCTCAACCTCGAATTTCTAGAGGCGCAAGCTGACGATTGGACCCTCAAACTCTATGAGTTCCTGAATGGCCAGGGGTCACAATTGCGACGTTCGCTTCAGGCAATTCCCCTGATCAGGCTGGATGACGGCTCGCATGTGACTGCACGCGAGGGCGGCAAAGCTCAGGCATTCTTGCCGAGTAACTTTGAGACCGGTTTTCCTACGGTAAAGTCATCCGTTTCTGCAACTGAAGAGTCTCGGGAGTTTCTTGTCTCCCTCGGAATTACTGAGCCCGATCCAGTAGACGATGTGATCTGGAATGTTCTGCCCACCTACCAGCATGACGAAGTCGATGAGGACGAGGCCCTATACTCACGTGACATTGCGCGGATCCTTTCAGCCTATCAATCGGATTCAAAATTGCAGCGCGAGAAGTTAGTGGCAGCTCTTCGGACGACTTCATTTGTAATGGTGTTGGATGCCGGGGATGGTACGCGTTACGTATCTCGTCCAGGGGAAATTTATCTAGCGACAGATCGCCTTAAGAAGCTTTTTTCAGGCGTTGCCAACGTCATGATCGTCGATGACTCCTATGAATGCTTGCGTGGCGAAGCGATGCGAGACCTGCTCGAAGCCTGCGGTGCCCTAAGGTGCCCGAGGCCCATTGAGGCTCCCGATGCCTTGAGCCACCTAGAACTCCGAGAGATTCGGATTTCCGCGGGTCACGAAGAAACCTCGGGCGTGAAGGACAAGGTCCAGGACTGGGCATTGGACGGTTTCGATGAGTTGATGGAAATCCTCCCGGGACTGGAGCCGGAAGAGCGCACAGCTCGTGCTCGCCTAATCTGGGAAAGTCTAGGGGATTTGGAGGAACGGCGTGGTCGTGGTGTATTCGATGGGCTTTACAGCTGGACCCACTACGGAAGTTACAAGAAGGATTTTCCGTCAGCGTTCGTTCGCCGTCTGAACGCAGCTGCTTGGGTTCCGGATGAGAACGGTGACCTGCAGCCGCCAAACCAAGTGATTTTTGAAAGCCTTGGATGGAAACCCAATCCATTTCTCCAGGCGCAAATAACTTTCAAGCCCCCCATAATCGAGCAGCTGGCGAAGGAGGCGGGAATAGATCCAGACGCCTTGGACCTGTTAAGAAAGTACGGGATTACAAGTGCTTTTGATCTGATGTCGAGACTTGGCATAATCGATCCCGTGCCTGAATGCGTGGACGATGCTGACGCTGAGAATGGTGTGGTCGAAACCGAAGACCCTGACGTCTACAAAGACGCTGAGGATCTTTATGGCGATGACATGCCGGACATCCCCGAAGGAAGCTACGATCCGGCTGGCGACGATGAAGTAGGGAGAAGCAATTCTGGGGGCACCGGAGGCGGGAGCGGGAATAGAGGAGGCTCGTCAGGTAGCGGAACTGGTGGCAAACCGAGTGCTTCGAAGGCTGAAAGCACCGGATCGGGCAGCAGCGCAACGAACAAGACCGGTAACCATCAAGGCAGGCGTTCCCCCGGGTCCAAAGGGGGTAGGCCATTCATTTCTTATTTGGGAACGCATCCCGATGATGAGGGACCAGACCCAGATGGACTCGATCGGCCAAAACGAATGCAACTGGAAGCAAAGGCTATTGAAAAGATAATTGGTCTTGAACCGAACCTCCAAAAGACTGCGGAAGGCAACAAAGGCTTTGACCTCTATGAAGAAGACGCAGAGGGGAATGTCGTCCGTTGGGTTGAAGTGAAATCAATGACCGGATCACTGAATGATCGGCCCGTCGGCCTTTCGCGCGCGCAATTTGATCTCGCCTCGGAGCGACGCGAGGACTTTTGGCTATATGTTGTTGAATACGCATCGGAAATTGAAACTGCACGTGTAGTGAAGATTCAGGACCCCGCTGGCCGTGCCCGCACGTTTACCTTTGATAGCGGCTGGCTGTCGATCGCGGAGACCAGCCCCGAGGCTTAGATCGGCCGCCAATGCAGCGTTTGGTTGAAAGGCAGGCGTGCCGACTCGCGCGCTTCCTCGGCACGCCTGCGAATATCGCCGCCGCTGTGCGGCCGCGCGGCCGGCGAAACCTCGAGCCGGCCTGGTGGGCTCCGAGCGGGTTCGCCGCCATCCCCACCGCCGCGCTCGATCCGGCCCACAGTCCGGCGTCTCCCGCGGTCCCCGCGCTTATCGGGTCCGGGTCCCCATCAACTGCTCGCGATCCATTACTCCGCGTCGGCGGCTTCCGCTGGCGAGATCTCGGTGATCGTCTGGAATTCACCGAGGAATTCGGGATGGTTCTGCGCCAGGTAACGCACGATCCGTGCATTCCCGAGCAGCTTGCCGATGTAGCCCTTGATCACGGTCAGATGCAGATGGTCCTGGCCGTAGGTGTCCTGGATCGAGGCGATTCCCTCCTGCAGGCGGGCCAGTTCCTGTTCCATCCGCGCCATGGCCTCGGGCGTGATGCCCTTGACCTTCTTCGGCTTGGAGGAGTCGATCAGCTGCGCTTGAGGCGTCCCAGCGAGGATCGCGTTCACATAGGCAACGGAATAGTTGTTGGCATTGACGAGCAGCTCGGCCGCCTCGATCTGGCGCATGGTCTTCATCTTTCGCAGTGTATTGAAGACGGCTGACGTGCAGGGCTTGTCCTTCAGGATCGCGACAGCCTCCTCGCAGATCCCGTCCAACAGGCGGACCTTGCGCCGGATGCTGCTCATGTTGAGATCAAGCGCGGCGGCGATTTTTTCCTCCGGCACGCCGCGCTCGATCGCCTTGCGGATCATCTTGTGCTCCTGGATGGGGGCAAGGCGGCTGACCTGCCGGTTATAGGTGAACGCCTCGTCGTCGGTGGAGACGAGGCATTCCACCTCCTGTTTGCCGGCGTCCTTCAGCGCCTCGATCCGCAGGTGGCCATCGAGCAGCAACCAGGTGGCAGACTTGTCCGGGTTCCGGACGACGACGGGCGGCTCGACGATCCCGATCTGGGCGATGGAGGCCACAATCTGGCGATACTTGCGACTGGATTTTGCGGATTTGCCGAGCGTGCGCACCGGTAGGATCGTGTCGATAGGAAGGGTGACACAGTCATCCTCGAATCCACGGGTGACGCTGCGCGGGGGCTCGCTCGACTCCCGTTTCATGTCGCCGCACCCTCAATGACCGACCGGGCGAGATCTGCGGGCATGCTCTCCAGTCCCTCGGCCCTGAGCAGCGTCATGAAGTGCTCGTCCGCGCAGAGTTTGCGGAACGCCTCGCGCACGAAGATCAGGCGACCCTGTGTGAGTTCAGCTTTCTTGATCAGCAGCTTCTGGCGGGCCGCTTCCTGCTGATAGGCTCGGACGAGGCCCTCACTGGTTAGCGCCCGTTTCCCGACCCTGCGCCCAAGCGCGTTGCTCTGTATCTGCGGGCCGCGCAGTTCGCGCTGCTCGAGCAGGCGGCGCACGAGCGTCAGCTTCTTACCGCGCAGCTTCTTCTGCGTGTAGGCGTCCATCAGCGCCTTCTGTGCGCCCTTGGCATCGGTCTTGGCGATCTTGATGGCGAGGTTCAGCGGCAGGAGCCCAGTTTCCACCGCCGAGACCAGGCGCTCTTCTCCCTTCTCGAGCAACTTCGCAATCATATTGACGTACTCTGTGGACACGCCGATCTTCTCGCCGATCTGGCGGTCGTTGTAGCCGCGCCCGCGCAGCGCGCGGATCTCACGCATCAGATCAATGGGGTTGTGCTGCCGCCGCGCGCAGTTCTCGACGAGGCTCATGACGAGGCACTGGCTCTCGTCGGCTTCGATGACGATGGCCGGGATGCGGTCCTGCTTGAGCTCGATGAAGGCCTCAAGGCGGCCCTGTCCGCAGACGAGGTCATATTCCTGCGGATCAGTGTCGGCCCGCGGGGCCACGGTGATCGGGCGCTTCAACCCTATGCGAGCGATGTTTGCCACCATCTCTTCAAACGTCCGCCGGTTGCGCACGCGCGGGTTGAGGACCCGAATCCTGTCGGTCGGGATCAACGTTACCTGCGTCTGGTTGGTCGTCTCCATGTCATCGGGCATCACGCCACCTCCGCGATCATGGCCCGCGAGGCGAGCGCGTAGAAGAAATCGAGGCTGTCGAACCGGTACGCATCCAACGCGAGGCCGTTCTGCTCGGCGAATTTGAGTTTCCCGAAGGTCATGTCGATGCCGGGCAGCACGTAGTAGTCGCGCGGCGCCTCATTTACCTCGTCCATGCGCACAGCGATGGTGATGTCGGGCACGAGGCCTGCGTCGAGGCGGATGCGCCAGCGCAACGATCCAGCCACTGTTGCCGTGCAGCGGGCCAGCACGATGGACACGGTGAACTCGTCATTGACCCGCACCAGATCGGTGTCCTGGTCCTGCACTGCCGACCCGCCATGCCGCGCCACCCCGTCGATGATCTCGGCCACTACCTGCGGGTGGGCCTGCCGCAGGGCGCGATTGATCTCGATGTAGCTGTAGTCGCGGTCCGGCTCGTAGCCGATCAGGCGGTAGGCGCGCAGCAGGCTGCCGAAGCGGCTGCGATAGGCGCTGGAGGGCGGCTGATCATCCTGCTCGTCGATGATCAGCCCTGACAGAATGCCTTGCCGCTTCAGGATCGCGCGCAAGGCGTCGAGCAGTTCCTCGTCGGAGAAACGGCGGCTGCGGGCATCGACGATCTCCCGGGCCCGCAGGAAAAGCGCCTGATCGACGATGGCGGGATAGGCGCCCTCAGCCCGGATCCACATCTCGCGCGGATTCACCACCCGACGCTGTTTCAGCTTGAACGACACCTTGTTGAAGACGTTGTTCCCAATGTACTTTTCGTTCGTCAGTACCTGATGGACGCTCGAGCGCGTCCAGGGGCGGCCGAGGTCAGTGCGGTGACCTGCGGCGTTCATAGTCTCCGCAATCTCGCGCTCGGACCGGCCCTCGTTGACGAACAACTCGTACATGCGCTGGACAACCCGCTGTTCTTCTTCGGGGCCGGGCACCAGGATGACGCGGTCGGTCTGCAGGCTCTTCTGCTCGCCGCGAGACAGCTCGCCCTTCGGGTTGCCGTGCTCGTCGATCAGCACCCGGCGCAGCCCGTATCCGGCCGCGCCGCCCTGGCGATACCCCAGCTCGACGAGGCGGCACTGCCCGGCGAAGACTTTGACCGAAAGTTCCCGGCTGTATTCCCCTGCCATCACGCGCTTGACGGTTTTCAGAAGGTTCGAGCCGATGCTGCCGTCGTTCTCGAACTGCTCGCCACAGTAGTGTACCCGGATCCCTGCGCGGGAGCAGACATGCTCGTGATACGCGCCCTCGTCGGCATCCTGAAAACGGCCCCAGCGGCTGACGTCGTAGACGAGGATCGCTTTGAAGTCGGCATCGCCGGACTGGACTTCTGCCATCAGGTTCTGCAGCGCCTCGCGGCCGTCAAGCCGCAGGCCAGAGCGTCCCGAGTCCTCGAAAGTCCGAAGGATCGTCAGCCCACGGGCCTCCGCGTACTTGCGAATGACGTCCAGCTGGTTCTCGGTCGAGTACTTCTGGTGATCGGTCGACATCCGGACATAGGCGACCGCGGGCACATCCGTCTCCGACTGCCCATTTCCGTCCCGTCCATGGGTCAGTTCCCGACCGCTCACGCACGTTTCTCCTTGTTACGCCGCACAAAACCATCCGAACCACCTGAATCCAGGGCCGAATCCCTCCCATCATGTAAAGCAAGGGAGGTCGGAATGTCGTTTCCGAAAAAGGGCAAGTTCTTTCCGAAAGAAAACGGGTATGATGGGGTGCAGGCCGATGGGGCCGCTGGTTCCTTCGCGCAGGTAATCGCAGCGACGCTTCGCCGTGAACTCGGTGAAAGCAGGGCGGGTGTGAAAACCGTGGAGGGGTGGACGGGCGCCAACGAAAAGACGATCAAGAACTGGTTTGCCGGGAAGTATGGTCCGAGCGGGGAGCATCTTGTTGCCTTGGTGCGGCACTCGGACGAGGTTCTGATCGCCTTCCTCGCGATGGCCGGCCGCGAGAACCTGAAGCTGGCATCGAGCCTCCTTGCCGCCGAACAGGCGGTCACCGGGGTGCTGGAGGTGCTGCGTGAGTTCTCTGAGCGGGCTGCGGACGAAACCTCGGACGACTGAACGGAGCGAACGAGTGAGTATTGGGGTTTTTGCTCGGCCCTTCGCGCGGGTCGCACCGGGCTGCGACAGCTTTCGCGGAGCGGAGTTCTTGCGCGCTCCGTTCCCTCCGCCACTTGCCCAAATCAACTCGTTCTCAGGCCGCGACAAAGATACCCGGCTTGTCGTCGATCACGAGAGTGAGTTTCACGATACCTTTGTTTCCAAAGCCGCAGATCGCAATGTGGCATTGAAATTTCTCAGAAAGTTGATGAAACGCCATAGTCGAACCAAGCAGGTCGTTACCGACAGGCTTCGGTCCTGCTGCATCGTCATGGAAGAAATCCGCAATGTTAACACACAGCGAACCGGTTAGGGGATGCCCCCCACGCGGAAATTGCGCAACAGCCGCTCCGAAGACGAGAACGCGTCATGCGCAGCTTCCGACGCATGTGAATTTCGCACAATGCGCCGCCCGCCATTCTGCCGTCTTTGACCATTTCAATCAGTAACATAGCCTCTCTAGCCAATCTGCGTTGTCTCGGAGCCGCATACAGAACATTCATGCTGCTCCGACGTAGATTGGTTCGAATTCTTCTGACAGAACCAGCTTAACCAATGTAGATCGCCGTCGCCTCGACGTCCGCCACGGTGTCCGTGGTCTCAATGATGGCCAACACATCCGCATCGGAGGATTGCCGAATCTCGATGGTCGCGCCGGTATCCACGAAGTTGTAGTTTCCGGCGGTGCCGTTCAGCAGTACGTGATCTGTTTCGTCGCCGAAGCTGTCGAAATCCTTGATCGTCAGCTCGCCGCCGCCGACGTAATAGTTCGTGTCATCGTTGCCGAGATGGAAGAAATCCGTGCCCGTACCGCCATAGGCGGTGTCGTCGGTGCCGGACGAGCCTTCGCGATCGACGCCGATGATGTGGTCGTCGCCGGCACCGCCGCGCAGCACGTCGGAGCTGAGCCCGCCAATTAGCAGGTCGTCGCCATCGCCCCCGAATAAATGGTCGAGCGACGAGCCGCCTATGATCACGTCGTCGCCGTCGCCACCCTCCATCATAGAGCGATCACCCTTGCCGGTGAGGATATCGTTGCCGGCGCCGCCGCGCAGGATGTCGAAGCCGAAACTGCCCGCGATGAGGTAGTCGTCGCCATCGTCGCCGGTGAGGATGTCGCTGCCGTTGCCAGCCTCCAGCGTGTCGTTGCCAGTCCCGCCGATCAGGTTGTCCTGACCGCTGTCGCCGTGCAACTCGTCGGCGCCCTCGTTGCCGAAAAGCGTGTCGTGGTCATCGCCGCCGTTCACGAGGTCGTCGCCCAGCCCGCCGAGGATGAAGTCATCGCCTTCCCCACCCAGCAGCAGGTCGTCGCCGGCCTTGCCGTCGATCGTGTCGCGGCTCGCCCGGCCGTCGATCGCGTCGGCGGTGGTGGAGCCGGTCAAGATTTCGGTGAAGTCGTTTCCGCCCTGCACCGTCATCTCGGTCAGTTCGCCCGAAACGGGGTCGCGCATCAGAAGCTCCGCGCGGCCGTCATCGTCGAAATCGCCCCCGCCCTCGACACGCAGGTCCCGGTCGAACAGCCCGGTGTCGTAGGCAAATCGCGCGATCTCGTTACTCCCGTCGGAGAAGACGACCTCGGCGCTGCCGATGTCGCCCCCGTTCGTGTCGAGGAACAGGAAATCCGCCTGCCCGTCGCCATTGTAATCCGCGTCGCCGGCATATTCGGCCCCGACAAAGACGTTGAAGCTGTCGGTCACCGAGCGCGCGCCGTTGTCATAGCTTGCGATATCGTACTGGAAATCGGAGGCGTCGAACCACAGCGAATCGAAATCCCGCAGAGACGTGCCATTGAAGGCAGCCAGAAATTCATCCGACGCGGTGTATCCCGAGGAGAAGGAGGAGGATGACGAAACGGCGCTGCCATTCATCGCCCAGCTGGCGACAGTGGTGGTCAGCGGGTCGAACCAGAAAACATCGTCGCGCCCGTCGCCCGTGGCATCCGTGGTGCCGCCCACGTAGTAGGGCGCGCGCACGTTGGCATTGGGCGAGGTATCCTCGAGGGTGCCGGTGCTGCTCAGCAGCACCTTGTTGGCGCCGCTGTCAGGGTTGCGCAGGAACGGGTCGGCGACGCCGTCGCCGTCGAAATCACCTGCGACCTGAACTTCGAACCCCGTGATCGAGGGCAGGTCGGCAACCGCGGTGGTGGCCGCGCCGTCCTGCTGCCAGAGGGTCAGGTCCTGGTTGGCGATGTTCTGCCACAGGATGTCGCCATTCGGATCGCCGCCGAGATTGCGCGTCGAGACGACCTCCCAGGTGCCGTCGGTGAAATTGGGGGTGCTGGCCATGATGGAGCCTCCTTTGCTGATGTGTCACGATGTCTAGCGAGAGCATCATAGCACAAATAGCATTGGCGGCGGGACAGCTCAGCTTTCGCGGAAGGCGCGAGCGATGACATTGCTGAGGGGTTGCAGGAAATAATTCAGCACGCTCTGGCGGCCGGTGACCACCATGACCTCGACAGGCATGCCCGGATAGAGCGTGTCGAGATCAAGCCCCGGGCCCGCCTCCTGCGCCGCCGTCCGGTCCAGCCGCACGTGGATGGCGTAGTAGGGAAGCGTGGTGGCCGGGTCGATTAGCCGGTCTGCCGAGACATGCACCACCCGACCGGGTGCCGTGGGCGTGCTCCGGGCCGAGAAGGCGGTGAAGCGGATCTCGGCGGGCAGGCCCACGCGCACCACATCGATCTCGGAGGGTGGCACGCGAGCCTCGATCATCAGGTCCATCTCTGCGGGCACGATCTCTAAGATCGGTCGCCCCGGCGCCACCACGCCGCCTGGCGTGTGATGTGCCATAGCGATCACTGTCCCGTCCACCGGGGCCGTGATCCGGGTCCGGGCCAGCGTGTCGGTGGCGGCGCGCAGGCGCGGCAGCATGTCGGCGAGACGGGGCTCCAGATCGCTCAGTTCGCCAGTTACCTGGTTGATCCTGCGGGCATCCAGATCGACCCGCTCGAGCCGGCTTTCGCCGATCTGCACCTCTGTCTCGGCCCGCCGTGCTGCCAGTTCGCCCAGCAGGCCCTCGATCTCGGCTTCCTCGCGCTGAAGCGCAAAGAGCCGCGGTGAGCGCTCGAGCCCGCGGTCCACGAGGTCTTGGATATTGTCGCGTTCCTGCCGGATCAGGCGGATCTGCCGCCGTAGCGCATCGGCTTGCGCATCGAGGCCCTTGATGCGCTCACGCAGCTTGTCGATCTTCGAGGCGAGGATTTCCAGCCGGCTGGCATAGGCGGCGTGGCGCGATTGCAGCAGCTCGCGCTCGGCTGCGAGCGCCTTTTGGGCCCGCGGTTGGCCCAGATAAGGCTCAAGCGTGCTTGGAACAGTCAACTCTTCGGCACCCGTGCGCTCGGCCTTGAGCCGCGCCCGCTGGGCCAGAAGAGCGATATATTGTCCCTCGAGCAGTTCCAGCGTGGATCGCGCCATTGTATCGTCCAAGCTGATCAGCAGGTCGCCCGCCTGCACCCGGTCGCCCTCGGTGACGGGTAGCCCGTCGATGATACCGCCTTCGAGGTGCTGCACGACTTTGCGCTGCGCCTCCAGCCCAACTGCGCCGGGCGCCACCGCGGCACTGGTCAGCGGCGCCTTAGCCGACCAGACGCCGATGCCCGCAAAGAAACCAATCAGGATCAGCGCCGCCAGAAGCAGCGGGCCGCGCAAACGCGACAATAGCGAGGGCTGAACGGATGCACTCATCGCTCGCTGCCTTGGCCCGAGACCGCGCGTAGCGGCTGGCCCTTGGTGCCGAGGCCCAGCTTTTTGGCGACGCTTTGCGCCGGACCGAAGGCCTTGATCTGCCCGGCCTCGAGCATCGCCAGCCAGTCGCATTGTCCTAGGACCGCCATGCGATGGGCGATGATGACCAGCGTCACCGACTGCGCGCGTAATTCGTCCAGCACTTTGAGTAACGCAGCGTGGCCGGCCTGATCGAGATTTGTGTCCGGTTCATCCAGAATTATGATTTTTGGCGCCCCGTAGAGGGCGCGAGCCAGCGCCACATGCTGCCGTTGGCCGCCGGACAGTCGGCTGCCGCCGGTGCCGACCTGTGCCTCGTAGCCGCCAGGAATGGCGCTGATAACGTCGTGTGCATGCGCGCGGCGCGCAGCCGTGATCACCCCGTCCAGCGTGTGCGGTCCGAACCGCGCGATGTTCTCGCGCACTGTGCCGGGCAGCAAATCCGCGGTTTGCGGCAGGTAGCCCAGGTGAGGGCCCAGTGCTTCGGGTCGCCAGTCGCGCAGGTCGGCACCATCGAGCCGGATCACGCCCGCCGAGGGCCGCCAGGCTCCGGCGATCAGCCGCCCGAGGCTGGACTTGCCTGAGCCCGACGCGCCGATGATGCCCAATGTCGCACCGGCAGGGATGTCTAGCGAAATGTTGCGCAGCAGCGGCTCGGAGTCGGGCGCGCCAGTGAGTGTGACGCGATCGACGCTCAGCCTTCCTTCGGGAGCAGGCAGATCGAGACCGTCGGGTTCGGCTGCGTGCTGAGTCAACAACCCGACGATGCGTCGCCAGGCTTGTCGGGAGGCCACGAACTGCCGCCAGCTGCCGATCGCGATCTCGACCGGGCTCAACGCCCGGCCGAGGATGATCGAGGCGGCGATCATTTGCCCTGGTGTGATCGCGCGGTCGAGCACCAGATAGGCACCGCCGCCGAGGATCGCCGCCTGCACCCCGAAGCGCACGGTGCGTGAGGTCACGCTGAGCACGCCCAATGTAGTGCCGGCACTCAGTAGGTGCGTACTGGTCACGTCGCGCATGCCGCTCCAGCGATCCGCCACGCCTTGCGCAAGTCCCATCGTGCGCAGGAGCGGTGCTTGGGTCAGAGCGCCGTCGCGCATCGTCTCGCTCTCGGCGGCGGTCGAGGCGGCGGCGCGGGCGGACCTGCGGCTGAGCAGATCGCTGGCAAGCGCCAGCAGACCGAGGAGCAGCGCCGCGCCCAGTGCTACCACGCCGAGCAACGGGTGGATCAGCCAGATCACCGCGATGAAGAGCGGCATGAGCGGCGCGTCGAATAGCGCTGTGACACCGGGCGAGCCCAGAAATTGTCGCACTGCGCCCAGATCGTTCATCGGTTGGGCGGTGGCTGTCGCTGAGGGCCGCGCCGACAATGCCACGCTGGCCAGCATCAACGGACGGCTCAGCCGACGCTCCAGCCAGTCGCCAAACCGGGCCAGCATCACGGTCCGGCAGGCGTCGAGGCTACCCATGACGCCGAGCGCGAAGAAAACGGCGAGGGTCAGCATCACCAGCGTTTCGAGCGATCGACCGCTAAGCACCCGGTCGAAAATCTGCAGCATGTAAAGGGGTAGGGCGAGCATCAACAGATTGATCGCCACGGACATCGCCGCCAGAGTCCCCCCTAGCCATCGAGGAACGCGTAGCAAGTGGGATCGGCCATGAGAACTCATGACCGCATCGTAGCACAGAACCAACCCGGCTCAAGGAGGTGTCAAGTCGATCTGCTTGCGAGAAGCCAGGCTTGCAGCGAAACCTTCGACGATGATCGGATTGCCCCTTTTTTTGCGGCTTCCGAAAAAGCTCCCAACCCTTCGCCTGACTGTGATGCCCTACGTTGGGTTTCCACTCTCGTTTCGAAATTTTGAACACCTACTGCAAGAGCGCAGGATTGACGCGCCCCAAGCATTATCCGGTTCATGTGGTATGAGGTGGGGTCAATGTTTGTTGTTGATATCTGGCGTCGCCGGACTCATTCCCTCCGCCATTACCCGATCCATCCACCAATTTCCTGCACTAAGTTTTTTCCTGCTTTCCATACGGCGCGCGCCATGTAGGCTCCCGGCATCGAGTTGAAGCTTGTTCGCCGTGGGTGTTTCCGATCGGGTGCTTCGGCATAGTTGCAACCGAAATCCTGTCCGCGACCCCCGTGCCGCTGGGGTTCCGGCATGACGGAACTGCGGCTCGCATTGAGGCTGCCGCGTGACAGGCGCCTGTTGCTGCTCGCGAAATCGCTTTGATGAAATGTGGAGGCTGCCCAACCTTGTCCGAGCCGGTGAATGAGACATAGCCGTTTCACCGAGGCGCAGATTATCCGGGTGCTCTTCTCTCGATAACTCTCTATGCGGCGGCGCAGCGAACCTGGACCCGGAACATATACCGGGTGGCTCTTCCGGCCGCCGATCCGCCGGACAACGACAGACAATTGTGCGCGTGCACTCCGGCTTTGCCCTCAAGGCCTTGCCGGTATCGGATACCTGTAACATGATTTCACTCGACGCTTATCGCAGCCAGTGGCTGGGAAATATTCGCGGCGATCTGCTGGCCGGTCTGGTGGTGGCGCTGGCGCTCATTCCCGAGGCGATCGCCTTTTCGATCATTGCCGGTGTCGACCCGAAGGTCGGCCTTTATGCCAGCTTCTCGATCGCCGTGATCGTCGCGATCACCGGAGGCAGACCCGGCATGATTTCGGCTGCGACCGCGGCCACCGCTGTTCTGATGATCACGCTCGTGAAGGACCACGGCTTGCAATACCTTTTGGCGGCAACAGTTCTCGCGGGTCTGTTGCAGATCGCAGCCGGGATTTTGAAGCTGGGCTTCATCATGCGTTACGTGTCGAAATCCGTCATGACAGGGTTCGTGAATGCTCTCGCCATTCTGATCTTCATGGCGCAACTGCCCGAGCTCGATCCACGCCACGTTACTTGGGTTACCTATGTTCTGGTCGCAGCCGGCCTTGCGATCATCTATCTGTTTCCACGCCTGACAAAAGCGATCCCTTCGCCGCTTGTCACCATTGTCTTGCTCACCGCGCTGGCCTTTGCGCTTGGTCTTGACGTGCGCACGGTGGGCGACATGGGTGAGCTGCCCGACACGCTTCCGGTTTTTCTCATTCCGCAGATCCCGCTTACCTTCGAGACCTTGATGATCATCCTGCCTTATTCGGTGGCGGTGGCTGTCGTGGGTCTTCTGGAAAGCCTGATGACGCAGAATATCGTTGATGATCTGACCGACACGAAATCGAACCGCAATCAAGAGTGCATCGGTCAGGGTGTGGCCAACACCGCGACGGGATTCATCGGTGGCATGGCGGGCTGTGCCATGATCGGACAGTCAATCATCAACGTGAAATCCGGCGGACGCGGGCGGCTGTCGTGCTTTGCGGCAGGTGTTTGCCTGCTGTTCATGGTGGTGGTTCTGGGCGATCTGGTCAGCATCATCCCTATGGCAGCTCTTGTGGCGATCATGATCATGGTCTCGATCGGTACCTTTTCATGGTCTTCGATCAAGGCGCTTACGGTGCATCCCAGATCCTCATCCATCGTGATGATCGCCACGGTCGTGACAGTCGTCTACACCCATAACCTTGCGATCGGGGTGCTTGTGGGGGTGCTGCTTTCGGGGATCTTCTTTGCGGGCAAAATCGCGCAACTCTTTAGTGTTCGCTCCGAGATCAGTGATGATGGGCGTGTGCGCACTTATCACGTTGAAGGACAGCTTTTCTATGGATCGGTCGAGGACTTCATGAACGCCTTCGACTTCAAGGAGGCCGCAGAGCAGGTGGTGATCGACGTGAGCCGCGCGCATATCTGGGATATCAGCTCGGTGCAGGCATTGGACATGGCGATCCTCAAGTTCCGCCGCGACGGGGCCGAGGTTGAGGTCGTCGGTATGAACGAAGCGACCGAGACCCTTGTCGACCGGCTTGCCATCCATGACAAGCCCGGCGCGATGGACACGTTGATGGATCACTGAGGGAGGTGAAAATCATGACAAAGAAAATTATCGCGTTGGTGGATGGGTCGATCTATTCGGAAAGCGTGTGTCATCACGCGGCATGGATCGCCAAGAGAACCGAAGCCCCGGTAGAGTTGATCCATGTCCTTGGCCGGCGCGAAAACTCGGCCGACACGGACTTGTCAGGCGCGATCCGACTGGGCGCGCGCACCAAGCTTCTTGAAGAGCTCGCCGATTTGGACGCGCAACGCGCCAAACTGGTGAGTCATCGCGGCCGAGCTGTCCTTGAGGACGCGCGCGCCATCGTCGATCAGGATGGCGTGACAGAAATCACCACACGCTTGCGCCACGGTGATATCGTCGAGGCGATTTCCGAGATTGAAGAGGACGCCCGTGTCATCCTGATCGGCAAGCGCGGCGAAGCTGCGGATTTCGCCAAGGGACATCTTGGCTCGAACCTCGAGCGTATCGTGCGCGCAGCCCATCGGCCGGTCTTTGTCGCATCGCGCGCGTTTCATCCCATTCAGTCGGTGCTGGTCGCTTATGACGGCGGCAGCTCGTCGATGAAGGCGGTGGATCATATCGCGCAAAGCCCGCTTTTTGCGGATCTCAAAGTTACGGTCGTCACAGTCGGCAGCGAAACCAAAGAGATCAAGAAGGGACTGGCAGATGCCAAGGCGTTGCTCAAGGCGGCTGGCATTGAGGCGGATACGCGTGTCATTTCCGGCCAACCTGAGACCGAACTCGGCGCGCTTGTCGAGGAGGAGGGCTTTGGCATGGTCGTGATGGGGGCCTATGGCCATAGCCGCATCTGAAGCCTTGTTATCGGCTCAACCACGACCGAAATGGTTCGAAGCTGCAAGGTTCCTGTCGTTCTGATGCGATAGCGGACAAGGCGGGGCTGGCGCCATCTGGTCTATGCGCGTCATCCACCCTCGGCCCGTGCCAGATAAACTGTTTGAGTGAACGGGTTGCCCGTCAGTGGATTGTCGAAGGTCACAGGTTCCGCCCAAGCCTCGGGAAAGGCAGAGGCAAGACGATCGAGAAAGCGTTGATCGGTCACCTTGTCCGACCATAATCCAAAGACACCACCGGGTTTCAGGTGGCGTTTGAGAGCGCGCAATCCGTCGGGTTGGTAGAAACTGTCGCTGCGCTCATCCAGCAGGTGATCAGGGGCATGGTCGATATCGGCAAGGATCGCGTCAAATTGACGACCCGGTTTCTCATGATCAAACCCGTCGCCCGCGGCCATGGCGAAGAAGTCGCCCTCGACCAATCGGCAACCCGCATTGTCAGCCAGTCGCGTTCCCATTGGCAGGATGCCGCTTTCGTGCCACTCGATAACCGGGGCAAGATATTCGACCACCTGAAGGTCCGCGACCCTTGGCTCGGACAAAACAGCCTCGGCCGTGTAGCCAAGACCAAGACCGCCCACCACGATTTCAAGAGTGTCGCCCCTGCATGCCGCGACCCCCAAGCGACCCAGGGCAACTTCGGAGGCCGTGAAATGGCTGGTCATAAGGAAATCCTGCCCCAGCATTATTTCCCACACATCCACACCAAGCCGCAGATCGCGGCGTCGGCGCAGGCTGAGCGCGCCAATCGGCGTTGGGCAGTAGTCGAGTTCTTCAAAAAATGCGCTCATGTCCTGCCCGCCTCAAAACGGTGCGGTCTCCATTGCGTGGGGTTATGGGGGTGACCCTTTATCGGCCGGGTCGCGGTGAATTTCAATCGTGACGATATTTTTCCAACCCAACCCGCGCAGTTGCCGTTGGGCGCGATGAGCTTGTTGATCGCAGACAATGGCTTTGGCGCGGATAAGCTGATCCTCGTCAGAGGTGGCGCGGTTCGGTCTTGAAACCCGCATCGCCACGCTGGACATTGAACAGGCACGCGGTGATGGCGGCAGGCGGCAGGCCTGGGATTTTCGCCGGCGGGGCGATCGAGTTCGGATTTGCAAAAGCTGCGGATGACGCGAAACTTATCCTTGCATCGGGCGCGAGTGTGCAAGCGGTCGAAGGCGTGTTCGCAGCCGATGACGTAGGCCTTTATGCATTTGGCGGCTCGATTGAGCAGAACGTCTTCAAGGGGATTGTCGAAACGCTGGTTCTGCTCGAGCCCAACGAGGAGGTGGTGAGCAAAACCTTTGTTGCAGAAGGTGACGGTGATGGAATGACGGCCAGAACACCGACCTTGGTGGCTGTGACGATCCGCGGACCGGCGGGCGAGCGTATCGCGCGCCTGCCGCTGATGATTGCCGCGGGGCGCAGGCGAGAGCGAAGGCCAGGATCAAGGCAAAGCAGAGACCGTCTCGATGCCCAAGCTGTGGGCAGACGCCGAACTGCGGCGCAATACGGGATAGCGGGACCAAGTTTTCCTTGCCTGCCAATCCCTTCATTCTGTCCCCCTGTCCCCCTTGAAGGCGGGGGCATACGGGGCGACCCGTTTCACGAGCCGCCCTGGCTGTCCCCGCTGATGTTGCGGCGCATGGCGCGTTGGAAAAGTTTGGGCGACGCCCGCAAGAGCCATGACGAAAGCCGGGCCACGCGGCCCACGGGTATGAATTCCCGGTTTCGCTCAGCCCCCCGGATAATCATTTCGGCCGCGATTTCGGGTGGCATGTAGTCCACCCCATCCGGCGCAGATCCCGGTCGCACGACGCCATCTTCAGAGCGACCCGCATTGCCGATATTCGTGGCAACGAAGCTTGGGGCGACGATCACACAACGGACACCGTAAGGGGCTTCTTCGGATCGCAGCGATGAGAAAAAGCCCTGCAAGGCGTGTTTCGATGCGGCATAGACGGTGCGGTTATGCAGCGGTGCAAACCCGGCAACCGACGAAATGGCGAGATGCGTGCCGCCACTTTCGCGGATCGGTCGAAGGAAAGCCCGCGCCATTTCGACCGCTGCGAAATAGTTGATCTCGAACACACGCCGATGGCTGGCCGTGTCAGAGTCGGCAAATGCGCCGATCTGCGTCACGCCGGCATTATAGATGACCATGTCGATCGAGGGGCGTGCGGCGATGATGCGCGTTGCCGCCTCATTGAGCGCGTGGCCATCGGTCAGGTCCACTTTTACCGGGGACCGGCTGTCCGAGGCTTCAAGGCCCGCAATGTCGATATCCATCAGGACACAATGCCAGCCTTTCGCCTCAAGCACCTTGGCGAGCGCACGGCCCAGCCCGCCATTCCCGCCAGAGATGACCGCCGTCTTCACTGACCCGCCTCGCGTTGCCAGAGGTCGAACACCTCGGCTGAAGAAAGCTCGGGTGTGTATCCGAAGACGTGCTTTAGCCGGTCATTGGCAAGGACCGGCCTATATTGCAGAAATCGCACCTGCTCGGGACCGTATTGCGTGAGACCAAGGGGCCGGCCGATCGCAAGAGCCGCCTTCAACAGCCCGGCAGGCAGGCGCAGGACCGGTTTGTTCAACTTTGCGGCCAAAGCCTCGACCGAGAGCCAGCCATCGCCTGCCACGTTGTAGATACCCGCGGGGCCATCGGTCGCCGCCCGCGTCACGATCCGGGCAAGATCGCGGGTCCAGATGAAGACGAACGGACTGTCGCTGCCTTTTATTGCAAGAAGGCGCTTGCGCTGAAAAAGTGCGGTGATCTGATTGTCGACACCCGCGCCAAGCACAGTGCCGATGCGAAGCACGACCTGTTCAAGCTCGGGATGTTTGCTGCGGGCTTCGGCCAGTAATTCTTCGACCTGCCGCTTGTGATCGGCATAGGCGAATTCGGGGTTGCCCCGACAGGCGTCATCCTCGGTCAGGGGGATCGGGTTGTCTGCGTGATAGCCGTATGCGGCGCCCGAACTGGTGACCACCAGTCGCTTCACGCCATGGGCCAAACAGGCGGCAAGAACGTTGCGCGTGCCCGTGACGTCGACGGCATGCGCTTTTTCACGGGTCATGCCCGGCGGCGGTGTCACGATCGACGCCAGATGCACGACAACCTCGGGGCGCGCGTCGGCTATGACCGCATGGGCATCGTCTCCGGTCACGTCGAGCCGGCGGAACCTGACATGATCGGGCAGGTTGCCACGCGCCAGATCAGTGGCGAGCACGTCGCCCGGCGGCAGCGCCTCGGCCAAGGCGCGGCCGATCGTTCCCGCGCCGCCCGTGATCAGAACGCGGCTCATCGCGCGGCCTCCGTGCGGGACATCATATATGCCAGCGCCAGACCCGAGACCGCGTGCCAGATACCCCAGAACGCCGCCACGACCGCCATACCCCCAAGCCCGCCGAAAAAGCCGAAGATAAGAACCAGCCCTAGACCGGAATTCTGGATTCCGGTTTCAATGGTGACGGCCCGCCGGTCAAAAGGCGACAGCCGGGCCAGACTTGCCGTGGCAAACCCCCCGCCAAGGGCAAGCGCGTTATGCGCAATCACCAGCCCCGCGATGATGCCTGCAAAGCTCAGGAACTGTGCCCAGTTCGCAGCAAGGGCAAGCCCGACAAAGCCCACGAAGATCACCAAGGAAAGCCATTGCAGCGGTCCATGCAGCCGGGCGGCCACGTCCGGGCGTTTGACATTCAGCGCCACGCCCAGCACCAGCGGCAGGATCAGCATCAGCCCGACCGTGATCGCGATGCCGACCGGATCGATGGCCGTCGCGCGCAAGATTTCGGCGGATGGGGCATAAAGGCTTCCCCAGAAAGCGATATTGACCGGTGTCAACAGGATCGCCCCGACAGTCGCGAAAGCTGTCATCGAAACCGAAAGCGCGGCGTTTCCGCCCGCCCTGTAGGTGATGAAGTTTGAGATGTTGCCGCCGGGACAGGCCGCCACCAGTATCAGCCCGAGTGCGACCGACGCCTGCGGCTGAACCACGAGAACAAGCAGGAACGTCAGCGCCGGCAAAACCACGAATTGTGACAAAAGCCCGACGACAAGGGGCTTGGGTGCCTTCGCCAGAACCTTGAAATCCCGTGGCTTCAGGTCAATCGCGATCGAGAACATGACCACCGCGAGGATCCCGTTGAGCAGCAAGAGCGAGGTGGGAGAGAATTGGAGAACGGCGTCGTCAATCATGCCGCGCGGCCTGTGAGCTTGCCAATCCATCGGCGCACGGCCTTCCGGTAGGTCGCCTTGTCCACGTAATAGGCCATGCGTGGCAGGTCGATATAATTCATGCCGCCCGTCGCGCGGGAAAAGTCTTGTGATTTGGTCTGTTGGAGCGCCGTTGCGGCAGGCGCGCCCTCGCGCAGCCCCTTGATATAGCGCACGACCATTTCGGCCTGTTCATGACGCCCTTGCCAGCCAAGGCCCGAAGCCTCGACCATGCCAAGCACAAAAAGATCATCTCGCTGGGGGTGCATGCAGTTAAGGTAAAGATGCGGTGCGTCACCCTGCCAATTGAGCAGCCCGTCACCGATGAACGGATAATCCAGCTTATAGCCGGTGGCGGCAAGAACCATGTCATAGTAGGCGCTTGTGCCGTCCTTGAAGTATACGGTCTGCCCGTCAAACCGGTCGATGTCCGGGCGGATCGTGATATCCCCATGGCCCGCATGGTAGAGCACCAGCGAATTCACCACCGGATGGCTTTCGTAAAGTTTGTAATCAGGCTTGGGAAAACCGTATTTCTGAGGGTCGCCCACGAACCACTTCAGGATCATGCCGTCGACAATTCGCTTCAGGGCCATGGGCAGCTTGATCGCGCCGCCAAGGGTGTCGGCGGGTTTGCCGAAAACGTATTTTGGCACGAAATGATACCCGCGCCGCATCGACAGATCACAGGATATCCCGTGATGGATCGCGTCCACGGCAATGTCGCACCCGGAATTCCCGGCCCCGATAACGAGGACGCGCTTGTCCTTGAACTGATCGGGATAGCGATATTGCGATGAATGGATAAGGTCGCCGTCGAACTTGCCGTCAAAGGTCGGCATGTTCGGCGTGCTGAGTGTTCCGTTGGCGATGAGCAGGCCAGCAAAATCTTCGCTATGCTCGCCCTCGGCATCGCGCCAGATCACCCGCCAGCCGTCGCCGGGGGCGCCAAGTGGCGTGCAGGACAGGACTTCGGCCCCGAAGCGATAATGCCGGGAAATGTCGAAATGCCGGGCGAAATCCTGAAAATACCGTTTCATTTCGCGGTGCGACGGGTATTCGGCCGCGTCCTCGTGCATCGGAAAGTCGGCAAACTCGGTCATGGTTTTGGACGAGATAAGATGCGCGGTTTCGTACATGGTCGAGCGCGGGCCATCTATGTCCCAAAGGCCGCCCACCCCGGAGTTCAGTTCAAACCCCTGAAATTCGATGTCTTGCTCAAGCAGCAATTTCGCCGCTGCCAATCCCATTGGGCCAGCCCCGATAAGGGCAAGCCGATCGCGCGTTTGCTTCATTGTGTGCTCCCTTGAAGGATTAACTTGAACAAATGTTCAAAATAAGGCAAGCTATTTTCATGAGCGAAGTGCAAGAACAAGATTTAAAACGAAAAAGAGCACCATCAAAGCGGGCCCTCGCGACCAAGAAGCGTGTTTTCGATGCCGCCGAACGGGTGTTTGCAAAGCATGGATTCGATGGGGCGACCATCCGGGATATCGCCACCGAGGCCGGGGAGCCGGTGGGAACCATCCACCATCACGGCGGCGGCAAGGACGCATTGTTTCATCGAACGGTTGCGCGCCGGGCAGAGCATCTGTCGCGCGTGCGGCTCGATGCGCTTGACCGGCTGCGTGCCGAAAACAACCTCGCGCTTGTGCCTCTCCTCGATGCCTTCATGCGTCCGTTTTTCGAGCTGTCAACAGAAGAGCCGCGCTGGCGCGATTACGCCCGCCTCGTGGCCTTCGTCTCGGCGGATGACCGGTGGCGCGCCATCTCTGCCGAATGTTTCGATCCCACAGCCGATATATTCCTGACCGAGATCATGGCCCTTTTGCCCGATGCCCCCCGAACCAAGATCGCAGAGGGTTTCGTCTTTTCGGTGTCGGCGATGCTCGCGCTTTTGACGTCACAGGGCCGGATTGGGGCGCTCGGTGGTGGATGCACCTCACAAGAGGGTCAGGTCGACCATCTCGTGTGGTATTGTGCCGCCGGATTGACCTGTCAAACGTCACCGACCTCTTGCTGAGCTCCGCCGGGGCCGGAAAACGGACCTAGCCATTCCATCGGAACCGCCATGAGCAAGCGCCTAAATCGTTCCCCCGCCATCGACCTCAAGGATTAAACCGGTCAGGAACGCGGCCTCGTCCGACACAAGGAAGGCCGCGTCGCGGCTTGGGGCGGTATCCTTTTAGCGCCTCTTCAATGCTAAAAGAGCCTGCCCCATCTATGGGAAAAAGCTTACTCCGGGTTTGCGGGCCGTTTGCCAAGTAAAATCAACCCGACCAAACCAACCCCCAGCCCAAGAGCTGGCGCCATGGCCGCCGGGCCATTCAACGCATAGAGCGTTAGCGCGCTTTGGCAAAGCCAGACACACGGGAGCGCAAGCACCGCCAACCTGTGCCAGCGCCCTGAGACGAGAAACGCGACCCCGAGGCTTGCAAAGGCCGTGGGGTCCGGCGCGATCCCGACGATCTCCGCACTTGCCATCGTGCGACCCTGCCACAGGGCGAGGCCGGGATAGGCCAGTGTTGCCGCCAGAATGACGCCATAGCCTGTCATCCGCTCGGGCCTCGTGTTGCGGCCCATTGCGCGTCCCCGCACCGCAAGAAAGGCAAACGCGATAGCTTGCAGCATGAAGGCGGGGCCAACATATGTCATCGTCCAGTTCACCGGCGCATAGCGTTGCAGAATGAAATTCCACCCCACCAACAGCCACGCCAAGGCCAAGAGCCCACAGATCGACCGGAGCCCGGCCTCGGGGCGCCACGCGTGCAGACCAAGGGCGATCAGCAGCGCCAGCGGGGCGAGCAACGGCATGGGCCAGAGCGCGGTGTTTTCCAGGTCAAACAACCGCCAATACACACGCTCGGAAAAGAGCATCAGGTCGGATAGCTCATAGGTGAACATGTCACTCATCAGAGGTCTCGGAAATGTGCGATGATCCGGCGGCGCATGTCCGCATCAGGCAAGGGCCCGGTCGCCGCGGCCTTGTTCTCGCGCATATGCGCGACTTTCGTGGTCGCGGGGATGGCCACGGGCAGGGCAGGGTGCGAAATGATGAACTTCAGCAAAAGCTGTGGCCAGTTGTCCGCACCAAGCTCTTGGGCCACATCCGGTAACGGACGCCCCTTCAGTGCCCGGGGCAGCGCGCCGCGCCGAAAGGGGCGGTTCGCGATGACGGCAATGCCCTTCTCGCGGGCCAACGGCAAAAGCCGGTCCTCTGCCTCCCGGTCGGCGAGGTTATAGGTCAGTTGAACGGTGTCCACCGGATAATCGCGCATCACCCGTTCAAGAAGCCTGTGACGGCGCCCATGTGATGTCGTCAGACCGACATGAGCAAGCCGACCATCGTCTTTCATCCCGAATAGCGTTTCAAGATGTGCCTCCCATGAAACAAGATTATGGACTTGCAGAAGGTCGAAGGCCTCGACACCCCATGCCGCGCGGCTTTCGGTGATCTGCGCGGGGCCATGATCGGCCGTGCTGGTCCACACCTTGTCGGTCGCGAACACGGTTTCGGGATAGCCCAGCTTCTCAAGCCCGTAGCCGATCGTATCCTGTGAAGAGCCATACATCGGAGAGGAATCGATCATGCCGCCCCCATCCTCCACGAAGGCCGCGATCACCTTTGCACAAGACTCAAGCAGGACAGGATCGGTGCCGACATTGAAGGTGATCCAACTGCCAAGCCCGATCGCCGGAAGCTTTGCACCGGTCGACGGGATCGTGCGCAGCGGTGCCGCGTCGGTGGTCGACGCAAAGCCGGGCAGAGCGAACGCCGCCGCGGCCCCCGTTAGAAGTGTTCGTCGCGAAAACAGCATCGCACCTCGTTTGTTCTATCCCCCGATCCGGGCCACCGGCCTTTGACGGGGCTGGGGCTACTCGGCGCTGTAGTCCGCCAGAAAGCTCAAAAAGGCCTCCCAGCTCTCGCTATCGGCCCGCGCGTTGTAACGCTCCGAGCCAAAGACCGTGAAGGCGTGTGGCGCGTTGGAATAGATCTCAACAGTATAGGTGTTGCCCGCCTGCTCGAGCTCCGAGGCGAAGCCGGCCACGTCCTTAAGCGTGATCGACGTGTCCGCGCCGCCATGCAGCACAAGAAGCGGCGGCTCATCCCCATCCCATGACTGGCCGTCGGGCGTAGAAAGCCCACCGTGGAACGTGGCATAACCGCGTGCCTGTCCGGCCATGTCGCTGCGCGCCGTCTCAAGCGTCACGGCCCCGCCGAAACAATATCCCATGACGATCATCGCCTCCGAGTCCGAGCGCTCTTGGGCCTGTGCAATACCAGCCTGCAAAAGCGCACGCATACGCTTCCGATCATCATAGAGCGCGCCCGTTGCCGCGCGGCGGTGATCCACGGTTTCGGTCGGCGTGTCGTCGCCGAACATGTCGAGGGCGAAAGCGTCGTATCCCATCTCGGCCAACATGTCCGCACGCTTGCGCTCGTAGTCGGTCAAACCGTCCCAGTCATGTGCAATCAGAACAAGTCCCTGGGGGTTTTCCGCGGCGGCCCAGTATCCGGTCAATGCGTCTCCGTCGACCGAATAAGACACCTCATCCGCGAGCGCGGGCGACCCGATAAGCGCCGTGATCATGAAAAGATACTTGATGTTCATCAAACCTCTCCCGTCTCTGTTCTACAGTCGCAGCTTCTGCCAAATTGGAAGCTTTTCCAACCAGTTCATATGGGGCGCAGAGCGCATCCGGCAATGTGCGTGGGCGTCACACAAAGACTGTCGCCGCTTTGGTGCCGGCGAAAAACCGCCACACCCGAACCTTGAAAGCAGGGATTCGTCAGCGTCGTGCGAAGCTTTGCCCCGAAAGCCAGCCGGCGATCCACCCACCAAGATGCGCCTGCCATGCAAGGCCACCCGAGAGGATCACGAAAAAAATGACATTGGCGGCGATAAGCCCGAGGATCGCCATCAATAGCGGCTGTAACGGCAAACCGGCCCGCCGTCTTGCCCGGTAGTCCATGACCTGCCAAAGCCCGATCAGGCCAAAGACCGCGCCGGACGCACCGATCATCGGCGCGGCGGTTGAGGATACAAGCCCGAAACAGGCCGCGCCGCCAACAGCGGCAAGAAACAGAACCAGCAACGTCCGGGCCGGGCCCACATGGTCCGCGATGAACTTGCCCAAAGACAAAAGGATCACGCTGTTCATGACAAGGTGTATCATCCCGCCATGCAGAAAGGCGTGCGTTATGAACATCAGGACGGTCTGGCCCGGATAGGCCGCTGGCACCACACCGGCCAGTACCGGCTGCCAGAACGCGCCGTAGGCGAAGACGAACCACCGCAGGCTTGACAGTCCGAAAATGCCGGATGGCGCGAGACTTAGAATTAGTTCGATCGCGGCCATGATGCCCACGAGGATCCACAGGAAACCGGGGGCGCCGGTCTGTGGGACCGGACGACGTGGCCGCGGATCGCTTGGGATTGTGTTGCTCATGGGTCGGACTTAGTCCTTCCCGGTGAGGGCGCCAAGAGCGAACATTCGCGGAGGATCACCCGGATTCGCGCAAAACTCCGACGTGCTGAGAGCGATCAACCCCTGTCGCGATCCGCTCAAACCGCAACCTATCATGAAACAAATGTTTCAACCTCGGGCTGACAAGGTGGCGCTCTTTCTTCTCAGTCGTTTCGGATAGCTTGAGCAAGCTATTTCCTCTATCGACTGAACACGCGATCTATGGGGCGCGCGTCTTCGCCGATGCGCCAGTGCCAAGAATTTCAATCCGGGAGAGCCGACATGCAATTTCAACTCAACACCGACGCACATATCCAAGGCGATGATCGCTTGGCCGAAATTGCCGAAGATATGGTGACGTCTTCTCTGGGCCATCTGACAAACCGCCTAAGCCGAGTCGAGGTCCATCTTGCAGACGTGAACGCCGCCAAGGGTGGCGCTGATGATATCCTTTGCACCATCGAAGCGCGCCCTGAGGGCCTGCAGCCGCAAACCGTGACCCATGCAGATGCGACTGTGGAAGCCGCCCTGCGCGGCGGTGCCAAGAAAATGTCTGCCCTTCTGGACACCGTGTTCGGTAAACTCGGAAGACGCTGAATTCACGTCATGGAGTCTTATAGAGCATTGACATGACCACCCCCCAAATCCTGATTTTTTCTGTGCTGGGGGCAACGATGGCGTTGTTCCTGTGGGGGCGGTTTCGTCACGATGTGGTGGCACTGGCCGCGTTGATGGCATGCGTGATCGCGGGCTTGATTCCGGCCTCCGATGCCTTTCAAGGTTTTGGCCATCCGGCGGTCATTACCGTGGCCTGTGTGCTGATCCTCAGTCAGGGCTTGCAGAATACCGGCGCTGTGGACTGGCTGGCGCGGAGCGTCTTACCGCGCAACGCAGGTCGGCTGACAAGCATGTTCGCGTTGATGGGATTGGGCGCGGTCCTTTCCGGGTTCATGAACAACGTGGGTGCTATGGCGCTCCTGATGCCGATCGCAGTGCAACTGTCCGATCGGTTGGATCTGACCCCCGGTCAGGTGCTCATGCCGTTGGCCTTCGGAACCATTCTGGGCGGCATGACGACGCTGATCGGCACGCCTCCAAACCTGATCGTCTCGGGGTTTCGGCACGAGGCGGGGCTTGGGCATTTCTCAATTTTCGACTTTGCCCCGGTTGGGGCCGCCGTCGCGGCAGCGGGGGTCGTCTTCATCGCCGTTTTCGCCTGGAGACTGGTGCCAGCGCGAAAATCCGTTGCGGCCGAAGGCTTTGCCACGGGCGCTTACTTCACGGAGATGCGGGTGCCCGACGGGAGCAAAGCCGTCGGGCTGACATTGCGCGGCTTCGAACGCGAGCTTGAGGACAGCGACGTCCAGATCGTCGGCCTTGTCCGCAACGAGGTGCGACTGACCGCGCCACACGGAGGGCGGCGTATCCGCGCCGGCGACATTCTTGAGCTTGAGGCCGATGTCGATGCGCTGGCTGATGCGCTGTCGGTGTTCGACATCAAGCTGGAGCAGACCGTTGTCGCCGCCTCAAACCCGGAGTCCGAGGGGGATTCCCCGGAACAGGCGGCAAAAACCGAGATTGCGGGCGACGCTGCCACCAATGACGATGATGATGAGACGCCCAAGCGAAACAGCGAAATCGTGCTGCGCGAACTGGCGGTCTTGCCCGGCTCGACCATCGTCGGACGCTCGGCCAAGGAGATGAGCCTGCGCACGCGCTATGGTCTCAACCTGCTGGCGGTTTCGCGGGAAGGACATCCGCCGCGGGCAAGGCTGCGAACACTCGAGTTGAAGTCGGGCGATCTTCTGTTGGTGCAGGGACCGACCGATGCGGTGACAGGGTTCGTCAACGAAACAGGCTGCGTGCCCTTGGGCTTGCGTGACTTGCGTATTCCCGACAAACGCATGGCCATCGTTGCGGTTGTGATCATGCTGAGCGCGATTGGCATTGTGACCTTGGGATTGCTTCCCGCGGCCGCGGCCTTTGCACTCGGTGTGCTTGCCTCGATGGTGCTGCGCACGGTGCCGCTGCGACAGGTCTATACGTCTATCGACTGGCCGGTGATCGTGTTGCTGGCGGCGCTCATCCCTGTCGCGGGGGCCATGCAAAGCACGGACGCCGCCAAGCTTCTGGCGCAGTTTCTGGTCGAGACCATCGCACAGGGAAACGCGGTCGTCGCATTGGTCGTGATCATGATCACCACCATGTTTCTGTCGGACGTGATGAACAACGCCGCCACTGCCGCTGTTTTGTCGCCCATCGCGCTTGGTATTTCTAGGGCACTGGATGCAAATCCCGACAGCTTTCTGATGGCGGTCGCCATTGGCGCATCCTGTGCGTTCCTGACCCCGATCGGACACCAGAACAATACCTTGATCCTGGGGCCGGGTGGTTTCCGCTTTGGCGATTACTGGAAACTGGGCTTGCCACTCGAAATACTCGTGGTCTCCATCAGTATCCCGATGCTCCTGCTCGTCTGGCCGCTATAGGCCGAACATTTTTTGCCTGTACTTGACTCAATGTGTCTCCGGGCGATGATCGCTTTTGCGGCATGCCTTACGACGTCCCCCCCGCGCAGGGCGTTACCGCCCGGCTGAAATATCGAGAATCGCACCGCTCACATAAGATGCGGCATCAGAAAGTAACCATTCGACGGCGGCGGTTACCTCGTCCGCGCGTCCGATGCGGCCGAGCGGCGCTTCTTGATCTCGGCTACGACCAGCGGGCCGAACCGATACCACCAATACCGCACAGTTTCGCGGCTGACATCTATGTCGCGTTCGTGCAGAAAATCTTCAACATCGCCCAACAAAAGCGGGAATCGGATATAAAGCATGACCGCGAGAGGTATGATCCCGGGCTGCTTGTGAAATACTTGAACGGGAAGCGTTTTCCATCCGGGGAGGGCAGGGCGGCGTTCGACCTGCTTCAACCCGAGTTGCTCGCCCAGTGCCCGCCTTACCTGTGCCGTGCAGAGCGCGCAGGTAGTGTAAGCTCGTTATTGATGTTTCGTTACATAACTAGCGTTTCAAAGGCCGTTCTTCGGGCGCCCTCGACGGGGACGGGGCGTTGAGATTCGCGGTTCACGTAGACATGGATAAAAAAGCCGTTGGCTGCGGCGAGGTTTTCTCCGTCTGCGAATAGGCCGATTTCGAAGCGCACAGAGGATTTTCCAATTTGGGAAATCCTTAAACCGGCATGGACTGGTTCGGGGTAGCGCAATTGCGCGTGATACGTGCACCCGGTTTCGACCACGAGGCCGTAGGATTCGCTAATCGTGGGGTCAAGCAGGCCCTGATCCATCAGCCAACCATTTACTGCCGTGTCGAACAGGGAATAATGCACGACGTTGTTCATGTGGCCATAAATGTCATTGTCCATCCAACGGGTCTGCATCGGGCGGAAAGTTGCGAAGTCGGCACGTGAGGGGCGGTCCTTGGCCATTACCATGCCGCCTTGTAAATTTGCAACGCGTCGGCCTCGGACACCGCACGCGGATTGTTAACCAAAAGGCGGGCCTGAAGCATGGCATCGCTCGCCATTTTGGGAAGAGCGTTCTCCGGGATGTCCACGTCGCGCAAGCGTGTAGGCATGCCTAGTTCGCTTGAGAGATCGGCCAGGGCGTCTATGAAGGCCGAGCACCGGACCTGCGAGCCTTCGATACTGGCGAGTTCCGGAAAGGCGTCCGCCGCGATCTCGGCGTAGAGTGCATAGGCATCCGGTGCGTTGAAGCGTAGCACATGGGGCAGAACGAGCGCGTTCGATAGCCCGTGAGGGATGTGGAACGTGCCCCCGATCGGATAGGCCAGCGCGTGCACAGCGGCCACTGGCGAATTGGCGAAGGCCTGCCCCGCGAGCATCGAGCCCAAAAGCATGGCGCCGCGCGCATCGACATCCCCCGGCTCGGCGACGACCGTGCGGATATTGGCTCCGAGGTGCCGCAGAGCCTCGCGCGCCAGCATGCGCGAGACGGGATTGTTGTTGGCGTTGGCCGAGGCGTAGGCTTCGATCGCGTGCACCATTGCATCGACGCCGGTCGCCGCTGTGATCGGCGCGGGCAGGCCGAGCGTCAGCTCTGCGTCCAGAACCCCAATGTCTGGCAGGATCACAGGCGAGGAGACACCTCGCTTCTCTTCATCGCCGACGGTAATGATGGAAACGGACGTCACCTCGGAGCCAGTGCCAGCAGTCGTTGGCACGAGCACCAGCGGCAGACGCGGTCCCTTCGCCATCTCGACGCCCCACGCCTCGTCGAGGTCTTCGCCCGAGCCGATCAGCAGCGCCGCGAGCTTAGCCACGTCCATTGACGAGCCTCCGCCGAAGCCAATCACCCCGGTGACGTTCGCGCTCTTTCCGGCCTCAACGGCTGCCTCAAGCGTGGTGCGCGATGGGTCTGCCTCGACCTCGTCGAAAATCGTGACGTTGCATCCTGATGCTTCAAGCGAGGCAATGCCCTTGTCGCACAAACCGAGCTTGCGCAATCCGGGATCGGTGATTAGTAACACGCTCTCTCCGAGCAGAGCGCCGGCGATCTCGCCCAGTTCGGCGGAGGCGCTGGGGCGGAAGATGATGGACTTGGTGGTGTTAAACTTGAACGCTTGCATGGAGCCCTCGCTTCTTACGTGCGACAACCAAGGAGAGATCCCGGTCGAAAGGCGGTTCGTTTCGTGCCGCGCGCCAACCAAATCTTACCATAGCTTGTTATGAAAATCGAAAAAAATCGCATGATTACAGAGCCCAATGGCATGTGCAGGCCAAGCGCCGCGATGCATAGGCCAGACGTTTCGAACCTAGCGATCTGACCCCTCGAGCCGTGCTTCGGCAAGGTATGCATGCAGTGTTTTTCACCGGCCCGTGAACCGGGGCGAGCGTTTCTCGTTGAAAGCTGCGCGTCCCTCGGCATAGTCATGGCTGGCCGCGGCCTCGTTGATCAGCGCGTCGGCCTGCGCGTCATCTAACTGTCCATGGACAAGGCCATTTAGGATGTACTTTGCCCCTGCCTGGCTCAGCGGCGCGAGGGCCGAAAGATCCCGAGCTAAGGCCAATGCCTCTTCCATCGGATCCTCACAGAGCCTGTCGGCGAAGCCCATCTCGAGCGCCTCGGCAGCACCGAACCGCTCAGCCGAAAAGAGGATGCGCTTGGCGTTGGCTAGGCCTACGAGCGCCAACAGCTTGCGTGTCCCCTTGACGCCATAGACGATCGACAAGCGAGAGGCCGGGATCCCGCATACCGCGTCCGGGTGAACGAAGCGGAAATCGGCGGACATGGCCAGATGCGCGCCGCCGCCCAGCGTGTAGCCACGCATCACGGCGATTACTGGCTTGGGTGCATTGGTGATTGCCTCGCAAGCCGCGTCGACGGCCACCTCATATCTCTGTGCCTTCTTCGGGTCGTCGCGGATGCTGGCGAATTCTGAAATGTTCGCGCCGGACGAGAAATCCGTTCCCGCCCCTGTGAGAAGGATCGTCCGCACGCTGCGGTCGGATGACAACTCGGAAAAGGTCTCGGCTAAGGATCGCCACATCGCATAGGTGATTGAATTGCGCTGTTCGGGTTGGTTGATTATGACGGTCGCAATGCCTTGCTCGGCTCGCTCAAGAACGATTTTTTCCATGTTTTCTTTTCCTTATACGCAGGTCGAGTATCAAATCGGCGAACTGGAGCCGCAATAGCCATTGCGCCAACCATTAGTCTTTCTATACGTACCGAGAAGCTAGGGGCTCTTCCCTCTCCGGCATGATTGCTGCAAAGTGAGCCGCAGTTTTTCTGGAGGCACCAAGGAAAATGTCGCTCAAGTTCGCTCTTCTCGGTTTGGTGTCCATCAGGCCCGCTTCCGGCTATGATCTGAAGCGGTCCATCGAGCGCTCCATCTACTACATCTGGAACGCGACTTCTCCGCAGATTTACAGCACGCTGCGCAAATTGCGTGACGAGGGCTTCATCACCACGGAGTATCTGCCGCAGGAAGGCAAGCCAGACAAACAGATCCACACCATCACCGACCGCGGGCGCGACGCGCTCTACAAGTTTGTCAGCGAACCCATCCGCTCCTCGATCACCCGCGATGAGGTGCTCCTGCGAATTTTTCTCGGCAACTTCACCGACGACCGGATCATGCGCGAGGAGTTGCGCGCCTATCTGGAGCGGATCGTGGAGGATCGGACCTACCTCGAAAGCGTGGAGACGCGAATCACGGCTCATCCGGGAGACCATTTGGAAGCACGAAAATACCAGCTCCTTTCGTTGCGTGTGCGTGTAGCCCAGTACCGCGCCATGGAAGCAGAGCTTTCCTTCTTCCTCGCCGCCGAGGGCAAGGATATCCCGGACGGCGCTGGATCACAGTAGTTCAGTCGCGCGAGTTCCTCACCGTCTTCAATGTCTTGCTGTCTCCACCAGTGTAGCGTGGTCTATCAGGCTGGGGGGACTTGAGCGGTTCGACCGGGCGTTGTGTCTCGAGGCTGCGGCGCACGAGGGTCTGGTATTCCAGCGTGCCGCCGCGCTTCCACTTGAACTCCTTCTCGCCGAGCTCGCGTAGCACCCTTGCGGGGGTCCCCACCGCGAGGTGACGTGCGGGAATCACCATGCCCTCGGGTATGAAGGCCATCGCCCCCACGACCGCCGACTCTCCCACAACCGCATTATCCATGATGACGGCGTTAATGCCCACCATCGCGTTGCGCCCGATACGCGCGCCGTGGATCACCGCGCCGTGGCCCACGTGGCCGTCCTCTTCGATAATCGCATCGCCCCCCGGAAAACCGTGCATCACGCAGGTATCCTGGACGTTGGAGCCCTTGCAGAGCGTAATGCGCCCGAAATCGCCGCGCAGGCACGCGGCCGGCCCCACGTAGCAGCCCGGTCCGACGGTCACGTCACCGATCAGCACGGCGGTGGGGTGAACATAGGCTGTCTCGTCGATCACGGGGATCATGTCCTCGATCGCAAAGCAGTTGGCCATTCCCGTTTCCTTCCAGATACTGCCTCTAGCGGCCTGTAAACTTCGGTTTACGCTTCTCGGCGAACGCCGCCTTGCCCTCGCTGTAATCCTCGCTGGCATAGCAGCGCTCGGTCATGCCCCTCAGCGCCTCCGTCTCCGCCGCGACGCGCCCCTTGGCGATGGCGATCCCGACCGCCTTGGCTGTGGCAAGGCTCTGCGGCGCGTTTTCCGCGATCCACCCGGCTTGGTCCGCGACGAATTGCTCAAGTTTGTCGGTTGGCAGAACCCGGTTGACGAGCCCCATCCGGGCGGCCTCTGCGGCATCGAACTGGCGGGCGGTGAACATCATTTCCGAGCCGTAGCCCGGACCTACCAGATCGAAGAGACGTTTTTGCGAAGCGGGACGATAGCCGATGCCGAGCCGCGCCGCAGGGACGCCAAAGCGCGCGTCTTCCGCGCAGAAGCGCATGTCGCAGCAAAGGGCCAACGCAAGGCCGCCGCCTATGCAGTAGCCGGAAACTTGTGCGATCGTCGGCTTCGGAAAGCTCTCCAGCCCCTCATAGAGGCGGCCCGATACCTGCTGGTAGTGCCTGACGGCGTCGGCGCCGGTGCGTTCCTCCTCGAACTTCGAGATATCCGCACCTGAGGCGAAGGCTTTGCCGCCCGCGCCGAACACGACCAGAACCCGAACCGCCTCGTCCTTGGCGAACGCCTCTACCGTCTCTGCCGCGGCTTGCCACATGTCGAGGCTGAGAGCATTGCGCCGCTCGGGGTTGTTGATGCCGAGCATGCCGATCGCCCCTGTCCGGATCGCCAGAATCCTTCCGTCTGCGCCCGTCTTGCGATCCGTGGCATCCGCGTCTTCCATCAGCAGAAGGCCTGAATGCCGGTTTGCGCGCGCCCGAGGATCAGAGCATGGATGTCATGGGTGCCCTCGTAGGTGTTTACCGTCTCGAGGTTCACCACGTGGCGCATGACGTGGTATTCATCGCTGATGCCGTTGCCGCCATGCATGTCGCGGGCGGTGCGCGCGATATCCAGCGCCTTGCCGCAGTTGTTGCGCTTGATGAGCGAAATGCCCTCTGGCGCGAGCGCCCCAGCATCGAAGAGCCGCCCGGCCTGAAGTGCGGCATGAAGCCCCAGCGTGATTTCGGTCTGCATGTCGGCAAGCTTCTTCTGCACCAGCTGATTGGCGGCGAGCGGCTTGCCGAACTGCTTGCGGTCGAGCGTGTATTGCAGGGCGCGGTGCCAGCAATCCTCGGCTGCGCCCATCGCGCCACAGGCGATCCCGAAACGCGCCCGGTTGAGACATCCGAAGGGACCGGCAAGACCCGTGGCGTTAGGAAGCAGGTTCTCGAAGGGGACGAACACATCCTCCATGATGATCTCGCCTGTAATTGATGCGCCGAGGCTGAGCTTTCCCTCGATCTTGGGCGCGCTCAGCCCCTCCATGCCTTTCTCGAGGATGAAGCCGCGGATGATGTCATCGTCGGTCTTCGCCCAGATAACGAATACGTCGGCGACGGGGGAGTTGGTGATCCAAGCCTTCGCGCCGCTCACGCGGAACCCGCCATCCGCACTGCGCGCCCGGGTGACCATGCCGCCCGGGTCGGAGCCGAAATCCGGCTCCGTCAGGCCGAAACAGCCGATCCATTCGCCGGTGGCGAGCCTGGGCAGGTACTTCATGCGCTGCTCTTCCGTGCCGTAGGCATGGATCGGGTGCATGACAAGCGACGACTGCACGCTCATCATCGAGCGATAGGCGGAGTCGACCCGTTCCGTCTCGCGCGCGACGAGCCCGTAGGCGACATAGCTGCTGCCCGCACCGCCGTATTTCTCCGGGATCGTAAGCCCGAGAAATCCCAGCTCACCGAATTCGTGGTAGATGTCGCGGTCGAAAACCTGATTGCGATTGGCTGACACGATGCGCGGCAGCAGTTTTTCCTGCGAATAGCTGTGCGCTGTATCGCGGATCAGTCGCTCCTCATCGGTGAGGAGGCTGTCCAGTTGGAGAGGGTCCTCCCACGCGAAGTCCCCGTACTTGTTGGCGTCGACTTTTTCGGCTTTCGCCGGGAGTGCTGGGTGGTTCATGATACGTCCTCAAATTTGTGGACCTTGCCGCGTGGGTTAGGCACCGGAATGTGTGGCGGCGCGTTTGGCCCGCTGTGTTTCGCCTAGATCGGAAAGCACTCGCGCGTATTGCGACCAGCTTGGTTTGCTGCTGGGAAAGCGCGCAACGCGCTCGGAAAGCAGGTTGCGTGCAGTTGCGAGCCGGCCGCTCTTCACAGCCGCGTCGATCAGGATCTGTGTGAAAAGATCGCGCTGCGCGAGGCTACCACCGATGGGCGCCAGCTCGTTGCGGATCGGCCAGAGCAGATCGCAGGCCTTGGCGTATTCGCCCGCCTCGTAGGCGAGCATCGCCTCACAGAGCGGGATGAGCGTCGTCTTCGTCGCCTCGGCTGTCCAACCCTCTCCGGACCGGGCGAACACCGCCATCGAGTCGATATGTTTGCGAGCCACGCCAAAGTTGCCTTTCGCCGCCAGCGCAAGGCAGAAATGCGCATCGCGGAAGGGCAGAATGTGATCGTTGATCCGCGTGGCCGAATGCTCCGCCAGAAGATCCCACCTGTCGCCTACGTCGACGCCTGCGATCTCCAGCCGTTTCAGTAGCGCCGCCTGGTTGGAGACGTCGATATACTTGTCGGAGTTGATGGAGGACAGTTCGTTGTCGAAAAGCTGAATCGCGCTGTGATAATCCCTTTCGGCGATGTTGAAGAGCGCTGCGTGCCACCAGACATGCGCCTTAAACATATTCTTGCTGGCCCATTTCTCCGGCGAGAAGTCGAGCCACTTGGTGCCTTCTTGCGTCCGGCCCTGCATTTCCATGACATGGGCGACGGAATGGATGGCCCATAGGTCTTCGGGATTACGCTCGGCCGCCTCGCGGCCCCAGCGCTCCGCCTGTTCGTAGTCGCCGCATTCCTCAAGCGCATAGGCATACATGCCCTGCACGTTGGAATAGCCTGGCGTGTTTCCGTCCCATTCGCCCAGCACCCCGGATACCACCGATCTCAGGACATTGCTCCGACCGGTGTAGAACGCCATCGTGTGATGAAGCTTGAGCGCCATCAGGTCGAGTGGATATTTTTCGAGGATCTGCTCCCAGGCGAGACAGGCGTTCAGCAAATCGCCCTTCACCCAGCCCTGCAACGCTTTGACATGCAGCCGTTCGCGCGGGTTGAGGTCCGGCCCGCCCTCCGAGAACTTGTCGAGGATTTCCTGGATTTTCGGAAAGACCGCGCGGTTTTCCAGCATCATCAGCAGGTAGCCGCGGTAGCATTGCGCCAGCGCGCAGTCAGCATCCTCGCCCAGCGCTTCCTTGACCAGGCTGCCCGCGTTGGTGCCGTAATCGAGGTAATCGGCCACGGCAAGGTCGAGCTTTTGGGCCGCCGTCTTGCTCGACGTGCTGACCTCCAATCCGCGAATGTCGTATTCCATGGCTGATCCTCCTTTTTTTCCTCCCCGCGCACCTACGCGGATCACGGTCTTTAGGCGTCACGCATCTCAACGTTTAGCGCCCGCAGTACGCGTTCCGGCGTGGCCGGAAACGCCTGAAGGTCGCCACCTTTTCGGCTCAGTGCGTCGTTGATTGCGCAGGCGATGGCCCCCACCGCCCCAATGATAGAGCCTTCGCCACAGCCCTTGAAGCCGCCAATCGCACCCGAAGGAGTATTGGCGTGATGCAGCTCGATCTTCGGGATCTCCATCGAAGAAGGCACGAGATAGTCCGCCAGCGTGACGGTGCGCGGCTGTCCTTCCTCGTCGTAGATGAGCTCCTCGAGCAGCGCCTCGCCGATGCCCTGCGCGATGCCGCCGATGATCTGACCTTCCACCACGGCGGGATTGATGACGCGGCCCACGTCCTCGACCGCCACGTAGCGGACGATCTCCACGTCGCCTGTCTCAGGATCGACATCGACCACGACGGTATGCGCACCCGCAGCGAAACTGCCAAACTTGGGGTCGTAGAATGAGGTGATCTCGAAGCCTTGGTTGAGTTCGTCCGGGATATGTTTGGCGGAAAAGAAGCTTTGTTCCGCCAGGTTGGCGAGCGATATGGACTTGGTCCTGTCGAGAGTCTGGATTGCAGAATCGACGATCCCCAACTCCTCTTTAGGCGTTTCGAGAAGATGTGCGCCGAGAGCCAGCAGCCGCTCGCGCAGCTCTTGCGCCGCCTTGATCACCGCGCCGGATCCAAACACGGCAGTGCGGGAGGCGAACGTGCCGAACCCATAGGGCGCCATGGCGGTATCGTTGGTCACGCAGTTCACATCCTCGAGCTTCATACCGAGCTCGTCAGCTGCGACCTGGCACATGGCCGTCGCAATTCGCTGGCCCTGCGAGGGCAGTGCTGCCGCGATGGTTAACGCGCCGCTCGTCTCGAGGCGCAGCGTCACGGCATCGCGCCCCGGCTGCAGCAGCGTGCCGGGGCCCACCGCCGTGCTGGTGCCAAGCCCGGTAAGTTCCGCGAAACAGGCCACGCCAATGCCGCGCAGCCTGCCATTTGGCGCGGCGCTCTCCTGCTCCTCGCGCAGCTTCTGATAATTCGCCTTGGCCGCCGAGAGATCAAGACAAGCCTCGTAGTTCACGTGATCATGCAAGAGGTTGTTGGCGTTGCGGTAGGGCATCAAGTCTGCGGTGATGAGGTTGCGCTTGCGCAATTCCACCGGGTCCATGCCAAGTTGGCGCGCGGCGTCGTCGAGAAGAAGCTCGAGCGAGGTGGACGCCGTGGGCCGACCAACCGCGCGGTAAGGACCGACGGGCGTCTTATTGGTCGCCACGCCGCGCGTCACGTAGCGCATCGCCGGCACCTTGTAGGGGCCGGGCATCAGGCCTGCGATCTGTAGCGGCTCCATACCCGCCGACCAAAGGTAGGTCGAATAGGCGCCGACATCGGCCCATATGTCCGAATCCAAAGCAAGGATATGCCCGTCCTTATCGAAGGCGATCTTCAGTTCGACATCGTTTTCCCGGGCGTGCGTCGAGGCGACCATGTTCTCCAGCCGATCCTCCACCCACTTGATGGGGCGGCGCAGCTGAAGCGCGAGATAAGAGCACAGGAATTCCTCGGGGTAGATTGAGGCCTTTTGCCCGAAACCGCCCCCCGTCTGCGCGGCAATCACCCGAACGTCCGTTTCGGTCAGCTTGAGATGCTTGGCGAGATAGTGACGCACAACGTAAGGCAGCTGGTGGCTCATCCAGACGCTGAGTTTGAACGAGCCCTGCCGGAACGCCGCGACACAGCCGCGGCCCTCAAGGCACATCGCCTGCTTGCGGCCGATATGAAAACTGCGTTCGACCACCGCATGGGCATTTGCGAAGGCCTCATCGACCTCGCCACGCTCATATTCGCGCTTGATGAGGTGGTTGTTGGCACATTCCTCGTGGATGCGCGGCGCGTCGTCCTTTTCGCCCTCGCGGGCTTTCGTGACGACGGGCAACGGATCGTAATCCACCTCGATCAGGTCTACGGCGTCCTCGGCCGTCGCGCGGTCTTCGGCAACGACGGCACAGATCGCCTCGCCGCAGAAGCGCACCTTGTCGACGGCAAGCCAGTGCTGCACCGACTCGCCGCCCGAAAAGCGGTTTGGCATGCTGCGGAACGGCTCGACCTTGCCCGCCAGTTCCGCTCCCGTCATCACCTTGATGACCCCGGGCATGGCCCGCGCCGCTTCTGTGTCGACCGACACCAGCCGCGCGTGGGCATACTGGCTGCGCAGGAAGGCCACGTGATACATACCCGAAAACGAAATGTCGTTTATGAACCGCCCCTCGCCTTCCAGCAGCGGGATGGCTTCATCTGGCAGAACCGACTTTCCGACAATCTTTTCGTTCGAAAACCGCATTTTTGTTTCCTCGTTCAACCTCTCAGGGCTGTCATTTCTTCTGCAACTCTCGCATGTCGCGCGCCGCGGCCATTACGGCGGTTACGATGGCGCTGTAGCCGCTGCACCGGCAAATGTTGCCTGAAAGAGCCTCGCGCACTTCGTTTTCGGTCGGGTCCGGGTTCTCCTCCAGCAACTCGATCGCTGTGATCAGAAAGCCGGGCGTGCAGTAGCCGCATTGCAGGCCAAAATTCTCGTGAAAGGACTTCTGAATCTGGTGCCACTCGCCGCTTTCGCTCCGCAGCCCCTCGATGGTGACGATATCGGTCTCGTCTGCCTGCACCGCCAGCGTGAGGCAGGAGCGCACGCTGCGCCCGTTTAGCGAAACCGTGCAGGCGCCGCAAACTCCGTGCTCGCAGCCCAGATGGGTGCCGGTCAAACTCAGAGTGTCGCGCAGGAAGTCTGCCAGTGACTGGCGAACCGGGACCGATTTTTCGTAGGTACGGCCGTTCACCTTGCACGTGATGGTTTGATCTCTGGCCATGTCACATGCCCCCTGTTCTCGCGAGTGCGGTTGCCAACGCCCGCTTGGTGAGAACCCCCGCAAGATGGCGGCGGTAGCCAGACGAGGCGTGAATGTCCTCGGCGGGGTCGACTTCGTCCATCACCTTGGCCGAGGCCGCCGCGAAGATCTCGGCGCTGGTAGAGGCATCAAGCGTTTCGCCGGTCAGAATGTCCTCGGCGCCGGCGGCGCGGAAGGGTCCGTCGCCCATGCCGATGATCGTGAGGCGGGCGCGTTCGCACGTGCCATTGCGCACCTCGAGGATCGCGGCCACGCCGGCGATTGCAAAATCGCCCAGACGACGGGCATATTCGACGAAGGCTTGTCCGGCGCCCGGCGCCGGGCGCGGATAGCGCACCTCGGTCACCATCTCTCCAGGCTCGAGGATTGTGCTCATCATGCCATCCGAAAATTCCTCGGCGGACACTTCGCGTGTCCCCTCCGTGCTGGCGATCACCACTGTGCCGTCATAAGCAGCCAGTACGCCAGGGTGCTCGGCAGCAGGATCGTTATGGGAAATACTGCCGCAGACCGTGCCGCGGTTGCGGATCGCGATGTGGGCGATCTGCGTCGTGGCCTCGGCCAGAAGCGACCAGCCTTCCCGAATATTCTTACTGCGAAGCACGTCCGCATGGCGCACGAGCGCGCCGAGGCGCAGGGTGTCAGACTCGACGGTCAGATGGTTAAGGGCGTCGATGCGATTTATGTCGACGAGATGGGTGGGCGCCGCGATGCGCATGTTCAGCATGGGCATGAGGCTTTGCCCGCCCGACAGTACACGGCCATCCTCGCCCGCATTGCGCAGGGTCTCGAGGGCTTCCTCCAGTGTGCGGGGCGCTTGATATTCAAACCAGGGAGCTTTCACGCGTTTCTCACTATGTGGATGCGCCTACGGCGCTTGGGCAAGTTTGGGTCAGTCTGCTTGTCGTGCGCGCTACCAGAGGTAGAATCAAGTCATGATATGAAAGACCATTCCTATGGTTGCACGCTCAGCGCGAGCCCGTCAACACCGCTTTTCCTTTTTTATATGGGCTTTCGCATGTCAAGAATACAGGTTGACGCAGCACCCGCCGACAATTTACTCATAGGTAAGCATGAACATATGATAAACTTCTGTCGGTCGCATGGGATCCCGATGGGCGCACATGATTGGCATATAACGGCGCCGACAGGCGGAGGCCGGAACGCGGCCATCACATCAGGGACAAGCGGAAGTGAAAGATGGAACTCGTCGATTCAGTGAGCATCAACCAGAGCCGCGATGTCGTTTGGCGCGCGCTCAAGAATCCCGATATCTTGCGGGAAGCGATCCCCGGCTGCGAAGCGCTCGAGCAGGTGGACGACAGCCACATGTCGGCAACAGTCTCACTCAAGATAGGGCCGGTGCGGGCCCGATTTTTCGGCGAGGTGGCGTTCTGTGAGATCGACGAGCCCGAGGGCATGGTGCTGACCGGCGACGGCAAGGGCGGCGCCGCAGGCTTTGCCAAGGGTAGCGCGAGGGTCACGTTGGAGGAGGCCGGACCAGCCGAGACACTGCTGACCTATACGGCCAACGTGCAGGTGGGTGGCAAGCTCGGACAGCTCGGCGCGCGCCTGATCGATTCCACCGCGAAGAAGCTGGCGCGCCAGTTTTTCACCGATTTCAACGCGGCCGTATCTCTCTCAGGCGAACCCTCGGAAACGGCAGCGTAAGAGGCGTGACCATGAAGATGCACTTTCTGAATAGCGGGCGGCTGCGCATGAAAAAACGGGTGTTCGTGCCCGGTACGGACCGCGAGGAGACGATCGAGATGCCAGTCATCTCGACCCTCTTCCGGCATGCGAAGGGCAACGTGCTGTTCGATACCGGTTGTCACCCCTCCGTGGGTGTCGATGCCGAGGCGCGCTGGGGCGGCATGGCCCGGTTCATGACCCCCATCGCCCCTCCCCAGACGAACGTCGTGAACAGTCTCGCCGAAGCGGGGCTTGCGCCGGAGGATATCGACATCGTCGTGAACTCTCACCTGCACCCTGATCATTGCGGCTGCAACGAGTTCTTTACCAAAGCGGAATTCTTCTGCCATGAGGCAGAGCTTGCGGCGGCCAGCGTCGAGGAGGCCGAGAAGCTGGGGTATCTGCGCGCGGAGTGGGATCACCCGATGCCGATGCACGCCGTCACCTCGGGTCATGACGTGTTCGGAGATTCCCGCCTCGTGACCGTCGCGCTGCCCGGCCACACGCCCGGGATGATGGGTCTGCGCGCGGAGCTGCATCGCGACGGGGAGTTCTTCATCGCCTCCGACGCCGTGAGTCTGAAGCGCAATCTCGACAACGACGAGGCCCCGATCAACGCGTGGGACGCGGAAAAGCTGCTGGCCTCATATGATACGGTGCGCGAGCGAGAGCGCGCCGGAGCGACGATCATCTGTGGACACGACGACGAACAATGGCAGCGCCTCAAGACGGGCGTAGAGACATATGAATAGCCAAAGTGAGGCCTGCAGGCGTTAAGCCTAAGGCAGGCGCGAGAGGGAGGACGAAACATGGAACTTGGTCTTGCGGGCAAGGTAGCATTGGTCACAGGCGGCGGCCGGGACGTGGGCGGGCACATCGCACGTTTGTTGGCGGCGGAGGGCGCGAAGGTCGCGGTCAACTACCGCAACTCGGAAGCCGAAGCCGCGGCACTCGTCGATGAGATCACCGCGGCCGGCGGCGTGGCCAGGGCTTGGAAAGCCGACATCAGCGATTACGATGATGTGACGGCCATGATGGATGATGTGGTTGCCGATTGGGGGAGCATGGATATCCTCGTCAACAATGCCGGCCTCGTGAAATACCAGCGCTTCGTCGAGTCCTCGCCCGAGGACTGGAAGCCTCAGATGGATGTCTGTCTCTATGGTGCTCTGAATTGCTCGCACGCTGCTGCCCGGCACATGGTGGAGCAGAAAAGCGGGCGGATCATCAATATCGTCGGCGACAGCTCCCGCATCGGTGAGGCAAACATCTCCATCGCCGCCACTGCCCGCGGCGGCACGATCGCGCTCGGCAAGTCGATGGCTAAGGAGCTGGGCCGCTACAACATTACCGTCAACACCATTGCGCTCGGGCTCGTCGAGACGGCCCACCAGGATCCGGAATTCTTGGCCAAGCACATGGACAGGATCCTGAAAGCCTACCCGTTGAAACGCATCGGCAAACCGGAGGATGTCTCTCCGATGGTGGTTTTCCTGTCGTCGCAGGGGGCGGGATGGATCACCGGGCAGGTCATAAGCGTCAACGGCGGATTCAGCATGGTCTGACACGAGGCGGTCAGGGGGGAGAAACAAAGATGATCAGAAGCGAACTCATTGCACCCGTTTCGGAACTCCTGGAACGTCAGGCCCAACGCTTTCCCGACAAGGTCGCCTACAGGGATGCGGCGCGGGCCATCACATTCGGAGAGCTGGAACAAGATACGCGCCACCTCGCGACATGGCTCCGTAAGCTCTCCGGCGGGGCAAGGCCCGTGGTCGCGGTGTGGCTTCCCAACAGCGTGGACTGGATCGTGACCACCCTCGCGGCGGTGCGCGCTGGCGGCATAGCCGTGCCGGTGAGTTATGATTCCATGGTCAACGAGGCCGCCTACCGGATCGAGGATGCCCAATGCACCTTCGTCGTGACCCGGGCAGAGCGTAGCGGGATGCTCGACGAGATCGACAAGGCAGGGGAGGTCAAGCGCATCCTGATCGATCCGTCGGTCGGGGTAGGGGACGGGACGGAAGTGAGCGACTTCGTCGCGCTCTGCACGCGACCGGCGGACGGAGTCGAACTGCCGGTCGAGGACATCGACGAGGCCTCCTACATCATCTACACCTCCGGCACGACGGGTTTGCCGAAAGGCGTGCTGATCTCCACGCGCGCCATTCTCTGGACGACAGCCGCCTGTTGGTGGCCGACGCTTGGGATCAACGAAGACGACCGGCTTTTGTCGCCGTTGCCGCTCTTCCATTCTTATGCGCTGACACTGTCGGTGCTCGCCGTTCTGGCCACCGGCGCAGAGGTGTATCTGATGGAGCGCTTTTCGACGAAAGGCGCGATCGAGATGCTCAAGAGTGGTGATTTCACCTTGATGCCGGGCGTGCCTACCATGTTCCACTATCTCATGCAGGCCACCGACGACGAAGAGGAGACCCTTTTCGGGAGTATGCGCTACTGCATCTCCGCGGGGGCGATCCTGCCGGGCACGCTCAACAGGGATTTTGAGAAACGCTTCGGCGTTCAGCTGCTCGATGGCTACGGTATCACGGAAATGTCGACCATGGTGACGATGAACTGGTCGGGCACCGCGCGCGTTCCCGGCTCCTGCGGGCCGCCGCTTCTGGGACTGGCGTTGCGCATCATCGACCCCGCGACCGGCAAGGATGTGCCCTTTGGCGAGGAGGGTGAGTTGATCTGCCGGGGTCCAAACCTGATGATCGGCTATAATCGCATGCCAGAAAAGACAAACGAGGTGTTGCGGGATGGCTGGTATTATTCCGGCGACCTGGCCCGCAGCGACAAGAACGGCTTCATCACCATCACCGGGCGCGTGAAGGAGATCATCATCCGGGGCGGTCAGAACATCGCGCCTGCCGAGGTTGAAGAGACCGTGACTGAGCTTGACGAGGTGCTCGACTGTGCCATCGTGGGCATCTCGCACGAGAGCCTCGGCGAGGTGCCCGTCGCCTTCATCGTTCCCAAACCGGGCAAAACGGTGAAGGAGGATGCCGTGAGGAGCCACTGCGCGACCCGCCTCTCGGCCTACAAGGTGCCGGCGAAAATCGAGCTTGTGGAGGAGATCCCGAGAACGGGATCGGGGAAGATCATGCGCTTCAAGCTCCGCGAAAGACTGGAAGACAAGGCCTGATCCCGAATCGAAGGCCAAAAAAGAAAGGGTGCCGGACATGGCGCAGACCAAAGAAAACATCGCCCTCACGCTCAGCACGAAAGACGGTGAGCGCAACGTGACGTTGTCGGCCCGGCGGCTCTTCGTCATGGGCTGGACGGCCCGCGACGTGGACGCGATGGAGGCGCATATCCGCGAACTGGAGGAGATGGGCATCCCGCGTCCTGCGCGCACGCCCATCATGTACCGCAATTCCGTGGCGCGGTTGACGACGACGGATTGTATCGAGGTGAGTGGCGGCAGCACGAGCGGCGAGGTCGAATTCGTGATCGCCATGATTGACGGCGAGAAATGGGTCGGCGTGGGGTCTGATCACACCGATCGTGAACTGGAAAAACAGGGGATTACGGTGGCCAAGCAGATCTGCGACAAGCCTATCGCCCCGGTTTTCTGGCCCTATGACGAGGTCGCGGGCATTGGGACAAGCTTATACTGCGCTCGCAGATCGATGAGGAGGGCGGCATCGTCACTTACCAGGAAGGCACGGTGAACGCGATGCGCCCAGCGGAAGAACTGATGTCGATCCTCGCGGCCGACGAAGAAACGGGCGGCATGCAGGATGGCGACGTGATGATGGGCGGAACGCTGCCTGCAAAGGGCGGTATCCGCCCCTCCGACCGGTTCTCCTTCGAGCTGATTGATCCGGTTCTCGACCGGCGGATCGCGCATTCCTACGTTATCACGGAACTGCCGATCGCGGGTTGAGGGCACGACCCCGGTGGGGGCCGTGCTGTGCGCTTCATGTCTCGTCGTAATAGTGGGTTTCCAGCAGCACGCAGCCGCCTTCCGACTTGAACGGACCGTGATAGGCCCCTGGCGGGCGGCAGGCATATGTGTTTGGTGCAAAGCTCTCGCCGCCTTCGCCGTTCTCGTCATTGCCGACCGTCAGGTCGCCCGAAACGAGATAAACTTCTTCCCAGTAGTCATGCACGAAAGGCGTGATGGTGAAGGCACCGGGGTCGAAGCGCAGCAGGCGCGTCCGGTTCCCGGTCTTGCCTGTCTCGTCGAGCTTACCGGCGAGGATCTTCTGCTGGATGCCCGCGGGATAGCCGGGCGGTGAGGCCCAGCCACTCTCCATGTCCACTGGGTGAAATTCCAAATGTTCCTTGTCGATGGTCATTCTGTCTCTCCTTACTCTGCGGCTTGTGTCATGCGAGACAGCTCGTCTTCCAGCGAGTAGCCGTCCAGCAACTGGTCGACCATGCCCAGGCTGCAATCCCAGTCATAGGTTCGGAAGCTGTGGTTCTTGGTGACGAAGGTCGCCCCGGAGTAGAACATCTCGTATTGAGTATGCCGCGAGGCAAATTCCGAGCCTATGGCGTCCCATGCGAGCTTGAAAAACTTCACACGCCCCTCGGAATCGGCCGCAGGGGATTGCTGCGTCTTGCCGATCAACTCCGCAAGCTCGGGATTGTCGAAATCGGCGATGGAGGACGGAAGCATGATCAGCCCACCCCCGGCCAGGTCGCGCAGGGTGGTGATCAGTTGTGGGTAGAGCTGCTGGCTCAGTACCGCCGCCGAATAGAGTGTATGGCGGTCGGGTACGAAATAGGGGCCATACTTGAAGCCCTTGGCCTCCATCGCATGCACCATGGCGTCGATCATCGAGCACTTGGCTGCAAGTTCTCCCAGCGTCTCGCGCACCTGCGGGAAATTCACCACGCCGTTCACTTCTGCGATACGCCGCCCCAGTCCGGCCATGAAGCGCAGCTTCACCATCAGCCGCACCTGTGCCTGATAGTTCTGGTAGACATGCGCCGGCGTTGCGTGGAACTGCTTGTTGCACATCTCTGTGTCCTGGTTGATGAACACCCGATCCCACGGAACCTTCACATCGTCGAAATAGAGCACCGCGTCATTCTCGTCGTAGCGGCTCGAGAGCGGGTTGTCGTAGACGTTCTTGGCATCCGCCTCGTAGGATTTGCGCGACAGGATTTTCAGCCCCTTGGCGTTCATCGGGATGGCGAAGGAAAGAGCATATGGTTCCTCGCCCTCTGACAAGGGCTGGATGCAGGTCACAAATACCTCGTTGGCCATGATGCCGGCGGTGGCCAGCATCTTGGCGCCGCGGATCGTGAGCCCCTCCGCGTCCTGATCCACGACGCCAGCGGTGAGGAACTTGTTCTGCTGTTCGTGCGCGCCCTTGGAACGGTCCGCCTGCGGGTTGATGATGACGTAGGTGAGGAAAAGCTCGTTGTCGCGCGCGTAGCGGTAGTAGTCGGCCAGTGCCCCGGCGCGGTTCTTGTCATAGGCCTCGAAAACGTCGAGCCCCATATACATCCCCGAAATGCACGAGGCTACGTGATCGGGCGAACGGCCGAGGAAGCCGCAATGCAGGCTCGACCACGCCTCGAGTGCCTTGCGGCGCTGCACGAGTTCGTCATAGGACGTGGGCAGTTGCCAGATGCGATTGGCCCTCTCGCCGGTATCCACGACTTCGTAGGTCATCAACTCTGCGTTTTCGGGTCGTGACTGGAAGTCGTAAATGCTGCCGACCATGGCGCAGGCGTTGCGGAACGCGGGATGCACGGTCACGTCACCGGCCAGATTGCCATCGATATAGACTTGGCGGCCGTCCTGTATGGAATTGATATGTTGGTCACCTGTCTTGATCATGTAACTTTCTCCCTTGAATTCGGTTCTCGGCGCACATCGCCTAGTAGTGAATGTCGAGCGGCCAAAGCTCCGCATGGACTCCCTCGGTGCCAAGGGCATGGTAGGAGCCTTGGCAGAACATCAACGGCTTGCGTTCGCCAAAGGTTTGGAACCGCGAGACGCGCTCGATGAAGAGCACGTGATCGCCGCCATCATGCGCGGCATGGCGCTGGCATTCCATGACGGCCGCTGCCCCCGAAAGGATCGGCGTACCATTGTCTTGGGTGCGGAAATTCAGCCCCTCCCACTTGTTGGCGTCGGGTCGGGCGAACCGGTTCGAGAGATCGCGCTGCTCCTGTGACAGAACATGGATCGCGCAATTGGCAGCAGCCTCCCAGGCCGGCAGGCTTTGGGCGCGCCTGTCGATGCTGAAAAGTACCAGCGGCGGGGTGAGTGAAAGCGAGTTGAAGGAACTGATCGTCATGCCGATTGGGCCCGCATCGCTGGCGGCTGTCACAATGCAAACGCCGGTCGGGAACTGGCTGAGGCATTTGCGAAAAGCCATCGCGTCGAACGGGGAAGGGGAGGCCGGCGTTTTCATGCCTTGTCCCCAGTGACGGACAGCAGGTAGTTCGCCAGCGCAAGCGCTTTGTCCGCACCCTTGCGCAGGTCCGCCGCCTGAGTAGCAAGCGCGCCGAACCCCTCGGAATCGAGCGAGTCGAAGATCGCATCGTTGATCTCGCGCTGCATGGGCGCGAGCGCGGCCAGTTGCGCCTCGCCCTGTGAGGAGACCTGAAGCAACACGCGGCGCCGGTCCGAGGGGTTTGGGCGCTTGGTCAGCAGTCCCTGCCGTATGAGCTTGCCGGTTTCGATCGTCACGAAAGCACCCGAGAGGCCAAGATGAGCTGCAATAGCCTTGATGCCGACCCCGTCTTGCACCTGTAGATGGCTGACTGAGACGAGGATCGTGTATTGGATGCCGGTAAGGCCAAGGTGGCTGCCGAACTTTTCACGCACGGCTTCCAGCCGGGAAGAGAAGGCCAGAAGATCATGCACCAAGTGTCGGAACGTGCCATCGTCGCCATTGACCAGAAGTTCTGGTCGCGAGACGGTCAGCGCCCGTCCGACGTCTGTTCTTTCGACCTCGTCGGGGTTGTCCTTGGCAACGGTGCCCAGCTTGCGGTCCATGAGTTTCCCTGGATGATAACTTTGTATCAAAGGTAAATTACAAAGATAAATAATTCAAGGCATAATTCCGCTTCGGCCAAGGGATGGAATCCAGCGCGTCAGCTGCGCTGGGCGGCTTCCTCCTGGTCGCGCAGAGCGCGCCGGTCGATTTTCTGAAGCGTGGTGCGGGGCAGTTCGTGGACGAAGGCTATCGCGCCGGGAACCTTGTACCCGCCTGCATTGCTGCGCACGCGATCCTGCAAATCGGCCACGAGGGCCTCGTCGCCAGAGGTGCCGGTCCGGAGAACGACGAAAGCCTTGACGATCATCAGCCCGTCTTCGCCCTCGACGCCGATCGCTGCGGCCTCGAGTACGCGCGCATCTTCGGTGATCGCCGCCTCGATCTCGATGGGTGACACCCACAGCCCCCTGACCTTAAACACATCGTCGGAGCGGCCAGCGAACCAGAAATACCCGTCATCATCGAATTGGAGCTGGTCGCCGGTGCGTACCCATGGCCCTTGGAAGGTCTTTTTGGTCTCGTCAAACTTGCGCCAGTAGAAGAAACAGGCCGTCCGGGATTTGACCCAGCACTCGCCCGGCGTGTCGGCCGTTGTCACGTCGTTGCCATCGTCATCGACCAGCCGGATTTCGACGCCGGGCACCGGCCTGCCAAGTGACCCGCGACGGAAATCCCCGGGGCGATTGGCGATCCATTCATAGGTCACCTCCGAAGAGCCGATGCTGTCCATCAGTTCCACCCCGAAGCGTTTGTACCAGCGCTCGAACACTTCGGGCGGCATCTTCTCCGAGGCCGAGTAGACCGCGCGGACCGAGGCGAATTCCGGCTCTCTGTCCATTTCGTCGAAATGGGCAAGGAGGAGTTTGATCACCGTGGGCACGGTGATGAGTTTGGTGGGCTTGTGTTTCTCCACCAGGGCCGTGACGAGGTCAGGGCGCGGCGGTTGTGAGGTGATCACGACGGTGGCGCCCCAGTAGAGCGGGATAAGAAGGCCCGGCCAGAGCCCGTGCGTGAAGTACTTTTTCGAGGTGGCGTGCACGATGTCGCCCGGCTCGTATTCCCACCAGAGCCCATGGCGCTCGGGCACGATCATGAAGTCATGCGCGAGATGCGTGATGCCCTTGGCGGTGCCGGTGGTGCCGCCGGAATAGAACATGTAGGTCACGTCGTTACGGTGACGCGGCGTTGGGGCGGCGGTGCTCTCCTGCCCCGAGGTGAGTTCCGCGTAAGAGACGACCTCAATGCCGCGCTCCTGCAGAGAACCATGCGCGGGCAGGGCGCCGTTCACGATGACCTTGCGAAGCGTGTCGGGCAGCAGGTCGCCTGCCTCTTCGAGCTTGCCGAACTGGGCCTCGTCGACGAAAAGGGCCGTTGCCGCGGTGTCGCGCAGGAAATAGGCAAGTTGGTGGGCCTTGTAGAGTTCCGATATACTGGTGGGCACGACCCCGCAGCGCACGGCCGCCATCCAGACGGAGACGGTCGCGAGGCTGTCCGTGGCGAAAACAAGAATGCGCGAGTCGACGAGCAGCCCCATCGCGCGCAGGCCGTTGGCCGCGCGACAGACCTCTTCGCGCATTCCCGCGTAGGTGACGGGAACGTCATCGGCGATGATCGCGACCTTGCCGGACAAGTCGCCCTCGGCGTGCCGGTCGAGGATGACTTCGGTCGGATTGAAGAACTCCGGGACCTCCGGATCGCTCCAGGACTTCCAGTCATCGGTATAGATAGACGCATTCATCGGTGACGTCACTTTCCTTCGCGTTTCGAAATGGTGCGCATCCTGAGCTGCGCGTCAAGCGATGCCCAGATGGGTCTCCTTGATGTCCGGCTGTGCTTCCAGCTCGGCCGGGGTGCCCGAGAACTGGACGATGCCCTGAGACAGCACCGTTACGCTATCGGCAACCGCCGTCGCCAAGGCCACGTTCTGCTCCACGAGCAGGATCGAAGTGCCTCCGGCCTTGATTCGCAGGAGCGTGTCGCGAACCTCTTCAACGATGATCGGGGCCAGACCCTCGGAGGGTTCGTCGAGAATGAGCAGCTCCGGCTCGGAAAGAAGCGCGCGCGCGATGGCGAGCATCTGCTGCTCTCCGCCCGAGAGTTGCTGACCGAAATGACCCATCCTCTCGGAAATTCTGGGAAAGAGCTTCAGAACCTCGTCACGCTGCGAGACGGATTTGCCATTGGCCCACATCGCGACATCAAGATGCTCACGCACGGTCAGCGAAGAGAAAATTCCGCGGTCTTCGGGAACGTAGCCGATGCCTTCGCGGATATTGCGGTGCGTCGGGTTGCGGGTGATATCGTTGCCCGCAAAGGTGATCGTGCCGCTGCGCGCCGGCGTGAGCCCGAGGATGGAGCGCAGGGTGGTCGATTTACCCGCCCCGTTGCGCCCAAGCAGGGAGACGCATTCACCACGGTTCACTTGCAGCGATACGCCATGCAGAACATGGCTGTCACCATAATAGGTGTGTATCTCTGTGGCGGTTAGCAGCGCGTCCTGTGCATTTTCGTTGCGACTCATGCGTCAGCCACCTCGCCTTCAGGGGATGCGGATTCGCCAAGATAGGCTGCGCGCACTTCCGGATCCCGGCGCACCTGCTCTGGCGTCCCGGACGCGACGATGCGCCCGTAGTTGAGAACGGTGATCTGGCTGCACACGCCGAACACCACGTCCATGTTATGCTCAACCAGTAGAAGGGTTACATCCTTCGGCAGTGTCGTCAGAAGACGCACGAGTCTGGCGCGTTCCGCATGGGACGTTCCCGCCGCCGGTTCGTCGAGCAGTAGGATTTTTGGTGAACAGGCAAGCGCCATGCCGACCTCAAGCTGCCGTTTCTGACCGTAGGAGAGCGTACTCACCTCCTGATGGAAAACCGGCTCCAGTTCCATCTGCCGAGCGATTTCATGCGCGCGCTGCTGCAGGCCCCCAAACCTGCGCGCGGGTTGCAGGAAGTTGAAGCGCACCTTGCTGCTTGCCTGAACCGCGAGCCGCAGACTTTCGGCCACCGTCAGCAAATCGAACAGCGTGTTCTTCTGAAAAGAGCGCGCCAGGCCCGCCTGCGTCACGGCCTGGGGCGTCTTGTTGGTGATGTCGAGCCCCTCGATCTCGATGGTTCCCGTGTCGGGGGCTATCCAGCCGGAGATCATGTTGAAAAGCGTCGTCTTGCCCGCCCCGTTGGGGCCAATCACCGCATGCCGCTCACCCATGTTCAACTCGAGATCGAACTTGTCGATCACACTCAAGGCGCCAAAACTCTTCGAGATGTTCTTGACGGATAGCTGACTCATTGTCCGTCCTTTCCGCTCGGGCTCTTAAACTTGTTGAATACCCGTGAAATGAACCCTGCGATGCCGCCGTTGAAGAAGGCAACAACAAGCACGAAGAGAAGGCCGAAGAACATCAGGTAAGCCTCGGTGATATCCGACAGGAAGTCCTTGGCGAGTACATAGAAGGCGGCGCCCAGAAGAGGCCCGAAGAACGCCTTCGACCCGCCGATGATGACCATCAGCAGCGCCTCACCCGACATCTGCCAGGTCATGATGTGCGGATTGACGAAGAAGCTGTGCTGAACCCACAGGCTGCCGGCGAGGCCTGCGAGCATGCCGGAGATACCAAAGGCGAGGGCCTTGTAGGGAAAGGTCGAATAGCCAAGCGCCAACATGCGCTTCTCGTTTTCGCGTATCCCCACCAGAACCCGGCCGAAGGGGCTATCGACGACGAGGCGCAGAATCACGAGCGCGATCACGAAGCAGATCAGCACGAAGAAATAGAAGACCCGGTCATGATCGACATCCAGCCCCAGAAAGGAGAGGTCGATCCGCGGAATGTTGGTCATCCCGTCATCGCCTCCTGTATAGCGTGTCTTCTCCGCAATGGCGTGGAACATTTGCCCGAAGGCCAGAGTGATGAGCAGGAATTGCACGGCCTTTGTGCGCACGCTCAGCAATCCGATGCCATAGGCGATCAGCAGGCTGACGAAAATCGAGGCGAGCATGACGAACCAGACCGGGTATCCGAGCAGCGAACTGCCGACTGCCGTCGCATAGGCGCCGACGCCCATGAACGCGGCGTGCCCCAGCGACACGAGACCGGTATAGCCCAGCAGCAGGTTCATGCCGGAGGTGAGTATCGCGAAGATCAGGATCTCGCTGGCCAGCGACACGTAGTATTCCCCTACGAAGAAGGGGATGGCGATCAGGAAAAGGAGGCCCGCGGAGGCAATGTAAAGGAACGTCTTGTGTTCACGTGCTGCCCGGGGCTGCATCGGGTCATGGTTCGAGACATTGCTGCCGTTTTTCCCTTGGCCGCTATCTTCTTGTGAATGCTCCATCTTTCGAAACCTACCTCAGACGGTTTTCGGCGCGCGGCCGAAGAAGCCCTGGGGCCGGAAAATTAGCATCGCGGCCAAGAGAATATATGTGGCGAAGAGCGCCAGCGCTGGAACATAGGCTTGGGACAGTGTCTCAGTCATGCCGACGATGAGTGCACCGAAGAAGCATCCCTTGACCGAGCCGAGACCGCCCAACACAACGACCACGAGTGTCGGGATGAGGATTTGCACACCCATGTTTATGTCGATGGAAAGCCCCGCTCCGGCGACGACCCCGGCGAGGCCCGCAAGCCAGCATCCGAGCGCGAAGACGCAGGCGAATACAACGTAGATGTTCACACCCATGGCCCGAACCATTTCTCGGTCATCCACGCCCGCGCGCACCACTGCTCCGATCACCGTGCGATCGAGCAACAGCCAGACGGCGAGAGCCACGACAAGGCCGAGGGCGATTACGAAGAGCCGGTAGGTGGGATAGAGGATCCCGATGTCGATGTAGCTGCCGAGCCCGGCGGGCTTGTCGATGCTCATGAAGGTCAGGCCGAGCGTTTCGAAGAAAATCAGGTCGAAAAGGCCGATGGTGAAGAACAGCAGGCCGAATGTGAGCAGGGCCATGTCCAGATGTGCCGTGCGGCCTCGATCTATGAGCGGTTGCAGGACAAAATACTGCAGCAGGAACCCCAGGGACATTGCCAGAAGCGGCCCAATCGCGAGGGATATCCAGAAGCTGTCCGTTGTCTGGAAGACAACATACCCGAAATACGCTCCGACCATGTAGAAGGCGCCGTGCGCTAGATTGAGAATGTCCATCAATCCGAAAATCACCGTCAGCCCCACGGCCATCAGGAAGATCAGCATGGAGAGCTGAAGTCCATTCAATAGGTTGAAAAGAAAGAATGTCACAGATGCACCCGAGCCTGTTTTTGAGTGTCAATTTTGTGCAAGTCGAGTTCGGCGCGGCCGAAGCCCCGCCGAACTCGTCAGTTGTATGTCAGTCCATCTCACAGCCGGGGAGGTCTTCCCCATAGGCCAGCGTGTCGATCAACTCGTGCCGCGGTTTGCCGTCTTCGCCCTCGACGATCTGGACCATATAGAGGCTTTCCTGCATTGCGTTGTGATCGTCGTTGAAGCTGACCGGGCCGCGCGGGTCGTCCGAAAGTTTCAGGGCAGAGAGCGCATCGATGATCGCCGCCCCATCTTCTGGCAACTCGCCGCCGTTGGCTTCAATGGCGTCTTCGAGCGCATCGAAGATCGCGACTGCGTTGGTATACCCCATGGCATTGGAGGCAACCGGCAGGCGGCCGTACTTGTCCATAAATGCCTGCTCGAACCGTTCCGACGCATCGGTGTCGAGCGCATTGGTGTAGTTTGTCACGTGGATGGCACCCATCTGGACCCCACCCATGGCGTCCCAGAGCGCTTCGTCGTAGATCCACATCGCGCCGCGCAGGGGCAAGGCATCCTGCATGCCGAAGGCAGCGTGCTGCTTGACGACCTGCACCGCCTCTGAGCCGGCATAGAACGTGTAGATCATTTCGGCGCCGGTCTGCTGCGCCTTGAGAAGCGAAGGGCCCCAGTCCTTGGTTTTGCCGAACGGCGTCAGCTCCTCGAGCAGCACCTTGCCGCCAGCGGCTTCGAAACCGTTTTTGAAGCCGGCCAGCATGGCCTGGCCCGCGGCATAGTCCGGACCGAGGAAGGCGGCGGTCTTGACGCCCTCGTTGGCCCAATAGGCGCCGGTGCCGGCCTGTAATGCGTTGGCGGAGAAAGAGGTGCGCGCCACGTACGGGCTGCAGAACTTGCCGGTCAGCGGGTCCGCGATCGCGAAGCCGGCCACGAACGGCACCTGTTCCTTGTCGGCGACACCGGCAAGGGCGATTCCCACACCGGACGAGATCACCCCGCCGAAGATGGCCACATCATCGGACTTGATCAGCTTGTTGGCCTTCTGGACGCCGACCTGCGGCGAGTTTTCCGAATCTTCCCGGATGATTTCGATCTTGTGCCCGGCGACCATTCCATCGCGCTCTTCATAGGCCAGCATCCAGGAGTCTTCGACGTCCTTTGCAAGCTGGGCGAAGACGCCGCTGAAGTCGGTCAGAAGGCCGACCTTGACAGAGTCTTGTGCAAAGACCGGGGCGCTGCTGACAGCAAGCAGCCCCGCGCCTGCGACAATATTGGTGAACTTATTGGATAGCTTCATTACATTTCTCCCCTTGCGCATTTGCCTTTTTCAGAGCCTCGCCAGCGCCATTGATGGACGCAAGCGGCAAATAGGTATTAAATTGCGCATTTGTACTACACAATTGTTTGCGTGTTCCGTCAAGAAATCTTTTGAGAAAATCCACTCGTGCGGTTCGCGCAATCCCCGCCGCGCTGACGGTCACGCAGCGCCCGGGCACACATGTGCGCCCGGGCGTTGGGTCTCACATGCGTGCCTCGGATTTCCGGGTTCAAGGTAAAGGGCTTGTTGGATTTCTGCCGTCGACCTAATTCGAAGGGCGGCCGCTGCGCCGGGCATCTAGAACATTCGCACGCACCGGGAGAGCGGGCCCGGGTTTAGGTCAGGCCTTATGCGAATTGCCCTGATTTTGGTCGCGTCGGCGCGCGACGCGCTCCGCGTTGTTGATGATGGTCTGGAGGGTCACCGATTGAAGCGTTGCGGCGGTGATACGGTCGACTTCGCCAAGCACACGGAAAAGCTCGGCGGACACGTCCGTCGGCGCTTCGGCCTCGGTGGTGCGGGGGGTCAGCCAATCATCCTCGAAGAGGCGAATGATGTCATAGAGCGTGATCTTGCGGGCATCCCCGATGAAGCTGCATCCACCGCCGGCACCGCGCATGGATTCAACGATGCGCGCCCGCGAGAGCGTGCGCAGAACCTTCGCAAGGTGATGCTGTGAAACGCCATAGATATCGGCCAGCTCACTGGCCGGAATCTGCTCATTCGGACGGGATGCCATGTGCAGAACGGCGAGTATCGAGTAGCGGGTTGCCTGCTGTAGCTTCATTTCGCCTCATTCTATCTGCGCGGAACCGTGTGTGGCCCGAGTTCTTTGTCTCGGAATATCACTCCGATTGCATTTCCAGCTCGATGAAGGGTCCGGCCGACATGCCCTGAAAGCGAAAAAAGGACATCAGGGCATGATCGCTGATATCCAACATGGTTCGAACGGTCGTGATGCCGTTGCTCCGAAAGTGCGAAACGACTGCATCGAAGAGCTGGGTTCCGATGCTCTGACCTCGGAATTCCGGCGCGACGATGATCGTTTCCACCCACCCGCACGCGGGCGAGCCGAATTCCCAGGTCTTGATTGTCCCAATGGTGAAACCGGCGATCTCGCCGTCAGACTTCGCAACGAGGAAGGTTGAATTCAGCTCGGTGCCTTGCCGCTTGTAGCATTCAAGCCAGAATTCCGGCTTGGCTTCGCCGGACGCGTTGCTATCAATCTGAATGATGGTCTGGAGGTCTTCGTAAGATGCCGCGTCGATCACGATGCCTGTGGCGTCGTGCTCCTGCATGGGCATATCGAGTCTCGATTTTGACAATGACGGCTCCGTTCAAGGCTTTGATTGGCACCTAACACAACCCGGCGAAAGAAGCCTAGCCCTCGCATCACAAAATTCAAAGCGAAATTTGGTAGGAAATTACGAATTATATCTTTACCCCCTAGGGCGCGGCTGCTACCTTCCCTCAATATGTTGTGATTGCCGGCCTTTGCGGCCAGTCGGTCCTCATAAAACTTTCACTATACGGACAGGGCGCCGGTTTGAGCGATTTGGGATCTTCCGCAGAACTGCACGATAAGCGCACGGCTCTGGATGATTCCGCGCCGACCTCGAATGAGTCGGCGGGGTATTTGGGCCGGTCGGTGCAGCGCAGGGAGGATGCCGCGCTGCTCATGGGGGCGGGGCGCTATGCAGACGATATGGCGCGGCCCGCCGGCACGCTCCATGCTGCCATAGTGCGCTCGCCGGTCGCGCATGCGATCATCAAGAGCATTGACGCCAGCAGGGCGCTGGATCTGCCCGGTGTTCACGCCGTGCTGACCGGGGAAGATATTAAGGAAATCTCGGATCCGTTCCTGACCGTGCTGAAGGAGCCGAAGCTTCACCAGTGGAGTCTCGCGGTTGACTGCGTGCGATTTAGCGGCGAAGCGGTGGCGCTCGTCGTGGCCGATGACCGATACATCGCCGAAGATGGCGCAGACCTCGTTGATGTCGAATATGACCAGCTGCCGGTCGTGACAGATCCGCTCAAGGCCGCCAACGTCGATGCGCCGGTTCTGCATCCGGAGGCGGAAACGAACGAAGTCTCCGTGCGCGAATTCTCCTACGGAGAGCCGGACGAGGCATTTGCCAAGGCCGCGCACTCGGTCTCCATCGACGTTGAGTATCCGCGCAACAGCTTCACGCCGATGGAATGCTTCGTCGTGGTTGCCGATTACAATCGGGGCGACGAAAGCTTTGACGTGCTTGCCAATTTCCAGGGACCTTACAGCGTTCACCCTGTTATGGCCAAGTCGCTCAGGGTGCCGGGCAGCAAGCTCCGCCTGCGCGTGCCGGCCGACAGCGGCGGCAGTTTCGGGATCAAGCTCTCGGTCTTTCCATACATCGTGTTGATGGCGCTGGCGTCGCGCCAATGCGGGCGGCCGGTGTCTTGGGTTGAGGATCGGCTGGAGCATCTGCAATCCGCCAATTCCTGCCCCCATCGCTTCACCAAGGTCGAGGCGGCGGTCGAGGAGGATGGCCGGGTGACGGCGCTGCGGCTTGAAAATCTGGAGGACTACGGCGCCTACCTGCGCGCGCCGATGCCGGGGCCGCTCTATCGCATGCATGGCGCAACGACCGGCGCTTATGACATTCGCAACCTCGCGATCACCAACCGCGTGGTTCTGACCAACAGGATGCCCGCAGCGCTCGTGCGCGGGTTCGGCGGGCCACAACTCTACCTCGCGCTCGAGAGACTCATGCAGCGCATCGCGGTGGAACTGGATCTCGACCCACTGGATGTCATTCGCAAAAACCTGATCCCCGCCGGTGCGTTTCCCTATCGCACCGCAGCCGGGGCGCTTTACGATTCCGGAGACTACCAGCGCGCCATTGAAGAGGCGATGGCCGATGGGCACCTGGAAGACCTGCGCAAGCGGCGCGACGTCGCCCGCAAAGAAGGCCGCATCTACGGTATCGGTTTCGCCGCTGTGGTGGAGCCGGGCATGTCCAACATGGGCTATCTAAGCACCATCGTCCCAAAAGAGATGCGCGAGCGGCAAGGGCCGAAGAACGGCGCGGTCTCGATGGCGACTGTCAATGTCGACGCGGTCGGAACCGTGTCGGTTACCGCCGATGTCACCGTGCAGGGGCAGGGGCACGCCACGGTCCTCTCTCAGATAGTGGCCGATCAACTCGGCCTTCATCCGGATACCATTAACGTCAATCTCGAACTGGACACCCAGAAAGACCCGTGGTCGATCGCGGCGGGCACCTATTCGTGCCGTTTCTCTCCGGGCACGGCGGTTGCCGCGCATCTGGGGGCGCAGAAGATCCGCCGCAAGGTCGGCCGCCTGGCCGCGCGACTGCTCAACACCTTGCCGGAAGATATCGACTTCGGCGACGGACGGGTGTTCTCAAAGACAAACCCGGATAATGGCATGCCCTTCGAGCGTGTCGCGGGCACCGTTCACTGGTCTCCAGTGCTGGTGCCGGAAGAGGACGAACCCTCGCTGAGCGAAACCGGCGTTTGGTCTCCGCAGGAGCTCGAGCCGCCCAACAGCAAGGATGAGATCAACACCTCGCTGACCTATGGTTTCGTCTTCGACGCCTGCGGCATCGAGATCGATCCGGTTTCCATGCAGGTGCGCATCGACCGTTACATTTCTATGCATGACGCGGGCAAGCTACTCAACCCGCTGCTGGCGGAAGGCCAATTGCACGGAGCCTTCGTTCAGGGCCTCGCGAGTGCGCTTTACGAAGAGATCGTCTATGATGATAACGGCGCGCTGCAGACGGGCACCTTCGCGGAATACCTGGTGCCGACGGCCTGCGAGGTGCCGGAAATCGAGTTCATGCATATCGAGACACCGTCGCCATTCACCCCGCTTGGGGCCAAGGGATTGGCGGAAGGCAACTGCATGAGCACCCCGGTCTGCATCGCCAACGCGGTCGCCGACGCTCTTTCGGTCAAGGACGTGCAGCTCCCCATCACGCCGGAATGGCTGAACGCGACGATCGAGGGCGAGGAGCCTGCGCCCCCCGAGGGCTCGGAACAGCCGCAGCCCAAAGAGTCCGAAGAGCCTGTCTCTGGTTCGGGCATCAGCGGTGATGGCAGTGTTCTCGTCAAGGCCGATCCCGCCGCGATCTGGCGCAGCTTGCTCGACCCGCAAAGCCTCAAGAAGATCATTCCCGGCTGTCACTCGGTCGAGGCGGTCACGCCGGAGCATTTCAAGGCCGAGGTCTCGCTCGGCGTGGGCCCCATCAAGGGGCGCTTCACGGCGGATGTGAAGCTGAGCGATCTCGATTCCGAGCGCTCGGCGCGGCTGTCGGGAACGCTCTCCGGGCCGCTGGGCAAGGCCAACGGCTCCGGCCGTGTGAACCTGACGCCGCAGGATGACGGCACGCTCATTTCCTACACCTACGCTGTGGACGTCGCTGGCAAGGTTGCTTCGGTCGGTGGCCGCATGATCAAGCGTGCCGCCCAAGTGGTGATCAGCCAGTTCTTCGAGCGCCTGTCACGTATCGCTGCAGGCGACACGCCTAAGGCTACAGAGGGCAACACAGACTCCAAGTCGAAGGGCTTTATGGCCTTTCTGCGCAGGCTCTTCGGAGGTGCGCAATGAAGCCGGCCCCATTCACCTACATGCGCCCCGAAAACCTCGACGAGACGGTCGCAACGCTAAGTCAACACGGGGCTGACGCGCGCCTTCTGGCGGGCGGGCAGTCGCTTATGGCGATGCTCAACCTGCGGCTTGTGGAGCCGAGCGTTATCGTCGATATCTCGCGCATGCCCGAGCTGAACGCGATTAAACTCCGCAACGGCATGATCGAAATCGGCGCGTCCGTCACCCAAAGTGAACTCCTCGCATGGCCCGAGCTCGAGGCGCAGGCGCCTTTCATCGCCAAGGCTCTGCCGTGGGTCGGGCATTTCCAGACGCGTAACCGCGGAACGGTCTGCGGATCGCTCGCCCATGCCGACCCGAGTTCGGAATTGCCGCTCGCGCTCGCGCTGCTCGAAGGCGAGGTGGTGCTGCGCTCGACCTCCGGCACGCGCGTGCTCAAGGCGCAAGATTTCCAATCCGGCATGTTGCAAACGGCGCGTGCCGATGACGAGATCATAACCGCCGTGCGCTTTCCCGCCGGGGCCGGAGCGCGTGGCAGGGCGTTCCGCGAGGTGGCCCGCCGGCATGGAGATTTCGCCATCGTGGCTGTGGGCGTCATCGCACGGGATGACGGCACGCTGCGTATCGGGATCGGCGGCGTCGCTGACACGCCGCAATGCATAGAGATGAATGCCGACGCTGGGCCGGACGAAGTAAAGGACAGGATCGAGCACCTCGCTTGGCAGCTTGGCGGCTTTGACGACATTCACGCCAGCGCCCGCTTCCGCCGCGATCTCGTTCGTCGGCTGACGCCAGCGCTGATCAAGGAGGTGCGCGCATGCGCGGTGTGACCAGCGAAGACCCCGTTCCCGTCACCATCGAACTCAACGGACGCCGCAGGAGTGGCCGGGCCACTGCTCGTACCCTGCTGACGGATTTCCTTCGCAGCGAATTGGGCGCGACTGGCACGCATGTCGGATGCGAGCACGGCGTGTGCGGGGCATGCACGGTGCGAATAGACGGCGTTGCACAGCGCGGCTGCCTGACGCTGGCCATTCAGGCCGATGGCCGCAAGGTGGATACAGTGGAAGGTCTCAGCGACCGGAAGGACGCGCTGACAGTCCTGCAACAAGCATTGCACCGCAACCATGCACTGCAATGCGGCTACTGCACGCCCGGTATCCTGATGTCGTTTTCGGATTTTTTGGCGCATAATCCGAACCCAGACGAGCAGGAGATACGCGAGGTTCTGGGTGGCCATATCTGTCGCTGCACCGGCTATGCCGGGTTGATGAAGGCGCTGATTGAGGCTGCCTCTGAAATGCGCGGCGAGCCGCCGCAGATATCCGACAGCGAATTGGCGACATGACAATGACAGCTCCTGCAACAGATCCGAAGGGCCATCCCGAGCCTGTCGAGGTCGCACCGGGGGTCTTCCGCGTCACCGTGCCTGTGCCCTTCCGCAGTCTGCGTGCGGTCAACCTGTGGCTTCTGGCCGATGGTGACGGCTTCACTATGATAGATTGCGGCTGGGGCGACGATGAAACCATCGACCTTCTGGAATCCGCATGGAATTCGGTGCTTGGTGGCAAGCCTGTCACTCGTCTCATCATCACGCATTTCCACCCCGACCATGCAGGCAACTGCCGCTACATCGGGGAGCGATGGGGGCTCAGGCCGCGGATGACCCAGCTTGAGTGGATGGCGGCCAATGCAGCGCTCAAATCCCTCTACAGCGATGATTTCGATCTGAGAGGCCGGTTCTGGGCGCAGAATGGCGCGAGCGAAGAACTGGTCGATCTATACCGCAGGGAAACCGTTCTCTACGATACCGGTGTGCGGCTCACGGACGCCTTTGATCGCCTGACCGACGGCGACACGCTCACGATCGGCGGGCGCGATTGGCGCGTAATGACGGGACAGGGCCACTCTCCCGATACGGCGATGCTCTACTGCGCCGAGGATGATATCCTGATCGCGGGCGACCAGGTTCTGCCCAAGATCACCACCAATGTCAGCGTCTGGCCCTGGGAGCCGCTCGCCGACCCGTTGAAGGAATTCCTCGATACACTGGACCGCCTTGACAAGGTCCTCACCACAAAAACGTTCGTGCTGCCCTCTCACCGCGAGCCATTTCACGATGCGTTGTCGCGCATTGCGGAATTGAAGGAACATCACGCCGAAAGGCTGGAGCTGGTCAAGAAGCTTCTACCGGAGGGTGAAACAAGAACCGCCGCCGCGCTGCTTGCGCCGCTTTTCGCGCGCGAACTGGATGGTCACCAGGTAAACTTCGCCATGGGCGAGGCTCTGGCTCACCTGAACCGACTTTTGCATGCAGGCGATCTTGAGCGCAGCGAGGGCAAGGACGGCATCATCCGCTTTTCGAAAACCACGACCCAACGGTGAAATACCGGGCCATCAAGGAGTAACATCATGTCCAACACCCCGAACCGAGAGCTTATTACAATCGACGGCAAGAACGTTGTCCTGCAGCGTGACACGTCGCCGATGATCAATGGCGGAATTTTGGAGTTCGCTGAAGCGCTACGCCTGTTCAATATCTTCGATGAAAAATTCCAACCGTCCAACTTTGGTTTGGCCGACGGCAAGCCGTTGCGCATGTACGATGGCAAGACTGTCAAGATTGATCTGTCGAAGCGGAGCAAGGAAGACATGGGTTTCTGGCACCGGAATGCCGACGCGCACGAAATTATCTTCTGCGTCAAGGGCGCCCTGCGATGGGAGACCGAGATGGGCGAACGCATCGTTCGGCCCGGTGACATGCTGCTGATCCCGCGCGGGATCGCGCATCGCTCGGCGCTTTGCGACGAGTCCGACGACGAGAACGTTCTGGTGGAGCTCAAGATCTCCGAAGAAATCAAATATGTCGCTGAAGGCGACTGATCGGGTCCGGCGAAAAACAATGACAAACATGCAGATCAAATCGAATGGCACGACGTTCAACTGCGTCGTGGAAGGACCGGCGGGCGCACCGTGGATCACGCTGTCGCATGCGCTCGCCAACAATCTCACCTTGTGGGATGAGATCGCGGCCCGGCTTTCGGATCGTTACCGCGTGCTGCGCTATGACCAGCGCGGCCATGGCGCGAGCGAGGCTGTGCCGGGGCCCTATTCCTTCCCGATGCTGATTGATGACGTGTTGGGTATCTGGGACCATCTTGGTGTCGAGAAGAGCCATTGGATCGGCTTGTCGATAGGCGGGATGATCGGCTATGGACTTGGTATTCATCACCCCGAGCGCCTGCACACGATCATCGCCTGCGATTCCCGGCCAGACGCGCCGCCGGACTATGCCGCCTATTTTCAATCCCGCATCGATAAGGCGCGCGACAAGGGGATGGAAGGCGTCGTGGAATCGACGATCGAACGCTGGTTCACGCCCGAGACGCTGGCCGATAACCCACCGGTCCTTGACCGGGTGCGGCAGATGATCAGGACGACCGACCCTGTCGGACACGAAGGGTGTTGCGAAGCGCTCAAAACGCTTGCCTACGGGCCGGACCTGCACAAGATCCCCGTACCAGTGCTGTTCATCGGAGGGGAAAAGGACAAGGGCGCACCGCCCGAGACACTGGCAGAAGGCGCGCAGAAAGTGCAGCAAGGTAAGCATGTGGTTATTTCGGCTGCGGGCCACATCAGCGCTTTGGAAAACCCGACCGAAGTCATGAATGCGCTCGAGTCCTGGCTGTCATGCAATCCATAACAGCCAGGGGGAGCGGTTCAAGTTCCCTTGAACATCGGCTTTCGCTTCTCGAAGAAAGATTCAACACCTTCGCGGAAATCGTGGGAGGAGCGAAGCCGGCCATATGCGCCGCCCTCGATTTCGATGGCACCCTCGACGCTGAGGTTCTGACTGGTGTTAAGGACCCGCTTGATCGTGCGCTGGGCCAGCGGCGAGAAGCCAACAAGTTCCCTAACCAGATTGTCCGTCGCGGTTTCGAGATCGGCATTGTCAACACATTCCGTGACGAAGCCCCAGGCCTCGCCCTGTTTTCCACTGATGCGGCGAGAGCGCATGACGATGTCCTTGGTGCGCGAAATGCCCACCATGTTGAGAAGCCGTGCGGAACCGCCGGAGCCGGGGATCATTCCAATGCGCATCTCCGGCAGCGCATAAAGCGCGGTCTCCGAGGCGATGCGAAAATCGCAAGCCAGCGAAATCTCGAACCCGACGCCAAAGCAGTAACCGCGGACCGCGCTAATCACCGGCTTTCGCGCCCGTTCGACGGCGGCCACATTGTCAGCGAGTTCGGCCACAGCTTCGGGGGTGGCATCGAGAAATGCCCGGATATCGCCGCCGCTGGAAAAATTCTCTCCCTCCGACCGCAGAACGATGACCCGAATACGGTCGTCATCGTCCAGCGCTTCCACCGCTTTGCGGATTTCATTTCGCTGGTTCATCGTGATGACGTTCAACGGCGGGCGGTTCAGGATGATATCGCCTCGCGCTTCCCTGATCTCGACGCGGAACCCATCATTCTCCGTCGTCTCGATGGGCGTGTCTGTATGTCCCATGCTCATGTCCGTTTCTCCTTGTCTGAACTGTGCTGTGTAAGTCCGGGCATGTCGCGCTCATGCTTGCCGGCGCGACGTGGTGTCGAGGTTTTCAGGGAAGCCGGCGGCCATCGCGCTCTTGTGGTCAATCGCGCGTATCAAGGGCGCGATCACTCCGGCAGAGCGTGGCAATTCCGCGATGGGTGCGACATCCATGGAATGGCGCTTTTCGGACCGCGCGGCCACCGCGGTCAGGGGCGATCTTCCCGGCGCTTTGCCGGTCATGGCCGCCGCTTCGGCTTTGCATGCAATGCCCACCGGAATTTGACCTCCCTCGACCCGTCGTTGCATTCGGGAAAATCCAAAAATCTACCGAAATTTAATACCTTAGTGTCCTTGATGTCCTGTGGGTGGTCAACACAAGTTTCACCGCAAAAGCGGTTTTTTCGCCGGGCCGATAAGCCGCTGGCGCTCGAAAATCCGGCCCCGTCATCGGGCCGGCGCGCGCCGCGACGCGCCACTGAATTCCCTAGGACTGGAGTGCAAGCAACATGCAGCTAGAAACCTTTGAAGTTGAAATGAACGACGGTGCGCCGACGGTCATCCGCCACCATGCCAAGCCCGGTGCGCTTCGGCTCTACATCTCTCACGGAAACGGGTTCGCCGTGGATGGCTACCGGGTGTTCTGGGAGCTGCTTCTCGATGATTTCGACGTCGTGCTGTTTGACATGCGCAATCATGGAATGAATCCCGCCACAGGCGCCGACGGACATCATTACGAACAGATGGCGCGTGACCTGACGACGGTTCACGAAAAGGTCGAAGCCAGGCTGGGCGCGTCCAAGACGGTTGGCGTTTTCCATTCGATGACTTCGCGCGCGGCGATGAAGAACGCGGTCGAGCTCGGCTGTCCCTATGACGGCCTCGTCCTCTATGATCCGCCAAGCGTCCCACCGCGCGATCACCCGCTCTTTGATGCGATGCGCGGTTTCGAACTCAAGCTTGTCTCCTGGGCGGTGGAGCGTCCGGACCGTTTCTCGTTGCCCGATGAACTCGAAAAAATATATTCGGAGGCCCGTGCCAGTGCGAAATGGCTGCCGCAGGCGAGGGCGGACATGGCAAAAGCGGTGCTGAAACAGGATGATGACGGCTATAACCTCAGTTGCCAGCGAGAGCTTGAGGCCTCGATCTACCTTGCCGCGCTTACCTTGAACTTGTGGCCAAGCGCGTCAGAGCTGGCGGTTCCAACAAAGCTGATCGGAGCGGACCCGGAAGGGCGCGGTGGCCCCCCGACAGGACCGGCTAATTGCGCGCTCGCAAAAGAGGGCGGTTACGACTACCTCGGGATGGAAGGGGTCGGTCACTTGCTTCAGATCGAGAAGCCTGAGGCCTGCCGCGAGGCGCTTTACGAATTCGTCGGAACGCTGTGACGGGGTAAGTCCCGAGCGCCCTCGCTTGGATTTCTGCCACTTCGGCGGGGCTGAGCCGCTTGCCCGCAAACTTAATCGTCTCGTCGGAGCGGCCCATCATCGGAAAGGCTTCGTTGTCAAACAAGGTTGCGAGATCGCGGAGCGCCCAGACGCCGGGGAACGTTGAGCTACGGATTTAACCGCAACGCACCCTAGGCTTCGGTGCCGACGGTATAGTTGATCAGCGGGCCGCCAGGCGCGGCGAAATCCCCCTTGGAACCAGAAAAATATTTTCGGTCAATGAGTTCGCTGGCTGTAAAGAACAGTTTTACGCTGTTCCGATCATGTTTGCGCGAGATGCTTTCATTCGCCGCGGGTCCGCAGGCCAAACCGGGGGTGGCGCCGTAGTGGGTCATCGCGTGATGCTCGATCAACCGGGACGCTCGCGATCAGTTCAGGAATATGACACTTCGGCCTACGCGAACTCCGTGACGCACCCGTCGTCCTCTTCGGCGACGCAGGCACGGCGGGTTGCGCTTTTGCTCGTTGTTCGCAAAGGCCAGAACCGTGTTGATCCATTCGAGCGCTCAGTCAGGGCGGCACGGCAAAAAATAGATTTTGTTCCAAAAGCTTACATAAATTTCCGGTGCTCGTTCATGCCGGCCTAGTACCTGTCAGGACGTGCGATCAAGAAGGTGAGCAGGCGGTCATAGTTCTCGAGGCCAAGTGCCGCGGTCGGCTTCAGAACATGCGCGCTTTCGAGGTGATGTGGGGGCCGATGACACGCGGCTTCTTCGAGCAACTTACGGTCTCCGATTAGGCAACGCCTCCGGAGAGGTCGAGACAGGGGCGGCGGCTTGGGCTGGAATGCGATCGGCTGCGGCGAACCCTCAAGTAAATCCAGCCACAGGCCGCGTTTCAGAGGCGGTTTCCGAGCCGCGCTCCTTCGTCGATGGCACGTTTTGCATCCAGTTCAAGTGCGAGTTTCGCGCCGCCGATCACATGAAAGCTGCAGCCCAGTTCCATCAGGCGCTGTGACAGCGTGTCGTTCTCGAGTTGCCCGGCGCAGACGACGATGGTGTCCGCATCGATACGCATCGGCGCATTATCGACAAGGATGTCGATGCCGTTCGCATCTATCTTCTGGTATGTGACATTCCCGAACTGCTGCACGCCGCAGTCCCGCAGTTCCTGACGTAGAATCCAGCCGGTCGTCTTGCCCAGTGTCTTGCCAAAGCGACCATCGGACCGCTTCAGCATTGTGACCTCGCGCGCTGCCGGGGCGGGGGCGGCTTCGCGTCCGACGCCCCATTGCGCCGCGAACGCCTCTTTTTCGGACAACTCCTTGAATTCCCCGTGTGAGAGAAAAAGAGCGACGTCATGCCCGATGCCACCCGCGCCGATGATCACGACACGCGGACCTGCCTGCCGTGTGCCATTGAGCACGTCTGTGTAACTGACGACGTTCTCACCATCTGCGCCGGGCAGATCGAGTTCCCGCGCGGTGATGCCGGTGGAAAGGACAATCTCGTCGAACCCGGCGGAAGCCAACTCTTCCGCTGTGATCCAATGACCGAGCCTCACATCAACTCCGGCTGCCCGAAGCTGCGCCTCGAAACCATCTATCGCGAGGCCATAATCCGTCTTGCCCGGGACGACCGCAGCGAGCTTCAGTTGGCCGCCGATTCGCTCGGCCCCGTCGAAGAGCGTCACCTGATGCCCGCGTTTGGCAGCCTCCAGCGCACAGGCGATTCCCGCCACGCCCGCACCAACAATGGCGACCTGCAGGGGGGCGGTCGCTGGCACGTCTTGAAACTCTTGCTCGCGGGCCGCTCGGGGGTTGACCAGGCAACTGATCGGCTGGCCGGAAAAATAGTGATCGAGGCAGGCCTGATTGCAGGCGATACAGATGTTGAGTTCGGCTCGGCGCCCTCCGGCATACTTTGCCACGAATTCCGCGTCCGCGAGAAAAGGGCGGGCCATGTAGATCAGATCCGCGTATCCGCCGCCGATAATTTCTTCCGCAGTTTCGGGCAGGTTTATGCGGTTGCTGGCGGCGACCGGTATACTCACCGTCTCCTTGATCGCCTTCATTGCGTCGGCAAACGCGCCATGTGGAACGGCGCCCGCGATCGTGGGAACCGCGGATTCGTGCCAACCGACGCCGGTGCCGAGCAGATCCGCGCCGGCCTCCTCTAGGCCCTGCGCGAGGGTGAGGATTTCGTCCTTTGTCATCCCGCCTTCGACAAGATCGAGCGCGGACATGCGAAAGCCAAGCATGCCGGCGTCGCCGAGTGCCTCGCGCACGGCGCGTGTCACAAGCAACGGGAACCTCATGCGGTTGTCGAAGCTGCCGCCCCAGTCATCGACCCGCTTGTTCGTGCGCTCGGCGAGGAACTGGCTGATGAGGTAGCCCTCCGATCCCATGATCTCGATACCATCATAGCCAGCCAAGAGCGCTCGGCGCGCGGTTTCTGCGTAGTCCTCAATGGTTTGCAGGATTTCCGTCTCGCTCAGTTCCGCGGGCACATCGCGGTTGAGGGGGGATTTGAGGGGACTAGGAGCGACCGGGGCCGGGTGATAGCTATATCTGCCCGCGTGCAGCAATTGCAGCAGGATGCGTCCTCCCGCTTCGTGGACATGTGACGTGATCTTCCTGTGCGCTTCGATATCGCCTTTGCCGTCGATGGTGCAGTGCACATCCTTTATCCGGCCAGCGAAATTAGGTGAAAAACCGCCGGTTACGACAAGAGCACAGCCGGCCTTGGCGCGTTCTGCGTAAAAACGGCCAAGCGCTTCGAAGCCGCCGTCATGACCTTCCAGCCCGGTATGCATCGATCCCATGACAAAGCGATTGGGAAGCGTGGTGTTGCCGATCTTTATGGGATCGAGAGTGCCTGGAACCGCAGAGTTCACGATACTTTTCCTCTCGGTAGATACTAAAGTGCTTACCTATATTTTTTGGCATGGCCGAGAGTCTTAGTCAATTTATTGATCGCGATAACCTCATGAGGTCTTGCGAGAGCGAAGCGATCGCTTTCCGCGCGATCAGGGTGACCGCCTTCACCTCTTGGCAAGGTAATCCTCCATCGCTAGCGCAGTTTCGCTTGAGGATATCAGGCGCTCTACGATGTCGTTCAGCTTTCCGAATTCTTCGGCGGAAAGAGGACCGAATTCGACGTCATTAACCTGCCGCTGAGTCACGGAAAGGCGGTTGAGTTCGGTGCGCCCCCATTCCGTAACCGCGACATTGACGCGCCGGCGGTCAGCCTCGTCAACCGTTTTTATGACGAGCCCCTTGCGCTCGAGCACCTTCACCGTGCGGGTTATGAACGTGCCCGAGACATGCAGGTGCTCGGCGACGGTGCGGATGTTCACCGGACCGCTGACCGATATGTGCGAGATCGAAATCAGCACCGAGTATTCGACGCCCGCCAGCCCCACCACCCGCGCATGGCCATTTCGGATGTCCTCGTGCCGTGCGAAGAAGGCAAACAGGTTGTGGACAAGGCGGCGGAACTCCTTGTCACTTCCATCAATCAATAGCTCAGGCCGGCTGACCGTCAGTGCCGCTTTGCCTGAGGCCGGAATTTCTCTGGACATGCCTGCTCCCGTACTCTCTTCAAAATTCCATCGAAGCCGCCTCGAAGCACGTCGGCGTGGCGGCCTCCGGCACAAAACGTCTCCAAATTCAGTTGCCAGTTAAAGCGATTCATTGAAATATGGAACTAAGTTCGTCAAAATTGTTCGCAGATTACTATCGGTACCACGGGATCGACGCCAGATCATAGCAAGGGGATTGAAGCCATGCCGTTTATCAAGACAGGTGAAAAACACGCCGACTCACTTCGTGATGGCCGTGCGGTCTACATAAACGGGAAACAGGTCGAAGACGTCACGACCCATCCCGCGTTCAGGCATACTGTTGAATCGTTTTCGTCCCTTTACGATTATCAGGCGCAGCCAAAAAACATCGAGGCGATGACCTTCGACCCCGATGGGTCGGGCCGTGTGCGGGTGAACAAGGCATGGCTGATGCCACGTAATCTAGAGGAGATGGTCGACCGCCGGCAGGCGCTGACGCGATGGGCGGAGCAAAGCTGCGGCTTTCTGGGACGATCTCCCGATCATCTCGCTTCAGCGCTGGTTGGACAGCGCATCGGCCTCGATGTTTTCGCACGCGGCGGCGAGGCACGCGCCAAGGCATTCAGCGAGTACTTCGACTACATACGTCGCGAGGATCATTTCCTTTCATACGTCATCATAAACCCGCAGGCCGACCGCTTCCGTGATTGGGGGGAACAGACGGCGGACCTCGTGGCCCGAATAGTGGATGAGGACGACGAGGGGGTAACAATCCGCGGTGCCAAGATGATGGGCACCAGCACGATATTCGCGAATGAACTCTTTGTCGCCAACCTCCAGCCTCTTAAGCCGGGCGAAGAGGATCTTGCTTTCTGCTGTGCGCTGCCGATGAATGCCAAGGGGTTGAAAATTCTCTCGCGGAAGTCCTACGAAGCTGCGGCGCAGAACAAGTACGACAACCCGCTGTCATACGCATTCGATGAAAATGATGCGCTGGTGTATTTCGATGACGTCAAGGTCCCGTGGGCTCGCGTGTTCGTCAAAAGTGACGTAGACCTTGCACGCGCGCATTTCCATGACACTCCGGGTCATGTCTATCAAAACTACCAGGCACAGATCCGTCTTGTGACCAAGCTCAAGTTCCTCGCGGGGATTGCACGAAAAATTACCGAGGCGATTGGTACGACGAATATGCCGCCGGTGGCCGAGAAACTCGGTGTTCTGGCTGCGCGCGTCGGCATGGTCGAAGCGGCCCTGCATGGCCTAGAGGCGTCGGGGCGCTCTGTGAACGGATACTGGGTGCCCAACCGCCACCAGCTTTATTCCTCGCAGGTCGTGACGCAGGCTCTCTACCCTGAACTGGTCAAGGCGATCCGGGAACTCGCCGGCGGGGCCCTGATCATGTTGCCCTCTTCGGCGGAGGATTTCTTCAATCCCGAGCTGGAGAAGATCATTGGCAAGACGCAGATATCCGGCGCGTTCGACCCGGAGGGAAAGGTGAAATTCCTCAAGGCGGCGTGGGACGCGGTGGGCTCTGAATTTGGCTCCCGTCACACGCAATACGAGATGTTTTACGCGGGTGCCCAATTCGTCACTGCCGGACACTCTTTTCGCACCTATGACTGGGACGACTCCGAGCGCCTCGTGCAGAACCTGCTGTCGTCCTATTCGCTCGACGACGTGCCGCGCGGTACGGACGAGAGCGAAGTCGCCGCAGAGTGAGGGCGCCCGCATGAAGCTCGGGATCAGGAATATCGGACAAATCGCCACCGGCGATCTTGAGAAGCCTCTCGCCGAGGCCGATACGATCGTTTGCGATGCGGGCCGGATCACCGGCATCGGCGTGCCCAAGGGGGCACTCGATGCTTGCGAGGTTGTGATCGACGCGAACGGCGCCACCGCCGCGCCGGGGCTGATAGACAGCCACGTGCATATCACCTTCGGTGATTTTACCCCCCGCCAGAACGTCGTCGGCTACCTGTCGAGCTACGTCCATGGCGGTGTGACAACGTCAATCAGCGCCTCGGAGGTCCATGTGCCCGGCCGACCGCATGACCGGGGCGGGCTCAAGGCGCTTGCCCTCGCGGCGCGGGCCTGTTTCGAAGGCTACCGCCCGGGGGGCATGCGCGTACATGCAGGCTCGGTCATTCTCGACCCGACGCTCGAGCTTTCCGATCTGGCCGAGCTTGCTGCCGCGGGTATCTGGCTCGCCAAGGCAGGCTTCGGAGCGTTCGACGATGCTTTCGACTACGCACCTTACGTAAAGGCCGCACGCGAGGCAGGCATGATCACGACGGTCCATACCGGCGGCTCCTCGATCCCCGGCTCGGGCGCCATCTCCGGCGATCACATCCTGGCACTCGATCCCCACGTATCCTTCCACGTCAATGGCGGGCCCACGGCCATGCCCGACGCCGATTTCAAACGGCTCGCGACGGAGTCGGAGGTGGCTCTGCAGATCTGCACGGCAGGCAACCTGCGCACGGCGCTGCTTTGTCTCGAGGAAGCGCGCAAGGCCGATGCGCTCCACCGGCTCCTGATCGCGACGGATACGCCCACGGGAAGCGGTGTCATGCCACTGGGGCTGCTTTATACCATGTCGCACCTCAGCGCGCTGGGCGGGCTGGCACCCGAACTGGCGATTGCCTGTGCCACGGGCAACAACGCGCGCGTCTATGGCCTTGAAGCCGGTGTCTTGAAAGAGGGTCGGCTTGCCGACGTGATCCTGTTGGACGCGCCGGATGGAGGCACCCAGAGAACCGCGCTGAACGCGATCCGCCATGGTGATATCGCTGCTGTCGGGGCTGTCATCTCGAGCGGCGTTCCGCGTTTCGTCGGTCGTAGCCGGAACACGCCCGCAACCTGCAGAGAGATGCGTGTCGAACGCTGCGATATCCCTGCCAGTTTCGATTAAGCCAGCCGCGTGTTTTCGAACAAAGTGATCGAATCGCACCTGTTTCAGAGTGGCGACTCCGGGTTGAACTCCGGGCGCCGCTTTTCTGTCAGCGAAGACAACCCCTCCTGCGCGTCGCGCCCGTTGAAGCCCAGGAATTCAAGCGCGAGCGAGGTGTCGAAGGTCGGGCCGGCCTGTCGCAACCAGTTGTTCAGGGCGTATTTCGTCCAGCGCACCGCCGAGGGAGCGCCGCGCGCAAGTTTGGTCGCCACCTCGACCGATTTTTGATGCAGCTCCTCCGGTTCGGTGCACAGAGAAACCAGCCCGATGCGCTCGGCTTCCTCTCCGCTGACCGGTTCACAGAGCAGCAGATAATACTTCGCCTTTGCCATGCCGCACAAGAGAGGCCAGACGATGGCGGCGTGATCGCCGGCGGCAACCCCAAGCCGCGTATGCCCGTCGATTATCCGGGCGCTGCGGCTCGCAATTGAGATATCGGCCAGAAGCCCGGCGACGAGGCCGGCACCGACGGCGGGACCCTCTATCGCTGAAACGACCGGTTTCGAGCAGTTGATAAGGTTGTAGACAAGGTCGCGCGCCTCCTTCCAGACGCGGCTCAACGTCTCGAAGTCTTGGGTCATTTCCCGTACCATCTCAAGGTCGCCGCCCGCCGAGAAGACGTCGCCGGCGCCGCGGATGATTGCTGCGCTGACATCGGGGTCGGCATCGATGTCGCGCCAGACACGAGTCAGTTCGTAATGCATCCTAACATTGGCCGCATTCATCCGCTCGGGGTTGTTCATGGTTACCCTCAAGACACGTTCTGCTGGCCAGTCGAACACTAGCTCTTCGTAGGATTCATACCATTTCACCATTTTGTCTTTTCCCTGTTGTTGCTCTCATAGGCGTATCAGGCCGATTGCCATCTCTGTTCGGATTTTCTCTCGAAGTTTAGAATTGAACAGCAAGCAGGCCAAGGGAAATGGGGTGGCGCGCGCCCGCAATCCGTGTGTCGTTCGTGGGCAAAACAGGCTCGAGCGCGGGTTATTGATCTTCACTTTCCATCCACATTGGCTTCACCCAACCAACAAACCCGGAGATGTCAGACGAATTCGAACTCGTCTCAGCTAAGACAGCGAGACTGTCACTTATACTTCGCCAAGACCGCGCCCCTGGGCAAGAACGGCGATGCGGTCGAGCTTGAAATTGGACCGCGAGCTGAGGCTTCGTTCGGAATTGCACAGGTTTTGTATCGAGGTGTGAACGATGGCGAATTTCTGCGGGCTTCGTATGCGCTTCAAGCGCAGCATCGCCCGCTTTCGTCGTCGGAAGGGTAGATGGAGTTCTCGATCCTGTCGTTAAGCCAGCGGTTTGTTTTTGTCTGTGCGTCGGACCAATCTTCTTCAGTGCAGCGCCGTAAGAACGCAGCCTGTCAGTGACGACAATCTCCGGGCGGCCATGCTTGCGCATTGCTTTTTAAGAATTTCAACGCGGCCTTCTTGGCGCGTGTTTTCATAAGGAAGCTTTCCGGGACGTCGCTTTCGTGCTTGTCGACCCGCCAGAGATAGTTCCGTTCGCCGTTGAACTTCGCGAACATTTCATCCAAATGGCCACCGCCACGGGCCGAGTCTCGGTCCAGCCACGTAGCTTCTCGATCTCGGTTGCGAACAGCGGGGCGAACCGATACGAGCGATATCGTACCGCCTCGTGGTTGACATCAGTGCCGCTTTCTCGGAGCAAATCCTCGACATTGCGCAGTAAGCGAGCGAGCCGGAAATAGAGTGTCTGCAGCCACCGCCCGGCGCCAAAAACCCGAAACCCGGTTGCAAGAGTGCAGGCTGTCACCGTATTGTCTGACAATAAGAGTATGAAGCGCATGGTATTGCGCTACATCCGGAGGATGCGCGGCCACGAGACATAAGACCGCGCGACCGGCACTGCCCGGACCCCTCCGCACTCTAGACCAAACGACCTAAACGACACAGGGAGAACCGAACATGTCGATTATCAAAGGCGGCCTACTCGATCGCCGCGGATTTCTGAAAACAACCGCAGCCACGGCCATGGCGGCCACTGTGCCCATGAGCGGCGCTATGGCGGCCCCTAAACGCGGAGGTCACATGCGCATGGGCAAAGCCCATGGCCAGACCACCGACACCTTGAATCCCGGGACTTGGGAAAACGGCTTCACCATTGCGATGGCGTTTGCCATCCATGGCTATCTGACCGAAGTCGGCCCCGACGGATCGGTCATACCCAATCTTGCCGAAAGCTGGGAAGCCTCCGACGACGCGTCGGAATGGCGCATGAAGATTCGCAAGGGCGTCCAGTTCCATTCGGGCAAAGAGTTGACCCCCGAAGACGTCGTCGCCTCGATCAACTTCCACCGCGGCGAGGATTCGACCTCTGCCGCTGGTCCCATTGTCGCGCCGATTCAGGACATCACCATCGATGGCGACACGGTCGTCTTCAAGCTCGATGGCGGCAATGCTGACTTCCCGTTCATCCTGACCGACTATCACCTCGCGATCTGCAAGGCGACGGGCGATTCCATCGACTGGCAATCGGGTGATGGCTGCGGTGCCTACATCCTCAAGAACAAGAATTTCGGCGTTTCAATCTCGCTTGAGCGGAACCCGAACCATTGGCGTGACGATGTCGGCTTTTTTGACAGCATCGAAATGCTTGCTCTCGTCGACCAGAACGCCCGCACAACGGCCCTCGTTTCGGGCGATGTGGACGCTGTGGACCGGCTCGACCTCAAGACGGTCGACCTCTTGGGCCGCAAGCCCGGTATCAACATCAAATCGGTTGCGGGCACACAGCACTACACGATCCCGATGGACACCAAGATCGCGCCTTTTAACGACAACAATGTCCGCCAAGCGCTGAAATACGCCATCAACCGTGAAGAGCTTGTCGAGAAGATTCTCTTTGGCTACGGCTCGCTCGGCAATGACCATCCGATCGGGTCCGGTCAGCGCTTCTACAACAAAGAACTCGAGCAGAAGACCTATGATCCTGACAAGGCGGCTTGGTATCTCAAGCAGGCCGGTATGGACAGCGTCAGCGTCAACCTTTCGTCTTCCGACGCCGCCTTCTCGGGCGCGGTGGATGCGGCGGTTCTCTATCAGGCCTCGACCCGCGGCACCGGCATCGAAATGGATGTGATCCGTGAGCCGAATGATGGCTACTGGTCCGACGTCTGGATGAAGAAGCAAATGGTCTTCTCCTACTGGGGCGGTCGCCCCGTCGAGGATCAGATGTTCGCCACCGCCTACAAGTGTGGCGCCTCGTGGAACGAAAGCTACTGGTGCAACGAACGCTTCGACGAACTTCTCGTCAAGGCCCGCGCCGAGCTTGATGAGGACAAGCGCCGCGAGATGTATTACGAGATGCAGGACATTTGCGCCAATGATGGCGGCTCGGTCATTCCGATGTTCGCCAACTATGTCTTCGGTGTGAATGACAAGATTCATATCTCAGAGAACATCGCATCCAACTGGGATCTCGATGGTGAGCGTTGGGCCGAACGTTGGTCCATGGCCTGATACAGTGACCGGGCCGCGCTCTGCGGCCTCCGGCACGATCGACACGGGGCGCGGCAATCCGCGCCCCGTTTTCTGTCCGGCGGCGTCAAACCCGTCCGCGTACCGCTGACGCGGATGCATCCCCCAACGAAGAGTGACCCGGCAACACGGACCTTCGGCCTTATTGACCACGCCGATTTGGGGTCAACAACGTGGTCGGTAAGCTGCTTGGATTTTGTTTAAAGCGCTGATTTTATTTGAAAGCATGGCATGGCGGAGGAGGTGGCCGCCATGCCACTGTATCGATAAGTAACGCTTTGTAATAGTATCAATTTAAAAACAGATACTTAAATTCATTCACTGTATCATACTGTTGCACCCAAATCCATCTAATGCCATCCTTAATAGGTGGGTAGGAAGGCTGGTTTATTATGCCGAGAAAAGCGAAAGAGTTATCAGCGGTAGACCTTCGCAGGGTCGCGCATCCCGGCTTCGGCGGCAACTATAACGTTGCCGTGGGTGGTGTTGATGGTTTGCAGTTGCAAGTAACGCCCACAGGGGCGCGGTCATGGCTTTTGCGCGTCACGATCAAGGGCAAACGCCGCCAGATCGGACTTGGCTCCTACCCTGACGTGACACTGGCACAGGCGCGTGAACGAGCGCGCGGCTTCAAAGATCAAATCTGGAACGGCATCGATCCTCTAGCTGAAAAGCGACGTCTGAATTTTGCGCAGGCGATGGAGAAGACACTGGACGCGCGAATGGCGGAGTTCAGAAACGAGAAACACAAGAAGCAATGGCGCAGCACCTTGGACACCTACGCGGTGCCATTGCTGGGCAAAATGGCGGTGTCCGACATAGACGTGTCGGACGTGCTGCGCGTGCTGGAGCCGATCTGGACGACCAAGACTGAGACGGCATCACGGCTGCGCGGTCGCATTGAGGCTGTGCTGTCGTGGGCCACGGTCGGCGGGCACCGCACGGGCGACAACCCGGCGCGCTGGCGGGGCAATCTCGACGCGGTACTGCCCAAGCCGGGCAAGGTCGCGAAGGTCAGACACAACCCGGCGCTGTCGCTGGCCGATGCGGCGGACTGGTTTACCGATCTGCGCAAGCGCGACGGCATGGCAACGCGGGCGCTGGAGTTCGTCGCGCTCACAGCAGCACGATCAGGGGAGGTGCGCGGCGCAACATGGGATGAGATCGACACGGAGGCGGGCTTGTGGATCATTCCTGCAGATCGGATGAAAGCGGGAAAGGAACATCGTGTTCCGCTCACTGCCGAGGCCGTGGCGCTGCTAGAGGCGCTGCCGAGGATGCAGGGCAGCGACTACGTATTCCCGGCTGCACGCGGCGGCGCATTGTCCGACATGGCGCTGAGCGCCTGCATGAAGCGGATAAACGAGGCACGCGACGGCGGGTATCTCGACCCGCGTTCGGGCCGTCCTGCCGTGCCTCACGGGCTGCGAAGCACGTTTCGGGACTGGGCTGCCGAAAGGACCGATTACCCACGCGAAATGGCAGAGATGGCGCTGGCCCATACTGTGGGCAGCACGGTTGAGCGGGCGTACCGGCGCAGTGACATGATTGAAAAGCGCCGCAAGATGATGGCGGCATGGGGTGAATTCTTGGGAGGTGGTGATGGCGTCAATAAATGATTTTCGAGAACCAATAGAGGTTTATGAGGCTGCGGAAGGTGACCCGACCGCGCTGATTGAATACCTACGCAGTGATGCGCCGATCACTGACTGGATGCGGCAAGAAATTGCTGATTGGCTTGAGGGCAAACTCCCCGTTAAATTCCCGCGTGGTCGCAAGACAAAAGAGCGCGCTGATCGCCTGAGGTTAAAGTTTGCTTGGGAGTTGTATGAAGCGTTGCATGATCAGGAAATTTCCTTTCCCGATGAACTGGCCACAAAACACCTAAAGAATGACGATATAAAGGTTTTTGCTGCAGAAATTTATGGCCTTAAGCCCGAGTCCTTCATTGATTTCATGAAGCGCCCCCTTGAGTATCGAAGATCGGTGACTGCTCTCGGTGATTTTAAGGATCATCCCAAAGGCAATTACTTACGCTGGAAGAAGAATCGCAAGAAATAGGCCCATATTTTTGAGTTTGCTGCAGGCGACTGGCGTCGAGGCAATCAATTATTGGATTGGCACACCGTAAAAGGAGGTGCCGATCATGGCTAATTACTACTTATCAGACCAACAACTCGCCCAGCGCTTCAGCGTTAGTCGCCAGACCATTTGGCGCTGGCATCGTGAACACGCGGACTTTCCACGTGCTTGCAGTCTGTCTCCCGGATGCACCCGGTGGCGGCTTGCCGAAATTGAGGCTTGGGAACAGTCACACTGACTGTCCGAACACTTTGCTCACCAAAAACATACAGGCTGAACTATGACCCACGAAATCCCCGATTTCGAGGAGGCGCAGAAATTCCTCGACCTTCTCGACAACAACGCAACATTCTGGACCTTCCAGACCTTCGATGATGATGCTGATCGCAAGTCCAAGAGTCTGGCTCGCGTTCTACACGGCACGCTGGCAGACCACTTCGACACCTTGGCGAAGCTCCAAGAAGATGGTGCCGGTGTGTTCGTTACGATCAACGAAACTGACGGCAAAGGACGTGGTAAACGCAACATCGTTTGCGTTCGCGCACAGTACATCGACCTTGATGGCGCTAAGTTGGAACCTGTCCGAGATTGGCTTGAACCGGATATTATCTGCGAGACTTCGCCTGGACGCTGGCACGTCTACTGGCGCGTTCGTGACACACCTCTGGAGAAGTTCAGCGCCGTACAGAAACGCCTGATACGCGCCTTTGATGCGGATAGCGGCGTCCACGATCTATCTCGGGTTATGCGCCTGCCCGGCTTTCTTCATCAGAAGAGGGACCGCAAGAAGGGCCTGACCGGTGAGCGTCGAAGGGTTCGGATAATACCAACAGTCAACCCGCCGGAGGAGCGTACATTCAAGGAGTTTGGCACGAAACTGAAAGCTGACTTTCCACTGCCGGAAAAAGACAGGTCCAAGCCCCAAAATTCACAAGCTTCAGCTGAAAAAAGTGACACAACAGAAGCTGAGGTTCAGGAAGCGCTGGGCTACATCGACCCCGACGAGCTGAGCTACGAAGATTGGCTGCGCGTCTTGTTTGGCCTACACCATCAATTCGGCGCTGCTGGAGACGCGATGGCGGACCACTGGAGTGCTCAAGGCGCGAAGCATCGACCCGACGACATCGGCAGGCGGTGGAACAAGTTCCGACAGGATGGCCGTGTCACGATCAAAACCGTGTTCGATCTCGCGCAGAAAAACGGCTGTGATCTGGGGAAACTCGCCCAAAACCATCGGGGTGCAAAAAAAGCACGCCCAGCGCCTCGCCCATTCGAAGAGGTCTTGAAGACGGCCAAAGAGCTTACCTCTGATGATACAGGCGGCATTGAAGATATGTTGATCGAAGTTTCAGGCCTAGCGCCGCTCAAGCGCGATCAGGTTCTCCGTCACATAAAGGAAAGCACCAAAATTCCACTTGGGTCTCTACGTGCACAGCTCAAATTTGACCAAGAGGTTGATGAGGGCGACCACCTGACCGTCGCTCGCGAAGTCATCAGCCACATTGGCGCAGACAATATCATCTGCGTCGGTGAGGGCCTATGGCTGTGGAACGTGAATGGCGTCTGGAAGGAAGTAGAGGACAGACTGCTGCGACAGAAAATTCAGGCAGTGCTTGAAGATCAGAATATCGACATTGTTTCAGGGATGGTTGGCAGCATTTCAGACGTCCTAAAAAGCGAAATCTATTCGCAGGACCATCAGTTCAATTTGGGCAACCCTGAAACCGTGAATTGCCTAACTGGGGAAATCCAGCTCGAAGACAACGACTGGCTTGATCCGGGACAATGGCGGTGCAAACCGCACAACAAGCTTAACTATCGCACCACCCAAATACCCGTGGGATTCGACCCCAACGCAGAGGCTCCGCGATTTAAGCAGTTCCTAGAAGAAATCTTCGCGCCTGATGATGATAAAGACGACAAGATTTCAGCACTGCTAGAGATGATTGGCTATACGCTCATGAGCCATAGTCGTCACGAGAAGTTCGTTATGCTGATTGGCGCAGGCGCGAATGGCAAGTCGGTTCTACTCAGCGTGCTAGAAGCTCTCTGCGGCTCTGAAAACGTGTCTGGCGTCCAGCCATCAAACTTTGACCGAACATTCCAACGTGCTCACCTTCATATGAAACTGGCCAACATCGTCACCGAGTTGAAGCAGGGAGAGGTGATCGCAGATGCCGAACTCAAGGCAATAACGTCCGGCGAACCAAGCACGGTTGAGCAGAAGTTCAAAGACCCGTTCTTGATGCGGCCCTTTGCAACTTGCTGGTTTGGCACAAACCACATGCCGCATACACGGGATTTCTCTGAAGCCCTATTTCGTCGTGCGGTCATCATAACGTTCAACAAGGTATTTTCGGATGATGAGAAAGACCCAATACTCAAAGAGGCGTTGGTTGAAGAGTTGCCTGGCATTCTAAATATGGCGCTGGACGCCTATGCAGAGGCGCTGGTCCATGGCTTCACTTTCCACCTAATGGATCGAAGCCACCGGCTTCCAGCCGGTCCGCTTCAGCGAATCTGTTCTGAGCTTCCTCCCCGGAATCTGAAGCCCCGCAGGGGTATGGCTTCAGATTCCGGGGAGGAAGC
>NZ_JBAPLA010000003.1:0-357920 GCF_037083845.1 Roseovarius sp. E0-M6 | reverse complement strand
ATGCCGACGATTTCAAGCTCGTCGCCCACGTTCACAACGCCACGCTCGACACGGCCGGTCACAACCGTGCCGCGGCCGGAAATCGAGAACACGTCCTCGATCGGCATCAGGAAGGGCTGATCCACCGCACGCTCGGGCGTCGGGATATAGTCGTCGACCGCCGCCATCAGCTCACGGATCTTCTCTTCGCCGATCTCGGGGTTGTCGCCGTTCATCGCCGCCAGAGCCGAGCCCGCAACGATCGGAATGTCGTCGCCGGGGAAGTCATACGAACTCAGAAGCTCGCGGATTTCCATCTCGACCAGCTCGAGCAGCTCCTCGTCATCGACCTGGTCGACCTTGTTCATGAACACAACCAGCGCGGGCACGCCAACCTGACGGGCCAGCAGGATGTGCTCACGGGTCTGGGGCATCGGGCCGTCGGCCGCGTTCACCACGAGGATCGCGCCGTCCATCTGCGCGGCGCCGGTGATCATGTTCTTCACATAGTCGGCGTGCCCGGGGCAGTCGACATGCGCATAGTGACGCGCTTCGGTCTCGTATTCCACGTGCGCGGTCGAGATGGTGATCCCGCGCGCCTTTTCCTCGGGCGCGCCGTCGNCTTCGGTCTCGTATTCCACGTGCGCGGTCGAGATGGTGATCCCGCGCGCCTTTTCCTCGGGCGCGCCGTCGATCTGGTCATATGCACGGAAATCACCAAAATACTTCGTGATCGCCGCCGTCAGCGTCGTCTTGCCGTGGTCAACGTGACCAACCGTCCCGATGTTCACGTGCGGTTTAGAACGGTCAAACTTTTCCTTTGCCATATTCCGGGCACCTTATTGTTGCGGGGCGATCACCCCTGTTGCTCTTTCCGCGCGCCGTTTAGTGCGTTGCCGATCGAAAATCAAGCCACTCGATGCGTTGTCGCCCGTTCCGCCCTCAAAGTTTCATGGGCTGCCTGAGCGCCCAGACCATAGGGGCGCCGGCGTGGCAACGTTATGCATCGTCGCGCCGCTCAGGCCTCATTTCCGGGCTTGAACCACCCCTCGTTCAGATACTGCCGTCTCAGCCAGTTCTGGATAAGCTTGGCGGCGTTCCGGCTCAGATTCTCGATCTGCGTTTCCTTCGATTGCGTCAGGCCCGAGCCGATCATCGTCTCGCCTGAAATCGTCTCGACCACCGTAATAGTTTCCGGCTCATCGTTCAGCTTCTTCTGCGCGGCGTCGTCCCATACGGTGACGTTGATGATCAGGGCCGACTTCGGAGATGCGACCACCGGCACACCGGGAACAGCCAGCACATAGCCTTCGACCGCGATACCGAGATGATAAAGCTTGTCACCCTCGTAGCGACTGAACCGCTCTTGTACGGCCTTTTCCATCGCGGCGATCCACTCCTCCTTGCTGGCTTCGCGCGATGCCGGGCCCTTGGTCAGGTTCGGCGCGACCACCACATTGTGGCCCAATCCGAATGCCCCGAGTTCCACAGGCGTGCGGTCAAGGTCGTTGGGATTGGTGCAAGCCGCCAGAGACAGCACGGCGAAGATCGTCAGAATGAAACGCAGCATAAGATCAAAGGCCCCCAAGCCCGGCAGTGACCGTTCACCGATAGCGCAGGGCAACGCGGCGCGCAACGATTTGCCCCAACGCGGTCAAGGGCCTATATCTGACACAACCCTTGCGCCACAAATGGAAGCGCCGCCCATGACCGCAGCAACACCCGTCCGTGTCCCTCTCGTGACCGAACCGATGGGCATCCTCGGCTCGTTGCGCGCGGCGCGGGCCAATGTCTTGTCGATCATACCCGATCTCGCCACCCGTCAGCCGATGGTCTCGGGCCGGACCGGCAAGCGGTGGCACATGGTGATGGACCCCGGCGCGATCCGCCGCATCCTTCTGGAAGAGGTGGACAATTATCCAAAATCCATCGTCACCAAGAATCTACTGAAACCGGCGATAGGCGAGTCGCTGTTTATCGCTGAAGGCGCGCATTGGCGCTGGCAGCGACGCGCCGCCGCGCCCGCGTTTTCGCATCGCAACGTGATGAACCTCGCGCCCATGATGACCGCCGCCGCCGACCGATCGGCGAACCGTATCGCAGACGCGGGACCGCGCGCCGTGGACGTGGCCGAAGACATGGTGCGCACCACCTTCGACGTGATCAGCGATGTAACCTTTTCGGGCGGAGACACGTTTGATCCCGAGGGCGTGCACCGCGCCATCGACCATTACATTTCAGCAGCGGGCAAAATCTCGCTGTTCGATATACTCGGGTTTCCCGATTGGGTGCCACGCCCCGCGCGCGCCAGTTCGGGCGCCCAGTTGCGCCAGATGAAGGCGGTGGCGGATACCGCCGTGGAGGAGCGCCGCGCCCGAGGACCGGAGGGTGTGCCGGATTTACTCGACTTGCTACTTTCCGGCGAAGACCCTGAAACAAAACGTAAAATGAATACTGCGGAGTTGCGAGACAACCTGCTTACCTTCATTGTTGCGGGGCACGAGACGACCGCGCTCACGTTGGCGTGGTCGCTCTATCTCTGTGCGTTCGATCAGGACGTGCAGGACCGCGCCCGCGCCGAGGCACAAGCGGTGCTTGACGGGCCCGCCACCGGCAAAGACGTCGAGCGCCTACCCTTCATCCGTCAAATCGCCGATGAGGCGCTGCGCCTCTATCCACCTGCGGGCATGATCTCGCGTACGGCACAGGCCGCCGACACGCTCTGTGGGCGCGAGGTGCGGCCCGGCGACACGGTAATTATCCCGATTTATGCCTTACATCGCAGTCACTTGCTCTGGAACGACCCGGACCTGTTTGATCCCGGACGATTTGCAGACCGCAAGTCGGTGGACCGCTATGCCTACCTGCCCTTCGGAGATGGGCCGCGCATCTGTATCGGCGCCAGTTTCGCATTGCAGGAGGCGGTGATCATCCTCGCCACACTGCTTGCGCGCTTTCGGTTCCGGCCTGTTCCGGGGCGCGACCCGAAGCCCGTGATGATCCTCACCCTGCGCCCCGAAGGCGGTGTTTGGCTGACTGCCGAAGAGGTCGGTTAACGCGGCGCACGGAACGTCGGTATTCACGTCGGCATTCACGTCGGTATCGCGTCGGTGCGCGTTCACATGACGCCGCCTGCTTAGGTCAGGCAATAACCACCCGAATACAGGCGTGCCGCGCCTTCAGGTGAACCGATTGTCCCGAGGGAATCCGCGTGGCGCCATCCGGCCCGTGCCCGCGCGTTTGCCCGTCCATTCGGCCAGATCGGTTTCGGTGCGCGTACGACCCGCCGGGTCACGCCAGCTCAGCCCGTCTTCCAGCGCAAAGGTCGTTGCATCAGACAGGCCACCATCCTTGTACTTTTGCAACCTAACCCCCTTACCTCTCCCCATTTCGGGAAGCTCTGACAGCGCAAAAACCAGCACCTTGCGGTTTTCACCCACAACCGCCACGTGGTCGCCCGATACCGGTTCACAGACCTTGGCACGGGCATCGCCACGCACGTTCAACACCTGTTTGCCACTGCGGGTCTGAGCGATCACCTCGTCCTCGCCGACGATGAACCCATCGCCCGCCGAAGACGCCACCAGAAGCTTGCGGCCCGGACGGTGAATGAACAGATCCACGATCCCCGCATCGTTGGGCAAATCCACGATCAGGCGCAGCGGCTCGCCCATACCCCGTCCGCCCGGCAGGTTCGCGGCCGACAGGGTATAGAACCGCCCGTTCGTGCCAAAGACCAAAAGCCGGTCGGTGGTCTCGGCATGGAACATGAAGCGCGGCCCATCGCCATCCTTGAACTTGAGCTCGCGCCCGAGGTCGATATGCCCCGTCATCGCCCTGATCCAGCCCATCTGGCTGCACACCACTGTGATCGGCTCGCGGTCGATCATCGCTTCTAGAGGCACATCCTCGACTTCGCCCGCCTCGGCAAAGGTGGTGCGACGGGCACCGACATTGCGACCATCGAGGGTATAGCCCTTGCCGAAGGTTTTCCTGATCTCTCGGAGCTGATCCGCGATCGCCGTCCATTGCAGCTGCTCTTCCTCGAGCAGATCCTCAAGCCCGGCGCGCTCTTTCATCAACTGATCACGCTCTTTCACCAGCGCCTCTTCCTCAAGCCGTCGCAAACTGCGCAGACGCATGTTGAGGATCGCTTCGGCCTGCACATCCGAAAGCCCGTTTTCCCGGCCCTCGAAGCTGTGGGGCACCTGACGTTCGGGCGCGCTCTCGGCAAGGATGCCGGTGGCCGCCGCCGCTTCGTCCGCCATCAGCGTGAGCGCGGAGACATCCACCCCTTTCAGCGGCGAGTGATAGGCGCTTTCGTCCATCGCGCGGCTCAGGGTCGATTGATGCGGCGTGCTCCAATCCTCATACATGAGGGCCGCTTTGGGATCGTCATCATAGCGAATGATTTCGATCACGCGGTCAAGGTTCACAAATGCGGTGATCAGCCCCTGAAGCACTTCGAGCCGGTGGTCGATCTTGGCCATCCGGTGCCGTGAACGCCTTTTCAACACGTCGCGCCGGAAATCTAGGAAGGCGCGCAACACCTCCTTCATGGAACAGACCTTGGGTGTGACGCCGTCCACCAGCACGTTCATATTGAGCGAGAACCGGACTTCCAGATCAGAGTTGCGATAAAGCATCCCCATCAGAACCTCGGGGTCCACGTTCTTTGACCGCGGTTCAAGGATCATCCGCACATCATCCGCGCTCTCGTCGCGGATATCGGCAAGGATCGGCACTTTCTTGGTCTGGATCACCTCGGCCAGCTTCTCGACCAGTTTGGATTTCTGCACCTGATACGGAATTTCCGTGACCACGATTTGCCATTGGCCCCGGCCCAGATCCTCGACTTCCCAGCGACAGCGAAGCCGGAACGCACCGCGCCCGGTGCGATAAGCCTGCGCGATGTTCTCGCGCGGCTCGACAATGACGCCTCCCGTTGGGAAATCGGGGCCCTTCACATAATTCAAAAGCGTGTCATCCCGGCAATCGGGCGTATCGATAAGATGCAGGCAGGCCTCCACAAGCTCACCGATATTGTGCGGCGGTATATTGGTGGCCATCCCCACCGCGATGCCCGACGATCCGTTTGCCAGAAGGTTGGGAAACGCCGCCGGAAGGACGACAGGTTCGGTCAGGGTTCCATCATAGTTTTCGCGGTAATCAACCGCGTTTTCGGCCAGCCCCTCAAGCATCGCCTCGGCAACCGCTGTCATGCGGGCCTCGGTATAACGCGGGGCGGCGGGATTATCGCCGTCGATATTGCCGAAATTGCCCTGCCCGTCCACAAGCGGATAGCGCACGGCGAAATCCTGAGCCAGCCGCGCCATCGCGTCATAGATCGCCGCATCGCCGTGGGGGTGATAGTTCCCCATCACGTCGCCCGAGATTTTCGCGGATTTTCGGAAGCCACCGGTGGAACCCAGCCGCAGTTCACGCATTGCATATAGGATACGGCGATGAACGGGCTTCAACCCGTCCCGCGCGTCCGGCAATGCCCGGTGCATGATCGTCGAGAGGGCATAGGTAAGATACCGCTCTCCGATCGCGCGGCGCAGTGGCTCGGTCACCTCGTCAGGGGTCTTGTCGGGATCATCCAGAAGGTCGCTCATGGCGCTTCTGATAGCCACGGTCGAAGCTACCGTAAAGCCGCTTCGGGGAAAGTTTCGCGGAATTCCCACAAGGGAGGGTCGCGAATCGTGTATTGTGTAACCGTCTCACGTGGTGCGGCGGCCAGTGTCAGGGGGATCGCATGTGGCGCTTCATTCTAGTCAGTTTCGGGTTTTTGGGTTTCGCGTTCTATGAACTGAGCGGCGGAGCCGAGTATCGTCCCGACGAAAACTCCCTTCAGGCCCATATGCAACGTGAGCGCAACAAGGCAGGCGACACCGATCTTCGGGTTGCAACGACCGATGCCGCCCCCGAAACACAGCAGGCACCGCAGGCCGAACCAAGCGCAGAGCGCCTTCCCGATGTAGAGATCGTTCAGGCTTCTGCCGGGCAATCAGGCGACGATGCCGCGATTGATGCCGCCGTGGCCACCGCGCTTGAGCGGGAAAAAGATGAAGACGTGTCTCGGACCCGGTCGGCCTCGACCTCAGGGGTCGAAACACCATCAAAGACCAAGAAAACGCAAACCAAAACAGTGACCCGCGCCGTGATCGGCCTCGAAGAGCTTGCCCAACAGTCGCGTGACAATGTGCAGCTCACGCTTGCCAACTCGACCGGTCAGCGTGGGTTCGGGGCCTTGGGTCATGCTCTTGAAATCGAACAGCAAACGGTCACGTCCGACACGAGTGAGAGCGATGTGACAAACACCGCATCAAGCGCCACGGAGATCACGAAAGTGATCATCGCCGACAGTACACCGACAGATTTGCGCAAAGTGACCGGCAACTTGGTCAACATGCGCGCCGGTCCCGGCATAAGGTATGAGAGCGTCGACCAGTTGGACGAGGGCACCAAGGTGCAGGTGCTCGAGGATATGGGAAATGGCTGGCTTCGGCTGCGTGTCCAAGAAACGGGTCTCACCGGCTATATGGCCGATTGGCTGCTGAGCAGCGGGTAACTGAATTTCATTGCCTCCCGCGGTGGATCACAGCATGGTCGCCGCCATGACAGACAAGTGCATTCTCATCACCGGCTGTTCGTCGGGCATCGGATACGATGCAGCCCACGGGCTCAGGGCGCGCGGCTGGCGCGTTTTCGCCTCCTGCCGCGATTCGGCGGATTGTGATCGGCTACGCGCCGAGGGCTTTGATGCGCCACGGATTGATTATCAGGACGAGCCGAGCATCACAGCCGGGCTCAATGACGTGCTGACCGCCACGGACGGGCGTCTTGATGCGCTGTTCAACAATGGCGCTTTCGCCAATCCCGGTCTGGTCGAGGATCTGCCCACCGACGCGCTGCGCGCCATTTTCGAGGCGAATTTTTTCGGCTGGCACAGCCTCACTCGCGCGGTCCTGCCGGTCATGCGCGCACAGGGGCACGGGCGAATCGTTCAATGTTCGTCGGTGCTGGGCTTTGTCACGATGCCATGGCGCGGCGCCTATAATGCCACGAAATTCGCAGTCGAAGGGCTGACGGATACGCTCCGTATCGAAATGCACGGCACCGGCATAGAGGTCAGCCTGATCGAACCCGGACCCGTCACCTCGAAAATACGCGAAAACGCCATTCCGCATTTCGAACGCTGGATCGATTGGGAAAACGCCGCACGCGCCGAAGATTATGCAAAGCTGCGTCACCGGCTCTATAACAGCACAGGCCCCGACAGCTTCGAGTTGCCGGCCTCGGCGGTCACCAGAAAACTCATCCACGCGGTCGAAGCCCGGCGCCCGCGGGCGCGCTATTACGTGACGACACCGACCTATCTGATGGGAACGCTCAAACGCTCTCTGCCAACCCGTTGGCTTGATGCGATCCTGCTGCGCGCCTGACCGACGCTTGGCAGGGATCACTTACAGCCTACCGGCCCTTTGTTCTAAATCGCTGCCTGCCGCGCAGTTTAAAGCGTTTCGCGAAACGCAGCGCAACATCCATACGTCGCACGCGTTTTGCTTTGCTGATGTTTCAGTTTAAAGGCGAAACGCTTTAGACAAGGTCGGTCTTCTCGAAATTCAAAACGCCGTTGGATGCGGGCACCATGAGCCGCGCCGCGCCATGCCCTGCCTCTCCCAGCCATAGCGGCCAGTCCTCCGCGCCGATCACCACCGGCATACGGTGATGCAACGCTTGCAGCGCGTCATTGGCAGCGCAGGTTACGATGGCGCAGGTGGCCACCCGGTCCCCACCCGCCCCCCAGCCTTGCCAGATACCGGCGAGCGCCAGAGGCCCCTCCCCGACCGGCGCAATCTTCCATGGCTGCTTGTGCCCTTTTTCACCGGTCCATTCATAGAACCAGCTTGCCGGGATCAGACAGCGACGCTGGCGGGCGGCCTCGCGAAAGGCGGGCTTTTCGGCAATGGTTTCGGCGCGCGCATTGATCAAAAGCGGTCCATCCGAAAGCGACGTTGCCCAATGCGGAACAAAGCCCCAGCGCATCGCCACAAGGCGGCGGTCGTCCTCACCTGAGACCACGACATGCACATCCGTCGTTGGTCGCACATCGACATTCGGCACCTTGGGCAGGCCATTCGCGGGGCGCGCCGCGAAAAGCCGCGCCATCGCATCGGTCGGAAGGGTGATTGCGAAACGTCCGCACATGTGATCACACCAGCAACCGGGAATAAAGCAGAAGCCCCCAAGGCTCGAGTGCGCGCTCGATCCGGGTCCAAAGCGCCCCGAACCCGATGGGGTCCGCCCCTGTCGCCTGTGCAATATCTGAAAGACTACGCCGACCGTCGATGGCCGCGATCAGGCGTCCCGCCTCACGCGGCAGACGCAATTCGGCGCCAAGACCGTTCAGCGTGAGCTTGGGCACCTGACCCGACCCGATAGCGCGGCCAAGAGCGGCGGGCTCCGCCCCTTTGAGATGCGGGATGAGCGCCCGGTTGCGGCCGCGTGCGGGCCGCGTGCCGCTGCTTTTGGCTACCACGTAGGCGGTATGCGTTTTGATGATCCCACTCAGCTTTTCAGCCAGCGCCATGCGTTCGATCGCCGTCAGCGCGTCGGGCATCGTGTCGACGAAGCGCCCAAGGTCGTATTGCGCCTCCATCACGAAACCGCTGAGCTCCCAGTCCGTCGCCTCGAGTACCGAAGCCAGTTCGTCAACGCGATAGGCCCGGTCCCGACTGTGCAGCAACAGATCATAGAACCCCGCGTCACTGTCGCGATGATCGCCGACATTCGGGTTGCGGCGGAAGGGATGCCCTTCGGGCAGGCGCGCCATGATCGCGCGCGCAGCCTTCAGGCGCGTCTCAGTCGGCTGATCTCCCAAAAGCGCACCGAACGCCTCCTGCAACGGGTAAACGCCAGAGCGGCCATAGGGCGCATAGACCATCATGCCCATACCGCCCCCCTCGGCCAGCGCGGCGCGCAGCGCGCGAAACCCTGCTGGTGGGTCGGGCAAATGATGAAGGACGCCGCAACAGTCTATATAATCGAACCGCCCCAGATCGGCAGCCTCCAGAAGAGACCCGGTCACGAAGGTGATCCCCGCAAGGCCCCGCGCCTCGGCCCGTGCCTCGGCGCTGCGGCGCGATGCTGTGGACAGATCAAGGTAGGTGATCTCGTATGGCCGGCCCGCGTCGCTCAGAAGCTGCGCCAACTGGACAAGTCCGTCCCCCGTGCCCCCACCCGCCACAAGCGCACGAAGCGGCACCGACCAATCGCGTTGACCACCATAAAGAAAATGATCCAACTCAAGCGGATGCGACGGCGATCCGATGATCAGGCGCTTGGCTTCGTCGGCGGGATCGCGGGCGGGATAGGGATAGGCCTCGTATTGGTCGCGCACCTTGCTCATTTGGAAACGGTCCTCCTGCCGGTCAGCATAAAGCGTTTTGCCAAAAGCGGAATCGCGGATTTTTATCGCCGTGGTCCGAGCAATCCCGACCTGCGCAAACGGGCCACACGGCACAGATGGCCTTGGCAGGTTGCGCGCACTGTGCCAGCGTTGCGGCCATGATACCACGCGCGCCCATCGCCATCCCTTATTTCACCGGCCACGGCCATACCAAGGTTCTGGCTCAGGAAGTGGCGCACGGCGCTGAAGCGGCCGGAGGCGCCGCCACGCTGATCGACGTTGAAAGAATGACCAGCGCGGAATGGCAGCATTTGCACGCGGCGCCGGCCATCCTTTTTGCCTGTCCGACCTACATGGGCTCGGTCCCCGCGCGTTTCGAGGCGTTCCTCGAAGAGGCCTCCGAAGGCTGGGTCGATCAGGTCTGGGCCAACAAGATCGCAGGCGGCCTGACCGTGGCCACTTTCCCCGCGGGCGACAAGCTGGCCACGCTGATGCGGCTGTCGGTCTACGCTGCGCAGATGGGCATGATCTGGATCGGTCAACAGGAAATCGGCGCCCCCGTCCGGCACGACCATCCCGGCATCAACGCGGGCGGAAGCTGGCTCGGGCTTACCGCCTCCTCGTCGCGCAACAAGTCACAGATGGTGGAGAGTTGCGACCTTGAAACCGCCCGTCGCTATGGCGCGCGCATCGCGATGGCCGTGGTGCGTTGGGGCTGAGTGTCGGGTGATGGGGGGCTTTGCCCCCGACCGCGGAACCGCCAAGCGCGGTTTCCCGGCCTCCCCCAGGATATTGAAGGCAAGAAGAAAGCATGCAAGGCGCTTGACCCGTCACTGGCGGCGGGGCATCAAGCCGGACATGATCATTCTCAAAATATTGCGCAAATCGGAATGGCAGGCGCTGCGCGCCGAAGGCCAAAGCGATGGCGCCCCGGTGGATGTGGCGGATGGCTATATTCATTTTTCGACCGTGGCGCAGGCTCCGGATACCGCCGCGAAACATTTCGCAGGGGTCAGTGACCTGATGCTCATTGCCTCCGAAAGCGAGCAGCTGAGCGAGGCCCTTCGATGGGAGGTGTCACGCGGCGGACAGGAATTTCCGCATCTCTACCGCGAACTGCGCCTGTCCGATGTGGTCTGGGCACAGCCTTTGCCGCTGGTGGATGGCGTGCATCAGTTTCCCGCAGGTCTCGAATGAGCGTCGTCGAGCGGCTGGGGCTGCGCCTTCTGCATCGGCTCGAACCCGAAACCGCTCATGATTGGGCCATGCGCGCGATCAAGGCCGGATTCGCGCCCGAACCCGGGCCTGTCACCTCGTCACGCCTTGCCTGCGATCTGGCGGGGATCGCGCTGCCTAATCCGGTCGGCCTTGCCGCCGGGTTCGACAAGAACGCCGAGGCGCTCGGCCCGCTGACGCGCGCGGGGTTCGGCTTTGTCGAAGTGGGTGCGGTGACGCCACGCCCCCAACCCGGCAACCCCCGGCCGCGCCTCTTCCGGCTATCCGAAGACAGGGCGGTCATCAACCGGTTCGGCTTCAATAATGACGGGATGGAGGCCGTGTTGCCGCGCCTTGTTCAGCGCCGCGACGACGCCGTAATCGGCCTCAACCTCGGGGCCAACAAGGACAGCGCAGACCGGGCCGAGGATTACGCGAAAGTTCTGGCGCATTGCGGCGAATGGCTCGATTTCGCGACGGTCAACGTCTCCTCCCCTAACACTGAGAAGCTGTGCGACCTGCAAGGGCCCGAAGCGCTGTCACGGCTTCTGACCGGGGTGATGGCGGCGCGTGACGATGTGCGCGCCGATCTGCCTGTCTTTCTCAAGATCGCACCGGATCTCGAGCCGTCGGAGCTCAAGGAGCTGGTCGAGGTGGCACAGACAGGCGGTATCGCCGCGATCATCGCCACCAACACGACGCTAAGACGCGAGGGCCTGACCAGTGCCGACCGCGATGAGGCTGGCGGGCTGTCGGGCAAACCGCTTTTCAACCGATCGACACAGGTTCTGGCGCGGCTTTCACAACTGACCGACGGGGCGATGCCGCTCATCGGTGTGGGCGGTGTCGGATCGGCACAGGACGCCTATGACAAGATCCTCGCAGGCGCGAGCGCGGTGCAGCTTTACTCGGCGCTCGTTTATGGCGGTCTTGGCCTCGGGTCGCGCATTGCCCACGGTCTGCACACACTTCTCGTGGCGGACGGGTTCGAAACGGTTGCCGATGCCGTGGGCACCGGCCGGGAGGCGTGGTTGTGAGCACGGTGATCTGGCACAACCCGCGCTGTTCTAAATCGCGTCAGACACTGGCCATTCTGACCGAAAGGGGCGCGGCGCCAGTGGTCCGCCTCTACCTCACAGACACCCCGTCCGAGGCGGAGTTGCGCGACGTGGCGGCACGGCTGAGCGTGGGGACCATAGACCTCATCCGCCGCGGCGAGGCGCTCTTTCGCGAGCTGGGTCTGTCACCAACCGATCCTGACGCGGTGCTTTTTGCCGCCATGGCCGCCAACCCCAAGCTGATCGAGCGGCCCGTGGTTCTCAGGGCTGATAAGGCGGCGATAGGCCGCCCGCCCGAGGCGGTTCTGGACATCCTGTGACAGACGGGGGGCGCGCATAAATGCCGCGCGTGGCTGGCTGGATCGATGCGATCTTTGTCGATCTCGCGCGGCAGATGCGCTGGTCTTACCTGCCGCCGCTCATGGTCTATTTCGCGGCAGGCTGCTCGGGCCTGACGCTGATTGTGGGTACATTTTTCGTAAAGGATTACTTGGACTTCACCGCCGCCGAGGTGGCTGCGCTCGCGTTCTGGGCTGGTCTACCCTGGGCGCTAAAGATGCCGCTCGGGCATCTTGTCGATCTCATCTGGCGCTGGAAGGGATATCTTGTCTGGTTCGGGGCTTCACTGATCGCGCTCAGCGTGGGGATCATGGTGCTCGTGATGACTCGGCCCGACGCGATGACGGCCCTGATGCCGCTTGAGCTTTGGTATGCCACAAGCTTCATCCTCAGCCCCTGTGGACTGGTCGTTCAGGATGCGGTCGCCGATGCCATGTCAATCGACGCGGTGCCGCTCTGCGAGGCCGATGGCACACCAATCAGCGATCACGATGCCAAGGTCATGCACACCACCATGCAGACGCTGGGCCGGTTCGCGCTGATCGGTGGCACGGTGGTGGTGGCACTTGTGAACATCGCGATGTTTTCGGGAATCGAGAGCCTGAACGCGGCTCAGAAGGCCGATATCTATGCTTCGATCTATACCGGTGCGCTGGCCATTCCGGTGATCTCGGTCTCTGGCGTCGCTCTCGCCGCGTGGCAGAAACGGCGCGCGCTGCACCACATGCGAACCGCCGGGCTAAGCGACACCGCGATAGCCGAGCTTCGCGAGGGGGTCGTGCCCCAGACCCGCGCGAACCCGTGGTATTTCATCGGTGGCGCGCTGTTTCTCATGCTGACCCTTGCCATTGGCCTTGGCGGCGTCCCCTACGGTCAGGAGATCATCTTTGCCGGCTCGATGGCCGTGGTGCTTTTGCTCATGCGGCAACTTGTTTCTGTGCTGACCCGGGCGCAGGCCCGAACGCTGATCGGCACCGCGATCATCATATTCGTGTTTCGGGCCGTGCCGCTCCCGGGCGAGGGGCTGACATGGTTCAACATCGACGTTCTTGGCTTCGATCAACAGTTTCTCTCGGTTCTGTCGCTGATCACCTCGGCGCTGACACTGGTGGGCTTGCTCGTGCTTCGCCCGCTCATGGCCGAACGCCGGATCGTCTGGATCGTGGTCATGCTGACCCTTGCCGCAGGATTGTTGGCGCTACCCAATATCGGGCTCTACTACGGGCTGCATGAATGGACCGCGGCCCTGACCGAAGGGGTGGTGGATGCGCGCTTTATCGCGATCCTCGACACCGCCGCCGAAAGCCCGCTGGGTCAGATCGCGATGATTCCGATGCTGGCCTGGATCGCCCGCTCCGCGCCGCGCGAACTCAAGGCCACGTTCTTTGCGGTCATGGCGTCCTTCACCAATCTGGCGCTGTCGGCGGCGGCGCTGCTGACACGCTACCTGAACGAGGTGTTCATCGTAAGCCGCGAGGTGCGGGATGCCAGCGACAAGGTGATCACCCAAGCCGACTATTCCCAGCTTGGCGTGCTTCTCATGGTGGTGGCAGGGGTGTCGGTTGCGGCCCCGCTCCTGACTATCTGGCTGGTTCAGAAGTCACGTCTGCGCACGGAGGAGTGACAGACTAAAACGTATCGCTAAAAACCCGGACCACAGATTTTCGTGAAACGCAGCGCGACAGTCAGGCGTTGCGCGTTTCGCCTTTCGCTGATGTCTCAGATTAAAGGCGAAACGCTTTATTCCGCCCCCCGCTCAAGCGCGGGATACCGCAGGCCAAGTGTCACGCCACGCGCGACGAAACTGATCAAAAGTGCCATCCAAAGACCGTGATTGCCCATCACCGGCACCAGCGCCAGAGCCGCCAACGCATACACCAAAAGGCTCACCGCCATCATATTGCGCATGTCGGCGGCACGGGTGGCCCCGATGAAAATCCCGTCCAGAAGCCACGCCGCCAACCCCAAGATCGGCGCGGCCACCATGTAACTCAGGTATATGCGCGCCTCGGCCCGCACCTCGGGGGCGGTCGTCATGATGTCGATGATCATGCCACCCGCAAGCGCAAAACCAAGCGCCAGCAGGAGGTTCGATCCGAAGGCCCATTGCGACGACACGATCGCGGCACGGCGAAGCCTTGGTCGGTCGCGCGCGCCCATCGCCTGTCCGACAAGCGCCTCGGCGGCGAAGGCGAAACCGTCCATCGCATAGGCGGTCACGCTCAGGAATTGCATGAGCACCTGATTGGCCGCCAGCGTGACATCCCCGAAATGCCCCCCGAGCAAGAGGAAGGACACGAAAATCGCCTGCACCATGAGCGACCGGAGCAGTATATCGCGGTTCACAGCCGCCATGTTCGCCAGCGCCTGCGCATCGAAGACCCGCGGCCAGTCGCGCCACGCCGGCACGCGAAACGCGTCGCGGCACAGCCAGAAACCAAGCGCCAGACCGCTCCATTCCGCGAGGAACGTCGCCAGCGCCACGCCTTCGACGCCCCAACCAAGCCCAAGCACGAACCACAGATCAAGCACGATGTTGAGCCCGTTCATCCAGACCTGAAGCATCAATACGGCGCCGGTCCGCTCAAGCGCCACGAGCCAGCCGGTGATGCCGTAAAGCGCGATCATCGCGGGGGCGCTCCAGACCCGGATGCCCATATAGTCACGCGCCAGCCCCTCGACCTCGGCGCTGGCGGGTGAGACACGAAACGCCCCCCAGAAAAGCGGCCATTGCAACGCGATGATCACCACCCCCGCGCTGAGCCCGATCATCAGCGCGCGGGTCAGCATCGCCGCCACCTCGCCTGTGCGTCCGGCCCCTTGCGCCTGACTGGTTAGGCCCGTGGTGCCCATCCGCAGGAACCCGAAGATCCAGTAGATCGCAGTGAGGATGATCGCCCCGACGCCGACCGCACCAATGGGCGCCGCCTCGCCCAGCTGTCCCACCACGCCGGTATCCACCACACCCAGAATGGGCACGGTGGCGTTCGAGAGCACGATGGGAAAAGCGATCCGCGCGACCCGCCCATGCGTGATCGGACGGGCGGGTTCAGCCATCCTGCCGCGGCATCAGGAAATGGCCCTGTGCCTGCGCGAAAGGCCGGTCGCGATTGTCCTGCCATGCCTCGACATGGACCGAGCCATAGCGCCGTCCCGACCGGGTGACACGGGCGCGCGCATAGGCGTCACGCGGCAGGCCCGAGCGCAGGTAATCGACGGTGAAGTCGATGGTCCGGGGCAGTCGCGGGATTGACCCGTGCGCCATCGCGTCGGCATCGACCTCACCGCTTTCGATCCGGGGCCAAAGCGTTGCCCAACTCAGCCCGATGATCGCTGTCGTCTCAAGAAAGGCCGCGGTTGCGCCGCCATGCAGCGCTGGCAAAAGGGGGTTGCCGATCAGTTTGTCGTCAAATGGCATCAGCGCCGTCAGTTCGTCGCCCCGCCGGTCGAACTCGATCCCGAGAAACCGGATATAGGGGACACCACCGACAAGCGCGGCAAGGGCGGCATCGCGACGCTGCTTGACCACTTGCACGGGCTCGGGGCGTTTCGCGGCACTCATGATTTGCCCTCCACGGTAAAGGTTCCGGTGGCGGTTGCGACGGGGCGGTCGGTATCGCCATCCGATGCGGTGGCCCGGACAAAGGCCACGCTGCGCGTGATGTGATGGCATTCCGCCCGCACGCGGACCGTGGCGCGCGGTGTGGCAGGGCGCATATAATCGATGCGCAACCCGATGGTCGCTGTGGCCCCCAACAGATCGGGATGGCTCATCGCCGCCGCGCCGCAGGCTGTATCCATAAGTGCGCTGACCGCGCCGCCATGGATCACGCCGGTTTCGGGATCGCCCACAAGATCTTCACGCCACGGCATCGTCATGACGGCCACGCCATCGCCCATTTCCTCGGGCTCCATACCCAATGCAACCGCATGGGGCAGCGCCGAAAAAAACTTGCGCGCCTTCTCAAGCCGGGCGTCGGGGCTGTCGGTTTCGCTCATTACACTGGCTCTCAGATATGGCTTCGCTGTTATGGGCCTCACCCTAGGTGCGTGCAACCGCCTGTTCCAGTCGAAACCGGGGCGGTTCCCGCCGGGGCTTTATTCAAGCCGCGAAATCGGGCAGGCTGAGGGGGTAACTCAACCGTTTGTCCACCGGATGACCGTCATGTCCGAAACACGCCTGAGCCTCAAGGAAATGTGCGCCACGTTTGACGTGACTCCGCGTACGCTGCGGTATTACGAGTATATTGAACTGCTCCAGCCGCAACGCGAAGGACGGACCCGTTTTTATGGTCCGCGCGAACGTGCGCGCATGACACTGATCCTGCGCGGTCGCAAATGGGGCTTTTCACTCGAGGACATCCGGCAATGGCTCCTGATTTACGAGAACGAAGGGACCGAGGCACAGATGCAAAGCTGGATCGAACTCGCAGATCGTCAGCTTGACGACCTCGCGAAACAACACGCGCAACTGGCCGAGGCTATGACGGAACTCAAGGAGATGCGCGACAGCGTGGCGCAAGAACTGGCCAAGAAGTGACCGCCTGATCCGGCCTTAGCCCGGCAAACCTTCATAAAGAGCGACGCGGCGGTATCGGCTTGGGACAGAAAAGGGCGGCCGCTTATGCGACCGCCCCCCTCATACTCACAATAGTCAACTCGTCAGAGACTTAAAGCGTTTCGCGAAAAACCTGAATCACAGATTTTCGCGAAACGCAGCACAACATCCATACGTCGCACGCGTTTTGCCTTTTGCTGATGTCTCAGGTTAAAGGCGAAACGCTTTAGCCTTCGTATTCAGGCTGCTCTTCAAGCTGATCTTCGGTCGAGTCGATGTAGACGCGCAGATCGCCACCGCCATCGCGAAGGATTTGCAGCTCGTCGAAGGTCACGGCGATCGGCTTTTCACCAAGCCCGAGGAAGCCCCCGACATTGATCACGGCCCTGTCGACATTGCCCGCGTCATCAAGAAGCAGGTTCCCGATTTCACCGACGCTGTCATCATTTTCGCCATAGACCGCTTGGCCCACCAGCGCATCGGACGTCAGTTCGTCAACCTCGGTCACTTCGGCATAGCCTTCACGCTGGACATTCGGACGGGCAAGAAGCGGCCGGGTCGTTGCAGCCTCTGTGTCGTCGGTCGCTTGCATCGACTGCTCGGCCTCGTCGCCCATGTTCTCGGACGATTGCTCGGTCTCAGTATCGGCTTGAGCCATCTCTTCGTCCGACATATCCGACGCATTCTGATCGGAATTCATCTCGGCGTTGTCCATGTCACCTTCGGTGTCGGTGTCCATGTTGCCTTCGGTGTCGGCGCCATTCATCATGTCGCCCTCACGCTCGAAACTCGGCGCATCCTCTAGCTGCTCTTGCGAAAGAGCGACCAGAAGGTAACGACCGTCACCCTCGCCTTTTTCGTGAAGAACCTTGATGTTATCCATCTTGACCGCGACGGATTTCTCACCGATGCCAAGAAACCCGCCAACGCCGACGATGGCAAACTGAACTTCGCCATCGTTACTTACGATCAGGTCATTGATCTCACCGATGTTGTCCCAGTCGCCAACGGCTTCTGCGTTGATTTCGGTCTGAGGCGCCATGTCTCTGTCGCTGCGATAAACGTCCATACCAATCAGGTCGGACGCATAGAAATCCGTTTCGGCGTTGTAAGTGTAGCCACTCATCGCGCCATGGTTGTCGGCATAAGCCGCGCTGCCCAGCACGAGGGCTGTGGCTGCTGTTGTCAGAAGACGTTTCATTTGTACCTCCATTACGGATTAAAATCTCACTACGGGCCACCAACACGAAATCACACGCCGGGTTCCGCGCGGGCTCACGAATTTTTTATCCGGCGTCATTTCACGCGCCTTCAACGCCTTGAGCGTGGTCGCCAAATGTCTCTTGCCGCTGGACGGGTTGAAATTGACGCAACGTAGCACTTACGTAAACGTCAATCGCTACGCTATGCTCGGATCAAATCCGAATCCGTGGTGATGACCACGAAGACAGGAAACCCGATATGGACAAAGAGTTGATGACAATTCGCGAAATGTGCAACGCGTTCGACGTGACGCCACGCACCCTTCGCTTCTATGAACAAAAAGAACTTCTGTCGCCGCATCGCGAAGGCCAGAAGCGTCTTTTCTCGCGGCGTGACCGCGCCCGGCTCAAGCTGATCCTGCGCGGCAAGCGCTTTGGCTTCAGCCTTGAGGAAATCCGCCAGTTGCTCGATCTCTATGACACCGGCGATCAGCAATATACACAAATGAAGGAAACGCTCTCGATTGCGGGCGAACGTCTCGCCGCGATGGAGGCACAGCGCGACGAACTGGATCAGGCCATCGTCGAACTGCGCGATCAGATGGATTGGGCGGGCAAACTCCTCGCCTCGATCAACCCCGACAAAAAAGCCGCCGAATAAGCCAACAGAGGATACAAGCGATGCCACGTTACACCGCCCCCACCAAGGATATGCAATTCATCCTGCACGACATGCTCAAGGTCTCGACCGACGCGACCCCGGGCTATGCCGAACTGGACCGCGATTTCACCTCCGCCGTGCTCGAAGAAGCGGGCAAACTCGCCTCCGAGGTTCTGGAGCCGCTGAACGTCGTTGGTGACACCGAAGGATGCGTTCTTGAAAATGGCGTGGTGCGCACGCCCAAGGGGTTCAAGGCGGCCTTTGATCAGGTGCGTGAAGGTGGTTGGACCGCGCTTGACCTGCCCGAGGAATATGGCGGGCAATACATGCCCTATATCCTCGGCACCGCAGTGGGCGAGATGTTCTCGGGCGCCAATCAGGCGTTCACCATGTATCAGGGCCTGACACACGGCGCGGCCTCGGCCATCCTCGCCCATGGCACCGACGAGCAGAAGGCGAAGTACCTGCCCAACATGGCCTCCTGTGAATGGACCGGCACTATGAACCTGACCGAGCCGCATTGCGGCACCGATCTCGGGCTCATGCGCACCAAGGCCGAACCACAGGATGACGGTTCCTATGCCATCACCGGCCAGAAGATTTTCATCTCCTCGGGCGAACACGATATGGCCGAGAACATCATCCATCTCGTGCTGGCCAAGATCCCCGGCGGCCCCGAGGGGATCAAGGGTGTGTCTCTCTTCATCGTGCCGAAATTCATCGTGAACGAGGATGGCAGCCTCGGCGATCGCAACGGCGTGACCTGCGGCAAGATCGAAGACAAGATGGGCATTCACGGCAATTCCACCTGTGTGATGAACTATGACGGCGCGAAAGGCTGGCTTCTGGGACAGGAGCACAAGGGCATGCGCGCCATGTTCACCATGATGAACGAAGCCCGCATCGGCGTCGGCATGCAGGGCGTGGCGCAGGCGGAAGTCGCCTATCAGAATGCGGTCGACTATGCGAAGGACCGGCTTCAGGGCCGCGCGGTGACCGGCACGGAAAATCCCGACGGCCCCGCCGATCCGCTGATCGTGCATCCCGACATCCGCCGCAACCTCATGGATCAGAAAAGCTTTACCGAAGGCGCGCGCGCGTTCCTGCTTTGGGGATCGCAGATGATCGACCAGTCGCATCGCGGCGGCGACGAGGCGGCCGAAGGCATGGTCAGCCTGCTCACCCCCGTGATCAAAGGCTTCCTCACCGATGAAGGCTACGACATGACGGTGCAGGCCCAGCAGGTTTACGGCGGCCACGGCTATATCGAGGAATGGGGCATGTCGCAGTTCACCCGCGACGCCCGCATCGCCATGATCTACGAAGGTGCCAACGGCGTGCAGGCGCTCGACCTCGTGGGCCGCAAGCTCGCACAGGACGGCGGCAAGCATGTCATGGCCTTCTTCGACATGGTCAAGGAGTTCTGCAAGACCCATGGCGACAACGAAGCAATGGTCGAATTCGTGGACCCGCTCAAGACAGCGTCGAAAGACCTTCAGTCCGCCGGGATGTTCTTCATGCAGAATGGCATGAAGAACCCGAACGCGGCCCTCTCGGGGTCCAACGACTTCATGCATCTCTTCGGCCATGTCTGCCTTGGGCTCATGTGGGCACAGATGGCCAAGGCGGCCCATGAGGCCCTCGCCGAAGGTGCCGACGACCCGGACTTCTATCACACCAAGCTCGCCACAGCGCGCTACTACATGACCCGCCGCCTGCCGGCCACATCCATGCACCTTGCCCGCATCGAAAGCGGCGCGGACCCGGTCATGGCGCTTGAGGCCGACCAGTTCTGAAGGCGCGGTGGGCAGGATTGCCCACCCTACGGAGGGAGGACCGCAGATGCCGAAACGCTTTCGCCTGACCCGCCGCTTCAACGTGGCGATGACCGAGGACGGCTATCGCCGCTTGCGCCGGTTTTCCCAAGAGGCCGGCCTCGATGAGGGCGAAGCCCTGTCCTTCCTTTTCGAAAACTTCGATAGCGTGATCGACGAGGATACGTTCGGCCACCGCCTGCGGATCTTCAACTCCGACCTGGAGGCGCGGAAGAAATGACCACCAGTTGGATGACAGACGAGCACCGGATGCTCGCCGACATGGCGCGCTCCTTCATCGAGACCGAATGGGCCCCGCATTTCGACCGCTGGCGCAAGGCGGGCGAGATGGACCGCGACATCTGGAACCAAGCTGGGGCGCTGGGCCTGCTCTGTCCTTCGATCCCCGAGGAATACGGCGGCGCAGGCGGCGATTTCGGCCACGAAGCGGTGATCTGCATGGAACAAAGCCGCGCCAACCTCGCAAGCTGGGGCAACCCGATCCATTCGGGTATCGTGGCGCATTACATCCTCGCCTATGGCTCCGAGGATCAGAAAAAGCGCTGGCTTCCCAAAATGGTCTCGGGCGAGATGGTCGGCGCGCTCGCGATGACCGAACCGGGGGCCGGATCTGATTTGCAGGGGCTGAAGACACGGGCCCTGCGAGATGGCAACGCCTACCGCCTCTCGGGTCAAAAGACGTTCATCACCAACGGTCAGCATGCCGACCTGATCGTCGTGGCCGCCAAGACCGATCCCAAGGCCGGCGCCAAGGGTATCTCGCTCGCTGTGGTGGAAACCGACGGGGCCGAGGGCTTCGCACGCGGCCGCAACCTTGAAAAGGTGGGCTGTCACGCCGCCGACACGTCCGAACTTTTCTTCGACGATGTCGAAATCCCGCCCGAAAACATCCTCGGTCAGGCCGAGGGGCGCGGCTTCTATCAGATGATGGAGCAACTGCCGCAGGAGCGTCTGATCATCGGCTGCGGCGCGGTGGGCGCGCTCGAAGGCGCAGTGGCGCGCACCATCGCGTATTGCCAATCGCGCGAGGCGTTCGGCGGCACGCTCATGCAATTCCAGAACACCCGTTTCAAACTGGCCGAATGCGCGACCAAGGCCGAAATCGCTCGGGCCTTTCTCGATGCTTGCATCTCGGAGCATCTGGAGGGCCGGCTTAGCGTGGAAAAGGCCGCGATGGCCAAATATTGGCTCACCGACACGCAATGCGACGTGCTCGACGAATGTCTGCAACTGCATGGCGGCTATGGCTATATGCAGGAATATGCCGTGGCCGAGATGTGGGCCGATGCGCGGGTGCAGCGTATCTATGGCGGCACCAACGAGATTATGAAGGAACTGATCGCGAGGGCGCTGTGATGATCAGGCCGAAGGCGCATATCGCCGATGCCGGATGCCTCCGGCGGGAGTATCTCGGGAAAGATGAACGGCGCAGGTCCACCCTGCCCGATGCGCGGGCCAATCGGCATCAGGCACCGGAACAGGGCTTCACCTTTCACGGCCATCGGCTCTCCAGCCTGTTCCGCATCTGCCATCAAAGCGCATTAAACTTAACGAGCGGTGAATCCCGACAGGCTTCATCTTTCCAGAAATACTCAAACCCAAACTTGCAACCGGGAGCCACGCCATGACCATCAAACTCCACTGCTTCGGCGAGAGCGGCAACGCCTACAAGGCGGCGCTGGCGCTGGAATTGGCGGGCCTCGACTGGGCGCCTGTTTTCGTCGATTTCTTCGGCGGCGAGACCCGCGGCGATTCGTTCCGACAGATCAATGTGATGGGCGAGGTGCCGGTGCTTGTGGACGGCGACGTCACCTTGACGCAATCCGGCGTCATGCAGATGTATATCACTGAAAAAACGGCGAAATTCGGGGGCGAAACACCGCAAGAGGCGCGCGAGGTGATGCGCTGGATGTTCTGGGACAATCACAAGCTGAGCTCTCAGGCCGGAATGACGCGGTTCCTGTTAAACTTCCTGCCCAAGGAGAAGCGCCCGTCGGAGGTGATCGGCTTCATGCAGGGCCGGCTCAAGGCCGCCTACGCCGCGCTCGACGCGCATCTGGCCGGGCGCGACTGGATCGTGGGCGACGCGATCACCAATGCCGATCTGAGTTGCTGTGGCTATCTTTTCTACCCCGAGCCTTTCGGCTTCGACCGCAAGGACTGGCCCGAAATCGACCGGTGGCTCTCGAACATCGAGGGCCTGCCCGGCTGGAAACATCCCTATGACCTGATGCCCGGCAGCCCCGCTGACCGCGCGTGAACGAAGGAGACCGACATGACCGACGCCTATATCTATGACACCGTGCGCACGCCGCGCGGCAAGGGCCGCAAGGACGGCGCGCTGCACGAGGTGACCGCCGTGAAGCTTTCGACCGAGGTGCTCAATGCGCTGAAGGACCGCAACGGTCTTGAGGGGCACGCGGTCGAGGATGTGATCTGGGGCAACGTGACCCAAGTGAAGGAACAGGGCGGCTGCCTTGCACGGACTGCCGTGCTGGCCTCCGAGCTTGATGAAAGCATCCCCGGCCTTGCCATCAACCGCTTCTGTGCCTCGGGCATGGAGGCCGTGAACCTCGCCGCGAACCAGGTGATGGGCGGCGCGGGTGACGGCTATATCGCCGGGGGCGTCGAGATGATGGGCCGCGTGCCCATGGGCAGTGACGGCGCGGCGATCGCCGTCGATCCGTCGGTCGCGATGGAGACCTATTTCGTGCCGCAGGGCATCTCGGCGGACATCATCGCAACGGAATACGGCTTCACCCGCGATCAAGCCGACGCGCTTGCCGTCGAAAGCCAGAAACGCGCCAAGGCCGCGTGGGATGATAAGCGGTTCGCGAAATCCATCATCGAGGTCAAAGATCAAAATGGTCTGACCATTCTCGACCACGACGAATACATGCGCCCCGGCACCGACATGCAGGCCCTCGGATCGCTCAACGCGTCGTTTCAGCAGATGGGTGAGGTGATGCCGGGCTTCGACGCGGTGGCCAAACTCAGATATCCACATCTGGAGAAGGTTAGCCACATCCACCACGCGGGCAACTCTTCGGGCATCGTCGACGGCTCGGCCGGTGTTCTGGTCGGCTCGAAGGCGTTCGGTGAGAAATGGGGTCTCAAGCCCCGCGCACGCATCCGTCAGACCGCCAAGATCGGCACCGATCCAACGATCATGCTGACCGGGCCTGTGCCCGCCACGCACAAGATCCTCGCCGACAGCGGCATGAAGATCGGCGATATCGACCTCTTCGAGGTGAACGAGGCCTTTGCCTCTGTGGTGTTGCGCTTCATGCAGGCCTTCGACGTGGACCCCGCGCTGGTCAACCCCAATGGCGGCTCGATCGCGATGGGTCACCCGCTGGGGGCCACCGGGGCGATCATCATCGGCACGCTGCTGGACGAGCTTGAGCGTCAGGACAAGGAAGTGGGCCTCGCCACGCTCTGCATCGCGTCCGGCATGGGCGCGGCCACCATCATCGAGCGCGTATGACGCGCGCAAGGGAGACAAAAGACATGACCGATTTCACCATGGAAAAAGGCGCCGATGGCGTCGCGATCATCACCTGGGACACTGTTGGCAAGTCTATGAACGTCATGAGCATGGAGGCTTGGCCCGTGCTGGACGGCCTCATTGATGACGCGCTGGCCGATGAGGCCGTCAAGGGCATCATCATCACCTCGGGCAAGGAGGGCACCTTCGCGGGCGGCATGGACCTCAACGTCATTGCCAAGATGAAGGAAAGCGCCGGCGACAATCCGGCAAAGGGCCTGATGGATGGTCTGATGCAGACCCACGGCATCCTGCGCAAGATCGAACGCGGCGGCATGGACGACAAGAACAAGGGCGGCAAGCCCATCGCCTGCTGTCTGCCCGGCACCGCGCTTGGCATCGGATTCGAAATTCCGCTGGCCTGTCACCGGATCTTTGCCGCCGACAATCCCAAGGCCAAGATCGGCCTGCCCGAAATCATGATCGGTATCTTTCCCGGCATGGGCGGCACCACGCGGCTTGCCCGGATGATGGGTGCGATGGCCGCGTCGCCCTTCCTTCTCGAAGGCAAGCTTTCCGACCCGAAAAAGGCCAAGCAAGCCGGGCTGGTTCACGAGGTCACGGCCCCGGACGACCTCATCGACAAGGCGCGCGAATGGGTTCTGAGCGAACCTTCCATCGTCAAGCCGTGGGACGAAAAAGGCTATAAGATGCCCGGCGGTGAGCCGTTCCACCCAGCGGGGTTCATGACCTTCGTAGGCGCCAGCGCCATGGTGAATGGCAAGACCCAAGGCGCGTTCCCGGCGGCCAAGGCATTGCTGAGTGCGGTTTATGAAGGCGCGCTCGTGCCCTTCGACACTGCGCTCAAGATCGAGGCCCGCTGGTTCACCAACGTTCTGATGAACCCGTCGTCCACCGCGATGATCCGCTCGCTCTTCATCAACAAGGAGGCGCTCGAGAAAGGCGCCAACCGTCCTGACGCACCGGACCAGACCGTGAAAAAGGTCGGCGTCATGGGGGCCGGCATGATGGGCGCAGGGATCGCGCTTGTCTCGGCCATGGCGGGCATGGAGGTCGTGCTCATCGACCAGAAACAGGACGCCGCCGACCGCGGCAAATCCTACACCGCCGATTACATGGACAAGGGCATCAAGCGCGGCAAGGCGACCGAAGAGAAAAAGGAAAAGACCCTCGCTCAGATCACCGCCACCACCGAGTATTCGGCGCTCAAGGGCTGTGACCTGATCATCGAGGCGGTGTTCGAGGACGTGGGCGTCAAGGCCGAGGTCACGAAGGACGTGCTCAAGCATGTCGGCCCCGACTGCATCTTCGCCACCAACACCTCGACCCTGCCGATCACCGAACTGGCCAAAGCGAGCGACACGCCGGAAAATTTCATCGGCATTCACTTCTTCTCGCCGGTCGAGAAAATGATGCTGGTCGAAATCATCAAGGGTCAGCAGACCGGCCCGCGCGCCGTGGCCAAGGCGCTCGATTACGTGCGGCAAATCCGCAAGACGCCCATCGTGGTGAATGACGCGCGGTTCTTCTACTGCAACCGCTGCATCATCCCCTATATCAACGAAGGCCTGCGCATGGTGGGCGAGGGCGTAGCGCCCGCGCTTATCGACAATGCGGCACGGCAGCTCGGTTTCCCCGTCGGGCCGCTGCAACTGGTGGATGAGACCTCGATCGATCTGGGGGCCAAGATCGCCCGCGCCACGAAGGCCGCGATGGGTGACGACTACCCAGATGAGGCCGTGGACGAGATCATCTTCTGGATGGAAGGCGAAGGCCGTCTGGGGCGTAAATCCAATGCCGGGTTCTTCGACTACGACGAGAAAGGCAAGCGGCAGGGCTATTGGCACGGCCTCGCCGAGAAATACCCCCTGTCCGAAGATCAGCCTGACCTGATCACCGTGCAGCATCGGCTGATGTTCGCACAGGTGCTCGAGGCGGTGCGCGCACTCGAGGAAGGCGTGCTCGAAGACATCCGCGAAGGCGATGTCGGTGCGATCCTCGCATGGGGTTTTGCCCCTTGGTCCGGCGGCCCGTTCTCGTGGCTCGACATCATCGGCACACCATACGCCGCCGAACGGTGCGACCAGCTGACCGAAGAGTTCGGCCCCCGCTTCGCCACTCCCGCGCTCCTGCGCGAGATGGCCGACAAGGGACAGACGTTCTATGGGCGCTTCTCGGACGAGAAATCCGCAGCCTGAGCCAGATTGTAAAACGGGCCGCGCGTTTCGCGTGGCCCGTCTATCCAAAGCTCAAGGCATGGGCGCGCACTTTCGAAACCTACGCCGCTGGACAGCAGCCCGCGGTTCTTTGGGCGGCGGGCCGGGTAAGTCCGGTTACGATCACGCGCGCCTCCTCGATCGGAAGCGCCCGATACCCATCGTCGCCCGCCGATGCGTCAGTGATATCGCCCGAGCCGGGACAAAGATACATCGCACCCGCCTCTGAAAAGGCCACCTGCGCAGTTGCGAAACGCAAGGTGACACACATACTCTGCGCATCCACCGGCACCCGTGTCACGTCTGGCAGCACCTCAAGCGCGCGTGCCGGCACGATGCTGAACGGGTCACCTAACAACATCTCGGCAGCGTCGCTTTCAACCATGACGCATTGTTCCGGCATGAGCCGAAGGCACGCGTGGTTGCCACAAAGCCCGGCCGGAATGTCCAGCATCCGGAATTCGCGCGGGCAACGCCGTTCACCGGTCCAGACCAGCTCATGATCCACCTGCGTGACGCGCTGCATGCCATTGTCGAATGTCAAAACCCAGTCACCGGCCACCAGCCCTTCCGCGGGTCGCCAACCGCTCGGCGTGGCCACCCGAGTTCCGAACACGAGTCCCGACATACGGCGCAGATTGCCGTCTCCCTGTCGGCGCCTCTCTCGTATTCCCTCCCGCGCCCCATAGAGGGGTGTGCGTCCTCCAAACATCATTTCATCCCCTAGGTGTGACGGCGTTCTGCCGAATCTTGAGCAACAGCTTCATTTTCCGGGCGATTCGAGGCCGCTAAAGGGTCTGATTGCGGCCACAATCCGGCACTGATCATCGGAACGCGACAATACTAGATAAATTGGCCTCAAAGTTTCCGAAAATCATCGTCAAACCCGTATCCAAATCGGGCAATGTCCGCCGCACAGATCTCGGCGACACAATCGGCGTCATGCGCCGCATAGTAGCTTTGGAAATCACGCCGCCGCTCTGACCGGTTCGTCTCGGGCAGGTCGATGCCAAATCCAAGATGCGCCTCGAACGGCGCGGCATCGCGTGCGAAATGCTCAAGCCGTATATATAGGCTGCACCGTTCCTGTCCCGCCGAGGTTGTCACGTATTTCTCATAGGGGTTCGCCGCGAATGAGGCCCGCGTTTGTGGATGATGCAAGAATTCCGAAAAACTCAGCCGCCGCGCGAGATGCACCGCCGGATGATCAAATCCCTGCGCGCGTAGCCAGTGATAATAGCTTACCATCCGGTCCCACGGGTTTCGCACCAATGTCACCACGAAAGCCGTGTCGATAAAGGTCTCGCTCACCAATCCCTCGATATCGGCAAGCGTCGCATGTTTCCAAAGCCGGCCCCGCGCCGTGCCCCCCCTGAGCCTGCCCTTGCGCCGCCGCGCCTTGGGGGTGTCCCCGATCAGGATATCGTCCTTCATCGCCCGGTCCTCAAGCGCAAGGCTCAGCGCGGTGCCCCCGGTCTTGGGGCTATGCACGAAGATGTAATTGCGGCCGGGTGAGATGATCATGCCCACAGTCTACAGCTATGATCCCGGCGTTTCATCATCCATAAATGGCCGGTCTCGCATTTCCCGCTCCGTCAGACCCATCAAGAAATCCAATATGTCTGACATTTTGGAATTTGACGCATTGTCGAAACTCAATATTGTCACACAACCGCGTCGGCCGAGAATCACGGGAGGATGTCTATGGGCTGGATGAAGGATGAAACGGGGCTGGACAAATGCGAGGCGAATTTCGTTCCGCTCACCCCCTTATCGCATTTGCAGCGCGCCGCGCATGTCTTTCCCGATTATGATGCGGTTGTTTATGGCGACATCCGCCACAGTTACCGCACCTACCATGAGCGCTGCACCCGGCTTGCTTCGGGGCTGGCGGCTCTGGGTATCGCTCCGGGCGACGTGGTATCGACGATACTGCCCAACCTCCCCGCCCATGCCGAGGCGCATTTTGGCGTCCCCGCCTGCGGAGCGGTTCTCAACACGATCAATACCCGGCTCGAGGCCGACACCGTCGCCTATATCCTCGATCATGGCGGCTCCAAGGCGGTGCTTGTCGATACGCAATTGCTCGGTCTTGCGGAAGCGGCGGTCGAGCTCATGCCGGGCCCCTCGCCCATCCTCATCGAAGTGCCCGACACGCAGGTCGGCCACAGCCCGAGCGGCAGGCACAGAGATTACGAAACCCTACTCGCCGAGGCTGACCCCGGATTTGCATGGGTGATGCCCGAAGATGAATGGGAAAGCCTCGCGCTCAACTATACCTCCGGCACCACGGGACGGCCCAAAGGCGTGGTCTGTCACCATCGCGGCGCCTATCTGATGACGATGGGCACGGTGGTAAGCTGGCAACTGCCGCGCTATCCCCGGTATCTGACCATCGTGCCGCTGTTTCATTGCAACAACTGGAACCATGTCTGGCTCATGCCGATGCTGGGCGGCACGGTCGTGTGCTGTCGCGACGTCACGGCCAAGGCGATCTATGATGCGATCGCCGACGAGGGGGTAACGCATTTCGGCGGCGCACCCATCGTGCTCAACATGATCGTGAACGCAAAACCCGAAGAGCGGCGCGAATTCGACCATATCGTACAGACCTTCACCGCAGGCGCACCGCCGCCCGCCGCCACACTCGCCGCGATCGAGCCGCTGGGCTTCGAAGTCTGTCAGGTCTATGGGCTCACCGAGACTTATGGTCATGTCACCGAATGCCTCTGGCACGCGGCCTGGGACAATCTTCCCGATGACGAACGCTATGCCATCAAGGCCCGCACCGGCATCCTCATGCCGATGATGGAGGACATCACCGCGATGGACCCCGACACGATGGAGCAGGTGCCCATGGATGGCCAGACCCAAGGCGAAATCATGATCCGGGGCAACGCGGTCATGAAAGGTTATCTCAAGAACCCCGAGGCCACCGCCGAGGCGTTCAAGGGCGGTTATTTCCACTCGGGCGATATCGCCTTTCAACATCCCGACGGCTATCTGACGATTGCCGACCGCGCCAAGGACATCATCATTTCGGGCGGCGAGAACATCTCGTCCATCGAAATCGAAGGCGCAATGATGAAGCACCCCGAGGTGCTGCTCTGTGCTGTTGTGGCCAAACCCGATGACAAATGGGGGGAAGTGCCTTGTGCCTTCGTCGAACTCAAAGACGGCTCCAAGGCGGACGAGGCCACGCTCATCGCCTTCGCCCGCGAACGATTGGCCAGCTTCAAGGCGCCCAAACGCGTGGTGTTTCAGGATCTTCCCAAAACCTCGACCGGCAAGATTCAGAAATTTGAACTGCGCAAGATCGCGGCAGAGGTCTGAGCCCGCGTCAGACGTTGGATCATGAATATTTTGGAGAACATTGAAACCCCTTGCGGTTCAATGTTCTTCAAACATTCATCACCTGTGTCCTTAAAGCGTTTCGCGAAAAACCTGAATCACAGATTTGCGCGAAACGCAGCGCAACATTCAGGCGTTGCACGCGTTTCGCCTTTCGCTGATGTCTCAGGTTAAAGGCGAAACGCTTTAGCCCGCGCCACTGATCCGATACCGCGCCTTGACCTCTACCGGGAAATTCACCGACCGCGCGATGAAACAGACCTTGTGAACCTCGCCATGAAGCGCGTCGGCGCGCGTCAGATCAGTGCCTTGGGGCACCATGATACGCGGCCGCAAGGTGACCCGAAGAAATCGACTCGCGCCATCGGCGTCGGTCTCGCCCACCGCTTGTGGATCGTCACTATAGGCCTGCACGGCAATACCGGCATCGCTCGCGTAGTGCAGGAACCACAGCATGTGACAGGCCGAAAGTGCGGCGATCAGCATGTCTTCGGGGTTGTGCAGCCCCGGATCGCCGCCCAATAGCGGATCGTTCGAACAGTGGATCACCGGCTTGCCCGGCGTCTCGACATTCCAGCTCCGGTCATAGGCCCGGTAATGCGACGTGCCCTCGCCCCGGTTGCCGGTCCATGTCACACGCGCCGTATATTCATGCTCCGCCATCCACTGCCCTTCCGAAGGTGATCACCTCGCGCTCGGTCACCAGCAGGTCAAGCGCCTGATCCGTCGGCTCGAGCGGCAGCGCCGCCGCCTCCTGAGCCCCATAAGCAAAGCCCACGGCCAATGTTGGCCGACGCTGCCGCAAAAGCTCGAGCGTGCGGTCATAGAACCCCCCCCCATAGCCCAACCGCCCGCCCGACCGGTCAAAGGCAACCAGCGGCACGATCAGGATCTCGGGCTCGAAGAAATCGTCCTGCTCGGGGATCATTGCGCCGAACGGCCCCTCACGAAGCGGGCATCCCGGCTCCCACCGCGAGAATTTCAGCGGTCGACCCTCACCTTCTATCACCGGCACGCCAACAGGGCCATGGGTCGCCGCCTCGGCCATCGCGGGCAACGGATCAATCTCGGTGCGGATCGGCATGTATCCCGCCAGCGGCACGCCGCGATACCCCGCCAGCACCTCAGACAACCGCCCCGCCGCACCCGGAGCCGCCATCTGATGCGCCGCCTTGCGCCGCGCGAAGGCGGCTTTGCGCGCCTCGGCCTTGATCTGTGCCAGATCGCTCATAGCAGCCATATCGCCGCAAGCCCGAGGAAGACGAAGAAACCCACCACGTCCGTCACTGTCGTCACGAACGCGCCCGAGGCCAGCGCCGGATCGACACCCATCCGTTGCAGCAGAACCGGGATCACGGTGCCGGCAAAGCCCGCAACCACGAGGTTGACCACCATCGCCACCCCGATCACATAGCCAAGCTGCGGACCGCCGAACCATGCCACGCCGATGATGCCCATCACCACGGCAAAGGCCACCCCGTTCACCAAACCCACAAGCACCTCACGGCGGATCACCCGCCAGACATTGCGCCCGGTCAAGTCCTTGGTCGCGATGGCCCGCACCGCCACGGTCAAGCTTTGCGTCCCGGCATTGCCACCCATCGACGCAACGATGGGCATCAGAACCGCAAGCGCCACGAACTGCGCGATCGTGGCCTCGAACATCGAGATGACCAACGAGGCCAAGATTGCCGTCACGAGGTTCACCGCAAGCCACGGAAAGCGTTGTTTCGTGGTCTCGACGATGTTGTCGTTCAACCTGCCTTCGCCAACCCCGGCAAGCCGCATGATGTCCTCTTCGTGCTCTTCGTCCAGCACGACCATGGCGTCATCAATGGTGATCACCCCGACAAGGCGGTCGTTTTCGTCCACCACCGGCGCCGAGATCAGGTGATATTGGTTGAAGGCATAGGCCACGTCACCCTCGTCCTGGGTGACGGGGATGGTGTGAAACGTCTCTTCCGCCAAGGTGCTCAGAAGAACCTCGCGCCGCGACGCCATCAACTTGCCCAGCGTTACATTGCCGACTGGCCGCAGCTTGGGATCGACCATCACGATGTGATAAAACTGATCCGGCAGATCCTCCTGATTGCGCAGATAGTCGATGGCCTCGCCCACGTTCCAGTGTTCGGGCGCCATCACCACTTCACGCTGCATCAGGCGGCCGGCGGAATATTCCGGATAGGTCAGCGATTGCTTGACCGCGACCCGGTCACTGTCCTCGAGCACCCCGAGGATCGCTTCCTGCCGCTCTGCCTCGAGATCTTCGACAAGGTCGACGACATCATCGGAATCGAGGTCGCGAACCGCTTCGGCAAGCACTTCCGGGTTGAGGATATTGAGAACCTCTTCCCGGATCGACTCGTCCAGTTCGGTCAGCACATCGCCATCGAACTCGGTGCCATAGAGATCGATCAGCCGACGACGGTCAAAGGCGTTGAGCTGTTCGAGAAGGTCGGCGATATCGGCGGCGTGCAGGGGCTCCATTTCCGCCCAAAGCTGCTCGCGGTCCTGTATGTCCACCGCATACATGATCCGTGCGATGGACTGCGGGTTGAGCGCATAGGCGTTCTCGTCCGGCTCGGACTCCGGCTGTTCCTGATCGTCGAACTCGGTCATACGCCCCCCGTCACTCAAACGCCGCTCATTGCGCAAGATGTAGCTTGTTTTAAAGCTGGATTATATCCCCAAAAGACAGGTCGCGCGCGCCATGTTCCAGCGTCAACACCCGCTCCGGCCAAGCACCATGACCCAAAGGCCGCCGCGCCGGGCAAGGCCCACGTCTTCGGCCTGCGGGTTGAGCATGTTGCGCCGGTGTCCGGGCGAAAACATCCACCCCGAAAGCACCTCTTCGATGGTCTGCGGGCCCTGCGCGATGTTCTCTGCGATATAGCAGAAACCATAGCCCGCGCGCCGTGCCCGGTCCCCCACGCTGCTGCCGTCGGGTCCGGTGTGGCTGAAACTGCCCGTGGTGAACAGATCAGTCGCATGGGCGCGCGCCACCGACGCCAAGGTCGGGCTTGCCTTCAGAAAGGCGGCATCGGCCTGCGCGCGGTAGTCGTTGATCCGCGAAAGCGCATCGCGTGTCAGAGTGACGGAGCCGGTCTGCGGGCTGTCCTGAGTGCTTTGTGTGGGCGCTTGCGCCACAATGGGGCCGTCATCCGGCCCACAAGCCATCAGTGTCACGCAGGTCATCAGGGTCAGGCTCGCTACGATTTTCATAACCTCTACTCCGGCTTGCTCCGTTCCACCTGTGACAGGATTTCTAGCGCCTCATCGTGCTGTCGCCGGCTCGCGGCGGCAACGACGCTGCCACCGGCATGGGCCGGATACCCGTGCCAGTCGGTCACGATACCGCCTGCCGCCTCGATCACCGCGATTGGCGCCTGAATATCATATGGCTGCAACTCGGTCTCGATCACCAGATCGATCTGTCCCGCCGCAATAAGCGCATAAGCATAGCAATCCATCCCATAGCGCGTCAGGCGCGCCTCTTTGGCCACCGCGCGAAAGGCATGCGCCTCGGGCTGGGTGCCAGGATCGGGAAAGGTGCTGAAAAGAATGGCCTCGGCAAGCGGGCGGTCACCCCGCGTCTTGAGCGGCATTTCGCCCTGCGGCCCGCGCATCGAGGCGCGGCCAAAGCCCCCCTCGAACCGCTCTGCGATATAGGGCTGATCAATCAGCCCATAGATAGGTCCCTCGGGCTGCGAAACGGCGATCAGAACGCCCCATGTCGGCGTGCCCGAGAGAAAGCCGCGCGTGCCATCTATGGGATCAAGCACCCAGGTCAGGCCGCTTCTGCCTGAGGTTGCGCCGTATTCCTCGCCAAGGATTCCGTCATCCGGGCGCCGCTTGCCAAGGATTTCACGCATCGCGCGTTCAGCGGCGCGATCGGCCTCAGTGACGGGATCGAACCCGCATGTTTCCTTGTTGTCGGCGCTCAGCCCATCCTTGCGGAAATGCGGAAGCACCGCCCCGCGCGAGGCATCAGCCAGCGCATGGGCGGTTACAATGATGTCATCGGTATCCACGGCGCCGGCCCTCCAAGGTCTTGCTGTCAGACCTTGCTAGCCCGAACGCCGGTCCGGCTCAAGCGACGTCGCTCAGCACCCGCGCAAGTTCAAACAGGCGGCGGCGCTGATTCTCGGGGATCGCGTAGTAGGACCGCACGAGATCGAGGGCCTCCTTGTCGCCCATGAGATCGCCCGGTGCCGCAGCCCCATCCGCATTCGCCTGACGTTCAAGCCCCTCGAAGAAAAAGCTGATATCGACGTCCATCGACCCGGCGATATCCCAAAGCCGCGAGGCGCTGACGCGATTTGCGCCAGTTTCGTATTTCTGGATTTGCTGAAACTTGATTCCGACACTTTCGGCAAGCTGCTGTTGTGTCATGCCGACAAGCCACCTGCGATGGCGGATCCGCTTTCCTACATGCACGTCCACTGGATGAGGCATCCTGTTGCTCCCTGTTCATCGTTCCATCCGGCGCCGCCAAAAGTTCCCGGCGGAACGTTCCCTTTACTGCATCGAACTGATGCACACCAAAAAGTGACGGCTGCTGGGAACCTACACACTTTTCCGTCATCCGAGAAGGTATTTGGTCAAATTTGAAACAATTATAGCGAGAACGCCATTCAGTCCGCATTTTCTGTCGCCGCGACCGTCCTGCGGCTATACTTTCAGGCGCGTTTCAGGCACATAACGCTGCAGCCAAGGTTCCGAAATCCCGGAGGAACAAGACACATGCACGCCTTTCAAGTTACTGGATTCGCGTCTCCCCCGGCCCTGCGGAAGGTGGATTGCCCCGCCCCCGCCCAAGGCGAGATGCACGTTCGGATCGCGGCCTGTGGTCTGAATTTCGCGGACCTGCTCATGGCAGACGGAAAATATCAGGACACACCCGACCCCCCCTTCACCCTCGGCATGGAGGTCGCGGGCACCGTCGAAGAGGTGGGACCAGACACCGAAGGGCCGGCACCGGGCACCAGGATCGCGGTCTTCTCGGGTCAGGGCGGGCTTGCCGAACAGGGCTGTTTTCCGGTTGAACGTGCGGTCCTGTTGCCTGACGCGATGGGCTTTGCCGAGGCTGCCGCCTTTCAGATCGCTTACGGCACGAGCCATCTCGCGCTGGATTACAAGGCACGGCTGCAACCGGGCGAAAACCTCCTCGTGTTGGGTGCGGCGGGCGGCGTTGGCCTCACCGCGGTCGAAATCGGCAAGGCGATGGGCGCCACCGTGATCGCCTGCGCGCGCGGTCAGGACAAGCTTGCGGTCGCCCGCGCTGCCGGGGCCGACCATTTGATCGACGCCGAAACCGACGACATCCGCACAGCCGTCCGCGATCTGGGCGGCGCGGATGTGGTCTATGATCCTGTCGGCGGCGATCAGTTCAAGGCCGCGTTCCGCGCCTGCAACCCCGAAGCGCGCCTCCTGCCCATCGGCTTTGCCAGCGGCGATGTTCCCCAGATTCCGGCCAATCACCTGCTGGTCAAGAACCTCACCGTTATGGGGCTCTACTGGGGCGGCTACCTGCGCTTTGCCCCGCATGTCGTGACCGACAGCCTTGCCACCCTCATGGACTTGTTCACCGCGGGCCGCATCAAACCGCATGTGAGCCACATCCTGCCGCTCGACCGCGCCGATGAGGGGCTCGAATTGCTCCGCACCCGGAAATCCACCGGCAAGGTGGTGATCACGCCTCCCGGATAAGCTCGGCCAGCGGCGCCGCTGCGGGCTGTGCAAAGCCTTGCCGCAACATCCCCAGAAGCTCGGCGGTCACCGCGTCGCGCTCCTTGCGCCTGTGATAAAGGTTGATCTTCTGACTTCCGAGATGGGGCAGGTCACAAGACGCAGGCAACGCCTCAAGATGGCGCGGAATGCTATCCTCAAGTAACGCCCCAACCGCAAGATCGGCACTCACAAGCGCCTCCACAGCGCGATCATCATCGCTCTCGACGGCAAGTTCCCAGTCGATTCCCGCCGCATCCAGTTCGCGCAGAACGATGGGCCGGAAGATACAGAACGAACAGAACGCCAACCGAAGCGGGCGCTTCTTCCACGCCTGACCGCCAATGGACCCCGTCCACCTGAGCGGCATTTCAGTTAGCGTCTCGCCATCCTCGGATGTCTTCGCCTCGGTGGTCAGGATCACATCGACCTCTCCTTTTCGCATCGCCTCATGAAGCGACACGGTGCTCGAAGAGCGAAGCCGCACCTTCACCCGCGGAAACATGCTGTTGAAGGTCTTGAGCACGCGCGGAATAACCGGATAGACAATGTCATGCGGCACGCCCAGCGTGATCTCGCCCTCGTAAACCTCGTCGGTAAGCCGCCCCACCGCCTCGTCATTGAGCGCCACCAGACGCCGCGCATAACTGAGAAGCTGCTCGCCCGAGCCGGTAAGCGCGATACGCCGCGCCGTGCGATCAAAGAGCGCAATGCCGAGTAAATCCTCAAGCCGCTTGAGCTGCATACTGACCGCCGACTGCGTGAGATTGAGCGCCACCGCGGCGCGCGTCACACCGCCCTGATCCGCAACCGCCACGAACGAGCGTAGCGTCGTCATATCCAGATTTCTCATATATCACCAATCATGATGTAGATCATTTCAAACATTCGTTTTCATAATGATGACAGATGCTCCAGATATATCAACAGATAAAATGAACCAGAACCAACCCATCAGAGAAACGAAAGGATTTGATCATGACAACCCTCACCCGCAACGCGACTTGCCCCGCCCCCTCCCGGCACCGCCAAATCTCGCTCACCGCGCGTCTTGCGGTGCTGCGCGAACGGCGGCGCCTTGCACGGCTCTCCGATGAGGCGCTCCGCGATATCGGCCTGTCCCGCCGCGAGGCCCTCCGCGAGGCCCGCCGCCCGTTCTGGGACATCTGACATCACCGGACAGGCCCGACGCATTTTAACGGCCCAAACCGTCTGAAACTCTTGAATTATGGGGGCCCGTGACCGATATTGGATGCAAACCGCCCGGTCCGGGCGGATAGGTCCACATTTCGGAGGCTTGAATGGCTGAATTTGACACAATCCGCGCCGGTGCCGGCACGCGCACCGCACAGGTTGATCAGGGGCTTCGCGCCCACATGAACAAGGTCTACGGCACCATGTCCGTGGGCATGTTGCTGACGTTCCTGACGGCATGGGCTGTTGGTAACAACGCGGCGATGATGGAAACGCTCTTTACCGGGATTACCCGCTGGATCGTGATGTTCGCACCGCTGATCATGGTCTTCGCCTTTGGCGCGGTGATCAACAAGCTCAGCTATGCGGCGGCACAGCTCTTTTTCTACGCCTTCGCCGCCGTGATGGGCGTCTCGATCAGCTATATCTTCGTCGTCTTCACCGACTTCTCGATTGCGCAGGTCTTCCTGACCACCTCTGTGGCCTTCGCGGGTCTCTCGCTCTGGGGTTACACCACGAAGAAGGATATTTCGGGCTGGGGCTCGTTCCTGATCATGGGTGTGATCGGCCTCATCGTGGCGTCGATCATCAACATCTTTCTCGGCTCCCCCGCGATCATGTTCGCGATCTCGATCCTCGGTGTCCTGATCTTTGCGGGCCTGACGGCGTATGACACGCAGTCGATCAAGAATGAGTATCTGGCGCATGCGCATCACGGCGACAGCGAATGGCTGGGCAAGGCTGCCATCATGGGCGCCCTGCGCCTCTATCTCGACTTCATCAACATGTTCATGATGCTGCTGAACCTGTTGGGCGCACGCGAATAATCCATCCCTTTTCCAAGGGTATGAGTCTGGGCCGGTCCTCGCGATCGGCCCTTTTTCGCTGCGGAAACGGCTGGCCACCTGTTGGCAACAATCCGCAAGGCGGCCCAAAAATGATTCACAGACACGCCGGAATGCGCATACTGCGATCAAACCTATTTGACCGGAGCCTCACCATGAGCACCAAACACGTCCTGCTCTCCGCCACAGCCCTTGGCGTTCTCGCCCAGTCGGGCCACGCTGGCACCGACACATGGTCCCTGCTCAAGCAGATCGACATTTCCGAAACCGTGACCGACACCACCTACGAGGTGAAAAAGACCTTCCCCACCGAACTGCGGGACGGCGCCATCGAGGTCGAGATCACGGGCTACGCGGTGCCCCGCATCCCCGGCGATACGGTTCAGGACATCATCCTTGTGTCCGACATGGGCCTCTGCCCCTTCTGCGGCAGCCTCGACCATGGTGGCAACCTTCAGGTGCTGCTCGAGACTGACATCCCCAGCTTCGAGGATGGTCAGCGCATGACCCTGCGCGGCACGCTCGAGCCGGTGACCGACCCCGAAACCTGGCAGGCCGCCATCCTCAAGAACGCGCGGATCGTCCCGAACTGAGCGGCGTGAAGGCGTTTTCGCGAAACGCTGCGTGAAAACAGCATCCCGCCTCCACGGAGGAACGTCCCCTACGCCAGTCGCCCTCGAAACCGCGCGTCGCCGGGTCGTGGATGCGGCGATCCGACGGAGGCATGCTTTCAGCATGACGATGCGCGGCGGCGCTACCCCCGATTCCGCGCGGCGAAGCAAACACCAAAGGCAAGCCGCCCATAGCCCCCAGCCGCTCGTCGCCGCGCCGTGGGTGCAGCCCGGCGATCGCGCTGCGGCGCTACGCGCCTTATCCCGCACGGAAAAGGCATCTCGCAGTTCACCGAAGCTTTCGCGCCTCTTGCTCCAGCTCATCCAGTGTCGGAGCAGGGCGAGCGGTCGGAAGGAGTATGCCGTCCTCGAAATACCTAAGCGACGTGACGTCTGTTTTCTCATGCAGCGGCACGATATGAGCGTGGCAATGCGCAATATCACCCCCCGTGCAAACAAAGCCGACGCGCGTCACCTCGTAGATGGCCTTCAACCTGCGCGCCAACATCTGCCCCGCTGCGATGAACCCGCTCGCCAAAGGGGTAGGCAGATCGTCAAAATAGGAATAGTGAGCTTTCGTAATCAGCTGCATATGGCCCGGTCGGATCGGATTGCGATCCAGAAACACCAGAAACTCCGGGTCCTCCCAGACCCGGCAGGCCGAGAACACCCCGTCTGCGATTCCGCAGAACGCGCATCGGTTTTCATTTTCCATGGATGTCACTCCCCCAAAAAACGAAAAAGCCGCGCTGGCATAGCGCGGCTTTTCAAACGTCTGGATCAGGCCGATCTTACTTGATCTTGCCTTCCTTGTATTCGACATGCTTCCGCGCAACGGGGTCGTATTTGCGGATGGTCATTTTCTCGGTCATGGTGCGGGCGTTCTTCTTGGTCACATAGAAATGGCCCGTGCCTGCGGTCGAGTTCAGACGGATCTTGATGGTCGTCGGCTTCGCCATGAGTGCTCTCCTGCAACAGGCGGTATCACCGCCCGTGAAATCCTTCGTGAAGCCCGCCTTTTAAAGGGATGGCGCCCCGAGTCAACAGCCTTTCTCATCGCCATGGCCGGGAAAAGCACCACAGCCCGAACCCTGTCCGCGTCAACGCGCGGCTCAGACTAAAGTCGAAACCTCTGCAATGGGCGGATCGGTCGTCGCGTCGTATGAAAATCCGCGTCTCAGCGTCGCTTCAAAACACGTCAGGTCGATGAATCGCTGCATTAACGGCCTGTTTTTTGACCCTCGGGACAGAGTGACCTTGATCACCTGTTTCTTTGAAAGTCTTCATACATCGCCTTGGCAAGCATCAACGCGATCTCTTTATTGGCAACGTTCAGGCCGTCGTCACTCTTCATTTGATCCAAGGACTGAAACGAATTCTTCGTATATCGACCAATTTCATCGGGCCCGGCATATCCCATCTTCCAGTCCGAGAAACCCCGGCTTTCGGCGAAATCGCACCACGTGAGAGATAGGTTGGTGTGACGGGGGTCGTGATAAATGCGGTCGAAATAACACTTATCGACTTCGGCTTTCGGCCCCTCCAGAACCTGAAAGAAAAGTTCGTCATGATACATGAGAACACCGGTAATCCCGTCTCTCGCGTTGTTGCGCCGGGACACGTCCAAGATATCGGACAGTGTCGCCTGATCTAACGGAGATTGGGACCGACTTATGTAAGCGAGTTGATAAAGCAATGACAAGCTCCTGACCGTGAGAGCGCCCCGTAGACCAAATATAGGTCATTTACAATGACCTATTTTACAGCCGGCAAACCTATGCTTCTCGGTCTGGTTTGGAGCGTGGCATAGGTCCTTGTCGCGGTTCCGGTCTCTAAGCGGCGCCCTACTTTAATATGCGTCAAAGGCCGGTCGCAACGGGGTGGCCCCCCTGAATGTTCGCGCAAACGCCGCGCATCAGGCAACCAAAAGGGGATACTATTGCGCGGAGGGGCTATAAGCCGGATTCTGTCACCGGGGCGCGAAGCCCCGGGAGATGACCATTCTTCTGGACCCGCAGTTGCCTGCGCGCCTCAAGCTGCCTACCCGGATCTGCTGGGCCAAGGCGGCCTGCGGGTTTGACCCCGCGCGCGATCCCTATTCGGCATTGCTCCCGGTGGGGCTTGCCATGCCGGTCCGGTTGCCCGTCCCGCGGTGGGCTCTTACCCCACCGTTTCACCCTGGCCCCTGCGGACAGGGGTGGTTTCTTTTCTGTGGCGCTTTCCCTCGGGTTGCCCCGGCCGGGCGTTACCCGGCACCGTCGCCTTGTGGAGTCCGGACTTTCCTCGACGCGCATTCTTGACAGGTCAAAAATCGCGTCCGCTGCGAGAGTGTTTTTCCCTTGGAAAAAGCACGTAAGCAGCCCGTTCGACATTTCACCTGTCACGCACGCGCCGCGGCCATCCGCCCCTCCGCGCACACTCCATCTAGGTGCGCACACCCCTCCGGTCAACGGGAAACCGCGTTGCCATATCCTTGAGCACGGCTAAATCCCCGGCCTCCAGCGGCCCCCGCGCCCATGGGCGAAACCGCAAGCGAACAGCCCTCAGCACATCCTCATCCGAGAAATCGGGCCTGTATCCGACAGCTTCCGCCAGCTCTCGAAACGTCGCCAGATCGTCATCGCCCGGTGCGCGCGCATCCGGCCAAACGGCCAGCCCTTGCCGCGCAAGCCTCCGCCAGTCAAAGCGCGGGCCTGGATCGTCCTTGCGATTCGGCGCCATGTCCGAATGCCCGATCACCCGCTCCGGCGGAATGCGCCACCGGTTCAACAGGCCGCGCACCACCCGCTCGAGCATCTGCATCTGCGGGTCGGGAAAGGGCACGTCGCCGCGATTGGCAAGCTCGATACCGATGCTGTGGCTGTTCATGTCCTCGGCGATCCGGCCCCAACCGCCCAGCCCCGCATGATGCGCACGGGCCGTTTCCTCGACCAGTTGCCAGATGCGGCCATCCTCGGCGATCACGTAATGGCACGACACACCGGCCTCGGGACAGCATAACCGCTCCACCGCCGCCTCGGCGGTCGCCATGTTGGTGAAATGCACGATGATCGTGTCAATGACCGCCTCGGGCGGCCCACCTCTGCGCGCGCCCTGATTGGGCGATGGCAGCCGGATCATCGACGCCGGCAGCCCGTCCTGACCGGGCTCAGCCACCCACGGCCTGACGGAAGGGTGTAGGATCCCAGCCGCAAGCATAGCCATCCCCATCGGGGTCAAGCCCCTTTCGGTCGCGCGACGGTCCGCCGCTCGACAAAAAGGCTTCCTGCGCCTTGTCGGGCGAAGGGTATTGCGCACAGTTGCGCGCATAACGGTTGCCGCTCCCGATATTGAGACGGCGGTGAACCTGTGTGCCTACCGGGTGCTTGGTCTCAAGCGCATAGGCCACGATGTTCGGCCCCGAACCGCCAGACCGCGCCGGAAGCGCCTTTGGCTGGATCACCTCGTATTGTGCGCGGTTGGCTTCGATACGCGCCTTGTCACTCTCGATCGAACGTTGCGCGCCCACCGCATCGAAATCGTTTTCCTGGCTGATGCCGACACTGTTGGTGACGGCCGGTGCCGGGTTCGACGGATCGGCTTCAAGCGGCACCTCCCCGGAATTTGCCTCGGCCCGCTTGCGGTCCGTCGCGTCCAGCGCCGCAAGCGTATCTTCGGCAACACTTCCATTGCCGCTGCCTTCGCCGCCGGGAACGCTCTCGTTGCCCATCGTCTCTTCGGGCGGCACCGCGCCAGTCCCCGCCAGAGCCGCGTCGCGGCGCGCCTGACGCGTCTCATAGCTGTCGTAATCCTCGAACCCGACGCCACTGCCCATATCGGGCGTTCCGCTCTCGGGGATGGATGGCCCACAGGCCGCAAGGGCCAGAACCGTCAGCCCGGCAAATACGTGTCGCATATCGCTCAAATGCCTTTCACTGCACCGGGACTCTGGCCCCGTCCGCGCGGCTTTACCACCATTTCGCGGGCTTTTCCACAAATCCCGCCGCGTCTTCCAGCGCATAGGCACAATTCAGCAACTCACCCTCTTCCCAAGGACGCCCGATCAGTTGCAGACCCAGCGGCAGACCCTGCCGATCAAGGCCGGTCGGCACCGAGATGCCCGGAAGCCCCGCAAGGTTCACCGTCACCGTAAAGACATCGTTGAGGTACATCTGCACCGGATCGGCCTCGGTCATCTCGCCAAGCCCGAAGGCCGCGCTCGGCGTGGCCGGCGTCAGGATCGCATCGACCCCGGCTGCAAAGGCCTCGTCGAAATCGCGCTTGATCAGCGCGCGCACCTTGCGGGCGCGGTTGTAATAGGCGTCATAGAACCCGGCCGAGAGCACATAGGTGCCCACCATCACGCGGCGTTGCACCTCCGCGCCAAAGCCTTCGGCGCGGGTCTTCTCATACATCTCGGTGATGCCGTCCCCGGCCTCGAGCCGGGCCCGATGGCCATACCGCACCCCGTCATACCGCGCGAGGTTCGAAGACGCCTCGGCCGGCGCGATCACGTAATAGGCGGGCAGCGCGTATTTCGTATGCGGAAGGCTGATTTCGCGTATCTCCGCTCCGGCGTCGCGCATCATTTCGCGGCCCCGCTGCCAAAGCGCGTCGATCTCCTCGGGCATGCCCTGCATGTGGTATTCGCGCGGAATGCCAATCACCTTGCCCCGAATGTCCCCCGTGAGCATTGCTTCAAAATCGGGCACCGGCAGGTCGGCGCTGGTGCTGTCCTTCGGGTCGTGACCGCACATCGCCCCAAGCATGATCGCCGCATCGCGCACGGTCTTGGTCATCGGCCCCGCCTGATCGAGCGACGAGGCGAAGGCGACAATGCCCCAGCGGGAACAGCGCCCATAGGTGGGCTTGATGCCAGTAATGCCGGTAAAGGCCGCCGGCTGCCGGATCGACCCGCCCGTGTCGGTGCCTGTCGCGCCAAGGCACAGATCGGCGGCGACCGCGCTCGCCGATCCGCCGGACGATCCACCCGGCGTCAGTGCCGTATCGTCATTGCCGCGCCGCCACGGATTGACCGCGTTGCCATAGGTGCTTGTCTCGTTGCTGCTGCCCATGGCGAACTCGTCCATGTTGAGCTTGCCCAGCATGACCGCACCCGCATCGAAAAGCTTTTGCGTCACCGTTGATTCGTATTCCGGCCAGAACCCGTCAAGAATCCGCGACGCGGCCTGACTTGGCACGCCCTTGGTGCAGAAAAGATCCTTGATGCCAAGCGGAATGCCACACATGGCGGGCGCGTCACCCGCCTTCAGCCGCTCATCGGCTGCCTTCGCCTGCTCGCGTGCAAGCTCGGGGGTGTTGTGTACGAAGGCGCCCAGCGCGCTCGCGCCCCCCGCGGCCTCTAGGCATGCCTCGGTCAACTCGACCGCCGTCACCTCGCCGTTGCGCAGCGCGTCACGGGCCGTGGCAATGTTCAATCCGTTCAGCTTGTCCATCACTCGACCACCTTCGGCACTGCAAAAAAACCTTCCCGCGCGTCGGGCGCGTTTGACAGAACCTTGTCCTGCTGATGCCCGTCCGTCACCTCGTCTTCGCGCCGCTTGAGACGCATCGGCGTCACGCTCGTCATCGGCTCGACGCCGCTCACGTCCACCTCGTTCAACTGCTCGATGAAGCCGAGGATGGTGTTGAACTCTTCTGCCAGTGCGGGCAGCGCCTCGTCCTCGACCCGAATTCGGGCAAGCTTGGCCACGCGGGCGGCGGTTTCGGTGTCAATCGACATGTAGTTTCTCTCCCGGCATATCCCGGCCCCGCGTTTAACGTCCCGCGCGCCCGCCCGCAAGCGCCCTGCCCGCCCCGCTGCGACGGTTTTTGCCGGTCCGGGGGCGCTCGGAGCGCACGCTGGGTTTACGATTGGCCCGACTCGTTCGGTGCCGACGCGATACAGACATGATACCGACGTAATACCGACGTGGCGGGCACCGTGTTAACCTTTGTTTGCCCGACGTCCCCGCGCGCCCTATCCTTTGGTCCAAACACATACCCTAAGGAAGGAAAAAACATGCGTATCACATGGCTCGGCCACGCCTCGTTCCGCCTTGAAATCGCGGGGGAAATCCTGCTCGTTGATCCTTGGCTCACCGACAATCCAATGTTGGACGCGGCCCAACATGACGCCGCCACCAAGGGGGCCACTCATATCCTGCTCACCCATGCCCATTTCGATCACGTCTCCGACACCCTCACCCTTGCCAAGCAAAAGGGCCTCACGGTGGTCGGGCAGTTCGATCTTATGTCACATTGGGAAAGCACTGAAAACATTGAGGTTATCGGCTTCAACAAGGGCGGCACCGTGTCCATCGGAGACGTCTCCGTGACCATGGTTCACGCCACTCATTCCACCAGCTTTGCGGGCGCCGATGGCCCCAACGTGCCGGGCACCGAATGCGGCTTCATGATCGCCGGAGAAGGCCGGACGATCTATGTTTCGGGCGATACCGATGTCATGGCAGACATGCAGGTTTTCAACGATCTTCATCATCCCGACATTGGCATCCTCTGCGCCGGAGGTCACTTCACGATGGACATGCGCCGCGCCGCCTATGCCGCGAAAACCTTCTTTGATTTCAAGACAGTGATCCCATGCCACTACCGCACGTTCCCGGTGCTCGAACAGACCGCCGAAGAGCTGATCAAAGCTCTGCCGAACGTGACCGTGATCGAACCCGAGGTGATGGACCCCATCGAACTCTGAGCGCGCATGGCCCGTTCAATATGCTCGGCTGCTCATGGGGTGACGCCCGCCAGATCGCGGGCGTCATCCACATCGCGCAACCTGTCGATCAGCGCATAGGACTGCCCATCCAGCGTGGCGATCGTATCCTCAAGCGCATGTGCGCTCGACCATCGCACCCCGTTGAAAAGTTGGGCTGGCACGGGGCGCACACGCTTGAGACCGATCAGCCAATATCCCCCGTCCTCGGCCGGCCCGAACACCGCGTCACTTGCGCCCAACGCCTTGAAAGCCCTGGCGATATGGTGCTTGCGCACGCCCGGCACGTCGCCACCGATCACACAGGTCGGCCCCGGTGGCGCGCTGCGCAGAACGCGGCCCATCCGGTCGCCAAGATCGCCCGCGCCCTGCGGCACCCGCCGCAATTGCGCGGGCCAGACGCGGGCGCTGATGGCCCGGTCGGGCGCCACGGCCAGTGTCACGTCCCAGCGGGGGTCTTGCACCTCGCGCAGCAGGCGGCGCACCTGATGGCGGAACCACCACGCCGCACCCACCATGCCAATATCCTGGCCCAACCTTGTTTTCACGCGGCCGGGACGCGGCTCTTTGAGCATTATGTATAACTGATCCCGCATGTGGCGTCAGTCGAAGTAATCGCGCAGAATACGTGTATAAACCGCCTTGAGTTGCGTGATCTGATCAATCTCAACCCGCTCGTCCACTTGGTGCATCGTGCGCCCAACAAGGCCAAACTCAACCACGGGGCAATGATCGCGGATGAACCTCGCGTCCGATGTGCCGCCCGACGTGGACAAAACCGGCGTCACGCCGCATTCGGCCTCGACCGCCTTGGCCACAAGATCCGACAGCGCACCCGGCGGGGTAAGGAATGATTCACCACTTATCTTTATGGTCATCGTCGCAGTGACCCCGAATTCCGCGGCGATGCGATCAAGATGCTCTTGCAACCACGCGCTCAGGCTCTTGCCGCTATGCGCATCGTTGAAGCGGATGTTGATGGTGGCGCGCACCTCGGCGGGGATGACATTCGTCGTCGGATTTCCGGTGTCGACGGTCACAACGGCCAGTGTCGAAGGGTCGAAATGTCCGGTCCCCTCATCCAGCCGGTGTGACGACAGCCGGTCCACCAGCCGCGCCATCGCGGGCAGCGGGTTGTTCGCGCGATGCGGATAGGCGGAATGGCCCTGTTCGCCCGTCACGGTGATCCAGGCCGACATCGATCCGCGCCTGCCGATCTTGATCATCTCGCCCATGCGGTCCGGACAGGTGGGTTCGCCCACAAGACAATGGGTCATCGCCTCGCCGGTGCCCTCCATCCAGTCCAGAATCGCGCTTGTCCCGTCAAACGCATCGCCCTCTTCGTCCCCGGTGATCGCGATGATCAGGGCGCCGGCCTCGGGCGGGGCCTCGCGCACCAGATCAATCGCGGCGGCCACGAAGGCCGCGACGCCCGATTTCATATCCGTCGCCCCACGCCCCCAGAGAAAGCCGTCCCGCATCTCGGCCCCGAACGGATCGACACTCCAGGCAGTCGCATCGCCCACAGGCACCACGTCCGTGTGACCGTTGAAGCCGAATGTCCGCGCCGCCCCCTTTGGCCCCCACCGGGCAAAGAGATTGGCGACACCGGCGCGGTCCACGCGGGTGCAGTCGAAGCCGGCCTCTTTCAGCATCTTCTGCAAAAGCGTGAGCGCGCCGCCCTCTTCGGGTGTGACCGAGGCACAGCGGACAAGCTGCGCGGTCAGATCGACGGGATCCGTGGGCGATGTGGTCATTGGCGGTCCACCTTCTTTTCAATGCTGCGCGCCCGGACCTATCCGCTTTTGCGACCTCCCGCAATCTCGACGCCCGCGACGGCCACGACGCCTGAGGCAAGCAAAAGTGCCACAGCCCGCCACAACGATTCGCATTGGATGAGAAATTTGCCCCAAGAGGCTGAAACTTGGCTAAATTGAGGCAAAACTATAACACCCGAGGCAGGGTAACAGGCTGGCCGCAAAGGCCAATATCGAGCGGGCTCTGAATATTTGCCCATTTTCGCGCGCACCACTGCGCGTGACATATTTCTGTTGCGCTGTCTTCGGCACGAGGTCGGAGAGCAAGAGCCATGGTTGCAGGCAGAGAACTTCCCATCGACCGCTTTGCCAGCGCGAACGAAATGGCGCAGGAAATTTTCGGCGCGGGCGCCACCGTTGTGAACGCCTCCTACAGCGGTGATCGCGACAGTTCGGGCATCTTCACCGATGGCGATGCGATTTCGCCCGGAGTGACCCCCGGCGACAGCGGCGTGATGTTCTCGACCGGCGATTTGCGGGGGTTCACCAACAACAACCGCTGGCAATCGAACGAAAGCGGCAGCACAACAACCAGATCCAGCGGTGAGAACAACAACCCGGACTTCAACGCCGCTGCGGGCACGAGCACCTATGACGCCTCCTATCTGGATGTGGATTTCGTCCCGAATGGTGATCTGATGACGATGCAATTCGTCTTCGCCTCGGAGGAGTATCCCGAATATGCCAATGGCGCCTTTCAGGATTTCGTCGGCGTCTGGGTGAATGGTAGCCAGGTCGAACTGTCAATCGGCGATGGCGATGTCGATCCCAACAACCTCAACGCCGGGGCCAACCAGAATCTTTTCATCGACAACACCGGCGATCAATACAATACCGAAATGGACGGGTTTACCGTCAAACTGACGACGACAATGCCCGTCAACGATGGCGTCGTGAACTCGCTTCGTATCGGAATTGCCGACGTCAACGACACCAATTACGACTCCACACTGCTTATCGCCGCGGACAGTGTTCAGACCACCCTCATCGCCAATGACGACGAAACCCGGCTCGATCCCGATGGGTCCAAGATGATTGACGTGCTGGCCAACGACGTCAACAACGGAAGCGGCAACGGCTCTTTGGTGATCACGCATATCAACAATCAGGCAGTCGGCCCCGGCGACAGCGTGACGCTTTCGACCGGACAGACTGTGCAGCTTAATTTCAATGGCACACTCACCCTGATCGGGGACGGCGACACCGAAGAATTCAACTTCACCTATGAAGCCAGCAACCAAACCGGCCAGAGTGATACCGGGTTCGTCTTGGTCGACTCGGTGCCCTGCTTTGTGGCGGGAACACGGATTCGTACGCCTGACGGCGATGTGCCCATCGAAACGCTGGAACCCGGCGACATGGTGATCACCCGTGATCGCGGGCCACAACCCCTACGCTGGATCGGGGAACGCCGCGTGCCTGCCCGTGGCGATTTCGCACCGATCCATTTCGCGCCCAACACGTTGGGACAGCATGGCCGCCTCTTCCTCTCTCCGCTGCACCGGGTTCTTATTCGCGACGCGCTGGCCGAATTGCTCTTTGGCGAGGATGAGGTCCTCATTGCCGCGCGCGATCTGGTGAACGACACGACGATCCGGCCCGTCGAAGGTGGCATGGTGGATTATGTGCATATTCTGTTCGATCAACACGAGGTGGTCTATTCCGAAGAACTCGAGACCGAGAGCTTTCTGCCGGGGCCCCAGTTCGCAAATAGTTTCGAAGCCGAAATCGTTGATGAAATCTGCATGCTTTTCCCGGAGATCGACCCGGCCACCGGCGCAGGCTACAGTCCCGCGGCCCGGCGCACACTGAAACGCTTTGAGGCGGCGCTTATCTCGCCCTCGCTTACACGGGCGGCCTGAGCGGGATGGTCTGGATCGCACTCTCCGACCATGCCGGCGGCGCGTTCGCCACTGCGGGGCTGGGAGCGTCGGATCAGGATCGGCTTGACCCGCCTGACAATGCCGTGGTCCGGCGTGGCACGATCATGATCGAGACGCGCTTTTCCGAGCTTTCGAGGCCGCAAACGCTTTTGGCTTTCCGTCACGCTCATCCTTTCGATGGCGGGTTCTCTCTCAGGGCGCTGCCGCGTGGCGGCATAACGCTCGCTCAGAATGTCGGTGCGGACATGTTGCACGCGACCCTTGACCACGGGCATGACGCGCGGGCCGATCTGGTGCGCATAACCTATTGTTGGGACTGCGAAAAAAGCTGGGCAAGGCTAAGTCTTGAGCGGTTGGACAATGGTCAGACCGTGACACGATACCTGCCGCGCGCGCATCCGCTTCCTTTCGCGGACATGCGACGGCTCGCACGGCCCGGCGCGCCCATCGACATGGACAGCGAGGTCGTCTTCGTGGCGATGGCCGATCACGTGCATCCGACAGGCCCGCTGCCGGGGCTTTGTGCGTCGGTTCCCGTGGCCACCCCTTCGGGGCCGGTGCCCGCCGCATGTCTGCGCAGGGGGGATACGGTTTGCACGGCCGATGGTGATATCGTGCCCGTGCTTCAGACCGTGCGCCTTACGGTGCCCGCACGCGGCACGTTCCGGCCCATACGCCTACGGGCGCCATTTTTTGGCCTCAACCGTGATACTCACGTTGCCCCTCATCAAAGGCTCGTGATGTCCGGATCGCAAGTGGATTACATGTTCGCCACAAGCTCCGTGCTTGTTCCCGCGCGGCATCTTGTCAACGACAGTTCCGCCTTCGTGGTCAAAACCGGAGATGTCGTGACCTATCATCACATCCTGTTGCCGGCGCACAAGGCGGTGATGGTGGACGGCTGCCAACTTGAAAGCCTGTATATCGGGCGGCTGCGCCGCAATCCCAAGGCTTTGTCCGAAAGTGTTCTGGCCCATTGCAGTCAGGCCCGGCTGCCGGAACACGCACGGCCCGTGTCACCCGTGCTCAAACCGTTCGAAGCGATCACGCTAGCGCGGGCAAACGCCGCCTGACAAGCGTGAAGTCAGTCGGTAAAGGGCGTGACCTGCGCGACGATCACCGCGTTTTCGTCCAACGCACGGGCCATCAAGGCCCGCTCTTCGTCGGGGATTTCATGGCCTTCGGCCTCGCGCTCTTCAAGGGTGCCATAGCCCGTCACATCCAGCGGCGCTGTGTCCGCCTGTTTGAGGATCGCCACGGTTTCGCGCACCGCTTCGGCTTCGTCCACGCCAGAGGCATAGACCACCAGAGCCGCACCGGTTGCGCCGTCTGGAAGGCCATCACCGGCTTTGCGACCGATCTCGACGGCGAGAGTGAATACCTGCTGTTTGCGTTCCTTGGCCATGGCCACTCTTTCGGGCCAAGCCGCTAGGGTGTCAACCTTGAAGTCCTGCGATTTCCACCCCGACCGCACAGGCGTAGACCGCCATGATCAACACGCTTTCGATGCCGATCCGCCCCGGCCCGTTGCGTTGACGCAAGATCAGCCCGCCCAGAAGGATCGCCGTCATGAGCATCCCGGTCGCCAGCCAGTAAAGATCATTCTGGGTGGCCGCCTCAAAGATCGAACCATCGCGATAAGCCACATCAGACGCCACAAGAAACAGCGTGTCGAACGTGTTGCCACCGATGATTCCGCCCACAGCAAGCTGAAGCGCACCCCGGCGCACGGCCACCAACGTGGTGACAAGTTCAGGCAGCGAGGTGATGACAGCCGTCATAAGCGCCCCGACGAGCGATGACGACAGGCCATAGCGCGCGATGAAGGTTGCTCCGACCTGACTGATGATCCAGCCGGAAAGCCCCATTACCGCAACCAGCGCGACAAAGATCATCGCCGGGCGCCGCGCGGATTTCTGCGCCTCGGTGGCGTCCTCGGGTTCGTCGTGGCGGGTTTCATGTGTTTCCACCGGCCGCCACATTGGCTGATCGCTGACTTGCGAAGACAGGTGCACCCCATAGAGATAGACGAGGAACATGATGATCGATACGGGATGGACCCCGAAATAGGCGATGTCCGGCCCGGCGATGGCGGCGATGGGAAGGCTCAGCAGGATCAACAACATCACCGCCTGAAACAGGTTTGCGGGCTCCGCTGCCGCGTGCTCAAGGTTTGCATTCTTGTGCAAGGTATCGGCGAAGGCCAAAAACAGCGTCTGTGCGGCAATGCCGCCCACAGCGTTCGAAACCGCGAACGACGCATCTCCGCCGCTCGCGGCGCTGACCGAGACCACCACCCCCGCGAGCGATGTCGCGCCACCCAGAAGGAGACCACCCACCATCGCCTCACCCAATCGGGTCCGGTCGGCAATGATATCCGCAAGCGCGGTCGCACGGACCGAGGCCGCCACGGCAACCGCCGCCGCCACCGCAAAGACGGTCAGGAGCCAGACAAGGGACAGACCGCCGATCATGCCAGCGGGCAGGCGCAAATGATATGTGTCATCAGGATCGCAACCTCGTTCCTCCGGGCTGGTTCCATACATTAGTCAGGCCAGCGCGGCGGCACCGACCCTCACAGGATCATATCAATTTTTCTTATTTCAAGGCGCCGCGACGCCAGTTTTGGCCGCCGCTTCGATCTTAGTTAAGGAAAAATTTTGAGCGGTTGTGGCAAATTTCAAAACATGAAAATCACAGGAGGTGCGACGCGGATGCCCTCGGACCGCCCGCTGACCCATCTTGGCAATGGCCTGTCGCCATCCGCCCCGGAGGTATCGGGGGGGTTGCATATCGACGCCGCGCAATCGCCCGACCTTGCCCATCGGGTGTTGGCCCGGCTGCCCGCACTGGATAGCACGATGCCCCTTCCCACGCCGGAGGGTCCGCGCTCGACCGATCAGCTTACGCCGGGCGATTGCCTTGTCACGCGCGATAATGAGGCGATGCCGCTGCGTGCCATGCTCACAATTCGCGTTCGTGCTCTGGGTGACTGGGCACCCGTCGAAATCGGGACAGGGGTTTTCGGCGCCTGTGCCGCATTGCGCCTATCGCGCCGACAGGAACTGTTGTTCGAAGGCTGGCGCGCCGAGCAAGCCTGCGGTCGGTCCGCCGCGATCTTCGGCGCGGGCGACCTGATCAACGGGACCAGCGTGCGAAGCGGGGCGACGGGCGCGTGGATGCAATATAGCTGCGCTCTGCTGGACCGTTCCGCCATGATCCGTGTCAACGGGCTTTGGGTGACATGTGCAGGGCTGGACATGCTTCACATTCCCGCCGCTCTGTGCCGCGCATTGCCCGGGCCTGACCCGTTCGTCGCACATCAGCACATGTCCCCAGCCCTGCCGCGCGCCACATCGTTTGAGGCGCGAGCCATCACCGGCGCGCATCCTCATGTCTGGTGATCAGTCGCGCAAAAGCTCGTTGATCGAAGTCTTGGCGAGGGTCTGCTCGTCCACCCGTTTCACGATGACGGCGCAATAGAGATTCACGCCATTCTTCGATGGCATCGAGCCCGAGACCACGACAGAGCCCGATGGCACCTCGCCATACATCACTTCACCCGTCTCGCGATCCACGATCTTGGTGGACTTGCCGATATAGACACCCATGCCCAGCACGGAGCCCTTGCGCACGATACAGCCCTCGACCACCTCGGAGCGTGCGCCGATAAAGCAGTTGTCCTCGATAATCGTTGGGCCGGCCTGCATGGGCTCAAGCACGCCCCCGATGCCAACACCGCCCGACAGGTGCACGTTCTTGCCGATCTGCGCGCAAGAGCCCACCGTGGCCCATGTATCAACCATGGAGCCTTCATCCACATAAGCGCCGAGGTTCACAAAGGACGGCATGAGAACTACTCCTGGCGCGATAAAGGCCGATTTGCGCACGATGCAGTTCGGAACGGCCCGAAACCCCGCAGCGCGCCATTCGTTCTCGCCCCAGCCGGCGAACTTGCTGTCCACCTTGTCCCACCAGCCGCCACCTTGCGGACCGCCGGGTTGAAGCTCCATATCCTTGATGCGGAACCCCAAGAGCACGGCCTTCTTGGCCCACTGGTTCACGTGCCACTGACCATCGGTTCCGGGCTCTGCAACGCGCAGCTTGCCGCTGTCGAGTGCATTGAGCGTGTCCTCGATCGCCTCGCGGGTCTCACCCCCGGTAGAAGATGTGATCGTGTCGCGCGCATCCCAGGCGGCTTCGATGGCGGTTTCCAGTTGATCGTTCGACATGGGTTCTCTCCGGCAAAGACAGTTCGCGTGCTCGCTATTGCCTATAGGCGCGCGTCCGGAAGGGTGCAATACGACGCTATGGGCCTTACCTGCGCCAATCGACAGGAACCCTGCCTTTTCAGACGCGCGTCAGCACTTGGATAGCGAGCTTGCGAAGGTGCGCAAGATAGCGATCCTGCGACCAGCCGCAGTCGCGCGTCAGCGCCTCCCAGTTGTCAATCGACAGCATTGTCCAGAGAATATCCGTTGCCCCGGTCTCGTCATGATCCTGCACGAGTGTGCCATCGGCGGCCAGAGCTCTCACCGCGGCGGCACAGCCTTCGCGCATGTCCTGCATCCTTTCGTGCCACGCACGGGACGCATCGGCATCGGTTTCGGCCATTACCCTCAGGGTTTTGGCCACGCCGTATATCTTGGGAATATAGCTGCCCCACGCCTCGACCCAGGCATCAAGGCGCTCCAGCCCTGTCTGTGCCGATCGGCTTGGCCGCAATCGCTCTTCGACGTTGAACGCCTCATCCTGAAACTTGGTCGTGGCGATGAATAACTCGGTGCGGTTGGGAAAGTGCAGATAGAGTGCCTGCCGGCTCACCCCTGCTTGCCGAGCGATGTCCGACATGCGTGCAGCCACGCCGGGATTGGAATCCAAGAGCGCCCAAGTGGCTTCGAGGATGCGTGTGCGGGTATTTGGTTCTTGACTTGACATAGTGTCAATTAACGTTCACTTGTCACGCTGTCAATTTACACAGTGTCAAGCAAAAGGAATCACATAATGTCTCGGAAAATTTTCATCTGGGTGGCTCATCCCAAACCCGCATCACTTTGTGCCGCGCTGGCCGACGCGTATGAAGCTGGCGCGCGAAGCGAAGGCGCCGATATCCGCCGTCTCGACCTTGCCGATATGGATTTCAACGGCTCTACCGAAGTTGCAAAGCACAGTCCGCTCGAGTCCGACCTGATCGCTTGGCAAGAGGCGCTGGCCTGGTGCGATCATGTAATGATCGTTCACCCCTACTGGTGGGGTGCGATGCCGGCGCGGGCAAAGGCCGTGCTCGACCGGGCGCTAAGCTCGGGATTTGCCTTCAAGTATCACGAGCGCGGCATGGGCTGGGACAAGCTTCTCAAGGGGCGCACGGCGGACGCGCTGATCACGTCGGACACACCGCCCCTCCTGGACACTATACTTTACCGCAAGCCCGGGCGCCGCGTCCTGCGCAATCAGGTGTTGGGCTTCGTCGGCATCCGGATGCGCAAAATCGTGCAACTGGGCTCGGTCAAGCTCGCCAATCCGCAGCGCCTCGGGACATGGATCGAACGCGCACATACAATGGGTCGAAAGGCCGCTTGAGCCTTGCAGCCATCACAACACACGATCTCAAAGGAGATACTTTCATGTCAGACATTCTTATCCAGTTTCTTTTCGGGGCCACTGCGGTCACCACCGCTTTGGTCGCAGGCGTCTTTCTGGCGTTTTCGGATTTCATCATGCGATCCCTGACTGCGGCGCGGCCAAATTCGGGCCTCGAGGCGATGCAGGTCATCAATCGCAAAGTGCTCAGATCGGCTTTCGTGACGGGGTTGCTTCTGCTGGTGCCAGTCATGACCGGGCTTGCCGCCTATGCGTGGCTGGCGATCGAAGGCCCATCACGGGATTGGTTCGTCGCGGGCGCCGTCATTTATATGATGGGAACATTCGCCGTCACCCTTCTGGGCAATGTGCCGATGAACAATCACCTTGAAGCCTTACCCACCGACAGCACAGAGGCGCGCGACTATTGGCGCGTCTACGCACGGAGATGGACAAGGTTGAATCATTTGCGCACTGCGGCTTCGGCCATGGCGGCTGTCTGCCTGCTGGTGGGAACCGTGGTTCACGCCTGAAACATTGCGCGCGCCGTTGGCACCTGATGAAACGAACGGCGCACGCAATAACCTCTCAGGTCAGGTCTTTGTAGCTGACTTCAGGCACGTCGCCCCCGGATTTGCCACGCCGCGTAATCAGACGGTTCAGCGCATGAATATAGGCCCGCGCCGAAGCGACAACAGTGTCGGTGTCGGCCGATTGGCCGGTCGCGATCTTGCCATCTTCCTCGAGCCTCACGCTGACCGTGGCCTGCGCATCGGTGCCTTCGGTCACGGCGTTCACCTGATAAAGCTGAAGCTTGGCATCGTTGGGATAGCATTCACGCACGGCCTTGAACGTCGCGTCCACCGGGCCGTCGCCCTGTGCGGTCGCGGTCTTCTCGGCACCTTCCACGTCCATCTCGATCACGGCTTCCGCGGGACCGGTGCCGCATACGACCTTGAGGTTGATGAGGTCCAGATGTGTCTCCGCATCGCCTGCGGTTTGCACCAGAGCGAGGATATCCTCGTCATAGACTTCCTTCTTGCGGTCGGCGAGATCCTTGAACCGGACAAAAACATCCTTGAGCTGGTTCTCACCGACGTCGTGCCCCAGATCCTTGAGCTTGGCGCGAAGCGCGGCGCGACCCGAATGCTTACCCAGAGGCAGCGACGTGCCGGTCATGCCCACATCCTCGGGACGCATGATCTCGAACGTCTCGGCGTTCTTGAGCATCCCGTCTTGGTGGATGCCGGATTCGTGCGCAAAGGCGTTCTTGCCAACAATCGCCTTGTTGAATTGCACGTTGAAGCCTGACACAGCAGCGACCCGGCGCGAGATGTGCATGATCTTCGTCGTGTCGATGCCGGTGCGATAGGGCATGATGTCACCGCGCACCTTCATCGCCATGACGACCTCTTCCAGCGCAGTATTGCCCGCACGTTCGCCAAGGCCGTTGATCGTGCATTCGATCTGACGCGCGCCACCCGCCACAGCCGCCAGACTATTGGCCGTCGCCATGCCCAGATCGTTATGGCAATGCGTGGCAAAGACGATCTCATCGGCACCCGGCACCTCGTTGATCAGGCGGCGGATCAGATCGGCGCTTTCCACCGGGGCGGTATAGCCCACCGTGTCGGGGATGTTGATCGTCGTCGCGCCCGCCTTGATCGCGATTTCGACCACGCGCTTGAGATAGTCCCATTCGGTGCGGGTGGCATCCATGGGCGACCATTGCACGTTGTCACAGAGGTTGCGGGCATGCGTCACTGTTTCGTGTATACGTTCGGCCATTTCGTCCTGCGTCAGGTCCGGAATGGCCCGGTGCAGCGGCGAGGTTCCGATAAATGTGTGGATGCGCGGACGTCTGGCATCCTTCACCGCCTCCCAGCATCGGTCGATATCCTTGAATTGCGCGCGCGCAAGGCCACAGATCACCGACTGTTCCGACTGTTTCGCGATTTCGTTCACCGCCCGGAAATCGCCCTCTGAGGCGATGGGGAATCCGGCCTCGATGATATCGACGCCCATCTCATCAAGAAGCCCCGCGATCTCGAGCTTTTCTTCGTGGGTCATCGTGGCGCCCGGGCTTTGTTCCCCGTCGCGCAGCGTGGTGTCGAAAATGACGACCTTGTCCTTCTCTCCGACAGGAGAGGTCTTATGCGTATCAATCTTGGTCATGGCTGGTCTCTTTGTTCGTGTCCTAAGCTTCTGGCGCGAAATGGCACATCCCCTGAGCGGTCGCGCCGGAGAACGGCACGCTCAGAGGCGGCTTAGGATCAACAGGGCAAGCGGACGGGTCCGGCGTTTGGTGCCGTGTGCGCAGTCTGCGATATGCCCATTGCGTGTCATGGCTGCGACTATACGCAGCATGGATCAAATGAAAAGGGGCAATCTGATCCGATATTGATCCCCGTGCAGACACCGCTAGATCATCCGCCATGGAACATGCACTCATCATAGGCGCCACGGGCGGGATCGGTCACGCGATCACGTCGCACCTGCGCGAGGCCGGAACCCGCGTCACAACCCTCTCTCGCAGTGACGACGGACTCGATATCACCGACGAGGACAGTGTTCGACGGACCCTCACGGCGCTGGACGGGCCCTTTGATCTTGTTTTCGTCACAACCGGCGCGCTGGTCGTGAACGGAGCCGAACCGGAAAAGGCGCTCGATCAGGTCACGCCAGATGCGATGCGCGATCAATTCATGGTGAATTGCATCGGCCCTTCGATGGTTCTCAAGCATGCGCAGCACCTGCTCCCGCGTGACCGCCGCGCGATCTTTGCCGCACTTTCGGCGCGGGTTGGCTCAATCGGAGACAATGGCATCGGCGGTTGGTACAGTTATCGCACGGCCAAGGCGGCACTCAATCAGATGATCCATACCGCCGCCATTGAACTTGGCCGAAGTCACAAACAGTCGATCTGCGTGGCGTTGCATCCCGGCACGGTGGCGACCGATCTCACGTCGAAATATCTTGGCCGGCACCCGGCGGTGGAACCACCGGAAGCGGCGGCCAATCTTATTGACATTCTCGAAGGGTTGACGCCCAACGACACGGGGCAATTCTTTGATTGGGCCGGCAAAAAGGTGACATGGTGAGCCGCCTCATTCTGGTGCTCGGGGATCAGCTTTCAATGGATGTCGCGGCCTTGCGCAAGGCCGATAAAACGCGCGATATTGTCGTCATGGCCGAGGTGACGGACGAAACCGGCTATGTGGCACATCACCCCAAGAAGATCGCCCTTGTCCTGTCGGCGATGCGTCATTTCGCCATGGCGCTGAAAAAACACGGCTGGACCGTTGCCTATACCCACCTTGATGACGCGGGCGCCACCCGCTCGATCGTGGGCGAACTGATGCGCCGTGCCGAGGAATATGACACGACCGAGGTTCTGGCCACCACCCCCGGCGAATGGCGCCTGATCGAGGCGCTGAACAACGCGCCGCTCACCCTGAGCATGCTACCTGATGATCGCTTTGTCGCGAGCCCAACAGAATTCGATGACTGGGCCAAAGGGCGCAAAAGCCTGCGCATGGAATATTTCTATCGCGAGATGCGGCGCAAGACGGGCCTTCTGATGGACGACGGCGCGCCCGCAGGCGGCAAGTGGAACTTCGACCATGACAATCGCAAGACAGCACAGCCCGACTTGCTGCGCAGCCAACCGATGCAATTCACCCCCGACGACGTTACCGAAGAGGTGCTGAGCCTTGTCGAAGCCCGCTTCGGGAAGAATTTCGGCGCGTTGCGCCCGTTTCACTTTGCCGTCACCCGCCCCGACGCGCTGCGCGCGCTGGATCATTTCGCAAGGTATCAGTTGCCAGAGTTCGGCGATTATCAGGATGCGATGCTCTGCGATGACAGGTTCCTCAACCATTCGCTCCTCTCGCCCTACATCAATCTCGGGCTGCTTTCGCCGCTCGAAGTGTGTCAGCGTGTCGAAAAGGAATGGAAAGATGGCCGGGTGCCCATCAACTCGGCCGAGGGTTATATCCGCCAGATCATCGGCTGGCGCGAATATGTGCGGGGCCTTTATATGCGCGAAGGGCCTGAGTATCCGCACCAAAATGCGCTGAACCATAGCCGCGACCTGCCTTGGCTGTATTGGGGCGGAGAAACGCGGATGAACTGTGTCGGCCATGCCGTCGCGCAGACCCGTGAAGACGGCTACGCCCACCACATTCAGCGGCTGATGATTACCGGCAATTTCGCCCTGCTGGCCGGTGTGGACCCGCATCAGCTTCATGAATGGTATCTGGCCGTTTATGTCGATGCCTATGAATGGGTTGAGGCCCCGAACACCATCGGAATGAGCCAATGGGCCGACGGTGGTGTGATCGCATCGAAACCTTATGTCAGTTCAGGCTCTTACATTGATCGGATGTCGGATTACTGCGCCTCATGTGAGTATAGCGTAAAGGACAAAACCGGCGAGAACGCCTGCCCTTTCAACCTGCTTTACTGGGATTTCCTCGACCGTCACCGCGACAGGTTCGCAAGGAACCCGCGCATGGGAACGATGTATGCCACGTGGGACCGGATGGGCGCGGAACGCCACGATGCCGTGCGCGACGGGGCCGCACGCATCCTCGACCGGCTGGACAAGGGCGAGGTGGTCTAGGCACCAAGGCGCGTTGCCCGCTCCTGCCCGGTCTTCTTTTCGGCGACGATACTCTCGCCGAAGACAAAGAAAATTCGAACGGTTCTCTTACTCCGCCGCCTCTCCCTCGTCGTCGCGCAGGTCGGGCACCGACGTATCGGCGGCATTATCCGTGGCCTCTTCTCCTTCTGGCGGCTCTGCCGTTTCCACGCCGGCCTCGCCGTCCGCCGCTTCTCCCGCCTCGTCGCGTAGGTCAGGCACGGCCGCACCGCCGGTCGTCACCAGCGTTTCCGCGTCCGGCTCACCCTCGACCCATGTGCCGCTCACCTCTTCGCCCGTAGCATAGCGCATAGTGCCCTCACCCTGACGCTTGCCATTGCGGAAATTGCCGACATACACATCGCCATTGGCATAGGTCGCGACGCCTTCGCCGTTGATTTCGCCCTCCTGCCACTCGCCAGTGTAGGAAAATCCGTCGGGCATGATGATCTCGCCTTGACCGTGGCGCTGCCCGTCTTCGAACTCACCCGTATAGACCGTGCCATCGGGATAGGTCGCCACGCCATCGCCCTCGCGCTGGCCATCGACCCAATTGCCTTCGTAGCGATAGCCATCGGCATAAGTCATCGTGCCGAAACCATGGTTGCGGGCGTTCTCGAAACTCCCTTCATAAACAAGCCCGTTGGGGTAGGTCGCACGCCCCTCCCCCTCGATCACGCCATCGACCCATTGCCCCTCATAGGTGGCCCCGTCGGGATAGGTGATCTTGCCCATGCCATTGGCCAGATCATTGGCGAATTCACCCTCATAGACCGAGCCGTCAGGATACGTCACACGCCCCTCGCCCGAGATCTGCCCTTCAACCCAAGTGCCGGTATACTTGTAGCCGTCAGTGCCGGTGAAGGTGCCCATCCCGTGGCGCTTGTCGTCGCGGAATTCGCCTTCGTAGACATCTCCGTTGGAATAGGTGACCGTGCCTTCGCCTTCGCGCTTGCCGTTCACCAGATCACCTTCATAGACATCGCCGTTGGGCTGCGTGAGCGTGCCTTCACCATCTATCTGGCCATCTTTCCAGAGCCCCTCATAGATCAGGCCGTCCGGCATGGTCAGTTTGCCCTGACCGTGCCGCGCACCTTTCTGGACCTCGCCCTCATAGACGGCACCGTCGGGGTAGGTGATCGTGGCCTCACCATCCTTGACGCCCGCAACCCAATCGCCCTCGTAGACATAGCCGTTGGGTGACGACATCGTGCCACGCCCGCTGTGCATGGCGTTCGAAAAGCCGCCCTCGTAGCGCACGCCATTGGCATAGTTGGCCACACCCTCGCCGGTGATCTTGCCATCTTCCCACGTGCCCTCGTAGGTGCCGCCATCGGTAAAGGTGATCTTGCCTACGCCGTTGGGCTTGCCTGCGACGAATTCGCCCTCATAGACCGATCCGTTGGGAAACCGGGCAACCCCGGTGCCGCGAATCTCGCCCTCGACCCAGTCACCGGTATAGGTATACCCGTTGGGCAGCGTGTAGGTGCCGGTGCCGTGCTGAAGGCCGTTCTTGAACGTGCCCTCGTAAACGCCGCCATCGTCATATTGCTTGGTGCGCACTTCGCTGTCCTGTGCATGGCCGATGTTCGCCATGCCAAGGCCAAGCACGATGATCGCGCCCCGCATCCATGCACCTGTCACTGAATTTTTCATTCAAACTAGCCCCGACTGCCCGATTGCCCGCGACCCCACGCACGAGTGACGCGAAATTTAGTGGACACATCCCCCCGTGACAACGGACTTTTCCGAATTCGGCTTTCCCTCGCCGGAGCAAGCCGGTAATCACAGACCAATTCCGCCGACCGGAGAGCCCGCGATGCCCGACCGCTTCCGCCTGACATTGGCCCAGCTCAACGCCACCGTCGGCGACATCGACGGCAACTCCGCAAAAGCGCGGACCGCATGGGAAGAGGGCCGCGCGGCGGGGGCCGATCTTGTCGCACTGCCCGAAATGTTCATCACAGGCTATAATACGCAGGACCTTGTGATGAAGCCCGCCTTCCATCAGCACGCGTTCGATGCGATTGACAGGTTGGCCGCCGATTGTGCCGATGGTCCCGCGCTCGCGATAGGCGGGCCGTGGATCGAAGGGGCCGAGCTTTTCAACGCTTATCACATCCTGTCGGGCGGCAAGGTGGTGCGCCGGGTGCTCAAGCATCACCTCCCCAATGAGACAGTTTTCGACGAAGAGCGCCTTTATGCGTCCGCGCCTGTCGGCGGGCCTTTCGCGCTTGACGGTGTGCGAATCGGCAGCCCCATTTGCGAAGACGCATGGCACGAGGACGTGCCTGAAACACTCGCCGAAACCGGTGCCGAATTTCTTCTGGTTCCCAATGGATCGCCTTATTACCGCGGCAAGATGGATACGCGCCTGAACCTTATGGTGTCCCGAGTGATAGAGACCGGCCTGCCGCTCATCTATCTCAACCTTGTGGGCGGGCAGGACGATCAGGTTTTCGACGGCGGGAGCTTCGTGCTCAACCCCGGCGGTGAGTTGGCACTTCAGATGCCACTTTTCCAAGAGGCGATCGCCCATCTCGACATGGTGCGTGGCAAAGACGGCTGGTACGCAGAGCCGGGCGAGCGCGCGCACCTGCCCGGCGAATGGGAACAGGACTATCACGTCATGACCCTCGCCTTGCGGGACTACATGGCGAAGACCGGGTTCAAGAAGGTGCTGCTCGGCCTCTCGGGCGGCATAGACAGCGCGATTGTGGCCACCATCGCCGCCGATGCGCTTGGCCCTGACAATGTGCGATGTGTGATGCTGCCCTCCGAGTATACATCTCAGGCGTCGCTCGACGATGCCAAGGCCGTGGCCGAAAACCTTGGCTGTCGCTATGATTTCGTGCCGATATCCGAGGGGCGCGCGGCGATCACCCACACGCTTGCGCCGCTCTTTGAGGGGACCGAACCCGACCTTACCGAGGAGAACATACAGTCGCGCCTGCGGGGTCTGCTGCTCATGGCCTTGTCGAACAAGTTCGGAGAAATGCTTTTGACCACCGGCAACAAATCGGAGGTGGCCGTGGGTTATGCCACCATCTACGGAGACATGGCCGGCGGCTATAATCCGATCAAGGACATGTATAAAACCCGCGTGTTCGAGACCTGCCGCTGGCGCAACGCCAATCACCGCGACTGGATGATGGGCCCGACAGGCGAGGTGATCCCCCCCCGCATCATCAACAAACCGCCCACAGCCGAACTGCGCGAGGACCAGAAGGACAGTGATTCGCTGCCTGATTATCCCGATCTTGACGCCATCCTCAATATTCTGGTCGATGAGGATGGCAGCATCGCCGATTGCGTCGCAGCCGGCTTTGACCGCGAGGTGGCCCGCAGGGTCGAGCATCTGCTCCACATCAGCGAATACAAACGGTTCCAGTCGGCCCCGGGCCCGCGCCTGACCAAGCGGGCGTTCTGGCTCGACCGGCGTTATCCGATCGTCAACCGCTGGCGCGATCCGGGCTGATGCGGCACGCGGACGGTTGTCATCGCGCCCGCTCCGGGGCACCGTGCAACCTCAGCCTCATGACAGGACAGATTTGCCGATGCGTTGCATATTGAAAAGTTTAGCCCACACGGTTCTTGCGGCGGCGTGGCTCCTTGTGTCCTTCCTGCTGCCTGCTTCGGCCGCCTGTGAAGGCACGGACCTTATCAAGGCCCTGCCTGAACACGAACGCGCGCGACTTGTGGGTCGGGCGGCCCGCGCGCCGTATGGCGAGGGGCTTTTGTGGCACGCCGTGCGCGGCGATACGCGCATCACGATCTTTGGCACCTACCATTTCCGTCACGATGACACCGACGCGCATCTTGCGGCGCTCACCCCGTTGATCGACGCGGCCGACACTGTCTGGCTCGAGGTGTCGAATGCCGATGCCAAGGCACTTCAGGCCCGCATGGCAGAAGACCCTTCGCTTATGTTTCTCACATCCGGACCGACCCTCATCGACCTTCTGGGCGACGAGGATTGGGAAAAGCTCGCGGATGAGTTTCGCGCCCGTCAGATTCCGCCCATTATCGCCAGCCGTTTCAAACCGATCTGGGCCGCCATGATGCTTGGTATTGGCCCATGCGAGGCCCGCAGCGGTGTTCTGGAGGCCAAGGGCATCGACGAGTTGATCGGCATGCGCGCCGCCGCCAACGGCAATCCCAGCCGCTCACTTGAGGATGCAGTCGAAATCCTGGGCCTGCTGGATACGTTTCCACAGGAAAAACAGCTCGACATGCTGAGGCTCTTTTTTTATTTCGACATTGATCCCGATGACCTCGCCCATACGATGAAGGTGCGATATCTGTCGCAGGACACGGCGCTTTTGTGGGAATTTTCGCGCAAGATGTCGCTGGAACACGGCGGCCCAACCGCGGCCGAGGATTTCGCCACATTCGAAACCGCACTCCTTGACGGACGAAACCGCGATTGGGTGCGCCGCATGACGGGCAATGATTTCTCGGGCGATGCCTTTGTGGCTGTGGGGGCGGCGCATCTTCCGGGTGAAACCGGCGTGCTGAACCTTCTGGCCAAGAAGGGGTTTTCTATCACGCGCCTTCCGTTTGCTCCGTAACGGCACCGTCATTCGCCACCGCGCCCGCGGTGCTTAATGTGTAGACACCGCGCCGGACCCGCTCGAACCAGCCATAGTGATTATCCGCCATGATCGACGTGGCCCTTGCGACCCCAGTGTCGCGCGCAATATCGGCGCCCCGCGCCTCGCCTGCCGCGACCAGATACGCCGCGACGCGCATCGCATCCTGCCGATAAGAGGTCATCACCCGCCCCCGCGTGCCACCTGCTGCGGTATCGCCCAGCCGCGCCGCGAACTCGGCCCTGAGCGCGGTCTCCTTCTTGGTGGAGCGGCGCGGGCGGAACGGGCCAGGATCGGCATGCACCTCAACGGTGCCGTCGTCCTGCACCGTCATCACCCCCAGGCCCAGCCTTCTGCAAAGTCCGAGATTACCCTTGAATGCCCGCCAGCCCGCACGCCCCGACCAGCGCGGCACAGCCACATAGATTGTTTCGGTCACTGCCTGCCGCGCCACAGCCTGCTGAAGAAGCGTGAGCGAGAACCGCGTCTTGAGTTCGACGATCAAGAGTGGATCGGCGCCACGCACGGCCACGACATCGGCGGCACCGATCTCGCCCTTGACCTCATAACCAAGCGCTTCGAGAAACGCCTTAACGGGCGCATAAAGGTCAGTTTCACAGCCTGTTTTCATGGTTGCCAGTGTCGCTGTCACGCGCCCCCGTGACAAGTCCCGGTTGCGCGCCTATAAGGCCTCCGAAATTCGTGCAAGCCAAGGACATTCCAGATCATGACCACTCTCGTTTTCGGCCACAAATCACCCGACACCGATTCCACCGGATCGCCCATTCTCTGGGCATGGTATCTCAATGAAATCGAAGGCGAGGATGCCGAGCCAGCCCTTCTGGGCGAACCCAATACCGAAGCGGCCTTTATGCTGAAATACTGGGATCTGCCGAAGCCCACGGTCATCGCTGACGTGAAGGACGATCAGCCCTGCGTGATCGTGGATACCAATAACCCCGCCGAGCTTCCCGAGAACATCAACAGCGCCGACGTGCGGGCGATCATCGACCATCACCGTCTTGTCGGCGGCATCGAAACGCGCGCGCCCCTCGACATCACGCTGCGACCTCTGGCCTGCACGGCGACGATCATGCTCGACCTGATGAGCGACGAGGCATACGAAAAAATGCCCAAAGGCATGAAGGGCGCGGCGCTCACCTGCATTCTCAGCGATACGCTCGAATTTCGCTCGCCCACCACGACGCCACATGACCAGGCAACGGCGGAACGTCTGGCCAAGGATCTCAACCTCGACATGGCAGACTATGCCGCCGAGATGTTCGCCGCCAAGTCAGATGTTTCGGACTTTTCGGATGCCGAGCTTTTGCGCATGGACAGCAAGGAATTCGCCATGGACGAGACTAAGCTTCGGGTGTCCGTGCTTGAAACCACCGCGCCGCGCATGGTGCTCGAACGTAAGGACAGCCTGATGCAGGCGATGCAGACCGTAGCCAGCGAGGATGGTGTCGATCACGTTTTGCTTTTCGTCGTGGATATCCTCAACGAGGAAGCCACGCTTCTGGTCCCCAACGAGACGGTCAAGACCATCGCCGAGAAGTCATTTGATACCACGGTCGAGGGCGATACCGTCGTTCTGCCCGGCGTCATGAGCCGCAAGAAACAGATCATCCCCAACCTCACGATGTAAGTGTTGCCAGAGGGCGGCCCATAGGGTCCGCCCTCTGCTCCAACAACAGTCAGAAGGCCTTCTGCCAGCCAAGCGTGAGCGTCCTGTCGGTTGGCATCTGAACCCTGTTCAGATTCTGATAAATAGATGCTCCAAGTTCAAGCGCGAGCCGGCGACCGCGCCAGCCACCCTTCTGGCCGAAAAGATTGATTCGCCGTCCAGCGAAGTTCTACTACCTACGTAGTTGCGCGGATCAGCCGCAGCTCAGGCGCAGCCATGCTGAGCGGTTGCGCGATAGCCCGAAGCGCGACGAAAGTGCACAGCCCCGCCACCAGACCGGTGCGACATATCCTTTCAGGCTGTTATACATGAGATCGGTGGTGGCAGCTTCTCGATGGTTACTATTGATAGCTTCGCGATCCTATTCAAGACAAGGATTTCCGCCTGCGGGCGCGAACATGTCGCAGCCCGGAGACAGGAACCTTCTCAAGCACCTGACCATGGGTTCAGGCCGCGACCCGGGCGCGCCAAAGGGTGAAAAGACCGGCCGCGACAACGATCACGGCTCCGAGAACCACATTCGCCTCGAGCGCCTCTCCAAAGACGAACAGACCGAGCGCACTGGCAAAGACAAGCTGAAGATAGGCAAAGGGCTGCACCGCGCTTGCCTCGGCCACCTCATAGCACTTGATCAGGGTGTAGTGCCCCAATGCGCCGGTGACACAAAGCACCGCCATCCATGCCCAGTCCTGTGCAATCATCGTTTCCCAGAACCACATGCCTACGGCAGTCATCCCAAGCGCCCCGACAGTACCGGTCCAGAAGAATGAAGTTGCCGTCTTGTCGCGCCTCGCCGCATAGCGAGTGAGCAGGCCGTAAAGCGCAAACATCAACGCCGCCGTGAGCGCCACCATGGCCGCCGGATCGAACACACCCAGGCCGGGCTTGAGTATGATGAGAATCCCGACAAAGCCGGCCCCTATCGCGGTCCAGCGCCGCCAACCCACATATTCGCCCAGAACAGGCCCCGACAAGGCCGCCACAAGAAGTGGATACGAGGCAAAGACCGCATGTGCCTCAATCAGGCCCAACAGCGTGAAACCGTAGATCATGACGCAGATTTCAGAGACCAGCAAAAGCGCACGGAAGGTCTGAAGAAACGGCTGCTCAGTGCGGGCCGCCGCACGTAGACCACCCGCCTGCCGCGAGGCCACGCTCATGACGAAAGCGGCAAAGAACCAATAGCGGACCATGACCACCATGTAGACGTTGTACTCACTCGCAAGATGCTTCGAAATCCCGTCCTGCACCGCGAAAACGAATGTCGTCGCCACCATGAGCAGGATACCGAGCCGAGTATTTTGTTCAGTCATTCCGGGTCGGCCTTTCTTGCCACGGTCATGTGCCGTTTACGGCCATAGCCTTGCGCGCGGGTGACTTCAAACCCGGCCTCCGTCAGCCCGCGCCGGACGAAACCCGCAGCGGTATAAGTGGCGACAGTGCCGCCGGGCGCAGTATGCTCGCCCACTGCGGCCATCAGGTCAGCGCCCCATAGTTCGGGGTTTTTCGCAGGTGAAAACCCATCCAGAAACCAGGCATCCGCGCATCCGTCCCAAGGGCCAAGCCGCAGCCGCGCGTCGCCTTCGATCACTTGCAGTTCCACGCCGCCGGGCAACCTGATCTCGCGCTCTCCACTGCGCCACGGCGCGATCAGGTGGGGCGCGATTTCCGACAATTCTGGGAACGCGGCAAGCGCACGCGCCATTTCGTCGGCCTGTATCGGGAAAGCTTCGAACGATGTCACCCGCAGCCGTCCCTTTGGTCCGCTCCGGGCCCATTCAAGCGCAAGTGTGAGCACGTTGAGCCCCGTCCCAAAGCCCAATTCGGCGACGTGAAAACCATCGCGAAAGCGCGCGGGAAGGCGATTGCCCGCAAGAAAGACGTGTCGCGTTTCCGCCAACCCGTTTTCCAGACTGAAATATGGGTCGTCGAACCGGGTCGAGACCGGCACAACGCCATCTCGCCATTCAAGCTCTGCCATCTGGCCCCGCATCGTGACATCCTCTAGAAAGGTCAGGGAACGCGGCGACCATGCAAGGAGGGGCGCATATTGGCAATGCCAGACGTGACAGTGCTCGGCGCCGGCATATTCGGGCTTTCGATCGCGTGGACCTGCATGGTGCGGGGCGCACGCGTCCGGGTGATCGACCCGGGCGGCCCCGGCGCGGGGGCCTCGGGCGGTATCGTGGGTGCGCTTGCGCCGCATGTGCCCGAGAACTGGAACGACAAGAAACAGTTTCAACTCGACAGCCTGCTCATGGCCGAAGCCTTCTGGCACGAAGTGACTGCGGCGGGCGGAGTAAACCCGGGCTATGGGCGGCTCGGCCGGGTGCAGCCGATTGGCGACAGGGCAGCCCTCGATCTGGCCCGCACCCGAGAGGAGAGCGCGCGCACGCTCTGGGGCGATGCCGCGACATGGCGCGTTGTGCCTGCGGATCACATGCTCTGGGCCCCGCACTCCCCAAGCGGCCATGTGATCCACGACACTCTCAGCGCGCGGCTGCATCCGCGCCGCGCCTGTGCGACACTGGCGGCCGCGATTCGGGCGCGCGGTGGCGAGGTTGCACCCGATGGCACCACAAAAGGGCGGGTGGTTCACGCCACTGGCATCGCCGATCTGACCGCGCTTAGCACGCATTTCGGCAAGACCATCGGCAATGGCGTCAAGGGCCAGGGCGCGCTTCTTCATTTTGACGCGCATGACAAGCCACAGCTGTTCGCGGAGGGGCTTCATATCGTGCCTCATGCCGATGGCACCACCGCCATCGGCTCAACCTCGGAACGCGACTATGACGATCCAACCGCCACGGATGCTCAGCTTGACGATGTGATCGACCGCGCGATGAAGGCGGTGCCCCTTTTGCGCGGCGCGCGGGTGATTGAGCGTTGGGCTGGCGTGCGCCCGCGCAGCCGCTCGCGTGCGCCGATGCTCGGGGCGCACCCGCTCCATCCCGGTGACTACATCGCAAACGGCGGATTCAAGATCGGCTTCGGCATGGCCCCCAAGGTGGCACAGGTCATGGCCGATCTCGTTCTGGAAGGACGGGACACGATCCCCGACGCCTTTCGCCCCGAGGCCTCGTTATGACGCCGTGGGATCTTGTTCTGACACCGCGCGGCGTGCGCTTCATGGGGCGGCATTATCCCTGCACGATCGGCGCGGGCGGCATCCGCACGGACAAGCGCGAGGGTGACATGGCGACACCCGCCGGCGCGCACCGCATCGTGGCGATGTATTATCGCCCCGATCGTTTGGCGCGCCCGGCACCTTGGGCCACACCCATCGACCCGCGTGATATCTGGTCGGATGACAGCGCCGATCCGGCTTACAACACGCGCGCCCAGATGCCTCACCCCTATAGCTATGAGGCGATGCGCCGCGCCGATCCGCTCTATGATCTCGTGCTGGTAACGGACTGGAACTGGCCAGCGGCGACGCCCGGACACGGGTCGTGCATTTTCCTGCATCAATGGCGCCGGCCGGGCTATCCGACCGCCGGATGTGTGGCGTTCCGCCCCGACCACCTTCGCGATATCGCAACGCGCATCGCACCCGGCGCACGCCTCATCGTGCGTGGCTAGCACATTGGATCAAGGATCATCAGCCCCGCGTCGGACGCTCTCCGAAGATCGCTGACCCCACACGCACATGCGTGGCCCCGAGCGCGATCGCGCGCGCGAAATCGCCGCTCATGCCCATCGACAATCCTGCAAGACCGTTGCGGGCCGCGATCTTGGCCAAAAGCGCGAAATGAAGGCTCGGGTCTTCGTCCACCGGCGGGATACACATCAGCCCACGCACAGGCAGATCAAGACCCCGGCACTCTTCCACAAACGCGTCAGTTTCACCGGGCATGACGCCTGCTTTCTGATCTTCCTCACCGGTGTTGACCTGTACGAAGAGGTCGGGGCAATGGCCCTCCTCCTGTGCGATGCGGGCGATCGCCCGGGCAAGCTTGGGCCGATCCACCGAATGAATCGCCTGCGCCAGTCCCATCGCCTGACGCACCTTGTTGGTTTGAAGCGGGCCGATGATATGCAATTCGATATCATCGAATTTTTCGCGGAAGGCCGGCCACTTGTCCGCCGCCTCCTGCACCCGATTCTCTCCAAAGACACGGTGCCCCTCCTCAAGGACCGCCTCGACACGTGCATCGGGCTGCTTTTTGGACACGGCAATCAGTGTTACCGACCCCGCCTCGCGCCCTGCCTCTGTCTCGGCGCGGGCAATCTCGTCCCTGATCTCTTTCAACCCCATGTCCAATCCACCTTTTCCCAAACCGTTACATTGGCGCCCAATCTGGCCTTATGCCGGGCGTCTTTCAATCGCGGAATAGGCGCGGCGATGAGCAATCTGCATTAACGCCTTGCTCCACGCCGCGCTGGCCGGTAGTAGGGATGAGAGGCTATAGCGGACGACCAAATGACTTTTTCACCTTTGAAAACCGTGTTGCTTGCTTTGATCTGCGCGACACTTGTTGCCGGGTGCAGCCGTGACAAGATCGGCCCGACCAATCCGGACGCCTATACCGTGAAATCCGGGCGCGAGGCAAAAAGCCGGGTGAGCAGTGGCTCCTCGCTCTTCGATGCATTTCGCACGGGCAAAAATCCTGTCAAGGTCAACCGCTTTCTCTGGACAGCGTCTCTCGACGTGCTCGACTTCCTGCCGATACAGGCCGCCGATCCCTTCACCGGCGTCATCTCGACCGGCTATGGCACACCGCCCGGCGGAGGCACCTCCTATCGTGCGACGGTTCTGATCAGCGATCCCGCGCTTGATGCCAGGTCCCTCAATGTCGCGCTTCAGACCCGTGGCGGCAACGCCGTCAGCGCCGAAACGCGGCGTGCCGTCGAGGACGCGATCCTGTCGCGGGCCCGTGAGCTGCGTATTCAGGCCGGACGCTACTAATACCGCACCAAGGCCCGCAACAACGCCGGCGCGTCACGCACGCGCCGCGGGCTCAAGCGGAAGTTTCATCAGGGCATGCACCCAAGCCAACTGCCGTGGCAGACACACGGTGGCCAGATCATAGTCTTCCACCATGAGTTGCCGGGCCGCCCGTCCAAGACGCGCCCGCGCCTCCGCATCATCCAGCAATTCGCCGATCGTCGCCACCAGCGCGTCACGGTCGAAGAAATCGACAAGTCGGCCAGTCTCATCCTCGCGGATAACCTCGCGCACCGGTGCCGTGTCGCTCGCCACGATTGCGGCCTCGCAGGCCATCGCCTCCATCAAGCTCCAACTCAGCACGAAGGGGTAGGTCAGGTAGACATGCACCCGTGACAACTGTAGCACCCGCGTGAACTGTGCATGGGGAACCCGCCCAAGAAAATGCACGCGCGCCCAATCGGCGTCGGGTATGTCGGGCCTCACCTCCTCGCGGAAAATCTGTTTCCACGTTTTGCCCTTGGGGGGCTGCGCGCCATAGCTCACCTCGTCGCCACCGATGATGATGACCCGCGCTTTGGGCCGCTGTTGCAAAAGCCGCGGCAGCGTCCGCATGAATACGTGATACCCGCGATAAGGTTCGAGGTTGCGATTGACGAAGGTGATGATCTCGTCCTTGCGGGTGAAGGGGGCATGGCCCTTGAGTGTGAGGATCACATCCGGATCGGGTCGGGAAAACGCGGTGTCGATTCCGTCATGGGCCACGGTGATCCGATCCCGAAATTCGGGGGGGAAGGTGTCCGCCTGAAATCGCGTAGGGCTGATGCCCGCTTGGGCCGCTGGAAAATGCAGGTGATTATTGAGATTCTTAAGGCGAATGCGCATCGGATTGATCTCGGGCTCTCGCGAAGGGAACTCGGGATCGAACTCCAAATGGGGATAACCCGCTTCGTGATAGAGTTCACAGTAAAGCCCCAGCCGTGCTTCGGGCCATAGGTCGCGAAGGAACAGCGATTCGCCCCATCCGGGGTGAGCAAGGATAAGATCGGGCACATACCCCTCCGTCCGCAGGGCGCGCGCGGCCCGCCAGCACGCCTCGCCCCGTGTCACCTTGGTATCAAGATCGACAAGCCATGGATGCACTGCCTGCCGCTTACGCTCGGGAAGTGTATAGGGAAGCACCTCGACCCCGCGCCAATCCGTCGCCTCGTCCACCCTGAGCGTCAAGGCCCGGCACTCATGCCCCTCCTGCGCCAACGCAGGCGCCAGATGCTTGAACTGGCCGGGAAAATTCTGATGAATGAATAGGATTTTCATACTGCCCCGCGATGTGTTCGTCTTTTTGCAGGACTATAGGCGGGTGCGCGCGCCCTGAAAAGCGCGCCTTCCCACTGGACCCCGCGCGCCACGCCGCCTATCACGCTTCACAACACCGGGAATCCAAGCGAAAGGGCAAGGGACAATGGCCTATTCCGCAGCCGAGATCGAAGCGAAGTGGCAAAAAGCGTGGGACGAGGCCGGGCTTTTCCGCGCCACGCGTTCCGCCGACAGGCCGAAATATTACGTCCTCGAGATGTTTCCTTATCCGTCGGGGCGCATCCACATGGGTCATGTGCGCAACTATACGATGGGCGACGTGATCGCGCGCCACAAGATCGCCACTGGCCACAGTGTTCTGCATCCAATGGGCTGGGATGCCTTTGGGATGCCCGCCGAGAACGCGGCGATGGCCTCGGGCGGCCACCCCAAGGACTGGACCTACGGCAATATCGCCGACATGCGTGCGCAGATGAAGCCTCTGGGTCTCTCCATCGACTGGAGCCGCGAATTCGCCACCTGCGACCCCGAATATTACGGCCAGCAACAGGCGCTTTTCCTTGATTTCCTCGAAAAGGGGCTGGTCTATCGCAAGAACGCGGTGGTCAACTGGGACCCGGTGGATATGACCGTTCTGGCCAATGAGCAGGTCGAGAACGGCCGCGGCTGGCGTTCGGGCGCCGAGGTGGAGCGGCGCGAACTCACTCAGTGGTTTTTCCGGATTTCGGATTTTTCCGAAGAATTGCTGGAAGCCCTCGACAGCCTTGACGACTGGCCCGCCAAGGTCCGCACGATGCAGGAGAACTGGATCGGAAAATCGCGCGGGCTGCAATTCGCCTTCGGCCTGAATGACGGCCCCGACGGACATGACCGGGTCGAAGTCTACACCACCCGGCCCGACACGCTTCTGGGGGCGTCGTTCATCGGCATCTCGCCCGATCATCCGCTTGCGCGCCAGCTTGAGCGCGAGCGCGCGGATGTGGCCGAATTCTGCGCCGAGGCGCGGCGCGGCGGCACCACCGAAGAGGCGCTGGAAAAGGCCGAGAAGCTGGGCTTTGACACCGGCCTCACCTGCCGTCATCCGTTTGATAATGCGTGGGAATTGCCCGTCTACATCGCCAATTTCATCCTGATGGATTACGGCACCGGCGCGATCTTCGGCTGTCCTGCGCATGATCAGCGTGACTTGGATTTTGCGCGCAAATACGACCTGCCCGTCATCTCGACCTTTGCTCCCGCAGAGAACGAGGGCTTCCCCTTGCCCGAGGATGGCGGCGAGGCTTATGTCCCTCCCAAGACCGAAACGGTTATCTATGTGCGCGGGTTTGCCGGCGATACCGAGCAGACGGGCCTCGCGGCCATCGACGCCGCGATTGATTTCTGTGAGGCAAATGGCGTGGGGCAAGGCGTCACCAAGTTCCGCCTGCGCGATTGGGGCCTTAGTCGTCAACGCTATTGGGGCTGTCCCATTCCGGTGGTGCATTGCGACGCCTGCGGCGTGGTGCCCGAGAAAAAGAAAAACCTGCCCATCGAGCTGCCCTATGACGAGGATGGCAACCCGATCGACTTTTCCATCCCCGGCAACCCGCTGGATCGCCACCCAAGCTGGCGCGACTGCGCCTGCCCCGCCTGTGGCGCCCCCGCCCGGCGCGAGACGGACACGATGGACACGTTCGTGGACAGCTCGTGGTACTATGCCCGTTTCACCGCGCCCCGTGCCGACACCCCCACGGTGATGGAGGACGCGGCCTACTGGATGAACGTGGACCAGTATATCGGCGGCATCGAACACGCGATCCTGCATCTGCTTTACTCGCGCTTCTTCGCGCGGGCGATGCATATCTGCGGCCATTTGCCCGAAAAGGCGCGCGAGCCGTTCGATGCGCTTTTCACCCAAGGCATGGTCACGCACGAGATGTATTTGGGCGCGGAGATGAACGAAGAGGCAAAGGGTTCTCGCGCAAAGTTCTATTTTCCAGAAGAAGTGTGTCGCTTTGAATATGAAGGAGAGCCGGTAGCATTGCTTCGTAGTTTCGTTTTACAACGAAGCGTTGATCCTTCTGATACATCTAAGCTGCGAGACCTCTGGGATGTACACTACATTGATGACCAAGTTGGTGCAGAGGACCCAAAACTTAAAGTTATCCCCTCGGCCAAGATGTCGAAGTCCAAGAAGAACGTGGTCGATCCGGTGAACATCATCGGCGCGTTCGGCGCGGACACCGCGCGCTGGTTCGTGCTGTCCGACAGCCCGCCCGAGCGCGACGTGGAATGGACCGCGTCGGGCGCCGAGGCGGCGCACAAGCACCTGACCCGCGTATACCGGATTGTAGACGCGCTCGTGCAGGACACCGGCACCGGCACGCCCGAAGCCGATGAGACCCTTCTGCGCGAGATGCACAGGACCATCCACGAAGTCACGGGAGGTGTGGAAAGCTTTGGTTTCAATGCGGCTATCGCCAAGCTTTATGCCTTCACCAACACACTCGCCAAGAGCAACGCAGGCGCTGATGCCAAACGTCAGGCCGCAACTGCGCTGGCGCAATTGATGGCCCCCATGACGCCACATCTTGCCGAAGAGCTTTGGCACCTGCTGGGTCACGAGGGACTGATCACCGCCGCCCCTTGGCCCATTGCCGATGACGCGATGCTTGTCTCTGATACCGTCACACTCCCGGTTCAGGTCAACGGCAAGCGGCGCGCAGAAATCAGCGTGCCGGTCGACATGTCGAAGTCCGAGGTTGAAAAAGCGGCGCTGGCATTGGAAGCTGTGCAAAGGGCGATGGACGGGGCCGCGCCCAAGAAGGTCATCGTCGTCCCCGGACGGATCGTCAATGTTGTCATATAATCGCCGTCAATTCACGCTTACTGCCCTCGCCGTCTTTGGGCTTGCCGGGTGTGGATTCTCGCCTGTCTATGCGCCGGGTGGCGGCGGCGCGGCTCTACTGGATGCTGTGCGCCTCGACGATCCCAAGACGCGCGCGGATTTCCTGTTCGTCCGCAGCATGGAAGAACGGCTTGGCCGGGCCGCCGAGGACCGCTATGGCCTGTCCTACGCCATCACCCTGCGCGAAGATGCGGTGGCCATATCGGCCAATAACGTCAACACGCGCTACAATATCATCGGCGATGTGACCTATGCACTGCGGGACCTGTCCACGGGCGCGGTGGTGACGTCGGGCAAGACGCGCAATTTCACCGGCTACTCGGCCTCGGGCACCACCGTCGCGACACAGGCCGCTCAGCGTGACGCCCGGGCCCGGCTGATGACCGTTCTTGCGAACGATGTGACCACGCGCCTCACCGCCGCGCTGACGCCTCCGGCCTCATGAAGCTGTCGCCGCGCGACGCGCCCGGCTATTTCGCCCGGCCCGAGTCGGGCCGCACCGGCCTGTTGATCTACGGCGCCGATACGATGCGTGTGGCGCTCCGCCGTCAGGAAGTGATTGCTGCCCTGATCGGGCCCGCCGGCGAAGAGGAGATGCGCCTTACCCGCCTGCCCGCGTCGGATCTGCGCAAATCCCCCGCCGCCCTTCTGGATGCCATCAAGGCGCAAGGCTTCTTTCCCGGACCGCGCGTGGCTTTCGTCGAGGACGCAACAGACACCGCCGCCCCGGCCATCCTTAATGCGCTCGATGACTGGCGCGAGGGCGACGCTCAGATTGTCGTCACCGCCGGACAACTCAAACCCGCGTCCAAGATTCGCAAGGCGTTCGAAAACCATCCCAACGCCTATGCCACCGCGATCTACGACGATCCGCCCTCACGCTCGGAAATCGAGGCTGAGCTGAAGAAATCCGGCCTCAGCGACATCTCGGGCGATGCCATGGTCGATCTCACCGCGCTCGCCCGCACGCTTGATCCGGGGGACTTTCGTCAGACCCTTACGAAAGTCGCGCTCTATAAGCTTGGCGACGACACACCGCTTTCCTCAGAAGATATCGCTCAATGCGCCCCCGCCTCCACCGAGGCCGAGCTTGACGATGTGCTCAACATCGTGGCCGAGGGCCGCACCGGCGAAATCGGCCCGGTGATGAAACGGCTGCGCGCGCAAGGGGTACAACCGGTGGGCCTTTGCATCGCCGCGACACGACACTTCCGCACGCTTTACGCGGCGGCCTCCGATCCCGGCGGCCCCTCTCAGGGGATCGCGCGGGTGCGCCCCCCCGTCTTCGGGCCACGGCGTGACCGCATGCAAAGACAGGCACAGGGCTGGGGGGCGGTCCGGCTCGAACAGGCGTTGTCGCTACTTTTTGAAACTGACCTCACCTTGCGCTCGGCAGGGCGTTCCGCCCCGGACATGCCGCTTGTGGAACGGACGCTTATACGTCTCGCAATGCTGTCGCGCCGGTGACAGTCTTGGGATGCTCCACTTGGCCAAAACGCGCGACACGGCCACGCGGCTTGACCCGATCTACCGCGCGCGTCGCCGCCCCGGCGTCTTCGAATGAAACTCCGGCGGGCGCTTGACCACCCAACGTATGAATCTTGCCAAACGGGGATGCGCCCTGAGTTTCTCGGGTGTGTCATAATCCCGCGCAAGCTCGGCTTCGGTCAGGGTCGCGTGGATCTCGTTATGGCAAATCTGATGCAGGCGCACGACCGGGCCACCTTTCCCGCCTTTGAGCTTGGGCACAAGATGGTGCAGGCTTTGACGCGCCTCGGGCGTAATGGGCCGCCCGCACAAGGGACAATTCGGGTTTTGCGCGTCGCTCACTTGATCACCGGGCATCTTGCGGGCATGAGAGGCAGATAGGACATTTGAGACCGACATAAAGATTTATCTCAACCCGCCGACAGCGCGAAAACCGGAATGCGCAACGCAGCCAATTGCGCAGGTTTCGATGCCTCCCCGGCGGTGAGGTCAACGACAAGGAATTTAGCATGGAAAACCAGCCGGAGATCGTGCGCCAAGCCATAGTTTACGCAAAACAAGGGTGGGAGGTGGCCGAGGGGTGGCTGCTCAGCCCCGCGGCCTGGACCCAATTCGCGCTTTTGCTCGCGGCCTATCTTCTGGCTCTGGTGATCAGCCGCAGGCTGCGCGGACCGCTGACCCGGCTTTTGGCCCCGCCCCCGGATCAGACCAACGTCGTGGCGCGCCTGCGGAATTTCGTATTGATCTTCTTGCCCTTGCTACTGCCGCTTCTTGCCTATGTGTTTACCGGGCTGGGCGAAGGTGTCACACGTTCGCTCTTCGGGTCTGGTGCTGTGATTGCCTTCGGCAAGCGCGTGTTCTTGTTCCTCGCGGTGCGTATTCTCGTTCGTGACATCTTCACCGAACCGTTTCTGAAACTGCTCGGGAATTATGTCCTGATCCCTATCGCCGCTCTCTATGCGGTGGGGCTCATCGGCCCGGTTTCCGAACGGCTTGAGGCCACTGTGATCCCGCTGGGAAACATGTCCTTCGACCTTCTCTGGCTGCTGCGGGCAATAGTGGCGGGCGGTCTCATATTCTGGCTCGGGCGCTGGTCCAATGAAAGATCGACGAGCTATATCCAGTCGCAAGAGGAGATGCGCCCGGCCACCCGCCAACTGGCCGCCAAGGTGGCCGAGATCGTGATCTTCGGTGCGGCCTTCCTCGTGCTGATGAACATCCTCGGAATTTCGCTCACCTCCCTCGCGGTGCTTGGTGGGGCAATTGGCGTCGGTCTCGGCTTTGGTCTGCAAAAGATCGCCTCGAATTTCATCTCGGGTGTCATCCTGCTTCTGGAAGGTCAGGCGACCGTGGGTGACTATGTCGAACTGGACAATGGCGAGGCCGGAACCATCGTTAAGACCACGGCGCGCGCCATGATCCTGGAAACTTTCGATGGCCGCTGGATCGTTGTCCCGAACGAGGATTTCATCACCACCCGCGTCGTCAACTATTCCGATCAGGGCAGCGCGAACCGCTATGAGGCGCCGTTTTCAGTCTCGTACGACACGGATATCAACATTGTCCCGGCACTCATCGAAGAGGCGGTGGCCAAATTACCCTTCGTCCTGCAGGAGCCCGACCGCCCGGATTGCGAGTTGCGCGCCTTTGGCGACAGCGGGGTGGAATTCGCGGTGGAATTCTGGGTCAATGGCATAGATGACGGTAAGAACCGCTTCACCCCGCAGGTGCTCTTCGCCATATGGAACGCTCTCAAGGAACACGACATCGAGATACCCTTCCCGCAGCGCGTCGTGCATCACAAGGGGCTGCCCCCCGCCGCATGACCCAAGCGCTTGTCATCGGGGCCGGGCCTGCGGGCCTCATGGCGGCGGATATGCTGTCGCAGGCCGGTCATGCCGTGACAGTGGCCGAAGCCATGCCCTCGCCTGCGCGCAAGCTGCTTATGGCGGGCAAGTCCGGACTGAACCTGACCAAGGCAGAACCTCTTTCAGATTTTCTCGCGGCTTATGGCGGCGCCCGCGATGCCCTTGGTCAAAGCCTAGACGAATTCGGGCCGAAGGCTGTGACGGAATGGGCCGAAGGGTTGGGTCAGCCGCTCTTTACCGGCTCCACCGGGCGCGTGTTTCCCAAGGCGATGAAGGCGTCTCCACTGCTGCGCGCCTGGCTCGCGCGACTTGCGGATCAGGGGGTGACGCTCCTTACCCGTTGGCGCTGGACCGGCTTTGAGGGTGCAACCTGCCGGTTTGACACGCCCGAGGGTATTGTGTGCGTTGAACCGGCTGTGACGGTTCTGGCCTGCGGCGGAGCCAGTTGGTCACGGCTCGGCTCAGACGGGGCATGGGCGGCTTATCTGCCGGAACAGGTTGCGCCCTTCAAGCCAGCCAACATGGGGTTTCGTGTTGCGTGGTCCGATCATATGCACCGCCATTTAGGCACGCCGATCAAGGGGTTGGCCCTCCTTGCTGGGGCCACCAGATCGCGTGGCGAGATCGTGATCTCAAGCCATGGCATAGAAGGCGGCGGCATCTACGCGGTCTCTGCTGCGCTGCGCGGTGGAGCTCCGCTCAACCTTGATCTTCTGCCTGATCTCGATGAAGAGACCATACGCCAGCGTCTTTCGCGGCCTCGCGGCAAGACGAGCCTCAGCAACCATCTCCGCAAGACCCTGCGCCTTGATCCTGCAAAAATCGCGCTTTTGATGGAATGCGCACGCCCTTTACCCGATGATCTCGCACCGCTGCTCAAGGCCCTGCCAATCTCTCACGACGGCCCTCGCCCGCTTGACGAGGCTATATCGACGGCTGGCGGGCTGCGCTTCGATGCACTGGACAAAAACCTCATGCTTCGCACCCGCCCCGGCACTTTCGCTGCGGGCGAGATGCTTGACTGGGAGGCGCCAACAGGCGGTTACCTTCTGACCGCCTGCTTGGCCACAGGACGGCGTGCCGGCCTTGCCGCCGCGCGCTATCTCTCGCTGACGTCGTCAGGCAAGCCATAGCTTCCGTCGGCATCATGCACTTCGCGACCCGTCAGTGCGGGAGTGAAGACGCAAACGATCCGCATATCACCGCGCAATGCACGCAAAAGATGCGGCTCGTTGCGGTCCAGAACGTAAAGTGACCCGGGCCCAAGGGGAAACACCTCACCGGTTACGAGGTTCTCCACCTCTCCTTCGCCGGCGGTGACGTAATTGCTTTCAACGTGGTTCTTGTAATGCAAACGCTGTTCGGTTCCCTCGCGCACCTGAGTATCGTGCAACGAGTACCCCACGCCATCCTGCGCCAAAAGCATCCGTCGGCTCTCGAACGCCTCGCCCTTGACATGCGCATCCGTGCCCAGAACATCGCCCAAATGTCTCACGATCATCAAAGACCTCCTCTTATCTCGTTGGCTGCCTGCCAAGGTGTTAACATTTCGACCCCGAAGACCAGCTTGATAGCTTGCGCAACATCCCGCCGTTACCTCAAGGTCAGTCGATGCCCTTGAGCCCAGACGTGAGACTCGCCCCCTTCAACTCGTCGGTGAACGGCTGCGGGTGTGGCCTGTGCCCCAACCGGGCGCGATAAACGGGCAGGCTCTCGGTCACACGCTGCACATAATTTCGCGTCTCACGGAACGGGATTTGTTCGATCCAGTCCACTACATCGACGTCCGGGGCACGCGGATCGCCGAACTGCTCGATCCAACGCTCCGCGCGATGCGGCCCCGCGTTATAGGCCACCGACACCAGCACCACGTTTCCGCCGAACCGTTCGGCCATCTGTGCAAGATACGCCGACCCCAGTTCGGCATTGTAGCGCCAGTCGGTCTGCACCTTGAGCCGGCTATACTCGGTGCCCGTGCGACCGGCTACCTCTCGTCCCGTCCCGGGCATGAGCTGCATCAGCCCTTCGGCCCCGGCACCACTGCGGACAAGGTGATCAAATTCGCTCTCGCGACGTGCAATGGCCAGCGCCATCTCCATATTGATCGGAAGGTCCATGTCCTTCATCGGATGCAGTGCGTAATAGGGCGCCTCGGCGACAACCGTGTCCCGCGCCGCGCGCTTGCCGACCATCACCTGCAAATGCGGTTCCCCCATATCCGCGAGCGCCTGACCAAGCTGCCCGACGCCGTTTCGGTCCAGACCCTCGGCCAGATGGGTGAAAAACTGTTCGGCCAGCCATGATTGCCCCGCCGCGCGCGCCAGTTGGCCGGCCTTGAAGAGATCTCCGTTGGCGAAGTCGGCCTGACGCCAGTCAGAATAGTCCTCGGCCCCGGCCAACGTATCGGGAAGCGCAATTCCGGCCCGTTCCGCGGCAAGTATGCCATAAAAGCTTGTCGCGTGTTCCGCAGCCTCCTCATAGGCCACCTGGACTGCGTCCGGATCGCCCAATGCCTCCTGCGCCCGCCCGACCCAGTAACCTGCCCGCCCGCGCGAGATAGGCGACCGGACCGCCGCGCTCAGGCGCTGGAAATGATCCCGCGCCAGCTCAGGCTCGTCGAGATGGCTCAGCGCGATATACCCCGCGAGCCACTCAAGATCGGCAAAGGCCCCGCCCCCGATCAGCCCGTGCAGCGCCGCCAGCTCATAGGCGATCTCGTACTCGTCCTCGCGCATCATACGCCGCGTCAGAATGCGCCGCCAGTTCGACCACCGCTCGGGCAGACCCAAGCCTACGTCGGTTCGGCTTTGCGCTATCATCAAGGCGATTGCATTCTCGTAATCGTTCCCGTCGATCAGCCGCTCAAACCGCCGGAACGACAAAAGCGGATCCGCACGAAGCGCCTCGGGCAATGCTTCGAGTTTCGCCACAAGACCATCCTCGCCCGCCTTGACCGCGTCTCGCAGATCGGCCAGCGCCTGTTGATCTTCGGGAACAAGCTGCCGCATGAGCGCGGCATCTTTGAGCCCGCGCCACTGTGCCATGTCAAGCCGCGCGCCATGATGCGGTTTCAGCAAGTCCCCATGGCGAGCAAGGAATTTATCATGTTCCTGAGTGGTCAGATCAAGCGTGCGCCACGCCAGAACCAATCCGGCCTGTGCCTCGCCTGTTTGGCCCACCGCCATCAAAGCGTGGGCCAGACGAAGTGCCCCTTCGCCCGTCTCCGGGCGCCATCCCCTAAAAAAGGTGAGAACCTCGGCATCAGTCGCCTCTTCGAAAGCGGGCTCGGCATTCGCGCGAAGACGGTCAAGCCCCGGCCAATCGCCATGCTCTTCGAGAAATTCCAGAACCTCCTGCGGGCTGCCCAATCCGGCGCGCAGCCGGTGCCAGTCGATCAACGTTTCGGCCACCGGCCCGGCGCGCGCCGCGAGCGCCGACGCGCGATCCCATCGGCCGGCACGCATCGCTTCCAATGCGCTGACAAGTGGGCGTGGCCTTATCTCCTTGGTGTCCTGCGCCGGCACAGCCACAGGGGCTGCTATGGTCAGGAAAACACCAAGTATCACTCGTTTCACAGCTTGCATTTTGTGGCCCGGCACATGATAGACGGGCGCAGCCTATGCGCACACTCGGCGTGCGTCCATTCTCCGTCTTTCGGGCATGGGCGGCATCCCGCCGGGCGGGGCGCATCCACCACCGGGCCCTCCGCCCGCCATGACAAATGAAAGGAGCGTGTCATGCTAAAAGGTTCACTACCTGCCCTGGTCACGCCGTTCAAGAACGGCGCGCCGGATATTGATACGCTCAAACACCTCGTTGACTGGCATGTCGACCAAGGTAGCCATGGGCTCGTTCCGGTTGGCACAACCGGCGAAAGCTCCACTCTCAGCCATGAAGAGCACGAAGAGGTTGTCAGAGTGGTGGTCGAAGCGGTGGCAGGGCGCATTCCCGTCATTGCCGGTGCCGGAAGCAATAACACCGCCGAATCTCTGCGTTTTATGGAACATGCGAAATCGGTGGGCGCGGATGCCGCGCTCGTCGTGACGCCGTATTACAACAAACCGACACAGGCGGGGCTTTATGCCCATTTCAAGACATTGCACGACGCCTGCGACCTGCCCATCGTGATCTATAATATCCCCGGCCGCTCGGTTGTTGATATGTTACCCGTGACCATGGGTGAGCTGGCAAAGCTGCCGCGCATCATCGGCGTCAAGGATGCCACCGGCGATCTCGCACGGGTCTGTGCGCAACGGATCACCTGCGGCAAGGACTTTGTGCAGATTTCAGGCGAAGACGCCACCGCGCACGGCTTCAATGCGCAAGGCGGTATTGGCTGCATTTCGGTCACGGCGAATGCTGCGCCAAAGCTCTGTGCGGAGTTGCAGGAGGCAACCCTGCGCGGCGACTATGCCGAGGCACTTGAGATCCAAGACCGGCTCATGCCGCTACATCAGGCGATCTTTACCGAACCGGGGCTTTGCGGCGCGAAATACGCAATGTCCCGTCTTGGTCTTTGCTCGGATGAGGTGCGCACGCCGCTCTTGCCGCTTACCGACGGGACGAAATCCCTCGTGGATGACGCCCTGCGACACGCAGGGCTTCTGAACTGATCTGGACCACCGAGAGGCACTGCTTTTCAGGGTAGTTTAAAGCGCTTCAAGAAGAACTATGTCTCAGGTTCTTCGCGAAACGCGCCAGTACCGGAAAGAAGCTGCACAGGTAACGGCTTCTTTCTGGTTTCCGATACCCAAAAGACGGGCACAGACCCCGTCACGCGCGCCTTAATCCCTGCGGCGCACCATCAGTTGGTTGTTCTCGCGTTTGGTTTCCAGAACCTTGATCGCCGCAACGAGGTCACTCAGCTTCTTGTGACCATAGCTGCGCGTGTCGAAATCGGGGGTCGCGGCGGTGACCTGCTGACCAAGGCGGCCCAGCGCATACCAGTCCCCATCCTGATCGAGACTGTCCATCGCCTTGAACAGAAGATCACGGGCTTCGTTCAAGTTCTTACCGGCGGCCTTGGTTTCGGTTTCGGGCGCGCCACTAAGGTTTTCCAGATAGATGAACCGCTTGCACGCCTTGCGGAAAGCTTCGGGCGTCTTGCGCGCGCCGATCCCGAAAACATTGAGCCCCTGTTCCCGCAACCGACTGGCTAGGCGGGTGAAATCGCTGTCCGAGGAGACAAGGACAAACCCGTTGAAACGGCTCGAATGCATCAGGTCCATCGCGTCAATGACAAGCGCGATGTCGCTGGCGTTCTTACCCACGGTGTTGGCGGGCGAATGATGCGGGACAAGGCCGAACTCGGCCTGAACGCGGTTCCAGCCGCTCATCTGCTGAGAAGAGAAATCGCCGTAACACCGTCGGACCGACGCCTCTCCCATCCCTGCGATCTCGTCAAAGATGGCCTGCGTCCATTTGGGCGACGTGTTGTCGGCATCTATCAGCACAGCGAGAAGCGGGGCATTGTCGGACATGGGCAACTCCTTTTGCGCTGACAATGCCTCAACGCGCGGCGGGACGAAAGGCGCATTCTGCCCATGCCCTCCGCACAGCAGCCCGGGTTCAGTCGTCGCCGCCGATTTTGTCTTGGGTCTTGGTGTCAAAATCCGACGCCGCGTGCCGTTCACGCAGCTGTTTTTCGGGTTCCCCAAAGGAACGGTTGACCATGCGCCCGCGCGCCACTGCTGGACGCGCGTCGATCCGCTTGGCCCAGGCCATCACATTCTCGTATTCATGCGTGCTCAGGAACGTCGCCGCTTCGCCATAGGCACGCCCCAGCGCAAGATTGCCATACCAGGGCCAGATCGCCATGTCGGCGATCGAATACTCATCCCCCGCGATCCACTCCTTGTCGGCCAGTTCGCGGTCCAGCACGTCAAGCTGACGCTTGGCCTCCATGGCGAAACGATTGATCGGATATTCGTATTTCTCGGGCGCATAGGCATAGAAATGCCCGAACCCGCCACCAAGATAGGGCGCGCTGCCCATCTGCCACATGAGCCAGTTGATAACCTCGGTCCGAGCCGCGCCGCTTGCGGGCAGGAACGCACCGAATTTCTCGGCCAGATGCATCAGAATCGAACCGCTTTCAAAGACCCGCACCGGCTCGGGGCCGCTACGATCCACCATGGCGGGAATCTTGGAGTTGGGATTGATATCGACAAAGCCGCTGCCAACCTGATCGCCCTCCCCGATATCGATAAGCCACGCGTCATACTCGGCATCAAAACCCGCTGACAGAAGCTCCTCGAACATCACGTTCACCTTCACACCGTTGGGCGTCGCGAGCGAATAAAGCTGAAAGGGGTGCTCACCTACCGGCAAGTCCTTGTCATGGGTTGGTCCCGCGATGGGCCGATTGGTCGAAGCGAAGGCGCCTCCGTTTTCCTTGTCCCATGTCCAGACCTTGGGTGGTTCGTATGTGTCTTCGCTCATGCTGCGTCTCCTTGGTTCGTTTTGTTCCTTGGGGCCAACATATGGCCTGCTTCCTTCCCATCAACGCGAAAAGCCGCACAATGCGTGTGCGGCTTCCCTCGGACCGGGCGTTTCGCCCAGCGCTGTGTGATGCTTAATACAGGACGACCGACCGGATGCTTTCGCCCGAATGCATGAGGTCAAACCCCTTGTTGATATCGTCCAACGGCATGGTGTGGGTGATCATCGGATCGATGTCGATCTTGCCGTCCATGTACCAGTCAACGATCTTCGGAACATCCGTGCGCCCACGTGCCCCACCGAATGCGGTCCCCCGCCAGACCCGGCCAGTGACAAGCTGAAAGGGACGCGTGCTGATTTCGGCGCCCGCCGGGGCCACGCCGATGATGACGCTCTCTCCCCAACCCTTATGGGCGGCCTCAAGTGCGGTGCGCATAACGCCCACGTTGCCTGTCGCATCGAAGGTATAGTCCGCGCCACCACCAGTCAGTTCGACCAGATGCGCCACCAGATCGCCATCGACGTCGTCGGGGTTGACAAAATCCGTCATACCGAACCTGTCGGCCATCTCTTTCTTTCCGGGATTGAGGTCGACCCCCACGATCTGATCCGCGCCAGCAAGCCGCAGACCCTGAATGACATTGAGGCCGATACCCCCCAACCCGAACACGATGGCGCGGCTGCCGATTTCGACCTTGGCAGTGTTGATCACCGCGCCGATTCCGGTGGTGACCCCGCAACCAATGTAGCAAATCTTGTCAAAGGGCGCGTCCTTGCGCACCTTTGCCAGCGCAATTTCGGGAAGGACCGTGTGATTGGAAAAAGTCGAGCACCCCATGTAATGCAAGATCGGCGTGCCATCGAGCATCGAAAACCTGCTCGTGCCGTCGGGCATCACGCCTTGACCTTGCGTAGAGCGAACCGCCTGACACAGGTTGGTCTTGGGGTTGAGGCAGTATTCACACTCGCGGCATTCGGGCGTGTAGAGGGGGATGACATGATCCCCGACCTCAAGCGAGGTGACCCCCTCGCCCAGCTCGACCACGACACCTGCGCCCTCATGGCCCAGGATCGCGGGAAACGCACCCTCCGGGTCCGCCCCCGAAAGGGTAAAGTCGTCAGTGTGGCAAAGGCCCGTCGCCTTGATCTCGACCAAAACCTCACCGGCCTTCGGGCCTTCGAGGTTCACTTCCATGATTTCCATCGGTTTCCCGGCCTCAACGGCCACGGCGGCTCTTGTGCGCATCCTGCATCCCTCCCTTGTTTTCGACATGCCGACTTTGGGCGAAATATCGCGCGGTTTCAATGCGCATCGCGCGTGTGGTTGCAATTCGTTCCACCCGGTTCAATCTCTGCCCGGATATGTTCCCGGAGGTGCCCATGCGCATGATCGTCGCGGCAATTGTCGCTCTCACAATCGCCCCGGCCTGCCAACCCAGTGAGGAGGATGCCGTGGAGGCCAAAGACAGCTGCGACGCGGCGGGCTATCACTCCGCCGTCGGAACCCCGCATGAGGCTCATGATTTCACAGATCCCGACCGGCCGGTGCGTATTATCCCGCCAAACAGCGCGGTGACGATGGATCACCGGCCTGACCGGCTCAATATCGATATTGATGAGGATGGCGTGATCACCCGCATCTGGTGCGGCTGACACATGCATCCTAGCGGCTTTCGACCTCAGCCGATGAGGGCGCATTATCGGGATCGAGCGCACGGACGCGATAGGCCGCAGCCTTTGGAAGCCAGTCGGCCAAAAGACCCCCCATAGCAGACAGCGGATCAGCGTCGAAATCGACTCGTAGATCAACGTCCCTAAGGTTTTTCGCCCCCATCACCACCAGCGCGGCGGATTGCAGGGGCTCTTTCTCGCTCCCTGCCGACTCTCCGGCACGCATCCCGGCCAACAGGCGCTCGGCCAATGACCCGCCGGCCTTCTCGAACCTTTCGATCATCGCACCAAGAACCCGATCGCTGCCCAGAAAGTTGCCAAGCGCAAGCGAATGCGCGCCCGTTTCGGCACCACAATGTGACAAACAAGACGCACCCGTATGGTGCGCCGCCGCACCTTCGGCGGGTAAAACGCCCAACTGACGCCAGTGCGGCGCTGTCGCGGCCGCACACATGGCATCCACTACGGTCTGCGCATCCCCGGCGGCACCGGGCCACGCGCGCAGCCCTACCTCGTGAAGGCGCGGATCGGTGCGCGCCTGCGAGAAGATCACACACTCGGACGTTACCGTTCCGACGCGCGCGCCCACACAGACCGATGATGTCGCCACGGCATAGCCGATCTGCCCTGTCTCAGGACATCGCCCTGCCAGTGAATAGGTCATTTCGGCACCTCGATTCCGGTCTGCTGCGTGATCAGCCCGTAGTGCTCAATCCGGCGATGGCGGGCGAAATCGAACACCGTACGCCGCAGATAAGCGCCCAGATCAAGATCGCAGTCATAGGTGATCACCTCGTCCTCCTCGGAGGTGGCCCGAGTGACCACCTCACCGGTCGGCGCCACGATCATTGATCCGCCGATCATCGCAAAACCGTCCTCAGCGCCGCATTTTGCCGCCGCCATGACCCATGATGCGTTCTGATACGCCGCTGACTGAAGGCTCAAACTGTGATGGAACTCGCGTAGGTGCGCGGGCTCGGCGTGATGGATGTTACGCGTGGGTGTGTTGTAGCCGAGCATGAAAATCTCGGCCCCTTGAAGGGCCATCACGCGAAAGGTTTCCGGCCAACGGCGATCATTACAGATGCACATGCCGACCCGGCCCGATGGTGTCGCGAAGGTGGGAAAGCCAAGGTCACCGACCTCGAAATAGCGTTTCTCAAGGTGCTCGAACTCCGGGTCGCCGATCGGCTCTTTCGTGCCCGGCAGATGGATCTTGCGGTATTGCCCAAGGATTTTACCATCCGGACCGACAAGCACCGAAGTATTGAACCGCCGGGTGCGTCCGTCCTGTTCGACCTTTTCGGCATATCCAAGGTAAAACCCTACGCCCAACTGCCGCGCCTCCTCAAAGAGCGGCACCATGGCGGGTGATGGCAGACCCTCTTCAAAAAAGACATCGTAGTCCTCGGGGGCGTCATACAGATAGCGGGGGAAAAATGTGGTCAGTGCCAGTTCGGGAAACGTGACCCATCCCGCACCACGCCCCTTTGCCTCACGCAGCATTTCGATCAATCGCGCGACCACCGCATCCTTCGTATCCGCCAGATGAATGGGCCCAAGCTGGGCAACGGCGAAAACCTCGCGTCGTGGCATAATCGTCTCCTGATGGCTCGTTTCTTAAATTGCTAGACAGCGCCTCTATCAGTGTGAAATAAATTTTTCAGCCACCTCAATAATGATAGGTTATCCACTTGATCAACGCGCGACAACTTGAAGTCATGTGTGCTGTGATTGAACTTGGCACCACTGCCAAGGCCGCCGAACTGCTTTCGGTCAGCCAGCCCGCCGTAAGCAACATGATCCGGCATATCGAATCCCTCGTCGGTTTCCCCCTGTTTCAGCGCGAACATGGGCGGCTTGTGCCCACGCCCGAGGCGCGTCATATCGCGCAGGAGGCTCAGCACCTCTTTATGCAGCAGAACCGCATCTCGACCATCATAGACGAGATTCGCGGCGGTCAGATTGGTCGTCTCAGTGTGGCCGCAACCCCGTCACTTGGCCAGATCATCCTGCCCCGCGTCCTTGCCGCCTTTACGAAAAACCGGCCCAAATTGCGCATCTCAGTTGATCTGGGTCACACCGATCAGATCGCAAACCGGCTGGTCAGCGGGCAGGTCGAACTTGGACTGACCATCAGCCAACTTCGACACTCCGCCCTTGCAGTGCGACCCATTGCACAAGGCGCACTGGTCTGCATCTGTCCGCGCGATCACGAACTGGCTTTGGCTGATCGCGTCCGTCTGGCCGACCTCAACCACGTTTCCCACGTGTCCTACTCGGCGGAAACGCCGATGGGCCGGATGATCGACGCCGCCTTTTCGGCCCAAGGGCTTGAAAGACGTTATTCGTTTGAAGTTCGCCATACCATCGCCGCGCTTGAGCTGGTGCGCCACGGCCTCGGCGTGGCCTTGGTGGACAGTTTCGTTCTCGCAGGCAACGACATGGACGAGATCGCGGTACGGCCACTCGATACATCACTTCCCATCGAGGCGCACTCGGCGACATCGAATCTCTTCCCGACTTCGAAGGTCACGCTCGAATTTCAGCAATTCTTTCGCGCCTTTGTCTCCGAGAGGCTTCAATTGCCTGGGGCCACGCATCACCCCTGAATATAATTTGAAATTATTCATATGGGCCTGTTTTTTATTTCAGGCAGGTGATCGGCTGTGCTTTCCATAGGGAACCGGCGCCACTTTTGCGCCTCCCGCTATCAATGAGACTGACGCGCCAAAATGTCCGATCCTATACTTACGATTCGCAACGCAACAAAACGCTATGCCGATGTCCGGGCGCTCGACGATGTGCAGCTCGACGTTGAGGATGGCGAGTTTCTGACACTGCTCGGCCCCTCGGGTTCGGGCAAAACGACGTTGCTGTCGGCCATCGCCGGGTTCGCCCCGCTTACCGAGGGACGGATCAATCTGCGTGGTCGCGACATTTCCTCAGAACCCCCCGAACATCGCGACTTCGGCATGGTTTTTCAAGGCTACGCACTGTTCCCGACGATGAGCGTGCGCGACAATATCGCGTTCCCGCTCAAGGTGCGCAAACGTCCGAAATCCGAGATCGCCACGCGCGTCGCCGAATGTCTCGCGCTGGTTCAGATGGAGGAGTTCGCGGACCGGATGCCAACCCAGCTTTCCGGCGGTCAACAACAGCGCATTGCGCTGGCTCGCGCCCTCTCGTTTGAGCCGCAGGTTCTTTTGCTCGATGAGCCGCTCTCGGCATTGGACAAGAAACTGCGCGCCGATCTGCAATGGGAGTTGAAATCTCTGCATGACCGGCTCGGTGTCACGTTCATCTATGTCACCCACGATCAGGACGAGGCGCTCTCGATGTCGGACCGCGTGGTCATCCTGCGAGATGGCCGCATTCAGCAGGAAGGTCGGCCCGAAAATCTTTATAACAAGCCGCGCACACGGTTCGTCGCGGATTTCCTCGGCAAGTCAAATTTCATGACCCTACCGGTAAAGGATCAAAACCGAGATGCGGCCACTTGTACGATCGGCACCGCGGAGTTTCCGGTCGCGCTCCCCGAGGCAAAACGCCCCGAGGACACGCTTGAGCTGGCCTTGCGCCCCGAACGCATCCGTCTCGCCGAACCGGGGCAGGAAATGCTTGCCGCGACCGTGCGGCAAGTCAGCTATCTTGGCGAACGCTGTCAGGTGCTCGTCGATCAGGAAACGCTGGGCACGCTCATGGTGTCGCAACCCACATGGAAAACGGGCGTCACACCCCGGGCCGGCCTGCCGGTCAGCATCGGCTGGGACCGAGACGCCTGTGTCGTTCTCGACCCTGACACAAGATCGGCGTGAGCCTGCGGGCTCACGTCTTCATGGCCGTGAAATCATGGCACCCGGCCTCAAATCCCGCAAGGAGGAGCGAAGAAAATGACTGACTTTCAAGACACCACCGACCACGAGGTCAAGGCCGACATGGCCGAGATCGCAGCCCACAAATATCGCGAAGGCCGGTTGACGCGCCGCGGCTTCCTATCGGCGATGGCCGCACTCGGCATCCTGCCCGCCCTTGGCAGCAAGGCGATGGCACAAGCCAACGAAATCGTCGTCGTAAACTGGGGCGGGCGCGCGTCCGAAGTGCTTCAGGAAGTTATGGCCGATACCTATACGAAGGAAACCGGCATCCCCGTCACGGTTGACGGCTCGGGCCCCTCCGGCGGCAAAATCCGCGCGATGGTCGAAAGCGGTGCAGTTGTCTGGGACGTGTGCGACAGCGGTATGGGCACGGCCCTTATCCTGACGGAACAGGGCGTCATTCAGCCCATCAACTACGATATTGTAGATAAATCCAAAGTGCTCGATCAAGCCGCCTATAGCCACGGCGTGGGCAATTACGTCTATTCCTACGTGATGGCCTCGAACCCCAAGCTTCTGGGCGGCAACGCGCCACAATCGTGGGAAGATGTCTGGAACACCAAGGATTTCCCCGGCATGCGCACCTTCCGCAAATCAGTGCGCGGCATGCTTGAGTCCGCCACCATGGCACAGGGCGTCGCCCCCGAGGAGGTCTATGACGTGCTGAACACCGAGGACGGCCTCAAGGCGGGCATCGACAAGTTCCGCCAGCTTCGCGAGAACATCATCGTCTGGGGCTCGGGCAGTGCGAGCCAGAACCTCTTCCTTCAGGAAGAAGTTGCCATCGGCAACATCTGGTCGACACGTGCCCACCTGCTCCGCGAACAGATGGAAGACGGCAGCTTCGAGGTCAGCTTCAAAGGCGGCGTGATCGCACCGGGCGTTTGGGTCGTGCCCAACAACAATCCCGCCGGCAGTGACGAAGCGATGAAATTCATCGCTCACGCGCAAGACCCCGAGCTTCAGGTTCAGTGGCTCGAGATGATCGGGTCGGGCCCGGCCAACCCGCAAGCGGCCGAACTGGTGCCCGCCGAGCTTCAGAAATACAACCCGTCGAGCCCCGAGAACCTTGCCCAGCAAATCTTCTACAACGACGAATGGTATGCCAAGAACCAGATTCGCGCAGAAGAGATGTATGTGGACGCCTTGATCAACTGATCGGCCACCTTGACTGGCGACCGGGTTTCCGCTCGGTCGCCGGACATTTCCGCCCTGTTTGTTCCACCCGGAGGTGACATGCCACGCTTGTCCGACACCTGGAGATACTGGTTTCTGGTGCTGCCCGCACTGGCCATCATGATCGTCTTCTACATCTGGCCGCTTATAGGCATTTGGCAGATTTCCGTGACCGAACCGGCGCTTGGGCTGGACAACTACACGCGCATGTTCGAGTCGAGCGCGGTCACAACAAGTTTCGTGATCACCTTCCGCATCGCCCTCCTGACCACGATAGGTTGCCTCATTCTGGGTTACTCGGTGGCCTATGTCATCTCGAACTTCGCCCGGCGGGTCAAACCGTTGATGGTTGCCCTTGTGCTGCTGCCATTCTGGGTCTCCGTTCTTATCCGCTCGTTCAGCTGGATCGTGTTGCTCGGTCGCTCGGGCATCGTAAATGACACGTTGCGCGGCGCAGGGATCATCGACGCACCACTCAAGCTCATGCACAATGAATTCGGCGTTATTCTCGCGATGATCCACGTCATGCTGCCTTTTGCCGTTCTGCCGATCATGGCCAACATGCGCGGCATATCCCCCGCCTATGTCGATGCGGCCCGTGGCCTCGGGGCAAGCGAACTGACCGCGTTCAGGAAGGTCTACTTCCCTCAGACTCTGCCCGGCGTCATGTCCGGTGCCCTTCTCGTATTCGTGCTGTCTCTGGGTTTCTACATCACGCCCGCCCTGCTTGGTGGTGGCCGCGTTCTGATGATCTCGGAATACATCACCTACCAGATTCAGGAGTTCCTGAATTGGGGTCTCGGCTCGGCGCTCTCGGTCGCTCTATTGGTCCTGACGGCCCTTGTAATCCTCGTCGCCGCGCGCTTCGTGAACCTGCGCAGCGCCCTTCTGGAGAGAAACTGATGCGCACCTCCGCTTTCCGTATTTTCTTCATGACGCTTGCATGGATGGTGCTGGCCTTCCTGCTGTTGCCGATCCTTGTCGTCATCCCAGTGTCGCTCACCGACACGAGCTACATCGGGCTGCCTAAGGAAGAACTCTCGCTTCAGCACTACGCCGCGTATTTCAAAGATCCGCGCTGGCTCGCAGCGACGTGGACAAGCATCTGGGTTGGCCTCGTGGTGGCCGCTTGCGCCACGGCCCTCGGCACGACATTCGCCATCGGCTGCTGGTATCTATCGAACCGCGCCTCGACAGTCGCGCGCTGGATTCTCATCACCCCGATCCTCGTGCCGCCCGTGGTGCAATCGCTCGGGTTCTACAGGTTCTGGGTGACGCTCGGGCTGATCGACACGCATGGCGGGGTCATTCTCGCGCATACGCTTCTGGCCTTGCCCTATGTCTCGATTTCGGTCTTCGCCGCGCTTGCCAATCTCGATCGCCGCATCCCTCAGGCCGCCCGAAGCCTCGGCGCCTCGGTCTGGCAAACCTCTTGGCAAGTGGTTATGCCAGCAGCCTATCCGGGCATGATCACCGGTGCGATCTTCGCCTTTATCGTAAGTTTCGATGAAATCGTGGGCGTGCTCTTCATCACTGTGCGCAACGTCTCGACCCTGCCCAAGAAAATCTGGGAAGGCATTCAGGAAAGTATCGATCCGACCATCGCATCGGTGGCCACAATGCTCGTACTGCTGACCCTCGTTGCGACCGCTATTGCCATTTTCCGCAATCGGGCTCTTCGGGCATGAACGACCGCTATCTTCTCAGGAACGGGCTGCATATCGCCCATGAAAGTGGCGTGCCAACCCTGCGCAAAGGCGACATCGCCGTCGAAAATGGTCGCATCGTGGCCATTCGTGAACAGGTCGAAGGCTCCGAGTTCGAGACATTCGAGCCGGTGGACATGACAGACCGTCTCATCAGCCCGGGCCTCATCAACAGCCACACACATGCGGTTCTGCTGGTGCTGCGCGGCACTGTCGAGGACATCGAGGGCAACCTTGTCTATCAGTACATGGTCCCCGCCTCCTACCTTCTCGAACCTGCCGAGCGGTCGGCCATTGCCCGCCTCGCCTGCGCCGAGGCCATCCGCTCGGGAACCACCACGATGGTGGACCCCCTGCGCCATGTGGCCGATTACGCGCCCGCGATGATCGGAACCGGCCTGCGGCTCTGGCTGGCCGAAAGCTGTGCGGATGCCGTCACGACCGAGGTCGGGCGCGGCACCTACCGCTTTGACCGCGACTGGGGCGAGACTTTTCTCACCCGCACCCGCGACCTGATCGAACGGTTTCACGGAACCGAGGATGACCGCGTTCGCGTGATGATCGCCGCACACGCCCCCGACAATTGCAGCCCCTGGATGCTGGGCCAGTTGAATGACCTTGCGCACCGCCACGGCCTGCGCCGCACCGTTCACCTCAGTCAGATCATCTCGGAAAAAGAACAGGTCGAGAAGCTGCACGGCTGCACCTCGACCGAATACCTCGCGCGGAACGACTTCCTGGGCGAGGATCTTCTGGCGGTTCACTGGACATTCTGCACCGAACGCGATGTCGAAACCCTCGCCGAGACCGGCACACGCCTCGTGCATTGCCCGGCCTCGATGTCGGCCAAGGGCCCGCACCCGCTTCCGATGCGCGCGATCCTCGACAACGGGATTCCCATCTCGCTTGGCACGGACAACATGACCGAGGACATGTTCCACGCCATGAAAACCGCGCTCGTCCTGCATCGCGGCGCCTATGGCCGCGCGGTCAGCCCGGCGCCGCCGGACGTGTTCAACTATGTGACGGTCAATGCGGCCCGCGCGCTCGATCACGACGGCATCGGCCATATCGCGCCGGGCATGTGTGCCGATCTCGCGGTCTTCGATCTTGCCACACCGGCCATGGCGCCCCGCCTGTCGGCCGTGTCCAATCTGGTCCACTACGGTCATCCCGGCCTTGTTACCGACACGATGGTCGCCGGTCGCTTTCTCATGCGCGACCGCCAGCTTACAACAATGGACGAGGCGGCAACCGTGGCCGAAGGTCAGGCGGCTACCGATGCCATGTGGGATCGTTTCGCCAAGGGCGAGCCGGGCGTTCCCCTGCCAACCCGCGACACCGTCTGACAGCAAAGGAGCTATCACCGTGACATTCTCGATCATCGGACGCTGCGCGCGCACCGGAGCTTTCGGCGCCGCGATCACCACCTCGGACCTTGCTGTCGGCAATCGCTGTGTGCGGCTCGCCCATGGCAAGGGCGCGATGCTGTCGCAACACCGCACCGACAGCCGGCTTGGAGATTTCGGCCTGTCTCTCCTGCAAAAGGGAGAAGCGGCACAGGATGTTCTCGCCCGCGTCTGCGCCTCGACCGAACATATCGATTGGCGGCAAATCGGAGTTCTGGATGCGCGTGGCCGGGCGGCGGCCTATCACGGCAGACGGATGTATTCGATCTATGCCCACAGCGCCGGCCAGAACTGTCTGGCGCTTGGCAACATCCTCGACAATGACGATGTGCCGGCCCGCATGTCCGCGGCGTTCGATGCCGCCCCGAATGCGCCCCTCGCGGAAAAACTGATGCGCGCGCTCGAGGCAGGCCGCGATGCCGGTGGCGAAGTGCTGGGCCCGCTCCGGTCTTCGGCATTGCGCGTCACGGGTGAGCACGGCATCGACGCCTATGATCTGCGCATTGATATCTCTGACACGGATGCGGTGCAGGATCTCCGAAATCTGTTCACTGCTTACAGCGACCGCGAAGAGACATTACGCTGCGTGGCGCTGACGCCGGACCGTATGCCGGTCTCGCGCACCTTGTTCGAGGCAAGCGTCGAGCGCATTTCCGAACTTGGCCTCGAAGCGCGCTTTCCAACCGCGCACAACGCCGACAACTGGACACTCCGCTAAGGAAACTCATCACAATGCCCTTTCCAGGCGAACGTATCTATTGGCACGACCATTCCGTTCAACCACCAGCTCCCGGCACGCCCGATCTTCCCGACCGCGTCGATGTCGCCGTGGTCGGCGGTGGGTTCACCGGCCTCTCTGTCGCGCTTCATCTGGCGCGCGGGGGCCGGAAGGTTGCCCTGTTCGAGGCCGCATCTCTGGGATACGGCGCCTCGTCGCGCAATGGCGGTATGATCGGTCCGGGCCTGCACAAGCTTGGCATCACCGGCCTCAGAAAGGCATATGGCGAAGACCGCGCCAAGGATATCCTGCGCGAAGGGTTGCACGCGCTCGACCATCTCGAGGACTTTGTCACCTCCGAACAGATCGACTGTGACCTGCACCTCACAGGCCGATTTCGCGGCGCGCGCACACCCGCTCAGTACGAAGCATCGGCCCACGAATGCGATTGGTTGTCAAAAAATATAAACCTGCCCTGCCATGTCGTGCCCGCCGCCGATCAGCACACCGAAATCGGAAGCGATTTCTATTGCGGCGGCAACGTTTATCACCGTGACGGCGGAGTACACCCTCGCAAGCTGGTGGCCGGACTGACGCGCCGCGCGCTTGACGCAGGTGTCACCATTTTCGCCCCTTGCGCCGTGACGGGCATAAATCGCGAAGCCACGGGCCTCAGCCTTCGAACCGATCTTGGCACGCTCACCGCCCGCGAGATCGTGCTCGCCACCAACGGATACTCGGACGGGCGCACACGCGCCCTTAGCCGCCGGATCGTACCCATTGAAACCGGCGCCTCCGCCATCGGCCCCCTCTCTCCCGGGCTGATGGCGGAGCTTTCTCCCAAGTTGCGGATGCACGGCGAAACCGGGCGCGTCTTCATGTGGTATCGGCCCACACCGGACGGCAGATCCTTTATCTTCGGGGGGCGGTTCGGGGCGGGCGGGATGCCTCTCGAAGCACGGCAAAAAGCCTTCCGGCACGCCATAACTCGGGTCTTCCCACAGCTACACGGCTCGCCCTTTTCACATGTGTGGTCGGGTCAGATCGCCTATACCAAAGACCATTCCCCGCATCTGGGGCACCATGACGGTGTTTGGATGGCGGGCGGTTACTGCGGTTCGGGTGTAACGCGAAGCTTATACTTCGGCACCAAGCTCGCCCGACGGATGCTTGGTGAGGCACAGGCGGGCACAGCCTTCGACGATCTACCCTTCTCTCCCGTGCCCTTCCGCCCACTTGCACCGATGGGCGCGGACATGCTTGCACGCTGGTATCAGATGCAGGATGCTCGCGATCTCAAGGCACGCGATCTCAACAGGGACACCGTATCATGATATTCGACACGGTCATTCACGACGGCACGATCGTCACACCCGGCGGCACGTTTCACGGCGACCTCGGTATCACCGAGGGTCGCATCGCCGCGCTCGCCGAGAGGCTCGAAGGCGGCGGGCGCCGGATCGACGCGGGCGGGCGGCTCGTCATGCCCGGTGGAATCGAAGCACATGCACATATCGCACAAGAAAGCTCTGCGGGTGTCATGTCAGCCGACGATTACCGCTCCGGCTCGATCTCCGCAGCCTTCGGCGGAAACACCTGCTTTGTGCCTTTCGCGGCCCAACACCGCGGACAAAGCATCGAAAATGTGATCGCCACCTATGATGAGCGGTCGAAAAGCTCGGTCATTGACTACTCCTACCACCTCATCGTCTCGGACCCCACCGAAGACGTGCTGACACGCGGCCTGCCCACAGCCTTTGCGCGCGGGATCACATCGCTCAAGGTGTTCATGACCTACGACCTCATGAACCTTGGCGATGCCGGAATGCTTAGCATTCTCGACGTGGCCCGCGAAAATGGCGCCCTCACGATGGTCCATGCCGAAAACAACGACATGGTCAAATGGATGAACGCCAAGCTTGCGGCGCGTGGCATGACCGCGCCCAAGTATCACGCCATTTCCCGCCCCGAACTGGCCGAGGAAGAGGCGATCAACCGTGCCATTTCGCTTGCCCGGCTCACCGATGCGCCGCTCTTCATCGTTCACGTCTCGACCGAGGGGGGCGCCGAACTCGTTCAGAAAGCGCGGCTCGAAGGAGCAAAGCTCTTTGCCGAGACGTGCCCCCAATACCTTGCGCTCACCCGTGACGATCTCGACCGCCCCGGCATGGAGGGCGCGAAATACATCTGTTCGCCCCCCGTGCGCGATCACGACACCCAAGAGGCGCTTTGGCGGCACATCCGCGCGGGCACTTTCGATAGCGTGAGTTCCGACCATGCGCCCTACCGTTTTGACGAGACAGGAAAGCTGATGCACGGCGCGGATGCCCCCTATCCCAAGATCGCCAACGGCATGCCCGGCATCGCCGCCCGCCTGCCATGGCTTTTTTCCGAGGGCGTCATTAAGGGGCGGATCTCGCTCGAGGATTTCGCGGCACTGAGTTCAGCCAACGCAGCGCGCATTTTCGGCATGACCAAGAAAGGCCGGATCGCCCCCGGCATGGATGCCGATATCGCGATCTGGAACCCCGAAGCGACGCGCACCGTTACATTGGCCGATCAGCACGACAACATGGATTATACCCCGTTCGAGGGGCTTGAGTTGACCGGCGTGCCCGAATTGATGATGACACGTGGCGAGGTGATCGTCGCCGATGGAACGCTACACGCCAAACCGGGACAGGGCCGCTTTGTCGCACGCGATCGGGTAAACCTCTCGGGGAGGGCTGGAATCCCGGTCAAGGAAACATCTCTCATGCGTGCTGAGGCCGGGGAATGACCGGACCTATTCTGTTTATCAACCCCAACTCGTCACGCGCCGTAACCCAAGGTATCACCGACGCGCTTGCGCCCCTTGCGTTGGCCCATGGCCCAACATTCGAAGCAACCCGGATCGAGGCCGGACCGGCCACCATCGCCAGCGCCACGGATGTCGCACAAGCCGCGCTCGATGTGGCCGCAGCAGCCTGCGCGCGGCCCGATTGCGCCGCCTATGTTACTGCCTGTTTCTCCGATCCCGGTCTCGATCTTTTGCGCTCTCGGGTGACACAGCCGGTGCTTGGCCTCATGGAGGCGGGCATCCTGACCGCGATGGCGCGCGCCGATCTCTTCGGCATCGTGGCGCTTGGGCCTGCGTCGGTCGCGCGCCACCGGCTGCGCATTCGCCAGATGGGCGTCGAAGCAAGGCTTGCGGGCGAATTGCCGCTCGATAACGTCTCGGCCGAGGCGACGGGCCATGATGATGAAGTCTTTGATGCGACTCTGAAACTCGGAGAATCCCTGAGGGCCCGCGGTGCCGGGGCGCTCGTTCTGGGCTGCGCGGGCTTTGCCCCACGCCGCGCCGCCCTCGAGGATCACCTAGGCATTGCCGTCATCGACCCGGTGCAGGCCGCCGGAGCCATGGCCCTCGGGGCGGTACTGCGCTGATCCCGCTTTTCGGTCATTCCGCAGTGGCCGACAAAACCGGGTTTCCGCTTCTGGGTAAAACGGTCTAGGCTCGGCGGACAAACCGGACGCCACCCAGATCGCAAGACAGGCAGCACCGACCCCGTGACCGACACCCCCGAGGCCCCCCACCCGGCTGTGCGCACCGTGGCGCTCTACCCGTGGTTCAAGCTCTGCCAGAACCTGCTTTTCTGGCAAGCGATGTGGTTTCTCTTCTTTCAGTCGCGGCTCTCGGCGGCCGAGGCGATCTTGCTATATGCGATCTACGATGTGGCGACCACCGCGCTCGAAGTGCCGTCTGGCTACATGTCTGACCGGCTCGGGCGGCGCGTCACGCTTCTGGCGTCGGGTGCTTTCAGTTTTGCATCCATGCTGCTCATCGCCTTTGGCGATAGTTTTGCCGCTTTCGCGCTGGCGCAGGCGCTTCTGGGGGCCGGGATGGCCTTTGCCTCGGGCACGGATACGGCGCTGCTCTACGAATCCCTCCACGCGTCGGGACGCGCGGATGAAGTCGAACGTCAGGAACTGCGCGCATGGCGCTTTTCCTTCGTAGCTCTGGCAACCTCGGCGGTACTCGGCGGGTCTATAGCCTTGATCGCTCCGGTCTTGCCTTTCTATGCCAGCGCGTTGGCCTTCGCGGCGATGTTCTTCATCGTTCTGCGCTTTCACGATCCCGACCTCGATATGACCGATTTTCCCGAAGGGGCCGAACTGGCGCGTCTCGACACGCTTCGCGCAACCTTCGCTCAACCCGCCTTGCGTTGGCTCTTTGTACTCAGCATCGTCATGTACGGATTCAGCCATATCCCGTTCGTATTCGGCCAGCCCTTCATCGAAGAGGCACTTGCCGCACGCGACCTTGACGCCGACGCGCCATTTGTGAGCGGCATTGTCACGACGCTGATGATGTGCCTTTCGCTCTTGATGTCGCTCCTCGCACCATCCCTTCGGGAACGGCTCAGTCTCGGGTCGATGCTGCTTCTGGCCTTCGGGATGCAGATCGCTCTCACCGGGGCGCTGGCACTGTCGAACGCGCCGATCGTGATCGCGCTTCTTTTCCTGCGAATGGTGCCCGACGCATTGTCCAAACCTTTCATCCTCGCCCGTATTCAGCCCGCCCTCGCCAGCGCCTCGCGTGCGACATACATTTCGCTACAAAGCTTCTTTGCGCGCATTCTCTTTGCTGTCTCGCTCTATCTCGCCTCCGGCTACGGCTCGGGCACCGGGAGCCTGAGCTATCCCCAGATGCAGACCATTCTCGCGGCCTATGCGCTGACCGGTCTAGGCATTTGGACCGGGCTGGCATTGACACGACGCAAGGCGCGGCTTGAGACGCCACCACCGGCCAAGGTGGCCTGACACCGATTTCCCTTGCCAAACAATCCGTTTGCCGCAAATCTGACGCCATGACATTTCAGTCTCACAGCCCCGTTCCGGGACCGGGCGGCGATGAGCAGGTCGCCTTTCACCGCACCGAATTGTCGGTGATCCTGTCGCTCTACGGTCGCATGGTGGCGGCAGGCGAATGGCGCGATTACGGCATCTCCTGCCTCCGTGAGGTGGCGGTGTTCTCGGTCTTTAGACGCTCCGCTGAAAACCCGCTTTACCGGATCGAAAAACGCCCCAAACTGCGCGGCAAGCAGGGACAATATGCTGTGCTTGGTATGGATGGGCGCATCCTCAAACGCGGTCACGATCTCAAATCAGTGCTCCGCGTGCTTGAACGCAAGCTCATTAGGGCGGTTGAATGAAAGGGCGCTCATGTCCATCGTAAACACCGAGCAGGCCGACTACTGGCAATCCGAGGCGGGCCGCAAATGGGTGACGCACAAGGATGCGCTCGACACGCTCATGGCGAACGTGCTTGACGCGGCGCTCAGCGCGGCCCGGCCCGGCAGAGGCGAAGATGTCCTCGACATTGGCTGCGGGACGGGCGCAAGCACCGCGCGCCTTTCGGAGATGGTGGACGCACACGGACACGTCACAGCGATCGACATCTCATCCACACTTCTTGCGCTTGCGCGTGAGCGCGTCACCGCAGCGAATGTCGATTTTCTACACGCAGATGCACAGTCGTATGAGTTCACGCGGCAATATGATCTGCTGTTTTCGCGGTTTGGTGTCATGTTTTTCGATGATCCGGTCGCGGCCTTTGCAAACCTGCGCCGCGCGGCACGGCCCGGCGCGCGCCTTGCGATGATCTGCTGGCAGGGGATGCCCGCGAACCCGTGGTTCCAAATCCCGTTCATGGCCGCGATCGACCGGCTTGGACGACCCTCTCCACTTCCCGAGAACGCCCCCGGTCCGACCGCCTTCAAAGATATTGAGCGGGTCACCGGCGTCCTGTCGCGCGCCGGATGGAGCGACGTGGCAGGCACCCCGGTCGAAGTCGATCTCATCCCGCCACAAGACGTCCAAGACGCAGCGGATTTCGCCGCCACTCTTGGGCCCGCGTCACGCACTCTTGCCGAAAAGGGCGGCACGGACGAGGATCGCCGCGCCATCACCAAAGCTATCGCCACGGCGCTTGAAGGCTACCGCAGCGATGCGGGGATTGCGGTTCCCGCGCGGCTCGTGATCTATACCGGGCGAAACCCGGATTAACCCGCGCGCTCCGACACTTGCGCCGCCATGATGCACAGGATTTCAAACATCACAGATACGCCAAGAAACGCCGTGCCGCCGCTCGCGTCGAAAGGCGGTGACACTTCGACCATGTCGGCACCGACAATCTTGACACCCTCCAATTCGCGGCAGACCTGCAACGCCTGATAGGAATTGGGCCCACCCACTTCGGGTGTGCCGGTGCCCGGGGCAAAGGTCGGATCGACAAAGTCGATGTCATAACTCACGTAAGTATCGCCATCTCCTGCGATCTCGCGCGCTTCGGCCATGACATCCTCGACCCCGCGGGCATGAAATTCTTCGATCAGGATCAGGCGGATACCGTTCGCCTTGGCAAAATCTCGGTCCTCGGTGTCGTACATTGTCCCGCGCAGACCGATTTGCACGACGCGCTTGGGATCAAGCAGCCCTTCCTCGACCGCCCGCCGAAACGGCGTGCCATGCGTGTACATCGTGCCACCAAAATAACTGTGAAACAGGTCCGTGTGGCTGTCGAAATGGATCATTCCGACGGGCCCGTTTTTGGCCACTGACCGCAGCACAGGCAGAGAGGTCAGATGATCGCCTCCCGCTGTCAGTGGCAGGATACCTTCTGCGACAACATCGTCATAAAAGGCGGTGATCCGCTCCATGCTGTCCATGATATCGGCCGGGTTCGGTCCCACATCACCCAGATCGGCACAGCGCGCGCGCTCGAACGGGCGAACCCCGCTCACCGCGTGTTGGGCGCGCATCATGGTAGAGGCATCGCGAAGCTGCCGCGGGCCATGTCGCGGGCCGGGGCGGTTCGTCGTGCCGCTGTCCCACGGCACGCCGATCAGGCCGATCTGAACGTCGCCCCACCGGTCATGGCCCTGCGGCACATGCGGCAGGCGCATGAAGGTCGGCACACCCGCGAAACGCGGAAGATCAAAGCCCGACACGGGGTGAAAAAATTCGTCGCTCATTTCAGTCCTCCCAGACGTTTTCTAGATGTCACCGGGCCATCGCCCTGCGCCTCGATCCTATTGATCGCCTCTGTCAAAGGTTCATACGCGACGGCCATGTGATGCGCATTCGCATGCAACAGAAGGTCGGGCCCGGCCACCCAGCCCACATGCCCCTGCCAGAACAAAAGATCACCTCGCATAAGCGGCGCATCCTCAGGAAGGTCAGTCCCAAGCGCGGACTCCTGCATGTCGCTGTCCCCGGGACAGGGAATGCCGCACATCAGGCACCCCAACTGCACGAGCCCCGAACAGTCGATCCCCCGGGCCGAATTGCCACCCCAGAGATAGGGTACATGGAACAGCCGTTCGGCCACCGTGACCGGATCGGTTTCGAGGACGTCCAGAGGGCGCAGATGCACGGTCGGCACATAGCAGTTTGGCGCGTCCTCGGCATCGACCAGAGCCGACAGGACGGGCCACGTTACCGCGCAAAACGCTCCCACCTGCCGCACTACGCGCAGGCGCGACCCGATCGAGACATCCCATGACCTGCGCGCGCTCTTGATATCCGGCGTGCCATATTGATGCGTGGCCTGTGCCGAAACCACGTGCGTCGCGTCTTCGCACGGCGCTTCTTCTATATTGAAGGTTCCGATCCAGCCGACATATCCATCCCGGTCGGCCATCACAAAGGCATGCCCATCGCGCTGATCAAGCACGGTCATCCGCTCCCCCAGAACCAGCTGCCGCAACAGGCCGCCATTCAGCGGTTCCGAGACGAGATCGGCCACCTCGGCCACCACCATGGCGGGCGTCCCCTCGGTGAATGTCTTGGCGTCCACCTGGCCGCGCAATGACACATGTGCGACCTGTCCGTTGAAGGGAGTGATCCGCGTGTCCATCAAAGGTTCAGCAGCCCGGGCAACGCCATCAAAAGGGCCCGCGCGCCCATCCCCACGCCGCCTTTGGGCCGCGCCGGTGCCGCGCTCGGGGTCCAGCCGTAGATATCGAAATGCATATAGCGCGCTTCACCGGCAAACCGCCGCAGGAAAAGCGCGGCGGTGATAGATCCGGCGAACCCGCCCTTGGGCGCGTTGTCCAGATCGGCGATGCCCGGCTCGATCATCGCCTCATAAGGCGCGTGAAACGGAAGCCGCCAGACCGGATCGGCCACCGCGCGCGACGCCTGTTCCAACGCCGCGGCATCGGCATCGGCATCGGTGTAGTAAGGCGCAATATCCGGGCCAAGCGCGACACGCGCCGCGCCGGTCAGCGTCGCCATCGACACCATCAGGTCGGGGGCGTCCTCTTCTCCAAGGCTCAGCGCATCCGCCAGCACAAGCCGCCCCTCGGCGTCAGTGTTATTGATTTCGACACTCAGGCCCTTTCGCGACGTGAAAATATCCCCGGGACGAAAGGCATTGCCCGCCACCGCGTTTTCGACCGCTGGGATCAGCACCCGCAGCCTGAGTTTCAGACCCAACGCCATGATCATCTGCGCAAGCCCCAGCACTGTGGCGGCCCCGCCCATGTCCTTTTTCATCAGCCCCATCGAGCTTCCGGGCTTGAGATTCAGGCCCCCGGTATCAAAGCAAACTCCCTTACCCACCAGCGTCAGGCGCGGGCCCTCGTCACCCCAGCTCATGTCGATCAAGCGCGGCGCCTCGTCCGAGGCGCGTCCAACCGTATGAATAAGCGGGAAATTCTCGGTCATAAGATCATCGCCCGCTGTCACCGCGATATCGGCTCCATGCGCCTGTGCAAGGTCGCGGCACGCGGCCTCGAGCGCGTTTGGCCCCATATCCTCGGCCGGCGTGTTGATCAGATCGCGGGTGAGCATCTCACCCGCTGCCATCGCCTCGACCCGAGCGATATCGACACCCTCTGGCGGCGTCAGCCGGGCCGTCGCGCGCGATTGCTCGGCGTATCTGTCAAAGGCATAACCGGCCAGAAGCCAGCCCAATGCCTCTTCGGCCCGAAGCGTCGCATCCAACCCCTCAAGGCTGTAGGTCCCTTCGGGAAGGGCTGCCGCCACCTGCGCAAGGTGAAAACGCCCACGCTGGCGCGCGTGCGCATCTCCATATCCGGCCAGCACCATCAAAAGCGCTCCGTCCTCGTCGGGGATCATCAGCATCGCACCGAGTCCGGCCTTGAAACCCGCGCTCTTGACCCATGCCGCGACGCGATCCTCCTGCCCGTCGCACCACGACTTCAGCGCATTGGCCTCAATCACGTGTACGGGAATGGCATTGGAATCTGGCGAAGCGAAATTCGGAGGCATGGGCCGGGCCTTTCGGGACAGGACTGATGGATCGCAGCCTATCCACGCGTTCGCTGGCTGCAAGCCCAAAGGCGAAATGCCCGTCGTTCAGAGTGTAAGGTCCTGCAAATCCCAGATTTCGCTCAGTGAGCGTTCGCCGATCCTGATCAACCGCGTCAGGGTCGCGGCCACGGCAATCTGATCACCCCGGTCCACACAAACGATCACATCCATCGCAACCCGCGCCAGCGTGTTCATCCCGATCTGTTCGGCAATGGCGACGAGGCTGCGGGTCGATTTTCGCATGTCCCCATGCCCCCCCTCCCGCCAGCATCGCTCGGCATGTGTCAACCGCACCGCCAGTTCCTCAAGCGCGCGGCACACCACATCCTCGGCCCCCGCCTCGCCCAATTGTTCGAATAATTTTTCAAGCTGATCGGAATCGAGATGCACGACCTCGTTCTGCTTGAGCATTGTTACCTGTTCCACGTCTCTCACCCGTTTGTTTTACCCCCGGAAGCAAGCGGCATCATCGCGCAGGCATGTTCCCAAAAGGTTGCGGCGTCTCCAGATTCTCTCTCGAATTCTTGGCGAATTCCGTCTATTCACAGCCACGTCTTCACGAAATCAGCCCCGGAGAGGCCCGATGCAAAACGCCCGTCCCCTGCCCTCCTATCTCGTTCAGCGCTATCATGGCTGGAAGGCGACCAGTTATTCCGACAATCAAAGCTGGTATCGCCGCCTTGCCGAAGAGGGGCAGCATCCGCGCGCGATGATCATCTCCTGTTGTGACAGCCGCGTGCAGGTGACATCCATCTTTGGGGCCGATCAGGGGGAATTCTTCATTCACCGCAACATCGCCAACCTCGTGCCCCCCTACGAAACCGATGGCGGTCAGCACGGCACCTCCGCCGCGATCGAATACGCGGTAACCGCGCTCAAGGTGGCGCACGTGATCGTCATGGGGCACTCCAGTTGCGGGGGCGTCAAAGGGTGCCTTGACATGTGCTCGGGCAACGCCCCGGCGCTTGAGGAGAAAACCAGCTTCGTGGGCCGTTGGATGGATATCCTACGCCCCGCCTATTCCCGCGTGAAGGACATCGACGGGGTCGACGAACAGGCCCGCGCCCTCGAAAAAGAAGCGGTGCTTGTCTCACTCGGAAACCTGATGACCTTCCCGTTCGTCGCCTCCGAAGTCGAATCCGGCCGGCTTACTCTGCACGGTATCTGGCTCGATATCGGCGAAGGTCAGGTTCAGCATTACAGCGCCGAAAACAAAAACTTCAGCCCCGTCTGACACCATCACAGAAACGATCCCACCATGCCCGAAATTCTTGCCCTCGCGGCCTCCAACATCGTCTCGCCGATTGTGCTTTCTTTCGCTCTTGGGCTGGCCGCCGCGCTCGCCCGGTCCGACCTTTCGATACCCGAGGCCGTGGCCAAGGGGCTTTCGATCTACCTGCTTTTCGCCATCGGCTTCAAAGGCGGGGTCAGCGTGGCCGATCACGGCATTGACGCCCGGCTCGGCTTTTCTCTGCTCGCCGGCATCGCGCTTTCGGCACTGCTGCCGTTCCTCGCCTTCGCGCTTCTGCGCTTGATGTCCCGGATGAGCACGCTCGACGCCGCGGCTGTCGCCGGGCATTACGGCTCAATCTCCATCGTGACCTTCGTTGCCGCCACCTCGATCCTGGAAAGTCGCGGCATCGCATCCGAAGGTTACATGGTCGCCGTGGCCGCCGCGATGGAAGCGCCCGCCATCCTATCGGCGCTCTGGCTCGTTTCGCGCGGCTCGGACGGGCGGAGCATGGGCGCGGACCTCTGGCATGAAATCCTGCTCAACGGCTCTATCGTGCTGTTGGTGGGGGCGTTTCTCATCGGCTGGATCACCGGCCCCGAGGGTCTTGCCGAGATCGATGCCTTCATCGTCGCGCCTTTCAAGGGCGTGCTCTGCCTTTTCCTGCTCGACATGGGCCTTGTTGCGGGGCGCGGTATGCGGCAGGGGCGCGAGGCACTGGGACCGGGCGCCATTGCCTTCGGCATCCTGATGCCGTGTCTGGGAAGCTTTGCGGGGCTGGCCTGCGCACTCGTGCTTGGCCTTTCGACCGGCGGTGCGCTCCTGCTCATGACCCTTGCCGCCTCGGCCAGCTATATCGCCGTTCCGGCAGCCATGCGCGTGGCCCTCCCCGAGGCCAATCCATCGATCTATCTCACGCTCTCGCTCGGCGTGACGTTTCCTTTCAACCTCACCATCGGCATCCCGCTTTACCTTGCGCTCGCCGTATCCGCGACCGGAGGCTGACCTATGCAGACCCACCTTGCCAAGCGCGTCGAAATCACCATTGAAAAGGTCATGGAGTCCCGCCTTACCACCGCCCTCAGCGACGCGGGGGTCACGGGATATACCATCCTGCCCGTGCTGGGTGGGTCGGGTCGCTCTGGGGAATGGAGCCGCGCCGGGCAGGTCAGCCGCGCCAGCGGCATGGTGCAGGTCATTTGCATCATCCGGCCCGACCGGCTTGACACGCTGCTCGACGCGGCTTTCACGGTGGTCGAGCGGCATATCGGCGTGGTCTGTGTCACTGATTGCGAAGTGCTGCGCGCCGAACGGTTCTAACGCAGTCTCCGTCCGGCGGAACCTCCCACGGCTTTCTCCGCGTGCGCCAGGTCAGCCATGGATCGCGCGGGCCCCAAGGCCCTAACGCAAGACCTTGCCTTCCGGCCACTCCAGCCATTGTTCAAGCGTTATCACCCGCGTCGCGCCCGCAGCCACATCGAACCGCCATTCCAGTATGCCGCGCTCTCCCTCGACATCGCGTGTATCGGGCATGGGGTCGGCGTCCCATTCGATCTCAAGGCCCTCCTGCTCGGAATAGGGCACCCGATCAGTCAGCCGCACAGGCCAATCACGGCCCGTCAGATTCTCCACCTCGATCCGCACTTTTTCATTCAGGTCGTTTGATCGGCTGATCACACCCCGATCACCTTCTTGGCGCTCCTCGACCTGTCGCTTGAGGCGCAGCCCCTCGATCGGTCCAAAGGCGATATCCGTCTCGGCCCCCACCGGTACAAGATCAGTAAAACCACGCCCCACGAACCGCTCGCCCAGATATTTCATCACCTCGCCCGGCAGAATGAGCTCACCAGTCTCATTCGTCATATCCGCCATAAGGAAGGCCGTGCGATCCGCCAGCGGCACGGCACGGGCATAGATTTCGGTCTCTGTCTCAAGCTGGCCAAGTGCGATACGCACCCGGTCCGCGTCCGAAGCCAGCGAAATCCGCTCGGGATAACTGTAAGTCACCGACAGCCCATCATAGCGCGCATCCGCCTGAATGACGGGCATCGGCTCGGCGGCGCTTGCCTTGCGCTCTTCGGAATAGGATGGCTCCAATTGCACGTCACTGACCGACCCATAGCTCTCCGCGCGCTTGGCCTTCTGCTCGTCCTCAATCCAACGTCGCCACGGATGCACCTGCGACGGGGCGGTTTGTTCGGATGGGCGCACCGTCGAAAGGGTCAGCGCGACATTCTCCCAATTCTCGCCCGTCGACTGCGAAATGAATGCGCCACGCTCGATACCGAGCGCGCCGCTCTCCCGTTCAAGCCGCATGTCATAGACAGGCGACCAAGCCGCCTGCGCGACACTGTAGCTTAGTGTCACCTCGCCGGTGGCCGGCTCCGGCGTGCTGACGGACACGGCAAGCATGGCGCGCGGCGTGTCCTGAGGCACAAGCGCCGCCAGCGCCTCGCGCGCTTTCTGCAAGTCTTCCCGTATGTCCTTGAGGTCGCGCTCGGCGGCGTCCGCCCGAAGCGTCGCTTCGTGCGCGGCTTCCTTGGCGGCAAGTGTCTCCTCTCCGATCATCTGCGACAGATCCCGCAGCGCGGCGACGTCCATCTGCGCGACGCCATCGCCCTCACCCAGCGCGGACAAGAACGCGACCCGCGCCTCCGCGGCTTCCTGAGCAAGACGAATGCGACGTATTTCGCTCTTTGCATCGCGTAATTCGCCCTCCAACCGCTCAACCCGCGCCTCGGCGGCTTCGATCTCGGCCGATTTCGTTTCGTCGCGCGGCGGCACATAATCGCGCCGCGCCGTAACCGCACCCAATGTCGCGCCATTCACCGACACCCGCACCGAACTCAGATCGGTGTTGCGCGGCAGATCAAGCAGGATCAGATCATGCTGCCCCGTCGGTATCTCGAACGCGGCCTGACGCTCCACTCTTCCACCTTGCGGATAAAGGGTAACGGCGTTGACATCGGACGCCAGCGGAATGTCTTCGGCCCAGAGAAGCGTGGGAAAAACGGCCAAGAGTGCAGGCAAAGCGCGCATGTGAAATCCTCCATGAACTATCACCTGTATTGTTTCGCGCTACCCGCGCGATATGCAAGCGCGCCGCACCGCATACGCAGCATCCTGCCCGTTTTCACCCTATGCGGGCGGGACTGGGCCGAAAACGGCAGGGCACCGAGCGGCATGGCGTCTTGAACGCCTTTACCGACAATCAGATCTAGCCAAGCGCGGGAATCAAGGCCGCGGTTGCGCGCCTCACCCCTTCTTCAAAACCCGCTTACCCAGTGTCTCGGCGATCTGCACGGCGTTAAGCGCGGCGCCCTTGCGGAGGTTGTCACTGACGCACCACAGGTTCAGCCCGTTTTCGATGGTCGGATCCTGACGAATGCGGCTGATGAAGGTGGCGAAATCTCCGACGCATTCCTTGGGCGTCACGTAGCCACCCGTCTCACGCTTGTCGATCACCATGATACCGGGGCTTTCGCGCAGGATGTCGCGGGCCTCGTCCTCATCGAGGAACTCCTCGAACTCGATATTGATTGCCTCGGAATGGCCCACAAACACCGGCACCCTCACACAGGTTGCCGTGACTTTGATCGCGGGGTCCACGATCTTCTTGGTCTCGACCACCATCTTCCACTCTTCCTTGGTCGAGCCGTCTTCCATGAAGACGTCTATATGTGGAATGACGTTGAAGGCGATGTCTTTCGGGAACTTCGAGGGCGGCACTTCCGAAGTCGGATTGTAAACGGCCTTGGTCTGATCCCAAAGCTCGTCCATCCCCTCCTTGCCCGCACCGCTGACCGACTGATAGGTGCTCACGACCACCCGCTTGATCCGGGCACGGTCATGCAACGGCTTGAGCGCGACAACCATCTGCGCGGTGGAACAATTGGGATTCGCGATGATGTTTTTCTTGGCATAGCCCTCGACCGCCTCGGGGTTGCACTCGGGCACGACAAGCGGCACGTCAGGGTCGTAGCGATAGAGCGACGAGTTATCGATCACCACACAGCCCGCTTTCGCAGCGAGAGGCGCATATTTCTGTGTCGCCTCCGATCCGATGGCGAAAAGCGCGATATCCCACCCGGTAAAGTCGAACGTATCAAGATCCTTGGTCTTCAACGTCTGGTCGCCAAAGCTTACCTCGGACCCGAGAGACCTGCGGCTGGCAAGCGCCACGATCTCATCGACCGGGAACTCGCGTTCCGCCAGAATGTTGAGCATTTCACGACCCACGTTGCCCGTGGCGCCTGCGATGACGACCTTGTAACCCATTTTGTTCACTCCCGCTTGCTAGGGGTTGGTTGCGCGCCTCATACCCCTATCGGGAGGCAGAGGAAAGGGGGCCGATCACCGGGCGTGGTCACCACTCCAGAGATAGATCAGCGTGCCGGTCAGGGCGATGATTCCGAAAAAGGCGAAAAGCGCGGCATAGGCTCCTTGCGTGCTGTAATCCGCCTGCACCGCCACATGAAGTGGCGCCGTTCCGAACTGGATCAGGCCCGCACCGCCGATCCCGAACAGGTTCATCAGCGTCACCCCCCGCCCCGCCAGCGCCGGCGAGATGAAGCTTCGCGCATGTGCGATCACGACCGGAAACGATGCGCCCGACAGCCCGATCAACGCGCATAGAACGATCGAAAGCCCAGCCCCCGCCCCAACGCTCAGCGCCAGAATCAAGCACAACAGACCACAGGCCAGATTGGCGCCGAAACACACCCATTTCTGCGTGCCGAAAACCCGGTCCAACGGCCCTATTATGAAGGTTCCCGCGATCATCGCCACCCCCATCGCCAGCGTTGCCTGCCCAATCTGGACCGTGCTCAGGCCGTGAACGTCCGACAGGTAAGGCCCGATCCACAGCCCCCGGATTGCCGCCGTGGGCGCGTATGCCACGAACATCAACGCAAAAATCGGCCAAAGCGCGCGCATCCGCAACAGATCGAGGATCGACCCGCGTGTGCCGTCGGTCACTTTCTCGGGGTCGCGCACCACGATCCAGATGCCAAGAGCGCATGCCACCGATATCACCGACAACCCGCCAAGCGCGATGCGCCAGCCGAACGTCTCGGTGGCCCACGCCATTGGCCAGGATGCCACAAGGTTTCCCAGTGACCCGACACCCAGCATCACAGCGGCCAACGTGGCGAACTGCGCCGGCCCGAACTGCCGCGCGATGATGTAATAGGCCGCCATCAACACCGGCGAACACCCCACCCCGATCAGCGCCATGGCAACGCTGACATGCACCGGGGTCGCCGCCACGGCAAAAAGCGCGGCGCCGCCGCCCCCGCCCAGCAGTAGAAGGGTCGACGCCGTGCGTCGCGGGCCCACCCTGTCAAGCGCCCAGCCCACAAAAGGCTGCATCGCGGCAAAGACAGCGAACCACAGCCCCGAGGCAAGCGCCAGATCGCCGGGTCCCGCGCCCACATCACGCTCCAGCGCCTCCCCCAAAACCGCGAGGAATGCACGAAAGAACTGACTCAGCACATAAGCCAGACAAAGCAGGATAAGTCCGGCACGCATGGTTTCGTTATCCCCGGGAAGGTAAGTGTGGAGATGACTGCCATCCTTCCCCCGCTTTGACAAGCCCACCCCGCGCGAGGGTCAGCTTGGCTCTTCAGGGATGTTTGGGCTCAAACCGCCTTATCGGTGCGCGGAACGCCGAAGGGTCACGGGCGTTGGACGCGAAATAAATGCACACGCTACGCGATGAATGGTGGCGGTCGCCGTGGTTGCAAAATGCCTTTATTCGGGGATGAGATGTTCGGCAAAACGAAACGGGGTTGATCACGAGCTGCGCCGCCTGCCGGTCAAAAGCGCAATTCATCCAACCTCGGAGCGCACAATATCGCCTGCGAACAAATCAATCCCCCGCCAACTGCCTCGCGCGATTGCCAATGCAGGGACGGCAAGGCACCCTGTGCCACAAGCGCCATGGATAAACCTGAGTTGAAAATTGCCCCGGAAGGTTGAAGCGGAATGAACATACTGATCATCCTTGTGGTTGGAACACTGCTGATCTGCACAACTGTCTTGGTTCACTATGAAGTGTTGCGCATGACGGGTCGCCTCATCCGGCATTTGCCCATCCGGCCGCGACAGGGCGTTCTGGTCGTCATCCTTGCCTGCCTCGCCGCGCACCTTGTTGAGATCGGCCTCTATGCCATCGCCTTTGCGGCTCTGCATGAACGCCCCGGCTTTGGAAGCATCGAGGGCGAGTTCGTGGAGGGGGTGCTCGACTTCTTCTACTTCTCGATCACCAGCTACACGACCCTCGGGGTGGGAGACGTCTATCCCAAAGGTCTGTTGCGCCTGCTCGCCGGGATCGAATCCCTGAACGGTTTCCTTGCGATCACGTGGTCCGCGTCCTTCACTTATCTGATGATGCAGCGATACTGGCATCCTGAGCGGGATGAGTAGGGCGTTTCGCCCCGACCCGAAACATCCGCGCAAACCCGACCGAGCAACACTTTGGCTTTCATTTCGACGGCACAACACTGACGTTACAAACAGGCGTGGTAACTGCCTTTGGAGTGGCCTGAATTGTCGGTTTGTATGTGATTTAACTTATGATCGTTCCGTGCAGGCCATAATTTCGCCATTCGAGAAACCTTCAATACAGGTCATGACTGAACCAAGGATTAGAATGGCCCATTACAATGAGCTTGAATAACATCATCCCGTTCTCGGAAGAGCAAAAGGCGACTCCTGGCTCTTGCTCCACACGCACGGTTACCTTGATTGTTCCCGTCTATAACGAAGAAGAGAGCATTCAGCCGTTCCTCGACAAGGTGAGCCCGGTCGTCAACGGCATCGCAACCGGGGTCAAGTTTGACATCCTGTTCGTCAACGACGGAAGCCGTGACGCCACCGAAAGGCTGATCCTGTCCGCCGCGTCGTGCCGCAGCGATATCTCACTGATCAATCTGTCACGCAATTTCGGCAAGGAAGCCGCGCTTTACGCCGGTATGTGCCACGCAAAGGGCGCGGCGGTTATCCCGCTCGATGTCGATCTGCAGGATCCACCCGAAGTGATCGTTGAGATGATCGCGCGCTGGCGTGACGGGGCCAAAGTGGTCAACGCGTGCCGTGCTCGGCGCCCCGGCGACAGTTGGCTGAAAAAGGCCACCGCAAATGCTTTTTATCGTGTGTTCAACACCCTCGCCGAACAGCCGATCCCCCGGGGCGTAGGGGATTTCCGCCTGTTCGACCGCGAGGTCGTGCAAGCGATCTGCCAGCTTGGTGAACGGTCGCGGTTCAACAAGGCGCTGTTCTCTTGGGTCGGATTCGAGGCCGAGGAAATCACCTATGAACGTCCGGCCCGGGCCGCAGGCGAAACCCGTTGGTCCTACTGGAAACTCTGGAAGCTCGCCCTTGACGGCATCTTCGCGTCTACCACGGTGCCGCTTCGGATCTGGACTTATTTCGGCATCTTCATGGCGCTTGTGTCGCTGGCCTATTCCGCCGTAATCCTCGGCAACACACTTTTGTTCGGTGTCGATGTCCCGGGCTATGCGTCAACCCTGATCCTGATCCTCGTGTTCGGCGGCATGAACATGTTCGCTCTGGGCATCATCGGCGAATATATCGGACGCATTTATACCGAAGTGCGTCAGCGGCCGGTCTATATCATCCGCTCGCTGCACCCCTCGACCGAAACGGAGGTCTGAGATGGAACGCAGTGTTTATGACCGCATGAACGAACTCGAATCCCGACATTGGTGGTTCACCGCACGCCGGGCGATCATCGCCTCGCTTCTTAAGCCGGTATTGGCGGGCAAAACCGATGCCGCGATCCTCGAAGCCGGTTGCGGCAGCGGCGGCAACCTTGCGATGCTGAGCGATTTCGGCAATGTCGACGCGTTCGAATTCGACGATGGCGCACGGCATGCGGCAAAAGGTAAGTCGGGGCTCGATATCCGTTTTGGCGCTCTGCCCGAAGACGTGCCCTTCGGCAACCAGAGATATGATCTTATTGGCTTGTTCGACGTGCTCGAACATGTCGAGGCTGACGAGGCGTCCCTTGCCGCCCTGTCTGAACGCCTTGGTGAGGGCGGCAAGATAATCGTGACCGTTCCTGCCTTCCCTCTGCTTTGGTCGACACATGACGAGCGTCACCACCATTTCCGGCGCTACACACGCGCAAGTCTTTCCGAAGCAGCCAAGAAAGCCGGGTTGAAAGTCAGCCATAGCAGCTATTTCAACACGTTCCTCTTTCCGCTGGCAGTGGCCGCGCGTGCCGTCAAGAAATTGACGAGAAGCAAGGTGCCCGACGACCGCTTGCCTCCCGCGTGGGTAAATGCGGTGCTGACCCGTGTCTTCGGCTTCGAGCGTCATCTGCTCGGCCATGTGCGCATGCCATTCGGCCTGTCGCTCGCCGCAGTTCTCGAAAAGGCCTAACCCGCTCATGCTCGGACAGCTCATCCGCTTTGTTGGTGTTGGCGGTGTGGCCACCCTTGTGCATGTCGTCATCGCGATGCTGATGCATGGCGTCTTGGGAACACCCCCACTTCAGGCAAATTTCGCAGGCTTCGCCAGTGCGCTTCTTTTCTCTTATATAGGCCATGCGCATTGCACATTCCGCGTATCGCTGAATCCGGGGTTTCAGTTTCTGCGTTTCGTGATCGTCGCACTTGTCGGGCTTACGATAAGTAGCGGCGCAGTCTTTCTGATTGATACCAGACTGGAGTTGGGTTTTGGCCCTGCCATAGCGGCTGTCGCGGTTCTGGTGCCCGTGACGACCTATGTGGCGCTCAAGTTCTGGGTTTTCGAAGCGACGGCGAAACCGGAGCAGACAGATTGGCTGGGGGTGGGGGTGTCCGGGGCGCTGGCGCTTGGCATTCTGGCGCTGTTTTGGGGGCGAATGATCAATCACGACACCGCTTGGTATCTGGTTGCCACGCGTGAATGGCTCGGCGGTGCCGCGCTTTATACCGGTCTCGTTGAAGTAAATCCGCCGCTCAATTTCTATTTCACCTTGCCCGCAATAGGGCTCGCCGATTTGTTCGGGATCAGCGACAGCAACGGTGAATATCTGGCTCTGGCGCTTCTGATCTTCCTGATCCTCCAATGGTGCAGCGTAATCGCGCGCGACGAGCTTGGCTTCTCAACCTCCCGTCGCCTGCTCTTGATAGGGGGTTTGGCCGCGGCGTTGGCTATGCCCGCACTCAAACATTTTGGTCAGCGCGAGCATGTGATGATTATCCTTACCCTGCCTTGGTTGCTGGGCGAGTTGGCCGCGACCCTGGCACCACTCAAACGGCGGATCAGCCGCGCGATGGTGGCCGCATTGGGGATCTGTCTCAAACCGCATTTCGTGCTGTTCCCGCTAATGGTGACGGTGCTGCTAGCGGTGCGTCAACGGTCGCTGCGGCCGTTCATTTCGGCGAGCAACCTGACCTTTCTGGCGGTCGGGCTCAGTTATGTCGGGTTCGTCGCGCTGCTGCACCCGTCCTACCTCTCGCATATCGTGCCTGTCGCACAGGAGGTCTATGGTGCCTATGGCGCGCCCTTCGATAGCGTGCTTCACTCGATCCGTGTCGAGCTGATACTGGTGGCGCTGGCCGTGGTTGTGGCGGCCTTAGGCGGTCTGCGTCAGTGGCAGGACGCCGCCTTGTTCGCCGTCGTGGCGCTGGCTGGGCTGAGTTCTTATGTCATTCAGGGAACCGGCTTCAGTTATCATGCCCTTCCCTTTCGCGCCTTTGCGATCATCGCCTGCTATTTCGTGATCCTCAGAAGCACGCGGCCCAATTCCGCCGCGATTGCCGCCTTGATCGTCGTTGCCGGGCTGATCGGCATGAACATCGAACGGGGCTTCTACCGAAACTATCCCGCGCAGGAGATCGCCCGGGTGGCACAGGAGCAAGGCAAGGTGGACAGCCTGATGGTGCTGAGTTCCCACGTTTACGCCGGTCCATCCGCAGCCATCGCGAGCGGCGCCAGATGGGTAAGCCGCTACCCAACGAACTGGCTCGTGCCCGGGGCCATGAACCGCCTTGCCGTTACAGATTGCACCCGCGCACCCGACAGCTGTGCCCGGCTCCAAGCCATCGCAGCAATGAACCGTACGGACAACATCGCGGACATAGCTGGGGCCCGTCCCGACCTGCTCGTCTTCGACCTTAGCACTGGTTATATCGACACGCCGGGGTTCTCCTGGGCCGACTTCATGGCAGAAGATCCCGCCTGGCCCAATATTCTCAACCGATATACGAAAATCGAGGAAACCAACCGCTTCGTCTTTTACATGAAAATGCCCGCATCAAAGCCGTGACAGGATCATGACCAAGCGCCCTCAACACGCTAGGGCTCAAAGGCTTGGCATGATGACTGGCGGCGTCATGCCTTACCTTTGACAAATCTCAGCCCTGGCCCAACACATGGGGTGCGCCATGGCCGCGCTCACTTGGCCATGTTCAGTTCACGCTCAAGCGCCATTTCGACCGCGCCACGCGGTTTGGTGAACCGGGCGAGAAGATCATAAAGGACCGGCGTCACGACCAGCATCAGACTTGCGGACATGGCAAGGCCGGCAATGATCACCATACCTATCGCATAACGGCTTTCGGCACCCGCACCCGTGGCCAACACAAGCGGCAGGGCCCCGAGCATTGTTGACAGCACCGTCATCAGGATCGGGCGTAGCCGCAGCACAGAGGCAAGGATCACCGCATCACGCACCGATTTTCCCTCGTCGCGCAATTGGTTGGCGAACTCGACAATCAAGATGCCGTTCTTGGCCACCAGCCCTATCAACAGAATGATCCCGATCTGGCTGTAAACATTGAGCGAAAGCCCCGCCGCGGCCATGGCATAGATCGCTCCCGCGACCCCTGCGGGCACGGTCAACAGGATGATGACCGGATGCATGAAGCTTTCGAATTGTGCGGCAAGCACCAGAAAAACAATCAAAAGCGCCATGGCGAAAACTGCGTTGGCCCCGGCCGAAGTATCCTTGAACGTCCGCGATTGGCCCTCGTAGCCAAGCTTACCGGCTGCCGGTATGATTTCCGTCGCCATATCCTCGAGCTGACCCAGAACAGACCCGAGATCGGCGCCCGGAGCAAGCGCCCCCGAGAGTTGGATCGAGGGCAAACGGTCGAACCGGCGCAGCGAAGGAGCGGCGGCGTTTTCCTGCATTGAAACCAGCGCGCCCAGAGGCACGAGCGTGTCGCTGTCGCTTGAGCGGATATAGATGTTGTCGATATCCGAGGCCGACCGCCGGTCGCGTTCTTCGGCCTGAAGAATGACCGGATATTCGCGACCACGGCTGACGAAGGTGGTGACCTGCCGCGAGGCGAGCATCGCTTGCATCGTCGAGGCGATTGTCTCGATCGAGATTCCAAGATCATCGGCGCGTTCGCGATCTATGCGAACCTCGAGCTGTGGCAGATTCTGTTCGAAATTGATTTCGGGATTCACCAGCCCCTCGATACCGTCGGCCCGGTCGAGAAGGGCAATGGACCAATCCTTGACGCTATCGAAATCAGGGCCACTCACAACGACACGAACCGGTGTCGAGTTGCCCCGCAAGCCCAGTCCGGCAGGCGTGATCGGAAATCCCCGCGCGATCGTCACCTGGTTCATTTTCGGCGCAACCCAACGAGCGACCTCATTCGCGCTCATCGTGCGGTCCTCCCATGGGGCAAGCCTGAAGACGACGAAGGACCGCCAGGCCCGGTTGCCCCAGCCAGTGAAGGTAAAGACGGTTTCGATGACCCCCTCGTCGCGCAACGGTTTGAGCAGCGCTTCGACCTGCTGCGCGGAACGGTCCGTATATTCCACCGTGCTTCCCTGAGGCGCTGTCAGTGGAACAAAGGCCACTCCGCGGTCTTCGCGGGGGGCCAGTTCACGCGGCAGCGAGGAATAGAAAAACGCGGCGCTACCGGTTACCACGATGCCGATTGCAAGCACGACGACCGGCATCCGCAGGGCCTTGTGCAGCAGGGCGGCATAGCCGCGCTGGACCGGACCACGCGGGCTATCGGTGTCTTCGGGCACGGTGCCACTGCCCTTGCTCAAGACCTTCGAGGCAAGCGCCGGACAGGCGGTCAGCGCGACGAAAGTGGAAATCGCAACCGTGCCCGCCATGACCCAGCCAAATTCGATGAACAGCCGGCCGACCTGTCCGGGCATAAATGAAAGCGGCACAAAGACCGCAATCAGCGTGACCGAGGTGGCCAAGACCGCGAACGTCACCTGCCGCGCGCCCTTCAGCGCGGCAACAAGCGGGGTTTCGCCATTTTCAATCCGACGCTGAATGTTTTCCAGCACCACGATGGCATCATCCACGACAAGCCCGATGGCAAGGAGCAGCGCCAACAGCGTGAGCGTATTGAGCGAAAAGCCCCAAGCGCCGATCAACACGAACGCACCGATAAGCGAAACCGGTATGGTGATGGTCGGAATAAGTGTCGCACGAAACGAGCGCAGGAAAACAAGGATCACCCAAACCACCAATCCCAGCGAGATCAGCAAGGCCGTGACCACCTCACGGATCGAGGCTCCGACGAAAAGCGCGTCGTCCGAACTGATCAAAAGCTCCATCCCCTCGGGCAGGGTCGGGGTGATCTTGGCGACCTCCGCACGCACGGCCTGGGAAATTTGCAAGGTGTTCGATTGGCTTTGCCGCTGCACCGCCATACCCACGGCATCGCGCCCGTCGCTGCGCACGACGGTGGTCTCCTCCGCCACCCCGGGCTCGACCCGCGCCACGTCACCCAGCCTGACAGGAAATCCAGCCACCCGGTCGAGAACGACTTCCCGGAAATCCTCGACACTCTTGAGTCGGCTATTAAGCCGCACGGTCAATTGCCGGTTGGTCGACGTCACCTCCCCGGCTGGCAATTCGACATTGTTTCGCTGAAGCGCGCTCTGGATATCGGCCACGGTCAGCTTGCGGGCGGCCAGCGCCCGGCGGTCAAGCCAGATACGCACCGCGAAGGCGCGTTCGCCATAGATACGCAGGTTGGCAACCCCATCGAGCGTGGCCAAACGATCGACGATGAACCGATCAAGGTAGTCTGAGATTTCGGCCGTGGTCATCCGGTCGGACACAACCGCGAGGCGCATCACCGGGTCGGCATCGGCATCGCTTTTCTCGACCTCCGGTGAATCGGCTTCCTCGGGCAGGTCGTCGCGCACGCGTCCCACCGCATCGCGCACGTCGTTGGCCGCCACGTCCACATCGCGACCGGCCTCGAATTCTATGGTGACACGCGACCGGCCCTGCCGGCTTTCCGAACTGATCGAACGGACACCTGAAATCGAGGCGACCGCCCCTTCGACGGTTTCGGTGATATCCGTGTCGATCACCTCGGGCGCCGCACCGCGATATGTGGTCGTAATCGTGACCACCGCATTATCGACATCCGGCAGTTCGCGGACCGGAATATTCTTCAGTGCCGTGATGCCGAAAACGATCAACAGCAAGCTCGCCACCGCCGCCAGAACAGGGCGGCGGACCGAAATGTCTGAAAGTGTCATGATCCGCTCTCCGCGTCCGCGGATGACGTATCAGGGCTCTCCAGAGGTTCGACCGCGCCACCATCGCGCACCCGGTGCAGCCCCCGAACAATGACCTCGTCACCTTTGTTCAGGCCGTCCATAATGGCGACAAAGCCGTTCTGACGCTGACCGGTTCTCACGACGACGCGCCGTGCCTTGCCCTCTTCGACAGTGAAGACATAGGTTTCGGCGGCCTGAAAAATGATGGCCTCGTCCGGCACTACGATGCGATCGGTCTGCGAAAGAGTCAGGTCCAGCGAAAGAAACATGCCCGCCGGCAACGTGCCATCCGGGTTTGGAATAATCGCGCGTGTGCGGAACGCTCTGCTGATTGGATCTATACGACTGTCGACCGCCTCTATCCGGCCCTCGAACTGCCGCCCCGGAAAGGCGACGCTGCTCGCGGTGATTTTCTGGCCGATCCTGACCTCGGCGAACAGAGTTTCGGGAAGTGAGAACTCCACTTCAACCTCGGAAAGATCGTCGAGCCGGGTAATCAGCGTGCCCGCGGTCACCCGGGCTCCTTGATCGACCTCGGACAACCCGACCACGCCAGCAAACGGCGCTCGAATGGTCCGCACGTCAAGCCGCTGATCGGCACGGTCAAGCTGCGCTTGCGCTTCGGCGAGCCGGGCCGTGGCCTCTTCCAGACCGGCTTCGGACACCGCGTTGGACCCCCGAAGCTGCGTCATGCGCTCAAGCATCCGGTTGCGCTCCAGAAGTCTGGCCTTGGCCTCGGTCATGTCGGCCCGGGCGATGGTATCGTCAAGCTGAACAAGGATTGCGCCTTGCTCGACATGCTGTCCGGGCGCAAAGTTAATATCCTCGATCCTACCGCTGGCTTCGGGGACTATCTCGATGGATTGACGCGCGCGGGTCGTTCCGACGGCTTCGATGGTTTCGCTCAATGTCCGAACTTCTGCCGCGGTCATTTCCACGGTTCCGGGCCGCGCCGCGGGGCGGCCGCTATTGTCTGCCTGCGGAGAGGTGGCGACAACGTAACGTTGATACCCCTCGTATCCGCCATAGCCCAGCCCCGCCAGCACGGCGATTACCAGAAGCTGCTTCCAAATGGACATGTGGTTGCCAATCCGATCATATGCCCTGTTCCGGCACAGGGCTTGGGTGTAATCTTAGGTCAGCGAGGCACAATAGCAAAGCAGTCATCTTACACACGGCGGCTGACCCACCGGATGTAAGCTGGGCCACGCCTCAACACCAAAGGCCAGCAGTCCGCGTTCCCTTTAGCCTATTAGCATCGGCATTCACCCTGACCCCGTGTCGCCCTGCACGGTCTACCTGATCTTCTGCATTCGGCTTCCCGGACGCTTTCAGTAGATTGCCGTCTTTGTCTCATGGCCTTCGACACTCCAGCCACGATACATGCCTTCGCAATTGAAAGGCAGCGCGACGGAGCCGTCCCGCCCCACAGCGACAAGCCCGCCTGTGCCACCGATTTCGGTCAGATCGTTCATAACGACCTGACTGGCGGCCTCATCGAGCGATAGCCCGGCAAGACGCATCCGCGCCGCAATCTCTTGGGCGACGGACAGTCGGATAAATGCCTCACCGTCGCCAGTAGCCGAGATGGCACAGGTCGCATTGTCGGCAAGTGTGCCGGCTCCGATGATCGGACTGTCGCCAACCCGTCCCGATCGCTTGGCCGTCATACCGCCGGTTGAGGTGGCGGCGGCAAGGTTTCCTGCGCGGTCGCGCGCCACCGCACCCACCGTGCCATGGCGACGCGACGGATCATCGTCAAGCCGCCCTTCCGCCTCCATCCGCAAGGTATCCTGAAGGCTGTCCCACCGCTCCTGCGTGAAGAAATACGCGTCATCCTCAAAGGCGAGGCCGGCGTCGCGCGCAATGCTCAAAGCGCCCTCTCCGATCATCATCACGTGGTCGGTCCGTTCCATCACGGCCCGGGCCAGATGCACGGGATTGCGAACCCCGGAGATGCCAGCAACGGCCCCGGCCGCACGGGTGCAGCCATCCATGATCGCCGCGTCCATTTCATGCGTGCCCTCACGCGTAAACACCGCGCCATACCCCGCGTTGAAGAGCGGTTCATTTTCCAGCATGGTGACGGCTGCGGAAACGGCATCAAGCGCGGAGCCGTCCGAAGCAAGCACCTCTTTGCCTGCGTCGAGAACGCGCGCCAATGCGGAATGGTACGCGGCCTCCTGCTTATCGGTCATATCGGGGCGCGGCTTGACCCCTGCGCCCCCATGTATCGCCAAAACGAATCCGTCCGCCATTGGGTGTCCCTTTTCTGAAGTCTGGGGGGCTACCGACGATCGGCCAAGGCGCGCGTTGTCCATGGCAGCCAAGTGTGACGTTGCGATACCATTGCTGAATTGTCAGTGTCGAGCCGCTAACAATCTTGTTTACCACATGATAGCTTCCACAATATGTAGTTTGCATCACTGACGCTCGGAGAAGCTCTATGAATATGCTCATTCAACCCAAGCCAATTGGCAAGTTGATTGCCATCGGCGGCGCCGAAGACAAAGTGTCGGACAGCGCCATCTTGCGCCGGGTTATGGAGTTCAGCGGAATTGAAACCCCGCGCGTCGGGGTCATCACGACCGCCAGCAGCATCCCCGACGATGTATTCGCCGAGTATAAGGACGTCTTCGACCGTCTGGGCGCCGGTAAGGTCAAGCACATCCGCATCCGGAATCGGGAAGACGTCATAGACGCTGAGATGCTGAAGATGATTTCGCAAAGCGATGTGATTTTTATCTCCGGCGGCGATCAGATGCGCCTGACAAGTATCTTTGGCGGCTCCGAGGCGCTGACCGCGATCCGCAAACGCCACGAGGAGGGCGCGGTCATCGCCGGAACGAGCGCCGGCGCGGCCTGTCAGTCCACCACGATGGTCTATGGCGGACACGCGACGGATTCGCTGCGCAAGGGCGCGGTCAAGATGACGGCGGGTTTCGGTCTGATCGAGGGGGTGATCATCGACACGCACTTTCTTGAGCGCGGACGATTCTCTCGTCTGATGGAAGTCGGCGCAACAAATCCCGAATATCTTGGCGTTGGGCTTGGCGAAGATGCCGCGGTTCTCTTCGAAGACGACACAATTTACGCTTTCGGGCCCGGACACGTTATCCTCGTTGACAGTTCCGGCATGACCGGTTCCAATGTATTCGAACTTGCAGACGGCGAGGCGGTAAGCGCCCACAACGTCGTTATGCATGCGCTGGTCGACGGGAACCAATACTGTTTGTCGGACCGGCGTGTCCTGGGACGCAACGAGCTCAGGGCGAACAGCCTGGAGCAAAGGAATGCGTATACTTGAGCACCGTGCACTGCGCGGGCCGAACTATTATAGCCGTTACCAAGCCATCTACATGCGGCTCGACATCGCGGAACTTGAAGACCGACCGAGTGACAAAGTCCCTGGAATCGCCGAAAAACTAGAAGCCGTGATCCCGACCATTCACGAGCATCGCTGCTCGGTCGGAGAGCCCGGAGGGTTCTTGCAACGGGTGCAAAACGGCACCTATGCGGGCCACATGGTCGAACACGTGGCCATCGAACTGCAAAACATGGTCGGGCTCTCGGTGGGCTACGGCAAGACCGTGGACAGCTATGAAAAGGGCATCTACCATGTTGTCTACCGCTACCGCGACGAGGCGACCGGCCTTGCGGCAGGCGAAGCTGCGGTCGAGATCGTGCAAAAGCTCTATGACGGTGATTACGTCGACCTAGGTCCGATCGTCGAGCACCTGAAAGAAGTCCGCGACGCCAATGCGCTCGGCCCGTCAACCGGATCAATCGTCGACGCTGCCAAGGCGCGCAACATTCCGTGGAACAACCTGACCGAAGGCACCAGTTACACCCAGCTGGGACATGGTGTGAAACAACGTCGCTTTCAGGCCACTGTGACAGACAAATCCGGCATTATCGGCCACTCCATCGCCGATGACAAAGACTGGACCAAACAGATACTGGGCGATGCGGGTATCGCAGTGCCGCAAGGTTACACATGCTATTCTTGGGACGAGGTGACGCAGGCCGCCGAGTGGATCGGCTGGCCGGTCGTGACCAAGCCGCTGGCCGGCAATCACGGGCGGGGTGTGACCACCAACATCGCCACGTCGGAAGATCTGAAATCAGGATATGACGCGGCTTTGGCCCGGGTGCGCGACGACTCCGGCGCAGTGATCGTCGAAAGTTATATCAAGGGTGAAGATCACCGGATTCTCGTCGTTGGCGGTAAGCTTGTCGCGGCCGCGCGCCGCCGCCCCGCGCATGTCACCGGTGATGGCAAATCGACCATCCAGAGTCTCATCGACAAGGCGAACGAAGATCCTCGGCGCGGCGTCGGTCACGAAAACCTTCTGACCCAAATCCATGTTGATGAACAAACCAACCGCATGCTCGAACAGGCGGGGCTTACTCTCGATTCTGTGCCGCCCGAAGGTGAGATGGTCTTTCTCAAGTCCACGGCCAATATCTCGACCGGCGGGACAGCAACCGATCTGACCGACGAGGTGCATCCCGATATCCGCTTCGCGATGGAGCGGATCGCGCGTCACGTGGGGCTGGACGTGATCGGAATCGACCTGCTGGCCGAGACGCTGACCAAGCCGCTCGATCAGCAATCGGCGGGCGTGGTCGAAGTTAACGCCGGTCCGGGGTTCCGGATGCACATGGCACCCACCCACGGCACCCCAAGGCCGGTGGGCGAGCATGTGGTCGATATGTTGTTCCCCGACCCGACCGACAATGGCCGCATCCCGATCACCGCGATCACCGGTACCAACGGCAAGACCACGACAACGCGCCTGACGACGCATATCCTGCGGCAGTCGGGCTATTCTGTGGGCATGGGCTGCACCGGCACGGTGGAGATCGACAATCATGTGATCCTGCGCGGCGACTATTCCGGGCCGGCGGCGGCTCAGGCCGTGCTGCGCGAACCAACGGTCGAGCATGCCGTGCTCGAAGTCGCGCGCGGCGGCATCATGCGCCGGGGCCTTGGCTTTGATGAATGCGATGTGGGTGTTCTTCTCAATATCGCCTCCGATCATCTGGGCGAGCGTGACATTCACACGCTGGATGAACTGGCACGCTGCAAGACCGTGGTGGTCGATGCCGTCAAGAGAGAGGGGGGATACTGCGTTCTCAACGCCGATGACCCCCTCGTGATGGATCAGGGTACCTATTGGGCCCGCGGTGAGATCATCTATTTCACCATGAATGCCGACACCCCCGCCCTTCAGGATCACCTGAGCGAAAAGCGCATGGTCGTGACCGTCAAGAACGGGCGGATCGTCCTCCTGCGCGGCAAGGTCGTTGTCGACGTGGTCGATGTGAATGATGTGCCGATTTCATTCGAAGGGCACGCGCCCTTCAATGTTGAGAACGCAATGGCCGCCACGGCGGTCGCCCTCGCCCATGGAATCGAGATCGACGATATTCGCGCGGGGCTTCTGAGTTTCCACCCGACGCCGGCACAGATGCCGGGCCGAACCAACTATTTCGAGGCCGATGGCGTCAAATGCCTGATCGACTACGGTCACAACGTTCCCGCGCTCAAGGCGTTGGAACCGCTTGTGCAAGGGTTGGGACAACAGCGCAAAATCGGTGTCGCCACCGCACCGGGCAACCGGCGGGACGAAGACCTCGCTGCGCTCGGGGCACAGTTGGCCCGGATGTGCGACGTCGTTTACGTCTACGAATCCGACGCGCGCGGCCGCAAGGAAGGCGAGACCGCCAAGCTGATTCAGGAGGGGGCCGCGTCAGGCGGTGACGGCTGCGACGTCAAAACCATCATGAACGAGGAAGAGGCCGTGGCACAGGCGATCAAGGATGCGCAGCCCGGTGATTTTCTCCTGCTGCTCGTGGATGACATCGCTGGCGCGACCGAGCGACTGAAGGGCCGCAGCTTCCCGGTGCAGGCGGATTTGGCCAAAGCCTGATCCGGCGAACACGCGCGACCTACACCACAAAACCAACAAATCGACCTGAAAAGTTAGGATCGGCTCATGACCAAGAACATTTTCGTTGTCGGATTGAATGACCTTAACGCAGAACGTCTGACGCGGCTCAGGGGATGCGAAGACGTCGCGTTCCACCCGCTGCTGACCCCCGAGGAAGTCTCGGAGACGCAGGAATTCGATATTCCCGCCATGCTCAGGGACGCCGAGGCGACGCTTGACGCCTTCGATGGCTCCATCGACGCGATCGTGGGCTATATCGATTTCCCGGTTTCCACCATGTTGCCGCTTCTTTGCAAGAAATACGGAACACGCAACGCCTCCCTCGAAAGCTTGTTGAAATGCGAGCATAAATACTGGTCGCGCAAGGTCATGGCCGAGGTGATCCCCGAACATGTCCCGAAATTCACCGCTTTTGACCCGTTTGATGACGATGCGCTCTCAAGGATTGGTGAGGCCGATCTGCGCTTTCCGTTCTTCGTGAAACCGATCAAATCCTCGGGCTCGCGTCTCGGCTTTCGCATCGATAGCCCCGAGGATTTCGACTATGCGATCGCCGCCTTCCGCGCCGAGATCAGCCAGATTTCCGAACCCTTCAACTACGTGCTTGATCAGGCCGATCTGCCCGACGACATCAAGGCGATCGAGGGTCATTACTGCATGGCCGAACAGGTCATCGGCGGACGCCAATGCACGGTCGAGGGCTATGTGAAGGATGGCGAGGTCGTGCCCTACGGCACGGTGGATTCAATCCGCTATCCACAAGTGCTCAGCTTTTTCTACTACCTCTACCCTTCCACCCTGCCACGCCGGGTGCAAGAGACCATGAACGAGATCACCAAAAAGGTCATGGCGCATATCGGCTACGACAATGCGGGCTTCAATATCGAATTTTACTGGGACGAGGTGCAAAACAAGATCTGGCTGCTTGAGATCAACACCCGCATCGCCCAGTCGCATTGCGACCTGTTCGAAATGGTCGATGGGGTGAGCCACCAACAGATTACCGTGGATGTGGGCCTTGGCCGCGCGCCGGACATGCCCAGCGGTGAAGGGCCCGAGAATGTGGCGGCGGAATTCTTCTATCGTGTGTTCTTCAATGACGCGACCGTATCGCGCGCGCCCTCACGCGCCGAAATCGAAGTGGCGGCCGAACAGGTCGAAGGCACTCGTATCGCCTCATACGTCAAGAAAGGCATGCGCTTGTCTGAATTACCGGAACAGGATGCCTACAGCTATGCCGTCGCCTCGATCTGGATGGGAGCGAACAAACAATCCAAGCTGTTGTGGAATTACGAGCAGGTCATGAAAAGGCTGAACTACGAATTCACCGATATCGAGGAGTGACACGGAGGGCGCAGGCCCCCCGCGCCTCAAAGCCCGCCATGCACGGCAGCCCCGCCAACATAGGTGGATGTGACCCCGACCGCGTAAAGGTCGGCAGCGGGGCAAGTGAATATATCGCGATCAAGCACCGCGAAATCGGCCAGCATCCCGGGAAGGAGACGCCCCTTGAGATGCTCCTCACGCCCTGCAAAAGCGCCCAGCGTGGTATAGGCCTCAAGCGCCTCGTGAACCGTGACCGCCTGCGAGGCATCAAGGCTGGCCCCGCTTGATGTGACACGATTGACCATGGCGTGGATGCCGCGCATCGGGTTGGGATGGCACACGGGCGTGTCGGAATGGCCCGGCGCGATGACGCCTGCGTCGATCATGTCGCGGTGCGGCCACATGTGGCGCATCGCCTCGGCGCCGCGATTGGCGATATAGGCATCGCCCAGATCATAGGCGAACCCGGTCGCCGATGAGCAGATCACCCGCATCTCCACCAGACGCTTGAGTATGGAGGGCGTCACGTTACAACAATGTTCGACCCGCATCCGATGATCCGCACGCGGATGCGCCTCCAGTGCGGCCTGAAACCCATCTAGGACAAAGTCGATGCCCCGGTCCCCGACCCCATCGGCCCCCACCAGAAGGCCGGCGGCATGGGCCTGCGAGACCCGCGCGTTGAAATCATCCTGTTCATAGAGAAGCATACCCCGGTTGTCCGCGGGCTCTCCCAGCACCTTCTGGCCGACATAGGGCGTGTAATAGGCCGCCGTGCGCCCCGATGTGCTGCAATCCGGGCACCATTCGACACCCGTCAGGCGCAACCATTCATCACCCATACCCGTGCGCCAACCGGCACGGATAATCGCCGCAATAAGATCATCCTCACGCCCCGAGGCCAAAAGCCCTACCCGCAACGCGAGATCGCCCGCCTCGCGCATTTTCTGATAGGCGACAATCCCGTTGGTCGACGCCAGAGAGTTATGAACCGAGGTGATGCCATAGCTCGCGAACCGGTCAAGAACCTGAACAAGGCCGCTGGCAAACTGATCGGGCGTGTAGCTGTCCTGAATGACGTTCACGACCGCATGCGCCGCCGTTTCCCGCAAAAGCCCGGTAAGCGCCCCGGTCACAGGATCACGATCGAGCTTACCAAAATCCGGGTCGGGGCTGTCCTCGGTATATCCCGTCGCCGCCATCGCGGCACTGTTTGCAATCCCCAGATGTCCGTCACGACGATAAAGGAAGACCGGGTTCGCGGGTGCTGCGGCATCCAACTCGGTTAACGTCGGATAGCCGCCCATCCGCGTATCGTCATAGCCGAAGCCAACAAACCACTTTTCCGCAGGCTGATTTCCGATGTCGCGCGCGATCCGGGTCAAAAGCGTGTCACGGGTGAATTCTTCCTCACCCAGATCAACCCATCGGCCAAGTCGTGCGCCGTGCATATCCGGGTGGCAATGGCTGTCGATAAAGCCCGGAATGACAGTGCGCCCGCCACAGTCGATCACCCGCGCAGCCGGGGCAAAAGCGCGGATTTCGTCGGTTGTGCCCATCGCCACGATACGCCCCTGAGCGATGGCCATGGCTTGCGCGAATTGCCCCGGCGCCTGCATCGTCGCGATCTTGCCGTTGATCACGACCGTTTCAATCTGTTGTATCTGCATGTCTTTCGCCCTCACCCTGCGCAGCGCAGATTGGCACGCGAACGCGACGAACGGCAAGGTCGCACAGACCCGGTTCAGCCCTCGAACTTTTCCACTTCCTCGTTGAGGATCGGCATACCAAGCGCGATGGAGTGAATACCGATGATCGAGGTGAGTTGCAGAACTTCCATGATTTCTTCGCGGGTTGCGCTTTCGCGTAACGCGTTCTGGATATGGCGCCGCACGCCGGGCCCCCAGAGATGCGTGGTGGCCGCATTGATCGCGATGAATATCAACTCCTTGGTCTTCTGCGGCAGCGGCCCCTGTTTCTGGGGCACGGCGCGAAACGCCAGAAACGCTTCGAGATAATCGGGATCGGTCTCGGCCAGCGCATCCCACATCGGGTTCCAGTCATCGGTCTCGCGCTGTGCCTCGGTGGCGGGATAGGTCTTTTCGGTCATGTGACCTCCTTCGGGAAGTTGCGTTCGCGGCGGTCAACCGGCTTTTTCACAAGACCGGTGATGGCCAGGATGCGGGGCTCATCGCTTATCCTCCCCTGTGCTTGAAGCTGTCTCTGCGGAAGGAATAGAGCGCCGCCGGATCAACGTCAGTGTCGATCACGGCAGGCTTGCCACAGTCCAGCGCATCCTCAATGGCCTGCGCCATCTCATCAAGCGTCGTCGCCTTATAGCCCTTGGCCCCGTAAAGCTCGGCCAGCTTGTCGAACGGCGGGCTAGAGATGTTGGCCCCGATATACCGCTCACCGAAGAAGTCACGCTGATAGGCTTTCTCGGCGCCCCAACAGCGGTTGTTCATCACCACCGTGACGGTGTTGATGCCATAGTCCACCGCCGTCGAAAGCTCGGACACGGTCATGCCGAAGCCGCCATCGCCCATCAGGCTGATCACCGGACGGTCCGGCGCGGCCAGTTTCACGCCCAGACCGGCGGCGAACGAGAACCCGACAAGCCCGAAATCCAGCGGCGTGAACAGGCTGCGCGGATGGTAGTAGTTCAGCGCATCGGTCGCCTGAAGACAAAGCGTGCCCGCATCCATCGTCACCGCGGCATCACGAGGCATCACGTCGCGCAACGTCTTGAAAAGACCCGATGGATGGATCGGCATCGCGTCCACCTGCGCCTCCGCGTCGCGTTTCGCCAGATAGGCCGCGCGCTCGGATTTGAAGCCTTCTGTCCACGCATCGGCAACGGCCCGGTCGTTGATCCGCTCCACGGCCTCTCGGATCTGGGTGGCGGCGGTAGGCGCATCCGCCAGAACGCCAAGCGCGGCAGGGAAATATCGCCCGATCGCCGTCGGCTCAAGCTCGACATGGATGATCTGCGCATCGCGGTTGATGTTGTCATAGCTGTAGAAGGTGGCGTTGAAGCCCACCCGCGTGCCCAGCGCAAGGATGACATCGGCCTCCTTCACCAGCCGCGAGGCCACGATATTGCCGCGCGGCCCCATCTGGCCCGCGTTAAGCGGATGATCGAACGGCAGCGCGTCACCATGGCCGGGCGAGGTGACCACCGGACAGTTCAGCGCCTCGGCCAGCGAAAGGCAGGGTCCTGCGCCATCGGTATTCTTGATGCCGCCGCCCGCGATGATCACTGGCTGACGCGCCTTGCTCAGCATGTCGGCAGCCTGCGCTACGGCCTGCGGCGCAGCACCCGGCGCCACGTAGGGGCGATACTGATCGCGGGTTTGCAACGGCTCATACTCCGCCTCGGCGGCAAGCACGTCGCGCGGCAGGTTCAGCATCACCGGCCCGCGCCGTGGCGCCATCGCCTCGCGGAAGGCCTCGCGGAACATCTCGGGCACGCGGTCCGCCCCCGTCGCGGTCCATGTTTTCTTGGTGACCGGCCGGAAAAGCGCGTCCTGATCGACCTCCTGAAACGCGTCACGATAGCGATGCCCCGAGGCCAGCGCACCGCCAATGGCCACGACCGGCGAATAGGCCGCGCGCGCCTGCGCCAGTCCGGTGACGAGGTTGGTCACGCCGGGCCCGTTCTGTCCGGCAAGGATCACCCCCGCCTCGCCGCTCATCCTCGCAAAGCCGTCGGCCATGTGGGTGCCGGTCCGCTCATCATGGACACCGATGAAATTGATATCCTCCGCATCGTAAAGCGCATCGAACATTTCCATCGTGGCCGAGCCGATCAGGCCGAAAACATGCGATGTCCCCTCTGCCCTCAATGCCTCGACCGCCGCCTGTCCGCCTGTCATCTTCTTTGTCATATTGCGCGTCCCTTGTTCAGTCGTCTCATACCTCTCCCGGGCACCGCCCGGGGTTTGTTCCTTGCCGCAGAGCCCGGTCCAATGCGCGGGCGGCCCGTCTATGTCACCCGTTGCAGGAAATCCGTCACCGGCCCCGAGAAAAGCTCCGGCTGTTCGATCAGGCCCAGATGCTGAAGGTCCGGCACGATCACCACGTCGGCCTCGGTCATCTCGCCCGCGATGCCCCAGCTCATGGCCGGGGTTGATCCGCTGTCATGCTCGCAGGTCATCACCAGCGCGGGATGGCTCAGCGGCGGGTTTGGCCGGATCAGTTCGACCACGCCCTCGGCCAGCACCTGACGGTGGCGGGCATAATTCCGGTGATCATTGGCCAGAACGACCTCGCGCACCGCCGCCACCGTTCGGGGATGATCGCGGCGGAATCCATCGGTGAACCAGCGTTCCAGCGTCGCGTCGATGGTTGCCGCCGGTCCGCCCTCGTCCGTGGCGCGCGCGCGCTCCTCCACAAGGCGCTGCTGCGCCTCGCCGCGCTCATGCGGCGAATTGAGGATGGCCAGCGCGCTCACCCGGTCAGGATGGTCCATCGCCACGCGCCGGTTGATCATCCCGCCCAGAGAAAACCCCACCAAGGCGGCACGCCCGATCCCCAACTCGTCCATCAGCGCGACAAGCTGCGCGGCAAGCGTGCTCAGGCTGACCTCGCCCTCGGGCAACGCGCTTTCGCCATGCCCCGGCAGATCGTAGCTCAGCACGCGAAACCGCCGCGCCAGCACTGGCGCGATCTCATCCCATGTGCTCTGACGAGTGAGCCCCAGCCCGTGGATCAGCACCACCACCGGCGCCCCGTCCGGCCCGGCAAGATCATAGGCGGTGCCTGTCTCGCTCATCGGCATGGGACACCTGCCCCCGACCGAATGCCGGTTGCCCGAGCGTCGGAAACCCTCCGCATCGCTTTATACTCCTGCCGGGTTGTCCACATCGCGCCCCATCTCCTCGAGATCGGTATACCGATCTCCGATCCGGTGGTTGGGATGCCCGCCGATCGACGCCCCCAGCGCCACGATGATCTCGTCATCGGCGGGCGCATCCGGCACGGTGGTGTGGATCGTCTGATAATGCGAGCGCCGTCCGCCATCGTCCTTGTCCATCAGCGGGATCATCATCGATGTGCCCGCCGCGCCGCGCGTGTTGGTGAAGGCAAGATAGGACTTGGCGTTGATCGCCTCGCGGAACTGATTTCCGAACCACAGTGTGTGCGTGAGCGCCTGCGCATGTTCGATCTCACCGCCCATGCCCACCACGCTGGCCTTGCCGCATCCCTCAAGCCGGTCACCCGTCACGGTCAGCAGCATCTCGGTCAGCATTTTGCCAAGAACCGGCCCCTGCTCCCTGATCTCGGGCGACATGTCCTCGACATGGCCGCGGCCAAACCACGGGTTCGCGATGATCGCCATCGCCGTCACCAATGTTGTGGGTTCGGCGACCTCTTTCCAGCCTTCCTTGTGCGTGGTCTGAACAAGCGTCAGCGTGCGGCGGATTTCAACCGGCATGAACCAGCTCCTTTTCGGCGAATGCGGGCATGACCCGGTCTATGAAGAGTTGCAGCGAGCGTTTTTGCTGCTCCATGTCCATTCCCATGGACGCGTAATAGATGAAGGCATCGACACCCAGCGCCTCGTAGCTCTTCAGCTTTTCGATCACCGTGTCGGGATCTCCGAACATCAGGTTCTCCTCAAGCATCTGAGGATCGACCCGCGCGTTCCCCTCAAGACTCTCGAGCGGCACCGGCTCGGGGAAGCCGTTCACCACCTCGCCCGACTTCATCATCAGGTTGCCGAACTGCGCGAGCACACCGCGAATACTGTCCATCGCGGCCTTCCGGTCGTCTTCGTTGTCATAGACGGCTGTGTGCCGCATCAGCGACCACGTGCCGTCATACCCCTTGCCGTGCTTGGCGATTGCAGCGTCAAGACGCTGGCGATAGGTCTCGGCCTCGGCCATCGGCATGGTCAGGGGCCAGCTCATGATGTTGCAACCATGCTCGACAGCATAGTCGAACGTGATGGGCGCCCGTGCCGCGACCCATATGGGCACCTCGTCCTGCACAGGCTTGGGGCATGACGTGGCGGTCGGGAACTGCCAGAACTCACCCTCATGAGCATAGTCGCCCTTCCAGAGCGCCTGCACCACGGGCAGCATTTCTTGCATGTAGCGCCAGCTGTCCCTTTGATCGAGACCGGGCTTCATCCGGTCGAATTCGCGCTGATAAGCCCCCGAGCCGATCCCGAATTCCAGTCGTCCATCGCTCAGCAGGTCAAGCATCGCGGCCTCACCGGCAAGGTTGATGGGATGCCAATATGCGGCGTTGACCACGCCGATGCCAAGGCGGATCGTCTCCGTGTGTTCACCCCACCATGTCAGAATCTGGAAAGGGTTCGGCGCGATCGTCATCTCAAGTGCGTGATGTTCTGCGGCCCAGGCAATCTCGAACCCCGCCTCTTCGGCCATTTGCACCATTTCAAGCGTATGATCGCGCACCACCTTCATGTCGGTCTCGGCGCTCATGCGTTCCAGATTGATCGCAATATGAAATTTCATGTTATCCTCCTTTGGCTCAACGGGACACGAACTGGCTACCCAGCGGGTCCGAAGACGTATTCATCCACACGGTCTTGGGCCGGGTGTAGTCGTAAACCGCTTGGAAACCGCTCTCGCGGCCATAGCCCGAGTTTTTCATGCCGCCGAATTCGGCGATGGGTGACACCGCACGATAGGTGTTGACCCAGACGATGCCGGCGCGCACTGCCCGGCTCATCCTAAGGGCGCGGGCGCTGTCACGGGTGAAGATGCCAGCGGCAAGCCCATGCTCGGTATCATTGGCAAGCCGCAGTGCCTCCTCCTCGGTGCGAAAGCGCAGCACACTCAAAACCGGACCGAAAAGCTCGGTGTCGACGATGGTCAGGTCCGGGCGCGGACAATCAATGATCGTCGGTTCATAGAACATGTCGCTGCCCGCGCCCTCGGCACGCTTGCCACCGCACAGCACCGTGCCGCCTTCTGCGACTGCGCGGGCCACGTTGGCCTCGATGTTTTCGATCTGACCCACGGTACAGAGCGGGCCCATCTGCGTCTCCTCGGCCATTGGGTCGCCAATCTTCACCGACCCGGCGATCTCGGTCATGCGCTCAAGAAAGGCGTCCGCGACATCCTCGTGCACGATCAGACGCGACCCCGCCACACAGCTTTGTCCGGAAGCCGCGAAAATGCCCGATACCGACCCATTGACCGCGCTTTCGATATCGGCATCGTCAAAGACAATGAAGGGCGATTTGCCGCCCAGCTCAAGACTGACTTCGGCGAAATTGCTGGTCGAATTCATCAGCACATGCCGCGCCGCAACCGGCCCACCCGTGAACGAGATGCGCGCCACCAGCGGATGCGACGTGAGCGTCTTGCCGCACGGTTCGCCATGCCCGGTGACAAGGTTGACCACCCCGTCGGGAATGCCCGCCTCGGCGATGAGTTTACCGAATTCAAGGATCACCGCCGGCGCGTGTTCCGAAAGCTTCAGAACCACCGAGTTGCCAGCCGCAAGGGCAGGTCCGATTTTCACCGCTGACAGAAATAGCTGGGAGTTCCAGGGAACCACCGCGGCAATCACGCCCAGCGGCTCGCGGTTGGTGAACACGAACATGTCGGGCTTGTCTATGGGAAGCGTTTCACCATGGATCTTGTCTGCCGCACCGGCGTAGAAATGAAAGAATTCGCTGATGTATTTCGCTTGCCACCGGGTTTCCGCGAAAAGTTTGCCGGTATCACGTGTCTCGATCGCGCCCAGCCTTTCGGAATGTTCGGCCAACAGATCGGCAAGACGCCGCAAACAATGGCCGCGCTGTGTCGCAGACAGGCGCGACCATGGGCCATTCAGATAAGCCTCATGTGCGGCGCGCACTGCACGGTCCACGTCCTCGGCGGTCGCTTCGGGCACTTTGGCCCAGATTTCATTGGTGGCGGGATTGCGGGTTTCGAACTGCCCCCCATCCGAGGCGTCGACCCACGCGCCATCGATTAGCATCTGATAAGAATGTGTCATGAGTGGTCTCCCTGATGCTGAAATCTCGCCTGCCATCCAGGGCAAGCTGTCACAGAATTACAATTCTTGAAAACGAATTGTTTTGCGCTAAAAGTTCGAAAAACCCGAATATGGTGAGTGAATGAATATTACATCCCTGCGCACATTTATCGCGATTGTCGAAACCGGGAGCCTCGTGCGCGCCTCGCAAAAGCTTCACGTGACGCAATCCACCGTCACCGCCCGGCTCAAAACGCTGGAAGAGGCGTTGGGCCAGATTCTTCTCAATCGACAGAAATCGGGGATCACATTGACCCCTGCGGGCACCAAGCTTTTGCGGTATGCGCGGATCATGACCGGCCTCTGGCGGCAAGCGCAATATGAAACGGCGCTCCCGGCGGGGCTCAGTTCGGTCTGCACCTTCGGATGCGACCGCGAACTTTGGCACGGCCCGGGCCGTGCATTTTTTGACGGGGTCGTCTCGGGGCACCCGGACATGGCCGTTTCCGTGCTTCAGGGCAGCGGGCGCGATCTCGAAAATTGGCTCGCGTCCGGGCAGGTCGACGTGATCCTGACCTATGATGCCATCCTGCGCGGCAATCAGACGATCCACCCCCTCCCCCCGGAAGAACTGGTCCTTTATTCAGACCGGCCCGATGCGGCAATCGATGGCGATCCCCTCTATGTCTTTGTTGATCACGGCGAAGAATACCGCCGACAGCACGGCGAAGCTTACCATGACGCGGGGATCGCACGGATCAGCTTCGACAGCTCGTGGTGGGCGCTGCAATTCCTTTTGGACCGCGGCGGATCGGCGTATCTGCCGCGCGCGCTGGCGGATACGTATGTTCAAAGTGGCGCGCTGCATGTGCTCAACGGGCCAGTCTTTCTTCGCAAAAAGAACCTCATCGTGAACGACACCGCCGCAGCGAACTGGAACTGGTTCGATGCACTCGTCAACACGATCAGCGCGGCGGGCAAAGCGGCTTCGCCCTGAGTCTGCGCTCTCCGACCACCCTTTGCCCATTTCGTTCGGAAAGAGTGAAGAGCCGCTTTAACAATTCGAAAATATCGCATTTTACGTGCGAAACATTTCGCTTTTCACTTAATTCTCGACCTGAGAGACTTGCGAGGCGCAATGATACTGTGCTTGTCTTAACGTCAGCGCAAGATCGCCGCGTCGCAATAGTATGATTGCCACAGACTGGGACCGGAGCAAAACCAGACCAGAAAACGAACAGGATCCGGAAGGACGCCCGGTCAGGGTCTCCGAACCGGTATGTCAAAACACCAACGGGAGAACGAAATGAAGAAACTTACCGCATTGATGACCGGTACAGCCATGGCGCTTGCCGCGCCCGCAATGGCTGCGGACATCGTGATCGGCGTGCCGAACTGGCCTTCGGTGAACGCAACGGCCCATATCATGAAAGTGGCCATCGAGGACAATCTTGGTCTCGAGGTCGAGCTTCAGAACGGCACAAATCCCATCGTCTTCGAAGCGATGGACAGCGGATCGATGCACGTCCACCCCGAAGTCTGGATGCCCAATCAACAGAACCTGCATGACACCTTCGTCAAGGACAAAGGGACGGTCGTCATGAACCCCAATGGCGTCGAGTCGTTTCAGGGCATGTGCGTGGATCAGGCCACGGCGGACGAACATGGCATCACCACAATCGAAGATCTGACCAACCCCGATGTTGCCGCCCTCTTTGACAGCAACGGCGACGGTCAGGGCGAATTGTGGATCGGAGCCCCCGGCTGGGCGTCGACCGTGGTCGAGAAGATCCGTGCCAAATCCTATGGCTACGATCAGACCATGGACCTGACCGAGATCGACGAAACCGTGGCCTATGCCAATCTCGACAACGCGATCAAGGCAGGCGACCCGTGGGCGGGCTTCTGCTACACGCCGCACTATGTATTCGCGCTGCATGATATGCAGATTCTCAAAGAGCCCGAGCATTATGCGACGGCATGGAAGGTGGTTCAGCCTACCGATGATCCCGACTGGCTCGAGAAGTCCGACGCCGGAAGCGCCTGGGATCTGGCCTATCTGCATGTGCATTTCGCCAAGTCGCTTGAACAGGACTACCCGGAAGTTGCGCGCATGCTTGGCAATGTGGACCTCGACACCGAAACCGTGTCCGCGATGACCCATGCTCTCGTGATCGACAAGCAAGAGCCACTTGCATACGCCCGCGAATGGGTGGCGGTCAACGAAGATCAGGTTCTAGGATGGCTGACCGATTGAGCCGCACACCGCGAAATTGGGACTGACCGCAGGCCGCCGGGCGTTCCGGCGGCCTGATTTGAATCATAAGGGACAGGTATGAGCGAAACAGTCGTCAAGCTTACGGATGTCTGGAAAATCTTTGGCGAACGCGCCAAAGAGGCCATGGCCGCCGTCAAGGAGGAAGGGATCGGCAAGCCCGAAGTGCTCTCGCGCTTTGGCTGCGTTGTGGGCGTCCAAGGCGCCAGCTTCGAGGTGCCGAGAGGTGAAATCTTCTGTATCATGGGATTGTCAGGGTCCGGTAAATCGACCCTTGTGCGCCACGTGAACCGCCTGATCGAACCCACGGCGGGCTCGATCGAAATTCTGGGTCAGGACGTGTCGGCGATCTCCGAGACCGAACTACGTCGCATCCGCGCGCAACAGATCGGGATGGTCTTTCAGCATATGGCGCTGATGCCGCATCGGTCGGTTCGCGACAATGTCGGCTACCCTCTCGAAATCCGTAAGGTCTCAAAATCGAAACGCTGGGCTGTATCGGATCACGCCCTCGGCCTTGTCGACCTCACCGGCTATGAGGACCGCCTGCCCAAAGAGCTTTCGGGCGGCATGCAACAGCGTGTGGGCATCGCCCGCGCGCTTGCCTCCGACCCCGAAATCCTCCTGATGGACGAGCCCTTCTCGGCGCTGGACCCTCTTATTCGCCTGCAATTGCAGGATCAGTTCAAGGCGCTCGTGGCGCAACTCAAGAAGACCACGCTCTTCATCACCCATGACCTCGACGAGGCGATTCGCATCGGCCATCGCATCGCGATCATGAAGGACGGGGTGATCGTTCAGATCGGTACACCCGAACAGATCGTCATGGAACCGGCCGATGATTACGTGCGCGAATTCGTTCAGGGCATCTCGAAACTCAAACTGGTCAAGGCGCATTCGATCATGGAGCCGATCGACGCGTTCCGCGCCAAAGACGACCGGTCGCTCGACGATGCGCCACGGGCCGATGAAAACGCCGATCTCGATCAGTTGATCGACCTGTCGGTGGGCACCTATTCACCGGTGATCATCACGGAAAACGGTCAGGATGTAGGGGTTGTCGACAAGGCGCGCCTGCTCCGCGGCATTCAGGGGGGCAAAGATGAGTGATCCATCCACGGAAATGAAAGTCACCGCGGCATCGGATATCGAGGTGGACCAAGTGACGCTCGACGCCTCGATTCGCGATTTCGCGGGGCCGAATGGCGACTATTACGTTCAGGCGTTCCACAAGATACATGACACAACCGGCCTTGTGCCACGCACCTTCAACATGTGGGCCGCGATCCTCGGACCGTTCTGGGCCGCGAGCCGGGCCATCTGGGGCATGTTCTGGGCTTTTCTGATCCTCGAAATCATCGCCTGGGTTCAGATCGGACGCGGGGCATGGGGCAATCCGGGCGCCGACCTGATGGACCGGGCCGCCCGGCAACAGGACCGCGCCGATGAACTGATGCAGCGCGCGACCGAGGCCACCGAACAGGCCGACGTGGACCGCTTCACCAAGCTGGCCGAGAATATCGGCAAGGCCGCCGAAGGCACTATGCAAAAGGCACAGGCGGCACAGGCCGAAGCGATGGGGATCATGATTACCGGGCTGATCATGCTTGCCGCATTCAAGGTGATCCAGGGGCTTTATGGCAACCGGATTTACGAAAAACAATATTCCAACTGGCGTATTGACCCCGAGACCACTGAAAACGGCCGCACCACGCGCAACACGGTGCTTGGCGCGATTCTGACAGCGCTGATCGGCCCGCTCATCGTCTATAAATTCACCGTGAGCGGCTCACTCCCGCTGCTGGATGCCTTCCCTGAAAACCGCGTGTCCGAGCTTATCATGGGCGAAGGCAACGGCACGATCTTCTCTGTGCTTGCCTCGTGGATGGAAAACCGCATCGACGCCGCGGCCGCCGCAGGGGGTGACGTGTTCGACGGCATTGTCGCCGGCGTCCGTGGCGTGCTCGATGCGCTCACACTCGCGCTCAACGGCTCGCCCTGGCCGGTGGTGATGCTGGTGATCGCGGTGACCGCATGGCGCGCCGCCGGGCCGCGCGTGGCGATCTTCACCATCGCATCGATGGCCTATGTCGCCGTTCTGGGCTACTGGGCTGTCGCAATGGAGACCGTGGCCCTTGTCGGGGCCGCTGTGATCCTGTGCGTGGTGATCGGCATTCCGCTGGGTATCTGGTTCGGCAAATCGCGCCGCGCCTACAAGGCCGCCGAACCGGTGCTGGACCTGATGCAGACATTGCCAGCCTTCGTCTACCTCATCCCGGTCATCGCCTTCTTCGGAACCGGAAACCCGCCGGGCATCCTCGCCACGATCATCTTTGGCATGCCGCCGGTGATCCGCCTGACCGCGCTCGGCATGCGCGGCGTGCCCGACAGCATCAAGGAGGCCGCGGTCGCCTTCGGCGCGTCGCGCTGGCAACTTCTCAAAGACGTGGAAATCCCCCTCGCGCTACCGTCGATCATGACCGGCGTGAACCAGACGATCCTCATGTGCCTCTCGATGGTCGTGATCATCTCGCTCATCGGGGGCGGCGGCCTTGGCAAGGAAATCCTCGAGGCGCTGCAATATGCGGCCAAGGGGCCGGGCCTGCTTGCCGGCTTCGCCATCCTGTTCCTCGCCATGGTGATGGACCGGATCGTGCAGGGCGCCTTCCGCCGCGAGGATCAGAAAGACTGATCGCTCTGGCCCCGGCGCGCTCTGATCGCGCCGGGCCTCTTGCGTCATCGTGAAGTTCACATTCAAATCAAGTGACGAATCCAGCGGCGAGAGGAGGCCAACATGACCGACCCCTATCAGAAATCCATGATGGACAATCTGTATTGGTGGGGCATTCCCACCATGTTCCGCGCGCCCCACACAGACGCCGAAGGACAGGACATCGCCCTTGTCGGCGTCCCCCATTCCACCGGCAACGGCACCACCGAGCGTGATCAGCATCTGGGCCCTCGGGCCCTGCGCCACGTCTCGGCGGTGCAACGGCGCGTGCATATGGACTTTCAGATCGACCCATGGAACACCGCCAAAATCGCGGATGTGGGCGACGTGCCCTTCCCTCGGGCCAATGACAACGAGGATTGCATCGCGCGGATCACCGAATTCTATCGCGAAATCGACGCGGCGGGCGCACGGCCCGTGTCGATCGGCGGCGATCATTCAATCACCGGCGGCATCGTTCAGGCCCTCGGCGGCGGCAAGATCGCAGGCGGCGAACCCGTGAGTTTCCTGCACCTTGATGCCCACACAGATGTGTTCACCAAGGTCGATCACTTCCTCGGGGCCGAGAAATCCGCAGCCCATTGGGGCGCCTACCTCGCCGATCAGGGGCAGGTGGATCCGACACGCTCGATGCAGATCGGTCTGCGTGGCCATCCGCGCAGCCTCGACTGGCTGCAACCCTCCTACGATTACGGCTATAACGTCGTCACGATGAAGGAATTCCGCAAGCGCGGCCTCGCCGATGTGGTGGCGCAAACGCGCGACGTTTTGGGCGGCAGGCCGGTCTACATCACCTTTGATCTCGACTGCCTCGATCCCACAGTGGCCCCCGCCGTGTCCAATCTGGAACCCGGCGAGAAAGGGTTCGACATCGACGAGGCGGTGGGCATCCTTCGCGCTGCTCGCGGGCTCAACATCGTGGGCGGCGACGTGGTCTGCATGATGCCGACCAAGGACAGCCCCAACAACATTACGGCCCTGACCGCTGCTGCGGTGATGTTCGAAATGATCGCCATGATTGCCGAGAACGCGACGGGCGCGTCCTGATCGCGGCGCATCCGGCAACAAGCCGTCGGCAGGTCTACTCGCCCTCGTCCATCTTCGTGACGTTGGCCAGCGCGTAGTTCTGTTCGCCCAGCCGCTCCATGAGGTCGAGCTGCGTCTCGAGAAAGTCGATATGCCCCTCCTCATCATAAAGAAGCTGGTCGAACAGGTCCTTTGACGTGTGGTCGCTGACGCTCTCGCAGTATTCGCGCGCCTCGGTATAGAGCGCGCGGGCCTCCATCTCGGCGGCCAGATCGCATTCCAGCGTTTCCTTGGGCGTCTGTCCGATGCGTAGCGGATCGAGCTTTTGCAGGTTCGGATGCCCCTCAAGGAAGATGATCCGCTCGATCAGCTTGTCGGCGTGGTTCATCTCTTCGATGCTTTCCTCGCGGCTTTTCTTGGCCATGTGGCCAAGGCCCCAATCCTCCTGAAGCTTGTAATGGGTCCAATACTGGCTGATCGCGGTAAGCTCGCTACGCAATGCGCGGTTCAGGTATTCAATGACTTTCTTGTCGCCTTGCATATTGGTTTTCCTGTGTAGGCGCCGCCCGAAGGCCGCGCAAATCCATTGGAACTTCCAGATTAACATTCTTGCGCATGGTGGCCAGAAAAAGGGGCATGCATCCGCCACAATCCGCTTGCTTGCCAAGCGCGTGATAGATGCGGCCCGGCGTTATGAGGGCGGCGCTATCCGCCGCCCGCATCCAGTCTATTGCGGCGTTAATCTCGCCGCTGGTGATGTTCTGACAATGGCAGACAATCATTTGAGTGGCCTTCGCACGCTGGTTTTTACTTGGTGAGGATAAGTTTGCCCGCGCGGGTGATGCGCAGGGTATAAAGCTGATCGCCAAGCTGAATCCGGGCCTGATCGCGGCCCTCGGTCAGGTCCGTCGCCTTGTAAACCGGATAGCTTTCGACAGGCGGCGTGGTGTTCTGCTTGATCATCATGGCGTGGACATCCCTTTGTCGCTGCGGAGCGTCGAGACGGTCGAGCACCTGCTCGAGCGCAAGGCACACGGGCGCCTCTTCGAAGGCACAGGCCAGCGTCTCCAATCGGTCAGCGCGGTGGCATCCCATCTGACGTCCCCTTGATCGGCGCAGCCCAGAAAGATCTGCGCGCTCTGGTCAATTTCGGGTCGGGCTGATCCGCGCAACGGCGGTTTGGCTTGACGACTCAATTTCTGATTTATTTTATCAGATAAGTCAATCTGACTTTTTTACTCAGAATAATTTATTCGGCAAAAAACCATCAAAACTCCGCGCGCCCCGGCCCACGCCACTGACTTGGATCATCCTGTTTTGGCACCCGCCGAGATGAGCGCGTCCGCATGGGCGGCCACACTCCGGCCCAACGCATCAAGGTCATAGCCCCCTTCAAGGCTCGACATCACGCGCCCGGCGCACTGCGTGCTTGCCAACTCACAGATCGCCTCTGTCACCCATGCAAAATCCGCCTCCGTCAGGTTGAGCGAGGCCAGCGGATCATCGCGGTGCGCATCGAACCCCGCCGAGATGAAAATCATCTCGGGGTCATGCGCCGCCACCGCAGGCAAAATCTCGCGGTCCCAAAGCTGGCGGAACTCCTGCCCTGCCGTGCCCGATGAAAGCGGCACGTTCATCACCGTGCCGTGCGGGCCGGTGTCATCCGCGGCCCCGGTGCCGGGGAAAAGCGGGCTTTGGTGGGACGAGGCGAAGAACACCCGCGCATCCTCCTCCAGAAGGTCCTGTGTGCCGTTCCCGTGATGCACGTCGAAATCCACCACCGCCACGCGCTCAAGCCCATGATGATTCAGCGCATGCCTCACCGCCGCCGCCACCGTTCCGAAATAGCAAAAGCCCATCGCGGTTTCGCGTTCCGCGTGATGCCCCGGCGGGCGCATCGCGATGAACGCATTGCGCACCTCTTCCGCAATTATCATGTCTACCGCCTGCACCGCGCCGCCCACCGCTCGTGTCGCGGCCTCGAGTGTGCCGGGCGACATAAACGTATCCCCGTCGATCTGAGCAAAGCCTTCGGTCGGGGCCGCCGACCTCAGCGCCTCAAGATGCGCGCGCGGATGAACGCGTAGAAGATCATCTTCGGCGGCCAACGGCGCCCGAACCCTGAGCATATCCTTACCCTCAAGTGCAGAAAGGACATGGGATATCCGCGCCACCTGCTCGGGGTGGCCCGCGGGATTGACGTGGTGCATGGCGGCATCGTGGGTGACAAGGGCTGTGGTCATGGGCCTGTTTCCTTTCGGCTTGCGCCGCCAAGCACAGCGCAATCTCCGGCGCTTGTCCACCCGTCCAAGGCTTGCGGTTCCCGGCACCCCGGTGCACTCTTGACCCCATGGAAGAAGATGCAATCGACATCACCGAAGCGGTAAACCCCGAAAATCTGGCGCAAAACGCCCAAGAGATCGCGTTCACACTCTGGAGCGAGGCGCAAAACCTCGTCGAGGGGCTGATGCGCCCCTGGAACGTCTATCAGCTCGTGATTTTCGTCGGCATATTCGGTGTCGCGCATCTTCTGCGCCACCTGCTCGGGCCGCGCTTGCACGCTTGGATGCGCACGCGCGCGGGCTGGCCCAAATGGCGCATCCGCGTTCTTGTGATCCTGCACCGCCGACTGCGGCTTATTTTCGTGGTGCTGATAACATGGTCCGTGGTCTGGATCATGCGCGAGGTGACGTGGCCAAGCCGCTCCTACCTGCTCGCCATCGCGGGAAGCCTCGCCTTGGTATGGCTGGTGATCGCCATTCTCACCCGGCTCATCGCGAACCCCTTCCTTCGCAAAATGGTGCGTTACGTGGGCTGGACATGGGCGACGCTGATGATCCTCAATCTCACTGACGAGGCGCGCGATCTCCTCGACAGTGCCGCGATCACCTTCGGAGAAACGCGCTTTTCGCTATGGACGGTGTTTCAGGGCCTCGTGATCATCGGCCTGCTGATCTTCCTTGCGCGTGTGGTTTCCCGGGGCACATCCGCCCGCATCCGCCGCAACAAAGACATATCGCCCTCGATGCAGGAACTTGTGCTCAAGGTGTTGCAAATCCTGCTTTATGGCGCGGCCTTCTTCATCGGGCTGCGCGCGGTCGGGGTCGATCTCACGGGGCTTGCGGTGTTGTCGGGCGCCATCGGCGTGGGCCTCGGCTTCGGCCTGCAAAAGGTCGTGTCGAACCTCGTCTCGGGGGTGATCATCCTGCTGGACAAATCGATCAAGCCGGGTGACGTGATATCCATCGGCGACACGTTCGGCTGGATCAATTCGCTTGGGGCGCGCTATGTGTCGATCACCACGCGCGACGGCAAGGAATACCTCATTCCGAACGAGGATCTGATCACCGGTCAGGTGGTCAACTGGTCCCATTCCAACGATTTTGTCCGGCTGGATATCTTCTTTGGCGTCGCCTATGGCGACGACCCGCACGAGGTGCGGCGCATCGCGATCGACGCGGCCAAGGGGGTGGACAGGGTTCTGACCTCGAAACCCGCCGTCTGTCACATCGTCGGCTTTGGCGACAGTTCCGTGGATTACATCCTGCGGTTCTGGATCACCGATCCGACCGGCGGACTCACCAATATTCGCGGCAATGTGTATCTCGCGCTGTGGGACGCGTTCCAAGAAAACAATATTTCTATCCCCTTCCCTCAACGCGAAGTGCGCCACCTCAATTCCGCAACGGGCGACAGGGCGCCGGACCTTCCCACCGACTGACATACCGCTGTGACACAGATTGCGCAAAACTGCGCCACCTCCGCAGCCATTCATTGAAATGACACGCGCCAGTGGCTACCTTCGACTCAGGCCCGGCACCGGGGCTTTGACAGGTGCCCAACCAAGGAGGACACTGCTCTGTCCATGACGACCCAAGCGGCCCCTGCCGCGCCAAACCGCGCCGAGATGCCGGCCCGCAACAAGGCGGACAGCGACACTCAGCTTGCGCGCATTCTTTCCTCACTCTCCGACGACAAGGCCGAGGATATCGTGCAGGTGGACCTGCGCGGCAAATCGGCCATCGGCGATTACATGGTCATTTGCTCGGGGCGTTCCTCGCGGCAGGTCTCGGCCATCGCAGAAAAGCTTGTCGCGCGGCTCAAGTCGGACCTGTCGGTCGCGGCGCGGGTCGAGGGCAAGGATACAGGCGACTGGGTGCTGATCGACACCGGTGACGTGATCGTTCACGTGTTCCGCCCCGAAGTGCGCGAGTTCTATCAACTCGAAAAAATGTGGCTCCCGGCGGACAAACAGCCCGCATCCGCGTCCTGACGCGGGATGCGCGTGCATATCTGCGCTGTGGGCCGGCTTCGCTCCGGCCCTGAACGCGCACTGATCGACGACTATCTCACCCGGTTCGACCGCACCGGGCGGGCCTTGGGCCTCGGCCCATCAAACCTGCTTGAGGTTGAGGACAAGAAGGGCGGCGGCATGACAGCCGAAGCCGCGCTTCTGGAGCGCGCGCTCCCCACAGGTGCCGTCATCGTCGCACTTGATGAACGCGGCAAACTTCTGACGTCTCCGCAATTTTCCGACCGCCTCGCCGGGTGGCGCGATGCCGCGCGCGGCGATGTGGCCTTCGTGATTGGCGGCGCCGACGGGCTCGCCCCGGCACTGCGCGACCGCGCCGATTTCAAACTCTCGTTCGGCGCGATGGTCTGGCCCCACATGCTAGCGCGCGTGATGCTTGCCGAACAGCTTTATCGCGCCGCATCAATCCTCGCCGGATCTCCTTATCATCGTGTGTGATGCCCTCCTTGATCGCAGGCCCTGCGCAGGACGCGTCTTTCCCGCACCGTTACGGTATCGTTACCGTTAACGCGGTTCACCCCACCCGCATGACACTGTAGAAGGGCCACAAAACCACGAGGCAGGAATCGCGAATGACCACCCCCAAACCCGTTGTGCTGTGTATCCTCGACGGCTGGGGTCTCTCCGACCGGACCGAGGCGAACGCGCCATTCCTTGCCGAAACGCCGAATTTCGACCGGCTCATGGCCTCCTGCCCCAACGCCACGCTGCTCACTCATGGGCATGACGTGGGCCTGCCCGCCGGGCAGATGGGCAATTCCGAGGTGGGCCACATGAATATCGGCGCAGGCCGCGTCGTGGAAATGGATTTGCGCCGCATCGACCGGGCCATCGAAACCGGGGCCTTCGGCTCGCTACCGGGCATTCTGCGCTTCATCGACAGTCTAAAGGCATCGGGCGGCACGGCGCATCTTCTGGGCGTGCTCTCGGATGGCGGTGTCCACAGCCATCTCGACCACATGATCGTCACCGCCGAGGCGCTCACCGCGCAGGGCGTGCCCGTGGCCATCCATGCCTTCACCGACGGGCGCGACGTGGCACAGATCTCGGCCGAAACCTATCTCGAGGAATTGCGCCGCTCCCTGCCCGAAGGCGCGTTCATCGCAACCGTCTCGGGGCGCTATTACGCCATGGACCGTGACAACCGCTGGGACCGTGTCAGCCTCGCTTTCGACGCCCTCGTGAACGCGCGCGGCTATACCGCTGAAACCGCCGCCGAGGCCATCGCCAACGCCTATGGCAAGGGCCGCACCGACGAGTTCATCAAACCCCGTGTTCTGGGCGATTATCGTGGCATGCAGGACGGCGACGGCATCCTGTGCCTTAACTTCCGCGCGGACCGCGCGCGCGAAATCCTCGCCAGTTTCGCCGACCCCGAGTTCGACGACTTCGAAACCGGGCCCCGACCACGCTTCGCCATCGTCTCGGGCTTTACCGAATATTCGCGCCGCCACACCGCCTATATGGACTGCATCTTTCCCGATGAGGCGCCGGAAAACACCCTGTCGCAATGGATCGCCGCACACGGTCTGCGGCAATTCCACATCGCCGAAACCGAAAAATACCCCCATGTGACCTTCTTCCTCAATGGCGGGCGTGAACGTCCCGTGGCGGGCGAAGACCGCTACATGGCCCCATCCCCGCACGTGGCCACCTATGACCTGCGCCCCGAAATGTCGGCGGATGAGGTCACTGATCACCTTGTGGGGGCCATCGACGACGGCTACGATTTCATCGTGGTGAATTATGCCAACCCCGACATGGTCGGCCATACGGGCGATCTTGATGCCGCGATCACCGCGTGTGCCGCGGTCGATCGGGGGCTGGGGCGCGCGCTTACGGCGCTCGAGGCGGCGGGCGGCGCGATGATCGTGACCGCCGATCACGGCAATTGCGAAGTGATGACACATCCCGACACCGGCCTGCCCCACACGGCCCACACCACCAACCCCGTTCCGGTGATCCTCACGGGCGGACCGCCCGGCGCAACGCTCCGCTCCGGGCGGCTTGCTGATCTGGCACCGACCGTGCTGGCGCTCATGGGGCTCGACCAGCCGCCCGAGATGACAGGGAACAGCCTGCTGTCATGAGGCGCGGAACACTCATAAAGCGGGCCGCGCAAATCTGTGTCACAGGTTTTTCGCAAGCCGCTTTGCTGTCGCTCTGCGCGCTGCTGTTCCTCGCGACGACACCCGCCCACGCTCAGGCGACCGACGCCGCCGAGGCTGCGCGCAAAGCCGCGCTGGCGCTCGAAAACGCCTCGCGGGCGCTCGACAAGGCCGACGGCGCGCGCAATCGGGTCAAGGCCCTGACCGAAACCGTACGCGCCTACGAAGACGGGCTTGAGGCGATGCGCGACGGCCTGCGCCGGGCATCCGTGCGCGAACAGGCTTTGTCGCGTGATCTGGCCGCCTCCGAGGCCGAAATCAGCCAACTTCTCGGCATCCTTCAATCCATGGCCAGTGCGCCTTCGCCGGTGCTGCTTCTGCATCCCTCCGGCCCTTTGGGCACCGCGCGGTCGGGCATGATCCTCGCCGATGTGACCCCGGCCCTCAACTCCGAGATCGACTCCCTGCGCGCCAAGCTCTCGGATCTCGCGGTGCTGCGCGCCCTTCAGGAAAGCGCGGCCCAAACCCTGCGCGACGGCCTGAGCGGTGCCCAAACTGCCCGCATCGAACTCAGTCAGGCCATCGCCGACCGCACCGATCTGCCGCGCCGCTTTTCCGAAGACCCGGTCAAGACCGCCCTGCTCATCGCCGGAACCGAATCGCTCGAAGGGTTTGCCTCGGGCCTCAGCCAGATCGCGGTCGGCGAAGTGCCCGGCTCGCTTCCTGACATCTCCGACCGCAAGGGCGCGCTGAACCTCCCCGTGCAAGGCCGCATCCTGCGCCGCGCAGGCGAGGCCGACGCCGCCGGCATCACCCGCCCGGGCCTAATTGTCGCCACGCCGCCAAACGCCCTCGTCACGACGCCCACCGCAGCCACGCTGCGCTATGCCGGGCCGCTTCTCGATTACGGAAACGTGGCAATTCTTGAACCACAAGCCGGGCTTCTCCTGGTTTTGGCCGGGCTCGATGTGGTCTATGGTGAGGCCGGAGAGGTCCTCCCCGGCGGTAGCCCTGTCGGGCTTATGGGCGGGACCGGTGCAGATGCCGACGGAATTTTGCCGGGCACGGATGGACAGACGGGTTCAGAATGGTCCGAAACGCTTTATATTGAAATACGAGAGCAGAACGAACCGGTGGACCCCGAAAACTGGTTCAGAACAGACAAAGGATGAGTGCGCGATGAAGAAATTCCTGATGGCCGCCATGGCCGGAACACTGGCCGGGGTGGTCGTGACCACACAGGTTGCCGCCCCGCTTCTGGCCCAAGAGGCCGAAAAGAACACCAATGTCTACGAACAGCTCGACCTTTTCGGCGACATTTTCGAACGCATCCGCGTCCAATATGTCGAGGACGTGGACGAGGGCGAACTGATCGAAGCCGCGATCAACGGCATGCTCACGTCGCTCGACCCGCACTCAAGCTATCTGCCCCCGGATGACGCCGCCGCGATGCAGGAACAAACCCGCGGTGAGTTCGGCGGCCTCGGCATCGAGGTCACGCAGGAAGAAGGCTTCGTCAAGGTCGTCTCACCCATCGACGGCACCCCCGCCGACAACGCAGGCATCGAAGCCGGTGATTTCATCACGCATGTCGATGGCGAAAGCGTTCTGGGCCTCACCCTCAACGAGGCGGTGGATCTCATGCGCGGCCCCGTCGGCTCCGAGATCATCGTCACCGTCGTGCGCGAGGGCGAAGACCCGTTCGATGTCTCGATCATCCGCGACACGATCGAACTGACCGCCGTGCGCGCCCGCACCGAACAGAACACCGTCGTGCTGCGCGTTACCACCTTCAACGACAACACCTTCCCCAACCTCAAGGAAGGGCTCGAGGAACAGGTCGAAGCGGCTGGTGGCTGGGATGCGGTCAATGGCGTCGTGCTCGACCTGCGCAACAATCCGGGCGGCCTTCTGACCCAGGCGATCAAGGTGTCCGATGCCTTTCTCGATGCGGGCGAAATCGTCTCGACCCGTGGCCGCGATCCTCAGGATGGTGAACGCTTCAATGCCAGCCCCGGCGATCTGGCCGATGGCAAACCCGTTGTCGTTCTGATCAACGGTGGCTCGGCCTCGGCCTCCGAAATCGTCGCAGGCGCACTTCAGGATCACCGGCGCGCCGTGGTCGTGGGCACCAAAAGCTTTGGCAAAGGCTCGGTCCAGACGGTAATGCCGCTGCGGGGCGACGGGGCGATGCGCCTCACCACCGCACGCTACTACACGCCCTCGGGCCGCTCGATTCAGGCGCTTGGTGTTTCTCCGGACATTCTCGTGCCGCAACCGCGCCGCACCGAAGAAGAGGATGAGGACGAAGGCGAGAGCCCGCTGCGCCCTTTGCGCTCGGAGTCCGACCTCCGCGGGAGCCTCGACAATGACAGCCTGACCGAGGATGAGATCCGCCAGATCGAAGAAGATCGCGAGCGCGCCGAAGAGGCGGCCAAGCTGCGCGACGAAGACTACCAATTGGCTTATGCCATCGACGTTCTGCGCGGTCTCTCCGCCCTGAACGAGATCAAGTAACGATCAGGCATGCCACCGCCCCCCGCCGGGTCGGTGGCATTTCAGGCTCGGTCATCTCTTTAGCCGTTTCGCGAAAAACCCGGACCACAGATTTTCGCGTAACGGGACAGCCTTGCTGCCCATTAAAGCACCGCGCGCCCCGTTACCCTGCATCTGCCTGACATTTCGCACCGACGTAATACCGACGTGAATGCCGACGTGGATGCCGACACGCCGTTTCCCTTGTTTTACTGGCGTTAATGGCTGATTCGTCGCGGTGGGCCTTCTTTCGGCACTCAGCACCGACCTGCCACGCCGCGCTGCCTCTGGATCACACGGCGCAAAACGCCTATCTCTGGCCAGGACAGTGCCGCACCCGACCCGAGGATCGCCATGACCCCCGAAGATATCGCCCGCCTGCCCTATCGTCCCTGTGTTGGCGTCATGCTCGCCAACACGGACGGTCATGTCTTTGTGGGTCAACGGCTCGACAATCAAGCCAACGCCTGGCAGATGCCGCAAGGTGGCGTTGATCCCGGTGAAACCGCCCGAGACGCCGCCCTTCGGGAGCTTTGGGAAGAAACCGGCATCACCGCTCATCTCGTTGATATCGAGGCACAAACCCGCGAAACCGTGCGCTATGATCTACCACATGACCTTGTGCCGAAACTCTGGAAAGGGCGTTTTCGCGGGCAAGAGCAGACATGGTTTCTCATGCGATTTCGGGGCGCAGATGCGGATGTGAACATCGCCACCGATCACCCGGAATTTTCAGCTTGGAAGTGGTTGGCACCGGAGCATCTCATTGACGCGATCGTTCCCTTCAAACGCGAGGTGTATGCCCATGTCCTCGAAGATTTCGCAGCCAAGCTATGATCCTGAAAAACCTGTGTATAATCACCGCTTTGGGCCTCGTGGCGACACCGGTTGCGGGCCTGTCCTGTCTGCCTCACAGCGTCACCGACACGTATCAACGTCTCGACGCCCAAGACACCCGCTATGTGGTCGTACACGGCACCCTCAGCTTTGATCAGGGCTTGGTTCCAACGGTTGATCCCGCCAATCAGGCCAGCACCCCGCAAAGCACGGAAATTCCGGCGCATTTCGTTGGTAAATCCCTTGGAAATAAGGGGTTTACGCGTGACTTCGCCACGGATCTGACACTCGATCTTCGCTGCGCGGGGCCGTGGTGCGCGGGGGCCAAGACAGGCACGGACTATCTTGCGTTCCTTGCCCGAAACACGGAAGGGGAGTTTCGATTCACCCTAGGGCCCTGTGGCGGTGACGGCTTTGCCGATCCAACGGCGGAACAGCTTGAACAAGCGCATACCTGCTTTGCCGGCGGCCCCTGCGTGGCGAAGTTTTTCCAATAATTTTCATTATCTTGGCCGCCTTCTGCCGGCGCACCTGCGGCAGGGGCTTCCAGTTTCCGCGCTCCTCTGGTTAACCTCGCCGGATGACAACGCCAGATCACGCCAGCGCCGCCCCTGCGGCACCCGCCCGCCTCATGCAGCCTCTCCAACTGGGCGGTATCGAGATTCGCAACCGGATCGTCTCGACCGGCCACGACACTGTTCTCGCGCATGACGGTCACGTGAGCGATGCACTCATCGCCTATCACGCCGCGCGGGCCAAGGGCGGCGTCGGGCTTATCGTCAGCCAGGTCACGGGTATCCACGATTCCGCCCGTTACACCAGCCATGTGCTCATGGGCACCGATGATGACTGCATTCCCGGTTTCCGCCGCTTGGCCGACACAGTCCATGACCATGGCGCGCGCATCGTGGCCCAGCTTTTCCACCCCGGCCGCGAGATCATGGAGACCTCCGACGGCACCTTGCCTGTGGCCTATGCCCCCTCGGCCGTACCCAGTGAACGGTTCCATACGATGCCCCGTGCGCTGTCGGTGAAGATGATTAACGAATTCGTGTCAGGCTATGCCGATGCCGCCCGCAGAATGCAGGAGGCCGGGCTCGACGGGGTCGAAATCGTGGCAAGCCACGGATATCTGCCCGCCCAGTTCCTGAATCCCGAGGTCAATCTTCGCTCGGACGACTATGGCGGTGATCTCGACGGGCGCGCGCGCTTCCTGCTTGAAGTGCTCGATGCCGTCCGCGCGGCCACGGGACAGGGCTTCGTCGTGGGCCTGCGCACCACCGGCGAAGAACATGACGAGACGGGCATGGACGCAGGCGAGGTTCTCAGGGTGATCACCCGCGCGGCGCCTTACCTCGATTATGTCAGTATTGCCGCCGGGACTTCGGCGACGATCGGTGGCGCGATCCACATCGCACCGCCCATGTATTTCGAGCCGGGCTATCCCCGAAGCTTCTCACAGCGCGTCAAGGAGGCCACGGACCTGCCTGTCATCCTTACTGGGCGCATCAATCAACCGCAGGATGCCGAAGCCGTGCTCGCCCGGGGTGAGGCCGATATGTGCGGCATGACCCGCGCGCTTATTTGTGACCCGGCCATGCCCGCCAAGGCCAGCGAGGGGCGACTTGACGATATCCGCGCATGCATCGCGTGCAATCAGGCCTGCATCGGCCATTTTCACAAGGGCGTGCCGATTTCCTGCATTCAGCACCCCGAAACCGGGCGCGAACTTCGATATGGCGCGCTTGATCCCGCCCAGACGCCGCGCCGGGTTGTCGTCGTGGGCGGCGGCCCCGGCGGGATGAAGGCTGCGGCGGTCGCGGCGGCGCGGGGTCACGAAGTGACCTTGCTCGAGGCCGGATCACAGCTTGGCGGTCAGGCGCTTCTGGCACAGCTTCTTCCTGGCCGCGCCGAATTCGGCGGCATCATCACCAACCTCTCGCACGAGATGGAGTGCGCGGGCGTCGAGGTGCGGCTCAACACCGAAGCAACCCTCGAAACGCTGACCGCAATGGCCCCCGATGCGGTGATCGTCGCCACTGGCGGCACCCCGCGTGTTCCCACTGCCGAAATCGACGACAGCACCCATTTTCTGACCGCATGGCAGGTGTTGCGCGGCGCGGCGAATGTGGGCGGATCGGTGCTGATCTCCGACTGGCGCGGCGACTGGACAGGGCTCGGCCTTGCCGAACAACTCGCCTCCGAGGGCCGCTCGGTGACACTGGCGGTGACCGGCACCATGGCGGGCGAGGCGCTGCAATCCTACGTGCGTGACACGATGCTTGCCCGGGCCACGCGGCTTGGTGTCACCGTGGTGCCTTATGCTCGGCTTTATGGTGCCGACGGCGACACCGTTTATCTTCAGCATGTCGCCAGCGGTGAGCCGATGATTTTCGAAGGCATCGACACGCTCGTCGCCGCCCATGGGCAGGACGCCAGCAGCGGCCTTCTCGACGCGCTTGACGGCGCATCCTTCGATGTCACCGGTATCGGTGATTGCCTCGCGCCCCGCACTGCGGAAGAGGCTGTTCTGGAAGGTTTGTGCGCAGGCAGTTCGGTGTGACAGACTGCGTGATAGACTGCGCCGGGGCCGTGTTCAGCGCCGGCGCAAATCCTTCAGCAACTGCTTGGACGGATATCCATCCCGCGTCAGGCCACGCGACTTCTGATAGGCGCGAATGGCTTGGGTCGTCTCGGGCCCGACGACGCCATCGACCGTGGTGACGCCGAACCCCTTACGCTTCAGAAGGAGTTGAATTTCCTTCTTTTCCCGATCGCTTGTTGACTCGTATTGCCGTGGCCAGCTTGCCTGAATCGGTGGCCCGCCCTTGATCCGGTCCGCAAGGTGGCCCACGCCGATCACATAGGCATCCGCCTTGTTATAGCGTTCGATCACCCCGAAATTATGGAAGATCATGAAGGCCGCACCCTGTGTGCCCGCAGGCAACAGGATCGAGCCAGGTCCGAAATTCGGCACCGGGCGCCCGTCGATCCCCACCACACCCTCGGCGGCCCAGGCCGCCGGATTCTGGCGCAGTTTTCGGGTTGCGCGCGCGTTGTTGAACCCGGCCGGAAGCAACACTTCGACCCCCCAAGGCTGACCTTTGCGCCAGCCGAACCGCTTGAGATACGCGGCGGTCGACGCCAGCGCATCGGTCGGGTTCTCAGACCAGATATCGCGCTTGCCATCGCCGGTGAAATCCACCGCATAAGCAAGATACGACGTAGGGATGAACTGCGTATGTCCCATCGCCCCGGCCCATGACCCGGTCATCGAACGCGGCGCCACATCACCCGCCTCCAGGATCTTGAGCGCGGCGACCAGCTGTTTTTCAAAGAACCGACCGCGCCGCCCATCATAAGCCAGCGTTGCCAGAGCCTCGATCAGGGGGGTGTCGCCACGACGCGCGCCATAGGCACTTTCCATGCCCCAGATCGCCGTCACGACCTCCTTGTCGACACCGTAATGCGCCTCGATACGATTCAGCGTTCGACCATATTTGCGCACCATTTTGCGTCCGTTGGTCACCCTGCTGGGCGAGACGGCAAAATCCAGATACTCCCATATCTGCTTGGTGAACTCCGATTGGTTGCGGTCCTTTCGAACCACGCTTGTATTGTATTGAATACCCCGAAACGCACGGTCGAAGGTGCGGGCCGAAATACCCGTCGAAAGGGCGCGGCCCCGAAACCCCCTGATCCAGTTGGCAAAGCCTTGATTGCTGACCGATGCCTCGACCGCCATGCCTGCCGCGACCGTATTGGCGGGGCGCAGCACGGGCCGCACCGCCGAAAGCGAAACAAGTGTCACCCCTGACCGACTGACGGTTTCGGCGTCAGTGACGGGCCGTGCCGTGGGTCGCAGCGAACTGTCGACAGCTTGCGGGGTGGCCTGCGCCGATGCCGGGGTCGCGCAACTCAGAATGGCGCCCACTGCGGCGCCGACTATACGATAATATCTCATGCCCTGGCCCTTCCTCGTGACCTGTGCCTCGATGGAATGGTAGCGCGAGACGGTGAAAACCGAAAGCGTCTTGAGCAACCCGCGCGCAGGTAATCGCTTATGTCATTGCACATGTTGCGATCTTTTTCACGCGGGGCGAAACGCGTTACTTTTCGGTAAGTTTAAGCTCGATCCGCCGGTTCTGTGCCCGCGCCGCAGCCGTGTCTGCGGTGTTGACCGGCTGATACTGCCCAAACCCGTTGGCCGACAGGCGTTCAGGCGGAATACCAAGGAAATTGATCATGTAGCGCACGACCGACAGGGCACGTGCTTGGCTCAATTCCCAGTTGTCCTCGAACTCGGATGAATTGCGAATGGGCACATCGTCGGTATGTCCGTCGACCCGGATCACCCAATCGATCTCGGGCGGAATTTCATCCGCCACGTTGCGCAGGATTTCGGCCACCTTGGCGATCTCGTTCTTGCCTGCGTTCGACAGCGTCGCCTGACCGGGAGCAAAGAGCACTTCGGAAGAAAAGACAAAGCGGTCGCCCTCGATCCTGATACCTTCCTGAGTGTCCAGAAGATCGCGCAAACGCCCGAAGAATTCCGAACGGTATCTTTCAAGATCCTTGGCCTGCTCTTCCAGAAGCTCGGCTTTTTCCTCGGCAAGGGCCGCCTTCTCTTCGGCAAGAGCGGCCTTTTCCTCCTGCAACTCGCGGCGCTTTTTCTCCTCGGATGCAAGCCGCGCCAGCGCCACGTTAAGATCCTTACCCAGGGAATCGAGCTGAACGTCCGAAGCGGCCTCCCGCGCGACCGCATCATCCAAAAGCGCCTGCAACTCGCCCAGTTGCTCTCGCAGCGCCCTGACCTGCTGATTGAGAAGGGCCTGCTCTCGCTGTGCCTCCTCGGTCATCGCCTCCTGTTCGGCCAGGGCCTCGCGGGCCTTGCTCAGAAGGGCCGCGCGCTCCTCGGCCTCGCTCATGCGCGTCTCGGCCTCCTGTTCCGCCGCGAGCTTGGCCGCCAGTGCGGCCTTGAGCGCATCACGAACCTCGTCTTCCGACATGCTCAGTTGCTCCGCCGACGCCAGCGCCTCGGCCAGACGGGCCTTCACCGAAGCCAGTTCGTCTTCACGCTCGACCAGCGCATTGCGCAGACTGTCCAGTTCCGCCCTGAGCTGTGATTGCTCGTCCAGCGTCTCGGAATAACCGGTCTCGGCTTCGGCCAAGCTTTCACGCAAGGCGGCAATGGTCGAATCCCGGCTGTCCAGATCACCACGCGCACGGCTCAACTCGCCGCGCAACGCTTCGATCTCGGCCTCAAGCTGCGCTTGCGTATCAAGCGTTTCCGAATAGCTGCTCTCGGCGTCCGACAACTTGGCGCGCAGGGCTTCGATGGCCGCGTCACGCTCTTCCACAGCAGCAAGCGCGGCTTGCAGGTCTTCGCGCAACACCTCGCGCCCCGCGCTTGCTTGCTCAAGTGTCTCAACCCGTGCGTCCGCCGCCTCGAGGTCGGCCTGAAGCGCCGAAATGCGCGCCTCGCGCTCTTCGGTGGCCAGCAATGCGGACAAAAGCTGATCATCCAGATCGTCGCGCGCCGTTTCTGCGGCGGCCAAAAGGGTCAGCGTCTCTTCGGCACGCTTTCGCTCCTGCTCAAGCGCGAGCGTCATGGCGCTCAACTCGCTTTGCGCATTGGCAAGCTTGTCGCGCAACGCTTCCGCCGCCGCCATCTCGGCCAGGCGCAACGCCTCTTCCTCGCTCAGGTCGGTCTCAAGCGCATCGACCTGTTCCGTCAGGGCCTGTTGTGCGTCCTGTGCCTCGGCATTGTCCGCACGCAGATCCGCCACGAGCGCCTCAAGCGCCTCGCGCTTTGCAGCAGCCAGGCGCGCGGCCTCGGCCTGTTCATCCACCTCGTCGCGAAGCCCCGCCAGCGCCAGTTGCAGTTGCTCCTGCTCACTCATCAGCGTTTCGCGCGTGTCCTCCAGTTCGGCGATCGTGCCAAGGTTGCTCTCACGCTCTGCCAGAAGGCTCGCAACCTGATCCTCAAAGCTGGCGATCCGCGCCGACGCGGCCTCAAGCGCCTCGGCCTGCGCGTTGCGCTCCCCCTCAAGAAGTGCAATCCGGTTGGCCTGTGCCTCCTGCTTCTCGCGCGCATCGCTCAACGTGGTGGTAAGCGCGCCCACCCGCTCCGTCAGGGTCGCGTTGCGATCCTGCTCCAGACCCAGCGCCTGGCTCAGCGCGGCGATTTCGTTGGACAGCTCATCAAGCCGGCTGGCCTGACCCGTGATCGTCTCGCGCAACACGAACTGCACCACCATGAAGATCGTCAGCACGAACATGAGAACAAGCAGAAGCCCGGTCATCGCATCCACGAAGCCCGGCCAGATCGACGCCTGAAACCTTTGTCCGGTTCGCCGCGAAAGCGCCATGGCTACCGCTCCGGCCCGCGCGGCACATCCTGCGGGCCTCCCCCCTCGCGCATCACGCCGCGCCGATCACCCAGCATCCGCATGAGCGCGTTCAGATCGGTGCGCAACTCCGTCATCGTTTCCTGCCGGCCCGCGCTGATTTCCTCGAGGATGCGAAGCATCTGCACATCAATCGACCGCAGCCGCATCCGGCTTTCGGCATCAAGCCCCGCGCCACCGATTTCCCCGGCCTGCACATCGAGCCGTTCGATAAGGGCTTGCTGCCCTTCCGCCACCCGCATGAGCGCCTCTGTCTCGGGGCGTCCATCACTCAGACGGTCGGTCAGTCGTTCCACCGCGTCGGCCAGCGTGCCAAGCTTCTCATCCACCATGGCGCGGCTCACGTCGGATTGCGTCAGCATTTGACCAAGCGATTCCATCTGCTCGGTCATGATGTCGGCCATGCCGCCCAGCATGTTCTGTTCGGCCGTTCCCTCACCCTCGCCGCCGGCGAAACCCACGCGGGTGATCGTGGACATCCATTCCTCAAGCTCGCGGTAGAACCTGTTTTGCCCATGGCTTGCGAACAGTTCCAAAAGACCCACCACAAGCGATCCGGCAAGCCCCAGAAGCGACGAGGCAAACGCCACACCCATCCCGCCAAGCTGCGCCTCGAGCCCTGTCATAAGCCGGTTGAACACCTCGACGCCGCCTTCTCCCTCTTGCGGGGCAAGGCTGCGGATCGTGTCGACCACCGCGGGAACGGTCGTGGCAAGGCCATAGAACGTGCCCAAAAGGCCAAGAAAGATCAGCATGTTGACGATATAGCGCGTGATCTCGCGCACCTCGTCGATGCGTTGCGCAACCGAATCGAGGATCGACCGGGCCGAGCTTTGGGCGATCTGCATCCGCCGCGCGCTCCGCTGCCGGAGCAGGCTGGCCAGCGGGGCCAGAAGCTGTGGTGCTTTCACAACCTCATGGCCCGGCCGCTGGGCCGCGAAATCTTCGATCCACCGGACCGAGCCGATAAGCTGAAACACCTGCCAGAAACAGGCCACGACCCCGATGAAAAAGACGAAAATGATAAAGCCGTTGAGGAACGGATTGGCCTGAAACACAGGCAGCACTCGGGGCAGCGCCACGAAGGCACCGAATCCCGTCAGGCCCAGCACGATCAGCATCAGCACGATCTGCCGGACGGGTGTTGAAAACTGCGGCTCGACCTCGCGGTCCGGCTGGTCCATCTGGACGCTCCCGACACGGTTATTCATTGCGCGCAGACTACGCGCAAGCGACATGCATTGAAAGGGCTTATGCCGCGATCTGCTTCACGCGTTCAACAAGCCACTCAAGGTCCGGGTCGCGGATTCCAAGTTCGACCAGATGCGCGACGGTGTTGTAAAGATATTCGGTGTTCGGACCACGCCCGCCAACCGCCTTGGCGATGATGCGCGCCTGCTCTTCCAACGCCACGCCGCCGCAATATTGTTCATGTTTGGCATCCACCACGTAGGTCACCGCCTCGACTTGCCGCCCGTCATGAAGATCAAGCGGCAGCACCTTCTCAAGATAGGCCGACGAGACCAGCTCGCGTTCGCGCAGATAGGCAAGCACGTCGGCCTCGTTCGTCTCGGCGACGCGCAATCCGACACCCACGCAGAATTCCGTCCGGTGGGCGTCCAGCGCAAGCACGAGGCCGGGGGTTTCGTCGGTGCCCCGATGGTGGACCGAGCGCATGCAGAAACTCCGCTCATACCCCGGCAGCGTGGCGATCACCCGTTCCTCGATGTCGAAACCGGGATTCCATACCAGCGATCCATAGCCGAACACCCACATCGTCAAATTCTTGCCCCCTTCGCCCCTGTTCCTTGCCGTCGGGGCCCTATAAACACGATCACGGCAGGCGGTAAAAGGGGCACCCCAATGAGATTCATATTCTCGGTTCTGATTATCGGCGCGCTTCTTTGGGGCGGCTATTGGTTCATCGGCTCCGAAGCCGCCGAAACAAGCTTTGAAACGTGGTTCGAGGAACGCCGCGCCGAAGGCTGGGTCGCAGATTACAGCGATATGCGCGTGCGCGGCTTTCCAAGCCGCTTCGATGCGGGATTCGAAGATCTGCACCTTGCCGATCCCGAAACCGGGCTGGCCTGGACCGCGCCGATGTTTCAGGTTCTGGCACTCAGCTATCGGCCCAACCACGTCATCGCAGTTTGGCCCGAAACACAGCGGATCGCCACGCCAGAAGCCAAATACGACATTTCAAGTGAAGACATGCGCGCCAGCCTCAAGGTGGAACCGCAAACCGATCTCGCGCTCGACGTGCTCAGCCTGACAGCCGACGCGCTGGCCATAACAGACGTCGAGACCGGGGCGACGACCCGCATCAGCGCCCTGTCGCTCGCCGCCGAGCAGACACCGATCGAAGACGCCCCGCGCTATCGCCTCGGGCTTTCGGCACAAGGTCTCGAACCCGGTGCCGACTGGCAGCGCAAGCTTGATCCCAAGGGCCGCCTACCGGACACGCTGGGCGCGGTGCGCGTGGACATGACCGTTCTTTTCGACAAACCATGGGATATGTCTGCCATAGAAGACTCGCGCCCCCAGCCGCGCTGGATCGAGATCAAGTCCGCCGAGGCGACATGGGGCTCGTTGCGCCTTGCGCTTGCAGGCACAGTCGCTGTCGACGCACAGGGCATTCCCACCGGCGAAGTGATGGTCAAGGCCCGAAACTGGCGTGATATTCTTGAACTGGCGCGCAATTCGGGCGCCCTGCCCGAACGCCTTGTCGGGCCGATCGGGGACGGGCTGGGCATGCTTTCGCAGCTTGCGGGCAATCCCAACACGCTCGATGTACCGCTGACACTGCGTGGTGGCCGTATCTGGCTGGGCCCCGCCCCCATTGCCACTGCACCTGTCCTGCGGCTGCGCTGATGCGATGAAAACTCTTGGCAGGGGGGATGTCTGCGTGCAGGGTCACGGTCAACAGCCGTCATTCGCGGGTCAAGACATGCATTCCAACCCTTTCACCGACGCCGAACTCGCGGCACGCCTTACCGCTGTGCGACAGGATATGGCCGCCCATGGGCTCGATCTCCTGTTTCTGAGTGCGCCGGAAAATATCTTTTACCTCTGCGGTCTCGATCACTGGGGATATTTCGCGCCACATGTCCTCGCCATTCCGCAAGAGGGCGAACCGGTGCTTTTTACCCGCGCGATGGAGCAGGTGGCCATCGCCAATCAGGTGCGCAACGCCCATTTCGTCGGCCATAGCGATTCCGAAACCGTGGTTGAGGCGATGGTCCGGCATTTCGGTCAGACCCTCTTGCGTGATCAGATTGGCTATGAAGGCGCGTCTTCGGGGTTCTCTTATGCTCTGGGTGCCGCCCTCTTGTCGCAACTGCCCGTCGCCTCATGGGTGGATGCCTCGGGGCTGGTCGATGCACTCCGTCTGGTGAAATCTCCGGCGGAACAAACACTGATGCGCGCGGCCGCGCGCGCCTCCGACGCCGGAACACAGGCCGCCATCGCGGCAATCCACGACGGCGCGCAAGAGACGGATGTCGCCGCCGAATGCCTTGCCGCCATGACCCGCGCGGGCGGCACACCTCCGGGGTTCGGACCTTTCATTCGGCCCGCATGGCGCATGGCCGAAGAACACACAAGCTGGGGCACCGGCACCCATACCGGGGCGGTTTTCCTTGAGGTGGCAGGATGCGTCGCTCGGTATAATGCGCCGATGGGGCGACTCGTCACTATTGGATCAATCCGCGATGACGATGCGGCCATGGCCGAACTGAGCAAATCCGCTTTCGCGGGTGCTCTGGGCGCACTGCGCCCCGGCGCGCTGGCGCGGGACGTCTATCAGGGGTGGCAGGATGTGGTCGACGCCGCCGGCCTGTCGCATTACCGCCGCCATCATTGCGGTTATCTCGTGGGGATCGGCTTTCCACCAAGTTGGACAGGCGGGCCGCGCGTGACCGGCCTGCGGCATGATTCCGATCTGGTAATGACCGAAGGCATGTGCTTTCACCTCATGTCGTGGTTCACTGAAACCGGGCGCGGCAACTTCTTTGTCTCCAACACCGTGCTTCTGGGACCGGACGGGGCAGAAGTTCTCACCCAGACCGAACCGGGGCCGATCCTGCGCCCCTGACGGTGTCAAAAAAGCATCGCTGCCCTCGGAAATTTCGCATTTCGGCCATGTGCGGGCTGGAATTGCGTCGGATTCACTTGGTATCCCTTCCGTGCCGGGGGGCGCTTTCGCAGGGAATCTGGACTACATGCATCGCCTTCTCGCCGCCGTTCTGACGGTCACTCTTCTTTCATCGCAGAGCGTCGCCGCCCAAGACCGGGTAAACCTTGGCTATGGCCGCCTCGTCACGAACGATCTGTTATTCGACAGGCGCGACCGCTGGCGCACCGGCTCGCTCGCTGCAAGCCATGTCTGGGGGCCGGAATGGACGGGCGCATTGCCCGAACGGTTCGGCCAAATCCTCGAACTGCGCATCAACGGCGAAATAATCGCGCCCGAGAACCTGAGCTTTCCCGCTCCGGGCGACCGCCCCTTTGCCGGGACGCTCTCAATCGGGCTGCACACCCATCACCGCAAGGGCGCGACCGAATTCGCGCTTGGCGGTGACCTTGTCTTCACCGGGCCGCAGACGGGTCTTGATGATTTTCAGGACGGGCTTCATTCGGTTCTGGGCGGTTTCGATGTGACATCGCAGACCCGCGCCGGGCAAATTGGTGACGACATCAATCCGACAGTCGTTGCCGAGATGGGCCAGGTTCTGCGATTTGGCGGATCCACCGCCACGCTTCGCCCTTATGTCGAGGGGCGCGCCGGGGTCGAAACCTTCGTGCGTGTGGGCGCGGATTTCAGTTTCGGACGCACGGGCCAGAACGAACTTCTGGTGCGCGATCCCGTGACCGGGCATCGCTATCGCACCACCTTCACCGAAGGGCATGGCGCCGGGTTCGTCATTGGCGGAGACGTCGCCAAGGTCACCCACAGCGAATTCCTTCCCTCCGACCGGGGTTTGCAGCTTACCGACTGGCGGTCCCGGATGCGGGCAGGCCTGCACCATCAAACCCGCAAGGGTCATCGGTTTTTCTATGGCCTCACTTGGCTTGGCAAAGAATTCAAGGGGCAGCGCGACAATCAGATAGTGGGTTCTCTGCGCATCAATCTTAAATTTTGAAAATTGCACTTGACCACGACGCTTGCAGAATGAAGAGCGTCTGGTAACCTTCGCACATAAAAAGAATAAACGGCAGGATAGAGCAGGCATGAAAACGGGCTTTCGAGGCACGTTTGTCATATCTTGGTCGCAGACGGATGTGGACGGGTTCCCGGCAGAAGGACTCGGCACGATTGCAGTTGGGGCAACATGGGCCTGGCACGGGGAAACCGTGCGGGTGGATGGACCGAACACAGTCTTGCGACTGGAAAAGGCAGACAATGGTGTGGGCACGCGCATGCGCGCGGCCCGGATGGTCAGGCAACTTGTGGGCGCGGCCCTGACCGGCAAAAAAGGAATTTCGGACATAGCGATAGAAGAGCCACTGCTCGATCACGGCTTCGTCGTGACCGATGGGGCGCAAAGCTATACGATCACCGTGATCGAAGTGGGCAACGGCTCGCCCCCGCTCTTGATGTTCCACGACGAGATGCCTCCGAGGGACCGCGAAATGTGGGTCGTGCATCATAGTCTGGACAATGTGCACGCCCCCTCCACCGGCCCTGCCACAGGCGGCGTCATATGTTTCACTCCGGGCACCCGCATCGAAACGCCGGACGGACCGCGCCTTGTCGAGGAACTGCGCGAAGGCGACCGCGTCAACACCAAGGATAACGGCAACGACGAAATTCAGTGGATCGGAAGCCGCCGCATGACCGGCGCACGGCTTTTTGCGATGCCCAAACTGCGGCCAATTCGCGTCCGGGCCGGTGCGCTTGGCATCGAACGCCCCGACGAAGAGCTTCTGGTCAGCCCGGAACATCGGATGCTGGTTCAGGGCGACGTGGCACGCGCCCTCTTTAACACCGACGAGGTGCTGGTCTCGGCCAAGGATCTTGTCAACAAGGACACGATCGCCGTCGATCTGGCGGTGCGTGAGGTGACTTATATCCATCTCCTGCTGCCCCGCCATCAGGTGATCTGGGCCAATGGCGTGGAAACCGAAAGCTTCCACCCCGCATCAGCCGCGTTTTCAACGCTGGCCGAGGAGGATCGGCAAAGGCTTCTCTCGCGCTTTCCGGCGCTGGAATACGAACCCCAGACATATGGCAGTTTCGCCCGCCGCTGCCTGTCCAATTCCGAGGCTGCGATCTGGGCGCACGAGGCGGCCTGACCCGCGGGGCAATATCTTGAAATCAAAGCGAGGGCCGGGTGTTGACTCGGCCCCTTTTGCCTGTATAAGCGCGGCTTCATTGGTGTTGGTGGACCCCGCAAGGGGAACCCTGTCGCTCCGGCAAAATCCGGTAGAGAGGACAACGCCCTTCGAAACCTGAACGAAGGAGATCAGCCGTGACGAAACGCACCGCTGCCAAATACAAGATCGACCGCCGGATGGGCGAAAACATCTGGGGCCGCCCCAAATCCCCCGTAAACCGCCGCGAAAGTGGCCCCGGCCAGCACGGCGCACGCCGCAAGGCCAAGATGTCGGATTTCGGCCTGCAACTGCGCGCCAAGCAGAAACTCAAGGGCTATTACGGCGACCTGACCGAGAAACAGTTCCGCCGCATCTATGCCGAGGCCGAGCGTGTGACGGGTGACACCGGTGAAAACCTCATCGGTCTGCTCGAGCGCCGCCTCGACGCCGTGGTCTATCGCGCAAAGTTCGTGGCGACCGTCTTTGCCGCACGCCAGTTCGTGAACCACAAGCACGTGCGCGTGAACGGCCAGATCGTGAACATCCCCTCCTACCGCGTGAAAGAGGGTGACGTGATCGAGGTGCGCGACCGCTCCAAGCAGATGGCGTCGATCCTTGAGGCCACGCAGCTGCCCGAGCGTGATGTGCCCGATTATATCGATGCCGATCATTCCAAGATGACGGCCACATTCGTCCGCACACCGGGCCTGAGCGATGTACCCTATCCGGTGATGATGGAACCGAACCTCGTCATCGAATTCTACGCGCAGAACTAAGCCCACGAGGCTGTTCTGCCGAGGGCCGCGACGGAAAACCGCCGCGGCCCTTTTTCTTGCGGTCCGGCATGGCAGAACGCGCACTCGGGCTTTCGCACAGGCCCAATGTGCCACTAAAGTGCTTCGCCTTTAACCTGAGACATCAGAGAAAGGCGAAACGCGTTCAACGCCTGAATGTCGCGCCGCGTTTCGCGAAAATTTTGTGATTCAGGTTTTTCGCGAAACGCTTTAGAACACCCCGAGGGGGATTGGACATGACACAGATCACGCCACAACCGGGCATCATGGAGATCGCGCTATACGAAGGTGGCGCCAGCCATGTCGCGGGCATCGCGAACGCCGTAAAGCTCAGCTCGAATGAGAACCCCTTCGGACCCAGCGACAAGGCCCGCGATGCCTATGCCAAGGCGGTCTATGATCTGCACCGCTACCCGTCTTCCGATCATTCTTCGCTGCGCACGGCCATCGCCAAGGTGCATCACCTCGATCCCAAACGGATCATCTGTGGCGCCGGCAGCGACGAAGTGATCGCCTTTCTCTGTCAGGCCTATGCCGGTCCGGGCACCGAGGTGATCCATACCGAGCACGGATTTGCCATGTATCGCATCAGCGCGCTTGCGGCGGGCGCCACACCCGTCGAGGTGCCCGAGCGCGAACGCGTGACCGATGTCGATGCGATCCTCGAGGCCGTAACCGATACCACACGCCTTGTGTTCATCGCCAATCCCAACAACCCCACCGGGACCATGATCGGTGAGGGCGAAGTCGCGAGACTGGCCGAGGCGCTGCCGCCCCATGTGCTTCTGGTTCTGGATGGCGCTTATGCAGAATACGTCGAGGGCTACGACGGTGGCGCGTCCCTCGTTGACCGGCGCGAGAACGTGATCATGACGCGCACCTTCTCCAAGCTTTACGGTCTGGGTGGCCTGCGTATCGGCTGGGGCTATGGTCCATCGCACGTGATCGACGTGCTGAACCGCGTGCGCGGTCCTTTCAACCTTGGCACACCGGCCCTTGCCGCCGCCGAGGTTGCGGTGCTTGACACCGACTGGGCCGACAAATGCCGCACGGACAACACCCGCCTGCGCGCGTGGTTGGCCGAGGCACTGGCCGAACATGGCGTGCCGTCGGACACTTCCACCGCGAATTTCATACTGGCGCGCTTTGCCCGCCAATCACAGGCCGAAGCCTGCGACGAGCATCTGAAATCCGAAGGGATCATCGTGCGGCGGGTCGGCGGCTACAAGCTGCCCCATTGCCTGCGCATCACCGTGGGAGACGAGGCAAGTTGCCGTCGGGTGGCCCACGCCATCGGCAAATTCATGGGGGCGGTGGGATGAGCGTCATCTATGACAGGGTGGCGCTGATCGGGCTGGGCCTCATCGCGTCGTCGATGTTCTGGGCAATCAAGCGCGCGGGCATCGCAGGTGAGGTGACGGGCTTCGCCCGCTCGGACGAAACACGCGCCATCGCGCGCGAGATCGGCCTGTGCGATCGTGTCTGCGAAAGCGCGCGTGAAGCCTGCGAAGGTGCCGACCTCGTGGTGCTTTGCGTCCCCGTCTGCGCGATGGGTGACGTGGCCGCCGATATTTCACCCGTTCTGAAACCCGGCGCCACCGTAAGCGATGTCGGATCGGTCAAACGCGCCGTGATCGACGCTGTGGCTCCGCATATTCCTGACGGCGTTCATTTCGTGCCCGCGCACCCGCTTGCCGGAACCGAGCAATCAGGGCCCGGCTCGGGCTTTGCCGAACTCTTCGACAATCGCTGGTGTCTTATCGTGCCCGAACCCGACAGCGATGAAGACGCGGTCACCCGGCTCGAAGCCTTCTGGAAGGCGCTTGGATCAAACACCGAGCGGATGGATGCCGATCACCACGACCTCGTGCTTGCGGTCACGTCCCATACACCGCACCTTATCGCCTACACGATGGTGGGCGTCGCGGATGATCTGCGGCGGGTTACGGATAGCGAAGTGATCAAGTATTCGGCAGCAGGGTTCAGGGATTTCACGCGTATCGCCGCGAGCGATCCGACAATGTGGCGCGATGTCTTCCTGACCAACAAGGAAGCGACCCTCGAAATCCTGGGTCGCTTCACCGAAGAGCTTTTCGCGCTGCAACGCGCGATCCGCACCGGTGACGGGGATCACCTCCACGAGTATTTCACTCATACCCGCGCGATCCGCCGCGGCATCATTGAGGCCGGGCAGGACACCGATGCGCCCGACTTCGGCCGCGCCCCCCGAGGCAAGCGGTGATGCGCGCGCTGCTTCTGTGTGCGGGGCTCGTGGCGGCCCTCCCGGCCCTCGCCAAGGCGCCCGATACGTCCCTGCGCCCTGTGCCCCGGCCCGCCGCCACCCAAGCTATCGGCACAGCGACCACCAAGGTCATCAGCTTGCGCCCCCACGCGCGACCGGTCAGGCGCAAAGATGCCACCACCACGCAGGTAACCCAAAAGACGGCCCAGGCCCCAGCGACACAGACCACCGCAAGTGCCCGTAACACCGAGGCGGCCCGCCCCGCCAATCTCGACCGGCCCGGCGCGGCTTCGAAACCCCAAGCCAGCAGCACAGGAGGCGGCGGGCTTTTCAAATCGCTGCGTCCGCTTCTCCGCTCGGGCAAGGTCACCAAGGAAGCTCGCATCATCAGACAAACCCGCAAAAAGGGCGCAGTCTGCGGCGATCTTGCCATTCAGGGCAAACCGGTTGGCCGCGTCACCGGCCATATCAACGGCTGCGGGATTGAAAACGCCGTCAGCATCCGCTCGGTCAGCGGCGTGGCCCTCAGCAAACAGTCTGTCATGGACTGCAATACCGCCAAGCGGTTGAAACATTGGGTGGATGCCGGCCTCAAGCCTTCGGTCGGACGACATGGCGGCGGCGTGGCCAAGATCAAGGTGGCCGCTCATTATTCCTGCCGCACCCGCAACAACAGACGCGGGGCGAAACTGTCAGAGCATGGCAAGGGGCGCGCCATAGACATCTCTGGCCTCTATCTACGTGACGGCACCGAAGTTTCCGTGCTCAAACATTGGAACAGCCGCACCTACGGGAAAATGATGCGCGACATGCACCGCACCGCCTGTGGGCCGTTCGGCACGGTCCTCGGTCCCAAGGCCGACAGACATCATCTTGATCATTTTCATTTCGACACCGCCCGCTATCGCAGCGGCGCCTATTGCCGTTAAAGCATTTCAGGCGTCGCACGCGCGCACTCAAATTCGCGCGGCCCGCTCGAACTCATTGATTTCGCATATCTGACAGGCTCACACTCAGGCCCAAGATCTGGGCGGCATTGCTGACACCCTCACAAGCGGCGCATCCAGAATTGCAGTGTATGATCGGTCTCGTGCGACTGATCTATGTCTTTCCACCGAAACTGCGCCACGGCACCCTCGACCGGTGTGTAACCACGCTTGCGCCAGAACGCATCAAGCGGGCGGTATCCCTCCGGTCTCAGCGGGTGATCCATAGGGCGCACGACGCCGCAAAACGCCGAATATGTCCGTCCCAGATCGCGGGCATGCGCCTCGCGCGCGTCAAAGAAAGCATGGCCAAGCCCCTGACCCCGGTATTCAGGCAAAAGCACACTCTCTGCGCAGTAGAAAATATCGCTGAGGGGAATATCCTGACCTGCAAAGGCCGCCGCGAAATCATCGGCGTGATCCTCCATTGGCGTGCCGGTAGACGCGCCCACAAGCCGCGCACCGTCAAACGCGCCGACAAGGATCGCATCCGCGCTGTCGCGATAGGTCTGAAGATAGCGTGCCTCGTATTCCGCGTCCCCGTCATATAGATACGGCCATTTGCGAAACACCTCGATACGCAGGCGAGCAACATCACCAAGCGCCGCCGACAGCGCCTCACCTTCAAGTCGCTCAACCCGGATCATGACACCTGCCGAAGCCAATCCGCAAGGTTGTAATAGGTCACGACGCGGGTGATCTTGCCGTTTTCAAGCGAAAAGAATGACCCGGCAGGCAAGCGATAATTCTGTCCGCGCGCCTCGGGCAGCCCTTCGTCGGTCTCAAGATAGGTGCCGTTGACAATGAATTCCGCCGCCGCGCGCGTGCCACTTTCGGCCTCGAAAATCACCATATCGGTCAGCTCTTCTCGGTAAGTTCGGCTCATATGCGCGCAAAACGCCCGAAACTTTTCCTTGCCCATGCGCACTTCGCCTTCGTTGACGTGATGGGCCACATCCTCGGACAGACAGTCGAGCATACCCTCGATGTCACCACGATTGAAGGCGGCGAAATAGGCTTTGACGGTCTCGCTCATAGCGGCTCCTGCGGCTCTCCCCACCGGTCGGTAAGGTGTTTGATGATTTGGTCACGGGTCTGGCGATAGGCGGCCAGCTTGGCTTCGCGCCCTTCGCCAAGGCCTGTGGGGTCCATGATCGGCCAATAGATCACGTCGAGATGATACCAGCGTGTCAGCTCCAGCGCGCGCCGCTGGCTTGCCGGACTAAGCGCGACCACAACGTCGAAAGACCCAAGATCGTCGCCCCACTGCTCCATCTCGTCGAAACTGCGGACGCGGTGACGCGACAGCTCGACCCCGATTTCCTCGCACACGGCGATGGAAAACCCGTCGATGTCCAGATCGCTTTTGACCCCTGCCGACTGAACATAGGTGCCGGTGCCATAAAGCCGTTTCATGATGCCTTCGGCCATCGGCGACCGTACCGCGTTGTGATCACAGCAGAAGAGCACTGATTGCGGCAGGTCCTCGGCCATCCGGTCAGCCTCCGAAATGCAGGACACAGATAAGGGTGAACAGGCGTCGGGCCGTGTCGTTATCGATCTCAGCCTTACCTTCGAGCCGCTCCTCGAGCACACGGGCGCCCTCGTTGTGGATACCGCGCCGCGCCATGTCGATGGTTTCGATCTGCGCCGGGGCAAGGTTCTTGACCGCGTCGAAATAGCTTTCGCAAATCGCCCAGTAATCCTTGACGACCTGTCGGAAGGGGCTCAGCGACAGGTGAAATTCGGCGGCGGGGCTTGCATCCTCGCTCTTGACGTCAAAGACAAGCCGCTTGTCCCGGATCGACAAGCCCAGATGATAGGGGCCTTCGGGCACCTCGCGCCCCTCACGCTCGGGCAGAACGAAGGTGTTTTCCTCCATCAGGTCATACATAGCGACCTTGCGCTCCTGCTCGATCTCGGGCGTGGGCGGCGGCAGGTTGGAATCGTCCAGCTCTATATGGCTAATCCGGCTCATATCGGGTCTCGCAACTTGATTGATCCGTGCCTAGCGCAGCGGGGCGGGCGGGGCAATGCCCACGATGCCTGCCGCGCTCATTCGTTCAATCTCTCGAGACGTGCCCGCACGCTAAGCCCATGTGCCCCGAGACCTTCGGACCGCGCCAATGTCTCGGCCGCAGGCCCTATGGCGCGCAGCGCTTCGGGCGTCATGCGGGCAAGCGTCGTGCGCTTGAGAAAATCGAGCACATTGAGCCCCGAGGAAAACCGCGCCGAGCGCGCGGTGGGCAACACATGGTTCGGCCCGCCCACGTAATCCCCGATCGCCTCGGGTGTCCACGACCCGACAAAGATCGCGCCGGCGTGGGTGATCTTTTCGGCGAGGGCATCGGCCTCTGCCACGCAAAGCTCAAGATGCTCGGGCGCGATCCGGTCAGACAGATGCACAGCGGTCACGAGGTCGGGGACGGTGATGACCGCCCCGAAATCCCGCCAGCTCCGGCCCGCGATGTCGCGCCGCTCCAGTGTTTGAAGGTGCCGTTCGATCGCGTTCGTCACGGCCTCGGCCATGGCCGCGTCATCGGTGATCAGGATCGACTGGGCGCTTTCATCATGCTCAGCCTGGCTCAACATATCGAGCGCAACCCAATCGGGGTCCGCAGTGTTGTCCGCGATGACAAGAATCTCGGATGGGCCTGCGATCATGTCGATCCCCACCTTGCCAAAGACCTGCCGCTTGGCCGCTGCGACATAGGCGTTTCCGGGTCCGGTGATCTTGTCCACCGGCGCGATGCTCTCGGTGCCATAGGCAAGCGCGGCCACCGCCTGAGCGCCGCCAACCCGATACACCTCGTCCACGCCCGCAAGACGCGCCGCCAGAAGAACCAAAGGGTTGGCCTCGCCATCAGGCGTCGGCACCGTCATGGCAAGACGTGCGACACCTGCCACCTTGGCCGGGATCGCGTTCATCAAGACCGAGGACGGGTACGAGGCCAGCCCGCCGGGCACATAAAGCCCAGCCGCCCCCACCGGGCCCCAGCGCCAGCCCAGCCTGGCCCCGGTTTCATCGGTCCAGCTCGCGTTCTCGGGCATCTGGCGCGCGTGATAGGCGCGGATGCGCTCAGCGGCCAATTCCAGCGCCGCGCGCTCCTCCGCTGGCACTTGCGCCACCAAAGCGTCAATCTCCGCCTCGGAAAACCGCAAACCCTCGGGCGCTAGCGACATACGGTCAAACCGCTCGGTCAACTCGATCAACGCCGCGTCGCCGCGCGCCCGGACATCCGCGATGATCGCCGTCACCGCATCGTTCACATCTACTGAATCTTCACGCTTCGAGGTTAGAAGCGCGGCAAACTCCGCCTCGAACCCGGCCGCCCCGGCATCAAGAAATACTGGCATCCCGATCTTTCTTCTTGCTTTAAATATCCAAAGTCACCCGCATCACGCACCATGATCCGGGATCTTGCGTGACGGGGCCGCATAGGGCCGGGTCACATCGCGCAGATTGACCTCCAGCGCCTCAACCGACAGCCGGATGGCGCCATCACCCGCCAGCGTCAGACTCACATGGCCGGTTCCGTCCTCTCCCGGCTCGAAGGTCACGGAAAGAAGAGACAGGATCAAATCCTTGTCCTGCCGGTCTATCCCATGGCTCGACACACCCAAGACATTTTCGACCACCAGAACCGATTGCACACGCTCGGGCGCATGCCGCGACCGGCCTGCATCCTCCCAGCGGAACCGGTTGATAAGAAGTGCGAAACGCCGTTCACCCGCGCGCCAGCTCATCTCGCTGACCGGGAAAACCGCGTCTTGGGCCAATGCCGACAGCACCTTGAGGTCATCGGCGTCCCAAGCCCCAAGGTTCAGCGGCGCCTCGCGCCCTTCCTCGAATTTGGCGTCCTGTTCGCTCATGAGCCCGTCACCCTTTCGATCTTGGCCCCCACCGCGCGCAGCTTTTCCTCCACCCGTTCATATCCACGGTCAAGGTGGTAAACACGGTTTACAACTGTGTCGCCCTCCGCCGCCAGCCCGGCCAGTATCAGCGACACACTCGCCCTCAGGTCGGTCGCCATCACCGGCGCCCCCTTGAGCCGCTCAACCCCCGACACCTGTGCGGTGCCTCCCTGAACATCTATATCGGCTCCCATCCGGGTCAATTCCGGGGCGTGCATGAAACGGTTCTCGAAAATCTTTTCTTCCAGAACACTCGTGCCCTCGGCGGTGCACATGAGCGCCATGAACTGCGCCTGAAGATCGGTGGGAAAGCCCGGGAAAGGCTCGGTCGTGACATCAACCGCTTGAATGCGGCCATTCTTTCGTGCCACCTTCAGGCCCCGGGCGGTTTCCGTCACCTCCACCCCGGCGGCTTCAAGCTTGTCGCAGAACGCATTGAGCAGGTCGCGGCGCCCGCCAAGGCATTCAACCTCACCCCCGCAGATCGCCGGCGCCAGCATATAGGTTCCAAGCTCGATCCGGTCCGCGACCACGGGATGCGTCGCGCCATGAAGCCGCTCGACCCCGTCTATCTTGATCTCACTTGTGCCGTCGCCGTCGATGCGGGCGCCCATCTTGCGCAGGCAGTCGGCAAGGTCCACGATCTCGGGCTCACGTGCGGCATTGCGCAGAACCGTCGTGCCACGGGCCAGCGTCGCGGCCATCATCACATTTTCCGTCGCTCCGACCGACGCGAAATTGAACTCGATATCAGCACCCTTGAGCCCGCCCGGCGCCTTGGCATGCAAATAGCCGTCCCGCAGGTCGATCTCGGCGCCCAGCTTTTCCAGCCCGTGAATATGCAGATCCATGGGGCGCGCACCGATCGCACAGCCCCCCGGAAGCGACACGACCGCATGACCCAACCGCGCCAGCATGGGCCCCAGAACAAGGTTCGAGGCACGCATCTTGCGCACGATGTCATAGTCGGCGACATGATTATCGAGATCATGGCTCGACATGGCCAAAACCTGCCCGTCCTGCATCGTCGTGACCTCGGCCCCGAGCGAGCGCAGCAATTCGGCCATCGTCTTGATATCCGACAGGCGCGGCGCATTGGTGAGCGTCAGCGGCTCCTCGCTCAGAAGCGTTGCAGGCATGAGCGCGAGGCACGCGTTCTTGGCTCCTGCGATCGGTATTTCCCCCGACAGCGGGCCGTTGCCCGTCACCACGATACTGTCCATTCGTTCAACCTTTTTTCTGCTCGTTCGTTTTGGTCGGTCCGGACCGTGCCCGGGCCTGCGCCTTGCGCCGCGCAAGGTTTGCCTTGAGCGCGGCCTTGAGCCTGTCCTCACGGGTTTTGGCCACAGGGCCCTTGGTATTTTTTTCGTTCCGGACGTTCATGCCATCCTCTCTACAGCAGGTGTGAAAAGGGGTCCAGATTAGGGTTGCGCGGGTCGGTGTTTGGGGCTATCAGCCGCACCACCCGTGCTGCTGTAGCTCAGTGGTAGAGCGCACCCTTGGTAAGGGTGAGGTCGGGAGTTCAATCCTCCCCAGCAGCACCATCTCGCTTTTTTGGTTACAGATTCCCGCTAACACCTTGAAGGGAAAGGCGGTTTCTATAGTTCGATAACCGTTTTCCCGTGAGTATCGCAGGGGCTCAGGAAAAGCCAAACGAAGCACCGTTTGCTTCATGGTCAGGCTTCCATTTTCGTAGATATTCCAAGGCCTTGCCAGAAATTCGAGCGATAGTTCGATAAACTCTTCAAACCTTCCCTTCGGCGGCAGGATTTGGCTGGCGCGATCAGCGAGTCTGATCTTCTCCCGTTCCAGCTTGGCAATGCGCTTCTCATAGGCCGTCACGACCGTAGGGCTTGACGCATCGACGATCCGGTCAAGCAGACCCTCGATCTGCGCCTCAGCGTCCTTGCATTGCTTCTCCAGCGCCCTCTTGGTGCTTTCAGCCTCGGTCATGCGCATGTTCCAGGCATCCTTGAACATCGCCCTCGCGAGCTCGAAAAGTTCGCGGCTCGGCTGTAGATTTCTCAGAATCTCGGCGAACCCGTCCTCGATCTTGGCGCGCGCGATGGATTTCCGCTTCGACGGGCAGCCGCGCGTGTCGCAGAGATAATAGGGGTAGTGACGGCGGCAGCCCTTCGACCAGGCAGCCGTCATCGGCATGCCGCAGTCATCGCACGCCACGAAGCCGCGCAGCGGGAAATCAGCGTTGATATCCTTGCGGGCCGCTGGCCGTGCGCCTTCCTTGAGGTTTTCCTGTATGCGCTCGAACGTGTCCCAACTGATAAGCGGCTCATGATGCCCCTTGCGCAGGCCCACGTTCCATTTGGGAACCTCGATATAGCCCGCATACGTCGAACGGGTGAGTATTTTTGTGATCTTCCAGAAGCGGATTTCACCGTTTGGTAAATCCTTGGGGAACTCAGGCTTTGCCTCCAAAAAACGCTTTACCTCGGCTTGCGAATTAAAGCGTCCGTTGGCAAATCCCTCCAGCGCTTCCTGAACGATAGAGGCAAGCGGCTCGTCCCGCACAAGCAGTTTGCCGTGTGTGCGGTCCGATGCGTACCGATACCCCACAGGGGCATGAAAGACCCAATAGCCTTTCTCCACGCGCGCCAGCATTTTCTGAATCACCTGCCGCCGGTTCTGCTCGCGCTCAAGCTCGCCTTGCGCGGCAAAGATTGTCTCGACGAATTTGCCTTCCGGCGTATCGTCGAGCTTGAAATTCAGGCATTCGATCTTTGCGCCGCGTGTAAGAAACTCGCGGCGCAGCTTGATGTGAAACTCCGTATCTCGCGCGAAGCGCTTGAGGTCATCGAATATGACCACGTATTTCTTGTCCGGCTGCGCATCGAGAAAACTCAGCAGCGCGACCATGCCTGGCCGCTTGATGAAATCGCCGCCGCCGGAGGCATCGTCGGGGAACACGGCTTCGACATCGTAGCCTTGCGCCGCCGCGTACTGGCGGCAGCGGTGCTCCTGACTGTCGAGCCCGCCGCCTTCGGTTTTCTGCCGCGTGCTGGACACGCGGCAGTAGATGACGGCGCGCATATCCTCTTTATGATTGTTTTTATGAGTCATTTAGCCTCCGGCTTGCCTGGCGGATCAGGCTTCTCAAAGGGTTTATCTGTGTTGTGATCCTCCGATATTACCTTATCGAAGGCCCGAGCGGGAGACGGACTTTCCGCCTCGTCATCTTTTCCACAGGCTTCTTGCAGCGGGTGGACGCCGTAGCCGAGCTCGACGAACGTCATCACGATGCTCCAAACGGCTTGTAGAACCTCTTCCTTCTGTTCCGGCGTCAGGTCTGACCCGTCCAGATATGCCTGATATCTGGCGACATCGACGGTAAGCGTCGGGCGCGCCGAAGCCGAAAAGGCTTCGAATATTGTTGAGGTGTTGTTGGCACCGGTATCGTATTTCATCGGTCTCTCCGATCTAAGTTCTTCATTCCAACACCTCTTTTTATTTTACCCGATTTTTCGGGATTTCCGCAAAAAGAGGCGGGTTATTTCCTTGCTGCAAAGCCGCATTGAGCGCGACCTAGCCCGTTTCTCTCCGTCTGAGTCCGCGCCAGTCCGCCTCGCTCTGAATTGATCCGCGCGCGTAGAGCGCGCGTTCAATGCTGCGCTTGATCAGCGTGGGCCGCGTCAGATCGCCGTAGACACTGGCAACACGGAGCAGACCGCCTTCGTGCTGGATCATCACATCATGGCCCCTGCGGTGATTGGGCAGGATCAGCACGTCTTCGACGGCAGATCGCGCCACAAACTTCGAGCGAAAGACGCTGTGCCGGACGCTGACCTCATCATCGTCTTCGTCGATGATGATCGTGACGTGCTCGCGATTGACCAGCCATGTGAACAGATCGAACAGGCCGAGTTCCAGGACGAGGATCGCACCGCCGATCCAGTAGAGCGCGAACAACCAGCCACGCAGGTTTTCGAGCGGCACGTTCGTCACATCGGCACGTGCGACTGCCGCCAGCGCGTCGAAGGCGTTCGAGAGCGCCATCACGACAAAGGCCGCTTGCGCCAGAAGGAAGTTTTCATCCGGTTCGGCGGCGCGCTCCGGCGCGTAATGCGTGATCAGCGTGACCGCAGCCAGAAAGACGGCAATCAGCCAGATAGAAATTCGCATCTCGTATCCGCTCGATGGCAGCCGGTGCGCCGCTTTGATGCGCGCGCTGTTCCCGCGTGTCTGGAGGCACGGCTCGCCATCGATCCAGTGTTTTTTGAGTTCGAGAATGTTCATCGGTTCTTCCTCTTCGTCTTATCCTTACAGGACCTGAAGCCGAAGGCGCCGAAGCCGACACACAAGGCCTTCAAGGCCTACGAGCCCGGCTACATCCACATCGACGTGAAATACCTGCCGCAGATGGCCGACGAGGAGCGGCGTCGCTACCTCTTCGTGGCGATCGATCGCGCCACCCGCTGGGTTTTCGTCCGGATCTACCCGGCGAAGACGGCGGCCAACGCGCGGCGCTTTCTGCGGGACCTCGAGCGCGCCGCGCCGATGAAGATCACCCGTGTTCTCACGGACAATGGCAAGGAGTTCACCGACCGGCTGTTCGGCCTGCGCAAGCGTGCTGCCACCGGCAATCACGACTTCGACCGCCTCTGCGCCGATCTCGGGATCGAGCACCGCCTCGCGCCGCCGATGCGGCCGCAGACGAACGGCATGGTCGAGCGCTTCAACGGCCGGATCGAGAATGTCCTGCAAAGCCACCGCTTCCGATCAGGCGAGGATCTCGAACAGACGATCCTGCGCTACGTCCGCCTCTACAACGGCCAGCTCCCGCAATCCGTGCTGAAAGGCCGAACGCCCATCGACGCCCTTAAGGACTGGCATCGGCAGAAACCAGGGCTCTTCAAGAAACGACCATACAATCACGCGGGATGTGACACGTAGTCTCTGGCCGCAGCGAGATAGAGCTGAAAAGTGGTTAGCCTTTGCTGGCCATCAACAACCTGAAAAGATGTCACCTGGCGTGAAGAGGCAGAGCCACGCGCTTCTAGTACAACCGCGCCCATAAAGTGTGAAAAGCGACGCTCCCGACCGTTAAGGCGCTCAATGGCTTTTGTGCGCACATCATTCCAAAATGGCTCCCACTGCTTATCCCGCGTCCAAACGTAGTGGCGCTGATAAATCGGCACGCAAAATCGCTGGCGGTTTTCAAGAAGTTGTCTGACGGTAACGGGGCCTGCTTTCACGATAATACCTTTCTGCTCTACCGCTTCATGATACCTACGGTATATGATTTTTCAATGATAACGGAGATTTATGCCCATCTTCGTGGCGCACCCCGTCGGGTCGGGCTGTCGTGAACCGAGCCCGCCTGTGGCGGTCTCGGCCATTCGGCTTCCATCCCTTGCGCTGATCTGATGCCAGCCCTGGCGGGCTGACTTTCCTCTTTTGTTTGGGGCCTGCGGCCCCGTCCTCCGTCAAGACCAAGCCCTTCGCATTTGCTGCGGGCGCAGTCAGCGGTCTCCCCATCCTTCCGCGCTTCGCTTGTGCAGGACGGGTGATCCCCCACCGCTGTCTGCGGTCTGGACGGTCTCCCCCCGCTCATTGGCGCGGGCCTAGTCCGGTTGCATGTGCAACCGGCTTAGGAAAAAGGAGGAAAAGCCAATGAAACAGGACATTTACCAGAAAGTTACAGACAAGATCATTGCCGATCTGGAGCAAGGCGAGCTGACATGGCACAAGCCATGGTCAGCCGGAAACATGGACGGGCGGATCATCAAGCCGCTGCGCCATAACGGCATGCCCTATAACGGAATCAACGTCCTGATGCTCTGGGGCGCGGCCATGGAAGGCGGCTATCTGTCGCCGTTCTGGATGACCTACCGCCAAGCCAAGGAACTGGGCGCGCATGTGCGCAAGGGCGAGCGCGGCAATCTGGTCGTTTATGCCAACACCATCACCAAGACCGAAGAGCAGGACGACGGCAGCGAGGAAGAGCGCAAAATCCCCTTCATGAAGGGCTACAGCGTCTTTAACGTCGAGCAGATCGAAGGGCTGCCCGAGCACTTCTACACCAAGCCCGAGCCTGTCATCGATCCCGCGCAGCGGATCGACCATGCCGAGGAATTCTTTGCCGCCACGGGCGCGGATATCCGCAGCGGCGGGAACAGGGCTTATTATAACGGCGGGACAGATCATGTGCAGATGCCGCATTTCGAGAGCTTCCGCAGCCCTGAAGCCTACTATGCGACCTTGGCGCACGAGCTGACCCACTGGACGAAGCACGAAAGCCGCCTTGATCGTGAATTCGGGCGCAAGCGGTGGGGCGATGAAGGCTACGCCCGCGAAGAGCTGGTCGCCGAGCTGGGCGCAGCGTTCCTTTGTGCCGATCTGAGCCTGACGCCGGAGCCTGGCACCGATCATGCCGCCTATATCCAGAGCTGGCTCAAGGTGCTGCGCGATGACAAGCGGGCGATTTTCAGCGCCGCCGCCCATGCGCAGCGTGCAGCGGATTTCCTGCACGGCTTGCAGCCGGTCATCGAGGAACCCGAGCAGCAGGAAGGAGTCGCCGCGTAAGCGGCGGCTCTGCCCGCAAGGAGGGCTGACCCATGGAAAAGCACAACATCACATGGCGCGGAATCGATATCGAGATCACCTTCACGCCGGAAAAATTCGGCATGAGCGATCATGTCGAGCTGCGCAGCGTAGGCCGCCTGCCGCTTCCCGTCACCGAAACCGGCTACCGATCGAATTTTCTGCCCTGCGGCCATGTCGCCGACTACGGCGGCGCGGTGGCCTTTGTCACGGCATGGCTCGACCACGAGGCCGCGCAAACCGGCTGGAACGGCGCGCAGCTATCGCTGTTCTAGCGGTGGAAAAATTTCGCGGCTGGCCGCGAGGCCAGCCGCGAACTGCCTATCTATTGATAGGCAAATTTGGCATTTCCGCATATCAGATGATGAACAGGCAGGTGCTCACTGTTCGGGGAATAAGCCAGGCATCCAGCGCCCCGCAAGCGTTGCCGGAAATGCCAGAACCAAGGGCGCGCGCGAGCTTTCCGATGTCAGCGCGCCCGCTTCGATCAGCGCCGAGGTTACGCGCCGCGCCGTTCGGTCGCTCGCGCCCAGAATGTCGGCCACCGCGCCGCGCGGGAGCTCGCCTTCATAAAGGATCGCGCGCAAAACCGCGTCGGATTTCGGGGGGAGCCGCCCGCCACGGATTTCTTCTTCCGCCCAAATCATGATCCGGTCACGCAGTCGGTCCGGCTTCATCAGACCTTCCATGAATTCAACCTGATCGATGCAGGTTTGCAGGAAGAATTTGGCGAAGGATGCGAGCGCCGCTTCGCTGAGCGTGCCGCGCCCGTCACGGTCGCCGCGCCTTGGCTCGTCGCAGGCCTGCAAGTGCTTCTTGTAGGCCGCTTCATTGCGGGCAAGGCCGCGCGCGACCGACCAGAGCCCGCCGGTGTTCAGAGAATCGCGCAGCATGGCATAGGACATGAGGCGCGCGACGCGCCCGTTGCCATCCAGAAACGGGTGAACCCACAACAGCCGGTGATGCGCGCACGCCGATGCGAGGATCGCCTCGATTCGGCCCGCTTTGCGGTAGGCTTGATCAAGACGGTCAAGGAAGCGCGGAACCGCGCCTGGACTGATCGCGACGTGGCGGCCTACCACCACATCCCGTTTCCTGAGTTCGCCTGCCACAACGCGGATGCGTTCGCCGGTACTCGGCATTTCTACATAGAGCAGGTCTTCGGGCAGCAATTCACAGAACCGCCGGTGAATCTCGCTGATCATCGCCGGTGATGTTGGCGGCTCCGTCAGTCCGCCGTCATCGATCCATTTCTGGACGGCAATATGCGCCTTGGCTTCGAGTTGGAGGTCGCGCTTTTCGGGATCGGCGCTGTAATCGTCATGCAGGGCGCGCTCGATATCGACAGGGTGCGTGTTGTGGCCTTCGATCAGATTGCTGTAATAGCAATTCATGGATCGGATGAGCGTGGCCAGCGCCGCTGCAACCTGATCGGGCAGGCTGCTGCGGAAGGCAGCGGCGCGCGCGGCCAAATCGAGAGCAAGATCATTGAGTTCGCCCCTGTGCGGAGAGCCTTCGCTGACCATCAGCGGCTCGAACAAGCCTATCGTCTCTTTATCATCCCGTAGCGTCATGTATCCTCGATTTTGGCCGCTTTCATGGCAGCTTCCACGGTTCATGTTTCTCAATCATAGCATGCGTTTAGATTGCATGTCAGCAAGTTTATGGCCGTCATAATGGCCGGTTCTGTGGCCGGTTTCTTGGCCACTTTGAACGCCCGCCAGAGCGCAGCCCGCCGCTGGCGGGCTGCGCGGCACGTCAGGGCTTGCAGCGCGACCGCGCCGCCGGTCTGGCCTGATGGCCCATGGCGCGTTCGATATTTTCGAGTGTCGCCAGGATGTTGCGGCGGTCCGGCGTATCCGGTTCGGTTTCGATCAGCAGCATCGAAAAAAGTTGATGCAGTTCGCCGAGTTCCTGAGCGGTCAAGCCGTGCAGCTCTTGCATGGTGAGAAGCGTGATCATGTGATCCTCCTTTTCCTCTTCGAGACCCGGCCTATCCAGGTCTTTTCGGGATCAGGACGACGCAGGGAGCGGCCCGCGCGGACACCGCCAAACATCGTTGGAGGGCGCAACGCAGTGGAGCAGGCTTATAGCCTTGGCCGCCGAGTGTGGCCCTTTCTGCCAGAACTGAATTCTCGGAAGCACCGCAGGACGGTCGCCAGAGGAAAGAGGGAGCACCTTGATCGCTTGGGTCTCAGCTCATGTGATGCCCGTGCGATGAACGCTCTTTGGATCGCGGTCGGCTCGTTTTTGGGAACGCCTGACTTCCTGACCGCACGCGGCCCGCCATCAATATCCTGCCCGCACCACTCCGGCAGAGCCGGACCGTGTTGGAAATGACGCCGTGCCTTCTTCGTCCGGTCTTGCGGAATGGCGTAACGAGCCAACCACAAACCAAAGGAGAACCATCATGGCACGCACACAGAAAAAATCTGAAACCCCGCAGTACAACGCGCCGAACTTTCTGGCCTGGCACGTCATCGACAAGGGCGAGAAATCGTACTGGAACAAGGTCGGAGCGGCCTGGCGGCACAAAGACGACAAGGGCTACACCCTCCAGCTCGAAACGGTGCCGATCAATGGCCGCATAGTCCTGCGCCAGCCCCTCGACGGGCCGGATCACCAGAACAAAGAGGAAAACGGGCGCGCATGAGCGCGCCCCGCTTCTCACTCAAATCATGCAAGGAAAGGAAAAGGCCATGCCACGCTACATCATCTCACGCGGCGAATATATCGTGCACAACATCATCATCGAGGCCGACGACGAGGACGCCGCCATCCAGATCGCAAAAGAGACATCGATCCATGACGAACGCTGGCGCGACTGCGGCCCCCTCGGTCATGACGTCCTGTACCAGTGCGAGGGCGCGGCAACCGTTTGATGCCGCCAACCCATCCTGAACGCCGCCCTTCATCGAGGGCGGCGTTTCAGTTCAAATTTTCGGGAAATACGCATTGCAAGCGGTCGAGTGATGGATCATCGACGACGATGACTTTGATCGCCCCGCACATGTCCTGATTTTCATACATGTACATGAAGTCCTGCGCGTCGTAGTGCTCGCTTTCACTTGCCTCATCGGCAAGCCGTATGTCCTCTTCGGCCATATCGCACACATCTTTCGGATACGCGTAAACAGCCTCGTACAGCGTCAGGACACGGCGCGGCACGAAGACAATGCAGATGAACTCATCCATTGTTTTTCCTTTCTTTTCTCTATCGTTCAAATCCGCGATCCCGCCCTCGGTCGCGGCGACGCTGCCGCTTGCGGTCTTCGCGTTCGGGATCGGGATCGGGCTCGCGCCGTTGCGGCTCGCGCTCCGGCAGGGCCATATCCTGATAGCGGACGACATCCTCGCGCAGCAGGAGCAGATCGGCCTGCTGCCGTTCGCGCTGTTCCCGAATCCGCTCTTGCAGCGCGCGGCGCTCGTCGAGCTGGCTGGCGATCAGGCTGTCACGTTCGGCGCGGTCGCGCACGAGCGCGGCCCAGGCTTCGCGCTCATTGCGCTCCTTGATCTTGCTGTACTTGCCGGTCAGACGCTGCCAGAGGCCGGAAATCCCGCGCGGCAGCCGTGCCGCCCGCGCATTGGTTTCGGCGATCCAGCGCTTTTCCTGCGCGTCTTTCTGCGCTTGCCGCGCCTGTCGGTGCCGATTGGCCAGTTCGGAGCGTTCGGCTTCCAGCGCCTTGCGGCCCTGTCCGGCTTCCAGTTCCGCTTGCCGGATGAAACCCTTGATCCGTTCCGACATGCGGGCTGCGACATAGGTGCGGACTTCATCGACCGAAGGAAAGGCTTCGGGATCGCCGAGACGTGCTGCCACATCCTTCGTCTTCACGCCCGCTCGCCGCGCGACCGCGTAGACTTCACCGCGATAATCGACAGCGACAAAGCCACGCCGATCACCGCGCGCGAGCATGAAGCCGCGTTCCTTGAGCGCTTGGGCAAAAGCTGTGCCGGAATCCGAGCGGTTCCAGCTTTCCTGAAACAGTGCCTTTATGTGTTTGGGATCGAGCCCAACGCGCCGCGCTTGCTGCCATTCCTCGCGCGTGTAGCCAAGCGGATCGCGCTCCTGCCAGTCACGCAGGCCCTTCGGCATTTCCCAGCCATGGCTGCGGAACAGATCGCGCGACACGTCCCGCAGGCGCATCTTGTAGTGCGGCAGGTTGATCGCCCGCATCCGGTCGGCATCAATGCGCGACCAGACAACATGCGCGTGCCGCCGCCCGTCTTTCTCATGGAAGACAATGGCGCGGGGTTGGCCGTTGAGCCCGAGTTTGCGCTCGACCTCATCGGCGGCACTCTCGAAATCGGAGGTTGTGACGGTTTCGCCGCCAGGTGGGTTCAGGCTGGTCGAGAACAGATAGTTCTCGCAGCGCGTGCCTTTGGCGATGGCATCGACTTCGCGGAAGGCGGACAGCAGGTCATCGCCGACGAAGCCGCGAACCTCGTGCAACTCAACATGATCGTTGTCCCGCATCGAAAGCAGGTAACGGGCGAGCTGCGCCCCGCCGCCGCGTTCTTTGGCCTTGAGGATCATGGTCTCAGCTCCGGTCCAGCTTTGGAGGCTGATCCCGTCTCGTGCAGGCCGAGCGCGATCAGCAGATCGCGCCGCATCGCCTGCACATCCTTGCATGCCTGCCGCAGATCGGTTTCGGTCTCCGGCGTGACGGGCAGCGAGCCTGTGTTCACCGCCTTGGCGAGCTGATTGAGGTTATTCGAAAGCCGCGACTGGCCAAGCGCCGCCAGAACCCGTCCAAGCGCGGCATAATCCTTGACCGGAAAATGCCCGCGCGTCTGACGCGGCGCAGCATCGTCGCCGAACAGGCGGTCACGAATATACGCCCCGAGCGCCATGCCGGAGGCATCCTGCTCAAGCCGCGCCCGCTCATCGAAGCTCAGGCGCAGCGAAAACGGCGTCGGTTTTTTGGTATCCGGTTTTTCAGCAGGAGGGGCGTATCCCTCTAAGTTATTGAATTTATGTGTCAGTTTCGTCATGGTCGCGCTCCAGACCGTCAAGGTCTAAATACGCGAGATGGCGTTCCCACTCTTGCAGTGTCTCGAAAAGAGAGTTCAAGTTCTCTCTTTCAAGCAGCACCATTTCCCACCACGCCCGAGAGTTTCGCCCCGCACCGGCGCATGCGTCACACCGCGCTCTTGGCTCTCGCACGAAAAAGGCCCGGACGGCGAACCGACCGGACCTTTCAAAACTTACTGCGCTGGCTCTCAGGCCGGAAGCGCCGATTTCGCCTGATCGACGATCGCGCCGAACGCTGCGGGCTCGTGCACGGCAAGATCGGCCAGAACCTTGCGGTCCACTTCGATCCCGGCGAGCGACAGGCCGTTAATGAACCGCGAATAGGTCAGCGATTCGTCGTGGCTGCGCACTGCGGCATTGATCCGCTGAATCCACAGCGCGCGGAAATTGCGCTTGCGATTCTTGCGGTCGCGCGTGGCGTATTGGTTCGCCTTGTCGACGGCTTGGGTCGCCACCTTGAAGGTGTTCTTGCGACGGCCATAGTAGCCTTTGGCGGCCTTGACGATCTTCTTGTGACGGGCGTGGGTGACTGTTCCGCTTTTGACTCGAGACATCTCTTACATCCTCCTCAGCGCGAATAGGGCATCATAGGCTTAATGATCTGCTCATCAGCCTTGGACAGGATGGTCGTGCCGCGGGCGTCACGAATGAACTTGTTGCTGCGTTTGATCATGCCGTGGCGCTTGCCCGCCTGTCCGGCCTTGATCCGGCCCGAGGCCGTCACCTTGAACCGCTTCTTGCAGCTCGACTTTGTCTTCATCTTGGGCATTTCCGGCTCCTTCATCTGGTCGGTCGTATTGCGCACGACTCGGCATGCCACATTGGCCGGCCGCGCGGATGAGAGCCGCCGTATAGGCGCAGGCGGGGTCCGGTGCAAGGGAAAACCGCCGGTGCCCGCCCCTTGGCTCAGTTCACGAACATCGCCACGACCCGCACGATGGCGTTGGGGATTTCGGCAAGGTCAAAGCCACCCGGTTTCTGGCTAAAGGCCCAAACGACAAGGCTCCCGCCCGCGATCATCACCACGGCGGCGACCCGGGGCGCACGCCCTTCGGAAAAGGCGGAAAAGATCGCGGGAATGGACAGAACCAAAAGCACCAGCCCGGTCACGATGGCGATATCCGTATTCAGCATGCGGTCCCCTTCGCATTGGCTAACACGTTTCGCTAAAAACCTGTGTCACAGATTTTCACGAAACGCAGCGCGACATTCAGGCGTTGCTCAGGTTTCGCCTTTCGCTGATGCCTCAGGTTAAAGACGAAACGCTTTGGTGGTAGCGCCTATTTAACCCGGGTCTGTGGAATATATCAAACTTTCCTGACACGGGGCGACGCGCAGGATATTCGTCGTGCCCGGAACGTTGAACGGCACGCCCGCCGTTACCACGATCTGATCAAGCGCGCTGGCATAACCCTGACTGCGCGCGGCGCGGGCGGCATGCACCACCGCCATCTTGAAGCGCGTCAGCTCCTCGGTCATCACACAGTTCACACCCCAGCTCAGCGCGAGTTGCCGTGCCGTGCCCCGCAGCGATGTCATCGCGATAATCGGCACACGCGGTCGCTCACGCGCGGTCAACAAAGCGGTCGTCCCGCTTTGCGTGAAACAACAGATCGCCTTGATATCCGTGGTTTCCGCAATCTCACGCGCGGCGGCGACAATCCCGTCGGCCACCGTGTTGCGCTGTGCGCGGCGGCTGGCTTCGATAATTTGGGTATAGGTCGGATCGTTCTCGACCTCGCGGGCCACGTTGTCCATCGTGGTCACCGCTTCGATGGGGTAATCGCCTGCCGCGGATTCCGCCGAAAGCATGATCGCGTCGGCACCTTCGTAGATCGCGGTTGCCACGTCGCTGACCTCGGCCCGGGTCGGCATCGGACTTTCGATCATGGACTCGAGCATCTGCGTGGCCACGATCACCGGCTTGGCCGCCGCCCGGCAGTTCCGCACAAGGCGTTTCTGGATCGGCGGGACATTCTGAACCGGAAGCTCGACACCCAGATCGCCGCGCGCGACCATGATTCCGTCCGACGCCGCGAGAATGCCGGAGAATCGCGACACGGCCGAAGGTTTCTCGATCTTCGACAGGATCGCGGCCCGCCCCGCGGCAAGTTCGCGGGCCTCGATCACATCCTCGGGCCGCTGCACAAAGCTCAGCGCGAGCCAGTCGATCCCCAATTGGCACACGAACTCAAGATCCTTGCGATCCTTCTCCGATAGCGCCGCAAGCGGAAGTTCGACATCGGGAACGTTCACGCCCTTGCGGTTGGAGATCGTGCCGCCGGTCACGACGTCGCATTCGGCGAAATCCTCACCGCAATCGCGCACCTTGAGACGAATCTTCCCGTCATTGACCAAAAGCCCCGCACCCGGCTCAAGCGCCTGAAAAATCTCGGGGTGCGGCAGACAGACCCGCTCGGAGTTTCCCTCGGCAGGATCAAGATCCATGCGGAAGGTCGCGCCGGCCTCAAGCTCTTCCTCGCCATTCGCAAACACGCCCACCCGAAGCTTCGGACCCTGCAAATCGGCAAGGATCGCGATCGGGCTTTCCAGATCGCGTTCAACCTGACGGATGATGCGATGTTTCTCGCGGATACCGTCGTGGTCGCCGTGGCTCATGTTAAGGCGAAACACATCCGCGCCGGCCTCGTGCAGGGCGCGGATCATGTCGTAGGTTTCGGATGCCGGGCCTAACGTTGCCACGATCTTGACGTTGCGATGTCGTCTCATACGCGCCTTTCCCTTTTTCATCCGTGATAGCGTTAACGCTAACGAAATGCGAGTCCCTCTTGCGCCCCTCGGCTACGGGGGGACCATTTGTTGCGCTTCTGTCTCGCACACAATAGATCAGGGTCAAGGACGAGAATTTCATGACCTACCAACCCTATCATATCGACGGGTCGGACCGGCCGTCGCGCTGGCTCGTGACCTGTGACCATGCGACAAACGCGGTTCCGTCTTTTGTCAACGGTGGCGATCTTGGCCTCGCCGCCGAGGACATGGCGCGCCATATAGCTTATGACGTGGGCGCGCTCGGACTGGCCCGCGCGCTTGGCAAGGCACTAGATGGGCCTGTCATATCCGCGGATTTCTCACGTCTCGTCATTGACCCGAACCGGGGGGAAGACGATCCCACCCTTGTGATGAAGCTCTATGACGGCACGGTCATTCCGGCAAACAGGCATCTCGACACCACAGACCGCGACATGCGGCTCAATACGCTTTACCGGCCTTACCATTCGGCGCTGGCCCGTCTTGCGGCCCGGCGCGCGGATACGATCATCCTCTCGGTTCACAGTTTCACACGGCAATTCCGCGGTCGCCCTGAACGCCCGTGGCATGTGGGCGTGCTCTATGCGACGGACACACGCCTTGCCCGGCCCCTTCTGGTGCGGCTGAGGCAAGAGAGCGATCTTTGTGTCGGCGACAATGAGCCCTACACCGGGCACCTTCCCGGCGACGCCATCGCGCGTCATGCCCTCGCCTATCAGCGCCCCAACACCTTGATCGAGGTGCGCAACGATCTGATCTCGAACGACAGCGATCAGATCGCTTGGGCCCGACGGCTTGCGCCCCTGCTTGAAGAGGCCGCACAGGCCGCCGGGGTGTAGCAGACAGCCGTTCCACCAGATTGCGATTGCACCTCCGGTGCCGATACGGTGCTATTGCTCCAGAAATCAGGAAGCCAAGCCATGCCGCATATCGTCATCGAACATTCCGCCGGGCTGAACCAAAGCCACGATCTGCAAGGGCTCTGCGACAGGCTTTGGCAGGCCTTTGCCGACCACCCTTCGGTCAGCGGACCGGACACCGTGCGTGTCCGCACCATCACCGCGACCGCGTCTCGTATCGGGGTCGAGCCGCAAAGCTTTGCTCACGCCACGCTCTTGCTGCTGCCCGGACGGGACGACGCCACACGAGAGGAGCTTGCACAGATGATCCTCGACACTCTCTTGCACCATCTCCCGGATGTCGGAAGCCTGACGGTTCGCCTCACGGACTTGAACCAACCCTACCTCAAGCGCATGTTGTAACCAGCAAGACAAAGGAGCAGCCGGACATGGATGAACAGACCCGCATGGAACTCGAAGCGGCGGCCTTTCGCCGCCTGCGTCAGCACCTGATGGAAGACCGGACGGATGTGCAGAACATCGACATGATGAACCTCACCGGGTTCTGCCGCAATTGCCTGAGTCGCTGGTATCAGGAGGCGGCGAACGCCCGCGGCATCGACATGGACAAGATGGAAGCGCGCGAAATTTTCTATGGCATGAGCATGGATGAGTGGAAATCGACCTATCAGACCGAGGCCACTCCGGACCAACAGGCCGCTTTTGCCGAAAGCCATAAGGCCCACGAGTAAGATCTCACTCCAAGCCTGACGCGGCGTCAGTAAATGTCACCTTCGTCGACCCGCTTGGAGAAGTCTGTTTCACCGCCCTCGGCCAGATGCCGTGCCTGCGCGACCCAGTCGTCGCGTGTGACACGCCCCTTGAACCCTACGAGGTTGGCATCAACCCAAGCGATCTCGTCGTCACTCCAGCCCGCGATCTGATCGAAATGATAAAAGCCGAGCCGGTGGCACAACGCCTCGAGCTTGGGGCCGATACCACGGATTTTCTTGAGATCATCGGGCCCCTCTTCGCGCGGCGCGCTAAGGGTTTCGGGCTTGGTGCCCTCTGTCGCCCCGCCCGCCTCTTGGTCGGTGGTGTCGTCGAATTCGATCTCCTCGCCTTCGACCAGAGCGGCGGCGGCGGACATGATCTTTGTGGTGCTGCTCTGAAGCTTGCGCTCCAGTTCATCAATCTTACGGTCCTTCTCGCGGTTGGAGACGCGGCACGCCTCAAGATCGCCACTCAGCCGCGCCACAGCGCCCTGCCCGTGATCATCCGGTTTGCGCCGGCCCCAGATGATCCATCCGGCCAACAGACCGATAAGGGCGGCAAGGATCAAAAGCGCCATCATCTCGCTGATCAGGAAACCCCATTCCTTGAACATTGTCCGTTCCTTTCCTGCGCGGTTTGCGCGACTTGGTTATTGCGACCACTCGATTGTTGTGCGCCGGTTCGCGGCGCGGCCAGCCTCGATCTCGTTATCCGCGATGGGCCGAGACGCCCCGTAGCCTTCGGCACTGAGCGCGGTACGTGGCACACCGCGCGCCACCAGCTCGTCGCGCACGGCCTCGGCCCGCTCGAGGCTCAGAAGCATGTTGCGGCCGTCATCGCCGGTATTGTCGGTATGTCCACCCAGCAACGCCCTCAACCCCGCCTTTTGCGTGCAGGTGCGAATTACCGCCGCCATCGCGTTGATCGCCCGCATGGATTTCGGCCCAAGCCGCGCCGATCCGGTCAGAAAATTGATCCGGTTCGCCCCAAGCACATCGCCCGCCTGTTTGTCACAAGTGGCGATCGTGGCCTCGAACCGGAGATCGGGAAGCCAGTAGCCCGCGACGAATATCTCCTCCAGCCCGGTCGCGGCATTGGTGCGGCGCGCACCTTCGGGCACCTCCCGTCCACTGGTCCGGAGTGTCAGGCTGTGTATATCGAGATCGCCAAGCGCCTCGGCGATCAGCGGTTCATCGGTCCCCGGTAGCAATTCGACCACAAGAGACAATCCATTTTCACCGTTCTTCAGCTCCATGCGGTCCATCTCGGGCAGCCAACCTTTGAGGCGGGTCAAAACACCTTCAAGTTCGGGATTGGCGACCGCCGATTGCTCCGTGTCCGCCGTAGCGGCAGGAACACCCAGAAACGCCACGATTCGATCCGCGCCCATGCCCTTCGGCAACCGCCCTCCAAGCGCAAGCCCCTCGCCTGCGTCATAGGTGACCTCGAAGGGAAGCGTTCCGTCGTCTGAAACGTCGATATCCGCGCTCACCGTCGCACCGTCCGGCACCCCGGCCAGAAGCGCCTCGGCGCGCATGCGGTCATCGGGGGTTTCGGCGGTGCCGCGCAGGGCAAGCCGCGCGTCCTCGACCTCAAGCACGCCACCGTTCAAAACGGCAAGAGCCTCGACCCCGGTGAGAACCGTATCGGTCCAGCCCAACGGCGCCCCGCTGGCGAGGGGCATCTCTCCGGCGTCAATCTCGATCGCGTCGGCAAGGCGCGCGCGCGCCTGCGCCGAAGGTGCATACCCTTCTGCCACAAAGCCGCCTGCTCCCTTGGTGATCCTAAGGTTGAACGGTGCCACTCTCGGCAACACGATCAGGCCATCCACGACGACGCGTCGCCCCTCGACCTTGTCAAGCACGTCCAGAATCCGGCTCCGCGCGGCGTCGTCATCGACATAGCCCGAAATACGTATGTCGCGGCCCGTGACACGGGTGGCCAAGGGATGCACCGCAGACACAGCCGCCGCACTTGATGCCTCGCGAATGCTTTCTTCTATCCGAACGGCATGGGTCTGACTGCCCCAATATCCCAGAGCGGTAATCCCCGCGACCAAAACCCCGATGCCCAAATACTCCGACATAGCTCTGTGCGCCCCCATCTCATCCCCGAAAAACCGGGGCTGTTATGCTGTTACAGTAAACCCGATGAACCCCGCCACGAAAAGCCCCAACGCCAAATGCCCACACCTGCGCCTTGGGTCACGGCTGGATCAGTCATTGTCATTCGCGTATGACGTTGCAAACGCACGCGAACATCTGGAACTCCAAGAATGAGCGACCATCACATCAACCTAATCGGCTGGATACTCTTCATCGTGTCGGCCATCGGCTTCATCATCGCAAGCTGGGGCCATTTCTGGGCCACCTTCGGAAGCGTTTTCTTCCTGATCGCCTGCCTTGTCTTCCTGATCCCGTTTTTTCGCCCACGCTAAGGCGCCCCCCGGAAGATCCGCCGATGACGGGCCCTCCGGGGCGCATCAAAGCTCACTTTTTGAGCGAGTCGCGAATTTCCATCAGAATTTCAAGCTCGGTCGGCCCTGTCTCCGCCACCGGCTCGGGATCCTGCGCTTCCTTGCGCTTGAGATTGTTCACCGCCTTGACCAACAGGAAGACGACAAAGGCGATGATCAGAAAGTTGAGTATGGCCATGATAAACCGGCCTATCGCAAACACAGCCGCGCCTGCCTCCTCGGCCTCGGCAAGTGTCGCAAACTCTCCATCCCCGAGAACGACAAACAATTCCGTAAAATCGACGCCTCCCGCGAAAAGCCCGACAATCGGATTGATGAGATCCGCAACAAGCGAGCTGACGATCGCGGTAAAGGCCGCGCCAATGATGATACCCACCGCCATGTCCATGACATTGCCCTTGGCGATGAAATCCTTGAATTCCTGAATCATGTGTCTTTTCCTGTCCCTGAAAACGGGCTGATCGCGCCCACGCGCGACCGTATCACAGAAAAAGGCATGCCAGCCCGCTTTTGGCGGGGGAAAAACATGGGATGCTTCCCATGCCCCCAATGTCATGATTTATCAGTGCGCGGGCGAGGCGCCTGCCTCAGCCCGGCAGACTACCGTCCAGAACATAGCGCAGGATTTGCACCACCTGTTCGGGGCTGCGCGTCACCGCAAGCGCGGCGGCATCCACCTCCTTGAGCGCGTGATCATGCTCAGGCGGCTGCAGGATGATCAGGCTTTTGCCAAGCGCGCTTGCATAGCCGGCGTCAAACGCCGCGTTCCACTGCTTGTACTTGTCGCCAAACCGCACGACCACCACATCCGCATCGGCAATCCCCTTGCGAGTGCGGATCGCATTGACCATCGCTCCCTTGTGGTCATGCCAATACTTGTCGTCTTCGGAGCCAAGAATGGTCACGCCGCAATCGTCGCTCGCGCCGTGATCGGTCACGGGCGCGGCAAAGGTGATATCAAGTTCCTTGGCTCCGTCCCGTATCTGATCCCGCCAATCTGTGTGGATTTCGCCCGACAGATATACATTCAGCATCTGATTACCTTTCTTTTGCGTTCCGGCCCCGGCCTTAGCCGCGTAGCGTGCCGCCCGTGGCCTTGGTCACTTTCTCGACGATCTTGGCGCTTGCGGCCTCGATATCGGCATCGGTGAGCGTCTTCTCGGTGGGCTGCATGCGCACGGTGATGGCAAGACTTTTCTTGCCTTCTCCAAGGCTGCCACCGATGAACTCGTCAAAGACGCGAACCTCGTCGATCAACGCCTTGTCGGCCCCGGATGCCGCGTTGACCAGAGTCAGCGCCTCGATCTCCGCATCCACGACAAAGGCGAAGTCACGCTCGACCGCCTGCAAATCGCGCAACGTAAGCGCACCACGGCTCGCCGAAGCCTTTCGGGGTAGCGGAATTTCCGCAGGCCAGAGGGTGAAGCCCATCACCGGCCCTTTCACCTCCATCGCGTTGAGAATCTTCGGATGCAACTCACCGAAAACGCCCAGAACCTTCTTGGGGCCAAGGCATATCTTGCCGTGACGTCCGGGATGCCACCAGTCATCGGCACCGCGCAATATCTGAACCTTGGCCGGTGCGCCCATCGCCTCCAGGATCGCCTCGGCATCCGCCTTGGCGTCATAGACATCAACAGAACGCGAGCTTCCATGCGAGTCCTTGGGGCCGGTGCGCCCCACAAGGATACCGCTGATCTGCAAATGCTGTTCTCCCGGCTCACCGCCCTCGAATGCGTGACCCACCTCGAAAAGCGCCATATCCATATGCCCACGCGCCTGATTGCGCGCCGCGGCCTGCAACAGACCGGGAAGAAGCGCCGGACGCATGTGGCTCATGTCGGCGCTGATCGGGTTTGCCAGCATTGTCGCATCGTCCCCCCCGCCGAACATCCGCGCCGATGCGCGATCAATAAAGCTGTAGGTGACGCATTCATTATATCCAAGCGCCGCAGTCAACCGGCGCGCCGCCTGTTCGCGGCGCTGCATGGGTGACAGGATCGGCTTTGGCAGGCCGGCATCCATACGCGCCATCGGCCTGCCTTCGAGCTTGGTCAGCGACGCCACGCGCGCCACCTCCTCGACAAGGTCGGCCTCGCCCTGAACATCGGGGCGCCAAGTTGGCACATGGGCCATGTTCCCCTCAAGCCGGAAACCAAGCGCAGTCAGGGTTTGCCGTTGTTCCGCCTCGGGGATATCCATCCCAACGAGCGACCGAACCCGCGCCGGATCAAGCTTGTAGGCACGGCTTGTATCAGGCACCTTGCCGGCCACGACAATCTCCGAAGGCTCGCCGCCGCAAAGCTCCATGATCATCCGGGTGGCAAGCTGCAAAGCCTCCATGTTGAAGGCCGGATCAATACCGCGCTCATTGCGATACCGCGCGTCCGAGTTGATCTTGAGCGCGCGTCCGGTCGCGGCGATTTGAACACGGTCCCATACCGCGGCTTCAAGAAACACATTCGTCGTGTCTTCGGTGCATCCGGTGGCAAGCCCACCCATGATGCCGCCGACGCTCTCGACTCCCGCATCGTCCGAAATCACGACCTGACCCGCGCCGATCTTGTAGTCCTTCTCATCCAGACCGACAAAGGCCTCACCGCCCTCTGCCCGATGAATGCGAAGATCACCCGTCACCTTGTCCGCATCGAACACATGCAGCGGGCGGTTGCGATCGAAGGTGAAAAAGTTAGTCACGTCCACCAGCGCCGAAATCGGGCGTAGTCCGATCGCCCGCAACCGCCGCTGAAGCCAATCGGGGCTTGGGCCGTTCTTCACATTCCTGATCACACGGCCCGCGAACACCTCACAGCCTTCGGCGCGCGTGTCCTCGTCGATGCTGACCTTGATGGGGCTGGGAAACTCACCCTCGACATGGGCATCGGGCGCGGGCTTCATCCGGCCCAGCCCACGCGCCGCCAGATCAAGCGCGACCCCCCGAACGCCGCATGCATCGGGGCGGTTCGGTGTGATTGCAATGTCGATCACCGGGTCAACCTTGTCGGGGTCATGCGCCGACAGCCAATCGACAAAACGCTCACCCACCTCGCCCGAAGGCAGTTCGATGATGCCATCATGCTCTTCGCTCAACTCCATCTCGCGCTCCGAGCACATCATGCCGTGGCTTTCGATACCGCGGATCTTGCCCACGCCGATGGTCGTGTCGATGCCGGGCACATAAACGCCGGGCTTGGCGATCACGACGGTGATCCCCTCGCGCGCATTGGGCGCACCGCAAATGATCTGGGTTGTGCCCTCGTCGGTCGCGACCTGACACACCCTGAGCCGGTCAGCGTCGGGGTGTTTTTCGGCGCGTGTCACCTTGCCGATGGTAAAGTCCTTCAGCCGCTCGGCCGGGTTGATCACCTCCTCGACCTCAAGGCCAAGATCGGTAAGCGCATAGGCGATCTCGTCGACGCTGGCGTCGGTTTCCAGATGTTCCTTGAGCCAGGACAGGGTGAATTTCATATCTTGTCTTCCACAACTGCGTTCGGGGGTCCCACGCCGTTTACCGGATTAGGCGCAGGGGGGAAAGACCGCATCCGGCCCGGTGGCGCGATGCAATGAAAAACCCCCGCCTGATCGCTCGGGCGGGGGTCAATGCATCATGGTCAAGGAGCCCTCAGGACTCCTTTTTGACCTTCTTCTTGATCGGGGCCCAAAGCCGCTTGTTGGTGAGGTAAAGCAGCACCGACAACACGATCAGCAGAATCACACCGGTAAGCCCGGCTTGCTTGCGTGCCATCATCTTCGGCTCCGCGGTCCACATCAGGAAGGCGGCGACATCCTCGGACATGTGATGGACCGAATTGTCGTGCCCGTCATCAAACTCGACAAGCCCATCCTCGAGCGGCGGGGCCATGGCAATCCAGCCGCCGGGAAACGCGGTGTTCTCATACAGGATCACGCCGGCCTCTTCCTTGGTCTCGCCGGTATATCCGGTGAGCAGCGACACGATATATTCCGGCCCGCCCATTCCCTTGAAGAGCTGCGCCATGCCCGTGCCGTAAGGTCCGTGGAACCCCGCGCGGGCCTTGGCCATCAGGCTAAGGTCCGGCGCATTTTCAAGGTTCGAGCCCGGAAACCGGTCGGCTGGTTTCGTTGCACGATAATCGTCAATCTCGGGGTCGAAAATCTCGAAGTTCTGCGCATAGGCCCGCACCTGATCGGGTGAAAAGCCCGGCCCACCCTCATCCGCGAGGGTGCGGATCGGCACATACTGCAGGCCGTGGCAGGCGGCACAGACCTCGGTATAGACCTTGAGGCCGCGCTGAAGCTGGTTCTGGTCGAATTTGCCGAATGGCCCCTCGAACGAGAAGTCCACGTCATGGACGTGCCCTTCGGCTCCGGCGGCCAGTGCAGCGCCGGTCGACAGGGTCAGGGCCGACAGGGCGGCAATGCCAAGTGTCTTCAACATTGTTCCTGATCCTTTCTTATTCTGCGGGGTTGGTGACGACGGTGTGCGTGCCACCGGTCTTGGCGTCGTAATGGGCCTTGAAGTCTTCCTCGATGGTCTCGGGCTGTGCCAGAGGTTTCTCGATGACGCCAAGAAGCGGCAGGATGACCAGGAAATACGCGAACCAGTAGGTCGCCCCGATCAACGAGATCGTGGAATATGGAGGCTCGGCCGGCATTGCGCCCGCCCACATCAGAACGATGAAATCCACCACCAGAAGCCAGAACCACCACTTGAACATCGGACGGTAGCGACCCGACCGCACACTCGACGTATCAAGCCAGGGTGCCAGCGCCATCACGATGATCGCACCGAACATGGCCAGCACGCCAAAGAACTTGGCGTCGATGATGCCACCGGTGATCCAGCCCGCGAACATCACCACCCACACGTCCGATGTGAAGGCGCGAAGGATCGCGTAGAAGGGCAGGAAATACCATTCCGGCACGATATGCGCAGGTGTCGAGAGCGGGTTGGCCTCGATGTAGTTGTCCGGATGGCCAAGATAGTTCGGCATAAAGCCCACGATGGCAAAGAACACCACCAGAATGACCCCCAGCGCGAACAGATCCTTCATCACGAAATAGGGCCAGAACGGCAAGGTATCTTTCTCGGCCTCGGCTTTCGATCCGCGCCGCACCTCAACACCCGTGGGGTTGTTGTTGCCCGTGGTATGGAAGGCCCAGATATGGACGGCCACCAATGCCGCGATCACGAAGGGCAGCAGGTAATGCAGCGAGAAGAAGCGGTTCAGCGTGGCGTTGTCCACCGCCGGACCCCCCAGAAGCCAGGTCTGGATCGGCTCGCCGATAAGGGGAATCGCACCGAAAAGACCGGTGATCACCGTGGCGCCCCAGAACGACATCTGACCCCAAGGAAGAACGTAACCCATGAAGGCCGTGCCCATCATCATCAGATAGATCAGCATGCCGATGATCCACGTAATCTCGCGCGGGGCCTTGTACGAGCCGTAATAGAGACCACGGAAGATATGCAGATAGACGGCAAAGAAGAAGAGCGACGCGCCGTTCATGTGCAGGTAGCGGATGAAGTGACCGCCATTTACGTTGCGCATGATGTGCTCGATCGAGGCGAACGCCATATCGACATGCGGCGTGTAGTGCATCACCAGAACGATGCCCGTAATAATCTGCAACACAAGGCAGAAGGTCAGGACGATCCCCCAGATCCACATCCAGTTGAGGTTCTTGGGCGTCGGGATCATCAAGGTGTCGTAAAGCAGCCCCATGATCGGCAGGCGCTTGTAGAGCCACTTCTCGCCGCGGCTGTTCGGTTCGTAATGATCGTGCGGAATTCCGGCCATCTGCGCGCTCCCTTATCCGAGTTTGATCGTTGTTGCGTCGACGAATTCCGCGACGGGAACCGGAAGGTTCGTCGGCGCAGGGCCTTTGCGTATGCGTCCTGCCGTATCATAGTGCGACCCATGGCACGGGCAAAACCAGCCGCCGAAATCCCCGGCATCGCCAAGCGGCACACAACCAAGGTGGGTGCAAACCCCCATCATCACGAGCCATTCGCTCGTGGCGCCCTCGGTTTCCGGCGGCAGCAGGCTGCGATTGGCGTCGGTGGCCGGCGCACCGGCGGAAATATTCTCGTTGCGGGCCTCCGGATCGGGAAGTGAAGACACATCCACCGACATGGCCTCTTCGATCTCGGCTTGGGTGCGGCGACGGATGAACACAGGCTTACCCAACCATTTCACGGTAAGTTGCGTGCCTTCCGAGATACCGCCCACATCCACGCGAATCGAGCTGAGGGCCTGAACGTCCGCCGATGGATTCATCTGGTTGACCAGCGGCCATACGGCGGCGCCCGTGGCCACAACGCCAGCGCCTGCGGTTGCGTAATAGAGGAAGTCCCTCCGGGTGCCTTCGTGATCGTCTGCGTGGGACACGAGGTTTACTCCATTATTATGGCCTCTTGGGGCCTCAAACATCCACGGGTCGCGGAATCCCGCGACCTTTGGGCCCCGTGTTTAGCGGCGCTTTTGTGGCCCGTCCAGTGCGCAATGACGCGGAATTGAAGGGGGCGCGCATCTGTCGCGCTTGTGAGGCCGTGGCGCGCGGTGTAAGCAGGCCACAAGGCACGAGTTACTGTAAAGGCACAATTCCATGTTCAAATCCCTCAAGGTCGCCATCGCCGCGCTCTTCGTCATGGCAACCCCCGCCGCCGCCGAGTTTGAACTCAGCTTCTATATGGGCTTGCAGGGCGTTCAGGACAGCACCGGGTCCGGCACGCTCCCCGGAGGTGCGCCCTTCAGCCGCAATATCGACTGGGAAGGCAATTCTCTCGACACCCCGTTCTATTATGGTGGCCGCGTAACATGGTGGACCCAGAACAACATCGGGTTCGGGATCGAAGGCACCCACGCCAAGGCCTACGCCTCGAACGCGGATCTCGCGGCGCTCGGGCTATCGCGGTTCGAGCTGTCGGACGGGCACAACATCATCACCGCAAACATCATGAAACGGTTTCCCGACGCGTTCGCCAATTCCCGCTTCACGCCTTATGTGGGCGCGGGCCTCGGGATCGCCATCCCGCATGTGGACGCTCAGGTGATAGGCGCCACCAATCGCACGTTCGACTATGAGACCACCGGCTTCGCGGCGCGCGGCATCGCGGGCATGAAATACGCCCTCAACGACAAGTGGTCGCTTTTCGGCGAATATCAGGCAACATGGTCTGACAATGACATCACGATCGACGCCGATCCGGCCGTCCCCGGTCAGACCGCGGGCAAACTCGACACCACATTGGTAACCCACGCCGTGAATATCGGGATCAGCTACAGCTTCTGAACCGAAGCCTGCCCCCCGGCATCGCGAACGCCCGGCCCCAAAGCCGGGCGTTTTTCTTTGGCATCACTCCGGCACTGTTGCGGCCATGCTCTCGCGTGCGGCAAAGGTCTCGTGCCACTCGGCAAGCGCGCGGTGCCCCGCCCTCCAGTCACGATCGCCAAGACGGAAGTCGAGATAGCTCAGCGCACAGCCCACAGCGATCTGCCCCATATCGAGCGGCCCCGAGAGGTGGCTCATCCAGCGCGCCTCGATCGCGTCGAGCGCACGGGCGGCCTTGGCCCATTGCGCCTCGATCCAGTCGTCCGATACCTTTTCGACCGGCCGCACCCGATGCTCGTAAACCATGAGAAGCGCCGCCTCCATCACCGCATCCGCCGTCGCCTCGAGCGTCAGAACCTCCCAAAGCCGCGCTGAGGGATAAAGCCCGGCCCCGGCCATATCGTCAAGATAGCGCGTGATCACCCGGCTGTCATAAAGTGCCGGCCCCTCATTGCGCAGCAGCGCCGGTAGCTTACCCAGCGGATTGGCCGACGCGACCTGCGGGTCGGTGGCGAACGGGGTCGTGGTCACGGATACGACCTCGACCTGATCGGCGAGACCCGCTTCCAACAACAGAACACGCACTTTACGCGCAAAAGGCGAGGCATCCGCCGAAATCAGTTTCATGAGGTTTGTTCCTTCCGGGTTCACAGTCAAAAACACCAAAGCGTTTCGAGAAGAACCTGAAACACAGATTTCCCCCACCGCATTGGTGTTCACCCCCTAACATATGACACCCGATTCAAGCACGCCATCGCACAATGATCCAACATGCCCGGCCGAAGCGATCATGCGGCGGGTTTGATTCAACTTGCCGGGTCCTTCGGGTCAGGACACCCAATAACACGGCCTAACCCCAGACATGCTTTGCGCCGCGCCGGGGCTGCCGGGTCCGGTGGTCCGGTACCTTCATCAGACCCCCCGCATCAGCGCCGCAAGAAGACGTGGCTCCTGTCCCAATCCGGACGCGTCCAGCTGGTCCGCCGCGCCTTGACGCGCCGGAGCAGGCTTGTTCTGACCAAGCTTCCACGTTCCATCGATCTCGTCCACCCTGATGGCACAGGGCACGATCTGACGCATCATCCGGTCCATCACCTCGGGCGACATCTTTGCAGTCGTCCAAGGCGGTTTGGGCAAGAGACGCTCTTCGAACAGCGCCGATTGCCGGTCAAGCAAATCTCGCAGGCCCTCCATCGCGCCAAGCGACAGCTCTCCCACCAGATGCACGGCAACATAATTCCATGTCGGCACCTGATCCTCGACCCCGTACCAATCGGGCGAGATATATCCTTGCGGTCCCTGCACGGCGAGCCGCACAGCGCAGGGTCCTTGCTTGAGCAGCCCTACAATGGGATTTGACCGCACAAGATGCAGTTCGGCCAAGCCTCCATCCTCGCTCAGCAGGAACGGCACATGAGAGACAAGCGGCGCATCCTCCGTTGCCACGGCCAGCATACCGAACCCCTGCTCGCGGACGAACGCGATGTTTTGCTCGCGTGGTTCGGTTCTGAATGCGGGGTTGGGATGCATGGCCGGTCGTCCTAAACGGTTCGGCGCGACAGTCAGCCCGAAATCCTGAAATGGCAAGCCGTCAGGGAAACCTCACCGGCGCATCGCCGTCCTGCCACCGGGGATATTTCGGCATGATCTGCCGAAACCGGTCAGACGCCTTGAACGCAGTCAGCCAGTTCAGCAGATCAGGCCATGGCTGCGACTCGAACCATGCGGGATCGACATGCGCGAACTGCCTCACAAAAGGCAGGATCGCCATATCTGCAAGCCGGGCAGAGCCACCAAACAGCCACGCCCGCCCCACCAGCCGCGCGTCAAGCTCACCCAGAAAGGCCGCACCCCGCGCCCGCTCGGCCAACGGGTCGCTTTCCGGGTGGCGGGTCGCGTATTTGTAACGGTCGAGTGACGCCTTGAACGGACCATCGCAGCGCGCGATAAGATCGAAGCCGTCACGCGGCATGTCGCGCCATCCTTCGGGGTCGCCCCGGTCCAGCGCCCAGAGCATGATATCAAGGCTCTCGTCGATGACCCCTTCGTCCGTCTCCAGACATGGCACCGTGGCAGATGGCGACGCGGCCAGAAAGGCCGCCGGCTTCTCGCGCAGGACGACCTCTCGAAGCGTGACCGGCTGTCCCGCCGAGGCGAGCGCCAGACGCGCCCGCATCGCATAGGGGCACCGCCGAAAGGACCAGAGCACCGGGCGCGCCACCTCAGGCGACAAGGCGGTCTCCGGTCCGGCCCGCGATGGTCACGTCCACAATCTCACCTTCGGTCTGTGGCGCGTCAAAAGCCACCTCGGTAAACTGCTCGGTGCGTCCCATATGGGGGTTCTCCATCAAAACCCTGTGCGCACGCCCCACCTGAGCCTCCAGATGCCGTGACACGCGCCGCGCTCCGGCGTCTCGCAGGCGCGCGGCGCGGGCCTTGATCGCCCTGCCATCGACTTGCGGCATCCGCGCGGCGGGTGTGCCGGGACGGGGGCTGTAGGGAAAGACATGAAGCCATGTCAGATCGCACTCTTCGACAAGCTTGAGGGAATTGTCGAACTGCGCTTCGGTCTCGGTGGGGAAACCCGCGATGATGTCGGCCCCGAACGTCATCTCCGGGCGCAAGCGAGATGCATCTTCGACAAACCGGATCGCGTCGTCGCGCAAATGACGCCGCTTCATGCGCTTGAGGATAAGATCATCGCCATGCTGCAAGCTCAGATGCAGATGCGGCATCAGGCGCGGTTCGGTGGCGATGGCCTGCATCAGGTTTTCATCCACCTCGATCGAATCGATCGAACTGATCCTGAGGCGCGGCAGATCGGGAACCAGCTTGAGAATGCGCATGACGAGATCGCCCAGCTTCGGCTGGGACGGAAGGTCCGCCCCCCACGAGGTCAGGTCCACCCCGGTCAGCACCACCTCGTTATATCCGCGCGCCACCAGCCTCTTGATCTGATCCACGACGACACCCGCCGCCACGCTGCGCGAATTGCCGCGCCCATAGGGAATGATACAGAAGGTGCATCTGTGATCACAGCCGTTCTGCACCTGAACATAGGCGCGGCTGCGCGTGCCGAACCCGTCGATAAGATGCCCCGCCGTCTCGGTCACCGACATGATGTCGTCCACGCACACTTTTTCCGTTTCGCCCACGAAATCGGTGGCAAGCCCGGCCCATGTGTCGCGCTGCATTTTCTCGGTATTGCCGATCACCGAGTCCACCTCGTCCATCGCGGCAAACGTATCGGGCTCGGTCTGTGCCGCACAGCCTGTCACGATGACCCGTGCCTCCGGGTTCTCACGCCGCAGTCGGCGAATCTCCTGCCGCGCTTTGCGCACAGCCTCGGACGTGACGGCGCAGGTGTTGACGATGACCGCGTTTTCAAGCCCCGCCTCGCGGCTCATCTCCTTCATCGCCTCGGTCTCATAAGCGTTGAGACGGCACCCGAGCGTCGTGAACCTCGGCGCTGTCATGTCAGAGACCTCAGGAATTGCGGACGGAACACCCCTTCGGCCACATGCATCGTGTCACCGGTCATCCAGACACCGTCGTCGCGCCAGTCGATCTCAAGACTGCCACCGTCCAGATCGATTCGCATCTTGCGCCCGGTCAGGCCGCGCCGCGCCGCCGAGACGGCCGTAGCACAAGAAGACGACCCCGAGGCCAGCGTTACACCCACGCCCCGCTCCCAGACGCGCATTCGAAGATGATCGGGGGCGATGACGCTTGCCACCTGAACATTGGTCCGTTCAGGAAATAGCGGATGATGCTCGTATCGCGGTCCAAACCTGTCCAGTGCCACCGCCTCTGCATCCTCGACAAAGAAGGTGCAATGCGGGTTGCCCATGCTGGTCGCCGTGGGTGCGCCCTCGATCGGAAGCTCAAGGGTGTCCATGGCTTCGGCCAACGGAATGTCGCGCCATTCGGTCATCGGCACGCCCATGTTGACCGAGGTGCGCCCCTGCCCCGCGTCAACCGCGAAAAGATCACCGCGCACCGTTGTCAGATGCAACCGATCCTTGCCGCTCTCATCCAACAGATAGCGGGCAATACAGCGTGTCGCATTCCCACAGGCCTGCGCCACCGACCCATCCGCGTTCCAGAAACTCAGATGCGCATCCCCCGGCCCGTTTTCAATCAGGGCGAGTTGGTCGTAACCGATGCCGCGATGCCGGTCCGCAACGGCCTGCGCCAAGGCCGGCGTCACCTTGATATCGCGCACACGACCATCGAAAACGACAAAGTCGTTTCCCAGCCCGTGCATCTTCATGAAAGGCAGCCCGTTTTCACTCTCGTTGTCCATGCGTGCGCATATAAACCCCCGCTTCGGACGAATCCAGCGTTCGCATGAAAAACCGTGAATTTCGGGCTTGACCCCCCGCCCCGGTCTTTCTAGACAGCGCCCTAGTGGGCCGTTAGCTCAGTTGGTAGAGCAACTGACTTTTAATCAGTGGGTCGCAGGTTCGATCCCTGCACGGCTCACCACTGAAATCCTGAAAATATACTCCAAACACCCGCCTTCAGCGGAACGGTCCGGTGTGTTCCACGTTAGCCGGAACGAACCCGGCTTTTTGCGATTCTCTACTTGCAACCGCCTCGCATTTGCATACTGTCCCGATCAAACGACAGGAGTATCTCATGACAGGACTCGCAAAATCCTTGTGCCTCAGTCTGGCGTGCCTGATCACAACCGGGCATACCGCCTTGGCCGCCGAAGACACGGCGCCGATGAAAGTCGTCACAACCTTCACGGTCCTCGCCGACATGGCGAGCAACGTGGCCGGGGACGCGGCAGAAGTTGTGTCGATCACCAAGCCCGGCGCGGAAATCCACGGCTATGAACCGACCCCACAGGACATCGTGCGCGCCTCTGGCGCCGATCTGATCCTGTGGAACGGGATGAACCTCGAGCTTTGGTTCGAACAGTTCGTTGCCAATCTCGGTGATCTCCCATCCGCCACGCTCACCACGGGGATCGACCCCATTTCCATCGCGTCCGGCTCCTACGAAGGGCAGCCCAATCCGCACGCGTGGATGGGCCTCGACAATGCGCTGATCTACGTGGACAACATCGCCGCGGCCCTGACCGAGCACGACCCCGAGAATGCCGAGACCTATGCCGCCAACGCGACCGCCTACAAGGCACGCATCCGCGAGACGATCGCCCCCCTGCGCGACCGCGTGCAGCAGGTTCCCGAAGATCAACGCTGGCTCGTCACCTGCGAAGGCGCCTTTAGCTATCTCGCACGGGACTTTGGTATGAAAGAGCTCTATCTCTGGCCGATGAACGCCGATCAGGTCGGCACGCCCCAACAGGTCCGGGCCGTCATCGACGGCGTCCGCGAAAGGGATATTCCAGTGGTGTTTTGCGAAAGCACGGTCAACACCGCGCCCGCCAAACAGGTCGCCCGCGAAACCGGCGCAACTTATGGCGGCGTCCTATACGTGGATAGCCTGACCACGGCGGATGGTCCGGTGCCGACATATCTCGATTTGCTGCGCGTGACGTCCGAAACGGTTGCCAACGGCCTGACCGGCCAAACCGAGTGACCGCGCTCGCACAGCCCTGAAAGGAAGGTCGATGCCCGATCACGATCAGACAGACTGTAGCGGACTTGCCGCACGCGGCGTGACCGTGACCTATCGCAACGGGCACACCGCGCTCTATGATGCCAGTTTTGAGATCCCGCGCGGCACGATCACCGCGCTTGTCGGAGTGAACGGCGCGGGAAAATCCACGCTTTTCAAGGCGATCATGGGATTCGTGCCCGCCGCCCGAGGCCGTATCTCCCTGATGGGATACAGCGTGCGCGATGCGCTGCGCCGCAACCTCGTGGCTTATGTGCCCCAGTCCGAAGAGGTGGACTGGGCCTTTCCCGTCCTTGTCGAGGATGTGGTGATGATGGGCCGCTATGGCCATATGGGCTTCTTGCGTCGGGCCTCCCGCGCCGACCGTGAGGCGGTCGACAAGGCGCTGAACCGGGTCAACATGACCGAGTTCCGCCACCGCCAGATCGGAGAGCTTTCGGGCGGTCAGCGCAAGCGCGTTTTTCTCGCCCGCGCTCTGGCACAGGATGGTCAGGTCATCCTGCTTGATGAACCTTTCACCGGGGTCGACGTGAAGACCGAAGAGCAGATCGTCGCGCTTTTGCGCGACCTGCGCGACGAGGGGCGCGTGATGCTCGTCTCCACGCACAACCTCGGCTCGGTGCCGGAATTCTGCGACCGGACAGTGCTGGTCAAGCAGACCGTTCTGGCCTACGGCCCCACAGAAGAGGTCTTCACCCGCGAAAATCTCGAACGGGCCTTCGGCGGTGTCCTGCGCCACTTCACCCTTGGCGGCGATCAGCTTCATGACGATGACGACCCGCGCGAGGTGCGCATCATCACGGATGACGAACGCCCTTTCGTGCAATACCACGACAAGCACGCCCGCGATGGGACCGACGGCCCATGATCGACACCCTTCTGCAACCCTTCGCCTATAGCTACATGTTCAATGCGATCTGGGTGTCGTCACTCGTGGGCGCGGTCTGTGCCTTTCTGTCGGCCTACCTGATGCTCAAGGGCTGGTCGCTGATCGGGGACGCGCTATCGCATTCCGTCGTGCCGGGGGTGGCGGGGGCCTACATGCTGGGCCTGCCGTTCGCCTTGGGCGCTTTCATCGCGGGCGGCCTTGCCGCCGGATCGATGCTTTTCCTGTCGGGGCGCTCGGGGCTCAAGATCGACGCGATCATCGGCATCATTTTTACCTCATTCTTCGGGCTTGGCCTGTTCATGATCTCGGTGAACCCGGTTTCGGTGTCGATTCAGACGATCATCATGGGCAATATCCTTGCCATCACGCCCGGCGATACGCTGCAACTCGCGCTTATCGGATGCGTTTCGCTGATCGTGCTTCTGGCCAAGTGGAAGGACCTGATGGTCACCTTCTTCGACGAGACCCACGCCCGCTCTATCGGCCTGCGGCCCGATCTGCTGCGCGTGATGTTCTTCGCGCTTCTGTCCGCGGCCATCGTGGCGGCAATGATCACGGTCGGGGCGTTCCTCGTGATCGCGATGGTCGTGACACCCGGGGCCACCGCCTACCTGCTCTGCGACCGGTTTCCGCGCCTTATCGTGACCTCGGTCCTGATCGGCACGGTGACAAGCTTCACGGGCGCCTATCTCAGCTTTTTTCTCGATGGCGCGACAGGGGCGATCATCGTCACCTTTCAAACGATCATCTTCCTTGTCGCCTTCTTCTTTGCGCCCAAGCACGGGCTTTTCGCCGCACGGGCCAAGGCGGCGCGCGCGCTCCGTGAGGGGCCGGAGGGGATGCGCCCATGATCCTCGACACCCTCCTCCTGCCCTTTCAGTTTCCCTTCATGCAGAACGCGTTCCTGATCGCGCTTCTGGTGGCCCCGCCCACAGCACTGCTGTCGTGCTACATGGTGATGAAAGGCTGGGCGCTCATGGGCGATGCGGTAAGCCATGCGATCCTGCCCGGTGTCGTGCTGGCGTGGATGACCGGCATACCGCTTATCATCGGCGCATTCGGCGCAGGCATGACCTGTGCACTTCTAACCGGCTATCTCTCGCATAACAGCCGCGTCAAACAGGACACGGTCATGGGGGTGGTCTTTTCGGGGATGTTCGCCGTGGGCCTCATTCTTTACACGTCGATTTCAACCAACGAACATCTCGACCATGTGCTTTTCGGCAACATGCTGGGTGTCGGGCCACAGGATCTCTGGACGGCGGGGCTCATCTCGCTCGGGGTGACGGCTTTTCTTCTGCTGAAATGGAAAGACCTTCTCCTGCACGCCTTCGATCCTGCTCAGGCACAGGCAAGCGGCCTGCCTACGACCTTCTTGCATTATGCGCTGCTTTCGGCGCTCTCGCTCGCCATCGTGGCAACGCTGTCGGCAACGGGCCTCATCCTCGCAGTGGCGCTTCTGGTGACGCCGGGGGCGATTGCATTCCTGCTGGTGCGAAGCTTCGGGCAAATGCTTGTCGTCGCTGTCATTGTCTGCACCCTCTCCATGCTCGCCGGGGTTTACGCAAGCTTCTTTCTCGATAGCGCACCCGCCGCGACCATCGTGCTGATCCTCACCGCGGTCTTCGTGCTTGCGTTCCTGCGTCGCCTTCATGTGACCCGGCGCACGGCGGGAACCGCCCCCTGATCCGGGGCGCGCCCTTGACAGACGCGCTCGATTGGCAAACCTACACCAATGACCCTTGCGCTTTCCGATATTTTTGCGGCCCGGCGCACGATTGCAGGCGTGGCCGACAACACGCCGCTTGTGCCCTCGCCCCATATGACCCGCTTTTGCGGTCACGATTTCCTCCTCAAACTTGAGAACATGCAGCCCATCGGCGCGTTTAAACTGCGCGGCGCGCTCAACGCGGTGATGCGTCTGCCCGAGGGCGTGACCGGCGTCACCTGCTGCTCGACCGGAAATCACGGTCGCGGCGTGGCCTATGCAGCCGCGCGGCGCGGGATGCGCGGCGTGATCTGCATGTCAAACCTCGTGCCCCAGACCAAGATCGACGGAATCAAGGCGCTCGGCGCCGAAGTGCGCATCTGCGGCACAAGCCAGGACGACGCCCAAGCCGAAAGCGAACGCCTTGTCAAAGCCGAGGGGCTGGCCGAAATCTCCCCCTTCGACGACCCGCATGTCATCGCGGGCCAAGGCACGATCGGGCTCGAGATTTGCGAAGCCCGCCCGGACCTGCACACCCTTCTCGTCCCGCTTTCGGGCGGCGGGCTTGCGGCGGGCGTCGCCGTCGCCGCCAAAGCCATCAATCCGCGCATCCGGGTCGTCGGCATCACCATGGACCGTGGCGCGGCAATGTATGAAAGCATAAAGGCAGGCAAACCGGTCGAGGTGCCTGAACTGCCCTCACTGGCCGACTCCCTTGGTGGCGGCATCGGACTGCAAAACAAGCTCAGCTTCCCGATCTGCCGTGACCTCCTCGATGACATCGTGCTGGTGACCGAGGATGAGATTTATCACGCCATGCAGGTGCTCTATTATGAGGACCGCATCGTGGCCGAGGGCGCCTGCGTCGTGGGCCTCGCTGCTGTGCTGAACGGCAAGGTCACCCTAACCGGTCCTACGGCCACCATCGTGACGGGCCGCAATCTGGATATGGAAATCTTCACCCGCATCGTCACCGGGCAATCCGTGCAACTGGGCGATGCGACCTTGCCGGGCAAGCCCTATGCGGGGCTGACGTGATACGGGTCGTCTGTCTTTTGGGCAGCCCAAGGGCGGGCGGCAACAGCGATATGCTGGCTGAACGGTTTTGCGGCGCCGCGGCACAGGCTGGCGCGCAGATCGAAACCTTCGCGCTGCGCGATATGCAGTTTCAGGGGTATACAACACCTCAAGCCGCCACGCCCTATGGCCCCGACGATGATCTCGCTCCGGCTCTGGCGGCCATCAAAACTGCCGATCTTCTGGTCATGTCCACGCCGATCTATTTCTGCAACATGACCGGTCTTTTGAAACAGGCGTTCGATCGGTTCTTCTGTTTTTTCAAGCCCGACTACGTGACCAACCCCGAACCATCGGTTCTGGGCCGAAACAAGGCCTTGGTGCTAGTGCAGGCACAGGGCGAAGGGCCCGAACGATACGGCGATCTTCTAGATCACTACGGGCCCGCATTGGACAAGCTGGGATTTGCCCGGCGCGAGGTGATCCGCGCCTGTGGCGTGCGCGCTCCCGGCGACCTGACCGCGCACCCGGACATACTCCAATCCGCCGATACGATGGCCCGCCAACTGGTCGCCGACCTAGAAGGAAAACGCAATGAGCCATGACATCCGCATCGTGACCGAATCTCAGCTTCGCGCGGCCATCGGCCTTGATCTGACCGCCGTGGACGTGATCGAACGTGCCTTTGCCGCGCTGGCCACCGGCGACGTGATCATGCCCCCGATCCTCAGCATGGACATGCCCGACATCAATGCCGAGGTGGACGTGAAAACCGCCTACATCCCGGGCTTCGACGGCTTCGCGATCAAGGTCAGTCCGGGCTTCTTCGACAACCCCACGCTCGGACTGGCCAGCCTCAATGGCCTGATGATCCTCTTCTCGGCCAAGACCGGACTGGTCGAGGCCGTGTTTCTCGACAACGGCTATCTCACCGATATCCGCACCGCCGCCGCCGGGGCGGTCGCCGCGCGGCACCTCGCGCCCTCAACCGTTGAAACGGCGGGCGTCATCGGCACCGGCGTTCAGGCCCGGATTCAGATCGAGGCCGCGCATCTGGTGCGGCCCTTCACCCGTGTGCTCGTGCATGGCCGCGATCCCGAGCGCGCCGCCACCTGCGCGCGCGATCTTGCCGAAACGCTTGGCATCACCGCCGAGGTCGCCACCGATCCCGCCGCGCTTGTGGCCCAATCCCAGCTTGTCGTGACCACGACGCCCTCGCGCACCCCGGTGATCAAGGCCGAATGGCTGCATCCCGGTCTGCACATCACCGCCATGGGCTCGGATCAGGAGGGCAAGAACGAAATCGCCCCGCGCGCTTTGCTCAACGCCGACCTCTATGTCTGTGACCGGGTCAGCCAGTGCGAAACCTCGGGCGAGCTTGAGGCGGCGCTGGCTGCCGGCCTCTGGACCAACGGAACCCCGCCTGAACTGGGTCAGATCATCGCCGGCACGGCCACTGGCCGCACCTCCGACGATGCGGTCACGATCTGCGACCTCACAGGCACGGGGGTGCAGGATACCGCCATCGCCACCCATGCCCGTCAGGCGATGGGTGACACCGGCACGACGATCCGAACCTGATTCGCCTCAGTTGCCAAGGATACCCGGCAACCGCAGACCATGCTCGCGCGCGCAGTCTATGGCGCTTTCATACCCCGCATCGGCATGCCGCCAGACACCGCTGGCCGGATCGTTCCAAAGCACCCGCTCAAGCCGCTTCGCCGCCTCGGGCGTGCCATCGGCACAGATCACCACCCCCGCATGCTGCGAAAAGCCCATGCCAACGCCGCCACCATGATGCAGGCTCACCCATGTCGCGCCGCTCGCGGTGTTCATCAGCGCATTGAGCAGCGGCCAGTCACTCACCGCGTCCGAGCCATCTTTCATCGCTTCGGTCTCGCGGTTGGGGCTCGCGACCGAGCCACTGTCAAGGTGGTCGCGTCCGATCACAACCGGCGCCTTGAGTTCGCCATTGGCCACCATCTCGTTGAAGGCCAAACCCGCGCGATGACGATCTCCCAACCCGATCCAGCAGATGCGCGCCGGAAGCCCCTGAAAGGAAATACGCTCCCGCGCCATATCAAGCCACTGATGAAGATGCGCATTCTCGGGGAATAGCTCCTTCATCTTGGCGTCCGTCTTGTAGATATCCTCCGGGTCGCCCGACAGCGCACACCAGCGGAACGGCCCAATCCCCTTGCAGAACAGGGGCCGGATATAGGCAGGCACGAAGCCGGGGAAGGCAAATGCGTTCTCAAGCCCCTCCTCTTTAGCGACTTGCCGGATGTTGTTGCCGTAATCCAGCGTCGGAACCCCGTCGTTCCAGAAATCGACCATCGCCTTGACATGGACCCGCATGCTGGCACGCGCGGCCTTCTCGACCGCCTTGGGGTCGCTCTCGCGCTTCTCGCGCCACTCGCCCATGCTCCAGCCCTGTGGCAGATATCCGTTCACCGGATCATGCGCGCTTGTCTGGTCGGTCACGATATCGGGGCGGATGCCGCGCGCATGGATCTCTGCAAAGATGTCGGCGGCATTGCCCAAGAGGCCCACCGATTTCGCCTCGCCCGCCTTGGTCCACCGCTCGATCATGGCCATCGCCTCGTCCAGCGTCTCGGCCTTCTCGTCCAGATACCCGGTGCGCAGGCGGAAATCTATGCTGTCGGGATTGCACTCGACCGCCAGACAGCAGGCTCCGGCAAAGACCGCCGCCAATGGCTGCGCACCGCCCATACCGCCAAGACCCCCGGTCAGAATCCAGCGGCCCGAAAGCGTCCCGTCGTAATGCTGGCGCCCTGCTTCGGCGAAGGTCTCATAGGTGCCCTGCACGATGCCTTGCGTGCCGATGTAGATCCATGACCCGGCGGTCATCTGGCCATACATCATCAGGCCCTTCTTATCGAGTTCGTTGAAATGATCCCACGTCGCCCAATGCGGCACGAGGTTCGAGTTGGCAATCAGAACGCGCGGCGCATCCGCGTGGGTGCGCACGATGGCGATGGGCTTGCCCGATTGAACCAGCAACGTCTCATCTGCCTCGAGATCCTTCAGGCCTGCGACGATCCTGTCGAAATCCTCCCATGTCCGCGCGGCCCGTCCGATACCGCCATAGACGACAAGCTCATGCGGGTTTTCGGCCACGTCCGGGTGCAGGTTGTTCATCAGCATCCGCATCGCGGCTTCGGTCTGCCAGCTTTTCGCGGTAATCTCCGTTCCGGTCGGGGGATAGACATCGCGGGTGTTCTTGCGGGGGTTTGTCATGGTTTTACTCCTCAAAATCTCGAATCAGGCATCAAGGTCGGGCAACGTCACATCGCAAGCCGAGATAAGCTCGGCCCCCGACACAAGCCGTGCGGCGGTTTCAAGATCGGGCGCAAGATAGCGATCCTGCTCAAGCGTCGGCACGGTCTCGCGCAGTCGGCGCAGCACACGCACCAGCGGCACACTGGTGCCGAGCGGCGCCCGGAACTCCACGCCTTGCGCCGCGCACAACACCTCCACCCCAAGAATACGGTTGAGATTCTGCACCATCCGCATCAGGCGGCGCGCGCCATGGGCGGCCATGCTCACGTGATCCTCCTGATTGGCCGATGTCGGCGTGCTGTCTGTCACACACGGGTTGGCCAGATGCTTGTTCTCGCTCATCAGCGCGGCGGTCGTCACCTCGGCGATCATATAGCCCGAATTGAGCCCCGGCTCGGGCGTCAGGAAAGGCGGAAGATCATGCGACAGCGTGGGATCGACCATGAGCGCGATCCGCCGCTGCGCGATCGCTCCGATCTCCGACAGGGCAAGCGCGATCATATCCGCCGCGAACCCCACCGGTTCGGCATGAAAATTGCCCCCCGACACGATCAGATCGGCCTCACGTAGAACAAGCGGATTGTCGGTGGCGGCATTGGCCTCGATCCGAAGGGTTTGCGCGGCTTGGCGCAGAACGTCCATCGCGGCACCCGTCACCTGTGGCTGACACCGGATGCAATAGGGGTCTTGCACGCGCGTATCATCCTCGCGGTGGCTTTCGCGAATGACCGACCCTTCCAGAATGTCGCGCATCGCCGTTGCGGCGTCCTGCTGTCCACGATGGCCACGCAGGCTATGGATTTCCGGCTGAAGCGGCGCGGTCGAGCCCATGATCGCATCGGTGGACATGGACGAAATGACAAGCGCGTTCTGCGCCGCACGCCACGCCTCGAAAAGTCCGGCCAATGCATAAGCGGTCGAAAACTGCGTGCCATTGATAAAGGCCAGCCCCTCCTTGGCACCAAGCGCGATGGGCGCAAGCCCCGCCCGCTCAAGCGCCGCCGCACCGGAAAGGGTTTCGCCCTCATAGGTCGCTTCACCCTCGCCGATGACCACTGCCGCCAAATGCGCCAGCGGCGCCAGATCGCCCGAGGCCCCGACCGACCCTTGTGCCGGGATAACCGGCGTGACACCGCGTTCCAGCATCGCCTGCAACAGCTCGATGTAGTCCCAACGCACACCCGAGGCACCCCGGCCAAAGCTCAGAAGCTTGAGCGCCATCATCAGGCGCGCCATCCGTTCGGGCACCGGCGCCCCGACACCGCAGCAATGGCTCAGGATGAGATTGCGCTGCAGCGTCGCGGTATCGCCCGGCGCGATCTTCATCGACGCCAGCTTGCCAAAGCCCGTGTTGACGCCATAAACCGCTTCCTCGCCCTGCGCGGCGGTGGCGATCCGGGCCGCGGCGGCCTCCACATCCGGGCGGCACACGGGGTCAAGCGCGACAGGCCTGTCGTTCCAGTAGACACTGGCAAGCTGCGACAAGGTCACGTCACCGGGGGTCAGGGTCAGCACACTCATGTTTCACCTCCGAAAATACGTTGATGCAGCGGGTTGAATCCGATCCGGTAGGAAAGCTCGGCCGGATGCTCTGCATCCCAGACCGCCAAATCGGCCCGAAGCCCCGGCGCGATGCGCCCGCAATCCTTCAGGCCCAGCGCCCGCGCCGCGTTTCCCGTCACACCCGCCAGCGCCTCGGTCGGCGTCATCCGGAAAAGCGTGCAGGCCATGTTCATCGTCAAAAGCAGCGAGGTCAGCGGCGAAGAGCCGGGATTGGCATCCGTCGCCAGCGCCATCGGCACACCGTGCGCGCGCAGCATCGCGATCGGCGGGGCTTGTGTTTCGCGCAAGGTATAGAACGCCCCCGGTAAGATCACCGCCGTGGTGCCCGCGCGGGCCATCTCGGCCACGCCTTCGGCATCCAGATACTCGATATGATCCGCCGACAGCGCACCATGCCGCGCGGCAAGCGTCGCACCCCCCAGATTGCTAAGCTGCTCGGCATGAAGCTTGACCGGCAGGTCAAGCGTGTGCGCCACCTCGAAAACCCGCGCGATCTGATCAGGCTGAAAGGCGATCCCCTCACAGAACCCGTCCACCGCATCAACCAGCCCTTCGGCATGGGCGGCGCGCAGGGCGGGAATGCACACCTCGTCGATATAGGCATCGGGATCGTCGCTATGTTCGGGCGGCACCGCGTGCGCGCCCAAGAATGTGGTCAGCACCCGCACCGGGCGCTCCTCGGCGATCCGGCGCGCGGCGCGGAGCATGCGCAGTTCCGTGTCTGTATCAAGCCCATAGCCCGATTTTACCTCGATCACCGTCACCCCCTCGGCCAAGAGCGCGTCGACACGGGGGAGCGCCTGCGCAAGCAACAGGTCCTCATCCGCCGCGCGGGTGGCCCGTACCGTCGAGAGGATACCGCCCCCGGCCCGCGCGATCTCCTCGTAGGAGGCCCCCTCCAGCCGCATCTCGAATTCGCGCGCCCGGTTGCCGCCCGACACAACATGCGTGTGACAATCGATCAGGCCGGGCGTCACCAACCGGCCACCAAGATCGCGCACCGGCCCATCTCCGAATCGTTCCGGCAACTCCGTCATGGCGCCAGCCCATGCGATCCGCCCGTCTTCAAGCGCGACCGCACCGTCCTCGATCAGGCCATACCCCTCCGCGCCATCCATCGTGGCAAGCTTGGCGTTTGTGAGCAGCATGCGGTCTCCCCCCTTGCAAAATCGTGATACACCTGCTTATGTCTGCACATATTAATTTGTCAAGGGATGACCTGCCATGACCGTTCTCTGGGCCGACCACGCTCTTACCGCCGAGGGCTGGGCCGAGGCCGTCCGCATCGACATCGGGTCGGACGGACGCATCGCATCGCTCGAAACCGGGGCCGCCCCTGCGGGAACGCGGCTTGGCCTGCTTCTGCCCGCCCCGGCCAACAGCCACAGCCACACCTTTCAGCGCGCGATGGCGGGCCTGACCGAGGCGCGCGGCGAAGACCCAACCGACAGTTTCTGGACATGGCGGCGTCTGATGTATCGTTTCCTTGATCGCATCACCCCGGATCAGGTTCAGGCCATCGCGGCCCTTGTCCAGATGGAAATGCTCGAAGCGGGCTATGCCACGAACGTAGAATTCCACTATCTCCATCATCAACCCGACGGCGCGCCCTATGACCGGCTGTCGGAAATGGCGGAGCGAATCGCGGCGGCTCAGGCGGTTTCGGGCATTGGCCTCACGCTTCTACCCGTCCATTACGAACATGGCGGCTGCGATGGCCGTCCGCTTGGCGCGGGACAACGGCGGTTCGGCAATGATTTCGACCGTTTCGCCCGCCTCGTCGACGAAACCCGAAAGCTTCTGGACGTTCTGCCCAAAGATGCGCGACTAGGCGTTGCCCCGCATTCCCTGCGCGCCGTGCCCCCCGGTGATCTTGCCAATGTTTCGATGCTCGTGCCCGATGGGCCGATCCACATGCATCTGGCCGAACAGCGCGCCGAGGTGGACGAGGTTCTCGCCGCCCGCGGCGCGCGACCCGTCGAATGGGCGCTCGACAACCTGCCGCTCGATGATCGCTGGTGCCTCATCCACTGCACCCAGATGACTCCCCAAGAAACCACCGGCCTTGCCCGCACCGGTGCGGTCGCCGGGCTTTGTCCGATCACCGAAGCCTCGCTGGGCGATGGTATCTTCGACGGTGTGCGCTGGCTTGACACGGGTGGCCGCATCTCTGTCGGATCGGACAGCAACATACTGATTTCCCTACACGAAGAGCTGCGCGCCTTGGACACGTCACAGCGTCTGCGCGATCACACCCGCGCCGCTCTCGCCAGTTCGGAACACTCGACCGGACGGCGGCTTTTCGGTGCGGTTGCCCAAGGCGGCGCTCAGGCGGCGGGCCGGGGGCGCGGTGCGCTGGCAACGGGGGAATGGGCGGATATCCTCGCCCTCGACACCGGGCATATCGACCTTGCGGGGCTGACCGGCGACCGGCTCCTCGACACGTTCGTTTTTGCCGGGCGTGATGCGATGGTATCGGATGTCTGGGCGGCAGGGCGGCACATGGTCCAAGACGGCCGCCACATCCACCGCGAGACGATTACCCGCGCCTATACCGAGGCCGTGTCGTCTTTGCGCAGCGGGCTTTGAGCCTGCGCTCAATAGCGCGTCGTCATCCGGTGCCCGCGCTGAAAGACGAGCCTGACATAGGTGATCGCCTGCCCCTCGAACCACGTCGCGCGCTCAGCCATGAAAAGCGCGTCCCCCTGCGCACACCCCAAATGCCGCGCAAGGGAGGCATCCGCCGAGGTGGCGGAAAAACTGATTTCGGCATCCGAAAACGGCACCTCCGAGACAAGCCATTCATTCGGTCCCTGCACCTCGAACGAGGCTGTCTCGGCCTGCGGCAACGCCGCAAGGCTGATCCAGCGGTCCTCGAACTGATAGGGCAGGCCATCGGCATGATGCACACAAATCAAATGCAGAACCCGCGCCCCGTCCGAGAGCGCCATTCGCGCCCGAAGCCAGTCGGGCGCCACGCTCACCTCACGCTCGACGAGCGCATAGCGGTAGCGCGCGCCTCGTGCCTCGATCTCGTTGCGCACGATAGGAATTTCGAACCGCACCTCCCTGCGCGGTGACAGGCGCACCCGCGTGCCCGCCCGTCGCTTGCGCTCGACCAACCCCTCTTCGGCCAATTCGCGCATCGCACGGTTGATCGTGGCCCGCGCACAGCCGAACTCCCGCGCCAGATCGACCTCGCCGGGGATCAGGGCGCCGGGGGTCCATTCGCCGCGGACGATCCGGCGGCGCATATCGTCTTTCACCTCGCGGAAATCGGTCTTCATGGGCGGTGCCTCGGTGCTTTGATCCTGAATTTGTATGATCATTTCATGATTATATCAAATCTAATGTCGCCCCGCCGGGGGGCTGCGCGCGGGCCCGGCTCCGAAATGCGCTGCCCGCAAAGGCCCCGTTCTCGCGCCAAACCGGCGCACCACCGGCAGTTTGGCGCTTACGCCCGCGAAACTGCCCCTTTCGCAGGTCCGGGCCGCGCTCTATAAGGCAAGCGGCTCAGTGCCCATGGCGCGCGGGCCCTTTTGGCATTCAAATAACAGGACACCGCACCACATGTCCCTTTTGCAGCGTATTCCCGGCCTTTTCACATCGGATATGGCCATCGACCTCGGGACGGCGAACACGCTGGTCTACGTCAAGGGGCGCGGCGTGATCCTCTCTGAACCGTCGGTCGTGGCCTACCACGTCAAGGACGGGGTCAAGAAGGTGCTCGCGGTGGGCGAGGATGCCAAGCTGATGCTGGGCCGCACACCGGGCAGCATCGAGGCGATCCGCCCCATGCGCGAAGGGGTCATCGCCGATTTCGACACCGCCGAAGCGATGATCAAGCATTTCATCCGCAAGGTTCACAAGCGCTCGACCTTCTCCAAGCCCAAGATCATCGTCTGCGTGCCGCATGGTGCGACCCCGGTCGAGAAACGCGCCATTCGCCAATCGGTGCTCTCTGCCGGCGCCCGGCGCGCCGGGTTGATTGCCGAGCCCATCGCGGCGGCCATCGGCGCGGGCATGCCGATCACCGATCCAACCGGCAACATGGTGGTGGATATCGGCGGCGGCACCACCGAGGTGGCCGTTCTGTCGCTTGGCGACATCGTCTATGCCCGCTCGGTCCGCGTTGGCGGTGACCGGATGGACGAGGCGATCATCAACTACCTGCGCCGTCAGCAGAACCTGCTGGTTGGCGATTCGACCGCCGAGCGGATCAAGACCTCGATCGGAACGGCGCGGATGCCCGATGACGGGCGCGGCGCGTCGATCAAGATCCGCGGGCGCGATCTTCTCAACGGCGTGCCCAAGGAAACCGAGATATCCCAGGCCCAGGTGGCCGAGGCGCTGGCCGAACCTGTTCAACAGATTTGCGAAGCGGTGATGACCGCGCTTGAGGCGACACCACCCGATCTTGCCGCCGATATTGTCGACCGTGGCGTGATGCTGACGGGGGGCGGGGCTCTTCTGGGTGATCTTGATCTGGCGCTGCGCGAACAGACGGGGCTTGCCGTGTCGATTGCGGACGAGTCGCTCAACTGCGTGGCACTTGGCACCGGCAAGGCGCTTGAATACGAAAAGCAGTTGCGGCACGCCATCGACTACGACAGCTGAGGCAATCCCGCGCCGACCTCGCACCAATGTTTTGCGCAGCCGCCACCGGATGCGTTATGAAACATGCATAGATCTTGCATAACAGGGGGATACGGCTTGGCCCGTGACCGCGCGCAGGGCAATGAATACAAGGGACCGCTCCGGCGGCTTCTCTTGGGTATTCTCGTTGTCTGCCTGCTCGGGGTGTTCCTGCTGTGGCGCGTCGACAGCCCCCGCGTCGAACGGTTCCGCGCGCAGGTGGTGGACCGCGTCGTTCCGAACTTCGACTGGGCCATGGCCCCCGTCACCGGAACGGTCAACATCGCCCGTGATTTCCAGAGCTATCAGCGCATCTATCAACAGAATCAGGAACTGCGCCGCGAGTTGCAGCAAATGAAAGCTTGGAAAGAGGCGGCGCTTCAGCTTGAACAGGAAAACGCCCGGCTTCTGGATCTCAACAATGTGCGCCTCGACCCGCGCCTGACCTATGTCACCGGCGTCGTGATGGCCGATAGCGGATCACCCTTCCGGCAATCGGTGATCGTCAATATCGGATCGCGCGACGGGATCGTCGATGGCTGGGCGGCGATGGACGGCCTGGGCCTTGTGGGCCGCATATCCGGCGTGGGTGAAAACACCTCGCGCGTTATCCTGCTGACCGATACCTCCTCGCGGATTCCCGTCACGATTCAGCCCTCGGGCCAACGCGCGCTGATTGTCGGGGATAACACGTCTGCACCCCCCATCGACTTCCTTGAGGACAAGGCACAGGTGCGCCCCGGCGACCGCGTGATCACTTCGGGCGATGGCGGGATTTTCCCCGCCGGGCTGCTTGCGGGTCAGGTCGCGCTGGATCCCGGCGGGCGGTTCCGTCTGCGGCTCGCTGCGGATTACGAACGGCTCGAATTTCTGCGCGTTCTGCGCGAATACGGCCGCCCCGGCATCGACACCCCCGGCAGCCTCATTGCTCCGCCGGAGGGCACGCCTGCCCCCGCGCAATCCGACTCCCGGCCCGCCACCGTCACAGGCGAGGCCACCAATGGCTGAGCGCAGCACCCTGAAACTGTGGCTCATGCGGGTCTTTTTCGTCGCCCTTTGCGCCGCGCTCATGTTCTGGCGGCTGCTGCCGCTCAACACGCTCCCCGACGGGCTGGCCGGGCCCGACCTCATGGTCGCGCTTGCCTTCGCATGGGTTCTGCGCCGCCCCGAATATGCGCCGCCGTTGCTTGTCGCATTGATTTTTCTCGTGGCCGATCTCCTGTTTCAGCGCCCACCGGGTCTTTGGGCGGCGCTTGTCGTCATGGGATGCGAAGCGCTCAAGACGCGCGCGCCGGGCCTGCGCGACATGGGGTTCCTGCCCGAATGGCTCACCGCGGCGGCAACGATGACCGCGATCTGGCTGCTCTTTCGCATCGTGCTGGGTCTGTTTTTCGTGCCCCAGGCCCCCCTCGGTCTCAGCCTGATGCAGCTTGCCTTCACAATCCTCGTCTACCCCGTGATCGTTCTGATTTCGTCCGCGCTCTTCGGCGTGCGCAAGATCAAACCCGGTGACGCCGAAAGCCTTGGGGTGCGCATATGAGACGACCCGCCCGCGACAACGCCGAAAGCCATCGGCAGATAAACCGCCGCGCGCTGATCCTTGGCGGGGCGCAGGTGGGCTTTCTCGGTCTGTTGGGCCTCAGGATGCGCCACCTTCAGGTCGAGCAGGCTGATCAGTTCCGCCTTCTGGCCGACGAGAACAGGATCAAGATCCGCCTGATCCCGCCCGCACGCGGCCAGATATATGATCGTCACGGCTCGGTCATCGCGGAAAACGTGCCCTCCTACCGGATCATGCTTGATGGGGAAGAGGCCGGTGACGTGGATGCGGTGATCGCTCGCCTTTCCAAGATCATCACCCTCGACCCGGACGAAGTGGCCCGCGCACACGAGGAGATGCGCCGCTCGCGTATCCACCCCGTCACCATCGCCGATCGTGTCACCTGGGAGGAATTGAGCCGGGTCGCGGTCAATGCGCCCGCCCTGCCCGGCGTGCGCCCCGAAGTCGGCCTCTCACGCCGCTATCCGCAACACGAGGATTACGCGCACATCGTGGGCTATGTCGGACCGGTAAGCGATCGCGATCTCGAGCGGATCAAGGCCCCGGATCAACTTTTGCTGATCCCGCGCTTTCAGATTGGCAAGGTCGGGCTAGAGCAACGCCGCGAGGACCTGTTGCGCGGCAAAGCCGGCACACGGCGCGTCGAACAGAATGCCGCCGGCCGTGTCATGCGCGAACTCGACCGCCGCGAAGGCGAACCGGGCAAGAACCTGCAACTGACCACCGACAGCGACCTTCAGGAATACGTCAAGGCCCGGCTCAAGGGCGAAAGCGCGGCGGCGGTGGTGCTCGATACCGAAACCGGCGACATTCTCGCCTGTGGGTCGACCCCCTCCTTCGATCCCAATCTCTTTGTGCGGGGCATCTCGGTGTCCGATTACAAATCCCTGCTCGAAAACAAGTATCGACCGCTGCCCAACAAGGCGGTGCAGGGCATCTATCCACCGGGCTCCACCTTCAAGATGGTTGTGCTTCTGGCGGCGCTCGAGGACGGTCAGGTCACACCGTCCGACACGGTCTATTGCCCCGGTCACCTCGAGGTGAGCGGACGGCGCTTCCACTGCTGGAAACGGGTCGGGCACGGTAACGTCGATCTGCAACGCTCCATCCGCGAAAGCTGTGATGTCTTTTTCTACGAAATGGCCCTGCGCGTGGGTATCGAAAAGATAACCGCAATGGCACAGCGTCTTGGACTCGGCGTTGAACACGACCTGCCGATGACCGGCGTGGCACAGGGCTTGATGCCCACAAAAGATTGGAAGCGCGCCACCCGTGGCGAAGATTGGGTGATCGGTGACTCGGTCAACTCGGCCATCGGTCAGGGCTATGTGCTGGCCTCGCCGCTGCACCTTGCCATCATGACCGCACGCATCGCCACCGGCCGCTCGGTGTCGCCCCGGCTGATCAAATCGGTGGACGGGGTCGAAACCGAACCGGGTACCGGCGAAGATCTGGGTCTCAACCCCAATCACCTGCGTGAAGTGCGCCGCGCGATGCATGCCGTTTCGAACAACCGTCGCGGCACCGCCTACCGAAGCCGCATCGTCGAAGAAAGCTACCGGATGGCGGGCAAGACCGGCACCAGCCAGGTCCGCAACATCACCGCCGCGGAACGCGCACGCGGCGTGTCCCGCAACGAAGATCTGCCGTGGGAGCGGCGCGACCACGCGCTATTTGTAAACTACGCACCCAGCGACGCGCCCCGCATCGCGGTCGCGGTGGTGGTTGAACATGGCGGTGGCGGCTCGACAGCGGCGGCGCCCATCGCGCGCGACATCACGCTTCAGGCCCTCCACGGCGGCACCCCGCCCCTTGAAGCCTACCCAAGCAGTCAACGAGGCCGTATCCGCACACTTCAAGAGCGGCTCGAACGCGAGCGCCGCGAACGCGAGGACGCCAACGCCGGGGATCGGGCCTGATATGCGGGAAATGCCATGAGCTATCTTGAATACAGCGTCAAACACGTGCCGTCGGGGCTTGGCAAGATCTTCCACCTGAACTGGGCGCTGATCCTGCTGGTGACAACGGTCGCCTGTATCGGCTTCCTCATGCTCTATTCCGTCGCTGGCGGCTCTCTCGATCCGTGGTCCTCGGCCCAGATCAAACGCTTTGCCCTTGGCTTCGTGCTGATGATCGTGGTGGCGCTCGTGCCGATCTGGTATTGGCGTTCGGTCTCCGTTGCGGCCTATCTCGTTGGACTATCGTTGCTGATGGCGGTCGAATATGTGGGCGCGGTCGGCATGGGTGCGCAGCGGTGGATCGACCTTGGGGTCATACGGCTCCAGCCTTCGGAGTTGATGAAGATCGCACTGGTGATGGCCCTTGCCGCCTACTACGACTGGCTGCCGGCGGCGCAAAAGTCGCGCCCGCTCTGGGTCATCCTGCCAGTGATTCTAATTCTGGCGCCGGTTTATCTCGTGCTGGCACAACCCGACCTTGGCACGGCCATCCTGCTGGTGACAGTGGGCGGGCTGATGATGTTTCTCGCAGGCGTCCACTGGGCCTATTTCGGGGCGGTCATCGCCGCCGGGGCGGGTCTTGTGACGGTCGTGGTTCAGTCGCGGGGCACACCATGGCAATTGCTGGCCGACTACCAATATCGCCGCATCGACACCTTCATAGACCCAAGCACCGATCCCCTTGGCGCGGGCTATCACATCACCCAGTCCAAGATCGCCCTCGGTTCGGGGGGCTGGACGGGACGCGGCTTCATGCAAGGCACGCAATCACAGCTCAACTTCCTGCCCGAGAAACACACCGATTTCATCTTCACCACGCTGGCCGAAGAGCTGGGCTTTCTCGGCGGCGCCTCTTTGCTTGCGCTTTATTCGTTGATCATCCTCTTCTGCGTGCTCTCGGCTCTGGCTCAGAGGGACCGCTTCTCCTCGCTCCTCACGCTTGGGGTCGCTGTCAATTTCTTCCTTTACTTCGCGGTGAACATGTCGATGGTCATGGGGCTTGCGCCGGTCGTGGGCGTGCCCTTGCCATTGGTAAGTTACGGGGGCTCGGCCATGCTGGTGCTGCTCATAGGCTTTGGCCTCGTCCAAAGCGCACATGTCCACAGACCAAGGTAGTTTTATGCCCGTAAATGTTCTATTCGCAGGCCGCCCGGACCGCTGGGCGGAGTATCAGCCGCTTCTCGATGCCGCCCTGACACGCGAAGGGGTCGCGGCCAATCTTTCGACCGACATTCCCCCCGCCGAGGTGGATTACATCGTCTACGCACCCAACGGCCCGATCTCCGATTTCACGCCCTATACCCGCACCAAGGCGGTGCTCAGCCTCTGGGCCGGGGTCGAAAAGATCGTTGGCAACGAAAGCCTCACCCAACCGCTGACCCGTATGGTCGATGACGGGCTGCGGCGCGGCATGGTGGAATGGGTCACAGGGCATGTGCTGCGCCATCACCTCGGCATGGATGCCCATATCGTCAACCCCGATCACGACTGGAACCCCGGCGCCCCGCCGCTGGCGCCCGACCGGCCCGTGACGATCCTTGGTCTTGGCACGCTCGGCACCGCTTGCGCCAAGACGCTTGTCGCGCTTGGCTTCCCGGTCACAGGCTGGAGCCGCAGCGCCAAGGATGTGCCCGGCATCCGCTGCCTCTCGGGCGACGACGGGCTCGACGCCTCACTTCATGACGCGCAAATCGTGGTGCTGCTCTTGCCGCAAACGCCGGAAACCGAGAACACGCTGAACGCCCGCCGCCTCGCGCTGCTGCCCGAAGGCGCGGTCATCCTGAATCCGGGGCGCGGGCCGCTCATCGACGACGACGCGCTTCTTGCCGCGCTCGACAGCGGGCATATCGGACATGCCACGCTCGACACGTTCCGGGTCGAGCCGCTCCCCGCCGATCACCCCTATTGGAGCCATCCACGGGTGACCGTGACGCCGCATATCGCCTCCGACACCCGCGCCTCCACCGCTGCCGATGTCATCGCCGAGAATATCCGCCGCTCCGAGTCGGGACAGCCCCTGCTGCATGTGGTGGATCGCGATCTGGGTTACTGATCCCAGCGCCCAGCCCGCGTCCCATACCAGAAGTGGTGTTGGCCCCGCCGCGCGGTGTTCAGCGGTCGAACCACGGGCAATGTCCGCTGCGGGGCCCCCTTGTCTGAGGTTGGACATGCCGGGCTGGGTGTCGGATGTCCGCCGGGGTCCGCATAACCGACGCCGGGCCGTCCTTCGAGGCGGCGGAGGCGCAGCGCGCCCGGTCCGGGTCATGCACCACATCTGATAGATGGCCCCGCCCGGTAAAGGGGGCCTATTTCAGGATCGGTGGTGCCTCGGGATCGCGCCCCGGCGCGCGCGGCGCCTCGGCCCGGGCCGTCGGCTCCGGCAGATCGAACCGCAGCCCGTGCCGCGCCAGCCGCGCCGCCATCGCATCGGACCCGCGGAAAAACCCGACCTCGAGCGCCGCCGCCTCAAGCCCGGAAAAGATCAGCGCCTCGCGCACCGCTTGCGCCAGCGCCTCTTCGGCCCCCGGCACCGCATCCACGATACCAAGCATGTGCCCCCGCGCACCGCTTTCGAATGCCACCGAGACAAGATAGGCCAGCGGCGCAAGCCCCGCCGCACTCGCAAGCTTGGCATCAAGCGCCGGAAGCAGCGCCTCGGGAAGGCCCGCAGGCGGCGCCACCTCGGTGATCCGCGCCTCATGCGTTCCCGGCGCCTCGCCCACCATCTGCGCCAGCCACGCCACCGCCTCGGGATCAAGAAGCATCGCCGAAGGCGCCACTTCGGGATTAAGCGCAACGCCAAGACCCTGCCCCGACAGCATCCCCGAGAGCGCCCGACCGCTCAGCCCCACATAAGGCACCTCGCGCCCCGCGAACGCCGCCAGCCGCGCCTCCCGGTCAAAGGCCAGAACATAGCCCGTGCCATCGACTTCGAACACTTCGGGCGTGATCGCATCGCCCTCGGCTTCCTCCGCCAGCATCAGGAAAAGCTCGCTTTCCGCCACCGTGCGGTAAAGCCCGAGGCGCTGCGCCTCATCATTTTCGGCCGCCGAATGTGCGCGGTCCAATGCCGTTTCATCCGTCATCCAGAACCTCCCTCACCTGCATCCGCAACGCCGGGAGAACCTCGGCCTCGAACCACGGGTTTTTCTTCAACCACCCGGTATTGCGCCAGCTTGGATGCGGCAAGGGAAAGATGCCCGGCGCATGGGCACGCCATGCTCTGACCGTCTCGGTCACGCCTGCCCGCGTGCCCAGATGATAGCGATGCGCATACCCCCCCACCAGCACGCGTAGGCGCACCTCGCTCAGGGCGCTCATCACCCGGTCATGCCATGTCGCGCGGCAGATCGCGGGCGGCGGCAGGTCCGCTCCCTTTGCGTCATAGCCCGGAAAACAGAATGCCATGGGCACGATCGCCACGCGGTCGGTGTCATAAAACGTGTCGCGCCCGATCCCCAGCCACTTCCGAAGCCGATCGCCCGAGGCATCGTCAAACGGAACGCCCGATTGATGCACGCGCAGTCCCGGCGCCTGTCCCGCGATCAGGATGCGCGCGGCGGGCCGAAACCATGCCACGGGCCGCGGGGCATGGGCGGTCGCCGTGGCGGCAAAGCGATCCGCGCACAGGCGGCATGCGCTGATCTGGGTGGGCAGTTCGGTCTCGGATGGTGGCGTCATGCCCCCTATCTACTGCGCCGCCGGGCCAAGACAACCCGAGAGCGACAGCGCCGCGCATGCCCTCCGCAATTATTTCGAATAATTTAGAAATAAGAGTTGTGTGTACGCAGTTATTTCGATATTTCTAGAAACATGAAAATAGCAGATCCCTCCTCTCCCGACTTCCTCCATGCCGCCTCGACCTTTGCGGCACTGGGAAGCGAACAGCGCCTCGCGGTGCTTCACACGCTCGTCCGGGCCGGGCCCGACGGGCTCAGCATCGGGGAGTTGGGCACGCGCTGCGGCGTCACCGGGTCCACCCTCACGCATCACATGAAGGTGCTCGCACAGGCCGGGCTCGTGGCACAGGAACGGCGCGGCCGCTCGATCATCTGTGCCGCCGTCGCCTATGACGAATTGCGCGCTCTTTCGGATTTCCTGCTGCGCGAATGTTGCGCCGACAGCGCCCAACCACACAAAGGACATGACCATGGCTGACACCGCCACCGGCCCCCGCCCCGGACCGCTCGCACGGGTTGACCGTGTGTGGCTCGCCATCGCCGGCATTCTCGCGCTCGTCGCCGTGCTTGACCCGCCACAGGCGATCCCGACGATCACCTTTGCCGCCTCCTCCCTCGCGCATACAGGTGTTTTCATCGTCTTCGCGGTGCTCGCCGTCGCTTGGCTCAAGGCCACGGGCGCCGAGGCCCTTGTCGCGCGCGCCTTCGAGGGGCGGCAACTACGCATGATCGCAATGGCGGCCCTTTTGGGCGGGCTTTCGCCGTTCTGCTCCTGCGAAGTCATTCCGTTCATCGCGGCCATGCTGGCGGTCGGGGCGCCCTTGGCGGCGGTCATGGCCTTCTGGCTGGCCTCGCCGCTCATGGACCCGGCGATGTTTCTCATCACCTCCGGCACACTCGGCTGGGATTTCGCCATCGCGAAGACGCTCGCGGCCATCTCCATCGGCCTCTTGGGCGGCTATGTCACCATGCTCGCCGCGCGCTCCGTGGTCTTCGCCGACCCGCTGCGCAACACCACGGCATCCACCTGCGGAAGCTGCTGTTCCGGCGGGGCGCAGCCCTTTCGGCAAAAGCCTGTCTGGAGGTTCTGGCACGAGGCCGAGCGCCGTGCGACATTCCGTCAGACGGTGATCGAGAACGCGCTGTTCCTCTTCAAATGGCTGGCGCTGGCCTATGTGGTCGAGGCTTTGATGCTGGAATACGTCCCCGCCGAATGGATTGCTCAGGCGCTTGGCGGCACCGGCATCGGCCCGATCCTGATGGGCGCGATCGTCGGGGCCCCGGCCTATCTCAACGGCTATGCCGCGGTGCCGCTGGTTGATGCGCTCCTTGCACAGGGCATGAGTGACGGGGCCGCAATGTCCTTTGTCATCGCCGGTGGTGTAAGCTGCATTCCCGCCGCAATCGCGGTCTGGGCGCTGGTCAAGCCACGGGTTTTCGCGGCTTATATCGCCTTCGCCTTTATCGGTGCGGTGCTCGCGGGGCTGGCTTGGCAGGCGGTCGCCTGAGCCGCCACGCCGCCCGCGGCATTGACAGGGCTGGTCATGCGCCCGTCCCATAGATAAACTCTATGGAATTCATTCCGTTTTTTTGTGCATAAAAGGCATAATTTTGCCTTTGTTTGGTGTATAAACACAGAAACAATTCAGCCTGAACAAAGGCATTTTAACGAGATGGTCAACAAAACCCCGCAAAGAGGGTGCCAGAGCAGACCCGGAGCCATTCGATGCTCGAATTCGACAATGTAAGCAAGTCCTTCTGGACCGGCACCCAGCGCAAGGTCATCCTTGACCGGGTGTCCTTTCGTGTCGAACTGGGGCAGTCGGTGGGTGTCCTCGCTCCCAACGGGACCGGCAAGACGACGCTGATCAACATGATGGCCGGCCTTGAAAAGCCCGACGAAGGCGAAATTCGGCGCGGCTGCCGCGTCAGCTTTCCGTTGGGGTTCATGGGCGGCGTCATCAGCCGCATCTCGGCCATGGAAAACAGCCGATACATCGCGCGGCTCTACGGCCTTGACCCCGATTATGTCGAGGCGTTCTGCCGCTGGATGTGCAATCTGGACGAATATTTCGATCAGCCTCTCGGCACCTATTCGTCGGGTATGCGCGCGCGGTTCACCTTTTCCTTGCTCCTCGCGCTCGATTTCGACATCTATCTCATTGATGAGGGCATGCCCAGTTCCACAGACGTGGACTTCAACCGCAAGGCTGGTGAAATCCTCAAGGAGCGTTTGCGCACGACGACCGTGATCATCGTGTCGCACGATCCCAAGACGCTGGAAAAGTTCGCCACGTCGGCCGCGGTTCTGATGGACGGGCAACTGTTTATGTTCGACACCTTGGAAGAGGCAAAGCAGCTCTATGACTATGAAACCCAAGGCTAGAAAATTCCGCATCCGCCGCACCTCGCCCGGAGCCCCACAGGCCGACCGGCCCGAGAACACGGCCGAAGCACAAGACGCCAGCACCGCGCCGGAAACCGCCGCCCCCGAACCCGAGGAAACGTCGGCTCAGACACCCCGCGAAGGGCAGGTCAGCTCGGCCCGCGAAATGAGCGCCGCCGAAGCCATAAGCGCCATCCGTCAGGAAGGTCTCACAGGGCGACAGCTTCGCATGGCCCGCCGTCTCGCCCAGAAACACGGGCTTGCCCCCACCTCGGATTTCGATGCCGTGCGCCTGCTACGCGCCCGTGGCATTGATCCGTTTTCGCGCGGCACCATCCTCGAACTTGTGAGCAACGAACAAGGACAGGTGGAAAACGCCGGAAGCAGCACGCCCGAGACCCAATTCGGGGACAAGGACAAGGTGCAACTGCCGCAGACCATGCCGATGCAGGGTCGCAATCTCCCCTCAACAGAGCTCAGCCCGGCAGACCGTCGCGCCGAGGAAATCGGCCGCATCCAGAAAGACATCGCGCGCCGGCGGCGGCGCAAGCTTCTGCTTCTCTTCTCGCGCCTTTCGGCATTCGTATTCCTGCCGACGCTGGTCGCGGGGTATTATTACTATGCCATTGCCACGCCGATGTATACGACCAAGTCGGCCTTCCTCATTCTGTCCGCCGATGGCGGTGCCGGGGGTGGCGGGCTTGGCGGTCTCCTACCAAGCCAGTTCGCCACATCGCAGGACGCGATCGCCACCCAGGACTACCTGACCTCCAAGGACGCCATGCTGCGCCTTGATCAGGATTCGGGCTTCCGCGATCAGTTCAGCCAAAGCGACATCGACCCGATTCAGCGCCTGCCAGAGGATGCCAGCACCGAAGATGCCTACAGCCTTTACAAGAAATACGTGAAGCTCGGATATGATCCGACCGAAGGCGTCATGCGCATGGACGTGTCGGCCCCCGATCCCGCGGTCGCGGCGCGCTTCTCCCGTCAATTGATCGATTACGCCGAAGAGCGCGTGGATCAGCTTTCGGCCGAGAAACGGCAGGACGCGGTCAAGACCGCCAGGGCAAGCCTCGAGGACGCCAAGCAAGAGCGCCGCGAGGCTCAACGCAGCCTCGTTAGCCTTCAGGAAAACTCGCTCCTCGATCCACAGGGCGAAATCGCGAGCATCCGGCAGCTTATCTCAAATGTTGAAGTGCAGTTGCAGGAGAAAGAACTCGCCCTCGCCACCCAAATGGCAAATACCCGGCCCAATACCTCGCGGGTTGCCGCCCTCGAAGGCGAAATCGAGGTCCTCGAACGTGAATTGCAAAAACAGACCGCCCGCCTGAACGAAGCCGCCGAAGGCGAGGATTCACTCGCCTCGCAAACCGCCGATATCAAGATGGCCGAGGCCGACCTGCTCACCGCCGACATGGTGCTTCAGGCCGCGCTCGAAACCATGCGCCAAAGCGATATCGAGGCCAACAAGCAGGTGCGCTATCTCACCGTCTCGGTGCAGCCCGTCGCCTCACAGGATCCATCCTATCCTCGCTCGTTCGAGAATACGGTGCTGGCGTTTCTCATTTTCGCGGGCATCTACCTTATGATATCGCTCACCGCATCCGTCCTCCGAGAACAGGTATCCTCCTGACATGAAACACGTCTCCGTTGCCGGTCTGACGATCGGAAATGACGCGCCCCTGACCGTCATCGCAGGCCCGTGTCAGCTCGAATCCGCCGACCACGCACAGATGATCGCAGGACGCATGAAAGAAGCCTGCGAAAAGGCCGGCGCGCAATACGTCTTCAAGGCCAGCTTCGACAAGGCCAACCGCACCTCCCTTTCGGGCAAACGCGGGCCGGGCATCGACGACGGGCTCAAGGTGCTTGACGATCTGCGCCGCGCTGTGGGCGTGCCCGCCCTCACCGACGTTCATACCGCCGAACAATGCGCCCCTGCCGCCGACGCCGTGGACATCCTGCAAATCCCCGCCTTCCTCTCCCGTCAGACCGACATGCTTCTCGCCGCCGGCGAAACCGGCGCGGTGGTGAACGTCAAGAAGGGACAGTTTCTCGCACCGTGGGACATGCCCAATGTCATCTCCAAGATCGAATCGACCGGCAATACCCGCATCCTGCTGACGGAACGCGGCACGTCGTTCGGCTACAATACCCTTGTGGCCGACATGCGCGCCCTGCCACAGATGGCCGCCACCGGCTATCCGGTGGTCATGGATGCGACCCATTCCGTGCAACAGCCCGGCGGTCAGGGCGGAAGCTCGGGCGGCCAGCGCGAATTTGCGCCGGTCATGGCGCGCGCCGCCGTGGCGCTTGGCGTGGCGGCCGTGTTCATCGAAACCCACGAAGCCCCCGACACCGCCCCTTCGGACGGGCCCAACATGATCCCGCTCGCCGACATGCCCGCGCTTATCGACACGCTCATGCAGTTCGATGCGCTGGCCAAGCGTCACCCCCTCAAGATCTGAAAAACGAGAGACGTCTCCGTGCCCAAACCCGCCTCTACCGTGACACCCAATACTTGGGATTTCCTGCGCGACCCGATGATCGCGCCCACCGGCTTTCGCGAATACGACGCGCGCTGGAAATACCCCGACGAGATTAACCTCCCCGGCATGACCGCACTCGGCCTCGGGCTCGGCACGCAGATGCAGACGCGCGGCATCGACCCGGTGATCGCGGTGGGCAATGACTACCGCGATTATTCGCTCTCGATCAAAAACGCGCTGATCCTTGGCCTGATGCAGGCCGGGATCACCGTCAAGGATATCGGCCCGGCCCTCTCGCCCATGGCCTATTTCTCACAGTTTCACCTTGATGTGCCCGCCGTCGCCATGGTCACGGCCTCGCACAATCCGAACGGCTGGACCGGGGTCAAGATGGGCTTTGAGCGTCCTCTCACCCACGGCCCCGATGAAATGGCCGAACTGCGCGATATCGTGCTTGACGGCAAGGGACAGGCCCGACCCGGCGGCGGCTATGAATTCGTGGACGGCGTGCGCGAGGCTTACCTCGATGATCTGGTGGGGGATTTCCGCCTGTCCCGCCCGCTCAAGGTCGTCTGCGCCACGGGCAACGGCACCGCCTCGGCCTTCGCGCCCGCCCTCTTTGAGCGGATCGGAGCCGAGGTCGTGCCGCTGCATTGCGACCTCGATTATACCTTCCCCCATTACAACCCCAACCCCGAAGCGATGGAAATGCTGCATGACATGGCCGCCGCGGTAAAGGCGTCGAGCGCTGACCTCGCGCTCGGGTTTGATGGCGATGGTGATCGCTGCGGCGTCGTGGACGACGAAGGAGAAGAAATTTTCGCCGACAAGGTCGGGGTGATCATGGCGCGCGAATTTTCCAAGACCCACAAGAACGCGACCTTTGTCGCCGACGTGAAATCCACCGGTCTTTTCGCCTCCGACCCCGAGTTGCAAAAGAACGGCGCCCGTGCCGATTACTGGAAAACCGGCCACAGCCACATGAAACGGCGCGTGAAGGAAATCGGCGCGCTTGCCGGATTCGAGAAATCGGGCCACTACTTCCTCGCCGAACCCGTCGGGCGGGGCTATGATTGCGGCCTACGCGTCGCGGTCGAAATCTGCAAGCTGCTGGACGCCAACGCGGCACAATCCATGTCCGATTTGCGCCGCGCGCTGCCCCGCACATGGGCCACGCCCACCATGTCCCCCTATGCCGCCGATACCGAGAAATACGACATCCTCGACCGGCTGGTCACAAAACTGGTGGCCCGCCACGAGGCCGGAGACACCGTCGGCGGCCGCCCGATCAAAGAGGTGGTCACCGTGAATGGCGCGCGCGTGATCCTCGACAACGGCTCATGGGGTCTTGTCAGGGCAAGCTCGAACACTCCCAACCTCGTCGTTGTCTGTGAAAGCTCCGAGAGCGAGGCCGAAATGCGCGCGATCTTTGCCGATATCGACGCGGTCATCCGGACCGAGCCGGGCGTCGGCGACTACGATCAGACGATCTAAAGCGTTTCCTGGAAACACAGAATCGCATGAGGGAGCATTCGCGTTGGAGCCGAAGGCGACAGGCAGCGAATGCTCCCACAACCGAGCCAGGAAACGCTATAAGCCCCGCCCGCCTGTCTTCCATCCGCTTTCCCGTCCGACGGCCCGCCGACACCGGCGCGCGGTCCGGCGGGCTTCGGCGCAGCGTTCGCCCCGTTAACCCGCCTCTGGTGGGCGAAATGCACCGACGTGATACCGACGTGAATGCCGACGTGGATGCCGACGTGGATGCCGACCTCCGGCAACCCATGAAAATCAGGCCATTAACCATGATTCGCGCGCCCTTGCCGCTCTGCACCCTTTTCCGGGACCGTGCGATCGGCTAACCCTTCGCGCATCAGTCTTCCCGAAAGGCCCCTTGATGAAACCCGTCCGGCTTCTTTCCAGCATCCTCACCGTGGGCGGCTGGACACTTCTGAGCCGCATCCTGGGCTTCGTGCGCGACGTCATGATCACCAATCTCGTCGGCCCCGGCCCGGTGATGGACGCCTTCGTCGCGGCCTTTCGCCTGCCCAACATGTTCCGCCGCTTCTTCGCCGAAGGTGCCTTCAACGCCGCCTTCGTGCCCATGTTCTCCAAGCGGCTGGAAGCAGGCAACGACCCCGAGGGCTTCGCCTCACAGGCAATGAGCGGTCTGGCCTTCGTGCTGCTCATCCTCTGCGCCTTGGCAATGGTCTTCATGCCGGCCTTTGTCTGGGTCACCGCCGAAGGGTTCTATGGTGACGAACGCTTTGATATGGCTGTGGATTTCGGGCGCGTGGTATTCCCTTACATCTTCTTCATATCACTGGCCGCACTGTTTTCCGGGGTGCTCAACAGCGCCGGGCGCTTCGCGGCTGCTGCTGCCGCGCCGGTGCTCCTGAATGTCATGCTGTGCGTCACGATGGGCGCCGCGGCCCTCACCGGCGGTGCCCGCGTGGTCGAGGCACTTGTCTGGACCATCCCGCTTGCAGGGCTGGCGCAGTTGGTCCTTGTCTGGATCGCCGCACGCCGCGCCGGGTTCAGCCTGCGGGTGCGCCGCCCGCGCCTCTCGCCCGAGATGCGCCGCCTCGTGCGCATTGCCATTCCCGCCGCGCTCGCCGGTGGAGTGGTTCAGGTAAATCTTCTTGTAGGTCAGATAGTTGCCTCAAATTACGAGGGCGCGGTGAGCTGGCTCTATGCCGCCGATCGGCTCTATCAGCTTCCCCTCGGCGTGGTTGGCATCGCCATCGGCATCGTGCTCCTGCCTGACCTCTCACGCCGCCTCAAGGCCGGAGATGACGCAGGCGGGCGCGCGGCCCTTTCGCGCGCTGGCGAAATGTGTCTCGTGCTGACTGTGCCCTGTGCGGTGGCGCTCGTGGTGGTGCCTTTGCCGCTTGTCTCGGTGCTCTTCGAACGCGGCGCCTTCACCAGCGACGATACCGCTGCGACCGCGCTCGCGGTTGCGGCCTACGGGTTGGGTCTACCCGCTTTCGTCTTGCAAAAGGTTGTTCAGCCTGTCTTTTTTGCCCGCGAGGACACGCGGAGCCCGTTCCGCTACGCGCTTGTCGCGATGGTGGTGAATGCGGTCATCGCGGTCGGGCTCGCGCTCTATATCGGTTGGATCGCGGCGGCCATTGCAACCACCGTGGCGGGCTGGGTCATGCTTGGGCTACTCGTGTGGGGCGGGCACCGGATGGGCGAAACGACGCGTTTCGACAGCCGGTTTCGCCGCAGAGCGTGGCGTATCGTTCTGGCGTCGCTGCTCATGGGGGCGGTGCTGGCGGGCTTGATGCTGCTGCTCGGTCCGCTCTTTGCCTATCCCGGCTGGCGCTGGCTGGCGTTGCTGCTTCTGGTGGGGCTTGGCGCGGCCGCCTATTTCGCGTTGGGCGCGATGGTGCGCGCCTTCTCTTTCGCCGAATTTCGGGACAGCCTCAGGCGCGGATAACGCGCCCCGGATCAGCTTCGCTGGCGTAGCCGGTCTCGAATCTTGGCCCAGCCGCCGGGCGCCACGAAAAACGACATCACGAAGCCTATGCAGAACCCGGCCACATCAGCGATCCACATACTGTTCGCGCCAAAGAAAAGCCCGAAAATCAACTGGATGAACATCAGAATCCCGATAAGCGAAAAGGCCCTGATCTGTCGCTCGCCCAACTCTCCAAGCCGCAGCCACAAGAGATAGGTAAAAGCCCCGATCAGGCCATAAACCCCCGGATACCCCCCCATCAGCCATGGCTGCTCAAGCGTGAAAAGCCCGTAGATGACGGCCCCCGCAACCGAGGACAGGACAAACACCGCCAGCACGGCCCATTGCCGGAACACCTCGCCCACGAACTTGCCCATCGCCAGAAGGATCACCGCCGCAAAGGCCATATGCGCGATCGAGCCATGCACGAACGGATAGGTCACATAGCGCATCAGATGTTCAACCGGGAAAACGCCATTCGACAGCATCCATCTCTGGATATCGCCGTTGAACCCATAGCTTTCGATCGCCATCTGACGCCAGCCCACGGCGGCACGCCCCCCGATCAGCCCCTGTTCGCCCATCACGAAGGCCGCCTCGACCCCCACGATGGCCAGGAAAAGCGCCACAACGACAGGGGGCAGAGGATTGACGGGCGGTGCCGGTGGTGTGCTCATGATGATCTGCGTCCCGTTCTGGCCTGTGGAGCGTCCAACGGGCAAAGCCGTTTGCCGGGATGTAGCGTAACCAAACGTGAAATGAAAGACGGCGTGCCAAAAGCGTATCATGGTTTCGCCCCCTCGCCCGTTGTCTTATGGTGCCTGCAAAGCCGCCCCCCGCGGCGCGTCAAACCGGAGCATCAACCCTATGAAAAACCGCACTCTTCTCATCATTACGGGCGTTCTCTTTCTGGCTGCCGGGCTTCTGGCCCTCTTCAATCCTCTGGCCGCGTCCATGACGGTCGAAATCCTTGCCAGTTGGGCCTTTGTCCTTTTGGGTATCCTGCAAATCTATGCCGCGGTCCGCTCGGGCGACCTGAGCGGACAGCTCTGGTCATTGCTCCTTGGTGTCGTGGCGCTCCTGCTGGGTGTCATGCTTCTCGCGGATCCGCTTGCGGGGCTAGTGACGCTGACTGTCATCGCGGGTGTGGCTTTCCTCGTCTCCGGTCTTTTCAAGCTGATGTTGGGTTTTGCTCTCGCCTCTTCCGCGCTCAAGTTGCTCGTGCTGCTCTCGGGCGGTGTGTCGGCGGCGCTTGGCATTCTCATTCTTCTGGGGCTTCCCGAAAGCGCCGCGATCACGCTTGGCCTGCTTCTCGGGATCGAACTCCTGTCAAACGGGGCCGCCGCCCTCGGGCTCGGTCTCGGCGGTAAGGACGACCCGAACGCGCCCACCGGATAAACTGCATCCACCGCGCCCTGCCTTGACCTGCCCGCGCGCGGCGCTTAATCGCTGCGTCACTGTGACATCCCAGACGGAGCACCACCCATGACGACCGAGGGCGCGAGCCGCATATCCGAATTCACCCCGCGCGTCTTTTCCGGGATTCAACCCTCGGGCAAACTGACGCTGGGCAATTATCTCGGCGCGCTCAAACGGTTTGCCGGGGGTCAGGATCAGGGTATTCAGTCGATCTTCTGCATGGTCGACATGCACGCCATCACCGTTTGGCAGGAACCCAAGGCCCTGCGCCATGCCACGCGCGAACTGACGGCCGGGTTCATCGCCTCCGGGCTCGATCCCGAACGCTCGATCCTTTTCAACCAAAGCCAAGTGCCCGAACACGCGCAAATGGCATGGGTCTTCAACTGCGTGGCGCGCATGGGCTGGATGCAGCGCATGACGCAGTTCAAGGACAAGGCAGGCAAGAATGCGCAGAACGCCTCGCTTGGGCTTTTCGCCTACCCTGCGCTCATGGCCGCCGACATTCTCGTCTATCACGCGACCCATGTCCCCGTGGGCGAGGATCAGAAGCAGCATCTCGAGCTGGCCCGCGACATCGCGTTGAAATTCAACCACGATTACGGGGTGGAGTTTTTTCCGATCACTGAGCCGGTGATCGAAGGGGCCGCAACACGGGTCATGAGCCTGCGCGACGGATCGAAAAAGATGTCCAAATCCGACCCCTCGGACATGAGCCGCATCAACATGACAGACGATGCCGACACCATCGCCAAGAAAATCCGCAAGGCCAAGACCGACCCCGAGCCACTCCCCTCCGAGGTGGACGGCCTTGCCGACCGGCCCGAGGCGCGCAATCTGGTGAATATCTACGCGGGCCTCGCCGACCTGAGCGTCGAAGAGGTGATGCGCGAGATGGGCGGCAAACCGTTTTCCGAATTCAAACCCGCACTGGCCGATCTGGCCGTGGACCGCCTTGCCCCGATCTCGTCGGAAATGGCACGGCTCATGCAGGATGTGACCGAGATTGACGCGATCCTCGCGCGCGGCGCGGAACGCGCCCGCGACATCGCGACGCCCATCATGCGCAAGACCTACGATATCGTCGGCATGGTTTCGGGGGCAATGGAATGACGATGGCGCTCGCCACAAGCCGCACGACATGACCGGGCCGCGCCGTGCCACCACGCTTGACGAGATGAAGGCGATCTCCGCGCGGTTTGCAACCGACACGGGCTGGACGCGTGGTCTCGCCTATCGTCCCGATCCCACGGATGTTTTCATCTCGCCATATGCCAAATGCGGCACCACGTGGATGCAGCAGATCGTGCATGGCCTTCGCAGCGGCGGCGACATGTCTTTTGACGAGATTACCGCCGCCGTGCCATGGATCGAAATGGCGCATGACATGGGTATCGACATCCCCAGCGATCAACCCTGCCCGCGCGCCTTCAAAAGCCATCTGAGCTGGCATGACATCCCCAAAGGCGGGCGCTATATCGTCGTCATGCGCGATCCGCTTGATGCGATGCGCTCTCTCTATCGTTTTTTCGAAGGCTGGTATTTCGAGCCGGGCAGCATTCCATTCGACACGTTCGCCGAATATTATCTCGATCGCGACACCTCGGACGATTACTGGACCCACGCGATGTCGTGGTGGGATGTCCGAAACCGCGACGAGGTGCTCATACTGGCCTACGAGCACATGCGCGGCGATCTTGCGGGCACGGTGACGCGCGTGGCGCGCTTTATCGGCGTGACCGATCCCGCCGCCATCAGCATCGCGACACGGCAGGCCACGTTCGATTTCATGAAGGCCCATCAGCGTCAGTTCGATGACCACCTCATCCGCGAAAGCCGGGATGCCGCGTGCGGCCTGCCTCCGGACGGGAAGGCGTCAAAGGTTCACACGGGCACAGTCTCGGGCGAGGCGCATCTCCTTAGCGATGCGGTGCGCGCCCGTTTCGCGGCCCGGTGGAAGGCAACAATGGGTGCGCGGTTCGGCCTGCGCGACTACCCGGCACTGCTCGACACGCTTGACTGAGCATTCATAGGCGGTGCGGCTGGCGCACAGAAATTGTGCGGTTTCTCCCACTGGTCCGCTGGCGGCAGGATACCTTAGTGATCCTTAGGCCCACACGCGCGCCTTTGACGTCATCCACCGGGAGTCTGATACCATGTCATCCGCACCACAGCCCCAAGGCCGCATCGGCCACGTTCACCTCAAGGTCGCAGACCTCGAGCGCGCCATCGCCTTCTATAGCGGCGTTCTGGGGTTCGAGTTGCAGCAATGCTTCGGGACACAGGCCGCGTTCCTGTCGATGGGCGGATATCACCATCATATCGGCCTCAACACATGGGAAAGCCTTGGCGGCACACCCCCGCCCAAGGGGCATACCGGGCTTTATCACACCGCCATTCTGTATCCTGACCGGCGCACGCTGGCCGACGTTCTGACGCGTGTCGTCGCCGCCGGCATCCCGCTCGAAGGGGCGGCAGATCACGGGGTGAGCGAGGCCGTCTACCTGAAAGACCCCGACGGCAACGGGATCGAGCTTTACGTCGATCGCCCCGAAAGCGAATGGCCCCGCGACACTTCGGGCGCACTCAGGATGCACAACGGCCCGCTCGACATCGCGGCCCTCCTGACCGAGGCGACGAACACCTGAGCGTATCCCACTGGACGCGCCCTCCGGCCCGGAATAGGTTGCCAGCGAATAATCGCGGACGGGAGGGGCACATGGCCACGGGCAAGAACATCCACACCTATTTCGAAGGTCGCTGGCACGCGGGCGATACCCCGGTCATGCGTGCAGCCGATCACGGTATGTGGCTTGGCAGCAATGTCTTCGATGGCGCCCGATTTGCACATGGCCTGACCCCCGATCTCGATCTGCATTGCGCGCGCGTCAATGCCTCGGCGCGGGCGCTGATGGTAGAGCCCACCGTGACGCCCGAAGATATGGTCGAGATCGTGCGCGACGGCCTCACGCGCTTTGCCAGCGATGCGGCGGTCTATATCCGGCCAATGTATTGGGCCATCGACTGCGGCTACGCCGCCATTCTTCCCAAGCCGGGCGGCGCAACCGGCTTTGCGATCAGCCTCGAGGAAGTTCCTCTGGCCACAGCGGACACCACGACCACACTGACCCGCACCCGCTTCCGGCGTCCGGTACTCGAGGACGCGGTGGTCAATGCCAAGGCCGCCTGCCTTTATCCCAACAACGCCCGCATGCTGGCCGAGGTGCGCGCCAAGGGGTTTGGCAACGCGCTTGTCGCCGACGCCTTGGGCAATGTCGCCGAAAGCGCGACAGCCAATGTTTTCGCGGTGCGCGACGGGGTGGTCATGACGCCTGTTCCAAATGGCACGTTTCTGGCCGGGATCACACGTGCGCGCCACATCTCCAACTTGCGGGCCGATGGCTACGAGGTTCAGGAACGGGTTCTGAGCTTTGAGGATTTCCACGCCGCGGACGAGGTGTTCCTCACCGGCAACATGTCCAAGATCACCCCTGTTACCGCCTTTGACGACACGTCGTATCAGGTGGGTCCGATCACGCGCCGCGCCCGCGACCTCTACTGGGACTGGGCGCATTCGACCGCAGGCTGAGCCTCAGCTTTGACGCGCACGGTTCAAGGCCGTTTGCAATTCGCCAAACAGCACCTTGCGCTCATCTTCCGACAGGAAGGCGCCAAGCTCCACTTCGCGCCCCTTGCCGCGCAAGGTTATATAGTGCGGCACCGGGCCTTCGCTGGGATAAAGAAAGGCTTGCGTCCAATAGCTGTTGCATTCCCAGTTCTGTTCATCGCCACCCGGGTTAACGCGCCTCAGCGTCACGGTTTCGGGGTCGATATGCAGCGCCTCTCGCGTCTCGCCGCTGCGGTAGGATCGTTGTAGCGCCCACCACACCGCCGAAACCGCAAGAATCAGGAACGGCAGCAAACCCCAAAGCGCGAGCGACCCCAAAAGCGGCAGCAACGGCACGGCAAGCATGCCCGAGGTGATCAGGATGAACGCCGCAAAACCCGAACGCGGAAGCGAACGGTGTGGCCAGAGGATAAGGCGCGTGGCGTGGGCACCACCGCGCTCGGGGGTCCAATGATACGGCATTGACCAAAGTTTAGCGCCCTGACCCACCGAGAAAAGTGCCTTTTGCCGATGATGGACGATTTGGCACAGCCCTTGGCACGCATATTCCGTTCGAAACGCGCTAGCGTGAATACTTGATGAATGGGGTCACGGTCGCGATCCGGTCATAAAGCCTGCGCGCTTCGGCGTTGAATTCCTGCGTCAACCAATAGACCGAAGGGCAGCCCGCCTCGTCCGCCGCCCGATACACCGCCTCGATAAGCTTGCGGCCCAAGCCCATGCCGCGCACCTGCGGGTCGGTATAAAGATCCTGAAGATAGCAGACGTCCTCGATCCGCCAGTTATGCGGATGATAAATATAGTGGACAAGCCCCATCGCCTCCCCGTCCGACAGCGCGAGAAACCCGTTCTGTCGCGGATGCGCGTCCGATAGAAGCCGGGCAAAGGTCGTGGCATAGACCTCTTCGGTGACGCTGCTCTCATAGAACTCAAGATAGGCCGTCCAAAGCGCGCGCCATGCCGCTTCATCGCCGGGTCGAAGGAAGCGAATGGTGATCTCGGACATCGGCAGTCTCCTTCGATGCATGGCGCATGCGCGACCATAGCCGCGCCAAACCCGAAGGGTCCAGCGTCTTTGGGATGGGCCATGCGGATTGGAACGGCATTTTCTTGCCGGCCCGTGTTGCGTTTCGCCGGCATCACCTCCACGTGGATGCAACAAGAGATCAATGACGCCTCAACCCACTATGCGAAACTGGAGAACGCTATGAAACTCAAGAAAACATTCGCACCTACACTTGCCGCCCTCGGCCTTCTGGTTGCCACGCCCGCCCTCGCGCAGGAAACACAACCCGAAACCGCCCAAGTGGCCGCCGCTGACGTCACGGACGCTCAGGTCAGCGCCTTTATCGAGGCCGTCACCGCAATCGAGAAAGTGCGTCAGGAATATATTCCGCGCATTCAGAAACTCGAGAGCGAGGATGAGCGTAACGCCCTAATCCAAGAGGCGGATACCGAGGCCAAACAAGCGATCGAAGATGTTGAAAACCTGAGCCCCGCCGAGTTCATGGCGATCGGCAAGGCGGCCCAGACCGACAAGGATCTTCAGGCCCGGATCGTGGCCGAAATAAAAACGCCGGACGACGAAGCTTCCGAAGATTAAGGCGTTTCGGCTTTGGGTGACATCTCCCGTTAAGGTCGAAAGCCCTTGAGCAAATCCCCGGGGGGCGGGGGGACACGCCCGCCCCCCCCCGCTCTCTAACGCGCGGCTACTCCGCCACTTTGCCCTGTAACGCGCGGCTATTCCGCCGCGACAGCCTTCGGATCGGTGAGCGTGATCACATCCCGCATGATCGTGTTCAGTTCAAAATCTTTGGGCGTATAAACGCGCGCGACACCCATCTGCCGGAGCCGCCGGGCGTCTTCCTCGGGAATGATGCCACCGACCACGACCGGCACATCGCCCAAACCGGCGGCGTGCATCCGCGTCATCAGTTCCTCAACAAGCGGTATGTGACTTCCCGACAGGATCGAAAGCCCAACCACGTGGCTTTCTTCCTCGATTGCTGTGGTCACGATTTCCTCGGGCGTCATGCGGATACCCTCATACCGGATATCCATACCGCAATCTCGGGCCCGCACGGCAATCTGTTCGGCCCCGTTGGAATGCCCGTCCAGCCCCGGCTTGCCGATCAGAAAACTGAGCCGCCGCCCAAGCCGGTCGCTTGCCGCATTCACGGCATCGCGCAATTCGTCCAGACCCTCGGTCATGTTCGAAGGATTGTCGGAAACACCGGTCGGGCCACGGTATTCCCCATGAACGTTGCGCATCTGCGCCGCCCATTCACCTGTTGTCACACCCGCCTTGGCGGCCTTGATCGACGCGGGCATCACGTTGCGGCCTTCCGCTGCGGCAGCACGCAGTTCGGCCAACGCAACCTTGACCGCCGCCTCGTCCCGCTCCTCGCGCCAAGTCTCTAGCCGTGCGATCTGATCGGCCTCGACCGCGGCATCCACCACCATGATACCGCCATCACCGGTCATCAGCGGGCTTGGCTCTCCCTCGGACCACTTGTTCACACCGACGACCACCGTTTCGCCGGCTTCGATCCGGTTCAACCGCGCGGCGTTTGAATCCACCAGGCGCGACTTCATATAGCCGATGGCCCCGATCGCGCCGCCCATGCTGTCGAGGTTCGACAATTCATGGCGCGCCCCCTCTTTCAGGGCCTCGACCTTGGCGTCCACCGCCGGGTTGCCGTCAAAAAGATCATCGAACTCCAAGAGATCGGTTTCATAGGCGAGGATCTGCTGCATCCGCATCGACCATTGCTGATCCCAGGGGCGCGGCAGGCCAAGCGCCTCGTTCCAGGCCGGAAGCTGAACCGCCCGCGCGCGGGCCTTTTTCGATAGGGTCACCGCCAGCATTTCAATGAGGATGCGGTAGACGTTGTTCTCGGGCTGCTGTTCGGTCAGGCCAAGGGAATTGACCTGCACGCCATAGCGGAAGCGGCGGAACTTGGGGTCTTCGACGCCATAGCGCTCCTGCAAAATCTCGTCCCACAGATCGACGAAGGCGCGCATCTTGCACATCTCGGTGACAAACCGGATGCCCGCGTTGACGAAGAATGAAATCCGGCCTGCGAGGATCGGGAAATCCTCTTCCGGCACGCGCGGCTTCAACTCGTCCAGCACTGCCACGGCGGTGGCGAGCGCAAAGGCCAGCTCCTGCTCGGGCGTCGCCCCGGCCTCTTGCAGGTGGTAGGAACAGACGTTCATCGGGTTCCATTTGGGCACGTGCTTGTAGCAATATTCGGCGACGTCGCCAATCATCCGCAGCGAAGGTTTGGGCGGGCAGATATAGGTGCCACGGCTGAGGTATTCCTTGATCAGGTCGTTCTGCACCGTGCCGCTCAGCTTGGTTATATCGGCGCCCTGCTCCTCGGCCACCGCGATATAAAGCGCCAGAAGCCACGGCGCCGTGGCATTGATCGTCATCGAGGTATTCATCTGATCAAGCGGGATCTGATCGAAAAGCGCGCGCATGTCGCCAAGATGGCTCACCGGCACGCCGACCTTGCCGACCTCGCCCTGGCTCAGAACGTGATCGCTGTCATACCCGGTCTGTGTGGGCAGGTCGAACGCGACCGACAGGCCCGTTTGTCCACGGGCGAGGTTCGCACGGTAAAGCGCGTTCGATGCGCTTGCGGTCGAATGACCGGCATAGGTGCGAATAAGCCAGGGACGGTCCTTGGGCTCTGACATGACGAATCCTCCATATCGCGCTGCAATGCAGCATAAGTTATCAAATTACGCCAATGCAACCCGGTTTGTAATATTGATGCGCGCCCAAACCTATGGGCTCATCCGGTGCTTGCGGACACGGGGCACCGCATGGCCGTTGCCCGCTCGAAACCGAAGACATGCCGCAACGGGCCAAGCCGGGTATTCTCCTGCGCGACAAAACCCTTGCGCTCATAAAGCGCGCGGGCACGGCGATTGTCATCAATCACGTCAAGCCGCACAGCCGGCAGGTTACGGGCCGCCGCTTCGGCCATGATCGCATCCAAAAGCGCCGATCCGAAACCCTTCCCACGGGCAGGCTCGGCGACACAGATACCATCCATCAACAGAACGTCTCGAAGGACCTCGCGCTCAAGCAAGGCTAGGCACGCAACCCGCCAGCACGCGCCCGCCACGCCATAGACCGCCGCCATGTCGGCAAAGCTGCCTCCGGTCATGCTACCTTCATGGGTCTTGAACCCGGCCAGCCCCAGAAGCGCGCCATCCGGGCCCACAGCCGAAAGCGCGAAACTCTCATCCAGCGTCTCGGTGAAAAAGCGTATCGCGCGCGCCTCGGGGCCCATCACACGCTCAAGCTTGGCGCCGAACGCGTCCCAATAATGCCGCGCCGCCGTGTCACGGGTTTCGGCGGGAAACCCGCGCTGGATGGTAAATCCGGTCATGGCAAGGCATATTTACCCTTCCGTCCATTGATGCAAGTGTGCATGCATGACAACGCCCGTGGAAATGCCGCTTTGGCTGCTGCTCTTGCTCATCGCCTTCGCGGCGGTAACGTTTGCGTCGCATTTCCTGTTCCCATCGGTCCGCTGGTTCTTTCGACGCCGCCTTGAGCGCGCGGTCGCCCGGCTCAACGAACGCCTGACGCGACCTATTGAACCGTTCAAGCTTGCCCGGCGTCACGACATGATCCAACGCCTTGTCTATGATCCGGAGGTCACGCAAGCCATCGTGGATTATGCCGAACGCCACGCGGTGCGCGAAGACGTGGCCTTTGAAAAGGCGCGCCGCTATGCCCGTGAAATCGTTCCGAGTTTCAGCGCCTTTGCCTATTTCGGCTTTGGAACGCGGGCCTCGCGCTGGCTGGCTCGGATGCTTTATATCGTGCGCACCGGCCCCGACAACGAGGCCGTGCTCTCGCGCATCGACAAGGACGCGACGGTCATTTTCATCATGAACCATCGCTCCAACATGGATTACGTTCTGGTCACGACGCTGGCCGCACAGGCCTCGGCACTCAGCTATGCGGTGGGCGAATGGGCCCGCGTCTGGCCCCTCTCGCGCCTGATCAAGTCCATGGGCGCCTATTTCATCCGCCGCAGATCACGCGGCGGGCTCTATCGGGCGGTGCTTGCCCGCTATGTGCAGATGGCCACCACGGGCGGTGTCACACAGGCGATCTTCCCCGAAGGCGGACTCAGCCTCGATGGCCGCTTGCGCCCGCCCAAGATTGGCCTGCTGTCTTATGTGGTGCAAGGCTACAAGGCCGATGGGCGCGACGTGGTCTTCGTGCCCGTCGCGATCAATTATGACCGCGTGCTTGAGGATCGGGTGCTGATCTCCGCTGCGCAGCGCGGCGATCGCCGATTCCGCGCCCGGATGACGGTGATCCTTCGTTTTATCCTGTCGATGATATGGCGCCGCCTGCGCGGCACCTTTCGGAAATTCGGGGTGGCCGAGGTGATTTTCGGCGCGCCGGTCAGGCTCAGCGACTATCCCGAGGTGCCCGCGCTCGACGATCTCGCTCAGATGCTCATGCACCGGATCGAAGAAGAAATGCCGCTGCTTTTCGTCCCCCTGCTAAGCCGCGCATTGCTTCGTAGCGGCGGGCCGCTCGATGATGCCGCGCTCGAAACGGCAGTGCAGGCCGAGATTTCCGCCGCCTCGGCGGTGCTGCCGCAATTGGGAACGGGAAGCCTTTCTGACGCGATCGCCCTTGCCCGGCGCATCATGGCGGATCGCGGAATGATCAGGGACACCCCACAGGGCCTTGAAATGGCGCCCGACGCGCGCGCGATCCTGACCTATTACGCCAATTCCATCGCCCATTTTTATGAAGATGACGCTGCGACTGCAAAGTGATTTCTGCAACTGCTGGGTCATAAAATTACAAAACTCAGCCAAACGGCATTGCAATATTACGCGTCCACTCATATCACTTGGGCAGACACCGCGATTCTGCGTTGCGGCAAAATAGGATTTTCAAGGAGGGTCCCATGGCTCTGGACACCGAAAACGGCATCACGCCCTATGACGCACCCGAAAAAGACCTCTACGAGGTCGGTGAGCTTCCCCCGCTGGGCTATGTGCCCAAGAAAATGTACGCATGGGCCATCCGCCGCGAACGTCAGGGCGAGCCCGATCAGGCGATGCAGCTCGAAGTGGTCGACGTTCCCACGCTCGACAGCCACGAAGTGCTGGTTCTGGTGATGGCCGCAGGCGTCAATTACAACGGTATCTGGGCGGGCCTCGGCATTCCGATCAGCATGTTTGATGTTCACAAGTCCGACTATCACATCGCGGGCTCCGACGCCTCGGGCATCGTCTGGGCCGTGGGTGACAAGGTCACGCGCTGGAAGGTCGGCGACGAGGTCGTCATTCACTGCAATCAGGACGATGGCGAGGACGAGGAATGCAACGGCGGCGATCCGATGTTTTCGCCCTCACAGCGGATCTGGGGCTATGAAACGCCCGACGGTTCCTTCGCACAGTTCACCAACGTGCAGGCCCAACAGCTCATGCCGCGCCCCAAGCACCTGACATGGGAGGAAAGCGCGTGCTACACGCTCACGCTGGCCACCGCATATCGGATGCTTTTCGGCCACCGGCCCCACACGCTCAAGCCCGGTCAGAACGTGCTTGTCTGGGGCGCGTCGGGTGGTCTCGGCTCGTATGCGATTCAGCTGATCAACACGGCAGGCGCGAACGCGATCGGCGTCATCTCGGAAGAGGACAAGCGCGATTTCGTCATGCAATGCGGCGCCAAGGGCGTGATCAACCGCAAAGACTTCAATTGCTGGGGTCAATTGCCCACCGTCAACACGCCCGAATATAACGAATGGTTCGCCGAAGTCCGTAAATTCGGGAAGGCGATATGGGACATCACCGGCAAGGGCGAGAACGTCGACATGGTGTTCGAACATCCCGGTGAGGCGACCTTCCCGGTCTCTACCTTCGTGTGCAAAAAGGGCGGCATGGTGGTGATCTGCGCCGGAACCACCGGTTACAATCTTACCATGGACGCGCGCTATGTCTGGATGCATCAGAAGCGCATTCAGGGAAGCCACTTCGCCCATCTCAAACAGGCGAGCGCAGCCAACAAGCTGATGATCGAGGGCCGTTTGGACCCTTGCATGTCCGAATGCTTCACTTGGGATGAAATTCCCGCGGCCCACGTAAAAATGCGCCGGAACGAACACAAACCGGGCAACATGGCGGTGCTCGTGCAATCACCACGAACCGGCCTGAAAACCGTCGAAGACGTGTTGTCCGCAGGCAAATAAAGCGTTTCCAAATCGGAAACAAAACCCCGCGACTCTGGATAAGGGTCGCGGGGTTTTTTTGCACGAATTCTAGAATTCTTTACTTTCAAAGCGTTACGCCGTTGCAGCCCCACCATTTCTGAGGGGGTGTATCCCGTGAGTGGGGCAACACCGAGACTCATGGTAGGGTTGAAATGTTCTTTCGAATGCTACCGCTGGGGAGGTTGGTCATGCATAATGGGTGGATACTAGACGTGTTGGCCGACCTGCGCAGTTTCGCCAGTCAGAATGGCCTGACCAAGCTGGCCGCGCAGCTGGAGGATACCCAGCATGTCGCGGCGGTGGACCTTGCGTCGCAAACGAAAGGACATGCGGCGCATGAACGCCCCCACTCAGGCGCACCTGAATGCGACCCTCTCCCGGCTCGATACCGCGCGGGACACATCCGGCTTGCAGGAGACCATTGAAGAGCTGCGCGACCTCTTCGGCGTCGATCACATGATATATCACTGGGTCAGCGCAGGGGGCGACCAATACGGATGCGGAACCTATGCCCCGGCATGGGTTCAACGCTATATCGAGCAGGATTATCTGCGCGTCGATCCGGTGATCATCGGCTGCTTCCAACAGTTTCACCCCGTAGATTGGAAACGGCTCGACTGGTCGTCCAAATCCGCCCGCGCCTTTCAGGCCGAAGCGATCGAGCACGGCATCGGCAATCAGGGCTATTCAGTGCCTGTTCGCGGACCCGGCGCACAGTTCGCGCTCTTCACTGTGAGCAGCAACACAGACGACGAAAGCTGGGCCACCTTCACCGAGGAAAACCGAAGGCAGCTGATCCTGATCGCGCATGCCTTCAACGAAAAGGCGCTGGATTTCGAGCCCGACCGAAGCCCGACGCCAACCCCTGCGCTCAGCCCCCGCGAAGTGGACACGATCACGCTTCTGGCCATGGGCTATAGCCGGGCGCAGGTGGCCCAGACCCTCTCGATCTCTGAAAATACGCTGCGCACCTATATCGAAAGCGCGCGTCACAAGCTTGGCGCGATGAACACGATTCACGCTGTTGCGCGCGCGCTCAACCAGGGGCTGATCGTTCTGACCTGAGGCCGCATGACACGAGGCAGCATCCCCGGCCCGCCGTCTCAGCTCAGGCGTGCCTTGACCTTGGGGCCAACCGCGCCGAAATCCATCTGCCCGGCATATCTCGATTTCAGTGCGCCCATGATCTTGCCCATGTCGCGAATCGAATCTGCGCCGGTCTCTTCAATGACCTCACGGATCGCCGCCTCGACCTCTTCATCGCTCAGCTGCTTTGGAAGGAATTCCGAGATGACGGCGATCTCCTCACGCTCGCGTTCGGCAAGATCAAGACGTCCGCCCTCCTCGTAGGCGCGTACACTTTCCTGCCGCTGCTTGGTCATCTTGCCAAGAATGGCGAGGATCTCGGCATCGCTCACGCCTTCGTGGTTGTCGCCACCGCGGGCCGCGATGTCCTGATCCTTGATCGCCGCGTTTATCAGCCTCAAGGTCGCCAGCCGCGATCCGGCCTTGTCCTTCATCGCCTGCTTCAGGGCGGCACCGATCTGTTCACGCAATGTCATATCGTTCTCATCCCTTGGATCGCAGAGCGCCACGCGCTTGGGAAATTGGCCGTCCGCCGAGTGGTGGGCGGAAACCGTAAGCATGGGCACATATATAATTCGCGCGCCCCACGCAACAGCCGCCAACATCACAAAATGGCCGCACAGCGCAACGTCCTTTGGCAAGGGGCGGTGCCGCACGGCAAAGAGGACGCGGGCTTTGGTCACAGGCGCGCCTCGGCCAATGGCGCGAAACACAAAGGCGCGGTCGCTCGCGGCGCGGGCGCCTCTTGACCCGGTTCTGTCGCACCCCTAGACATGCGCAGATTTGTCTGCCCGTCCACAGCCACCCGGAGAGCCCAATGGCCGATATATCCCCGTCTCACCCCACCGCCTGTCTTGTGCTGGCCGACGGGACCGTTTTTTACGGGCGCGGCTTTGGCGCCACGGGCGACACCACCGCCGAGCTGTGCTTCAACACGGCGATGACCGGCTATCAGGAAATCATGACCGATCCGTCCTATGCGGGTCAGGTCGTGACCTTCACTTTCCCGCATATCGGAAACACCGGCGTCAACCCCGAGGATGACGAGACCGCCGATCCCGTCGCGGCGGGGATGGTCGTGAAATGGAACCCGACCGAACCTTCCAACTGGCGCGCGACCGATCGGCTCGGAGAGTGGCTGGCCCGGCGTGGACGCATCGCAATCGGCGGGATCGACACCCGGCGCCTGACCCGCGCGATTCGCCATCAAGGCGCACCGCACGTGGCGCTTGCCCACAATCCGGATGGCAATTTTGACATTGACGCACTCGTCGCCAAGGCACGCGGTTTCGCCGGGCTCGAGGGCCGGGATCTCGCGCGTGACGTAACCTGCGCGCAATCCTACCGCTGGGATGAAATGCGCTGGGCTTGGCCTGATGGTTACCCGCGGCAAACCGATGCCAAGCATCGGGTCGTGGCGATCGACTATGGCGCGAAACGCAATATCCTGCGCTGCCTCGCATCGGCGGGCTGTGACGTGACGGTTCTTCCGGCCACCGCCACCGCCGAAGATGTGCTGGCGCATGATCCGGACGGAGTATTCCTGTCGAACGGTCCCGGTGATCCGGCGGCGACAGGGGTCTATGCGGTGCCCGCGATCCGCGGCATTCTCGACGCGGGCAAACCGATGTTCGGCATCTGTCTCGGACATCAGATGCTCGCGCTGGCGTTGGGGGCAAAGACCGTCAAGATGAACCATGGGCACCATGGCGCGAACCACCCGGTAAAGGACATGGAGACCGGCAAGGTCGAAATCACCTCGATGAACCACGGTTTTGCCGTCGACAGCCAAAGCCTCCCTTCAGATGTGATGGAAACGCATGTGTCGCTCTTTGATGGTTCGAATTGCGGCATACGCATGAAGGATGGCCCCGTCTTCTCGGTGCAGCACCACCCCGAAGCAAGTCCCGGACCGCAGGACAGCTTCTATCTCTTCGAGCGCTTCGCCGCCTCACTGTCGCGTTAAGGCCCGGTTAACCCTTTGTTAAGGGTTTGTTTACGCGCGATTAACCCATTTGAAAGATAGTCGTTTCCAGGACAGTTGGAGAACGATATCCCATGGGTATTTCCGAGTTGCGTCAACTGGACGCGCAGCATCTGAAAACCACCGACCCCTTGGATGAAAAGGGGCTCGATCTGGTGCGGTCCGGCACGATCTCCCGTAGCGACGCGGATTTGGCCCAGATGGTTGGCCAGTATTGTGATGCCTCTCTTGAACGTATCCTTCTCAGCGAAGGCCTCGCGCAGGAGCGTGATGTTATCGCCGCCCGCGCCCGCGCCCATGGCAACGCGGTTTTCGATGCGGCGGAGGTCGCCGCCATGGTTACGCCCGCGCCCCGCGACGCGGACCCCCGCGACCTGCTCAGGCTACGTGTCGCCCCGGTAAAGACGGCTCATGGCAAGCACAGGCTCGCGATTTCCGATCCGGCTCGCGCGGCGGAACTGCGGTCTGACTTGCCCCCGTCGCTTTGTGACCTGCCCCATGTCATCGCCACCGATCACGCCATTCAAAGCGCGGTCGCCAGTGAAAACCGGACCTTCCTCACCGAGGCGGCCCAGACACGCACCGACCCAAGCGAAAGCTGTCGCACTTGGGCCGACACCCCGCACCGGCGCCTCGCACTTGCGGTCTCTGTTTTGCTGGCATGTTTGGCACTGACCGTCGTTTTTCCAACGGCGGTCTTCGGTCTGTTCGTCGGCTGGGCAGTCTTCACGCTTGTTGTCGCCGCGGCCTTCAAAAGCGCGGCTTTCGCGGCCCGGCTGATAGCGGGCAATCCGGTTGAAAACACCCCTCCCGTTGCCCGCGACACAAAGCTGCCCAAGGTTTCGGTGCTGGTGCCTCTGTATCGTGAGACCGAGATCGCTCATGCGCTTGTCGCAAGACTGTCGCGCCTGACCTATCCCAAATGCCTGCTCGAAGTGGTCCTCGTTCTTGAGGAAAAGGATGAGCTGACCCAGAAAACATTGGCTGAAATCGACCTGCCCGTGTGGATGCGCGCCGTCGTCGTGCCCGACGGTCAGCCCCGGACCAAACCCCGCGCAATGAACTATGCGCTCGATTTCTGCGAGGGCGATATCATCGGCATATTCGATGCCGAAGACGCCCCCGACCCCGATCAGATCACCATGATCGCGCGGCGGTTTCAATCCGCACCGCCCGAAGTGGCCTGCCTTCAGGGGATCCTCGACTATTACAATCCAAAGCAAAACTGGCTCGCGCGGTCGTTCACCATCGAATACGCCACATGGTTCCGCATCATGCTGCCCGGACTGGCCAAACTGGGTTTTGCGATCCCGCTGGGTGGCACCACAGTCTATTTTAGGCGCGACGCGCTTGAGAAGCTTGGCGGATGGGACGCACACAACGTGACCGAGGATGCCGATCTTGGGTTCCGGCTGGCGCGGCACGGTTACCGAACCGAGATGGTCGGCACCGTCACCGGAGAGGAGGCAAACTGCCGGCTCTGGCCATGGGTAAAACAGCGGTCACGCTGGCTCAAGGGATACATGACCACTTATCTTGTTCACATGCGTGAGCCACGCCTGCTTCACCGGCAGTTGGGCGCATGGCGTTTCTGGGGGTTTCAGGCCCATTTCCTCACCGCCCTGTCACAGGTCTTTCTCGCGCCTTTCCTGTGGTCGTTCTGGCTCGTGTTGCTGGGCTTGCCGCATCCGCTCGATCCAGTGTTGTCACGCACGTTGCTGGTGTCGGCAGGCAAGCTCTTTCTTGCGGTCGAAATGCTCAATGTCGTCTTTCATTTCGCCGCTGTTTCGGGCCGGTTTCACCGGCATCTTCTACCATGGGTGCCGCTCATGCATGTCTATGCCCCACTGGGCACCATCGCCGCCTACAAGGCGCTTTACGAAATGATTTTCGCACCGTTCTTCTGGGACAAGACCGCCCATGGGCTGTCTCTGAAAGCCCCGGGGGGCTTGACCGGCGTTATCCCTTCAAAGGGTGCTGTCGACCTCGCCCGAATCCAGCTTGAGGCGCGTGACAAACGCCTTTGAGATATGGGTGCGCAACGCGGCGCTGGCGGCATCGGGATCACGGGCTTCGATACCGGTGATGATCTCGTCATGCTCGGCGATCGCGACCTCGTCGCGCCCCACCGCCGCGAGGGACGTCGTCGCCATCAGCGCCATCGACCGATGCACGAGGTCAAGCTGCTGCACCAGAAACTGGTTGTGCGAGGCCAGGTGTATCTGCTTGTGAAACCGCCGGTTCGCCCGCGCCATCGCCGCCGGATTGCCGATCAGCCCCCGGTCCAGTTCGACCATGTCGCGCAGCACGCGCACCTCCTCGTCCGAGGCATGCCGCGCCGCCAATCCGGCAGCCAGCCCCTCAAGCTCGGCCCGCACCACGTAAAGCTCGGCCATCTGGTTATGATCAAGCGACGACACGATCAGGCTCCGCCCGTCCCGCGTCAGGAGCGATTGCGTCTCGAGCCGCTGCAACGCCTCACGGATCGGGGTGCGTGACACACCCAGCTTCTCGGCCAGATCACTTTCGACAAGCCGATCGCCGGGCTTGTAGACGCCCATGTCAATCGCCTCGAGGATGAGCGTATAGGCGTCTTTCTGCACTGGTTTCATAGTCGCACGTCCCGGTCCGGTGTCGTTCCGGCGATCCTACGCATGGCCCGCCGCCCTGTTCAAGCGACATGAGCGCGCAGCACCCTTTCCAAAAGCGGCCCGCCGGTTTATTTCCCGGATATGCCCAAAGCGCAGTTTTCACACGTCACGACATGGGTCTTTGACCTCGACAATACGCTTTATTGTCCCTCCGTTCGCCTGTTCGATCAGATCGAGAAGCGGATGACGCAGTTTGTCATGGACACGCTGCATATCCCACACGCCGAGGCCGATGCCCTGCGCGTGGCCTACTGGCGCGAACATGGCACAACGCTGGCCGGGCTCATGGCCGAACACGCGCTCGATCCCGGCCCCTTCCTCCACGCGGTGCATGATATATCTTTCGACGCGCTCAGCCCGGACCCGGCCTTGCGCGCGCGGCTCGCGGACCTTCCGGGCCGCCGTATCGTCTATACCAACGGCACCGCCCCCTATGCCGAACGGGTGATCGCGGCGCGCGGCCTGTCGGGGCTTTTCGATGCGGTCTATGGTGTCGAGCATGCGAACTATACCCCCAAACCCCGCCGCGCGGCATTTGAAGCCGTGTTCGAGGCCGACGGATTCGACCCTTTGCGCGGCGCGATGTTCGAGGACGAGGCCCGCAACCTCGAAATCCCGCACCAAATGGGCCTGCGCACCGTGCATGTCGCACCCAAACCCGACACTGCCGGTCACATCCACCACCATACCGACGATCTGAGCGGTTTTCTCGCAAAGCTCCTGTGACGATCCGCGCCTTGGCTCCGGCCGCCCGTCGCTCTACCTAAGCCTTCGGAGGCGCACCGATGACAGACGACACCTGTGACATCCTGATTTCCGGCGGCGGCGTTGCGGGCCTGACCGCGGCGGCGGTCTTCGGCACGGCCGGTTTCCGCGTGATCTGCGTCGACCCGACCCCACCCATCACCGAGCGCGACGTAGATGGGTCGGATCTGCGCAGCACAGCGTTCCTGCAACCCGCACGCGCCCTGCTGGACGAATGCGGTCTGTGGGAGCGTCTCGCCCCCCACGCCGCGCCGCTTCAGACCATGCGCATCGTGGATGCGGGCGGCGAAACGCCCGAGCCACGCCTAACCCGTGATTTCGACGCCGACGATATTTCGGATCAGCCCTTTGGCTGGAACCTTCCCAACTGGCTCCTGCGACGCGAGATGGTCGCGCGGCTGGCCACGCTGGAGACGGTTGATTTCCGTCCCGGCACCGGCACCACATCGCTCTTCACCCGCGAAACCTGCGCGCGTGTGAGACTCACCGATGGTGAGCGGGTCGAAGCAAGGCTGGTGGTCGCTGCCGACGGACGCGGCTCGCCCATGCGCGATGCGGCGGGCATCGGCGTCAGCACCACGCGCTACGGACAAAAGGCGCTGGCCTTCGCCGTCACCCACGCGATCCCTCATGGCAATATCTCCACCGAAGTGCATCGCTCGGGTGGGCCCTTCACCTTGGTGCCGCTCCCCGATCACGAGGGCCTGCCCTCGTCCGCCGTCGTCTGGATGGAGGACGGCCCCGAAGCACTCCGCCTCGCGGCGCTCGACATCCCCGCGTTTGAGGCCGAGATGAGCACGCGCTCATGCCACTTGCTTGGTCCGCTCACGCTGGCATCGCGCCGCACCGTCTGGCCGATCATCAGTCAGGTCGCCGATACGATGTCCGCCGAGCGGCTGGCACTTGTGGCCGAGGCTGCCCACGTTGTGCCCCCCATCGGCGCGCAGGGCCTCAACATGTCGCTGGGCGATCTGCGGTGCCTGCGCGATCTGGCCGTGGCCGCACCTGATCGGCTGGGAGATCGCGCGATGCTCGATGCCTATCACAAGGCCCGCCACCCCGAGGTGCGCGCCCGCGTCACCGGCATCGACCTTCTCAACCGGGCCTCGCAGTTGCACTCCCAACCCCTGCGCGACCTGCGCGCCGGCACGCTCGATGCGCTCTACGCGATGGCACCGGTGCGCCGGGTGCTCATGCAGATGGGGCTTGGGGCGTCCGGTCGCTAAGCCCCTCCGATTGACGCTTGACTTGAACCGCCCCGGCGCGGATCATTTCCGGGTTCAGCGTATTGGTTTCACCGTATTTTCAGCACTCAAAGACAGGATTTACAGATGCCCGATCATGTTGACGTCAACGATGTTCCCTACACCCCCTCGCGCCGCGGCGTCGGTGAGGAATATCTCGTCCGCGAGGATGACCTGCGCGTCAAACTCACCAGATTCAAGGCGGGCGATGACATCCCCCTGCACCGCCACACCGACCCCAAGCACGAGAAACTGATCGTGCGCGGCAACGTCACATTCACCGACAGCGATGGCACGGTCACGACACTGGGCGAAGGCGCGATGTATATGTGCGGCAGCGGCGCGACCTACTACCACGGCAAGGTCAACGAGGATACGATCATCCTTGTCATCGAAAGCCGCAGTTCGCTGATCGAATATCCGCCCGAAGGCGAGAGTAGCGCAAAGGGCTGACAACCCGAAACAAGCCGCGCGGGCATGTGCCCGGCTCAGCCGATCGGCCCCGCCCGCCGCTCTTCGGTCAAAAGCACATTGGCCTCGACGTCACCCACCCCCGGCAGCATCATGATCCGCCGGCGCAAAACCCGTTCGAAATCCGCGATGTCCCGCGCCACGACCCGTAGCCGGTAGTCATAGACGCCCAGAATATGCTCGACGGTCTGAACCTCGGGTATCGCGGTAATGGTGCGCTCAAAATCCTCGAGACTGACACGCCCCTTGGTGGCCAGCTTGACCCCCAGAAAGACCGTCACGCCAAAGCCCAGCTTCCCGGCATCAAGCTCAAGCCTGCGCCCGGCGATCACACCCGCCTCTTCAAGCCGCTTCACCCGCCGCCATGTCGCGGGTTGCGACAGGCCAAGCTTGCGGCCAAGCGCGGTGGCGCTTTGCGTTGCATCCTCGATAAGTGCGCGCAGGATTTTACGGTCAAGTGTATCGAGTTCGATCACAGCGGCAGCACCTCGTCCGACTTGATCCGGGCCACATGCATCAGCGCCTCGATATCCGTCATGTGTGGCAGGGTGAGAATCGCCTCGCGGTAAATCTGCTGATAATGCGCCATGTCGCGCGCGATGACCGAAAGCCGCAGGTCGACCCGCCCGAGAAATGTCTGAATTTCCACCACCTCCGGCACCTCGCGCGCCGCGGCCATGAAGTCATCAATCGCGCGCGGCTGTGTCTTGTCGAGGCTGACCCGCAACGACACCTCCACCTCATAGCCAAGCGCGTGCCAATCGATCACAGCCCGGTTCGCCCGAATTATCCCGGCGGCCCGCATCCGGTCCAGCCTGCGCGCGCATGTGGCGGGGGTGACGCCCGCCCGCTCGGCCAACTCGGCCGGACCAAGATGCGGCTCGTGCTGATACCGTCTGAGAATCCGTCTGTCCGTATCGTCAAGCATGATATTTCCGTTAAATTTGATATCTGATTATGAATATCTAAATTATCAGCAATATCCATGCAAAAATGCCGCGCTAATCTTGTCCAATCCGATAAATTGCCTTCAAACAAACCAGCGAGGACAAGACCATGCGCGTTTATTACGACCGCGATTGCGACATCAACCTGATCAAGGACATGAACGTGGCGATTCTGGGCTACGGCTCCCAGGGCCACGCCCATGCGCTCAACCTGCGCGATTCGGGCGCCAAGAACGTCGTCGTGGCGCTCCGCGAAGGCTCGCCCAGCGCGAAAAAGGCCGAGGGCGAAGGGCTCAAGGTCATGGAGATTGCCGAAGCCGCCAAGTGGTGCGACCTGATGATGTTCACCATGCCCGACGAACTTCAGGGCGAGACCTATCGCAAATACGTCCATGACAACATCAAGCCGGGCGCGGCGATTGCCTTTGCCCATGGCCTGAACATCCATTTCGGCCTGATCGAGCCGAAAGAGGGCGTCGACGTGATCATGATGGCCCCCAAGGGCCCCGGCCACACCGTGCGTGGTGAATATGTCAAAGGCGGCGGCGTGCCGTGCCTCGTGGCCGTCGACAAAGACGCCTCAGGCAAGGCGCTGGAAATCGGCCTGAGCTACTGCGCGGCCATCGGCGGCGGACGCTCGGGCATCATCGAGACCAACTTCCGCGAAGAATGCGAAACCGACCTCTTCGGCGAACAGGCCGTGCTCTGCGGCGGCCTTGTCGAACTGATCCGTATGGGCTTCGAGACGCTGGTCGAGGCGGGCTACGCCCCCGAAATGGCGTATTTCGAGTGCTTGCACGAGGTGAAGCTGATCGTCGACCTGATCTATGAAGGCGGTATCGCCAACATGAACTACTCGATCTCGAACACCGCCGAATACGGCGAATATGCCTCCGGCCCGCGGATCCTCCCCTATGACGAGACCAAGGCCCGGATGAAAGCGGTTCTGACCGATATCCAAACGGGTAAATTCGTGCGCGACTTCATGCTCGAAAACGCGGTGGGTCAGCCCTCGTTCAAGGCCACCCGCCGCCTCAATGACGAGCATATGATCGAAGAAACCGGCAAGAAACTTCGCGACATGATGCCTTGGATTTCCGCAGGCAAGCTTGTGGATCAGGAAAAGAACTGATCAGGCTTACACTCTGACGGTCAAGGGGCGTTCCGTCGCGAACGCCCCTTTTTCATGTGGAGCACCGCAATGCAGATCCGGCCCATCAACTGGCTCAAACTCGCCTTTCTCGGCATTGTCTGGGGCGCAAGCTTCATGGCGATCGAGCTGTCGCTGCGCGGGGCGGGACCGCTCTTTGTGGCGGCGACGCGGATCACGTTGGGCGCGACGTTTCTTTTGATCCTTGCACATGCGCGCGGCCTGGGCCTGCCCTCGCTTCGGGGGCCGAATGCGGGGCGAATTTGGCTTGCGGCGCTCGTGATGGGGCTCTTTTCCAACGCGATCCCCTTCGCGCTTCTGGCGTGGGGTCAGCAATCCGTGGCCTCGGGCTTTGCGGGCGTCTGCATGGCGATGGGGCCGCTTTTCGTGCTGCCGCTCGCGCATATGTTCGTGCCGGGCGAAACCATGACACTCCGACGGCTGCTGGGGTTTTTCATCGGCACCGGCGGTGTTCTCATCCTCATCGGGCCGGGCGCCTTTTCCTCGACTGGCAACAACCTGGAGACACTGGCGCGCCTTGCCTGCGTCTCGGTGCCGCTCTGCTATGCAATCGGCACCATCGCGACCCGCCTCTGCCCGAGCGTCGATATGATCTCGCTCTCGGCGGCGGCCCTGATGCTCGCTGCTCTGGCCATTGCGCCCTACGCGCTTTGGACCGAAGGCTGGCCCGAAACACTGGGCCGCGAAAGCCTTCTGGCGCTCCTCTATCTTGGCATACTGCCCACCGGCGTGGCCCAAATCGTGCTTGTTCAAATCATCCGCGACGCGGGTCCGGTCTTCATGAGTCTCGTTAACTATCAGGTGCCCGTCTGGTCGGTGATCTTCGGCATGGTGCTTTTGGGTGAAACCATGCCCGAGGGGCTCTTCTGGGCGCTGGTGCTCATCCTGTCCGGCGTCGCACTGAGTCAGCTTGGCGCGCTGAGCCGCCTTTTCACAAGCAGCAGGTCAAACGGCTGATACCCGAGCCCGAGTATTTGGAGAGCATTGAAAATCCCTGCTTTCAATCTTCCCAAATACTCATGACCCAACCGTCGCAGCCCGCCACAGCGCCAGGGCGGCGCGCGTCTCCGCGACATCATGCACACGCAGCATCTGCACCCCCTGCGCCACACCGGCAAGCGCCACACCAAGTGAGCCGGGCATGCGCGCGCCTGCGTCCTGGGTTCCGCCGATCTCACCGATAAAGCGTTTGCGCGACGCCCCCAGAAGGACAGGGCACCCCAACCCGTGAAACAGCGAAAGATTCTGCAACAGCGTGAGGTTATGCGCCATGGTCTTGCCAAAGCCGATGCCGGGATCGACGATGATCTGCCCCCGCCCCACACCTTCAGCCATCAGCGCGTCGATCCGCCCCGCCAAGTAATCATAGATATCCAACGCCACATGATCATACCGCGGGTCTTTCTGCATGATATCGGGCGTGCCCTGCGCATGCATCACACACACCGGAAGGCCGGCTTCGGCGCAGAAGGGCGCAAGCCCGGGGTCGAAGGTAAAACCCGCCACATCGTTCACAAGGGTCGCCCCGGCGTCATGGGCCGCCCGTGCCACCGGCGTCTTGCGCGTGTCGATCGAAATCGGCACATCGCTCACCCGTCGCAGTGCCGCGATCACCGGCGCTGTCCGGGCGATTTCCTCCTCAACCGACACCTCCGCGGCACCGGGGCGCGTGGATTCACCGCCCACGTCGATGATCACCGCACCTTCGCGCTCCATCGCGTGCGCCCGCGCCACCGCGTCGGCGTGGTCGAAATGCTGGCCCCCGTCGGAAAAGCTGTCAGGTGTCACATTGAGGATGCCCATGATCGCCGGCACGTCAAAGGCAAGCCCTGTGATCGCGTCGCGCGGAGCACTCAGCCGCGCGCGTGCGGTCTCCGGAAGGTCAGCCGCCGGGATAAGGCGCGATGGCCCATCGCGGCGCAGTTCCTCGACCGTATCGAACCAGCACCACCCCCCGGCCAGCGGCAGGGCCGACTCGGGGCGCGCATGATCGAACCGCGCGACAGGACGGTAATAAGCGCTCATAGACCTGATTGCGCGACGTCCTGCACCTGCACGGGCACATCTGCCGTGCCCGAGGGCGCGGCCCCGATCAAAAGCAGGTCCGACGCATCCATGTGGCCCGCGAACCATGCGGCAAGCGCCACAGGATCATCAGGCCCCACGCTTGGCCCGTCGACCGCATCAAGCACGATCTTGGACGGCGCCCAGACGCTAATCTGGCCGTTCTTCATCGCCCAATCCAGCTCGGTGCGCGTGGACACCACCACGCAGCGATCATCGCGCCCGCCAAGGCACCATGCATTCTGTTCGATGGCCAGAAGATCCACCCGCCGCTGTGTCATGCGGTGGCCGGTCTGCGGCGCGGGCACATCCGCCCGCCCGACACACAAGATCACCGGCTCGGCCCGCCGTTCAAGCTGATCCAGCCACCGTGCGAGGTTGGGCGATGTGATCGCGGCATTGCTGAGATAGACAACATGCGGATGCGGCGCGGTATCGGCATGCGGCGAGACGGGCTTGGTCGCCAGATCCTCGACCGAGCGCACGATCTCGACACCCAAAGCACCCGGCCCACGGTCCAGCTTCTCGATCCGCACGAAGGTGCGAACCGCCTGCGGCTCCCACAGGATACGCTCGGCAATGCGTTCAGCCAATGTTTCCAGAAGGTTGAGGCGCTCCTCGGCCAACTCCGCAGCAATCGCCTCGGTCACGCGGTCATAAGACAGGATACGATCCACATCGTCATCCACATCGTCCGACAGGGGACGCACCTCGACCACCACGTTGAACGAAACGCGCTGCGTGTTGCCGCGTTCGGCCTGAAAGGCGCCGATTTCGACTTCGACCACATGATCACGCACCGAAATGCGGTCAAGCGGTCCGTCCGGTGATGTCGCCTTGGCCCGGCTCTTGGGATGCTCGAAGGCAAGCCTCACTTCATTGCTCATTTCAGGTATCCGCCCCTAACGATCACGGGCCATACCCGCCGGTCGCCCGCGCCTTAGCACGCGGCAGGCCCCGAGACAAATCCGCAAAAGCGGTCACTTGCCTCAGTTCTGCGACACGCGTGTCGGCTGACGATAGAAATGATGCACGCCGATTGTGGCGGTGCGCGGGAACGTGCGCGACCAGCGCGGATTGACGGCCCGCGTGTGGTAATGCGTGGCCCCCTTGGTGAGCTTGCGTGGCGCACCCCCAATAAGAAGGCTCGCCACCTTGCTTACGCGGTCAAAGGCGCGGGGCTCCCCGATCACTTCCTTGTGGCCGTCACAGGTATAGGTGAACTGACAGGCATATTTGCGCCCCGTCCCCTGATTGATCACGCCACACACCGTGTTCGGGTATTCGGGGTTGTCGACGCGGTTGAGGATCACTTCGCCCACCGCGAACTGCCCCTTGACCGTTTCTCCGCGCGCTTCGAAGTAAAGCGCCTCGGAAAGACAACGCCACTCGGTTCCGCCCTTGGCGGCCTTCTGTTGGTCGAGCCAGGACTTCGAATAGGTGAAAGTTCCAGCGCCGGGCCGCAGGAGCGACGCGAGCCGGTCCTCTTTCATGGCCTTCAGCGCGCGTTTCTCATGCCCGATCAGCTTGGCCGCGGACGACTCCGCCACCGCCTGACCTGTCATGAGAAATAAGATCAAAAAAATCCGTGTCAGCATGCCGGTCCTCCATGGCCCGATGGGGCCCTGCCGTCTGCGATCCGGGTCGTTTAATCAAATTGACGGGATTCGTCCAGCGCGTGTCGCGTTCAGACCATTTCTGCGACGATTTGGCCCGCCCGTCCCGGCATATCTGGACAGGTGGGCGCCGCCGCCTACCCTATCTTGTTCCGAAGCGCCAATTGGGCCGCGGCCAGCCGCGCCACCGGAACCCGGAATGGCGAGCAGGAGACATAGTCAAACCCGGCCTCCCGACAGAAGGCAATCGATTCGGGGTTGCCCCCATGCTCACCACAAATCGACAGAACAAGGTCGGGATTGCCCGCCCGCGCACGCTCGGCCCCAAGCCGCAGAAGCTCTCCCACGCCATGAACATCAAGCGTGTGAAACGGGTCCTCGGGATAGACACCCTGCTGCACGTAATCAGACATGAACCGCCCGGCATCATCACGCGACAGGCCATAGGTCATCTGGGTCAGGTCGTTGGTGCCAAAACTCAGGAATGCCACCTTGGGCGCGATGTCGCCGGCGCGCAGCGCGGCGCGCGGGGTCTCGACCATCACACCCAGACGATAGGTAAACGACTCGCCGGTTTCGCTGCGCACCGCGCTCGCCACCGCGTCGATGCGCGCTTTGACAAGCTCGACCTCACGGCTGGCGGACACCAAAGGGATCATGATCTCGGGCACCACCGGGTCGTCATCCTCGCGCGCCTCGAGAAGTGCCTCGAAAATGGCCCGCGCCTGCATGTCGTAAATCTCGGGCATGGTGATCCCAAGGCGCACGCCGCGCATGCCCAGCATCGGGTTGTATTCCACCAGCGCCTCGACACGCCGCGTCACGTCCGACAAAGGCAGGTCAAGCGCCTCGGCCAGTTCGCGGTGCCCGCTGCGTCCGGTGGGCAGAAATTCATGCAACGGCGGATCGAGAAGACGGATACACACCGGCTTGCCCTGCATGATGCGGAAAAGCTCGGCGAAATCGTCCCGCTGCATCGGCAAAAGCCGCTCGAGTGCTGCGGCGCGGTCCTTGCTCGTGTTGGCAAAGATCATCTCGCGCATCACGATCAGGCGGTCGGCCTCGAAGAACATGTGCTCGGTCCGGCAAAGCCCGATTCCCTCGGCCTGAAAATTGCGGGCGGTCTCGGCGTCTTGCGGGGTATCGGCATTGGCGCGCACCCCGATGTCGCGCGCGGCGTCGGCCCATCCCATCAGCACCTTGAGGCTGTCGTCATGCCCCGCTTCCAGAAGCGTCGTCTCTCCGGCCAACACATCGCCATTCGTGCCATCAATGGTCAGCCGGTCCCCCTCGCGAAAGATGCGGCCATCAGGCGCGACGATCTGGCGCTGGCCGGTCTGGAACCGGATCGCTGAGGCACCCACCACACAAGGAAGGCCGATACCGCGTCCGATTACGGCGGCATGGCTCGTCATGCCCCCCCGCTCGGTCAGGACGGCGGCCGCGGCATGCATCCCGCGAATATCCTCGGGGCTCGTTTCACGCCGCACGAGGATGCAAGGGATGTCCTGCGCCGCATGTGCCTGTGCCCCCTCCGAGGTAAAGACAATGACACCGCTCGCCGCGCCGGGGCTTGCCGCGACACCGCGGGCAAGCACGTCTCGCGTCGCTTCGGGGTCCACCTGCCGGTGCAACAACTCGTTGAGCGCGCGCGGCTCGATCCGCATCAGGGCCTCTTCACGCGTGATGATCCCGTCCTGCGCCAGCGCCACGGCAATGCTCACCGCCGCCCGTGCGTTGCGCGCCACCCGCACACCATCCAGAAGAAAGACCTCGCCATCCTCTATGGTGAACTCCGCCTGCATCTCTTCGCGAAGCTTCTCCCGCATCAGCGCGGTATAATCCCTGAGTTTGGCAAAGGCCTCCGGCGCCAGTTCCTCAAGCGACGGACCACGTGGATCACGCTCAAGATACATGGCGTCCGCCCCCCGGGTCAGCGCATCACGCCCCTGACTCTGGCTCAGATAGCGACCGGTGATCTTGCGCTCGCCCGTCGTCCCGTTGACAAGCTGCATGACACCCGATCCGCATTCGGCCCGGCCCAGACCCAAGGCCATCGACTGCACCACAAGGCCCAGCCCGGCCTCCGCCGGCGCGCCCTTGGCCTGCCGCAAAAGCCGCGCGGTCGTCCCTTCCCACGCCCGCGCCATCGACCGAAGCACCTCGATAAGCTGTGTCACCGGGTCTTGCGGAAACGGCTCCTCGGCCTCGCTCTCATAGACACCAAGGGCTTCTTTCAGGCCCGCGACCGGCTCATCGCTCACATCGTCGAGCACATCGGGATCAAGCCGCGCGACATGGATCGCGTAGGATTGCACGAACCGCAGGTAAAGCTTGGCCGCCGCAGCCTCGCCCAGCCGTTCGGACAGCTCCGCCAGCTTCGCATCGTTCATTCCGATGTTCAGAATCGCACGCGGCCCACCCCAATCGGGGTCTTCCGACGACGGGCGCACACACAAAAGCGGCTGCGCCCCGAATGTCTCAAGAAGCGCCTTACCGTTGAGCATCTCCCCCGCCGCAATCGCCCGCACCGCCTTGAACGACAGCGCCAGCGTCGTGGGCACCGGCAAGTCAAGCCGCACGAGACGTTGCAGGCATTTCGCCCGACCGCCATGTGTTTCGGCGGTCATCGGCGCATCCGGCGTGATGAGGGTGATATCTTGATCGCTATGCTGCATTGCGGCATCCCTGTTTCGTGGGCGCAGCATACGCGGGATCACACACAAGGCAAGAACGCGTTTGTCTCAGGAACCGCCTACCCCTCAACGCGGGTGAGGTCAGCGACCGAGGAACAGGCGGTGCGGATACGGCTCAGAAGGTTGAGCCGGTTGCGGCGCACGATGTCGTTGTCGGTGTTGACCTGCACCGCCTCGAAAAACGCATCAATGGGCGCGCGCAGGGCGGCCATCGCACTCATGGCCCCGGCGAAATCCTCAGCTTTGAGGGCGGCGGCGATCTGCGGTTCAGCGGTGTCGAGCGCGGCAAAGAGCGCCTTTTCCTCGTCGGTCTCGGCGAATTTCACATCCGCGCCGAAGGAGTACTCCACCCCGTCCTTGTCCTCGGCCTGAGTGAGGATGTTGTTGGCCCGTTTGAAGCCTTGGAGAAGGTTCTCGCCATCGTCGGTCTTGAGGAAGTCCCCGAGCGCGCGGGCACGGTGGACGAGCAGGGTGAGGTCGTCATTGCCCTCCATCGCAAGGCAGGCGTCGATCACGTCATGGCGGAGGCCCTCGTCCTTGAGATGGACCTTGAGGCGGTCGTGGAGGAAGGCGAGGAGGTCGGGAGCTTTATTCTCCAATTCCTCGGTGTCGAAGGCAATAGAATGCGTGTCAGCGCGATACCTATCGTAGGCCTTGGAGCGTTCGTCAAACGTCGTAGTCTCGTAAAGGCTTTTAAGAAGGTCGTTGATGCCTGCATCTACTTTCTTTTCTTCTCGTTCTATCAGCGCAGCAATGTGCTTTCCCACATTTGCAAAGATAATTGGAGCGCTTGATACTCGGACCCCATTCCCCAAAACCAACCGAATAACCCCCAAGGCCGCGCGGCGCAGCGCGTAGGGGTCTTTCGAGCCGGTGGGCTTCTCGTCGATCGCCCAGAAGCCCGTCAGCGTGTCGATCTTGTCGGCCAGCGCCACGGCGACCGAGACCGGGGCGGAGGGCACGGCATCGCCCGGCCCGAGAGGCTTGTAATGTTCTTCGCAGGCTTCGGGCACGCCGTCGTCATGGCCTGCGGCCTGTGCGTAATAGCGGCCCATCAGCCCCTGCAATTCGGGGAATTCTCCGACCATTTCGGATTGCAGATCGGCCTTGGCCACGCGCGCGGCCTCGGCCGCCAGATCGGGCTTGGCGCCCACCAGCGGTGCGATCTCGCGCGCCAGCGCCGCGATGCGGTCCACCCGGTCGGCCTGTGACCCCAGCTTGTTGTGGAAGGTGACGTCGCGCAGCCCCTCGGCCATGCCTTCAAGGCCCTTTTCCCGCACAATGCGCAGGTCATTCTCCCAAAAGAATTTCGCGTCGCTGAGCCGTGCTGCCAGCACCTTTTGATTGCCCGCGAGGATGGTCGCGCCATGGTCCGCCGTCTCGCGGTTGGCCACGGTGATGAACCGCTCCACCCGCCCGGTCTTGGGGTTGCGCACCGAAAAGAACTTCTGATGCTCCTTCATCGAGGTGATCAACACCTCGGGCGGCAGGTCCATGAACTCATCGTCAATCCGCCCCATGAGCGGCACCGGCCATTCCACCAGCCCGGCCACTTCACGAAGCAACCCCGCATCCTCAACAAGGTCCATGCCGGACGCAAAAGCAAGGTTCTGCGCCTCTTGACGGATCGCCTCCGCCCGCTCCTCGGGGTCGAGAACCACCTTGGCCTGCTTGAGCTTGGCCGCGTAATCGTCGAACGATTTTACCGCGAAGGCACCCGGCGCCATGAACCTGTGGCCCTCGGTCTTGTCGTCGCTCGTGATGCCGTCAACCGTCAGCGGCACAATGCGCGCCTCGTCCGCGTCATCGCTCAGAATACAGAGAATGCGGTGCAGGGGCCGCACCCAGCGCAGGCCACCCTTGCCCCAACGCATTGATTTCGGCCACGGAAAATTGCGAATGACCCGCTCAAGAACCTCGGCCACGATCACCTCGGCGGGGCGTCCCGGCGTTGTCACGGTTGCGAAATAGACTTGGCCCTTCTTCTCGTCCCGCACGTTCAGATCGTCGCGGCTTACCCCCGCGCCCCGGCAGAACCCTTCGATCGCCTTCTCCGGCGCATCCACACGCGGCCCCTTGCGCTCTTCGCGCAGGGTGGGCGAGCTGTCCGCCATCCCCTCAAGCGTCAGGGTCAGCCGCCGGGGTGTCGAAAAGGCCGCGGCACCCGCATAGGTCAACCCGGCCTCCACCAGCCCGTCGGCCATCAGCCGCTTGAGGTCATCCGCTGCCCGCGCCTGCATCCGCGCGGGGATTTCCTCGGAAAAAAGTTCGATCAGAAGATCAGGCATATGCTCACCCAAAGACGGGCCCTCGGGGGGCGGTTTCGGGTCGGTGGATAACGCCCACCCGGCGTGGCGTCCAGCAAATAGCGGGACAGGTGTTCACCCCGCTCTCGGGGCCCGGCCCGCCACGCGGCGGTCAATAGCCTTCGGGCGGTTCGGGGCAACCCTCCGGCGCGCGCTGACCGTCAAAGACAACCTCGCCGCACCGATTGATCTGATGCCAGACAAAACCGCGCCCGTCCTCGTGGATCGCGACCACCCGGTCGATACCGTATTGGATGTTCTTTGTCCCCAGAAAGGCCAACGCCTCCCCGCGTTCCAGCGCGGCCCCCAGTTCTTCGGCATCGAAACAGTCGAACCAGCCCGGCGCGGTAAGCGGCACCGCGTTGTCATAGCTCTCATAGGTGTCACGCAGCATCGCATGGTCCAGCATCGTGGTGAAACAGGCACGATACCGGATCGGGCTGCTATTGGCGTCGATGGCACGGAAATTGTCATATGGCACCGGCTCCGGTTTCCCGGTCACACGCGATGTCATCTCAAGGGTCCGTTCCGGCACCTCGACGTAGACCGGCACCTCGCGGTAGAAATGATAGACCTGCAGGTAATACATACCCGCACCCGCAACGATCGCACAGCCCAGCGTCAGAATGACAAGGAACTTGCCCATCAGGCCGCCTCGCCCTGCCAGCCGCCGGCGGACGTGCGCACGAAGGCATCGGCGCATTTCTTGGCCAAGGCGCGCACCCGCCCGATATAAGCCTGCCGCTCGGTCACGGAAATGACGCCCCGGGCATCCAGAAGGTTGAAGATGTGGCTGGCCTTGATGCATTGATCATAGGCGGGATGCGCCATGACGATGCGTTTGCCCGTCTTGGGGTCCACATCCTCGACCGCGAGGATCGCCTCGCATTCGGCCTCCGCCTCCTTGAAGTGATCCAGCAGCACCTCGGTATTCGCGACGTCGAAATTCCAGCGCGCGTATTCCTCTTCGGTTTGGCGGAACACGTCGCCATAGCTCAGCGCGATGGGCGCATCCGGGTCGTTGAAGGGCATGTCCATCACATGGTCGATGCCCAGCACATACATCGCCAACCGTTCAAGCCCATAGGTCAACTCGCCCGAGACCGGATGACAGTCATGCCCGCCCACCTGCTGAAAATAGGTGAACTGGCTCACCTCCATCCCGTCGCACCAGACCTCCCAGCCCAGCCCCCATGCGCCCAGCGTCGGGCTTTCCCAGTCATCCTCGACAAATCGGATATCGTGCAGCGCCATATCTATGCCGATCGCCTCAAGGCTGCCAAGATAAAGCGACTGCAAATCCGGCGGGCTGGGTTTGATCAGCACCTGATACTGATAGTAATGCTGAAGCCGGTTCGGGTTCTCGCCATAGCGCCCGTCGGTGGGACGGCGCGAGGGCTGCACATAGGCCGCCGCCCATGGCTGCGTTCCAAGGCTGCGCAGGGTCGTGGCCGGGTGAAATGTGCCCGCGCCCACTTCCATGTCATAGGGCTGCATCACGGCGCACCCCTTGCCCGCCCAATAGGACTGAAGCCTCAGAATGATCTCCTGAAAACTGCGCGGTTTGCCGGTTGCGTCGCCCATGATGCATGCCCCTGAAAGTTCCGCCCCTACCTACGGCGGGCGCGGGCGCGGGTCAATTCGATGATCGCACCGGGCGCCGGTGCCGCTCAATGGTCTGGAAACCCTCACTATGCGGATACAGGCAATAGAGATATTTTAGATGCATCATTCCGGAGTTTTGTTAAAACAATGAGAATTCGGAAACTTGGGGCATCGGCAGGGGTAATGACTACATGACGCGAATTTTCTTGGGGGCGGTGTTTGCCATCTTTGCGATGATGCAGGTCACTTTCGCGCAACAGACCGAGGACGAGCTTGTCTGGGTCCAGATCGAGGCTCAACCGGGCGTAACCCAGATCAACGAGGCGCTGGGGCGCCGGGCAACCCAGTTGCAGGACGTCAACGGGTTTCAGTTGAGTGCGACATGGTATGCCGTCGCCCTTGGCCCATACCGGCGCGCCGATGCCGAACAGGTGTTGAGCGTGCTGCGCGCCGAAGGCCGCATCCCCCGCGATAGCTATATTGCCGAAAGTTCCGCCTATCGCCGTCAGATATGGCCCGTGGGAAGCACCACGCTCGCCGATCTTCAGGGCACCGAGGCCGATCCCGAAGCGGCAGAGCCTCAGACCGACACCCAAAATACCGCTGATGCCGCCGACACGGATACGACCACATCCGTCCCGGTCCAACAGCCCGAACTCGAACCCGTCGACGAGACCCCGCGCGAAGCCCGCGCAAGCGAACGCCGGTTGACACGCGAAGAACGCGCCGACCTTCAGATCGCACTGAAATGGGCGGGGTTCTATGATGGCCGCATCGACGCGGCGTTCGGGCGCGGCACCCGGCGCTCCATGTCCGAATGGCAAAGCGCGAATGGCTTCGAGGTGACCGGAGTGCTCACGACCCGTCAGCGCGCCGAGCTTCTGCGTCAATATAACGCCGTGCTCGAGGGGATGGACCTGCGCCTTGTCTCGGACCCTGAAACCGGGATCGAAATGAAGCTGCCCCTCGGCGTCGTCTCCTTCGAGAAATTCGAGCCGCCCTTCGCCCATTACGAGGCCACGGGCGACATTCCCGCCAAAGTGCTCCTGATCAGTCAGGAAGGCGATCAGGACACGCTGTTCGGGCTCTACGACATCATGCAGACGCTCAAGATCGTGCCGGTGGACGGCCCGCGCGAACGCAAAGACCGCAGTTTCGTGCTCATCGGCGAAAGCGCCACGATGATATCGCACACTGTCGCCTCGCTCGAAAACGGGCGGATCAAGGGCTTCACGCTTGTCTGGCCCGCCGGCGACGAGGAGCGCCGCACACGTATATTGGGTGAAATGCAAGATAGCTTCACCCGCATCGACGGCGTACTTGATCCCGCCAAAGGCTTTAACGACGCTCAAAGCATCGATCTCGTGTCGGGGCTCGAAATCCGCCGCCCGCTGCGGTCACGTTCGGGCTTCTTCGTGGACAGTTCCGGCGCCGTCGTAACGTCGGCGCGTGCGGTCGAAGGCTGCGGCCATATCACCATCGAAAATGATCACCGTGCCGATATCGTGGACCGCAACGACACCACTGGCATCGCCATTCTCCGCCCGCAGGACCGGCTTGCACCCATGGCGGTGGCCGCGTTCCAGCAATCCACACCACGGCTCAATTCCAGCATTGCGGTCGCGGGCTATTCCTTCGGCGGCGTGCTGGGCGCCCCATCGCTCACCTATGGCGAACTGGCCGATCTTCGCGGGCTCTCGGGTGACGAAACCATGTCGCGCCTCGCGCTCGACGCGCTCGACAGTGACGCGGGCGGCCCGGTGCTGGATACGGCGGGCGGTGTGCTCGGCATGCTCCTGCCCGGCCCCGACACGGGCCGACAACTGCCCGACGGCGTGAGCCTCGCCATTGATGCCGAGGCCATCATCACCGCGCTCGACACCGCAGGCATTCAGCCCACCTCCACCTCGACCCAAAATCAGATCAGCCCCGACGCGCTGTCTGATCGCGCCCGCCGGATGACAGTGCTCGTCAGCTGCTGGGAGTGACCTGCATAAATCGAACGGCACCCGCGCTCTTTCTTTTTGCCTTAAATATCCCGGGGGGTGCCGTGATCGCCCCGGGGGCGGTCACGGCGGGGGGCAGCGCCCCCAATCCCCGCCCGCCTTTCCGCGTGACCTTGACCGGGTGACGCGCTAAAGCGTGGTCGCAACGACCAAGGACTCCGCCACCGATGACCGACACCCCTCCGAGAACCCGCGGACCGCTTTATTCCCCGGCCGACCGCGACAATCTGCTCTGGTTCTGGCGGACCTACCTGCGCAAGCATTCCGGGCGGCTTGCTCTCGTGCTCCTCATGATCCTCGTTCAGGGGCTCGTCTATCAGCAGTTCCTGTCGATGACCGAAAGCGGGTTGCGCGTAATCTTCGAAAGCGGCTCGCTGCGCGATCTTGCGCTGGTCTGCGTCGCGGTATTCTTTCTCTTCGCGGTGCGCGGGCTCATGTCCTATCTCGTGCCGCTGGTTACCGTGCGCGTCTCGAATCAGGCGATTTTCGAGATGCGACAGGATCTGCTCGTCCATCTCATGTCGCTCGACCTTGCCTATTTCGAGCGCACGAAATCCGGCGATATCATCCTGCGCATCGTCACTCACACACAGCTTCTGGGCAATTTCGTAGGGCTCGGCATCGCCAACGCCGTGCGCGATGCGGTCACCGTGATTATCGTCTCGGGCTACCTGATCTGGAAAAATCCGATCCTGTTCGCCACCGCCGTCGTGATCCTTCCCTTCATCATCTGGGTGATGAACTATGTCTCGGACCGGGTGAAGGACGCACAGGGACAGGCCGAAACCGCCATCGCCGAATACATGAACGGCATCGAAGAGACGATGACCGGCATGCGCACCGTCAAGATCGCCAGTCAGGAAAAGATGGAGGCGAGCCGCCTGATGAAAGGCACCGCCTCGATTCGCGACCTTCTCAACCGGGTGCAGATCACACAGGCGCTGGTGATGCCCTCGATCGACCTCAGTTCGGCCTTCGTCTATGTCCTCGTGATCGGCGGCGGCGGCTACATGGTGCTCTCCCCCTCCTTTGATGTCGATGGCGCCGGTATCATCACCTTCCTGCTGGGAATGGTCATGGTCTTTGATCCGGCCCGCCTCCTGGCACAATTCTTCGGTGGTCTTCAGGCCAATCTCGTGTTGCTGGACCGGGTGCGCAGCCTCTTCCGCGAAAAACCCACCATCTCGGATGCCGAAGGCGCGGTCGATCACTTTGACACGTCGGCCGACATCACGCTCGAGAACGTGACATTCTCTTACGATCCCGAACAGCCGCTCTTCGACGGGCTCGACATGACGTTCAAGGGGGGCCGCGTTTCGGCCATCGTGGGCGCGACCGGTTCGGGCAAGACAACGATCCTCTCGCTCCTGTCGCGCCTCTATGACGTGCAGGGCGGTCGCATCACCTTCGGCGACACCTCCATCGATCAGCTTCAGGTGGGGGCGCTCCGGGCGGCATTTTCCGTGGTCGCGCAGGATATCGTGATCTTCAACGCGTCGATCTGGGACAACATCCGCTACGTCAAACCCGAGGCCAGCGACGAAGAGGTCTGGCAGGCGGCCCGCGATGCCGAGATCGCGGACCTGATCGAACGCCGCGGCCCGACCCCGGTCGGCCCCAAGGGCGCGCAACTCTCCGGTGGTCAGAAACAGCGCATCGCCATCGCCCGCGCCTTCCTGCGCGACGCACCGATCCTGCTCCTGGACGAGGCGACCTCCGCTCTCGATCAGGCCACCGAAGAGCGCATCAAGACCGCGCTCACCCGGCTCACCAAGGGCAAGACAACCATCGTCGTGGCCCACCGGCTCAGTTCGATCTCGGATGCCGACCGCATTTTCGTGCTCGAAAGCGGGCGCCTCGTCGAAGACGGCACGCACGAAGAGCTTCTGGCCCAAGAGGGCCTCTATGCACAGCTCTACAAAGCGCAGAAACGCGGCTATGACGGGGTGGGCGGATGAGCGGGCCGTCCGGTTCGTCGATTTCCATCGCCAGGTAACCCTCGTCTTTATAGTCGTGCCTCCCCGCCGCGCTGCGGCATTTCGCACCTATCCCGGACGTCGAAAGGCGTTCAACACATAATCTAGGGCCGTTTTCTTCACCGCAGAAAAATGGCCCGCGCCACGCCCGCCTTTGCGCCATGCGGCAATCTGGTGATACATTTCCTTGTGGACTGGCCCTATCGCTTTTGGCGAATCTCGGTCCAATGATCTTTGATCAAATCGTACGAAGGTCGGCGCGTCCGGCCAATGGAGGCCCCCAATGATGGACGGAAAGTTTCTCGAGAACGACATCGACAAAGTCGTGGACGCGGACCGCGCCCATGTCTGGCATCACCTGATTCAGCACCAGCCTTTTACCGGCGACGACCCCAAGGCCGATCCCCGGATCATCGTCGAGGGCAAGGGCATGCGCGTCTGGGACCAGAAGGGCAAGGAACATATCGACGCCGTTTCTGGCGGTGTCTGGACGGTGAACGTGGGCTATGGGCGGGAACGCATCGCCAACGCCATCCGCGACCAACTGATCAAGCTGCCCTATTTCGCGGGCTCCGCAGGCTCCATCCCCGGTGCCATGTTCTCCGAAAAACTGATCTCGAAAATGCCGGGGATGAGCCGGGTCTATTACACCAACTCCGGCTCCGAGGCGAACGAGAAGGCATTCAAGATGGTCCGCCAGATCGCCCACAAGCGCCATGGCGGCCGCAAGCACAAGATCCTCTACCGCGACCGCGACTATCACGGTTCCACCCTCGCCACGATGTCGGCGGGCGGTCAGGATGAGCGCAACGAACAATACGGCCCCTTCGCGCCCGGTTTCGTTCGTGTGCCGCACTGTATGGAATACCGTGCGCAATGGGATCTCTCGGGCGAGGACTATGGCCGGCGCGCCGCCGATGCCATCGAAGAGGTGATCCTTGCCGAGGGCCCCGACACCGTGGGCGCGCTTTGTCTTGAGCCCGTGACCGCAGGCGGCGGCGTTATTCCCGCTCCTGATGGCTATTGGCCCCGCGTGCAGGAAATCTGCCGCAAATACGACATCCTGCTGCATATCGACGAGGTCGTCTGCGGCGTGGGCCGCACCGGCACCCACTGGTTCGGCTATCAGCATTACGGCGTGGAACCCGATTTCGTCACCATGGCCAAGGGCGTCGCCTCGGGCTATGCGGCCATCGCCTGCTGTGTCACGAATGAGCGCGTCTTCGAGATGTTCCGCGACGACGCCACCGATCCGCTGAACTATTTCCGCGACATCTCGACCTTCGGCGGCTGCACCGCCGGCCCCGCGGCCGCACTCGAAAACATGGCGATCATCGAGGAAGAAGGCCTCCTCGAGAACACCACCGCCATGGGCGATTACATGACCGATCAGCTTCGCGCGCTTCAGGACAAGCACGCGGTCATCGGGGATGTGCGCGGCAAGGGTCTCTTTCTCGGGGCCGAGCTTGTGGCCGACCGCAGCAGCAAAGAGCCGGTGGACGAAAAACAGGCACAGGCGGTTGTCGCCGACTGCATGGCGCAGGGCGTGGTCATCGGTGTCACCAACCGTTCGATCCCCGGCTTCAACAACACGCTTTGTTATTCGCCCGCGCTCATCGCGACCAAGGACGACATCGACGAGATTATCACCGCCACCGACAAGGCGTTGACCAAGATCTTCTGCTGACATCGCCTCTCGGACCGCACAAGGCCCGCCAGACATCCTCTGGCGGGCCTTTGTCTTTGGAGTTTACGACCAAAGCGTTTCGCGAAACGCCTGAAGGTCTCAGTTCGCCTTTTCCGCGTTCCATTCGGCCAGAACCTTGGAATTGTCGTCGCTGTCATATTCGTGCAGCGTCTCTTCGGTCACGCCGGGCAAAGCGCCGAACTGCGCCGCGAGGGTCTTGGGATACCATGTCGGGCTGATCCGGCCCGGAAACAGCTCGGCCAGTATCCCCGACGTCGACTTCGAGCACATGGCCTGCCCGACAGCGCCATGAGTCTGCATCAGCGCCATCGCCTGTCGCGCCACCTTTGGCGAAACATCAAGCCGCTGAATTTTCACATGAAATGTCTTGCGAGCGTGATAGCGCGTATAGACATCCACCACCTGCGGCGTCGCCCCGTAAAGCACATCGTTCCGTTCGGGGATGGTCTCGTGCTTGAAGGATCCGGCGGGATCGAAAATGATCCGCTGCGATCCATTGACCATCAGCGACGTATGCGCCCCAGCCCCGGTCCGGTTGTTGAGCATGGTAAAAAGCGTCAGGCGCGGCGGCCCGTCATGGGCATAAGCCGCGCGGGCGACATCCTCATCCGGGGCCCAGACGCCCTTTCCGGCACAGCCTGCAAGTATAAGCAAAGCCCCAAGGGCAATAGCCAGTTTGCGCATGTTCCGGCCCCGGATCATGCCCGCGCTCAGGGCGTCAGGCGTTGAAGATCGCGAGGAAGATCAGAACCGCCACCGAAAAGATGCCAACCCGAAGCGTCCACTTGATGAACGCCTCGAAGGTTTTTTCCTGTTCGGTGATATCCATTTCGCCGTGCTTGTGCTCAGCCATCGTGCCAATTCCCTGATAGGTGCATCCGTTTCACCGCTGATTACTGCATTTGGAAAAGGGTGTCACGCCCAATGGCTGCGGTAATCGCGCGCATATCGCCCGTCGCGGCCCCGGCAGGCTCAACTTTTGCTCAGCAGTATCTCGCGGGGATACTCGGTTATGTAGTCCACTCCGGTTTCGGTCACGACGACGCTGTCGCCGATACGGCCCGCCGGCACCCCGTCAACCGAGATGCCGCCATCCACCGCAAATGTCATGCCCGGCTCAAGCACCGCCCGGTCCCCTTCCTTCAGTTCGGGTGCCTCCAGATAGGCCACCCCGATCGAGCGTCCGGTGCGATACCCGGTCTCATAGCCCCGCTGCCGGTCGACCTCGTTCGCGGCGGCCGCCACGTCTTCGGCGGGTGCGGTTGCCGGCTTCATCCAGCATCTCGGGGGCCTCCTGGGTTGGTATTTCGGGGGGACGGGAGGGAACTCACCTACCTTGCGTAAAAATTCGTATGCTGCATAGATCTTTTGAGTCAAAAAGCGAAACTGCAAACTCTAACAAAGGATTTCGGTTAAATGCGTATACAGGAATCCGGCCATTCCGTCCCCGACACAGGCTTTGACAGCGGTCGCCACGCGCGGGCCAAGATCGGGTTCGTCGTGCTTGCCACGGAACAGACAGTCGAGGATGACATGTTCACGCTCCGGCCCGAGGGGGTCGGCATCCATTTCGCCCGCGCGCCCATCGCCGATTCGATCACCGTCGAAACGCTCGCCCGGCAAGTGGACGATCTTGCTCCGGCGGCGGCAACGCTTCTACCCGATGGCTCGCTTGACGTCGTTTGCTATGCTTGCAAATCCGGGAGCCTCGTTATCGGAGAAGAGCGCGTGCATGACGAACTGCGCAAGGTCGCTCCGGGCGCACAGGCGACCTCGCTCATCGCGAGCGTTCTGGCCGCGTTGCGCGCCGTCGGGGCCCACCGCATCTCCGTGGCCACGCCCTATCTTGACGCGATCAACCATCAGGAAGCCGCCTACATGAACGCCGCAGGCTTTGAAATCACGGCCATTCGCGGCCTCAATGTCGAAAAAGACAGCGACATGATCCGCCTGCGGCCTGACTATCTTGCCGAATTCGCCGCCTCGGTGGACAGCCCCGACGCAGACGCCCTCTTCATCAGCTGTGGCGCCCTGCGGTCGCTCGACATCGTCGATTCGCTCGAACAAAAGCTGGGCAAGCCAGTAATCTGTTCCAATCAGGCGATGATGTGGCATTGCCTGCGCCTCGCGGGCATCCCCGACCGGCTCGACGGTTATGGCAGCCTGTTCCGCCACGCATGACCCAAAGCATTTCGCCTTTCCCCTGAGACATCAGCGAAAGGCGTGAAACGCTTTAAGGCCCGGCATAGCCCGCATATGTCGGCTCTGACCATAGCGCCGGGGCCTTGCGCGGCGGTGGGTAAAACTGCCTATCGCCACATCTTAAGATGCATGTTCAGGGGGAAACGGACCGGGGTGCCGGGCTGCGCGCTCACTCTTTCTCAAGCGCCGCCGCCAGCCGGAAACCGATGCGCTCTGGCTCGGCCTGCTTGACCTTTTTGGGCAAGGTGCGAAGCATCACGCTCAGTTGCGTCACATGCTGAACAAGCTGGGTCTTGGACCCCGCCGGATCGCTGCCATAGAAGGTCACGATATCGGGATCGAAAAATCCCATCCCCTCAATGCGGATGACACCTGTCGTATCCCCGGCAAAGCCCATCGCGACCTCGTGTTCATTGTCGAGGGTCTTCTCGAAATTCTGGATATACAGGATCAGCCGCTCATACGCCCATTGCGCAGCACTTTTCTCTTCGACGGGCTTAAGCTTCACGCCCTCGGTCACGTCCTCGCCCTGCTGACACCTTTCGGGATCGGCATGCACCTCGCGGCAACGTGGAATAGCCGCAGCCTCCAGTGCCTCCGCCGATGTTCTGATCTCATCATCCATCACTCGTCTCTCCTCTGCCAGAGCCATGCGCCATCGGCGCGGGCCGTGCGGGTGACCCGACCAGCCTGATGCAGATGATTGAGATGCGCAACCGCCTCGACAAGGGCCAATCCATAGGTGCCGTGATCAATTTTTCGTTTGAAGAGCGGCGCAAAGCACTCGGCCCCCGTGCGTGGCACATCAAGATGCGCCTCCAGCCGCCTGAGCGCGCCATGATGATTCTCGCTCAGTTGCCACAACCGGTGCGACAGCCCCGTGAACGGTAGCTTGTGACCGCTCAGCACAAGGTGATCAGGCCGCGCGTAGCCCCTCAGCCGCTCACAGCTTGCAAGCCATTCCTTCAACGGATCGGCCTCGGGCTCGGTGGGATAGACACCGATATTGGGGCTGATCGAACTGATGATCTGATCCCCCGCAAGAACAATATCGTCCTGCCGCGACCAAAGCGTCAGATGCTCGGGCGCGTGGCCATGGCCCACACGCACGTCCCAATCGCGGCCACCGGCGCAAATCGTGTCGCCTTCGGCCACGCGGGTATAGCCCACCGGTATGGGATAGCTCGTGTCGGCGAAATTATAAGGCCGTGTGTCCTTGCGCTCGGCATAGATGTCCGGCGCCATCCCGGCCCGCCGCCAAAAGCTCAGCGCCTGCTCGGTCGGGCGCTCTTCCACGTCGAGGATAAGCATCCGCGCCAAAAGATAGGCGGTGCGCGTTGTCACAAGCTCGGCCCCGAACCGCTCCATCAGCCAGCCCGCCATGCCAATGTGATCGGGATGGTGATGCGTCAGGATCACACGCTTTACCGGCTTGCCCCCAAGCGGCCCCGACAACACCTTTTCCCACAGCGCCACCGCGCGTTTGGAATGGATGCCCGTGTCCACCACGGTCCAACTCTCCCCATCATCAAGCGCGTAGATATTCACATGATCAAGCGCCATCGGAAGCGGCAGCCTGATCCACAGGATGCCCCGCGCCACTTCCACGGCCTCACCATCCTGTGGCGGCTCGGGCCAAGGTGTGCAAATCTTACCTGATCTTGTCATGCTATCCATGGCCCCGCTCTTCGCCCGTCACGCGAACCGCGTCAACCACAGCCGCGCGTAGGCCGGGCTTCAGCCCGGCACTCACCTCAGACCGCGAAATCTTCGTCGCTCAGGGCATAAAGCCCCTTGGCCCCCGCCACCGCATGGGCCAGATGCGCGGCATGCTCGGGCAGCATCCGGGCGATGTAAAACGTGGCCAGCCGCGTCCGCGGTCCGTCACCACCTTCGGCCATCGCCGCGGTCAGGTGATGGTGCGCACCCAACACCCGCGCCCACCCCATCAGGAACGGCACGGCCCCGGCGAACCGGTCCTGCGCCTCAGATGCCACCAATGCCTCTGTCGCCTCGCGCAGGCTCTCGCCCGCCTGCCAGACCGGCTCGGCCAACGCGGGAAGCGTGCCGCGCGCGGCCTCTGCCTGTGCTTCCACCTCGTCAAGGATCGCGGCACCGGCCTCGCCCCCGTCCATCAGCTTGCGACCGGCAAGGTCCATCGCCTGAATGCCGTTCGTGCCCTCATAGATCGCCGTCACCCGCACATCGCGGGAATACTGCGCGGCCCCCGTCTCTTCGATAAAGCCCATGCCGCCATGCACCTGCACACCCATTTCAGAGACACGCATGCCCGTCTCGGTGCCGAACGCCTTGGCAATGGGCGTCAGGAACGCCGCACGTGCCTTCCACTCCGCCTCTCCGGTGGCATGGCCCATGTCGATCGCCACCGCACAGGATAGCGCGATCGACCGCGCGGCAAAAATCTCGGCCTTCATCGTGGCGAGCATCCGGCGAACATCGGCATGCTCTATGATCGTGCCGCTGCCTCCTGCTACGGGGGTGCGGCCCTGCTTGCGCTCCTGAGCATAGGCCAAGGCGTGTTGATAGGCGCCCTCGGCCGCACCGATGCCCTGTCCGCCAACACCCAGCCGCGCGTTGTTCATCATGGTGAACATGGCGCGCATCCCGTCATGCTCCTCCCCGATGAGCCAGCCCTGTGCCCCGTCATACTGCATCACCGCGGTCGGACTTCCATGCAGACCCATCTTGTGCTCAAGGCTCACCACCTTGAGATCGTTGGTCTTTCCGGGATTGCCCTCGGCGTCGGGAATGTATTTCGGAACAAGAAACAGGCTGATGCCCTTCGTCCCTTCAGCCGCGCCGGGAAGCCGGGCCAGAACAAGATGGCACACATTCTCCGTAAAATCGTTGTCGCCCCAACTGATATAGATTTTCTGACCGGTGATCGCATACGTGCCGTCGCCATTGGGCTCGGCCCGGGTCCGCAAGGCGCCCACATCCGATCCGGCCTGCGCCTCGGTCAGGTTCATCGTGCCCGACCATTCACCGCTCACCAGCTTGGGCAGATAGATCGCCTTGAGCTCATCGCTCGCGTGGTTCTCAAGCGCCTCGATCTGGCCCTGTGTCATCAGCGGGTTGAGCTGAAGGCTCAGGCAGGCCGCGCTCATCATTTCGTTGACCGCCGTGGCCAGCGTCAAAGGCAACCCCATGCCGCCATGCTCGGGGTCCGCACTGATCGACACCCAGCCACCTTCGGCCACGGCCTTATAGCCCTCTGCATAGCCGGGGCTGGTGCGCACGACACCGTTTTCCAGATGCGCGGGATGTAGGTCGCCCGGTCGCTGTAGCGGGGCCAGAACATCCTCGCACATGCGCCCCGCCTCGGTCAAAATGGCCGACACCATGTCGGGCGTGGCCTCCGCGAATTTCTCCGTGGCGGTCACCTGCTCAAGGGCCACGACATGATCGAACAGGAACCGGTATTCCTCGACAGGGGCGTGATAGGGCATCTGAACTCCACTCCAAAAGGCTTTTGCCGGGCTTTTGCATTGTCTCGGGACATAGCCTAAGCCACAGTCTCGGTCCATCAATGGAAACGCCGCGTCACACATGACCAAGACATTGCATCTTTCACCCGACGATGACGGGATCACCCGCGCCACCAAGGTCTTGCACGCAGACCGTCTCGTCGCCTTCCCGACCGAGACGGTCTATGGTCTGGGCGGCGATGCACGCTCGGACATGGCGGTCGCCCGGATATTCGAGGCCAAGGGCCGGCCCCGCTTCAATCCGCTTATTGTGCATGTGGCCGATGCCGAACAGGCGCGGGATTTCGTCGTATGGTCCGACTTGGCCGACCGGCTCGCCGGGGCGTTCTGGCCCGGTGCGCTGACCCTCGTGCTCCCTCTTCGGGCGGGGCACGGCCTCTCGCCTCTCGTCACCGCCGAACTGCCGACGCTTGCCATCCGGTGCCCGGCGCATCCGCTGGCCGAACGCCTTCTACGCGCGTTCGGCGGCCCCCTCGCGGCCCCTTCGGCCAATCCGTCGGGCCGGATCAGTCCGACCACCGCCGCCCATGTGCATGACGGTCTTGATGGGCGCATCGACGCGGTGCTTGACGGTGGCGCCTGCGCGGTCGGCCTCGAAAGCACGATCGTGGGCCTCTCGGACACACCTGTTCTTCTGCGCCCCGGCGGATTGCCCGCAGAAGCGATCGAGGCCGCGCTTGGCGCGCCTCTCCTGCGCAGGTCGGCAGAGGCTGCACTGACTGCGCCGGGGCAGATGGTCTCCCACTATGCCCCCGGCGCGCGGGTCCGCCTTGAGGCCACCCATGTCATGCCGGGCGAGGTGCTGCTTGGTTTTGGCCCGATGGCATGTGATCTCAATCTTTCGCGCGCCGGCGATCTGACCGAGGCCGCGGCAAACCTTTTTGGCCATCTGCACACGCTCGATGCGCGTGCCCCTGCGGGCATCGCTGTGGCCCCCATACCGACCACCGGCCTTGGCGCGGCAATCAACGACCGCCTTGCCCGTGCCGCGGCCCCCCGGGATACGTGACCGGGCCTGATAGAAGTTCGTGAAAATTCAGGCTTGTTTTTCACCAATTTTACGGCAACAAACCTGACTTAATAACCCGAAATTCCACCCGTGCGCTGTGTTAAGAGGGGGCCGGGGCCGTCCGCGCACCGACGTGATACCGACGTGAATACCGACGTGAATGCCGACATTCGAAACCGCGCCGTTACCCCTGTTAACCAAGGGCGCACAGATAATTCGGTGCAGGACCGCACCTACATTTCCCGCGCTCTGGTCATAAACTGTAAGGAAATCGGCGGCCGTTCAGGCCCGGCCACCATCTGAAGACAGGGTCAGCGGCGATATGCCCAGCGTGGTCAGCGCCGCCTCCCACTTCTGATCATCGCCCGTCCCAAAGACGATTTTCGGCGTGGCATCGCAAATAAGCCAGCCATTCGAGGCAATCTCGGATTCAAGCTGACCGGGCCCCCATCCGGCATATCCCAGCGCAAGGATCACCTCGTCTGGCCCGCCCCCCTGCGCCATATCCTCAAGGATATCGAGCGTCGCGGTCATGGCAAATTCCGGTGCGAATTCCATCGAAGAAATCGACGAATGATAGCCCCGGTCATGCAGGACAAATCCCCGGCCATGCTCCACGGGCCCTCCGAAATGCACCGGCATATCACGGGACAAAGCGTTCTTTTCAATCGACAATTGCTCAAGAAGGTCATCCAGACGAAGATCGTCGGCTGTCTTGTTGATGATAAGTCCCATGGCCCCGTCATCGGAATAGGCACAGATCAGAACGACGGAATGCGCAAACCGCTCGTCGCCCATGCCGGGCATGGCGATCAATAGCTTTCCGGTCAGGTCCATGTCATCACTCATGCCTCTGACAATGGGTCCTTCGGGCCGGTTCCGCAACCCGCCCCGGCAGCGACCCGCAACAAAGCTGGCGCGAAAGTGAGTTGGAATTGTCCCAAAAATCGCCCATGTCACGCGGATGACACGTTGTATCCTCGCTTTTCTGCTGACGCTCTTTGTCGCCTTGCCCCTGCGCGCAGGCGAATACGTGGTCGAGGCGCGCATTCTGCCGGGGTGGCGGATGGCTGACGGCACCCATATGGCCGGGCTTCTGCTCACCCTTGATCCCGGCTGGAAAACCTATTGGCGCGCACCCGGCGATGCCGGCATCCCACCGCAATTCGATTGGCGCGGGTCACGCAACCTGTCTGGCGTTCACACCCTCTGGCCCCGCCCCCGCGTCCTTGATCAGGGCGGCGTGCGGACCATCGGCTACAAGGATCAGGTGATCCTCCCCCTTGCCGTGAAGCCCAGCAAAACAAGGGGCGATGTCACGCTCGACGGTATGCTCGACATGGGGGTATGCAGCGATGTTTGCGTGCCCGTGTCCCTCCGGGTTCAGGGCCGGCTTTCCGCGTCTGTGACGCGCCCCGACCCGGCGATCGCTGCGGCCCTCGCGGCGCGCCCACACTCCGCCCATGAGGCAGGCGTGTCGGGCGTCACCTGCCGGATCGAGCCTGCAAAGAACGGCCTGACTGTCACCGCCCGGATCACCATGCCCGCCACCGGTGGTTCCGAAGTGGTGGTCATCGAAACCGCCAATCCCGAAATCTGGGTGGCCCCCGCCAAGACCGCCCGCGACGGTGATCTGCTCACCGCGCGAAGCTTTCTGGCGCATGTGTCGGGGCGTCCTTTCGCGGTCAACCGATCGGGGCTGCGCTTTACCGTGCTCGGCACCAACCGCGCAGTCGACATCAAGGGCTGCACCCACGGGTGACACGCGCGGCGGTGTTACACAGCCTGCTCAGGCGGGCTTACGGACGATCCGCGCGATTCCGATCACTGCGAAAATCACCAGCGCAATCAAAAGGCTGCCTGCTACGAACGCGCCCAGTGCCCCACCCTTGGTCATGACATGGCCCATCGCGGTGGCCCCGGTGGCCATCACCCATCCAAGGCTCATAACGAACCACGCCGCCACCGCCGCAACTGCCAGGACAAGAGCCGCGCGCACGCTCCCGTTACGAAACCGCAGCCCGCGCCGCAGCGCCGCGACCTGCCGCGCCACGTCCTGCTGCATCGCCATGAGTGCTGGCACCACAAGAAGCACCATCACCATCCCGAAGCCCAATCCATAAACCAGCGTGATCACGGTCGGCTTGAGGAACTGCGCCTGTTGGCTCCGCTCGAAAAGCAGCGGGGTCAGCCCCAGAACCGTGGTCATCGTGGTTAGCATGATGGGTCGCAATCGGTCCGCCGCCCCGTCGATGATCGACGGGACAAGACCGCGTTCAGTGGCATACTCATCCACCGTCGTCACCAGCACGATCGAATCGTTGATGATGATCCCCGTCATTCCCAGAAGGCCCACCACCGTAAAGATACTCAGCGGCACATCCCACTGATGATGCCCGTAAATCGTACCAACCAGGCCGAAGGGGATAATCGCCATCACCACCACCGGTCGGGTCCAGCTTGAGAACACCCAAGCCAGCACGAGGTAAATACCGAGAAGCGTCAGCATCAGGCCAAGTTGGGCATCACGCAGGAAATCATCCTCCTGTTCGCTCAGCCCGGACAGACGCCATTCCACCTGCTCTTCGCTCGCGATCCGCGGCAGGATATCAGCCTCGAGCGCGGCCATGATTTCGGCTGCGCGGGCCGGGTCGTCCTCGGAAATATCGCCTGTCACGCTGATCAGGCGCAGCCCGTTTTCACGCCGCACGGTCGAAAAGCCCGTGCGCTGTGTTACGCTCACGATCTCGGCCAGCGGAACATAGCTCCCCTCCACAGTCCTAAGCTGCATTCGTTCCAGGAAATCGGCAGTCATCTCCGCCTCGGGAAGCTCCACGCGGATCGTCGCGCTGCGCGGACCAATGGGATATTCCGCCGCCTCGATCCCGCCCAGCCGGTTGCGCAGCGTTCGGCCCAAACCGTCAATCTCAAAGCCCAGCGCCTGACCCTGCGGCGTCAACTCAAGGATCAGTTCCTCCTTGTCATAGGCCAGATCGTCCTGAACCGCCGACACCTCGGGATAGATCGACAGCGCACGCTTGAGCGCCTGTGACGCCGCCTTCAGATCCTCGGCGCTGGCCCCGAAGAACTGCACATCAAGCGCGTCACCCCCCGGTCCCGACCGCCATCCACGGAAACTCACGGTCTCGGCGAGCGGATGATTAACCACTTTTTCCTGAAGTTCCGCGACAAAGGCAAAGCTGGAATAGGGCCGCAGGTCCGAATCGATCAATTCGATGGAAATACCGCCCAGTTGATCAGGCTCTTTCGTTTCCGCCCCCGCCAGCCCGTAACCCGCGTTGCCGCCGATCTCGGCGATGACATAGCTAAGCGGATTGCGGCCATAGCGCGCCTCGTATTCCGCGCCAAGTGCCTCGGTTGCGCGCTGCATTTTGTGCATCATCTCAAGGCTGTCGTCGCGCGTGGCGCCCGGTGCCATTGCGAAATTTCCGGTGACGCTGCCTCGCTCGGGCGCATTGAAAAACCGCCAGGTGACATCCCCGCGCGCGAACACCGCGGCCTGTGTCGCCAGCACCAGAACCACCAGCGCAAGCACCGGATAACGCAACGCGATCACCCCGGCCATCAGCTTGCGAAAGATGGTCTCGCGAAGCCAGACAAAGCCGCGATTGACCACCCGGCTCGGCGCATCATACCAATGCTTCTTCGCCGTATGGGTCAGTGCATGGCTCATGTGATGCGGCAGGATCAGGAAACATTCCACCAGAGAGGCGGCCAGCACGAGGATCACCGTAAGCGGCAGATCGAGGATCAGCGTCCCGAACCGCCCGCCGATGAATGTCAGACCGAAGAACGCGATAAGCGTGGTCAGCGTGGCGCTGAAAACGGGCATCGCCATCCGTCGCGCCGCGTTTTCGGCGGCGATGGCCGGCGGCTCGCCCAGCTTGCGAGAGCGCGCATCGGCATGTTCGCCCACCACGATGGCATCGTCCACCACGATCCCCAGCGTGATGATCAAAGCGAAAAGCGAGATCATGTTGAAGGTAAGTCCCGCGGCATACATCAGCGCCACCGCCGCAAGCATCGCCACGGGAATACCCGCCGCCACCCAGAAGGCGGTGCGCGCGTTCAGAAACAGGAACAAGAGCGCGACCACAAGGGCAAGGCCCATAGCCCCGTTTTCCAGAAGCGTGTTGAGCCGTCCCGAAATACGCTCGGAGCGGGTGCGGATCAGGTCGATCTCGACCCCCTCGGGCAATGTCTCGGCCAGATCGCGCGCGACGTCTTCCACGGTTTTCTGAATCCCGATCGCATCGCCCTGCGCGCTGCGGTCAACGCGGATCGACATGGCCGGCTGCTCACCCACGAAGTAGCTGTTTTCGCGGGTAATCCCCTCGACCCTCACAGTGGCGATGTCCCCGATCTTGAGGGTCGAGCCGTCCGGGTTGGTGCGCAGCGCGATCGCCTCGATCTCATCCGCTTCGCGCTTTTCAACACCGGTGCGCACGCGGGTATTGGCGCCACTCACGTCGCCCGCCGGATTGGCGTCGGCCTCCTGCCCGACAATGGCGGCGATCTCGGCCATGGTGATGTCATAGGCCATGAGGTTGACTGCGGGCACTTCGATGATCGTCTCGGGTGCTGCCACTCCCCGCAGGGTCGTGCGGGTCACACCCCGGTCAAAGAGGCGGGCCACGAACTCGTCCGCATAAAGCCCAAGCTGATCGGGTGACACAGGCCCGGTCAGGACGACGTCTGTGACCCGGTCACGCCATGCCCCGCGCCGTACCGTCGGCTCCTCTGCGCCCTCCGGTAGCGTTGTGACGGCATCGACAGCGGTTTGCACATCGTCGGCGGCGCGCGACATGTCCCAGTCCGGCTCGAACTCGAGCGTGATGCTCGCCCCGCCCTCGCGGCTGCGCGCGCTGCTTGTCTCGACCCCTTCGACCGAAAGGAGCGCGGGCTCAAGAACCTGAACGATGGCCGCGTCCGCATCCTCGGCCCCTGCCCCCTCCCAGATGACATTGACGCTCACGGTGTCGATGATCACATCGGGCAGGAACTGCGCCCGCATGCGCGGCGCGGCGGCAACGCCAAGCACGATCATCACCACAAGAAGTAGGTTCGCAGCCGTCCGGTGGCGTGTGAAATACGACAAAAGCCCACCAGCGGCCGGAGGAATAGCGCGCGCCATGCGCGCTAGCCCCCGATCCGGGATTCAAGCCGCTCGACCACGCGGGCAGGCACTTCGCGTCCATCAAGCTGACGCAACAGGCGCTCTTTCTCGGTTTGCGGAAGATCACGGCTCTCGCGCACATAGGCGATAAGGCGCGCGCGGCGCGCATCCGTGAGGATCACCGCCGAGGCCTCGGCCCCGGTCTGTCCCGCCGGATCAAGCGGACGCACCTTGATCCCGCTGCCCAGCAGCGGCGAGCGTTCGGCCACCACCCTGCGCCCTTCGAGTGCGGGCGCGCGCAACAACACGTCGTCTCCTTGCCGCCGCACAAGCGTGACCCCGATCGCCTCAAGCCGGTCGTCTTCGCCCAGAACCAGCACCGTGCCATCCGATCCCAAAGAGGTGGCCGGCAGGCGGATCACATCGGCAAGCTGCGGTTCCTCGACCCGGACGGTGACGAAATCGCCGGGCTTGAGGCCCCGCCCATCCTCAAGCCGCGCAAACAGAAGGCGTCCGGTCTGACCTTCGCCCACGGCAGCGCTGGCGCGGGTGAGCGTGCCGCTCGTGGTGATATTGGCTCCGAACGTATCAAGCGTCACACGCACGGGTGCGGAAATGAGTGTCCCCGCATCGTTCAAAAGCCGCGCATATTGCGGCGTCGAGACGCGGAACGCCACCTCCAGTGAATCGGCATCCACGAGATCGGCCAAACGCTCATTCACTGAAACAAGCCCGCCCTCAACCACGTCCACCCCGCTCAGACGTCCGGCGAAATCTGCGGTGATGCGCGTCTCCGTCAGGCGGCGGGCGGTCTCGTCGCGGACAATCCCGGCCCGTGTCAGCGCGTTGGAGGTCTGATCCACCCGCGCCTCGGCGGCGGCCACGGCCTGCCGCGCGGCCAGAACCGCGCCCTGTGCCTGACTGGCGGCCAGCTCCGCGGTCTCGACGGCGGCGGCAGTGCCGACGCCGCGCTCGGCAAGATCGCGCTGCCGGGCCAGCGCACGCTCGCGCAGAGCCGCCTGATCCTGGGACGCGGCCAATTCATCCCGCGCCAGCGCAAGCCGGCGTTCGGCATCGCGTGTTTCGGCCTCGGCATCGGCCAGATCGCTTTCGGCACGATCAAGCGCGGACTGTGCATCCGCCGGATCGATCCGTGCCAGAAGCTGCCCCGCGCGCACCTCGCCTCCTTCGACAAAGCTTTGCGCCAATTCGATGATTGTTCCCGCCGTGCGTGCCCGGATTTCAAGTGTGCGGCGGCTCCGGACCTCTCCAAAGGCTGTCAGAACGGGGGTTTCCACACCCGCTTCGGCCCGGATCGCATTTACCGCAAAGACCCTCTCGCGTCGCGATTCAGCGCGCGGTTCACGCGACAAGCGTTCATCCACCGCGGTCCAGATCACCTGTCCGGCGAGCGCCAACAGCCCCAGTGTCAGAGACACGAGAACCAATCCGGTCAGGCTTTGACGCAGAAATCGCATGGGTTAAGACAGCCTTTCGGGCGCGGGATGCCGTATATTTAGCCGCTCCGCGCCAAAAACCAAGAACCCCGAGCGGTTACTTGCGTCGCAAATGCTCGTCCAGGCGCGGCATGATCTCGACGAAGTTGCAGGGCTTGTGGCGATAATCCAGCTGATAGCTGAGGATCTCATCCCACGCGTCCTTGCAGGCGCCGGGGCTACCCGGCAGAGCGAAAAGATAAGTTCCCCCCGCAACACCGCCCGTGGCGCGCGACTGCACCGCCGAGGTGCCGATCTTCTGCATTGAAATGTGGGTGAAGACCGTGCCGAAGGCGTCGATCTCTTTCTCATAGACATCGCGATGCGCCTCGACCGTCACATCCCGCCCGGTCAGGCCGGTGCCGCCTGTCGAGATGACGACATCCACCTCGTCCGAGGCAATCCATTCGCGCAGATGCTCGGTGATCTGATCGCGTTCATCGCGCACGATCATCCGATCGGCAAGCGTGTGCCCCGCCGCCTCAAGCCGGTCCACCAGAATATTGCCCGAGCGGTCGTCACTCGCGTCGCGGCTATCGCTCACGGTCAGGACGGCAATGCGCACGGCGATAAAATCGCGGGTTTCGTCGATCTGGCTCATATCAGGGGCTTTCATACTTTGGCTTTCCGCCGATATTGGACCTTGGCGCAGGATGTGCAAGCCAAAGGGTCCATGACGCGCGCCTTAGCCGCGCAACCGCGCCTGAAGGCTGAGAAGGTCGGCCCATGCCGCGCGCTTGGCCGTCGGCTGACGCAGCAGGTAGGCGGGGTGAAACATCGGCAGCGCGGGTTTGCCATAGGCTTCGGTCCATGTCCCTCTGAGCCGCGTAATGCCACGGCGGCCCAACCCGGCCTGACAGCTGATATTGCCCATGAGCACCAGAATATCGGGGTTCACAAGCTCCACATGGCGCGCGACGAACGGCAACAGCATCGCGATTTCCTCGGGTGACGGATCACGGTTCTGGGGTGGCCGCCATGAAAGGACATTGGTGATATAAACCGCCTTCGACGGATCGTCCGACGCGCGGTCCAATCCGATCGCACCCAGCATCCGGTCAAGAAGCTGACCCGCCCGGCCCACGAAGGGCTTGCCCACGCGGTCCTCATCCCGCCCCGGCGCTTCTCCCACGATCATCATCCGTGCCGCCGGGTGACCGTCCGAAAAGACAAGCTGCCGCGCCCCAAGCTTTAGGTCGCAATGCTCGAACGCCGCCATCGCAGCCTTGAGCCCGCCCAGATCATCCGCCTTGGCCGCCGCCGCGCGGGCTTCGGCAATCGGGTCCGCGTCGTCACCGGTGGGCACCGGATCGGTCGGGGCCTCAATCGGCGCGGGTTTGGCCGCCGCCACAGCAAGCTCATAGCGATCAATCGGCGCATCGCCGATGGCCTCGGTCGCGCCCATCTCGATCTGCCAGTCTAGCAGCGCCTTCGCCGTGTGATGATCAAGCTGCAAATCCATGGCCAGACCTTAACGCGTCACGTGACGGCATGAAAGGTGGCACCGGCACAGGGCACCGGCGGACCCTGAGGTTCACTCTGGCTCAATATGCTTAACACCGTGCCGTTAATCACTTATCAACCATGAAAAGACATAGATGGAGACCTACCGTGATTTCAGAAACTCCGAATTTCGTTGCGGGCCGCGTATCGCAAAATGGCACAAAGCTCTGCCAGGGCGATTTCGAGGTCACGCACAAAGGCGGCGGGATTTTTGGCATAACGGTCAGCGGGGGCGGCGGCGATGCCGTGCTTCTGCTCAATCAGTATGGCAAATCGAGCGACTATATCGATTCCGCCTATCTCCTTCGGACCCCGGTGTCCGATGACGGCTCCTTCGAGATCGCGACGACCGTCGGCGGCGCCTATCGTGGTGCGCGCAACTTCAACTTCGTGCTGATCCGGTCGGATTTCGCCTATCCGATACATAGCGGCTCTTCGGGGTATAGCCATGGCAACCGTCGCGGCGCTTGCCTCCTTGGCAAGACGGTGGACGACTATTCCCACTCGGGTAGATCGCACATCAGCGAACCACCCGAATTCTTTCAGGTCGATGGCAACCCCAACAAGGGCATGACCTATCTTGACATCGAAAAGCCTGAATACGACGGCACCAAGACCACCGAACTCAGGCAAAATGCCTACACGATCTCGCTCAAAGATAGCTATTATCAGGAGTTTACGAACGCCTTAAATCCGCGGGAGTTCAATGAAGACTGGAACCACGCCGGCCTGATCTGCCCGATCGCACGTTCCACCCAAGGAGAGGCGACCGGCGCACCGACAAACGGTTCGGTGCTGCGCGAGACCGGCATTCGCAAGGGCCACGTCTTTCGCGCGGGGATAAACATACTCGGCGTCGGAAGCGACGGGCACCGTCATTTCGACAGGTCCGGCGCATTTCAGTGCGCGATCCTCACCGATCAGCCCGATCCAGACTGGCAGGCCGAGCATCGGTGGATATGGGGTATGTATGATGGGGCCGATCTGGACATATCCACTGTAGGACTTCAGATCGTCCGCCAGCGCCCCGGCTCCTACCGCGCCACGTTCGACACCGCCTATGACAAGACGCCTGTGGTTTTGGCCACCGCCGTCGCTGAGGAAAACTATGTCGAAAAGGCAGTCGTGCTGGAGACATCCGAAACCGGCTTTACGATCATAACCACTGACAAACATTTCGACGCCACAGACAGGCGATTCTCGTTCCTCGTCTGCCCGGTGGCCTGATCTCGCGGCGATCCGTCCCTCCTATTGCTCATCGACCGCCCGCTTCCTATAAGCGGGCAAATACGGGACGGATTCGCTCATGAGCTTTGCACATTCCCACCTTCTGGGGATCGACCCCCTGTCGCCCGGCGATATCACCACCATTCTTGATCTCGCGGATCAGTATGCCGATCTCAACCGCCGCGACATCAAGCATTCGGACGCGTTGGCGGGGCTCACCCAGATCAACATGTTCTTCGAGAACTCCACCCGCACGCAGGCCAGTTTCGAACTCGCCGGTCAGCGGCTCGGGGCGGATGTAATGTCGATGGCGATGCAGGCCTCCTCGATCAAGAAAGGCGAGACGCTGATCGACACGGCGCTCACGCTCAATGCGATGCATCCCGATCTTCTGGTGGTTCGGCACCCGCATTCAGGCGCGGTGGACCTTCTCGCGCAGAAGGTAAATTGCGCCGTTCTCAACGCGGGGGACGGCCGCCATGAACACCCGACACAGGCCCTTCTGGACGCGCTCACCATAAGGCAGGCAAAGGGGCGGCTGCACCGGCTCAGCATCGCGATATGCGGCGATATCGCCCATAGCCGCGTGGCCCGCTCGAACATTCAGCTTCTGGGCAAGATGGAGAATCGCGTGCGCCTGATCGGCCCGCCCACCCTGATGCCCTCGGGCATCGACGCGTTCGGCGTCGAGGTGTTCGATGACATGACCGAAGGGCTCCACGATGTGGACGTGGTCATGATGCTGCGCCTTCAGCGTGAGCGGATGGATGGCGGTTTCATCCCGTCCGAGCGCGAATATTATCACCGTTACGGCCTTGATACCGAGAAATTGAGTCACGCAAAGCCCGACGCCATCGTCATGCATCCGGGCCCCATGAACCGGGGCGTCGAGATCGACGGGGAACTCGCCGACGACATCAACCGTTCGGTTATACAGAAGCAGGTCGAGATGGGTGTGGCGGTGCGTATGGCCGCGATGGACCTGTTGGCCCGCAATCTGCGAACCAAAGCGGCCAGAGAGGTCATCGTATGAGTGACAGGTTTCACATTCCCAAAAACGAGCACGGCCTTGTCCGGTTGTTTTCCATCGACTTGCCCCCCGAAGACATCCCCTCCTTCGTAGAAGAGAATGGCGATGACTGGCCGTTGCGGGCGGCGCTCGGCGCGGGCCACCTCGAGCACGAATATATCGAAGTGTTCCCGGTAAGCGATCTCACGGGGCTGGGCCTGATGGGCTATATGAACGAGGGGCTGGGCATCTCTCAGGCCGATCTGGCAGGCGACCGCGCACAACTTGATGCCGTCAGCGGCCATGTTCTTGTGGTGCTGTCACGGGCCTTCGGCGGCCATGAACAGCAGATCGCCCCCCAACCGCCTCTGCGCTGGATCGGCACATGGCGCGAGGAACGCGCCCCGGTGCAATTCGAAACCCTCCCGCATGAGAGTGCGCAGGGCGAAGTTCCCGTAGAGACACAGCCCGAGAAGCCCTCCGAGGCTGCCATGTCGGGCCGCGTCGCGATGATCGCACTCCTTGTGATCTTCGTGCTCACCGGCCTGATGATCTGGATCGCCGCATGAGCCTGTCAAAGGCGCCCGCCACCCCGCTACTGGAGGGTGAGCGTCATCTGGCCATGTTTCCGGCCTCCCTGTCTGTCTTCATTTACCGGGCCCTGCTCATCGGGGCGATCACGGCGCTTGTCTTTGCGGGTCTCGCTCTCGGGCTGGGGTATTGGTCACCCGTGCTTCCCATGTGGCGCTTTCTGGGCATAGTCATTGGTTTTGCGGCGCTGTCGGTTTTCCTCTTCGACGGGCCATCGCGCTGGATGCGGCACAGCAGCGAATGCTGGCATCTGACGGATCGCCGGCTTCTCTTTGAGGATGCCCGTTTTCCCGAACAGGATTTCGCGCTTCCTCTCTCCCAGATCGCCAGCGCCACGCCAATTTTTTCGTGGAACCTGCGGCTGAAGCTTACGGATGGCACTGCGATGTTGATGCATTTCGTGCGCAGTCCCGACAAGATCCGAAAGCGGATCGAAACGGCCCAACGCCACGGCGGAGCGCCCGACGCGTAAAAGACACCCCCTTCTTCGCGGCGGGTGGGTCGACCGGGTCAAGACCGGCTTAAGCCGCCGCCTGCGCCCCGCGGAAACCGGGCAATCAGGCCCGTTCATTGTCTGGGGCAGGCCGTGCGGTAACTGTTCATGATGCCGCCCAACAGAAGATCAAGCATACCGGCGGTCATCGCGTCGGCCATGGGTTCTGCGCTTTCTCCTTGCAAGGCCAACACGTCGGCAAAAAGATCGGGATGCGCGTCGCGCAGAAACCCCATCATCAGCATCATCGCCCCCAAAGCGGCGTCACCGTCCAACTCCGAGCGAAGCGCTTCGACGCTTTGGGGCGATAGCCCATGATCCGCCAGCGCGTCGAGGCGCGCCTGCTCGGGCAAGGCCTTCAGGCTTTGCAAACTGGCGCGCAACTCGCTCTCGCTTCGGGTTTCGAGCACAGTCTCGACCTCGGCATAGGCCCGGCACGACGCGGGCGAAAACCCGCCGGAATCGTCCTCATGCTCATGCTCGTGGTCGTGCCCGGCATCGTCATCACAGCCTTCAAACGCATGATAGCTGGTGATCCCGCTCCAATACCCGTCCCCCAAAACCCGGCTGCGAAGGTCACCCGCCTCCTGCATGAGGCGCTCATATGTGTCAGGGTCCGAAACGGCGCGATAGCACCGGTCTTTCATCTGCTCTTCACCGATCATACCCCGTATTTCGACCGCCTTTTCGGCAGCATTCTCAAGGCAGACCCATTGCTTGTAATACCCTTCGTTACTGGCGGCGCAGGCGCGTGCGATTTCACGCGCCGTATCACCATAGAGATCGTCACGCGCCGCCGCCTCAAGCATATGATACCCGATCGTGCCGCCCTTGAGGCATCCGGGCATCTTGTCATACCCGTCGACCATCGCATCACACTCCTCGATCACCTCGGCGGGCACCTCCACGTCCTGCCCGCTGACCGCTCCGGCTACGGCCAGTGCCACAAAAAATACAAACCTGCCCAACATGCACACACCTCCTAAGGGTATAAAGGCAGCATCACACGCCCATCGGCGATTGCAACGGTTTTCCCGCTCGCAGTTTTGTCTTATGAGCCTTTGAGACGCTTTTCACAGGCCCGCCCATGACACGCACGCTTTTCAGGAATGCCCGCCTGATCGACCCCGAGGCCGGAACGGATGCGCCCGGCTGGCTTCTGGTCGAGGACACGGCCATCGCATCAAGCGGCACAGGCGACGCGCCAGAGGGCTCGGGCGACGCGCAGGTGATAGATTGCGGGGGCAAATGCCTTGCACCGGGCATCGTCGACATCGGCGTCAAGGTCTGTGAACCCGGAGAGCGCCACAAAGAATCCTACCGCTCGGCCGGGCTTGCCGCGGCGGCGGGCGGGATCACGACGATGGTCACGCGCCCGGACACAGACCCCGCCATCGACACCCCCGAGACCTACGAATTCGTGGCGCGGCGCGCGAACGAGGCCGCCCCGGTCAATGTCCGGCCCATGGCCGCCCTGACCAAAGGGCGCGCCGGGCAGGAAATGACCGAAATCGGCTTTCTTCTGGATTTGGGGGCCATCGCGTTCACAGATTGCGACCATGTTGTCACGTCGACCAAGGCCTTTTCGCGGGCGCTCACCTATGCGCGCAGCCTTGGCGCTCTGGTAATTGCCCACCCTCAGGAACCGATCCTCTCGGATGGTGCGGCGGCGACAAGTGGTAAATTCGCATCGCTCAGGGGGCTTCCAGCCGTGAGCCCGATGGCCGAGCGTATGGGCCTTGATCGCGATATCGCCCTGCTCGAAATGACCGGCGCGCGCTATCATGCGGATCAGATCACGACCGCCCGCGCCCTGCCCGCCCTGAGCCGTGCCAAGCGCAACGGTCTGGACATCACGGCAGGCACGTCGATCCATCACCTCACCCTTAATGAGTTGGACGTGGCCGACTATCGCACCTTCTTCAAGGTAAAACCTCCTCTGCGATCCGAAGACGACCGGCAGGCGGTGATCGCGGCGGTGCGCGACGGGCTGATCGATACCATCAGCTCGATGCACACCCCGCAGGATGAAGAAAGCAAACGACTGCCCTTCGAGGAGGCGGCCAGCGGCGCGGTGGCACTTGAGACCCTGCTGCCGGCGGCGATGCGCCTCTATCACTCGGGCGATATCGATCTGCCGACCCTGTTTCGGGCGATGGCAACGAATCCGGCGCGACGGCTTGGACTGCCCTGTGGCACGCTCGCCCGCGGAACGCCCGCCGACCTGATTCTTTTCGACCCGGATACACCTTTCGTGCTCGACCGCTGGACGCTGAGGTCAAAGTCCAAGAACACGCCGTTTGACGGCGCGAGGATGCAGGGTAAGGTTCTGGCAACCTACGTCGCAGGCTCCCAAGTGTTCGAGGCCCCCTGATGCCGCCGATCGAGACCACACCGCTTCTGCTCATTCTCTGGGCCGCGTTTGGATACCTTCTCGGGTCGGTGCCGTTCGGCATCGTCATCACCCGTGCCATGGGGCTCGGCAACCTGCGCGAAATCGGATCGGGCAACATCGGCACGACGAATGTGCTTCGCACCGGCTCAAAGGGCGCGGCACTGGCCACGCTGCTTCTGGATGGGGCCAAAGGTGCGCTCGCCGCGCTTATTGCGCGGGCCGTCTCTGGTGAGGACGCGGCACAGGCGGCCGGACTGATGGCCTTTGTCGGTCACTGCTTTCCGGTCTGGCTTCGGTTTCACGGCGGCAAGGGGGTTGCGACGTTTCTGGGCCTTCTGCTCGCGCTGGCATGGCCCGTCGGCGTTGCCGCATGCCTGACGTGGCTTGTGACGGCCGTCATCTCGCGGATATCCTCCATGGCAGCGATCACGGCGGCCTCGCTCTCGATCATCTGGATCGTGCTTCTGGGGTATGGACAGATACTTGTGTTGGGGGTTCTTCTGATGCTTGTCATTTTCTGGCGACACCGGGACAACATCAAACGCATCAAAGCGGGCACCGAATCCAAGATCGGCCAGAAATAGGGCCATGGCCGAGCTTCTGATCGTCTATCATTCCCGCACCGGAGGCAGCCGCCAGATGGCCGAGGCCGCCGCCAAAGCCGCGGGCGAAGAGACATCGGTCACCCTCCTGCCTGCTGCCGAGGCGGAGCCGGAGGCGCTTTTAGAGGCCGACGGCTATGTGTTCTGCGCGCCTGAAAACCTTGCCGCGATTTCCGGGGTCATGAAGGATTTCTTTGACCGCTGCTATTACCCGGTTCTGGGCCGGATCGAAGGCCGCCCCTATGCGCAGATGGTCTGCGCAGGCTCGGACGGAGAAAACGCGGCGCGACAGACCGCAAGGATCGCACAGGGCTGGCGCCTGAAAGAGGTGCAACCTGCCCTGATCGTCTGCACCCACGCCCAGACCCCTGAGGATATCCTTGCCGAGAAAACCATCCCCGAGACGGAACTCGACCGCTGCCGAGAGCTTGGGCAGGCGCTTGGGGCCGGGTTGGAGATGGGCGCTTTCTGAGGCTGCCCGAATTGCCTTCAGGCCAGGCGGCCCAACAGATCACCATGCAGAACCGGGCCCGCCGCCACGATGCCGTTCACCTGCGGATACCGGTTATTGAACAAAAGCGGCGCGCCCGTCCGGTCACTGGTTAACGCGCCCGCCTCGCGCAGGATAAGATCACCCGCGGCGACATCCCATTCCCATGTGCCCCGCAAGGTCAGCATCGCATCAAAGCGCCCCTCGGCCACAAGGCTCAGACGATAGGCCAGAGAGGGGCGATGCTCGCGACGAAACACCGGGGGTATCCCCTCTTTCCAGTGTTTCGGATCAAGCGTGGGCTTGGCCGAGAGCACCGAAGCCTGCGCAAGGTCAGCGCCCCGCGACACGGCAATCGGCACCCCGTTGAGGGATGCTCCCCCACCCGTTTCCGCTGCATAAAGCTTGTCCAGCATTGGCAGATAGACAACAGCGGCGGTGACGCGTCCCGCGTTGACCACCGCCAACGCATGTGCCCAGGCCCGCGATCCATCTATGAAGCTGCGTGTGCCGTCGATCGGGTCAATGATGAAAACACTGTCCCGCTCGGTGCGTTCGGGGCCATCCTCGCTTTCTTCCGAAAGCCAGCCATAGTCGGGGCGCGCATCCCGAAGCCGGGCACTCAGCAGGCCATTCACGGCCAGGTCCGCCTCGGTCACGGGGCCTGCCCCGGCAGACTTGTCCCAGCGTTCCGCTCCGGTTTCGAAATAGCGCGCGGCAACGCTTCCCGCCTCGCGCGCGGCCTCAATCAGTAGCGAAAGGTCACGACCCGGCAAGCGTCAGCCCCTCGACAAGAAGCGATGGCACCACATGCGACACATGGGGGCGCGCATCGTTGGCCGGGGTCATCCGGCACAAGAACTCCGGAAGGCTTCCCGCGATGGTGCCTTCGTTCACCGGATAGGCGATCTGACCGTCTTCGACCCAGAAACCGGACACGCCGCGTGAATAGTCACCGGTATTGGGGTTGATCGTCGATCCAATCATCGACGTCACAAGAAGACCTGTGCCCATGTCGCGCATCAGGCCCGCGCGGTCGCGGTCCCCTTGGGTCAGGGCGACGTTCCAAACGCCGGGGCTTGGTGTGCCCGATGTGGCGCGCTGCGCGTTCGCCGTGGACGACATGCCCAGTTGCCGCGCTGTCGCAAGATCAAGTGTCCAACCGGTAAGGATGCCATTCTCGACAATGGTGCGTCTGGACGTGGGCAGGCCTTCGGCGTCAAACGGACGCGAGCCCATGACGCGCGGGCGGTGGGGGTCTTCCAACAGGGTCAGCCCCTCGGGAAGGACCTGAGCACCAAGCCGCCCCATCAGCCACGAAGACCCGCGCGCCACGGCCGCGCCGTTGGCAGCCGACAGCAAATGCCCGATCAGGCTACGCGCCACGCGTTCGTCAAAGAGCACCGGATAGGCGCCGGTGGGTGGCTTGCGCGCCCCCTCCCGCGCCGCTGCGCGCTCTCCGGCAAGGCGTCCGATGCTTTCGGGGCTGCGCAGGTCAGTGCGGTAGATGCGCGCATCGCTGTCGTGATCTCGCTCCATGCCCGCGCCCTCGCCCGCGATGGCAACACAGGAGACAACGTGATCGGTCCGGGCATAGCCGCCCGAAAATCCGTTGCTGGCCGCAAGATGAGTCTCGCTGTGGCCATAGGCGGCGGTGGCGGACTGAACCTGCGTCACACCCTCGACCGCGCGCGCGGCCTCCTCGGCCCGGCGCGCAACCTCTTCAAGCGTGACCGGAGCAGGCTCCGAGTCGGGCTCTTCTAGGTCAAGCGCGGCAAGATCCCAGTCGCGCGCGAGTTGTTCCGGGTCGGCAAGCCCGGCATAGGGGTCTTCCGGCGCTTCGCGCGCCATGGCAACGGCGCGTTCGGCCAGCGCGGTGATCGTCTCGGGCTTGGTATCCGAGGCCGAAACACTGGCCTGACGGCGCCCTACAAAGACACGCAGGCCAATATCCGTTCCCTCCGCCCGCTCTGCCTGCTCAAGCGTGCTGGCGCGCACATCGACAGTAATCGACGCCCCACCCGAGGCCATTGCATCCGCTGTGTCGGCCCCGGCGCGGTGCGCCGCGTCAAGCAGGGCTTCGGTCAGGGTTTGCGGTGTCATGATCATACTGTGCCTCCGGAACTGTGGCGCAGAGGTAGACCGCGCGACCGAATGAAACAAGGGCCGCCGGTTTTTGCCAGCGGCCCTTGCCCGTGTGGTGACGCCGATGGATTACTTCAGGCGCTGACCATTGGCCAGAATCTGACCCTCCTCGGTAAACTCGATCGTGGATGTCAGGCTGTCTTCGCCGCTGGGCACCGCGAACATGCCGATCATCATGCGCGCGCCCATCGCCTGCTCCTCGGGAACGAGTCCCAAGGCGACAAGCTTGTCCAGCAACGCGTTCCCGCCCTCAAGGGCCAGATTGACGGTGCCCACAGGCTTGGGCATGCCATCATAGGACGACATATCGCTGTTATCGAGTTCGACGTCCCCCGAACCGGTCAACTCGGCCCCGGCAAAGCTCACCCGCAGATCGTTGAGGGCAACTTCGTTGACTTCGCCCGGAATATCCGCAGAGGCCATCGCCTCGGGATCCATCAGATCGGTGTTGAGCGTCGCCTGACCGGAAAGGTCAACCGCGACAGTGGCCGGATCGCGCGGCAAAGTGCCTTGGGGGTCGAACATGCCCCAGATGAAATCCGACATCGTGAAATCGGCCAGAAGCAGATCAAGCTTGAAGTTCTGCGGCTCTTCACTTTGCGAAACCGGCATCATGAGATCCAGTCCCAGTTGCTCGAACGCGAGCTCCACCGGAAACGGCAGGTCGCTACTGGCCATTTCCATTTCCAGCCCTTGATAAGCGATGCCATATCCAAGCTGACTTTCGTCCATGGCCACGCTCAGGGTGCCGCCATTGCTCGTGGTGGTGGCCTTGAACGCCTCGCCCCCGGATTTCTGATCAACGTCGATAGTGGTGTTGCCCGGGCCGAATGAATATTCCGCATCAACGGCAAATCCGGCCGCGAGCGCGGCGTTGAGATCTGACATATCCGTCGCGGGCGGCATGGCCGCTTCGGCGGTGACCGACAGGCTTTCAGCCTCACCGTTCATCTGCATGCGATCACCGGTTTCGGGGTCCTCGAAATCCAGCATGTAAGAGATCGGACCCGACGTGAATTCCTGAGTCGCCTGCCGCAGGTCGCCCACGCGCATCTCCGACTGACCGGAGACATCGGTCAATTCGAAGCGCGCGTCGCCGACCTCCGCCATCTCGCCATCTTCCATGACATCCTCGAGGGTCACGGCCATGGTGTCGGCCTCGTAGACATAGGTCATGGCGTCCACGTCGCCCGAAACCACCATCGAATACCCCGTGGTCGTATAGTCGAGCGTGACCGCGCCGCTGCCTTCCTTGCCCGATCCTTGGATCAGAATCGGAAGCGGCGAGGGAAATGAAACCGATACCGTGCCATCGCCATTATCGGTGAAGGACACCTCGGGAACGGAAATCGTCAGGTCGCCTTCCGCTTCGGGTAACGGCATATCGAGGACGATGTCCGACACGGTCAGGTCGCCACCATCGGCAGCCTCATCAGCCTGCACGCTATACCCAAAGCCGCCCAGATATGCCTTCCAGTCCTCCCAGACTTGCTGCGAGGTCACATCGGCAAAAGCCGGGGCACACGTCATGACAAATGTTGCGGTGGCGGTCACGCCGCCCAGAATTCTTGAAGCGCCCATGAAGACCCCCCTCCCTAAAAATCAAAGCCCGCACAAACTTCACGCTATTCAGTAGCGGGGTCAAGGGCGGTTCCTGCTGGACGCTTTGCGTCTTTGCGCGCTACCAACACTTGGCGCACAATATAGGACTCAGTCATGTCAGTTGAAGGAAAAACCGTGATGATCACCGGCGCGAGCCGGGGAATCGGTGCAGCCACCGCGCGGATCTTTGCCCAAGCGGGCGCCAAGGTCGTGCTCTTGGCCCGCAGTGCTGATCAGATCGAGGCGCTGGCCGCCGAGCTTGGCGATAGCGCGCTTGCGATAGCCTGCGATGTGTCCGATTGGCAGGCCATGCAGGCCGCCGTGGCCGAAACCTGTGTCAAGATGGGCGGGCTCGATATCCTGATCAACAACGCTGGCGTGATCGAACCGATCGCCGATCTGTCAGAATCCGATCCCGAAGCGTGGGGCCGCGCGATCGACATCAATCTCAAGGGCGTCTACTACGGGATGCGCTCCGCGATGCCGGTCATGGAAGCCGCGGGCGGCGGAACGATCATCACCATTTCATCCGGCGCCGCCCATCACGCGCTCGAAGGCTGGAGCCACTATTGCACGTCCAAGGCCGGGGCGGCGATGCTGACCGAAGCGGCAAACCTTGAAGGGGCGGAAAAGGGCCTTCGGGTCATGGGCCTCTCTCCCGGCACTGTGGCCACCGACATGCAGCACCGGATCAAGGACAGCGGCATCAACCCGGTGAGCGAGTTGGACTGGTCCGAGCATATCCCGCCCGAGTGGCCCGCGCGCGCACTCCTGTGGATGTGCGGGCCCGAGGCCGATGGCTGGCTCGGTCAGGAAATCTCACTCCGCGATCCGCAAATCCGCAAGGAAGCGGGCCTGAAATGATTCGTTGCGAACGTGACGACGACGTCTGGACGGTGATCATCGACCGGCCCGAGAAGGCCAACTCACTGACGGCACAGATGCTGGGGGAACTGGCCGATATCGCCGAAGCCGCGCAGGATGCGCGCGTTCTTGTCCTCACCGGCGCGGGCAAGATTTTCAGTGCCGGCGCCGATCTGGAGGCCGCGCGCGCCGGTCTTGCCACCAGCCCCGACTGGGAGCGCCTTTCAGGCGCCTTGTCGGCATTGCCCTGTCTGACCATCGCCGCGCTCAACGGGACGGTGGCGGGCGGCGCTATGGGCATGGTTTTGGCCTGCGACCTGCGCGTGGCGGTGTCGGAGGCAAAATTCTTCTATCCAGTCATGAAGCTCGGCTTTCTGCCGCAACCATCGGACCCCGCGCGCCTTACCGCCCTGATCGGGCCGTCGCGGGCCAAGCTCCTCCTGATAGCCGGTCAGAAAATCGACGCGGAGACCGCACATGGTTGGGGTCTTGTCGATCGGCTGACCACCCCCGAGACACTGATGACCGAAGCGCAAACGCTTGCGGCAGATACCCGCGCCGCCACGCCTGATCACGCCGCAGCAATCAAGGGTTTGCTGCGCTAGGGCGGCACTCCGTCACCGGGAAGCGTGACCGCGACCGGGTGTGACGCGCGCTAATTCGTGATGATTTCAGGGCCCATGAGCGCATTTGGCAGCATCGTCGAGAACCATGGCACGTAAGTGATCAGGATCAGGAAGATAAAGAGCACCCCAAGGAACGGCAAAGCCGCCTTGACCACGCTCATCATCGGCATCCCGGCGACACCCGAGGTCACGAACAGGTTCAGACCGACGGGCGGCGTAATCATCCCGATTTCCATGTTCACCACCATGATGATACCAAGGTGGATCGGGTCTATGCCCAGCTCGATCGCGATGGGAAAGACCAGCGGCGCGACAATCACCAAAAGCCCGCTCGGTTCCATGAACTGACCACCGATCAGCAGGATCACGTTCACGGCCACAAGGAACATCACCGGCCCAAAGCCCGCGTTCAGCATGGAATTCGCCACCATCTGCGGAATCTGTTCCTCGGTCAGCACGTGCTTGAGGATCAGGGCGTTTGCGATGACGAACATCAATGTGATCGTAAGCTTGCCCGCATCGAGAAGCGTGTCGCGCGTGTCGCGGTGAAAAAATGCAGTGAACAGCGCGTGCGGGGCCTGAAGCAGGTTTCGGCGCCGCCGCCCATCGCGCGCGGCAAGCGGCCCCATGTCGCGATAGATGAACGATGCCACCAGGAACGCATAGACAGATGCCACGGCCGCCGCCTCGGTCGGTGTAAAGAACGCGCCGGTCACACCGGGAATGCCGTAGATGCCCAGCATGATGATCAGAATAAGCAGCAAGCCCCACACGGCATCAAGGAAGGACTCCCCGATCTCGCTCCAGCCGCGCCATTCGCCCGCGGGCATGTTCTTGATCCGCGCCATGACATAGATCGCGATCATCAGCATGAGGCCCGCCATGATCCCCGGAATCACACCGGCAAGGAACATCCGGCCCACCGACACCTCAACCGCGGCGGCATAGACCACCATCACGATGGACGGCGGGATCAAAATGCCAAGCGTGCCCGCGTTACAGATCACGCCGGCGGCGAATTCCTTGGTGTAACCCGCCTGCCGCATCGCCGCGATGACAATTGTCCCGATCGCGACCACCGTGGCGGGTGAAGACCCCGAAAGCGCCGCGAACATCATGCAGGCAAAGACCCCCGCAATCGCTAAACCGCCACGAAGATGGCCGACACAGGCAATGGAAAAGCGGATGATCCGCTGCGCCACACCACCGGTCGACATGAACGAACTTGCGAGAATGAAAAACGGAATTGCCAGAAGGGTGAAATGCCCCTCGAACGCCTGAAACAATGTCTGAGCGACCGACGCCATCGAGGCGTCGGAAAAGATGAGCAGGAACAGCACCGACGCCAAGCCAAGCGCCACAGCGATCGGCACCCCGATCAGCAGGAACCCCACCACCATCGCGAATAGAAGCAAAACGGGCATCAGGTTTTCTCCTCGCGAAGCTGGGCGGCGCGGGTCTGATCAAGGTCGTCCTCGACCTCGTGACTCGCTACGATGCGGTCGATGTCGCCACGCCAGATGCGAACGCCCGCCTGCACGAAACGCAGCGTCAGAAGGGTCATCGACAGCGGCAGAACGAAGTAGGGAATAAGGCGCGGTATCTTGTTATAGGCCTCGCCCTCGTTGAAGACGGGTTCCATCCATTGCAGGACCCACGGAAGCGGAATGTCGTTCACCTCATACCAGCCCTTGGCCAGAAACCTGTCCTCAAAGCCAAGCGGGAACCAGCGCCCTTCGGTTGCGGGCAGGTTGGCGAAATTCGCCCAATAGTCCCACGCGCCTTTCAACAATAGAAGCGAGAAGACGATACAGATTGTCACGGACACCAGCGCCATGATGCGGCGCGCGGGCGGGCTCAGCAGGTTGATGATGACATCCACCCCCAGATGCGCGCCCTTCTTGACCGCGTATGACGCCCCCAGAAGCACCAGCCAGCCAAACAGGAACACCGTGAGTTCGAGACCCCAGAGGATGTTCGAATTGAACCCCTTGCGCGCCACGACGTTCGCAAAGGTGATAAGCGTCATCGCACCCAGAAGAAACGCGATGAGCGTTTCCTCGATACGGTCGATAGATGAGCGGTGTCCTGTCGGTTTCATGTCCGTCCCTCCCTGTGCCAGCCGTCAAGCATGCCGCCGGCAAGGTGATTTCCGTAAGTGGTGACGATGTTCCCGTGAAGAATATTCATGCCGGGTTCAAACCGGACTGCGCGGCCCGATCATTTTCGGGCCGCGCGAATTTTTTACATGCTGGCGTTGATCTCTTGCGCCGCATCAATGGTTTCCTGACCGACGTCATCCGAGAACTGTTCCCAGACGGGTTTCATCGTTTCCACCCACTTCGCGCGCTGTTCGGCGTTCAACTCGCGGATCGTGCCGCCCGCGTCGATGATCGCCTGACGCGCCTGTTGATTGACCTTCGCGCTTTCGCTGTTCCGCATCTCGGTGACTTCCGTCAGGATGGTGAGGAACTGATCGCGCATATCGGGCTCAAGCCCATCGAGCCATTCGGTCGACGTCACGACAAGATAATCGATGATGCCGTGGTTGGTTTCGGTGATACCATCCTGCACCTCGAAGAATTTCTTGCCGTAGATGTTGGACCAGGTGTTTTCCTGACCATCGACCACACCCTGTTGCAAGGCGCCGTAGACCTCGGAGAAGGCCATTTTCTGCGGGCTGCCACCGATCGCTTCCATCTGCGCGACGAGAACATCCGACGACTGAACCCGGAACCGAAGACCTTCGGCATCCGATGGCTCGACCAACGGCTTGTTCGCCGACATCTGCTTCATGCCGTTATGCCAGAAGGCCAGCCCCTGAAGGCCACGGCGCTGCATGCTGTCCTTGAGAGCCTGCCCTGTCTCGGATGCTTGAAAGGCATCGACCGCGTCGATGTTCTTGAACATGAAGGGCAGATCGAAGATGCGATATTTCTTGGTGAACGCCTCGAATTTCGAGAGGCTCGGCGCGGCGAGCTGCACGTCGCCCTGCAACAGCGCCTCGAGCACCTTGTTATCGTCATAGAGAGTGGAGTTGGGGAACACCTCCATACAGGCCTTGCCGTTCATTTCCTCGTTGACCCGCTTCTCCAGAAGCGATGCAGCGATGCCCTTGGGGTGCTTGTCGGTGTTTGTGACGTGGCTGAACTTGATGACGACTTCGCCATCGTCACATGCGTCCGCCGCGTGCGCCCCTGTCGCGGTCATCCCGACGGCAAGCGCCGCAGCCAGTGTTGTCTTGAATTTCATGATCTTCATCCTCCCGGTTTCGATCAGGTCAGTGATTTCACATCGACTGACATTGCGATCACCGGGCAGAAGAGCGCCACCGCCCCCACCTGACAAGAGAAAAGATCACTTCCGGGTGAGGCGTTAATAATCCTTTATAACTAATTAGTTAGATCATGAAGGTAGCAACCAAGGCCTGTGCCATGTGCGGAAATCCGCACGCCCCTCAGTGCGATATGTGCGAAAACCCGCACATTCTTTACGCGTTCTGCCCTCGCCATGACCTCTTGCGGTGCGTCTCAGACGCGAAAATCCTCGGCCCGGATCTCGTGTCGTGCCAACTTGTCGTAGAATGTCTTGCGCGGAAGTTTCAGCGATTGAGCGGCCTCCGTCGCGTTTCCCGCACATTCCTGAAGGGCGGCAATGAGGATTGACCGCTCCACCGCCGCCATCTGTTGAGCCAGCCCCATATCGGCCACCTCGGGACTTTCCGAGAGCCCGAGCGCATACCGCATGGCGGCATTCATCAACGAACGCGCGTTGCCGGGCCAGTCCTGCGCCATCAGCCGACTCAGCGTTTCGGGGGGCACCTCAGGCTCGGGCAGGTTTGCCTGTTCGCAGGCGATGCGCAGATAGTGGCGAAACAGAATCGGGATGTCTTCGGGCCGTTCCTTGAGCGTGGGAATGCGCACGCGCATCACATCAAGCCGGTAGAAAAGATCGGAATTGAACCGGCCTTCGCGCATTTCGGCATCAATCTCGCGATAGGTGCCTGCCACAACGCGGATGTCTTTGGCGCCGGCCTCTTCTTCCAGACGGTCGAGCAGTGCAAATTGCGTATCAGCGGGGAGTTGCGTCACCTCGTCAAGATAGAGCGTGCCGCCTTGCGCGCTTTCCAGCAAACGCATCAAGCCCCCCGGCGAGAGCCCATCCGCTGGCGTCTTTTCAAAGGGTGCCACCGATCCTGCGGCAAGAAGATGTATCACCTCCGCCACCTTCGCATTACCCGATCCGGGAGCACCCGAAATCAGAACATCCGCGCCGCTTCGGGCCACCGCACGGACGCGTGCGCGCAGAGCTTCGGCAAGTTCGGACCGGCCAAACAACATACGCGAGGCCGCATCCCCACGTTCCAACGCTGATTTCAGCGCACGATTTTCAAGCACAACCGCACGGGTGCGCTGTGCCTTGCGCAGCGTTTCAATCAGGTCATCAGGGTCACAGGGCTTTTCAAGAAACGCGAACGCCCCTCCGCTCATGCCCCTGACGGCCATGGGGATGTCCCCTTCGCCGGTCAACAGGATTACCGGCAGGTCCGTATCCACCGCATGCACATGGGCCAAAAGCGCGAAACCGTCTTTGCCCGGCATCCTGATGTCAGAGAGCACGACACCGTCAAAGTCGCGGGTAATATGATCCTTGGCTTCGATAAAGCTTCCTGCGGTCAGGACATCGCAATCCGCCAGCATCAGGGTCTGTGCCAAGGCCTCGCGCACGGCGCGATCGTCATCGACCAACAGAACACGCGTTGTCATGCCACGGCTTCCTCTATCTGTGCCGCCCTGAGTTTGACCGTGAAGACGGCGCCGGCACCGTCGCGGTTCTGCCCCTTGATCTCACCCCCGAAACTTTGAACCAACCCGTAGGAAATGGAAAGGCCAAGGCCCATCCCATCTTCGGATGTGCCAACTGTTTTCGTGGTGTAGAAGGGATCGAATATCTTGTCGGGATCATCAAGCCCGGGACCGGTATCCGACACGCGCAGCCAGACATCAGTGCCGTGCTGTGACACCGTGATCTCAACCTCGCGCGCACCGTCCTGAGCCGCCATGGCGTCAAGCGCGTTCGACACAAGGTTCGTGACCACCTGTTGCAACCTGACTTCGCCGCCCGACACGCGGACCGGGGGCGGCGCAGACCAGCGCAGGCTGGCCCCGGTCTCAAGAAATCTGGGTTCGAGCAATTCTAGCGTTGTCTCGACCACGGCCACGATGTCGATGTCGCTGACCGGTTCGGTTTCCTGCCGAGCGAAAGCGCGCAGGTTCTTGATGATCCGCGCCATGCGATGTGCGAGATCCGAAATCCGGTGCAAATTGGCCCGCGCATCGGCGGGGCGGTTCTTGTCCAGAAACGTGCCCGCGTTCTCGGAAAAGGACCGGATGGCCATCAGCGGCTGATTGAGTTCGTGACTGATACCCGCCGACATCTGACCAAGCGCCGTCAGCTTGCCCGCCTGAACAAGATCGGCCTGCGCCCGGCGCAAAGCGGCTTCGGCGTCCTGACGTTCGATGACTTCGTGGCGCAGATTTTCATTGGCCCGCGCCAGCGCCTCGGTGCGGTCCGCCACGCGCATCTCAAGCCCGGCATTGGCCTGCGCAAGGGCGCGGCGCCGCTCGGACGACAGATAGATGATCGCCCCGAAGGCCAGAAACAGCGCCGCGACGACCGCGGCCTGAAGCGCCGCGATACGGTCGGCAGGTTCGGTCGAAACAAGCACGTGACCCTTGAGCCCGATAACCGGAAGATCACGCGATCGGTAGGCCGCCTTGTCCGGGACATACCGCCCCTCGTCCAGACGCCAGACTTCGATTCCGGCGGTTCGGTTCCGTGCCTCGGGTACAAGACTGGCGCCATCCAGACTTTGAAACAAAAGCTCAGACCGGTTCGACACGAAGATGCGCGCCTGATCATCTGTGAAGAAAGCCACATGAGGCGAGCCACGCCAGCCGCTCTCTTCGACTGCCTCAAGATCGACACGCACCGAAACCGCGCCAACCGGGCGCCCCTGATCAAAGACCGGAGCCATGAAGACAAACACCCGCGATCCATCACCGCCGGCCAAACCATGCGCAAAGCCAAGTGCACCGGTCGCTGCACGCGCCAGTGCGGCACGATCCTCGGGCATCGACAGGTCGCGGTCCATATCGGATGCTGCAAGACGGCCTTCTTTCAGATCGTGATAGGCAATCTCAAGTGCGCCGGTCTGATCCGCCGCCTGCCGAAACAACGTGTCCACCGGCACGTCATCACCGGCAGCCAGCCCCACGACCAAGGGGTGATCGGCAAGCCGCACCGCCACGAGCCGATAATTTGTCAGTTGCGCAACAAGCTGATCCGCCGCGGCCCTGAGATAGGCATCGCCCCGGTCCGCCACCTGTAAAAGCGCCGACCGATACCCAAGCCACCACGCGACCGACGCCGAGCCGAGCGCAAGCAGCGTGAACAGCATCAGTGCAAAGATACGGCGCATGGATTCTCCCCCCATCAGCAGGATAGAAAGGCGGCACTCGGAATACAATTCGGCACGCGCCCTTCGACAACTGCCGCGTTGATCCTTCGCGTCACCTCGGATATCCGGGGTGCATCGCCGTTTTCCCAATCAGGTCTCTGTATGCGCCCTATCCTCGCCGTTCTTTTCCTTTTGCTCGCGGCTTGCACCGAGGGCGTTCCCGCCGACGGAAAATCTCGCGTGCTGATGATGGGCGACAGCCTTTTTGGAACGCATCAGTTAACAGGACAATCCGTGGGACACGCACTTGAGCGGCGCATAGATGCACCGGTGACGGATCGGTCGGTGATCGGGGCACGAATGATCTATGCACTCCCGATATCGGGGAGCCTTGGGATCAAGATCGCACGTCAGTATCGTGCCGGACCTTGGAAGTGGGTTGTTCTGAATGGTGGCGGCAACGATCTTTGGTTCGGATGCGGATGCGGGCGGTGCAAAGGCAAACTCGATCGCCTCATTTCACCTGACGGAACCCAAGGAGAGATACCCAAACTGCTTGCCCGGTTGCGCGGCACGGGGGCCCAAGTGATTTACGTGGGCTATCTGCGCAGTCCGGGTCTCGGGTCACCCATCGAGCACTGCAAGAACGAGGCCGATGGGCTCGAAGGCCGCATCGCCGCACTGGCCAAACAAGACCCCGGCCTGACATTCCTGTCGCTCAGCGATCTCGTTCCCGAAGGCGACCGAAGCTATCACGCGCTGGACATGATCCACCCTTCGCCCAAGGGCGCGCGCGCCATCGCGGGCCGGATTGCCGACGTGATGCAGGGGCGCTGACACAAACGCGCCCGTGCTGTCGGCTTGACAAAAATTTATTTGAGCACTTAAATAAACGCACATCCATTCAAGGACTGCTGCGATGACACGCCATGAAACGCCCCAGACGCCAACGGATTGGGATCGGTCGGGTCTACCCAAATGGAGCTTTTTCAGCGAGGAAATGCTCGAAGCGGAAAAGGCGCTCCTTTTCCGCCAGCACTGGCAGATCGTCTGTCACGTCTCCGATATTCCAGAAGCCGGCGATTTCGTGACACTCGACATGGTGGGCGAACGCGCGCTGGTCATTCGCGACCGCGAGGGTCAGGTACGCGCCTTTCACAATCTCTGTCGACACCGCGGATCGCGCGTCGTTGCCGAGGAACAGGGCCGCTGCAAATCCGCCATCATCTGTCCGTTTCACGGATGGGTCTACAATCTGGACGGATCGTTGCGCGGCGCGGCACAGCCGGATTCTCTTCCGCCGATGGACCCCGATGAATGGGCCCTCAAGCCGATCGAACTGGATATATGGCAGGGGTTTGTCTTCGTGCGGTTTCAGCCGGGGCCACAGCCCGCAATATCCGAGATCCTGGCCCGCCACGACGACGAAGTCGCACAATACCGGCTCGACGCCATTCAGCCGACCGACGGGCGGTTCTGGACAGAAAATGTAGACGCCAACTGGAAATGCGTGCGCGACGTCGATAACGAAGGCTACCATGTTCCGATGGCCCATCCCGGCCTTCATGATCTCTATGGCAACGGATACTATGACGAACCGTTTCACGACGGCACGGCACGGTCGCTCGGGGCGTTTCGCGAAGGCCGAGGGCGCCACTGGAGCGTGCGGAACTACAAATCCGTTCTTCGGTCCCCCGAACATATGGATGATGCCCATGCAGGCGCGTGGCTCTATATCGGGGTCTTCCCGAATTTCGTTCTTGGCTTCTATCCTGACAGCGTGATCTTTTATCAGGAATACCCAACCTCGGTCGGCACATGTGTTCAGCGCAGCACAACCTACCGTCACGGCGACGAAGATCGCCGGATGCGCCTCGCCCGGTATCTGAGCGGGCGTATCGACCGGATCACGAGCGATGAGGATCAGCAACTTATCGAATGGACGTGGGAGGCCGCCTTTTCAAGCGGGTATGACGGGATCATCCTGTCGGATCTGGAGATCGGCGTTCACAGCTATCACGAGGCTCTGAGACGTCATTTTCCGGTATTGCGTGACCCCGAGGCGCCTGCGCCCGGCACATTGCTTGACCGAAACAAAGAGCTTCTCGAAGGTGAGACATGAGCGACCATTACGACCCAAATCAGACCGGCCTTCTTCAGGCGCTATGGGGTGAAGGGTTCCTGTCACCCGGCGGTCCCGACGAGGTGGCACGCGTGATCGACGGCCTTGATCTTCGCGGTCGCCGCGTTCTGGATATCGGCTGCGGCACGGGCGCGATACCTCTTCTTCTCGTCCGCGAACATGACGCGGGGCACGTGACAGGCATCGATGTCGAGGACGGTGTTTGCGCAATCGCCCGTCAGCGCGTCGCCGATGCCGGGGCCGAGGACCGGGTCGACATCATAAAGGTAACGCCCGGACCGCTTCCCTTCGAGGCGGCCGAGTTCGACGTGGTCTTTTCCAAGGACAGCATCATCCACATCCCGGACAAAGAGGCCCTCGCCCAAGAGGTGTTTCGCGTCTTGCGCCTCGGCGGCGTGTTTGCCGCGTCGGATTGGCTCATCTCGCATGATGATACACCGTCACCCGAAATGCAGCACTACCTGGCGCTCGAAGATTTGGGAATGGAGATGGCCTCGCCTGATCGCTATGCGCAGGCATTGCGCGGCGCAGGATTCGAGGATGTCGTCACCCGCAACCGCAACCCGTGGTATCGTGACGTGGCGCGCCAAGAACTGGAAACGATCATGGGTCCGCGCCGATCCGAATTCGAAGCGTCAAGCGGCGCGGATTTCGTCGAGCGGTCGATTGAAACCTGGCGCGCCATGATCCGCGTGCTCGAAACCGGAGAGCATTGCCCACACCATCTGCGCGGTCGCAAGCCTGCCTGACACCCGCGATCGCCACGCTTTTCTTCTTGCGTCAAATATCCCGGGGTGTGTGAGGGACTGGCCCCTCACTCCCACATCGATCATCCGATCAGAGATCAAGCTCCTGGGAAACCTCTTCCAGAGCTTCCTCTAGTATGCCGAACATCGTGTCGATTTCATCGCGCGTGATCACAAGCGGCGGCGAAAACACTGCCATGTGGTAAAGGGGCCGAACTAGAAGCCCGCGTTTCTCACAGGCTTCGTCCAGCAGAGCGCCGAATTTCTTGTCCGCGGCGAGGGTCGATTTACCCTCGAGCGGCTTGCCCTCGACACAGGCCAAAAGCCCTTCGCCCCGCACGTCGCCCACGATATCGAACCGCGCCAACTCCTGTAGCTTCGACTGGAAATAGGGGCTGATATCGCGCACATGCTCAAGAATTTTCTCGCGTTCCATGATCTCGATATTCTTGAGTGCTGCGGCACAGCTTACCGGATGCCCCGAATAGGTATACCCATTCGAGAACATGGCCGGCGTCTCGCCCGCCATACGCTCCATGACGCTGTCCGAAATGATGCAGGCGCCAAGTGGCAAATAACCACTCGTGAGGCCCTTCGCACAGGTGATGATGTCGGGCACAATGCCGAAGACCTCCTCGGATGCGAACCAATGGCCCAAGCGCCCGAAACCTGTCACGACCTCGTCCGAGATATAAAGGATGTCATGCGCCCGGCACAGCTCCCATGTCCGTTTGTGATAGCCTTTTGGCGGCACGATCACGCCGCCGGAACTCAGGATCGGTTCGGCAATGAACGCTCCGATCTTGTCGGCCCCGACCTCTTCGATCAGCCGTTCCAGATCCCCGACCTTTTCGTCACACCACTGGGCTTCGGACATGCCTTCGGGCCTGATATAGGGGTTCACATCCGGCAGAAACCGCACCAGATCGCCCGCCTTGTCGAGGATCGACACTTCACGCTCCTTGCCGGTGACGGACGCGGCCATGTAAGTCGACCCGTGATAGCCCTTGTCCCGCCCGATCACGATTTTCTTGTCGGGCCGGCCCAAGCGGTTGTTCAGGAAATGCATCGCCCGGATCGCACTGTCCACGGCGGTGGAGCCGCCTGTAGTGAAATGCACGTTGTTTAGATCGCCTGGCGTCATATCGGCGATTTTTCTGGCCAAAATCGCGGCGGGCTCGGTGGTCGAACTCCATGGCGAGTTGTAGGGCATCCGCATGACCTGTTCGGCGATCGCCTCGGCCATTTCGCGGCGTCCATAGCCGATCTGAACGCACCACATGCCTCCGGGCCCGTCGATATAGCGCCGTCCCTGATTGTCCCACAGATAGATGCCGTCGGCCTGCGCCATGACCGGAAGGTCATAGCCCCGCCATGCATCCATCGCCACCCAAGGATGGATATGATGGGCACGGTCCCAGTCGCGCAGTTCGTCTGCGGATGGTTGATTGGTCATGAGATGGTCCTCCCTGTTGGAAAGAAGATAGGCCACTTAAACCGCGCGGTAAAGTTTTTTTGAGTGCTCAAATAAATTTTTCCTGCTGACAGCGCCGCCCATCTGTGGAATGAGTGAAGAAAACGGACGCGCCCATGACCGACAACCCGACCAAACCCCGCAAGGAACGCAAGGAACGCAAGGAAAACGCCGAGAAAAGGCGCGCGCAGCTTCTTGAGGCGACATTGCGGTCAATCGCGACCAACGGCCTTGCGCGGACTACACTTGCAACCGTCGCCAACGAGGCGGGATTGTCGCAGGGTGTGGCGGTCTTTTACTTTCAGTCGAAGAACGGTTTGCTGACCGGCGCGATGCGGGCGATTTACGATCTCTATGATGCCACATGGCGGTCTGCGCTCGATGCGGCGGGCGATGATCCCGCGGCACGGCTCGCGGCGCTTATCAAGGCCGATTTCGATCCGGCCATCTGCAATTCCGAGTCGCTCTCGGTGTGGTTCGCCTTTTGGGGTGAACAGAAGTTCACGCCGCAATTCGCCGAAGTCTCGGCGGAATACGATGCCCCGCGCGGTAGGGCCATCCGCGATGTCTGCGCCGACTTACGACCCGAGGCTAGCCGCTCCGAGACCGATCGTCTTGCCGACTGGATCGACACGCTGACCGACGGGTATTGGCAGCACCTGCATGTTTTTCCCAAAACCACGGACCGGACGGCCTCCATGCGCGCCGCCCTCGAGCTTGCAGCGACACTTCTGCCCCAACACGCGGACAGGATCACGCGCTGACAGGCTCCTCGAGTGCGTGAGTGTAGACCACGATCAAACAGCCGTTTTTCGTGGTTGAGCAGTGTTCCGTGCCATCCGCCAGCCAGACCAGATCACCGGCCCGGTATTCGGTGCCATCATTGTCGGTCAGGTCGCCTTCGATGATATAGAACTCCTCGGCGCCCTTGTGCTTGTGCGCCTGCGTGGTCATGCCCGGGGCCATCCTGTAAATGTAGAAGCCTTCTCCCAGCGGTTTGTCCCGCCCGAGCTGAAGGATTTCGCCATCCGGTTCATTCCCGGACATGAACTGTGTGTAATCCGCGTCACGGACGTTTACGACACGGCGGTTTTCCGGCTTGATCGGGTCCATTTCACCCTCCCTGTTCTGTTGGATTGGCCTGTTTCATTCTTGCGATATAGCCCGCGTAGAAAGCACGGATACCCCACTCCATGCTCGAAAGCGGCCCCGGCTGGAAGTGGTGCGAATTCACGCCCTCCTGATTGATCCGGATGATCCTTTCATCGTCAAGCGAGGTTACATGCCATAACCATGTCAGGGACTCGATATCGTAATCGCGCCCCTCCTCCGCGTCCTCCCGAACGAACCAGATCACTTCGATATCGGTCTCTTGGACCGACCTCGGCACAAAGCGATAGCCGACCACGTGATCGCTGTAGATGAGGAAATTGTTGATGACGCCCACCTGCATATCCGTCGCGGCGCCAACGGGTGCCTTGAGATCACCCAGCAGCGGCGCAAGCAGGGCACCCTCCCGACTGCCGGTTTCATACCCGGGATAAAGCGGATAGCGGCCAAGGTAAAAATCCATCGGCGCATTTTCTTCCAGCCCGTTTATGGCCAGATCAGCAGGCCCCAACCCAGCCTGCGTGAGCTGAGCATCCACCGAGGCCAAAAGCGCATCGGTAATGCTTGCAGGATCCTTGAGGCTGTGCGAGCGGGAATACTCCTGATGCGAAGGCGCACAGTGATAGCATTCCATGTAATTCTCGATGGCCAGCTTCCAGTTCGCGGGCACCGGATAACATGCCTCGTGGGCGATCTTCAGCTTCTCGAGGCCAAATGGCGCAACGCTTTCGCGCATCCGCGCGAGGCCCGCATCTATGTCCGGCGGCGTCTTGGCTGTGGAAACGAAGATCATCCCCTCGAACACCCGCAAATGGGCGCGGAAAAGCCCATGCGCTGCCGGATCGAACCCGTCCCCCATATGCTGCGCGCGCCGCAACTTTCCGTTCAGTTCGAAGGTCCAGGCGTGATACGGGCAGGCAAAGACACGCCGGTTGCCCGACCGCTCGACACAAACGCGGCTCCCCCGGTGTCGGCATACATTGAGGAATGCTCCGAGTTCACCGTCGCGGTCACGCGCGACAATGAGTGATTCCGGGCCATAGTCGAACAGGAAGAAGTCACCCGGCTCGGCAACCTGTGAGATATGGCCGACCCAAATCCAGTGGTGATTCCAGTAATCTCGAATGTCGGCCTCGAAAACATCGGGCTCCGCGTAAAATGCTCTTGGCAGGGCATATCCGGGGCGGGCGCTCTCGCAAAGTTCGCGCAGCTTACCGGCTTTGACATCATCCAGCATCGGACCCTCCCATCGCTATGGTTTCACGTCGAAACATCTCGGCGTCGACTTCATCCTGCGGACGTCCGAAGGCGCGCGCGGCGGCGTGACCGGCATAAACCGCATCTGCGATCAGCCCCGGCTGTGCCGCGTCACCCAAAAGTTCGAGCGTGCCAAGGCCACGGCCCGCCAACGCCTCATAAAGCGCCGTTTCACGCGTCCGTTCGGTCACCAGCACAACCGAGGCACAGGGAATGACCCGAGTGCGCCCCGTATAGGTGCAGGCAAGCGTGGCCTCGCCATCCGTGATCTTCGACACGAGATGCCCGGTCACGACAGTGACGCCCGCCTCCAACAGCTCGCGCTGAATACGCTCCTGCTCAAGGGTCATCTCGGTCCAGGGTGACACCACTGGCGCAGGTGTGACAAGCGTCACATCATGCCCTTCGTCGCACAGATGACCGGCAAGCACACCGCCCAGATAGATTTGATCATCATCGTAGATCACCAACGGGCCACCCGGCGGGCGCATACCGTCCATGATATCGTCGGGTGTCATGACTGTAACGGCATCCGCCACGTCGATGCCGCTCCGAGAAGAGCGTCCCACACCGTCACGCCGCCATCTTGCACCTGTCGCGATAAAGACGTGATCAGCCCCAAGCTCGATCACGTCATCGGCCGAAAGCGGGCTTTCAAGATAGATATCCACCTCGGCGCGCTGACTCAGGTCGTGAGTGCGGTAATCCACCACGCGCGACCATGCACCAAGACCTTTCAATCCGGCCTCGCGCCGGGCACGTCCACCCAACTCCGGCCCCGCCTCGGCCAACGTGACGTGACAGCCCCGCCGCGCAAGTTGCATCGCGCATTCAAGTCCCGCTGGACCCGCCCCCACGACAAGAGCAGCCTCGCCTTCCGGCGCCGGCGCGATCTCTTCCGGGTGCCAATTCCGGCGCCACTCTTCGCCCATCGTGGGGTTCTGAGTGCACCGAATGGGCACGCCCATGTTGTCCGACGCCACACAGATGTTGCAGCCGATACATTCGCGGATGTCGTCAACCCGCCCGTCTTCGATCTTTTGCGGCAGGAACGGGTCGGCAATGGAGGGACGTGCAGCGCCTATGAAATCAACCACACCCTTTTTGACCAGCGACACCATGTGATCGGCCGAAGTGAACCGGCCCACGGCGACAACCGGCTTTGACGTCACCTCTTTCACGAACCGGATATAGTCGGTCTGATAGCCTTCTTGCGGCTCGAACCGGGATGTGGCGCTGTCATTCGACCAGTCCGAGACATTGACGTCCCAGAGATCGGGAAGTTCGGCAAGCATCTCGACCACGGCGCGACCTTCCTCATGGGCCTGCATTCCATCGCGGCCCATCATCTCGTCAACCGCAAAGCGCAGGGCGACGGCACAGGTATCACCGATAGCCTCCCGCGTGTCCTCAAGCAATTCACGCAGAAGCCGGGCGCGGTTTTCAAGGCTTCCGCCATACTCATCCGTTCGGGTATTAAGATGCGGTGACAGGAAATGCTGTGCCAAGGTCATGCCATGACCCGCATAGCAGTAAACGATATCGAATCCGGCGTCCTTGGCGCGCAAGGCTGCGGCACGGTGCCAGCGGCGCAAATCGCGGATGTCCGTTTTGTCCATCGCACGGGCCTGTTTCGGCACCAGCGTATGCAGCGCCACGTCAGACGGCGCCAATACCGGCGCGCGGCTCCCCAGGTTGGCCGCGTGATAGCCATTATGCACCAGTTCGATCGCGGCCAGCGCACCGTGGTCATGCACGCTCTGTGTCATCACGCGAAGCGCAGGTATGTCGCGCGAGTCCCACAGCCGATGTTCGGGAAAGGGCGTGAGGTCCGATGTGGGGTGAATTTCGGTTTCCTGATTGCTCACGACGGCCCATCCACCTGCAGCCTTGATCGCGCGGGTGGCCGCATCGGCGCGCGGCCGCAGATGGCCCATCCCCGTGCAGTGCGGCACCTGATAAAACCGGTTGCGTGCCGTGACGGGGCCTATGCGGACCGGCTCAAAAAGAACGGAGTAACGCGTGTCTGACATGGAAATCCCCGAATGGACGATTGTCCATTTTTGCCCTGCCCACGGGTGAATTGTCAAGAATTTCCCTTGCAGGATGTCGATTGTTACTCTCATCTTATACCATGAGTGAGAGAACTTCGGACAATCGCCTCGCGTTGATAGAGGCTGCGTTGACCTCGATTGCCGAGATTGGCCTCATTCGAACCTCGGTTACGGAAATCATTGACCGCGCAGGATTGTCGCGCGGCATGATCCACCTGCATTTCGGGGGTAAGGATGCCCTGATCATCGCGGCGGCCGAACATGCGAACGCGCAGTATTACCAGATACTCGAACGGGATATGGCGGCGGCCCCTGACGGCGCGGCGGCGCGGATCGCTGCGATGATTCACAGCGACCTGAGCGCCGAAACGCTCAACCCCAGATCTGTCGCCATCTGGTACGAACTGCGCGGCGCGGCCCGAACAAACGCCACGTTCGCCGCCTACAGCGACACACGCGACATTCGTCTGCGTCGTGTGATGGAGGCCGCGTTCAGCGGGGTTTCCCCGGCGGACACGCCACAATCGCTTGCCCAGGAGGCGGCGATCGCAACCATTTCCATGGTCGAAGGCATGTGGACCGATTACATGCTGCACCCTGAGAATTTCGACCGCGCGTTCGCCGCCCGCATCGTCTTTCGGATGCTGTCTTCGCTCTTTCCCGAGGCGTTCGACCTGAACGGTGCGCGCGGGCTTTAACGATAGGATGAGGGCGGCTCGCCATAAGCCTGCGCATAAACCGTCGAGAAATGAGAAGAATTGGCAAATCCGGTCGCCAGCGCGATTTCGGTAAGGCTCAACGGCGCATTGCGCAAAAGGGCACGCGCCGTTTCAAGCCGCAGGTCACGGTAATACCCCATGGTGCTGCGTCCAAGACGGTCATGGAAAAGCCGATTGAGCTGTCTGGGTGACACGCCCGCCGCATTCGCCAGATCACCGAGCTTCACCGGATCGGCCACATGGGTTTCCATCATTTCCACCGCATCGAGCACCGCCGGAACATTGCAGCCGACACGTTCGACAAGCCCCGCGCGCTGTGGCCCAGCCGAAGGGCGAACTTCGGTGTGCATGAACCAGTCACTGACGAGACGCGCGAAAGGCGCCCCATGGTGCCGCGTGATCAAGGCGTGCATCAGGTCGATCGGTGCGGTGCCCCCCGCACAGGTCACGCGGTCACGGTCGATGACGTAAAGCGTCCGCTCGATCATGAGTTGCGGGGAAAGCTCGGCCAGAGCCGCGGCATGCTCCCAATGCACCGTCATGCGGCGGCCGGCCATCAGGCCCGCCTTCGCCAGAATTACGGGGCCGCCCGACACGCCCCCCAGCTGCACCCCCTTGCGCGCGACACGCCCAAGCCACGCCATGATCCGCGCATCGTCAAACGACATCGGATCGCCGCCCGCGACCACAAAAAGATAATCAAGGTCTATTTCGGCCCCGACACGCGCCTCACAGGCCACCTGCATCGCGCCCGAGCTTTGGACCGGCCCATCTTCCGGTCCGATATTGATGACGTCATACAGACGTTCGCGGCTCAGAAGGTTGGCCGCCCTGAGCATTTCGACCGTCGACGCATACGAGAGCGCGGCAAATCCGGGTATCGGCAACACACCGATCCGGCGAACACGCACAGGTTCTAAACCAATTTTGTCCATAACAGACAATTTAACGACCTTTTGGGAAAAGTCGAGAGACGCGAAAACCGCGATGCTGAGGCGATCAGTTGATGAGGGTGACCTGTGATGCGCTACTCCGCGTTCAAAGTTTTCATGCAAGGGCTCACCGGGAACAAGGGGTGGAAGCCGGTCTGGCGCGAACCCGAGCCCAAGCCGGAATATGATATCATCATCATCGGCGCCGGTGGCCACGGCCTGAGCACCGCCTATTACCTCGCCAAGGAGTTCGGCCTCACAAATATCGCCGTGCTTGAAAAGGGCTGGCTCGGATCGGGCAATATCGGTCGCAATACCACGATCATCCGGTCAAATTACATGCTGCCCGGCAATGAACCTTTCTATGAATTCTCACTCAAGCTTTGGGAAGACCTGGAGCAGGATTTCAACTACAATGCGATGGTATCGCAACGCTCGATCCTGAATCTCTTCCATTCGGATGCGCAACGGGATGCCTTCGTAAGGCGTGGTAACGCGATGTTTCTTGCGGGTGCCGACGCCGAGCTCGCGGATGAGGCCCAACTCCGCCGCGAGCTTCCTTTTCTCGATTTCGACAATGCGCGCTTCCCGGTCAAGGGCGGCCTCTATCAGCGGCGCGGTGGCACGGTTCGTCACGATGCGGTGGCCTGGGGCTATGCCCGTGGTGCCGATAGCCGTGGCGTCGATATCATTCAGAACTGTGAAGTCACTGGCATTGACGTTGAAAACGGCGCGGTGCGCGGCGTTCAAACCTCGCGCGGGGCGATCCGCGCCCGCAAGGTCGCGATGTGTGTGGCCGGGTCCTCGGGCCGTGTGGCCGCCATGGCTGGCATGCGCCTTCCAATCGAATCCCATGTCCTTCAGGCCTTCGTCAGCGAAGGGTTAAAACCCGTTCTCCCCGGGGTCATAACCTTTGGCGCGGGCCATTTTTATGTCTCTCAATCCGACAAGGGCGGATTGGTCTTCGGCGGCGACATCGACGGCTACAACTCCTATGCACAGCGTGGTAACCTGCCCGTGGTCGAGGACGTGGCCGAAGGCGGCATGGCGATCATGCCGATGATCGGACGTGCCCGCCTTCTGCGCAGTTGGGGCGGCATCATGGACATGTCGATGGATGGCTCGCCCTTTATCGACAAGACCCATATCGACGGTCTCTATTTCAATGGTGGCTGGTGCTATGGCGGATTCAAGGCCACACCGGCATCGGGATATTGCTACGCGCATCTTCTGGCGCGTGACGTGCCCCACCCCACCGCAACGGAAATGCGCCTTGACCGTTTCAAACGCGGCCACCTGATCGACGAAAAAGGTCAGGGCAATCAGCCCAACCTGCATTGAAGAGGGACAGAGCATGATCATCAATCACCCCCTTCTCGGCCCCCGCGATGCCGCTGAATTCATCTATCTGGGCGATGCTTCGCTGATTGATCGTCCCGGTTGGGAAGATCCAGACGCAGACGAGAAATTCTATGAATACGGATACTTGCGTGACAATCCGGCAGGCGCACATCAGGAACTCTGGTATCACGAACAGGGTGATCGCTCGTGGCTGGTTGTGACCCGCAACACACTGAGTCACGAAATCACCAATGTCGAACTGGCACGCGATGTGGCCAAATCCCGGGGACGTGACAGATGAGCCAGGTAAATCGTATCAATGGCGGCCTTATCGACCGCTCCAAAGTTCTGAACTTCTCGTTCAACGGGCGCAATATGCAGGGGCATCCGGGCGACACGCTGGTGTCCGCGCTTCTGGCCAATGGGCAGACCCTCGTGGGGCGGTCCTTCAAATACCACCGTCCACGCGGCATTCTCACCGCCGGATCGGAAGAGCCGAACGCCCTTGTTCACCTTCGATCCGGGGCCCATCAGGAGCCGAACACCCGCGCCACGGTGACCGAGCTTTTCGACGGGCTCACGGCCACGAGCCAGAACCACCGTGGCTCGCTGGAACACGATCTGATGGCGATCACCGACTTCGCGTCGCCGTTTCTGAGTGCCGGATTCTATTACAAGACGTTCATGTGGCCCAAGGCATTCTGGGAAAAGGTCTACGAACCCGCGATCCGCAAATCTGCCGGCCTTGGCAGGCTGTCGATGAAGGATGATCCAGACCGCTATGACAAGGGGTTCCTGCATTGCGATCTTCTGGTCATCGGCGCCGGGGCGGCCGGACTTTCCGCCGCGCTCACTGCGGCGCGATCGGGGGCGCGGGTCATTCTGGCCGACGAAGATTTCACTCCCGGCGGACGGCTTAATTCCGAAACGCTCAGCGTCGAGAACATGGCCGGCCAAGACTGGGCGCGCATGACCGTGGCGGAACTCGCCTCGATGCCAAACGTCCGGTTGATGACACGCACCACCGTGTATGGCGCCTATGATCACGGCACCTATGGCGCGCTGGAACGCTGCACCGATCACCTTGCCACGAGCGACGGCAAGCCGCGTCAGGTTCTCTGGCGGATTTACTCGAAACGCACGGTGCTTGCGGCAGGCGCGACGGAACGTCCCATCGCCTTTGGCAACAATGATCGACCGGGCATCATGATGGCGGGCGCGGTCCGGACATATGTCAACCGCTACGGCGTAGCCCCAGGCAGGGATGTCGCCGTTTTCACCAACAACGACGACGGCTGGCGCACGGCGGCAGACCTTGTTGCCCGGGGCGTCAATGTCACGACGATCATCGACAGCCGCGATGCCCCTGCGGTGATGAACATCGCCGGTGTGCGTCACATTCGCGCCACGGCCGTGATGGATACGGTCGGGCGCAAGGGCCTGAAATCCGTGACACTGACAAGTGGTCAGGTTGTGCCCTGCGATTGTCTTGCCGTTTCGGGGGGGTGGAATCCCAACGTCCACCTGACCTGTCACCAGCGTGGCCGCCCCGAATGGCGCGATGACATCTGTGCTTTCGTGCCCGGCGGGCCCCTTCCGGTCGGGATGGCCGTCGCGGGCGCGGCGAACGGTTCGATGACCCTTGGTGCGGCCCTTGCCGAAGGCCATGCCCAAGCCACCGCACAGCTTGATGCGCTTGGCGTCAAGGCCAAGGGCGACGCACCCACAGCCGAAGATGAACCGCGCGCTTGCGCCGCCTTTTGGCATGTCAAGGAAAGCACCAAACGCGCTTGGGTCGATCAGCAGAATGACGTGACCGTCAAGGACATCAAGCTTGCCAATCACGAAGGGTTTCGCTCGGTCGAACTCCTCAAGCGCTACACGACGATGGGCATGGCAACGGATCAAGGCAAAACGTCGAACATCGCGGGCCTTGCTATTCTCGCCGAGGCGTCGGGCAAGACGATCCCCGAGGTCGGCACCACCATTTTCCGCCCGCCCTATACGCCCGTGCCTCTTGGGGCGCTTGCCGGCCGCTGCCGGGGCGAGGATTTCCGCCCATACCGGCTCACGCCCTCGCACAAATGGGCCGAAGAAAACGGCGCAACCTTCGTCGAGGTCGGCAACTGGCTTCGGGCCCAATGGTTCGCCCGCCCCGGTGAGAAGGGCTGGCGCGACAGTGTCGATCGCGAGGCGCTGCAAACCCGACAGTCTGTCGGCATCTGCGATGTGACCACGCTGGGCAAGATCGACGTTCAGGGCAAGGACGCCGCCGAGTTTCTCAACAAAGTTTATGCCAATGCTTTCCTGAAATTACCGGTGGGCAAGGTGCGCTACGGGCTGATGCTGCGTGAGGACGGTATCTGTTACGATGACGGCACAACTGCGCGGATGGCCGAAAACCACTTCGTCATGACCACGACCACGGCCAATGCCGTGCTTGTGTTCCGCAGGCTCGAATTCGCGCGGCAGTGCCTCTGGCCGGGTCTTGACGTGCATCTGATTTCAACGACCGATGGCTGGGCACAGTTTGCCGTTGCGGGCCCCAACTCCCGGAGCCTCCTGCGCAAGGTGATTGATGAGGATCACGACATTTCGAACGAGGCATTCCCGTTCATGGGGTGCGGCGAAGTCACGGTCTGTGGCGGCATGCCCGCCCGCCTTTTCCGTATCTCGTTCTCGGGTGAATTGGCGTTCGAGATCGCGGTGCCGGCCCGCTATGGCAACTCGATGATGGACGTCCTTATGGAGGCTGGCCAAGAGTTCGATGCGGTGCCTTATGGCACAGAAGCCCTTGGCGTCATGCGAATCGAAAAGGGCCACGCGGCGGGAAATGAGCTGAACGGACAGACCACCGCGCTCAACCTCGGGCTTGGCGGGATGGTAAGCAAGAAGAAGGATTGCATCGGCCAAACCCTTAGCCAGCGGCCTGAAATGAATCGCGATGACGCGATCCGCCTTGTCGGGTTCCGCCCTGTGGATCGTGCGCGGAAACTCATCGCCGGATCGCACTTCATCACCCATGGCGACGATGCCACCATGTCCAACGATCAGGGTTGGATGACATCGGTGGCTTTCTCACCGTCGCTGGATCATTCCATCGGGCTGGGCTTCATCAAACGCGGGCATGAACGCATGGGCGAAATCGTTCGCGCCGTCAGCCCCGTTCATGACACCGAAATGGATGTCGAGATTGTCTCGGCCCACTTTATCGACCCCGAAGGAGAACGCCTCCGTGCCTGAGTTCAGCCTCGTCTCCACACCGCCGCTCTCTGGCACTGACCTGACATTCGGTGACAGCCGCGTCACGTCGCCTGCAGACCTTGCCATCGTTTCGTTCGCCTTGCCACTCGGAGGCGAGAGCGCGGCGAAGACGGCAATCAAGTCGGCCTATGGCGTGGCTGTGCCCGACGTCGGGAAATCGGTCGTCGCCAAAGATGAACAGGCCCGTCTCGTGCGTCTTTCTGTCGATCAGGGCTTCGTCATCTTCACCCACGACACCCCTGATGCCGAGCGCGTTGTCGCCGCCGCGATCAAAGGCAAGGCTTATACCACTGACCAGACAGATGTCTGGTGCGCACTCGAGATATCCGGCCCTTCGTGCCGCCGCGCGCTCGAACGCATTTGCCCCATCGACCTGCATCCTGACGCCTTCGCCGTGGGTGATGCGGCGCGCACGACGATGGAGCATCTGGGCACCCTGATCATTCGCACGGATGAACACACATTCCTCTTGCTCTCGGCCAGCTCCTCGGCAGGATCGTTCCTGCATGCGGTTGAAACGTCCTTCCAAAACGTGATGTGACGTCACCGCTCAGAGCGGGAGTTGGGTAATGGTGAACTTCACCGACGAAGCGGCGATCGGCACCCCTTATTGGTGGGAAGCACTACGCGAAACGGCGGCACCCGAGACCGCGGATTTGCCCGCTCATGTGGACCTTCTCGTCATAGGTGCGGGATACACGGGGCTTTCCGCGGCTCTCGCGGCACAGGACTGCGGTGCCTCGGTCGCCGTCGTCGATGCCGGTGAGCCCGGCACCGGGGCCTCGACCCGGAATGGCGGTATGTTCGGAGCGCATCCGCGCCTCAGCTGGAGCAGGCTCGCGGCACAGTTCGGCCCCGGCACCGCCGATTCGCTTTTTGCCGAGGCCGCCCCCGCACGCGATTTCGTTCTGGATCTGATCACGCGTCACGGCATTTCTTGTGACCTACAGGAAACAGGGCGCATTCAACTGGCCTGGACGCGTTCGCATGCCCAAGCGCAATCCCGCCTCGCCGACGATATCCGCGCCAAGAGCGACGTGCCGATAGATGTGCTCGACCGGGACGCCATGTCGCGTGAGATCACCACCGAACGCTATTTCGGCGGGCTTCTGTTCGCGGACCATTGTGCGATCCATCCGGCAAAATTTCACCGGGGACTGTGGCGCGCCGCCGCGCAGAAGGGGATCGCGGTTTGCGGCAACGCGGCGGTATCAGCCTATGAGCGCAGCACCAAGGGGTTCACCGTTCGAACCGCCTGCGGGGACATCACCGCCGAAAAAATTGTCCTCGCCACCAACGGCTATACCACGCTGCCGTTTCGGTGGCATCTGGCTCGGGTTTTTCCCCTGCCATCGTATATAATCGCGACGGAAGAGCTACCTTCCAACCTGATCGGTCACCTTGCGCCCGGTCGCCGCATGATGGTCGAAACACGCGCGCGCCACAGCTATTTCCGCCTCTCGCCCGATGGCAAGCGTGTTCTCTTTGGCGGCCGGGCCTCGATGCGCCATGTCCCGCTTGAGGTGGCAGCGCGCCGGCAACACGAAACAATGTGCGAAATCTGGCCTGAACTCGAAGACATCCGACTCAGCCACGTCTGGACGGGTAACACCGGCTATGCCTTTACCGAAATGCCCCATATCGGTGAGGATACCGGCCTGTATTATGCCATGGGGTTTTCGGGGTCGGGCACGGTCATGGCACCCTATCTCGGGGCGAAGGCCGCGTTCCGGGCCATGGGCGACGCGCGCGGACACACCGCCTATGCCGACACACGGTTCAAGCGGCACTGGCTTCACCCGACGACAAAGCCGCATTTCCTGCGCGCCGCCGATCTGTGGTATCGCACATGGGTGGACACGCGGGACCGAATGCAGGGGCGCTAAAGCTTTGGCGGTGAAAATCGTTCCGCGCCAAAGTTTCGCCTCAAACCGCTGCTAGGTGCGTCTGAAACATTCTATGGAGAAATGTGGATGCTGCGTGCTGTTCTGGGTCTTGTGGCAATTCTTGCATGTAACGCCGCCACAGCTCAGGATACGAACCTGAAGCGTCTCGATACCGGCGACGACGGCAAGGGTTGGGAGGCGGTCGGTCGTCTCGATCTTGATGGGCTTGGCTTTTGCACCGGGGTAATGATTGCCCCGGATCAGGTGCTGACCGCCGCACATTGCCTTTTTGACCGCAAAACAGGCACCCGAATCGACCCCGCGAAGATCGAATTTCTGGCCGGATGGCGCAACGGTCGCGCTCAGGCCTATCGGTGGGTGCGGCGCGCTGTGATCCACCCCGAATATGACTTTGAGCGGGCGGGCACCACCGAGCGCGTGCGCAACGATGTCGCGCTTCTTGAATTGCATCACCCCATCCGCAACGGTCGCGTCGAACCCTTCCAAACCGATCGCCGACCCCGTCAAGGTCAACATATCGGCGTGGTGTCCTACGCAAAGGGCAGGTCAGAGGCGCCGTCACTTCAGGAAACATGCGATGTGATCACCCGGCACCAAGGCGTTCTGGTCATGTCGTGCGACGTGGATTTCGGCGCGTCCGGCGCCCCGGTCTTCAGCTTCGAAGGCGGCGTGCCACGCGTGGTTTCGGTGGTCTCGGCCATGGCTCAGGTAGATGGGCAAAAGGTATCGCTCGGAACCCAACTCGAAGCGCCACTTGCCGCGCTACGGGCACAGCTCAATGCCGGTCACGGTGTGTTTCAGCCCTCCGCGCCCAGCATGAGTGGCGTCACCAAGAAACGCGCCACCGGCGCCAAATTCGCCAAGCCATGACGATGCGTTTTTGCCTTGCCATACTCGCCCTGTGCATGGCCCTTCCGGCCCATGCGGGAAGTGGCTTGATCCGGCTGACCGACCGCGATGACCTTTTCGGGTGGGAGGCGGTCGGGCGCGTGGAGATCGGCCAGACCGGCTATTGCACAGGCGCGCTGATCGCCCCTGATCTGGTGCTCACTGCCGCGCATTGCGTGTATGACGACACGGGCGCATCAGTCCCGGCAAGCGGGCTATCGTTTCGGGCCGGCCTCCGGGACGGCAAGTTCATTTCACAAAGCGACATCGCAGTGGTGGCGGCGCATCGCGATTACAAGTCCAATGCGCCCCTGACAAATGCCAATATCCGTTACGACGTGGCCCTGCTGCGCCTCACCGATCCGATACCGGCCGCGACGGCCAGCCCGTTTCGCCTGTCGCGCCATTACGACGCGGGACAGACTGTCAGCGTGGTGTCCTACGGTCAGGGGCGCGACGCGGCCCTGTCCTGGCAACGTGAATGCGGCGTTCTTGAAACCGCCCGTGACCTCATGGCCTTCGATTGCAATGTCACGTTCGGGTCGTCCGGCGCACCCGTTTTCGTGCGCGAGGGCGGGCACCCGCGCATCCTGTCGCTTATCTCCGGCGGGGGAGCACATGAGGGCCGCCGCATCGCATTCGGCATGTCGCTGCCACAGGTTGTGGACCGGTTGAAACGCGATCTGCGCTCGGTGCGAACCGCGCCCGCGACTCCGTCGGCCAAGCGCGTCCGCGTGGGTCAGGGTGGCGGCGCGGCAGGTGCGAAATTCGCCAAGCCCTGAGCCTCTTGAAACGGCGAAATCCCTGCCCACATATCAAGAGTTCAGCGCCAATATCGGGCTGAACACGCACCGCCTGTCCCTCAGGGGAAGGCACTCATAACTGGTATCGCTCAAACGGAGGATAACCCATGCGTAGCTTTGATCTCGCACCCCTTTACCGGGCCAGCATCGGCTTTGACCAAGTTGCCGACATGATGGACCGTGTGCTGTCCAATGACGGCACGGCCCCCACCTATCCGCCCTACAACATCGAAAAGACGGCCGATGATGCGTATCGCATTTCCATCGCGGTTGCCGGCTTCACGGGCGACGAGCTTTCGGTCGAAGTCAAGGAAGGCGCCCTTCTTGTGTCGGCACGCAAAGCCGAGCACGAAAACACAGACCGCACCTATCTGCATCGCGGCATCGCGACCCGCGCGTTCGAACGCAGGTTTCAGCTTGCGGACCATGTTCAGGTGACCGGAGCCGTTCACGAAAACGGAATGCTTCACATCGAACTGCACCGGGAAATTCCCGAAGCGCTCAAACCGCGCCAGATCGAGATTGCGAAGTCCGACACCAAGACGCTTGAAGCCACGGTCAACTGATCGCGGCCGCGGCGCAAGTCGTTGCAGGGGCGTGCCTTATGGCGCGCCCTTTTTGTTTTCATATCGACCGGCACACTTAGAAACATATGCTGTCACAAAATAGCTGCGGCGACGGACCCGTGCCCCGCCGCCGCGCTATTTTCTAATTGATAAACAGATCTCTAAAGCGTTCCGCCTTTAACCCGATACATCAGCGAAAGGCGGAACGCGTGCAACGATTGGATGCAGCACGGCGTTTCGCGAAAGGCTGTGATTCAGGTTTTCGCGAAACGCTTTAAACAGACATGCAGATGTATTTCATTTCAAGGAATTCGTCGATTCCGTGATGGCTTCCTTCACGCCCAAGGCCCGATTGTTTCACACCGCCGAACGGCGCGACCTCGGTCGAGATGATGCCGGTATTCACACCGACGATCCCGTATTCAAGCGTTTCGGCCACTTTGTAGACCCGGCTCAAATCCTTGGCATAGAAATACGAGGCAAGGCCGAAAATCGTGTCGTTTGCCATTTCGATCACGTCGTCCTCATCCTCGAACTTGAACAGCGGTGCGAGCGGTCCGAACGTCTCGTCCGTGGCGATCATCATCTCCTGTGTGACTCCGGTCAGGATGGTGGGCGGCAGGAAATGGCCCTCTCCCTTCATCGCCTGACCGTCGCCCAGAATGATCTGCGCGCCCTTCTCGGTGGCGTCGGCCACATGTTCCTGAACCTTGTCGATGGCATCCGAATTGATCAGCGGGCCAAGTTGTGTTCCCTCCTCAAGGCCATCACCGACCGCCATATCACTGACTTTCGCCTTCAGGCGCTTGGCGAACTCGTCATAGACGCCAGCTTGAACATAGATGCGGTTGGCACAAACACAGGTCTGACCATTGTTGCGGAACTTGCACATGATCGCGCCTTCGACGGCCGCATCGAGATCGGCATCGTCAAACACGATGAAGGGGGCGTTGCCACCCAGTTCCATCGAGCATTTCATCACTTGATCCGCGGCCTGCCGCAGAAGAATACGCCCCACTTCGGTCGAGCCGGTGAAGGTCAGCTTGCGCACGCCGGGGTTTTCGCAGAACTCCTTGCCCACAGCGGACGAGCTGGACGAGGTGACGACGTTGAAGACACCCGCCGGAATGCCCGCCCGCTCGGCCAAGACACCCAGAACAGTCGCCGAGAGCGGCGTCTCGGCGGCGGGGCGACCGACAAAGGCGCATCCGGCCGCCAAGGCGGGCGCGGCTTTGCGCGTGATCATCGCGGTTGGAAAATTCCAGGGCGTGATGCTTGCCGCCACGCCGATGGGCTGCTTTATCACGGTGATGCGTTTGTCACGCTGATGGCCGGGGATCGTCTCGCCATAGACGCGCTTGGCTTCTTCACCGAAGAATTCGATAAAGCTCGCGCCATAACCGATCTCGCCTTTGGCTTCGGCCAGCGGCTTGCCTTGTTCGGCGGTCAGGATCGTGGCCAGATCGTCGGCGTTCTCGGTCATCAGGTCGAACCATTTGCGCAGGACGGCCGCGCGCTCCTTGCCGGTCCACTTCGCCCATTCCTTCTGGGCGGCGAGGGCGGCGTCAATGGCCTTGGCCACCTCGGCACGACTCAGGTCGGCGACCTTGGCGATCACGTCGCCCCGTGCCGGGTTCGTCACATCGAACGTGCCGTCCTCACCATCGACCCAGGCGCCGTTCACATAGGCTTTCTCGGCCAGAAGGCTTGGATCCTTCAGTAGCGATTTGAGGTTCGTTTCACTCATGGCGATCTCCCTTGCATCTCACATCTATTCGTCTCTCGCATAGGCAAAGCAGGTTGCGGTAAGGTTGTCCAGTGCCGCCACCAGAAGGAGCGCGAGATGGACTGGGACGATGCCTATGCGAACCTGCCGTATATACCGGATGCCGATCATCTCCTCACCCGATGGGAGGCGGATGCAGCGGCCTATCGCGACGCCCTGAGCCAGACCGACAAGGCCGCGCTCGGTATCTCATACGGCCCGTCGGCCCGCATGGCCTATGATCTTTTTCTCCCCGAAGGGCCCACCAAGGGGCTGTGCGTGTTCGTTCACGGGGGATACTGGGTAAAATTCGACCGGTCGATGTGGTCGCATTTCGCCGAAGGGATGCGCGCACAGGGCTATGCGGTGGCAATGCCGTCCTACGATCTATGCCCTGCCGTCACCATTCCCCAGATCACCGCTCAGGTCGCGACCGCGATCGCGCGGGCAGCGGCCCATACCGACGGGCCTATCATCCTTGTGGGTCACTCGGCGGGTGGGCACCTCGTGGCGCGGATGTGCGTGCCGGGGGTGCTGCCCGACAAGGTCGCCGACCGGATCGCGCATGTCATGCCAATCTCGCCCGTCTCGGACCTGCGCCCCCTGCTCAACACCGCGATGAACGAAGACTTCTGTCTCGGCCCCGAGACCGCGCGCACAGAAAGCCCGGCACTTCAGGTGCCGCGCAATCTACGTGTCACGGTTTGGGTCGGCGGCGCAGAACGGCCCGTTTTCCTCGATCAGGCGCGTTGGCTCGCAGAAGCTTGGAAGGCTGGTCACGTGGTCGCGGCAGAGCGGCATCACCTTAACGTGCTCGCCCCGCTGCTCGACCCCGAAAGCAGCATGGTCCGGACGCTCATCTCGTGAACGCCGCTTGCCAACACGGCACCACGTCACCCGGCTCCGGGCCTGCCTCGTAAACCGCGCGCGCGATGGCCCGCGCCATACAGATTGCCCCCGCATGTCCAAGCGTCAGAAGGTCGGCCACACCACCCACATCCCGTGCCCCCGTTGCCGCGGCGAAAACGGCATCGCCGTCCATAGGTGTATGTGATGGCACAAGCGCCCGCGCGAACCCGTCATGCGCTGCGACGGCCATGCGCGTGGCCTGCGCCTGTGTGAGCGCGGCATCCGTGGCCACGATCCCGATGGTCGTCGCCTCGTGCTGTCCAAGCTTGGTCGCCGGCCACATGTCGGTCTTCCCGACACCCAGCCCGCCGAACTCGCCCCCGATTTCCCAAGGCGCGGCCCAGAACTCCGGGCCTTCGCCCATGATGGCCGTGCCCACGGCGTTGACCGCGACCAGCGCCCCGACAGTATGCCCGGACTTCAGCACGAGAGAGGCCGAACCCAGCCCACCCTTGAGCGTTGCGGTAAGCGCGCCCGTGCCTGCACCGTCACTGCCCAGCGCGAAATCGGTGCCGGCAGCGGCCAGCGCCGCTTGGCCAAGCGGCTTGTAGGGGTTTTCCTGCCAACTCTTGTCGCCCCCATTGAGCAGATCGAAAAGAATGGCCCCCGGCACGATGGGAACCCGCACATCCCCCACCACAAAGCCGCGTCCCGCCTTTCGGAGCCCGTCGGCCACACCGGACGCAGCATCAAGACCAAAGGCTGAGCCACCGGACAGAACCAGCGCGTCCACCTCTTCCACCAACTTGTCGGGCGAGAGCAGATCAGTTTCGCGTGTGCCCGGCGCGCCGCCCATAACATGCACACCGGCGACAAAGGGCGCATCGCCCAAAAGAACGGTCACACCAGTCTTCATGCGTGCATCGCGGGCATTGCCGACACGCAATCCCGGCACATCGGTGATCAAGTTTCTTGCACCCGCGATTGCCATCAAGCCACCTTTCGTCCTGCCCTCATACATCTTGCCAGAATCCATGAATTGAGCAATAAGCCTCATGGGTCCGGGCGATGGCGTCGCCCCTTATGGCCTTTTGTATCCCAATCAGTCCTGAACGCCGGGACCTTTCTTTGCGAAGGAGGGTCACTATGACTGCAGATCCGCAAACCATTGAACTCAACGGCGGCGCTCGCCCCGAGATGTATCGTTTCCACAACGGGGAAAAGGCGCCTCTTGCATTTGACGTGGCCGAATACGAGGCCCGAATCGCGGGATTGCGCGCGATCATGAACACGGCGGGTGTCGATGCGTGCGTTTTCACGTCCATGCATAACATCGCCTATTATTCGGGCTTTCTCTATTGTGCGTTCGGCCGGCCCTATGGCCTTGTCGTCACGCAAGGCGATTGCGTCACCATCAGTGCGGGCATCGACGCGGGCCAGCCGTGGCGCCGAAGCTTTTGCGACAACATCACCTACACCGACTGGCAACGTGACAATTACTGGCGTGCGGTGCGCGCGGTTGCCGGCGACGGCGGCGTCGTGGGCTTCGAAGGCGACCACCTCACACTGCAACAGCGCGACAAGCTGGAACACTTTCTCAGCCCGTCACAAACCGTTGATATCGCCGCCCGCACCATGCGCCAGCGGATGCACAAATCCCAAGCCGAGATCGACCTGATCCGCAAATGCTGCAAGATTGCCGATGTCGGCGGATACGCGATCAGGGAGGCCGTGCGCGAAGGCACGCGCGAAATCGACGTGGCCATTGCCGGAAGCGACGCGATGGAGCTTGAAATCGCACGTGTCTTTCCCGATGCGGAATACCGCGACACATGGGTCTGGTTTCAGTCCGGCGTGAACACCGACGGGGCCCATAATCCGGTGACAGGCCGCGTGTTGCGACGCGGCGACATCCTGTCGCTCAACACCTTCCCGATGGTTTCGGCCTATTACGTCGCGCTCGAACGCACCATGTTCGTCGGTGAGGTGGATGCCGCCAGCCGCAAGATATGGGAGGCCAATGTCGCGGCGCATGAATACGGCATGTCCCTACTGAAACCCGGAATGTCCTGTGCCGAGGTGACGGCGAAAATCAATGACTTCCTGGCCGAGCGCGACCTGCTGCAATACCGCACGTTTGGCTATGGTCATTCGTTCGGGGTGCTGTCGCATTACTATGGCCGCGAGGCGGGTCTTGAACTGCGCGAGGATATCGACACGGTGCTCGAACCCGGCATGGTGATCTCGATGGAGCCCATGCTCACCATCGGTGAGGGCAGCCCCGGTGCGGGCGGTTACCGCGAACATGACGTGCTGATCATTACCGAAGAGGGCAACGAAAACATCACCGGCTATCCCTACGGCCCTGAGTTCAACGTCGTGGGATAAATCTAGCCTTGGCGCGCAGTGAAAGGGCGGTCATGCGGCCGCCCTTTGTTCATAGCGCATACCCCGATAGGCTCTGGCCACCTGCGGGCGGCATGTAATGCCAGATTGCACCCCCGCTAGGTCCAGTTTATCTGTTGCAAATGGTTGTCCCCGTTGAAACCTTTTTTCTTGCGCCGGATGGCGAAGGCACGCTTCAGGCGCGCATTCAGCAGATGATCGCCGAAGGCATCCTTTCCGGCCGTTTTGAAAAGGGTGAAAAGCTTCCCTCCTCGCGCAAGCTGGCCGAGCATTTGGGGGTGAGCCGGATCACCGTGACCCTTGCCTATACCGAGCTTCAGGCAAACGACTATCTGACATCGCGCGACCGCTCAGGCTTTTACGTGTCCGACAATGCGCCCGAGCCCACTGACTTTCCCACCGCGCCGGTGCGTCAGGATGCGATCGACTGGTCACGCGCACTTGGGCGGCGCTATACCGGCGGAGCGACCCCGGAAAAACCTCAGGATTGGGCCGCGTATCCCTATCCTTTCATTTACGGTCAGAGCGATCCCAAACTTTTTGATCATGCCAACTGGCGTCATTGCGCGTTGCGGGCCTTGGGGCAAAAGGACTTTCAGGCACTGACCGCGGATTACTACGACCGCGACGACAGCAAGCTTGTCGAGTTCATCCTGCGGCACACCCTGCCCCGGCGCGGCATACGGGCGGAGCCGGATGAAATTCTGATCACGATGGGGGCGCAGAACGCGCTTTGGTTGACCGCGCAAGTACTTTTGACACAGCGTCGCACGGCGGTGATCGAAGACCCCTGCTTCCATGCGCTGCGCGATATCCTGATGCAGTCGCGCTGCCATCTCACAGCGGTCCCTGTCGATGGTGACGGGTTGCGGCCCGAAGCCCTTCCCGACCGCGCCGATGTCATCTTCACGACCCCGAGCCACCAGTCGCCCACCAACGCCACCATGCCCATGGCCCGACGCGAGGCCCTGCTCTCCAAGGCGCGCGATATGGAGGCGCTTATCGTCGAGGACGACTACGAGTTCGAAGTGTCATTTCTGCGCGCCCCGTCGCCCGCGCTCAAATCGCTCGATCCCGACGGGCGTGTGATTTACGTGGGAAGTTTTTCCAAATCCATCTTTCCCGGTTTGCGCTTGGGGTATCTTGTCGGGCCGCGCGCGTTTGTGCGCGAAGCACGGGCATTGCGTACTTCGGTGCTGCGCCATCCCCCCGGCCATATTCAGCGTACGACGGCCTATTTTCTTTCGTTAGGTCATTACGATGCGCTCATTCGGCGGATGGGACAGACCTTTGCACGCCGCCGCAGCGCAATGGTCGAAGCACTGGATCATCACGGCCTCGGGATCGAAGGCACCGGCATGTTCGGCGGATCGTCGATCTGGATGCGCGCGCCCGACGGCGTGGACACCCGCGCGCTTGATGCCGCACTTCGCAGCCAAGGCGTGCTGATCGAGCCGGGCGCGCCCTTCTTTCATCGCGATCCGCCGCCCCGGAATTTTTACCGACTCGCCTATTCATCCATCCCGAGCGAGCGCATTCGCGACGGCATCGCCATTCTCGCGCGGGAAATCGGACGACAAGCCGGCCAAGGGTAACGTAACGCCCTCTTTGACAACGCCGCCGGGCAGCGTTCTAATTCACCCCACGGGAGAGACCTCATGCCTCTGGAAATATTGCTGCCGCTGGTCGTTATGGGGATTGCGGGCATAGCCTTTACTCTGCATTTCCTTGGACTTACCGATGGTCCGGGGCTGTCCAGTGATGATGCGGCCCGCAAAGCATGGGCCCGCGAGTTCCCCGATGCCCCGGCGACGAATGTCGCGCGGTCGATCACCGGGCGCGCCGCGCTTGTCGAAACGGGCGATCGTCTTGGCATCGTCTGGCGCTTTGGGGCCGACACAACCGCCCGCGATCTTGAGGGGGCCGAGGCGCAGGTGCAGAATGACACGTTGATCCTTCTCCTGCCGGACTATGGCGCGCGACGGATCAAGCTGCACCTCGCCCCCGGTGAGGCCGAGGCGTGGGCGGAAACGATAGGACAAAAGACATGATGGACACGCTCAACTTTCCCAAGGTCACGGAGATTGCCGTGCCCCTTTTCATCGCCGCCATCCTGATCGAGCTTTTGTGGATCGTGATCAAGGGTCGCGGCGGACGCTATGAAACCCGTGACGCCGTGACCTCGCTTATCATGGGGGCGGGAAACGTGGCCTCCGGCATCCTGCTCGGCTTTGTCGCCTATGGGTTTTTCATGCTGCTTTGGCGCATTACGCCACTTGATCTGGGAACCTCGGTCTGGGTCATCTTGCTGTGCTTCGTGCTCGACGATCTGCGCTATTACTGGGTGCATCGGTTTGGGCACCGTATCCGCTGGGTCTGGGCCAGCCACGTCAATCACCATTCATCACAGCATTACAATCTCACCACCGCACTCCGGCAGACATGGACCGGCACATTTACCTTCATGATGGTGGTGCGCGCGCCGCTGATTCTGTTGGGTTTCCATCCGGCGATGGTGCTGTTCGTGGGCGGGCTCAACCTTGTTTACCAGTTCTGGATTCACACCGAAGCGATCGGGCGGATGCCCCGCTGGTTCGAGGCGGTGATGAACACACCGTCACACCACCGTGTTCACCATGGCCGCAACGCGCGCTACCTCGATGCCAACTATGCCGGGGTCTTCATCATCTGGGACAAAATTTTCGGCACTTTCGTCCCCGAGCAGGACCGCGAAAAGGTCGATTATGGCCTTGTCCGCAATATCGGCACCTTCAATCCGATCCGCGTGGCGTTTCACGAATGGGTAGGGATATTCAAGGACGTGACCCAACCGGGGCTCACGTGGCGCGAGCGCTGGATGTATTGCGTGGCCCCGCCGGGATGGAGCCATGATGGCAGTCGTGACACCTCCGAAACCATCAAGCGCAAGCATTTGGAACGCCATCCCGAAGATCGGGGAACACCGGGGTTCGAGGCCTGACTCAGCAACCTCAAGGGCTTGAATCGTATGGGCTTTCCGAAATGAAGCCGACGCGGCACCACGATCACGTCAACGCGTGAACCGGGAAATCTCCGGCATGGCATGACCCATTTCTGTTGCGGCTCTTGCGCGAAACGCCTAGTCAAATCCCATGATAAACCGTGCTTTCACCGTCGCCATTGATGGCCCCGCCGCCGCAGGAAAAGGGACCGTGTCGCGCGCGATTGCCGCGCATTTCGGCTTTGCACATTTGGACACCGGATTGCTTTATCGTGCGACCGGATTGCGCACGCTGGACGGCACGGAGGCCGTTGAGGCGGCACGCGCCCTGCGCGCTTCGGACCTTGATGACGACGACGCGCTGCGCACCCCCGACGTGGCCCAAGCGGCAAGCCGGGTGGCGGCGCTACCTGACGTTCGGGCAGCATTGGTTGACTTTCAGCGCGCGTTCGCGCGGCGCGGAGGTGGCGCGGTTCTCGATGGGCGCGACATCGGCACGGTGATCTGCCCCGACGCGGATGTGAAGCTTTACGTGACCGCGTCAGACGAAGTGCGGGCCGAGCGGCGGCATAGGGAGCTTTGCGGAAAAGGACATGAGGTGACCCGCGAACAGGTGTTGGCGGACCTGAGATCACGCGACGAACGCGACAGCGCGCGGGCGGCTGCGCCGCTCAAGCCCGCGCCGGATGCCATACAGCTCGACACCTCGGAAATGAGCATCGAGGATGCCGTCGCCGCCGCGATCGCCGAGGTGGCGCAGCGTATCGACAGCGCCTAAACGATCGGCACCAGCGACTCCCGCTCCCCGAGCAGCCAGCGGATCACGTCGATATAGTCGATCACGAGCGAGACCCCGAGGGTCAGCACGAACACCCATGCGATAATGCGCGCCGCCCCGGTCAGCCCGGCGAGCCGTGGCCATATCCAGATCAGGAGCGGCGTCCAGAGCACCACATGAACAAGGCCCAAGAGCCGCACATACCCCCACATGTTGTAGGCCCAATTCATTGCCACCGCTGTGAGTAGCGCCACGGCCAGTGCGACCAGACCGATCCGGCGGCTTTGCCGAAAGGCGATCAGAGCAAGCGGCGCAAGGAACATAACGCCCACCAGCCAAGCGAACCAGATTTGCAAATGGTCGGGCTGGGTGGCTGCGGCTTGGGAAAAAGACATTGGCGCACCTCCTTTGTCGCCCCATGAAATGATATCCGACATGGCTTTGACAAGAGAGGCTTCGGACCGAACCGAGAGCGGCACTGCGGCGCCCATTCGTTACCGGAATATGAACACCGGGACCGAACTGTCGGGCGCGACGCCGCGACTCATAGGTTATCGGCAGGAAAACAAGGAGTTTCGAGCGTCGGCATCCACGTCGGTATTCACGTCGGTATTACGTCGGTGCATTGGCGCGGTCCGGCCCGGGTAACGGGGCGCGCGGTGCGGTAACTGGACAGATCGAACAGGATTGAACGTGAAAATCAGGGGTGAATTTTCATGGGCGGGAGCAGATCAGCCCCGCCAAACCGCGCCCCAGCGCGCGCCGCACCTGTGCCCTAAAGGGTTTCGCCTTTGACCCGAGACATCCGCGAAAGGGAGAAACACGTGCAACGCCTGAATGTCGCGCTGCGCTTGGCTTCCAAGGGCGGCAATGGGGAGGGGGCGGAGTTTGCAAAGTTGTGGGCCGCTTTGACGATCCTTGCGAGAGTCAGCATACCAACCCATGAGAGTTCAGTTCTGGTAAACCTCTGACAGACACAGTAGGATTTCCAAGGGTCAGCCATCTGCCAATTCAAGTCGGAAACTTCATGTGCGGAATCGTCGGTATACTCAGTGACAAAGAAGCCGCGCCGATTCTGATTTCAGCTTTGCAGAGATTGGAATACCGTGGATACGATAGCGCGGGCATTGCAACCATAAACGAGAAAGGCGAACTTCATCGTCGTCGCGCGGTGGGAAAACTCGCAAATCTGTCTGATGTCTTGGTTCACGATCCGTTAACCGGAAAGTCTGGCATTGGTCACACCCGGTGGGCGACACATGGTGCACCAAGTGAGCATAACACTCACCCCCAACGTGCGGGTTCCGTCGCCGTAGTTCATAATGGTATTATTGAAAATTACCGAGAGCTTCGCGCGTCACTTGCAGACGAAGGCTACAATGGTGAATCCGAAACCGATACTGAAGTTGTAGCCCTTTCAACACAGCGGTTAATTGATTTGGGAGCTTCACCGTCCAAAGCTGCTGTCGAAACAATAAAAAGTCTCGAGGGGGCCTTTGCGTTGGCGTTTCTTTTTGATGGTGAGAGGGATCTAATTGTCGCCGCGAGAAAAGGGTCACCGCTGGCTATAGGCATTGGCGATGACGAAAAGTTCGTTGGTTCGGCTGAAATTGCCCTCGGGCGTCTCACGAACAAAATAGTCTATCTCGAAGAAGGTGACATTGCTTTCGTTTCCCGCGAGGAGCTATCGATAACTGATGTAGAAGGCACGGAAGTTGATAGAGCTGTTCGGACCATTGATCTTGAGCCTGAAGTTGAAGATGTATCGGCAACTATCGGAGAGGGATCGGAAACACTGAAATCCACGACGGTATTCAAAGTCGAAGATGTCCAGGCCGTTGCAAGAGAAAACTCAGTTTCGGTCTATCTCAATCTGATTGCGCTTGAGGAACAGGTTAGTGGGTTTATTGAGAGGGTAAGAGGTAGTAATTCTCTAAATCCCGACCAAAAGGACAGATATCTTACCTTCTTGGTTCAACATCAGAAGAACATAAGCGACTTGGCATCATCTCTGCCTGACGCAGACGATGAACTTGACCACAAGCAAGCAGAAGTTACAGCGACGTACTTAGAAAACTACTGGGAACACCTTCGGGAGAACATCGGTGAATTTCTTTCCGCAGAACGGACCGCAGGATTAACCGTCCCTCTTGGAATTGTAGCCGTTTCGACAGGCATTGGCACGCTTTTCGGGCAGCCGATTGTGGGTAGCATCCTTGGTGCATGGTTGGCCGGTAAAGTCAGTCCAGAAAAGGTTGTTGGCAAGTTCCTTGAAGGAAACGTTCATCCGCCAGAACTCAAATAGTAAAGCTCCATCTGATTTTTCCTGCACCTAACCCTTGCTCCACCTATCTATCCCACCTGATCCGCAGTCCTACCGTTGCCGCATCGGAAAACTGAATGTCCTGTTAGGGCTGACAGCAGTCATCGCCGCCGACCTAACCAACGCCCCCCTCCACAGACCCCATTTGGCGAAAACCCGCACATCGCGGGCGGCCCTTATGCGGCCTGCGCTCCTTGGGCCGCGCCGCCCCTTGCGCCCCGGCCCTATTTCCCTTATATGCGCACACGTCGCAAAGGCGGGTAACGTCACAAGACACGAGAGATCGAGCAGGGTCGGGACCATCCGGCCCTCTTTGTTTTGTGACCCGGCTGACCAATGAAACCCCAAGACCGGCGGAGACAACCGCACGGCCGGAATAAACGCTAGATTAGGAACAACACGCCACATGGCTCAAAACACATCGATGGAGGAATTCGAAGCCCTTCTTGAAGAAAGCTTCGAAATGGACACACCCGAAGAAGGGTCTGTCGTGAAAGGCAAGGTTATCGCGATCGAAGCGGGCCAAGCCATCATCGACGTCGGCTACAAGATGGAAGGCCGCGTCGATCTCAAGGAATTCGCAAATCCCGGCGAGCAGCCCGAAATAGAAGTCGGCGACGAGGTCGAAGTCTATCTGCGCGCCGCCGAGAACGCCCGTGGCGAAGCCGTGGTCAGCCGCGAGATGGCCCGCCGCGAAGAGGCATGGGACCGTCTGGAGAAGGCCTATGCCGACGAAGAGCGTGTCGAAGGCGCGATCTTTGGCCGCGTCAAGGGTGGCTTTACCGTCGATCTTGGCGGTGCCGTGGCGTTCCTGCCCGGCTCTCAGGTCGATGTGCGCCCGGTGCGCGACGCAGGCCCGCTCATGGGTCTCAAGCAGCCGTTCCAGATCCTCAAGATGGATCGCCGCCGTGGCAACATCGTTGTGTCGCGCCGTGCCATCCTTGAAGAGAGCCGCGCCGAGCAGCGCGCCGAGGTCATCGGCAACCTGCACGAAGGTCAGGCCGTGGACGGCGTCGTCAAGAACATCACCGAATACGGGGCCTTCGTGGACCTTGGCGGTGTCGACGGCCTGCTGCACGTCACCGACATGGCATGGCGCCGTGTGAACCACCCCTCCGAGATCCTGTCGATCGGCGAGACGGTCAAGGTTCAGGTGATCAAGATCAACAAGGAAACCCACCGCATCAGCCTTGGCATGAAGCAGCTTCAGGACGATCCGTGGGATCTGGTTGGTGCGAAATACCCGCTCAGCTCGGTGCATACGGGCCGCGTGACGAACATCACCGATTACGGTGCCTTTGTCGAGCTGGAGCCCGGTGTCGAGGGTCTGGTTCACGTCTCGGAAATGAGCTGGACCAAGAAGAACGTGCATCCCGGGAAGATCGTTTCGACCTCTCAGGAAGTCGAAGTAATGGTTCTGGAAATCGATCAGGCGAAACGCCGCGTTTCGCTTGGCCTCAAGCAGACCATGCGCAACCCGTGGGAAGTGTTCGCGGAAACCCATCCCGAGGGCACCGAGGTCGAGGGCGAAGTCAAGAACATCACCGAATTCGGTCTGTTCGTCGGCCTCGAAGGCGATATCGACGGCATGGTTCACCTTTCGGACCTCAGCTGGGACGAACGGGGCGAAGACGCGATCCAGAACTATCGCAAAGGCGATATGGTTCAGGCCGTCGTGTCGGAAGTCGATGTCGAGAAAGAGCGTATTTCGCTGTCGATCAAAGGCGTTGGCGGTGACAAGTTCGCCGAGGCCGTGGGCGGCGTGAAGCGCGGCTCGATCATCACGGTCGAGGTGACCTCGATCGAGGATGGCGGCATCGAAGTGGAATACGAAGGCATGAAATCCTTCATCCGCCGCTCCGACCTTAGCCGTGACCGCTCTGAGCAGCGCCCCGAGCGGTTCTCGGTCGGTGACAAGATTGATGTGCGCGTGACCAACGTGGACAGCAAATCGCGCCGTCTGGGCCTGTCGATCAAGGCCCGCGAGATCGCCGAAGAGAAGGAAGCCGTGGAACAGTATGGCTCGTCCGACTCGGGCGCATCGCTGGGCGATATCCTTGGTGCCGCGCTCAAGGGCGACGAAGACGAGAAGTAAGCCTTGATGCTATGAAATCGGAAACGGCCTCGCCATCTGGCGGGGCCGTTTTCGTTTGGGGGCGGTGTTATGCTTTGGGATGCGACGATGGCGCGGGTCAAGGAAGGGACGGGGCACCCAGCGCGGAATCAAGCCGAAGGCGCCGCGCGAATTTTCACCCTCACGCCGCGCGCTTGCCGTAGTAGAGCCCCACAACATGCTCGGCCTCGGCGAAGAAAAGCCAGCGCGACACCGCGACACCGGCCAGATGCGAGAGCACCGCAGGGGCCGCGATCCAGTGCGAGAACGGCACGAGCAGGAGCGCCACCGGCAGGACAAAGCCCAGCACGAAGGCGATCACCCGCAGCTTGAGCGCATGTTTGCGGGCGACCACATAGACGAATTCGCGCAGGAGGTAGTTCGTCCCGGTATGCGGAGGTTCAAACGCGCGGACATCGGCGCGCGCGCCAAGGCCCGTCGCCGTGGCGAGGGTGGTGCCGCTCTGTGACAATGCGCTGTCGCCGCGCACCCACCATGCCACCTGCACAACCGACGCGATCGGCAGCAGTATAAGCGCGATCTGCACCTGTCCCGCCAAGAGCGCGCCCCCCGCCACCGAGAGCGACAGGTAGAGGCAGGGCGTCAGCCATGTTTTCCAGCGCGGCACCGTCTTCATCTGGGCATAGATCATCGAGGTTGTGTAGACGGTCACGAGTGACAGTAGCGCGCCCAGCACTCCGAGTGAGGCGATAACGTGATCAAAGAACACCAGCCCCGCCCCGAAGATGGCCATCACCAGCAGCGTCGCGACCGAGGCCACCGCCTCGCGGCTGAGCCACGAGCTACGCCATTGCGTGAACGCCTTGAGTGCGCGTTCAGGGTGGCCAAGGTGCAAGGTCGAGGCCATGAGCCCACCCACGGCGAGCAAATAGGCGATGGCAAAGAACGCGAACGCGCTCCAGCCGGTGACGGAGGGGTGGCCAAGACCCAGCCAGAACAGCAGGCCAAAGCCCAGGCCGGACAACGTGGTAAAGACGATAACGGAAGGTGCGGGATGCATCAGAGCTTCTCCAGGGTCTTGTCGAGCCAGCCGAGAAAGCCCTTCGCCTCGTCCGCGACGGGATCAAGGAACGGGCCCAGCACGTCGAATTCTTCGGGCGCATCCATCTGGTCCTTGGGGCGCGGCGGAAGGTATTGATTGACGGGCTTGGTGCCCTGTTCGGGCATGAGGTCAATGCCGCCGCGTTCGGCCACGAGCTGACTGACATCGCTGTCGGGATCGCCAAGATCGCCGAAATGGCGCGCGCCCGCCGGGCAGGTGCGCACGCAGGCCGGCACGCGGTCTTCCTCGGGGAGGTTTTCGTTATAGATGCGGTCGACGCAAAGGGTGCATTTCTTCATCACGCCTTCGGCCTCGTCCATCTCGCGCGCGCCGTAAGGGCAGGCCCAAGCGCAAAGACCGCAGCCGATGCAATCGCTTTCATTCACCAGAACGATGCCGTCCTCGACCCGCTTGTAGCTCGCCCCGGTTGGGCAGACGGTGACACAGGGCGCGTCTTCGCAATGCAGGCAGGACTTGGGGAAGTGGATCAACTGCGCTGTGGGCTGAACCTTGGCGCTGTCGGCGAGCGGCTGCACCTCGTAGCTGTGCACGCGGTTGAGAAATGTGCCGCGCGGATCTTTTCCGTAGGGGTCCTGATCGGAAAGCGGCGCGCCATAGTTCTCGGTGTTCCAGCCCTTGCAGGAGATCACGCAAGCATGACACCCGACGCAGGTGTCGAGATCGATGACAAGGCCGAGCTTCTTTTTGGTCGAGGATGGCAAAGTCGTCATGTGTCGGCCTCCATTCGAATGCGCAGTGGATTCGGATCAGGTTGCATCAGGTATCCCGCCCTTTGGCTTGCACGGGTTTCCGGTAGAGAACATAGGATTTGGGGAATCCGAACTTGCGTTCGGTCCAGACCTCTGCATCAGGGAAAAGATCGCGCAGATGCCCGATGCGCAGAACCGTTGTGGTTTCTATCATCTCGGTCCAGTCTGGCAGCTTGGCTTTCCAGCGCCGGATAAAGTACCGCTTCAGTGATTGCGGATAAAACCACCAGAAGGGCATGTGATTATGCGTTTCGATCGGAAACCAGATCGACGGTGTCTGAACCCAATAGGCCGGAGCCAGACGCCGGGCCTCTTCGGCCATTTCGCGCTGCTTGTCCTTGTCGCCCACATGTTCGATCACGCTGTTGGAAAACGCGATGTCATAGCTGCCATCCTCGGCGAAATCGACATTGCAAGCGTCACCGATCCGCAGATGCAATTCATGCCGCGAGGGCGGGGCTTCCTCGGGGTTGAACCCCGGCAGGTTGACGATGGTCACGTCCAGCGGCAACGGGCAGTCATCCCAGAACCCCGGCGCGCCGCCGAGGTCGATTACCCGCTCGCCACCTCTGATCTCCATGCGATCCAGAAAGACCTGCATCCTTCGCTTGCGCGCTGCTTGCGAGAACGGCTGCTTGAGACGCAGAAGGAAATGGAAAATCGCGTACTTCACCTTATGCTCCTTGCCTCGGTGCATGAACAAAGGCTCGGCATCGGGATACGTCTTGGGTGATTCCGTTCATTGCCCAACTTTCCACACCAGCTTGCCCGGAGCTTTTCCGACAGGACTTTCGAGAGGCGGCATCTCGGGCTTGGCCTCATGTTGGGGTGGCACCTTCTCGATCTTCACGCGCAGGTCGAACCATGCCGCCTGACCGGTCACCGGATCGGAATTGGCCCAGCGCAGGCCGTCGCCCTTGGGCGGCAGCAACTCGTGGATGAGGTGATTGAGCAGGAAGCCCTTGTTCGCCTCGGGCGCGTCTTTTTCCAGCGCCCACGCGCCCTTGCGTTTGCCGATGGCGTTCCATGTCCAGACGGTGTTTTCGTTGAGCGCCGCCATATGCGCGACCGGCACGGTAATCTCGCCATGGGCCGAGGTGACGCGCGCCCAGTTGCCTTCGGCAAAGCCGTTCTCCTCCCAGAGCTTGGTCGGAACATAAAGCGGGTTGTGGCCGTGGATCTGCCGCAGCCATGCGTTCTGACTTCCCCAGCTATGATACATCGCCATCGGTCGCTGCGTGAGGGCGTGGACCGGATACGCACCCGTATCCACGCTGTCATCCTCGAAGGGCGGATACCAGACCGGCAGGGGATCAAGCGTTTTCTTGATCCGGTCGCGCAGGTGGACGGGCGGCTGATGGTCGCCATGGCCCTCGGCCGCCAGTTGAAACTTGCGCATCGTCTCGACATAGAGATCGAAGACATAGGGTTGCGGGCTGTCGAAGATGCCGGTCTCGACCGCCCAATCCTGATAGGCGGTGTTCCAGGGTTTGTAGTAATTGGCGCCCTCGGGAATGTGCTTTACGAAGAAACCGCCATTCGAGATATAGCTGTCGAGTTGGGCCGCGTTTGGCGCGCCGCGCCCGTGGGTCAGCCCCTTTTCGCCCATGCGCCAACCCGCGAGGGGGCCGATGCCCGGCTTGCGTTCGTGGTTGACGATGTAGTCGGCATAGTCGGCGTATTTCTGGGTGCCGTCCGCGTTGACAAAGCCCGGCAGGCCAAGCCGGGCCCCGAGATCGCAGAGCACCGACTGAAACCCGCGCACGTCGCGGTCGGGCTCGACCACGGGCCAGCGGATCGCATCCGCCGCCGCGTCGGCCTCACAGATGGGCCGATCAAGGAGCGAGATGCAATCGTGCCGCTCAAGATAGGTGGTGTCGGGTAGAATGAGGTCGGCATAGGCGACCATCTCGGAGCTGTAGGCATCCGAATAGATGATGCGCGGGATCACGTAATCGCCGTTTTCGTCGGTATCGGTGAGCATCTTCTGAACGCCGCCCACGTTCATCGACGAATTCCACGACATGTTGGCCATATACATGAACAGCGTGTCGATCTTGTAGGGATCGCCCGCGTGGGCGTTCGAGATGACCATATGCATCAGGCCATGCGCGGACATGGGATTGTCCCATGTATAGGCCTTGTCGATGCGGGCGGGGGTTCCGTCTTCCTTGAGGCACAGGTCTTCGGGGCCCTGAACATATCCCAGATGCGGCCCGTCGAGGGGCTTGCCCGGTGTCACGCCGCAATGGGGCGCGGGATGGGCGCGGACGGGTTTGGGATAAGGTGGCTTGAACCGGAAGCCGCCGGGCACTTCGACCGTTCCAAGAAGGATTTGCAGAAGATGCAGGGAGCGGCAGGTCTGAAACCCGTTGGAATGGGCCGAGATACCGCGCATCGCGTGGAAGCTGACCGGGCGGCCCGTCATGGTCTTGTGCGTCTCACCGCGGAAATCGGTCCACTCGTGATCAAGCTCGAACGCCTCGTCAAAGGCCACGCGGGCCAGTTCGGCGGCGATGGTGCGGATCTTCTCGGGGGTGATGCCGCACCGTTCGGCGACATTCTCCGGCGCATACTGCTTGTCCATGTAGCGGCTGGCGATGAGGTGCATCACCGGCTTGTGCGTGATGCCGCCATGGCGGTGCGTGGCCGAGAGGTCGGGCTTGACGCCGGGCTGATCGAACGGGGTGAGCTTTTTCGTCTCGCGGTCGATGACCAGCGGGCGCCCGTCGTCATCGCGCAGGAAAAGGCCATAGTCGGGCGACTTGCTGTCGCGGTTCACGAGGATCGGCGCATTGGTGAACCGGGCGAGGTAATCGAGGTCGATTTTACCCGCGCGCAAAAGTTCGTGGATGAGCGACAGGATAAACAGACCGTCGGTGCCGGGGGTGATGCCCACCCAGTCGTCGGCCACCGCGTTATAGCCGGTTCGGATGGGGTTCACCCCGATCACACGGGCGCCGCGCGCCTTGATCTTGCCGATGCCCATCTTGATCGGGTTGCTGTCATGATCCTCGGCCACGCCGAACAGCATGAAAAGCTTGGTATGATCCCAGTCGGGCTGACCGAATTCCCAGAAGGCACCGCCCATGGTGTAGATGCCCGCCGCCGCCATGTTGACCGAGCAGAAGCCGCCATGCGCGGCATAGTTGGGCGTTCCGAAATTCTGTGCCCAGAAGCTTGTGAAGCTTTGGCTTTGGTCGCGACCGGTAAAAAAGGCGAGCTTCTCGGGGGCCTCTTCGCGCAGGGGGGCCAGCCACCCGGTGGCGATCTTGAGCGCCTCGTCCCAGCTTATTTCCTCGAATTTGCCGGACCCGCGCGGCCCCACACGTTTGAGCGGAGCGCGCAGGCGCGAGGGGGCGTTGTGCTGCATGATCCCGGCGCTGCCCTTGGCGCAGAGGACACCGCGATTGACCGGGTGATCGCGGTTGCCTTCGATATAGGCCACCTTGCCGTCTTTCATGTGCACGTTGATCCCGCAGCGGCAGGCACACATGTAGCAGGTTGTCTTGCGCACCTCGTCCGAAACCTTGGGCGACGTGTTCAGCTTGGGCTGATGGTGGGTCATGCTGGGCCTTTCCGGGATGTCCGGGACAACGTTAGGGAAAATTCGACGCTCCCGAAACCGTTTTCCAACATGTTCAAAATCCATGAACTTTCTCGCCGGAAATGCCGAATTTCGAGGTGTCTTTCCTGATTTTGGACGGGGGTTTCGGGGGTGCGCGCTGTCATGCCGTGCCCAGAACCTTAAGCGCCTCCGTGGCGATTCGGCGCTCCTCCTGTGCCGGGACGATCCAGGCGCCGATATCTGAGCCATCCTGATGAAGCTGTGTGCGGCCCGCCTCGTTGGCGGCCTCCTCGGCGCGCAGGCCCAGCCAGCCGAGCCCGTCCATGATGCGGGCGCGCACATTCGGGGCGTTCTCGCCGATGCCGCCGGTGAAGGCCACGGCATCAAGCCCGCCCATCGCCGCGATCATCGAGCCCGCGTGCCGCACGGCCCAGTAGCAAAAATGGTCGATGGCGAATTGCGCGGCATCGCTGCCGTCCTCTTCGAGAGCGCGCATATCCGCGCTGAGGCCCGACAGCCCCAGAAGGCCGCTTTCATGGTTGAGCAAATGCTCGGCGTCGTCGATGCCCATGACACGCGCGAGGTGCAGCACCGCATTGCCGTCAATCGCACCGGTGCGTGTGCCCATGGTCAGACCGTCAAGCGGAGAGTAGCCCATGGTCGACCCCACCGATTGTCCATCGCGGATCGCACAGAGTGACGCGCCGTTGCCCAAGTGACAGGCCAAAAGGCGCGGCGGCAGCGGCGCGGCGGTGTGGGCCTCCCAATCACCGACCATCGCCGCATAGCTGATCCCGTGGAACCCATAGCGGCGCAACCCGCGCGTTTCCGCCCGGTCGGGCAGCGCATAGCGCAACGCCACCTCGGGGTTGGTGGCGTGAAACCCCGTATCGAAGCTCGCGCATTGCGGCAGCTCAGGCGCGAGCGTTGTCACCGCATCAATGGCGGCAAGGTGATGCGGGTTATGGAGGGGCGCGAGTGGAATGCAGGCGGCGATCTGATCGCGCACCGTGCGCGTTATCAGGTGTGGCCGGGTCAGGTCGGCCCCGCCATGGACCACGCGGTGCCCGACCCCGCGCAGCGCCCCGAGGTTCAGACCATCGTCACCAAGCCCGGCCAAAAGCGCGCGAAGTGCCGTCGCATGGTCCGGCAAATGCGCCTTTTGCGAGCCGGACGGGACCGAGACTTGCCCCGCCGCGCCGCCGATGCCGGTTACGGCACCTCGCAGGAGCGGAGCAAGCGCCCCGTCAAAGACCGCAGCCTTGATCGAGGACGACCCCGCATTGAGAACAAGGATCGCGTCCCGCTCGGTCACCCGGATCAGACCTGCTGTTCACGCATGTCCGTCGCGTCGATGCCCGCGACCTCGACCGGCTTTTTCATCGCGTCGCGGCGGAAGGGTTCTCCCAGCTCTTGATTGATCATGGCCTCGATCAGGGTGGTCTTGCCTGCTTTCTGATCCTTGATCGCCTGATTCAGGGCGTCGGTGAGTTCATCCATCGTATGTGCGACGACCCCGTTGAGACCGCAAGCCTTGGCGATGCCCGCAAAGCTGACCTGTTCATCAAGCTCGGTGCCGACAAAGTTATCATCATACCAGAGCGTCGAGTTGCGCTTCTCCGCGCCCCATTGATAGTTGCGAAAGACGATCTGGGTCACGGCGGGCCATTCGCCGCGGCCGATCGCAGTTAGTTCGTTCACAGCGATGCCGAATGCGCCATCGCCCGAGAAGCCGACAACCGGCGTATCGGGGCATCCGATCTTGGCGCCCACCACGGCCGGAAGACCATAGCCGCAAGGCCCGAAGAGGCCCGGTGCAAGGTATTTGCGCCCCTCCTCGAACGATGGATAGGCATTGCCGATCGCGCAGTTGTTGCCGATGTCGGAACTGATGATCGCATCCTTGGGAAGCGCCGACTGAATCGCGCGCCACGCCATGCGCGGGCTCATCCAGTCAGGCTTGGCGTCGCGGGCACGCTCGTTCCATGTGGTGCCGGGATCGTCCTGTTCGTGATCCATGCTGCTAAGCTCCTGCGCCCAGGCCGACTTGGTCTTGGAGATGGTCGCGCGGCGTTCATCGCGGCCGGCATCCCCCGCATCGTCGGACAGACGGGCCAGAATGCCTTCGGCGACCTTCTTGGCGTCACCGATGATGCCCACGGCCACGGGTTTGGTCAGACCGATCCGCTCTGGTTTCACATCCACCTGAATGATCTTGGCGTCCTTGGGCCAGTAGTCGATGCCATAGCCCGGCAGGGTCGAGAACGGGTTGAGCCGGGTGCCGAGGCAAAGCACCACATCGGCCTGCGCGATAAGCTGCATCGCCGCTTTGGACCCGTTATAGCCAAGCGGCCCGGCATGAAGCGGATGCGAGCCGGGGAAGGCATCGTTGTGCTGATAGCCACAGCACACAGGCGCATCCAGACGCTCGGCCAAGTCTGCGGTGGAGGCAATGCCCCCGGCAAGGATCACGCCGGCACCGTTGAGGATGACCGGGAATTTCGCCTCGGACAAAAGCTTGGCCGCGTCGTCAAGCGCATTGTCGCCGCCCGACGGGCGCTCGAATTCGACGATGCGGGGAAGGTCGATATCCACGACCTGAGTGAAGTAATCGCGCGGCACGTTGATCTGGGCGGGCGCCGAATACCGTTTGGCGTTCAGGATCACGCGGTTGAGGACTTCGGCCATCCGCGTCGGGTCGCGGACCTCTTCCTGATAGCAGACCATCTCCTCGAAGGCGGCCATCTGTTCGACCTCCTGAAAGCCGCCCTGACCCAGCGTCTTGTTCGCGGCCTGCGGCGTGACCAGAAGAAGCGGCGTGTGGTTCCAATAGGCCGTTTTGACGGCGGTCACGAAATTGGTGATGCCCGGGCCGTTTTGGGCGATCATCATCGACATCTTGCCGGTCGCGCGGGTGTAGCCATCGGCCATCATCCCGCCCGACCCTTCATGCGCGCAATCCCAGAACGTGATACCCGCCTTGGGGAAGATATCCGAAATCGGCATGAAGGCCGATCCGATGATGCCAAAGGCATGCTGAATGCCGTGCATCTGGAGGGTTTTCACAAAGGCTTCTTCGGTGGTCATTTTCATTGGAGCATCCTCGCAACAGCGCGCGCGACCCCAAAGCCGCGCATCAAAATCTGAGGCGGAACGTAAAGAAGCGCGCCCCGGCCTTATAGGGCCAGTTCATCGAATGGGATAATACCAACGGAGCGGACCTGTCATCATGCCCCGACAGGCGGCGCGCGGTCAGCCTCCGGCGCGCGTCAAGGCCTGTTCCAGATCGGCGATCAGGTCGTCCGCGTCCTCGATGCCGATCGACAGGCGCAACAGCGCGGGATGCACGTTGAACCCCTCGCCCGAAACCGTCTTGCGGTGCTCGATCAGGCTCTCGACGCCGCCAAGCGACGTGGCGGGATAGAACAGCCCACAGAACCTTGCCACGTCGATCGCCGCCTGTTCGCCTCCGCGCACCACGATCGAGAGCATGCCGCCATACATCCCGCCGGTCTGACGCGTCGCGACCTCATGGCCCGGATGCGACGGCAGGCCCGGATAGAGCACCGCCTCGACCTGTGGATGCGACTCGAAATGGGTGGCGATCCTGAGCGCATTCTGCGTCGCACGTTCGTACCGAAGCATCAGCGTTCGCATGCCGCGAATCAACAGCCATGCGTCAAACGAATGCAGCACCGTGCCGGTCAGCTTGCGCCGCTCGAAAATCTCGTCCCAGAAGGCGCCGGTTTCGCGCACCGAAAGTGCGCCCGCCGTCACATCCGAATGGCCATTGAGATACTTGGTGGCCGAATGGAACGAGATATCCGCCCCGAACGAAAGCGCGCGGGTGGCGCAGGGGGGCGTTCCGGTGCAATCGGTCAGCAGGCGTGCGCCCGCCTTGTGCGCGACCTCTGACGCGGCCGCGATATCGGTCACGTCCCAATCGGGGTTGTTGGGGGTTTCGACCCAGACAAGCCGCGTCTGCCCGTGGCGACAGTGACGCGCCATATCGCCAAGATCGCCGGTCCTGTAGAACGACACGTCAAGCCGGCCCATGGCGTTGCAGCGCTGAAACTGTTGCAGCACGCCGTGATACATCACATCGGGCACCACCACATGCGCCCCGGCCTCAAGCGCGTCGATGACGGCGGTGCAGGCCGACATGCCACTGGCGAACAGCATGCACTCCGTCGCCTCTTCGTGGTCTGCGATGATCGCTTCGGCCTGTTCGGTCGTCTGGTTGCTGTCGCGGCGATACATATAGCTTTGACGCAGCCCGTAATCGCCATCGCGCGCATAGGTCGCCGTGGGCTGAATGGGGGGCACGATGGCGCCGGTTTCTTCGTCGAGAAACCGCAGCGCCTGAGCGAGTTTCGTGGCCGGTGACAAGGGGCGATTGGGGCGATCAGACATTAGGTGGGCTCCGGTTTTTGGGCGATCCTACGCCGCGTGGCGCGCCAGATGCCAGCCCGGAAATGCATCAGGCCAGCGGATCGGGGGCGACATTCCCGCCACACACCAGAACCGCCACACGTTCCCCCGGCTCGGGCCGGTAGGCGCCTGACAAAAGTGCCGCGAGCGCGGTGGCGCCGGCGGGTTCGACCAACTGCCGCAAGGATTGCCAAAGTTCGGCCTGAGCCCGCACGATATCGGCATCCTCGACCAACACTGACCGAATGTCGTATTGGCAGGCCAGATCATAGCAAATCGTGCCGATGCGGCGCGCGCCCAAGGCATTGGCCGCGATCCCCGTCACCTCGATATCGGTCGGCGCGCCCGCCTTGCGAGCGGCATGCAGCGCCGCACAGCCGCGCGGCTCGACCGCGACGATCCGGCGCGCGCCCTGCGTCCATGCCAGCGCGCCCGCAATCAGCCCGCCGCCGCCCACGGCGATCAGCACGGTATCGGCCTCAAGCCCCTGCGCCTCCCATTCGGCCATGCAGGTGCCCTGCCCCGCGACGGTCGGTTCGGCGTCATAGGCGTGGATCTGCATCGCGCCGGTCTCGGCCTCATAGGCGCGGGCCGCGTCGAACGCGTTGGCATAGGCCCCCGGCACCACCACGAGGTCGGCCCCCAACGAGCGGATCAGCGCGATCTTGGCGGGGCCCGCAAGTTCGGGCACATAGATCCGGGCATTGTGCCCGGCGTGCCGCGCGGCCCAAGCCACCGCAGCCCCGTGATTGCCACCCGACGCGGCGACAAGCCCCGCCGCGGGCACCTCCCGGCTCAGGATCGTGTTCATCGCGCCGCGGGCCTTGAAGCTGCCGGTATGCTGCATCTGTTCAAGCTTGAGTTCCACAGGCCCGCCGCCCCAATCCGCATTGACCCGGAGCACGGGAGTTTGGCGCACATGACCCTTGAGCCGCGATTCCGCTGCTTTTATTTCCGACTGCCAGTCCATCCGCTCGCGCACCTGTCACTTTCCAACTTCGCGGGAAACCTATACCCATTGAGAGCAGACACAAGCCAAGGACGCCCGACCCGATGAAAGACGACCGCACCAGTCAGTTCCGTGACGCACATTCCGACCGCAACACCGCGGAACAGGTGCCCGACACGCCGCAAACCCGCGCCCCCGCCTACCGGCTGGCCTTCAATGACAATGATTTCCTGTGCCGGGACGAGCTTCGCCCTGTGCGCCTACAGCTCGAGCTTCTGAAACCCGAGATGATCCAGAACGAGCGCGGGATCGAAAGCACCGTGGTGCTATTTGGCGGGGCGCGCATCCCCGACCCCGAGCACAAGGAGGGCGCGCGCACCAAGACGCTGGCCGACCTGTCGCATTATTATGACGAGGCGCGCAAATTCGCGCAAAAGATGACCGAGAAATCCATGCAGACCTATGGCCGCGAATTCGTCGTTGCCACGGGTGGCGGTCCGGGCGTGATGGAAGCGGGCAATCGCGGGGCGCATGATGCGGGCGGCAATTCGATCGGCCTCAACATCGTGCTCCCGCACGAGCAGGCGCCCAACGAATATGTGACGCCCGGATTGTGCTTTAATTTTCACTACTTCGCCATTCGCAAGATGCACTTCCTCATGCGGGCAAAGGCGGTCTGTGTATTTCCCGGCGGGTTCGGCACGCTGGATGAGACCTTCGAGGCGCTCACCCTCATTCAGACCGACAGGATGAAACCCATGCCGTTCCTCATGTTCGGCAAGGAATTCTGGACGAAGATCATCAACTGGGAGGCGCTGTCGGAGGCGGGAACGATTTCACCCGAGGACCTGAAGCTGTTCCAGTTCGTCGAGACCGCCGACGAGGCGATCGACATCATCGACACGTTCTATTCCGAAATCTGAAGCCGACCGGACAGGGGCCGCAGATCACGGCCCGCGATCGCGGCAGAGGCCCTGGCCACGCCGCGCAAGAAGGATGATCCCATCCCGCCCTGAGACGTGCGCAGCGGTCTCAGCTCGTCAGGTGCGCGGGCAGACCACAAAGCGCGTTGCCACGCAAAAGCGAGGTGATCACCCGGCCCTCATCGGTGTCGCGGATGGCATATCCATAGCCCTTCAGGCGGTGCCGCCACTCACGATCCGAAACGGCCATGCGGCGTTCGCGCAGCACAACTTCCATCACGTCATTCTCTTGCACTGTGTTCATCTGTGTCATCGTTTCACTTCCCACAACAAAAATTGATGTTGATTGGGTATTTTGCCGAAATGGCAACAATTCTGTCGATTTGTGACGTCAAAAAGAATTTTCAGGGCAATTGTGAACCAGCACACTTTTAGGTTGTGCAGGGCATTTTAAGGTCATGTCGCGCGCCGAGGCTTCAAAGCTGCAATAAGGAAATAAGCGGACGGTGTAAGCCCGCGAGGGCAGCGGGGGCTGACCCAAGGCGTTTCATCTTTGACCCGAGGCGCCCGCGAAAGGTGACCCCCGTGAGATGTCTGGACCTTGTGCCGATTTGAGCCCCTTCAATGGTCCAAGCCATCACGCCGTGGGGCGGCTGCCCGATGTCACCTGTGAAACGAAATGCTGCGACGTCTCAGATCAGGTCGCCGGGAAGCCGGCAGATTTCGACGCCATGCGGAAAGGTCGTAACGAACACATTCTCGCGTGTATGGTTGAGGCCATAGCCATAGCTTTTCAAGGCGCGCTCCCAATCTTCGCGGGTGCGGGCCTTGCCACGTTCGTTGCGCAGAAGCGCCACGACACCGGCCTCGACCGTCGGGTCCTTGTGAACATAAACCATCGTTGTACCCTCCTTTGTCTGCAACGCTACGCATGAACCGGTTAAAATCCGGTTTCTTCACCGTCCCAGTCAAAGGTGGCGCCTTTAAGGAGAGAGTTTGGCTTCTTCGGCGATTTCGCGGCGCGATTTGCGCGCCCGCTCCGTCGTGGATTTGAGCTGACCACAGGCTGCCATGATATCCTCGCCGCGCGGGGTGCGGATGGGGCTGGCATAGCCTGCCTTGTAAACAATATCGGCAAACCGTTCGATCCGGCTCCAATCGGACCGCTCGTAGGGGGCGCCGGGCCATTCGTTGAAGGGGATAAGGTTGATCTTGGCGGGAATACCCTTGATCAGGTTCACCAGACGCCGGGCATCCTCATCGCTGTCGTTCACGTCCTTGAGCATCACGTATTCGAAGGTGATCCGCTCGGAATTCGACAGGCGGGGATACTCACGCAGCACGCCAAGCAGCGTCTCGATATTCCACCGCTTGTTGATCGGGACCAGCTTGTTGCGGACCTCGTCGGTGGTGGCGTGAAAACTCACCGCCAGAAGACAGCCGATCTCTTCGGCGGTTTTAGCGATCTCCGGCACGACGCCGCTTGTCGAGAGCGTGATCCGGCGGCGCGACAGCGAAATCCCCTCGCCGTCCATGGCAATTTTCATCGCGTCGCGCACGTTCTCGAAATTATAAAGCGGCTCGCCCATGCCCATCAGCACGATATTGCTCAGCAGCCGCGTTTCGTCCTTGCGGGTGCCGGGTTCGGGCCATTCGCCAAGATCGTCCCGCGCCATCATCACCTGGCCCACGATTTCGCCCGCCGTCAGGTTACGAACCAGTTTCTGGGTGCCTGTATGACAGAAGGAACAGGTCAGCGTGCAGCCCACCTGACTCGAGATGCAGAGGGTGCCGCGGTCGGCTTCGGGGATATAAACCACCTCGACCTCGTGCCCGCCTGCGATCCGCGCAAGGTATTTCCGCGTGCCATCGGCGCTGACTTGACAGCTGACCATCTCGGGAATGCGGATTTCGAAATTCTCTTTCAATTCGGCACGATAAGCCTTGGAGAGGTTCGTCATCGCGTCAAAGTCGCGCACGCCCCATTGATAGATCCATTGCCATATCTGCCCGGTGCGCATCTTGGCCTGCTTCTCGGGGGTGCCGTGGGCGATCAGAACCTCGCGGAGGGCATCACGCGTGAGGCCCACAAGGTTGACCTTCCCCTCCGGCAGCTTGCGCGGAATGGTCATGACGTCTTGGGTGATCGGCGCATCGGCAGACATGGCGAACCTATCGGGTCAGATGACAAGAGACTAAGGACGTCCCTCTATATCACATGGCGCCCGATGAAAAGCAGAACACCCCGCCGGAAACCGGACAGGGCGCATCTGCCACAGATCGGGCATTTCTTACTTACAGCGTTTCGAGGCCTCTTCCACCGCCGCGGTATACCCGATCAGCGAGAAAGTATCCTTGGTGGTGGTGCCCCGGCTGGACCGCGCGGTCAGGGTCACGTCGGCACCAAGCTTCATCGCCGCGATGATCTTGGCATCGTCCTGTGCATTGGCGGGCCAGGCCCATTCGCCTTCGGTGAAGAGTTCAAAACTGTTGCCGTCCACGTTGACGTTCACGGTCGATCCGCCAGCGAAAGGATATCCGCCGGTAAAGGCCACCTGCCCGCTGACGTCGGCGTCAGGGCGGAAAAACGTCATCAGCAGGATCGACCCGCGCCGCACCGCGACCACGCGCCCATCGCGGGTGTTCACGGTTTCGGTCGGGGCGGACACGGCCCAGCATTCCTTGGGGTCGCTGTCCTCGAACACGCTCCACGCTGTGTTCGCCGCAACCTGGTTGGTGCTTTCCTGCTGAGCCGCCACCGGCGATGCAATCGCCGCCAAGGCCACAATCAGGGCACCCTGTTTGAAAATTGATCCCATTTATGTCCAGCCTCCCAGCCGTCCGTTTGCCTCAATCGTCGGGCCGCTTGTTACCCGCCCCCCTGTTTCGGGGGGATTTCCGTGGTAAACGGCCAATACCTGCTCGACTTTGCAATAATAGCCTGAAACAGGCGAGAGGCGAAAGGCTGAATTGGCGAAAAGTCGCACATGACCTGCGGCATCTGGAGGAAGAATGGCACACCCTGTTCCCATGGTTGAAATCTGGCGCGGCCCGCTGGCCGAAAGTGTTCACAGCGGCCACGCCGTCATATGTGACGAGAGGGGCGCGATCCGCGAAGCATGGGGTGATCCCGATGCGCTGATCCTTCCGCGGTCCTCCTCCAAGATGATCCAGGCGCTGCCCATGGTGGAAAGCGGCGCGGCGGCTGATCTCTCGGCCGAGCAACTGGCGCTGTCCTGCGCCTCCCATAACGGGGCGCCCGAACATACCGCGCGCGTTTCGGCGTGGATGACCGATATGGGCCTTGGCGATGACGATTTCCGGTGTGGCCCGCACATGCCCATGGGCGAGGCCGCCAGAAACGAGATGATCCGCACCGGCGAAACCCCGTGCCAGGTGCATAACAACTGCTCGGGCAAACACGCGGGCTTTCTCACGCTGACCCGGCACATGGGCGCCGGAGCCGAGTATATCGACCCGGATCATCCGGTTCAGCGGGCCTGTCTTCAGGCCTTTGAAGAGGTGACCGGGGAGACAAGCCCGGGTTTCGGCATCGATGGCTGTTCGGTCCCCAACCACGCCTGCACCGTGCATGGCATGGGCCGCGCCATGGCCCGCTATGCCGCCGCACAAGAGGGCGCGGACGCGCGCCAGAACGCGATGGTGCGGCTTTGGCAGGCAATGGTCGCCCATCCCGATCTCGTGGCAGGAGACGGGCGCGCCTGCACCGAATTGATGCGGGCCTGTTCCGAGCCCGTGGCGCTCAAGACCGGGGCCGAGGCGTTCTATGTGGCGATCATTCCGGGACGCAAACTGGGTGTCGCGCTCAAGATCGCGGATGGCGGCACGCGCGCGGCGGAATGCAGCATCGCGTCGCTTCTGATCCGGCTGGGCGTGCTTGACCCCAACCATCCCACCGCGCGCAAATACGTGAATGCCGCCATCCCCAACGCCCGCGGCATCGACGCGGCGACAATCCGCCCGGTGGCGTCGCTCATCGCCTGACAGGCGGAACGCATTCGCGTCCCTCAGGGGGTGTGCGGGCCTCCGCCGACGGCGTTCTTTCGCCCTGCTGAAACGCCATTTTCAGCAGGGCACCGCCCTTTCCGGCCATGGCGCGCGGGAAGGGCAGACAATGACGCGGACTGTTCCCATGTTCCTGTCCGAGGGCGCAAACGCTCTCTCTCACACGAACACAAAAGGAGCATTCCGATGTTCAAGCAAGTCGCTACCGCCACCTTCGTCGCAGCCCTCTCCCTGCCTGCCTTCGCAACCGAGGGCGAGGCCCGGCTCGACGCCAATGGCGATGGTCTGGTGACCATGGAAGAGTTCAACGCCGTTTATCCCGACGCGGGCACCGATGTCTTCACCTCGGTCGACATCAATGGCGATGGCGCCCTCAGCGAGGCCGAAGTGGCCGCAGGTCAGGAAGCCGGCGTGCTGATGGGCGTTCCCTCCAGCGACGGCTGAGGCTTTGGCCTGAGCCGCATCAGGACGGTGGTCCCCAGACCGTCCGCACGGGGCGCGCAGTGCAATGGCTGCGCGCCCTATTTGCGTTCGCAATTGCAAAAAGCCGACGCCACTTGCCCGGCGCGCGGTTTCCTGCATAGATGCGCAGACTCTCAGGGCGGGGCGAAATTCCCCACCGGCGGTAACGGGGCAACACCCCGAAGCCCGCGAGCGCCTTGGACAGGGTTCTGTCCTTGGGTCAGCAGATCCGGTGAAACTCCGGAGCCGACGGTCATAGTCCGGATGGAAGAGAGCGACAGGGATGGGGGCGAACGTGCGCCCGATCTTCTTTCGTTTGATGCTCTGGGTGACGTGTCAGATGTGAAAGGAGACCCTTATGACACTTACCCGTTACGCCTTCATCAAGGCCAACTGGCATGCCGATATCGTGGACCGCGCCCTCGATGGATTTGCCGAACTCATTGCGCGCGAACAGATCGACGTTTTCGACGTGCCCGGCGCGTTTGAAATGCCGCTTCTGGCGCGCGACCTTGCTGCCTCGGGGCGCTATGCCGCCGTTGCCGCCGCCGCCTTTGTCGTGGATGGCGGCATATACCGGCATGATTTCGTGGCGCAGGCCGTGGTGGACGGGCTGATGCGCGCCGGGCTTGAGACCGGGGTGCCCATTCTCTCGGTGTCACTGACCCCGCATCACTATCAGGAGACCGCCCATCACAATGCGATCTATCGCGCGCATTTCGTGGAAAAAGGGCGCGAAGCCGCTCAGGCTGCCCTTGCGATCACGCAAACGCGGGCCCGTCTCGCGGCGTGAAGCATGATCGGCGAAGGGCCGCTCCCAAGGGCCCTTCGCCCAAACCATTTCACCCCAAGCCAGAGCCATCGGCAAAAGGCGAAACCCGTGCAACGGTCGGGCGCTGCGCTTTATCCCAGATAGCGGCGAAGCACCTCAGGCGGATCGGCAAAAAGCGCGCCGGTCTCAACCGGCTGGGCGGCGCGCCCCTCGGCCACCACGATCACCTCTTGGGCGATGCGCTCTGCATCCTTGGGATCGTGGCTCACCATCAGGACGGTCGCGCCGGTCTCGGTCGCGAGTTCCATCACCATGTCGAGCATCTCGGCCCTGAGCGCCGGGCCGAGCGCCGCAAACGGCTCATCCAGAAGCAGAACATCGCGCCGCTGAACAAGGACGCGCGCAAGGGCCACGCGCGCGCGCTGACCGCCCGACATCTCTGAAGGTTTGCGCCCGCCCAGACCGTCGAGCCCGACCCGCGCGAGCGCCTTTTCCACCTGCGGTTCGCGCGCGGATTTGAGGCGCGGCGCGAGGCCGAGACCGACATTCTGCGCCGCGCTCAGATGAGGAAAGAGGTTGCCCTCCTGAAAGAGCATCGCCACGGGTCGCTCTCCGGGTCCAAGCGGCCCCAGATCACGGCCATTCCAGGTGATCCGGCCTGACTGTGGCGGGATGAACCCCGCGACGGCCTCAAGCAGCGTCGTCTTGCCACCACCCGAAGGCCCGATCACCGCCACCCTGCGCCCCGCACCGACCGAAAGGTCGGCGCCAAGGCCGAATGTTCCCACGCGGATCACGCAATTCTCAAGCTTCAGCATGCCAGCGCCCTCCACGATCCAGCGACCAGAAGGCCGCCAGCGACAACACCAGAAGCAATAGCGCGGCCGCGGCCGCATGGTCCATCCTGTAGGCGCCCATCAGGCGATAGACCTGCAAGGGGAGTGTCGCCGTTTCAGGATCGGCGAAAAGCGCGATCACACCGAGATCCCCCATCGAGAGCGCCGCCGTGAGCCCTGCGGCAAAACCGATCTGAGCCCGCATCCGGGGCACCAGAATCAACAGCAGGAAGCGCCAGCCGGTCACGCGCAGACCCAAGGCGAGCCGGCCATGCGCCGCCACCACATCGCGCGCGCCTGGCCCCAATATGCGCAACGCAAAGGGCAACGCCATCAGCGCGTTGACAAGCGCCGTGACCGGCAGAGCGAGCGCGAACGGGTCCACCACGGGCCGGACGAGGATGAAAAGCCCCGTCCCGATGACCAGCGGCGACGCGGCAAGGCCCAGCAAGCCCGACACCTCGACCACGCCGAACCGGCCCTGTGCCACCGCCGCGGCCATGGGCACCGCCAAAGCGAGCACGAGACAGGTGCTTGCCACCGCGACCCCGACAGAGACGAGCGCCGCATCCCAGACCTGTGCAGGCATCGACACAATCCCCGGCGCACCCGCCAGAACGATGGCCATCAGCGGCACACAGAGAAACAGCGCCGCGAGCACGATCCACGCCCCGTCAAGCGCACGCACCATGCGGCCCCGCGCATCCCATCGGCGCACGGCCCGGCCCTGCCCCGCGCCAAAGCCCGCGCCCGACCCGGCGATCAGCGCCGCGGTGGCGGCCGCCACGGTCAGCACAAGCTGCACCCCTGACAGGAGCGCGGCGCGCCCAAGGTCGAAATCAAAGCGAAACGCCTGATAGATGGCCAATTCGATCGTGGTCGCGCTCGGCCCTCCGCCCAGCGTCAGCACCACGGCAAAGCTTGTGAGGCAAAGGGCAAAGACCACGGCAAGCGCGCCGGGCACCACGCGCACAAGCATCGGCCATTCGATGAGCCGCCACATCGCCCAGCCTTCGACCCTGAGTTGCGCGGCGAGGCGGAAACGCTCGTCCGGCACCTCCTGCCAGCCTTGCAACACAAGCCGGGTGGCCAGCGGCAAGTTGAAAAACACATGTGCGAGAACCACGCCATGCAGCCCGTAAATGCTTAGCGGTGGAAGGCCCACCGCCCCCAGAGCGCCGCTCAGCCACCCGCCCCGCCCGAAGACCGTGACAAGGCCCAGAACCGCCACGATCACCGGAAGGATGAAAGGCGCACCCAACAACGCGACAAGTGCCGTGCGCCCCCGAAACCGGCGCCGCGCCAGCGCCCGGGCGACCGGCACCGCAAGGCCGACGCTGAGCACGGCGGAAAGCACCGCTTGCACAAGGGTAAAGCGAATCGCCGCGAAATCGCCCGGCGCGAACCGGCCAGAGGATTCGGCGCGCATCGCAACGGTGGCCAGCGTGCCGAGGATAACCACCGCGACAAGTGCGGCGGCGGCCACCCCCGGCCATGGGCTTATCGGCTGAGCGCGCGCAGCCATTCGTCCAGCGCCTCACGGCGCAGCGCCGCCGCATCCTCGGGGGGGTAAAGCAGCGCCTTCTCGGGCTCGACAAGTTGGGCAAACCCTTCGGGCAGGCCCGCCTCGGGCATCACGGCGGGATACATCCAGTTGGTTGTCGGCAGAATTGACTGCGCCGTGTCGCTGACCAGAAACTGAAGGAAATCGCGGGCCAGCTCCGGCGTGTCACTCGTCTCCATCGCTGCGGCCACCTCGACCTGCATGTAATGGCCTTCGTCGAACACGGCGGCGGCCTTGCTGTCATCCTCCTCCGCGATGAGGTGATAGGCCGGCGATGTGGTATAGCTCAGCACCATCTCGGCCTCGCCCTCAAGAAACAGGCCATAGGCTTCGGACCAGCCTTTGGTCACGGTCACGATATTGTCGGAAAGGCCCTCCCAGATCGCCTCGGCCTCGTCGCCATAGGCCGCCTTGACCCACATCAGCAGGCCCAGACCGGGGGTCGACGAGCGTGGATCCTGAATGATGATGCTGGTGTCGCTTTCGGCCAGCGCACGCAGGTTGGCGGGCGGCGTCATATCGACGTCATGCACGAAGGCGAAATAACCCCAGTCATAAGGCACGAAAACGGGGTCGTCCCAAGCCACCGGCAGGTCATACTCGGCCGTCACACCGCTTGGTGCGAAAAGGTCGGTCTCGCGGGCGGCTGCAACGAGGTTCGTATCGAGCCCCAGCACGACATCCGCCTCTGACCGCGCACCTTCAAGGCGAACACGCGCCAGAAGCGCCGCGCCATCTTCGACGCCGACGAAATTGAGATCACAGCCGCAACGCTCTTCGAAGGCTGTTTCGATCTGGGGGCCCGGCCCCCAATTCGAGACAAAGCTGTCATACGTGTAGACTGTCAGTTCGGGTGTCTGCGCGACCGCGACAGTGGCCGTCGCACTCAGAAATCCCGCTGCAAATACAAGATGTTTCATAAGATCCTCTCTCTTGTTTTGCGGCGAGAGGGCAAGGGGCGCGCGATGCGCTGAAACCTTCCCTCCGCCGGTTCTAGCCGGTTCAGGTTCAACGGGTTCGCACCTGTGCATCTCAGTCCGGGCCAGTGGCCGGGACACCCCGAGGTGGCCGAGACCCTATGCCCCCCCGGGCGGGCCTTCAAGCAGGTTTTGCCGTGCCGGGTATTGGACGCGGTCAGAAAAAGCTTTGCGGGTCAATATCCACCGTCAGCCGCAGGTTGGCCGAGCCCCGGACCTGCGCCACCCACCGCGCGATGGCGGGCTGCAAGGCCGTGCCCTTGGGTGCCTTGACCAAAAGCCGCACGCGGTGGCGCCCCCTGATACGGGCGATGGGCGCGGGCGCCGGGCCGAAAACCTGTGCGCCCGCCTGCCTGATGGGGCCATCCCGCCGTGCAAGGTCATTGCCTGCATCGAACGCCTCTTGCGGGTCTGTGGACGAGATCACGATGCCCGCCATGCGCCCGAACGGTGGCACGCCCGCCTGCTCGCGCTCCCGCGCTTCGGCCCGCCAGAAGCCTTCTTCGTCGCCGCCAAGGATCGCCCGGATGACCGGGTGTTCGGGCTGAAACGTCTGAAGCAGCGCGGTGCCCGGCTTCTCGGCCCTGCCCGCGCGGCCTGCAACCTGCCGCATGAGCTGAAACGTCCGCTCGGCGGCGCGCAAGTCCGACCCCTGAAGCCCGAGATCGGCGTCGATCACGCCAACAAGCGTGAGCAGCGGAAAGTTATGCCCCTTGGCGACAAGCTGAGTGCCGATGATGATGTCGGCCCCGCCCGCCCCGATGGCCGCGATCTCGGCCTTGAGCGCGCGGGCCGAGCCGAACATGTCCGACGACAGCGTCGCGATCCGTGCCTCAGGGAAAAGCGCCGCCGCCTCTTCGGCAAGCCGTTCGACACCGGGCCCCACGGCGGCCAGCTTGCCTTCGGCCTCGCAGGCGGGGCAGGCCTCGGGCATCGGCGCCGTCTCGCCGCATTGATGGCACATCAGACGCTTGAGAAACCTGTGCTCGACCATGCGCGCATCGCAATCGGGGCATCCGATCTGATGGCCGCAGGCCCGGCAGATGGTGACCGGCGCATAGCCCCGCCGGTTCAGGAAAAAGAGCGCCTGTTCACCCGCCGCGATCCGGGCCTCGGCGGCGCGCTGCAAGGTGGGTGAAATCCACCTGTTCGAGGGAAGCGTCTCGCTGCGCATGTCGATGGCGCGCAGTTCGGGCATCACAGCCTCACCGAACCGCGATGTAAGATCAAGCCGGCGGTATTTGCCCGCCTCGGCATTGGTCCAGCTTTCGAGGCTGGGCGTCGCGGAGGCGAGCACGACCTGAGCGTCACAGATCGAGGCGCGCAGCACTGCCATGTCGCGCGCGTTATAAAGCACGCCGTCCTCTTGCTTATAAGAGCTGTCATGCTCTTCATCCACGACGATGAGCCCCAGATCACGGAATGGCAGGAACAGCGCCGACCGCGCGCCGACAACCACCTGACAGCCACCTTCGCCGACCATTTTCCATGCACGGCGGCGCTCGGTCATGGTGACGCCTGAATGCCATTCGGCGGGCTGTGTGCCGAATCGGGCGGTGATGCGGCGCAGGAACTCCTCGGTCAGCGCGATCTCGGGCAAAAGCACCAGCGCCTGCCGCCCCTGCCGCAGGCATTCGGCCACCGCCTCGAGATAGACCTCGGTCTTGCCCGATCCGGTGACCCCGCGCAGGAGCGTGGTGCCGTAAATGCCGTCCCGGATACCCGCCCGGAGCACCTCTGCCGCGGCGGCCTGATCTGCGGTCAGATCGGCACCGGGACGTGCGGGATCGAGATAGGCATATGGCAGGTCGCGGGGGGTGTCCTCCTCAGTGACGGCGCCCTGCTTGACCAGCCCCTTGACCACCGACGAACTCACGCCGGCGTGCTCGCTCAATTCCTTGAGCGTGAAGGCAAGCCCGCCATACTCTTCAAAGGTTTCGAGAACGCGGCGCCGCGCATCAGTCATCCGGTCGGGGGTGGCGGCGCCGGGGCGATAGACCTTGCGCATCGACGGCGGATCGCCAAGCCCCGGCGCGCGGGTGGCCAGCCGCAGCATCGCCGCCATGGGGGTCAAGGTGTAATCGCCCGCACGTTGCAGGAACTCCTGCATCTCGGCGCGCATCGGGGCCACGTCAAGCACGCGGATCACGTGGCGCACCTTGGAAAGGTCGAAATCGCCCTTGCCCGGCCCCCAGACCACACCCGCCACCTTGCGCGGCCCGAGCGGCACCTCGACAAAAGCGCCCAGATGGCAGCCACCCTCGGGCGCGCGATAATCCAGCGTCCGGTCAAGCGGCTGTGTTGTCAGCACCGCGACCAGTTCGCCATGGTCATAAAATCCGGGGGCTTCGCGCGTCACGCGCACCTCGTTTCAAGGGTTTCAGCAAGCTCTGGGTTGGGTTACACGGGATCACCGCAATATGCCAATCCGTCGGAGGAACCCCCATGAAATTTTTCGTCGATACCGCCGAAGTCGACCAGATTGCCGAGCTTAACGATTTGGGAATGGTGGACGGGGTCACGACGAACCCGTCGCTCATCCTGAAATCGGGCCGCGACATCCTCGAAGTGACCAAGGAAATCGCCGAGATGGTCGATGGCCCGGTCAGCGCCGAAGTCGTCGCGCTCGAGGCCGACGAGATGATCGCCGAGGGCCGCAAGCTGGCCAAGATCGCGGACAACATCGCCGTCAAGGTGCCGCTGACATGGGCCGGGCTCAAGGCGTGCAATGTTCTCACCAACGAGGGCAACATGGTCAACGTGACCCTGTGCTTTTCCGCCAATCAGGCGCTTCTGGCGGCCAAGGCGGGGGCGACGTTCATCTCGCCCTTCATCGGGCGGCTGGATGATATCAACCTCGACGGGATGGAGGTGATCTCGGATATCCGTCAGGTCTATGACAATTACGGGTACGAGACACAGATCCTTGCCGCCTCGATCCGCACCGTGAACCACGCCCACCAATCCGCCATGATCGGCGCCGACGTGATGACCGCGCCGCCCAAGGTGATCAAGGCGATGGCCGAGCATCCGCTGACCGACAAGGGGCTCGAGGCGTTCATGAAGGATTGGGAGAAGACCGGGCAGAAAATCTTGTGAGCGTTTGATCGCTGACAGCCATGGCGTCCGTCGGAGCGATCCGGCGGACGCTTTTCGTGGGCTGTGCAAGTGAGGCGAAGGGCCGCTTTGAGCCGATTCTGTGGAAAAACTAACGTTTGCGAGCGCAGAAATAGCTATTCCAAATCCGGCGCGAACGCCTGTCCTATCAAGCTTTTCGCGTTTGCTGCGGTGCGGGAAAGACCTTGGCCAGTTTCC
>NZ_JBAPLA010000002.1:452500-717084 GCF_037083845.1 Roseovarius sp. E0-M6 | reverse complement strand
GGGCCGAAAAGTCAGCTATATTTTTGGTGCGTTTGATACATAAGGCCGGATATTTTCGGCAAAAAGAAAGAGCGGGTGCGGCGCCCGGACCGGACGCCGCGACGCCCGTCAGGCGACCCCGCCCAGAAGTGCCGCGTTGCCGCCCGCCGCCGTGGTATCGACGCAGACATGCCGTTCATGACATGCGTGGCCAGTATCGGGCGCGCCAGTAACGAGCGGCAGGATGGGCCCGTCGCGTTCCGAGAGGGCCTTGGCGTAGGCGCGGGCCGTATCCTCGTCACCCCACCACAAGGCGCCCGAGGCCCCGCTGAGCGTGGTGAGCGCTTCGGGCGCGACATGGCCGGTGGCGGCGACCGCCTGACCGCCCAGCGCGAGCACCGCATCGACCTGGGCTTTGGCCGCCTCCTTGCCCGGGCCGAGGCAGAGCAGCGGATCGCGCGCGAAAACGGTGAGCTTGTTCGATTCGCCGGTGGGCCCGGGCAGGATGAGGGCGCGGGATTCGGCATTGCCCTGCGGTTTGGCGAGCACTTTGGTGATCGCCTTTTCGTCCATATTGCCATCCCATGCGCTACCCGAGATGGGCGCCGGCCGCTCGGAGAACCGTGTGAGATAGTGCGGGCCACCCGCTTTGGGCCCGGTGCCCGAGAGCCCTTCGCCGCCGAAGGGCTGTGAGCCGACGATGGCGCCAATCTGATTGCGGTTGACGTAGATATTGCCCGCATGCACCGCCTCGGTCACGTGCTGAACGCGGTCGTCAATCCGTGTCATCAGGCCGAACGTCAGGCCATATCCGGTGTCGTTGATCGCGCCGATCACGCGGTCGAGGTCACGGCTTTTGAAGGTGGCGACGTGGAGAACCGGCCCGAAGATTTCCCGCTCGATATCCTTGATGCCGCCTACCTTGATCAGCGAGGGGGCGATGAAGGTGCCGGCGTTCGGTGTCTTGAGTTCATGCAGGAGCCGTCCATCGGTGCGGGCCTGCTGAATATGGTCGGCGATGCCCGTCCGCGCCTCTTCGTCGATGACGGGGCCGCAATCTGTCGAGAGCTTCCACGGATTGCCGATACTGAGCGCATCCATCGCGCCGGTAAGCATCTCGAGGAAACTCTTGGAGATATCTTCCTGCACGTAGAGGCAGCGCAGGGCCGAGCACCGCTGACCTGCGGATTGGAACGCGCTTTCGATGATGGCCTGCACCGCCTGTTCGGGGAGCGCGGTCGAGTCGACGATCATCGCGTTGATGCCCCCCGTCTCGGCAATGAGAGGCGCGCCGGGGGCAAGGTTCTTGGCCATGGCCGCACGGATCTTATGCGCCGTTTCGGTGGAGCCGGTGAAGGCCACGCCGCCGACGCGCGGATCGGACGTAAGCGCCGCCCCCACCGCGCCGCCGCCCGGAAGAAGCTGAAGCGCGGTGCGGGGCACGCCGGCCTCGTGCATCAGGGAAACGGCCACATGCGCGATGAGGGGTGTCTGTTCGGCGGGTTTCGACAGGACTGCGTTGCCCGCCGCCAATGCCGCCGCGATCTGACCTGTGAAGATCGCCAGCGGGAAGTTCCACGGGCTGATGCAGGTGAACACGCCGACGGGTGGATCGGCGGGGGCGTTCGCCGCGTAGTAGCGCAGGAAATCGACCGCCTCGCGCAGTTCGGCCACGGCATCGAGTTGCAGCTTGCCCGCCTCGCGGCCAAGTGCCGCGAAGAGCTCTCCGAAATTGGCCTCATAGAGATCGGCCACCTTGTTGAGGATGCGCGCGCGTTCCTCGGGGGAGGCGTCCCATGGCGTGGCATTTGCGAGGGCCGTTTCGATGTCGGCCTCGCTGGCCTCGGCCACGGTGCCGGGCGCATCGGCGGGATCGGCCGGGTTGATCACCGGCTGCGGATCGTTTGGAGATGCGTCCTGCGCGAGAACGGGTGCCGCGTGCCATTGATGCTGTCCGGCGGCGAAGGGCGCGCGCGCCTCGTCGATCAGGGCCAGCGTGGGTGTGTGCGTCAGGTCGAACCCGCGGGAATTCTCGCGCTCGGGCTGAAAGAGATCGGGGCCAGTGGTGATCTGTGGCTCGGCGTCTTGGAACACGTCAAAGGGATCACGCGCCACCTCTTCGGGGGGCACATCCTCGTCCACGATCTGATTGACGAAGCTGGAATTCGCACCGTTCTCGAGAAGCCGCCGCACGAGATAGGCGAGCAGATCGCGATGCGCGCCGACGGGGGCATAGATGCGGCAGCGCGTGCCTTCGGAGTCCATGACGATCGAGTGCAGCGATTCGCCCATCCCGTGCAGTCTCTGAAATTCGAAACTGTCCTTGTCATTGCCCGCCATATCGAGGATCGCAGCCACGGTATGCGCGTTGTGCGTGGCGAATTGGGGATAGATACGGTCGGTCATCGACAGAAGTTTGCGCGCATTGGCCAGATAGCTGATATCGGTGGCGGCCTTGTGGGTGAAGACCGGAAAACCATCGACACCTTCGACCTGCGCGCGCTTGATCTCGGTGTCCCAGTAGGCCCCTTTCACAAGACGCACCATGATGCGGCGGTCGTGCTTTTCGGCGAGGTTATAGAGGAAATCGAGCGCGTGGCCCGCACGCTGTCCGTAGGCCTGAACCACGACGCCAAACCCGTCCCAACCTTCGAGCGCGGGTTCCGAGAGCACCGCCTCGATCACGTCGAGCGAGATGGCCAGACGGTCGGCCTCCTCGGCGTCGATATTGAGGCCCATGCGCGCCGATTTCGCCAAGAGCGCCAGACCGCGCAAACGGGGCATGAGCACCTCCATCACCTCTTCGCGCTGCGCCTCTTCATAGCGGGGGTGCAGGGCGGAAAGTTTGACCGAGATACCCGGATTCTTGCGGATGTCCTTGTGATGGCAGGCTTCGGCAATGGCCGAAATCGCGCGGGAATAGGAGAGGTGATAGCGCGTGGCATCGGCATCTGTGCGCGCGGCCTCGCCCAGCATGTCGTAGGAATATGTGTATCCCTTTTTCTCCATGTTCCGGGCGCGGTCCATGGCGGATTGAATGGTTTCGCCTAACACGAACTGACGGCCCATTTCGCGCATCGCGCGGCCAACGGCGGTGCGGATCACGGGCTCTCCCAGACGTTTGATCGCGCTGCGCAGGTGGCCGACGGGACCGGGCTGTTCGTCCTTGAGAACCTTGCCGGTGAGCATCAGTGCCCAGGTCGAGGCGTTGACCAGCGACGAGGTGGAATGCCCCATGTGACTTCCCCAGTCTGACGGTGCGATCTTGTCCTCGATCAGGGCGTCGATCGTATCGGCGTCGGGCACCCGCAAAAGAGCCTCGGCGAGGCACATGAGCGCGATCCCCTCTTCCGTCGAAAGCCCGTATTCGGCGAGGAAAACCTCCATCATGCCGGGATCGGTCTTGGCGCGGATTTCGCGCACCAGCTTGGCGCCGTGCGCCGAGATGCGCGCACGGTCCGCCTCGGTCAGGGCGGCTTCATCCATAAGCCGCGCGATGACGGCGGCCTCGTTGGCATACATGTCCTGATCAATGCCGGTGCGCGGAGTTGTTTGGATGTTCATAGGACTCTCCCGTCAAAGAGGTGAATTGACCCAATATACCACCTCAGGATAAACTCTTTTTCCTGATATTCCAATTTTTGCAGTCCGAATGGTCAAATTTCAAAGGTTCCGCCATGCAAACCGATAAGTTTCCTTTCGACAGGTATGATCAGGCGATTCTGCGCGCCGTTTCCAGTGACGGACGTATCAGCGTCACCGAACTTGCGACGCGGATCGGGCTGTCGAAATCACCGACGCAGGCACGGCTGAGGCGGCTTGAGCAGGCGGGCGTCATTACCGGTTATCGCGCGACGGTCGATCCCATCCGCCTTGGGCGGGATCACGTGAGTTTCGTTCAGGTTCGGTTGAACGACACGCGCGAGGCGGCCCTTGCCGCGTTTAACGAGGCCGTGCTCAGGGTGCCCGAGATCGAGGAGGCCCACATGATCGCGGCGAATTTCGACTATCTCCTCAAGATCCGCACACAGAGCATGAGTGATTACCGCAGGGTGCTGGCCGAGCATATCTCATCACTGCCGAGCGTGGCGCACACCTCGACTTATGTGGCGATGCAGGCCGTGAAGGACAACGCACCGGCAGATGTGATTTGACCCGAGAGCACAACGCGCCATGATATCGGGTATGAAACATTTGCCTTTTTGCATGGCCATCATGTTTGGCGCGCCCGCGTTTGCCGATCCGTGCCCGGCCCCGCCCGATCACAGCACGGAATTAAGCGCATTGATCGAAGCGGCGCAGAACGCGCCCGACCAATCCGCAGCGCGCGAGATTTCCAACGACATGTGGGCGCTATGGGCCGATGCCCCGGATGACCGGGCACAGGCGCTTCTGGATGAGGCGATGGCCCGGCGTGAAGTGGGCGATTACGCGGCGGCGGAAAAGGCCGCGGATGCGTTGGTGGCTTATTGCCCGGACTATGCCGAAGGATACAATCAGCGCGCCTTTGTCAACTTCCTGCGTGGAGAGTATGCCGCTGCCCTGCCCGATCTTGAGAGTGCGCTCGAACGTGCGCCCAGGCACATCGCGGCCATGACCGGTCAGGCGCTGACGCTGGTGGCGCTGGACAGGAAGGCCGAGGCGGCGCTGGTGCTTCGCGCGGCGCTTGATCTCAATCCGTGGCTGAGCGAACGCGCTCTGCTCAAGGTGATCGAGAAAGAGGAAGAGACGCTTTGATCACAAAATGTCTGGCGGTGCCCGCCCCGGCGATAGACACCATGGCATCGGAGAATTCGGCGAAACGTTAGGCGTATCCGCTCTTTACACCCCCTGCCCTTTGCCTATTCTCGCGGCGCGTGCGGGCGTGGTGGAATGGTAGACACAGGAGACTTAAAATCTCCAGGCCGCAAGGCCGTGCCGGTTCGAGTCCGGCCGCCCGCACCAAGCAAGGCTTTGACCCCGCTGATTGATCTCAACCCAATGTGATCACAGGTAGCCTGTGGTTGGCGGCTGCGAATTGAGACATCATCATTTGCCTTTCTCTTCGTCCGCCACATCATTTCTGTCGGGATATGAAGCAAGACCGAGGAGTTAGGCGCTTGCGACGTAGCGCGAAATTTTTTGTTGGCGCTATCGTGGTCGCGATCTGTGCCGCGGCGGGCGTTTGGGGCGCACAGGCCCTTCTGTCTGACGAGGAGGCATCCGGGGACGGCCAAGGCGGGACACCACAAGCCGTGCGTGTGACCACCGCCACCGCCGAGCGGCGAGAGATCGAGGACCGTGCCGGAGCGGTCGGCACGATTCAGCCCTTGCGTTCGGTCAAGCTACGTCCGGAGGCCACCGGTCGGGTGACCGCGCGCCCTGTGCGTTCCGGCGCCAAGGTCGAGGCGGGCGATCTGATTCTGCAGCTCGACCCCCGCGCCGCCAAGGCCGCACTGGCCGAGGCGCAGGCAACACTTGACGAGACGCGGCGGGATTTCCGTCGGTTCGAGGAGTTGAAGGACGAGAATGTCGCAGCCAAGGCGCGGCTTGATGAGGTGCGGGCCGCCTTTGACCGGGCGAAAGCGAATATGACAAGGGCCGAGGTCGAACTGGAGAAACGCGCCATCCGCGCGCCTTTCGCCGGCGTGCTGGGCATCATTGATATCGACGTGGGCGACTATATTGATCAGGGCACGATCGTCGGGCAACTCGATGATCTGTCCGATGTCGAGGCCGACTTCGCGCTTCCCGAGAGTTACTTTTCAGCCGTCTCAACGGGTTTGACCGTGCGTGCGCGCAGCGCCGTATATCCCGATGCGGTCTTTGAGGGCGAGGTTGCGCTTCGCGCGCCGCGCATCTCGGAAAGCACGCGTAGTTTTGATGTGCGCGCGCGCTTTGACAACGCCGAACAAAGGCTGGTCGGCGGCATGTTTGTCCGGCTGGAGATCGTGTTCGCCACGTTCGAGGCACCCGAAGTGCCCGACGAAGCGATCATCACCGAAGGGCGCGACAGCTATGTTTTCAAGATCGAAGACGGCACCGCGCGCCGCACACCCGTTGAACCGGGGCGAAGCCATGAGGGCTACACCGCTATAAAGGGCGGGCTTGAGTCCGGCGCGGAGGTCGTGGTGAGCGGTTGGAACGCCCTTTCGGATGGGGCGGACGTCAAAATCCTGAGTGATCAGGGTGAGGCCGCGCAATGACGCTGTCGGAGCTTAGCCTGCGCCGGCCCGTCCTGGCGACGGTGATGTCGATCCTCATCGTGGTCTTTGGCTTCGGCGGGCTCACGCGAATGCCCGTCCGCGAATTGCCGGATGTCGACCCCGCAGAGGTCACGGTGAGCGTGACCTATACCGGCGCAGGGCCGAGCGTGGTCGATGCGGAGGTGACCGCGGTCATGGAGTCCGCGATTTCGACCGTGCCGGGGATCGAACGGATATCCTCTGAAGCCGAACTCAGCGGCAGCCGAACCGTGATCACTTTCCGCCCCGGGACCGCCATAGATCAGGCGGCAGCGGATGTGCGCGCCGCAGTCGAGGCGGCGGCTGGCGACCTGCCGGAGGCCGCAGAGGCGCCAACGGTCGAGAAAAACGACGCCGAAGATGATCCCGTGCTCTGGATGACGATGACCAGCAACCGGTTGTCCCCCTCGGAGCTCACCGATTATGCCGATCGCTATGTGGTGGACCGGCTGGAGCGGGTTCCGGGGGTGGCCTCGGTCAATTTCTATGGCGAGCGACCGTATGCAATGCGCATCTGGCTCGATCCCGAGGCGATGGCGGCGCGCGATGTCACGGCGCGAGACATTTCCAATGCGCTCGAGGGCAATAATCTTGAGCTGCCCGCCGGGCAGATCGAAACCGAGGCGCGGACCTTTCTGCTACGGACGGAAACACGCCTGTCGTCGGTCGAGGAGTTCGAGGCGCTGATCGTGGAGGAACGCGACGCGGCGCCGGTGCGCCTCGGGGATGTCGCCCGCATCGCACTTGGTGTGGAATCCGATGATTCCGTGTTTCGCGCCAACGGCGCAACAGCCATCGGACTGGGAGTGCTACGTCAATCCAGCGCCAACACGATCGGAATTTCCTCGGCGGTGGCCGGTGCTGTGGAGGAGGTACGCGACGGATTACCTCAGGGCATGACGCTCCAGATCACCAACGACTCTGCCGATTTCATCCGCAATGCCATCCGCCAAGTACTTACCACTCTGGCCATCGCCGTGGCGGTGGTGGTGGCGGTTATCTTTGTGTTTCTGGGCACGTTACGTGCGACGCTGGTGCCCACGGTCACGATTCCGATCGCGCTCCTTGGTGCCTGTGCAGGCATCGCGCTTGCGGGTTACTCGATCAACATTTTGACGCTCTTCGCGCTGATTCTGGCGATCGGGCTGGTGGTGGATGATGCCATCGTGGTTCTTGAGAATATCGAGCGCCGGATCGAGCAAGGCGATGCGCCCGGTGACGCCGCCCGAACCGGCGCGCGCGAGGTCTTCTTCGCTGTGGTCTCGACTTCGATCGTCCTGATCTCGGTGTTCTTGCCGCTGTCTTTCTTGCAGGGCGAAATCGGTCGGCTTTTCACCGAGTTCGGCGTGACCCTTGCGATCGCTGTTGGAATCTCGACCTTCGTGGCGCTTTCGCTGTGCCCGGTCATCGCTGCGCGGGTCTTGCGGAAGGATGTGGGCGAGAAGCGTCTGGCACGCATGGTGCGCGGCGCGCTCGAAAAGCTCACACAGCGATATCGCTGGGCCCTGCAGAGGGCGATGAAGCTGCCGATACTGGTGATCGGGATCGCCGCCCTGCTTACGGGGGCATCCTGGTCGCTTTACCAAGGTCTTCCCTCCGAGCTTACCCCGCAGGAGGATCGGGGGGTTTTCTTCGTCTCGGTGCGCTTGCCGGCGGGCACCGCGCTGGAGGCGACCGACAAGGTGGTCCAGCGGGTCGAGGCGCATCTCGCACCTTATCGCGAGGACGGACATATCGAGGACGTGATTTCGATCACTGGCCAATATGGCGAAGCCGGGCGCGCCTTCCTCGTCGCGGTGCTCTCACCTTGGGGCGAACGAGACCGTAGACCGCAAGAGATCATCGAAGAGTTGCGACCGGACTTTGCGGGCATCACCCAAGCCGACGTCCGTGCCTTCGCCCCTTCGGGACTGGGATCAGGTGGTGGGGCGCCGCTCGAAGCCTGGGTGACAGCCCCAAGTTTCGCCGAAGCCGCCGAGTTCTCGGCCAGCCTCACCAAGCGAATGCGCGACGCGCCGAGCATCGTCAACGTGCGCCGCGACTATCAGCCGGACACACCCGGCTTTGACATCAAGGTGGACCGGGAACGGGCCCGCGAGGTGGGCATCGAAGCGCGTGCCATATCCAACACGGTGCGCGCCTTTTTTGCCTCCGCCGAGGTGACGGAGTTCATCGACCGCGACCGGCAGTATCCGGTCATCCTACAAGCCCCCGACGAGACCCGCGTTAGCATCGATTCGCTACTTGGGCTTTACCTGCGCACAGAGAGCGGCGCGCTGGTGCCGTTGAGCGGGCTGGTCGAGGTTGATCGCAGGGCCTCGGTCCGCGCGTTCAACCGGATCGACCGAGAACCGGCGGTCGAGGTTTCTGCCGCGTTGTCCGAGGGCACCGACCTTGGCACCGCCATCAACACCCTGGAGCGGCTCGCCGATGAGGTTTCGTCTGATCTGCGCCTTGTTTATTCAGGTCAGGCCGAACGCTATCAAGAGACATCAGGCGGCCTCTATGTGACTTTCGCGCTGGCGCTGTTGATCGTGTTCCTTGTTCTCTCGGCGCAATTCGAAAGCTTCGTTCAGCCGGTTGTGATCCTGCTGTCGGTCCCGTTGGCCGTGGCGGGTGCGCTATTCACCATTTTCGCACTCGAAGAGACCGTGAACGTTTATTCTCAGGTCGGCATGGTGATGCTGATCGGGCTGATGGCCAAGAACGGCATCCTCATCGTCGAGTTTGCCAACCAGCTTCGCGAGGATGGCAGTTCCGTCCGCGACGCCATAACAGAGGCCGCCACCGTCCGTTTCCGCCCGATTTTGATGACTGTCGCGTCGACGGTGCTTGGGGCCGTGCCGCTCATGCTGTCTACGGGTGCCGGTGCCGAAAGCCGATTTTCCATCGGGATCGTCATCATTGGCGGGTTCCTTTCGGCCTCCTGCCTTACCCTGTTCCTTACGCCGGTCCTGTATGACCTGATGCAGCGCGAGCGCCGGGAAGAGCACCCCAAGGAGGCCCAGAGTAGCACGGTCTAAGCCCGCGCGCGACGGCGGCGGCCTATTGTTGTCACCTTGGCTGGCGGTGACGAGGCTCAGCGCGGCGCGATCATGTCCGCCAGTTCCTCTGCGGCGATTTGCCGGCGGGGGCCCGACGGCCAGTTACCGGCGATCAGCGCCACGCCAAGCACCGTCAGCAATACCACTGGCATCGCCACCCCGGCGAAGCGGCCGCCCGATACACCGCTGGCCAGCGCCCCGGCCCCGAGCCCGACGCCTGCGAGCACTGAGACACCCCCGATGCAAAACAAGGCCCACCGTGTTCCGCGCGCCGCGCCAAGCGTCACCTGCGCGTCAGGCCGTGCTGCCGCCAGCGCACGCAAGACGGCACCCACGGCGGCGCGATATTCCCGGCCCTCGGCGCTGTCAGAAAACCCCTTTCGCCCGGCGTTGAAACCAATCGCGCAGTGGGTGTCCGGCCACGTCAGGTCAAGTCGCTCCATTCGGCTATCGCCGAACGCATGGGTCACGAAAACCGCATCTTTCACACGCGACAAATCGAACGGCCCGTCCTCACCTATCCACAGGCGCGGGCCGTCGAGGCGCAGTTCACGCGGAGGGCGCAGCGGTGCCGGCCTATAGCGGAAGGTCAGCGCATCCGGCATGTCACACCGCGGCAGCAAACGGGTGGCACACGGCGTGGCCTTGGATCGGGGGATCGTGCGGGTTATTCATATCTGTCCTCGAGGTGAATGGTCACGATGGCATTTTCCATTTGCGACATGCCGCCTCCACTTCGTCAAGCGGGCAGCCATGCGCATGCATCCAATCGGAAATGATGGAGGCGTTCAAAGATGCCGATCCCAGCTTGGAGTTTGGGTTCTGGCGCGGATGGTCCGCTTCGCTCGGGTTGATTCGTCAGGTCCGAACAGGCAGCGTTGTGTGTGATTCGATCACTCAAGGGGTATGTCAGCATAAACGGCACTATATGCGGGGGCACTCAAGGTTTCGGTCTTCACCGATATCTCGGGTTAAAGGCGAGACGCTTCCGGTGCCGTGACAAACCCATCTGGCATGCCCCCGCACTTGGAAGGAGCTGCACCTTGAAGAAATCAGGTTTATTCGCTTTTGCATTGGCTTTTCTGACCATGCCCGGCATCGCCGCGTCACAGGACGCCGCGACCGGTCGGACCATGCTGATCTTGGATGGATCGGGCAGTATGTGGGGCCAGATCGACGGTCGCGCAAAGATCGAAATCGCCCGGCGGGCGATCGGCGACATGCTGTCCGATTGGCCCGAAAGCCGGGACATTGGCCTCATGGCCTATGGCCATCGTCGCGAAGGCGATTGCACCGATATCGAGGTTCTGGCCGACCCTGCACCGCTTGACCGGGCGCGCCTGCGAGGCTTGATGCAAAGCGTATCGCCGCGCGGCAAGACGCCGATTGGTGCGACCGTCGAGGCAGCGAGCAAGACATTGGCGTCGGAAGATGTCCCGGCGTCGGTGATTGTCGTGACTGACGGCCTTGAAACCTGCGGTGCCGATCTTTGTGCCTTGGGTGACGATCTGGCACAGCGCGGCACGCCCTTGACGGCGCATGTGATCGGCTTCGATGTCGAGGATGCCGAGGGGCAGCTTGCCTGTCTCGCCCAAGCGACGGGTGGTCAATACCTGAGCGCGGCGAATGCCGAGAGCCTGACCGATGCGCTCCAGGAAGTCAGTCAGCCCGAGCCTGCGCCTGAGCCGACCGGCCCTTTGCTCGTGGATGATTTCGACCGCGCCGAGCTTGGCAGTGGATGGGTTGTGCAGAATGCCGACCCTTCGGGTTTCATCCTCGAGGACAGCGCGCTGATGACCATGACCGTCGAGGACGGGTATATGGGCAAGCCCGATCAGCCGAATGTCTTCCTGTGGCGCGAAGCCGAGATGCCGGAAGGCGACTGGGAAATCTCTGCTGATTTCACCGCGCGCATGGGAGAGGTGCAAACCCTTGGTGGGCGCCGCGCGATCGTGCAGGTGGGCCGCTACGCGGACCCGCAGACCTACGTGGTTGCCGAACTTTATCGCCAAGGCAATTCCAACGACGACATGTGGCTCAAGCTTCTGGCGGTATCTGGTGGCACCAGTAGCGAAGCAACCCTCGAAATCGCCGGGGATGTTCGGGGGTTCGATCTTGGCCAGATTCTTCGGGACTTCGAACAGAAGGGCGCGACACTCAGCCTCGTCAAGACGGGGCGGGATTATAGGGCGCGGCTGTCACTAGACGGATGGACCCTTCAGGACGGAGGCCCGGATGTTTTGGAAACCGATCCGGTGACGGTGCTGCGCAGCAAAGGCACACCCGCCATCTTTGCAGGAACGATGGGCCCTGAACAGACGCTGACATGGTTTGACCGGGTCGAAGTTATTGGACCTGCCCGGTAATAGCGTACGGAGACGAAAAATCGGGTTTCATGGCGCGAGAAATGCTGCGGTAAGGGGCACGCGATTGACCCCATTGCGCGCGATCCCGGTGCCGTTCTTCGCAGCTCTTCGCAGGGTCAGCGGGCCTAAGGCGTTTCGCGAAAACCTGACTCACAGAGTTTCGCGAAACGCGTGCAACGCCTGATCAATTGAGCTTGAGAAGCACCTCTACCTGTCCCCCAAGTGTTTCCATCGTCTTGGCGAGGGTTGTTCCGGTCTCGTTGATCAGTTGCCGGTTGGCAACCGCAGGATCGAGTATCCCCCGCGACAATCCGTCAAGAATGCTCAGTTGCCTTTCCACCTTGCGGGGCAGCGCCACATCCGGGCGGGTGCGCATGGCCTTGCCCACGAGGTCCTTGAGCAATTCGCGCGACGCCACCTTGGTTTCGGTCGCCGCCGCCTCAAGGGCCGCGCCGGACAGGGATGTGTTCGGATTGCTGCTTCCCAGCCCCATCGCTTCCGCAGCTTCGACCCCGTCGCGGATCTTGGTCTGGGTCACGCCGGACGTCTGCTCGGCCCATCCCGCGCTGCCGCCGTCACCGGTCAGAAGGCCGATATCAGAATAGGCTTCGGGATTGACCGATGTGGTCATGTTGACCCGCGCATCCGAGGCGGCGTATCCGGCGGTTTCGCGATAGGCCTTTTCCATGGCTGTCTTCGCGTCCTGCTCCCATTGCGCGAGCGACGCGCTTTCGCCCCGGCGCGTCAGCGATTTGCGGAAATCCGCCCGCGCCTTGAGCAAGGCCGGATCGTTCGAGCCCGAATAGCGCGGCGTCACCCCATCATCCAGCGTGTCGAGCAAGGACGGTTCAAGCAGCCGAATATCATCATCCAACCCCACCGTGCCCGCCGAGGACCGGTTCCGAATCTGCTCGGTCCTGAGCGCGGTATCGCTCCATCCCAGATCACGCATGTTCTTTTCCCATGCGGCGCTGGCGGGTGCCTTGACGATCTTCGTCTGGTCCCGGACGAACAGGTATTGCAGCTTGGAATCACGCGCCTTGAGCGCGAGTTTCGCCTCATCGCTGCGGTCAATCGCCTTGACCGCCCTTTGCAGGGTGGTTTCGGCCACCTCGTCCACCATGCCGGTGGCACGCGCCTGCTGGGCTGTCCATTTGGCTTTCTGGTAGTTGGCGATCAGGTCGTCAGCCTTGTCCACAGCCCGCCGCGCCGCGTCCGAGACGGCCTTTTCACTGGCGCCGAGTGTCTGTCGCGTCACAGCGGCCTTTGCTGCGCGCGCCTTGTCGAGATGGGTGCGGGCCGTCTTGTAGCCGGTAAAGAGCATGGCCGCGTCCGACAGGACACTCAAGGCAAGCCCGGTCTTGTCGTCGCCACGGTCAACCGCCATCACCGTGTTGATCGGCAGGTAGTATTTGCCGCTTTCCGCCGCACCCTGTTTCAGCGCCTCACCGAAGCCACCATTGTCAAAGCCTTCGATCGCGCCGGTGGTTCCATCCATAGCGGCCATCACGGCCTGTGCGGACGCCACCTCGGCGGCGGTGACACCGCCAATCCCGAGCGCGGACCCCGCTCCGGCCCCCAGAGCAAGCAGAAGGTTCGCGTTTTTCGACGTGGTTACGACACTGCGCGTATAGGCCAGATTCTCTTCGGCATCGATCACGGCCAGATCGGCAAGGGCCGACAGGTGCTCCAATTCGCCTTGTTCACGGGTTACCCGGATATTCACGGAGTAATCGTGAACCTGCTCAGCCAGTTTATTGATGTCCTCCGCGTTTCCGGCCAGCCGCTCGGATATATCTGTGACCCTTTCCTGAAGGGTGATCGCATCCAGACCATCGGCGGTGTCGCGGATGGTCTCGCGCGCCAGCCTGATCTCATCATAGAAGCGGTCGGTTGCCTCGGCCTCCTGCGCGATGCGCGTCAATTCAATATCGGTCTGGTTGATCGCATAGGGGTTGAACTCGGTCATGTCCTTGCCATCATAGCCGTCAAAACTCGCCCCTTGGGCGGCCAGTTTCGTCTGCGCCTCGCGCAAGAGAGTATCGTTGAAGGCCAGCCGGGCGTTGATGTCCTTTGCGATGCGCGCCTTTTGTTCGGCGGAAAGATCGGCGCGGTCATTCAGCGATTTCAGCTCGGCCTCGGCCTGTGCCCGGTTGCTCAGGAAGGTGTCCATGTCCTGTTGGGATTGCGAGATCGCTTCCTGACGCTCGGCCTCTGCGGTGAGGATTTCTACCACTTCCGGGTCGTCGAAGACCTCACCGGCGGCTGCGGCGGCCATGCTCTCGGCGTATAGACGCACCGCCGCTCCCGCGCTCTGAACCTTCTCGGCGTTCCATTGCAGAACCTGTATCTGTTGCCTGAGCCTTCGAATATCCCGCGTGCGAAAGTCGATCTGCTTTTGCGCATTTCGGTATTGCATCCAATTCTTGTAGGAATTGGTCGTATTTTCTGCGGCGTTGGCGAGCGCGTTACGGGCGCGTTCCAGCGACTCGTAGAGCCCCTTCGGTGCCGGTTCCTTGCTGCGCGCCTCGATTTCGGCGATGGCGTTTTCGGCGTCCTGCACCCGGTTCCGCCAAGTGGCCTGAGCCTTGGGGATGCGTGATATCGCCACTGCTTTCAGGTCATCAATCTTGGCCTGATATTCAGCCATTTCCGCGCGCATCTGCTCGATCGATTGCTGGCGTTGCGCGATGTCGGCGTAAAGCTCTTTCGTGGTCTGCTGGGCATGGGCCAGATACTCGTCCGTCCGGTTTTTCCAGGAGGTCGGGCTATAGTAGGCACGCCCATACCTGTTCACAACGACAGTCGAAGAGTAGGCGCTGATCTCGCCGTTTGCGTCCGGTAGCTTTATGCGCAGTTCGCTTGCCAGAAACTGCGCGGCGGCGTTAGCTGCGGCTTCCAGCTCGGCGCCCCAGACATAGGGCGGCGGCGGGGGCGGTAGCTCGGCCTCGGTGGCACCCTCAGGATCGGTGGCGGGCTCCTCGGACAGGTCGGGGGCTTGGGCAACCTCGGGTTCGGGTTCGGCCTCGGGTTCGGTGGTCTGCTCAGGAATGGCATCATTTTGCGTCATGCCGACGGTTGCGTCTTTTTCGGGAGGCGCAGCGTTGTCGCCACTGGCCGGTTCTCCGCGCGCGATCGCGGGCGATTTCGGGCGCAGGGTTTCTTTATAGGCGATCTCGGCCAGTGCTGCGTAGTTGTCATTATGCGCGGCCACGCGGGCCTCCTGCTGCACATCGGGATCCTCGATCCCGGCGATCCAGCCGAATATTGCATCCATGGTCTTGCGTCCGACGATACCATCGACCGGGCCGGGATCATGCCCCAACTCACCAAGCAGTTGCTGAAGCGTCCGGCCCGTTTCGCGCGCTTTGGCCCTTGCCTCGGCGGCCGCTTTTTCCCGCGCGATCTGATCGGCGGATTTCTTTGGGGCCGCGGCCGGTTGGGACGGGCTGGTTTGCTTGGGTGCGGTCGCAGACGGTTTGCGGCTGGGAATCGCCTGACTTTCGGGTGGCAGGACAGGCGGCGCATACACGCGGGGCGGCTGTTGAGGTGGCGTCGTCACAGGGGGCGGCGCGCCGTGCGGCTCAAAGGATGTTGCCGGGCTGGCCAACAGCATGAGCGCCAGAGCAGACCCCGATACAAGGGCCGATTTTCGGGACATTGCATGCAAAATTGCCATCTCGCTTTTCTCCTGTTCGACTGCTTTGGTCACCGCTCATTCTGTGGGCCGGGTCGGTCCAACATGTGGCGCGATGGTCACACCGGTTCGGGAACTGATTTTACGAAAGAATATGGCGGGAGAACTTGATGCAGATCATGATTTCGGGTCGGCGGGCAAGATATATTCGACTTGTTGAATATTTTCAGGAGATATCCGCAATGCCCAGAAATTCCACGCTCATCCTTTCCGCAGCCACGCTTTTGGTGAGCCTCGGAATCGCGCCGCAAGTTCAGGCGCAGGCAACTCCACCGCATGGCCATGGCAATCCTGCCGCGCAGCTGGATGCCGCCGAAAGGGCACAGGCCAAGGCCGGTATTTTTGCGTCCTCACAGATCACGCGACGCTTTGCGCCGGTGTCCAACGCGCGCTCATTGCCCGGCGCACCGACAGGCGCAGAAGCGACGCCACAAGGGCTCGCGGGGGGTGACGAGGCGTTGCTTGAGGGGTGGACCGTGTGGGGAAGCCTTGTGGGGCGCGCAACAGAAAACAACTTTGCCCCCGAAGAGGAGGACTCCGACATCTGGACCGTGTCACTTGGCATGGACCGACCGGTGAGCGAGACAGTCACGCTTGGCGTTTCCATAACCGCCACCACAGAAGATGCGACGACCGCTTTCGGCACGGGGTCTCGCGATGCCGGGTCAGTCTTTATCGCGCCCTATGCCAATTTCAAACTGAACGATTGGTTGTCGGCGGATATCTCGTTTGGATATGGCTTTACCGATACCGATCAGCGCCGGACAGTGGGCGGTGCGCCCGTCACCGGGTCGTATGATAGCGACACTTTATTCGGCGCGGCCAACCTCACCGCCTCGAAATGGAGCGGTGCGTGGCTGATGTCCGGGGTCGTCGGCCTGAGCGCCAGTTCGACCGACCGCGAGACCTTTGTGGAAAGCGACGGCACAGTGAACCCGTCCGACACATCGGACCTTGTGCAGGGACGGATCGGGGGCACGATCGGTTACTGGGCCAAACCCATGTTGCCCTATGTCAGCGCCGAATATGCCTATGACTTTGATCATGACCGCTCAACCGTGGCCGGCGCCCCAAATGACCGGGACGAATTCCGCGTGACATTGGGCAGCCACATCTATGGCACCGGGGACAACGAGAACCTTTCTGGCGGGTTCTCGATCACTCACGCATTCGGGCGGGACAGCAAGGAAGACACGAGCGCCAATTTCAGTCTTCGGATCGCTTTCTGAGCGGATGAACCGACGACAGGTCTTGGCGGGTCTGGGATGCTCGGCGCTTGTGGGTTGCGCGGGTGTCGCGTCTTTGCCGGAGCCATCCGGTGAGAGGGTTGCCTTCGATGCCCCGGGGCTGTCGATCCGGGGGCGGTATCATCCACCATCCGGTTCACGGCGCCCTGTGCGGCTTTGGGTGGTGATCGAAGGTGATGGCGCAGCTTGGACGGGGGGACACCCCCCCAACGATCCGACACCGCGACGTCCGGTTGGCCCCTCGGTTGTTTCCGGCCTTCCGCCCGACGACGCGCGCCTGTGGCTCGGACGGCCCTGCCAGTATCTGCCTGAACAGACGCTGGCGCGTTGCGCGAGGCGGCATTGGACAACCGGTCGCTTTTCAGCCCCCGTAATGGCCGCCTATCAAGGCCTCATCAACAGATATGCCCAACGGATGCAGGTCATGTTGATCGGATACTCAGGGGGCGGTCTGATTGCATCGGAACTGGCGCTCACGCGGGTGGATGCCGGCGGACTGGTCACCTTGGCGGCCCCGCTCGATCTTGAAGCATGGACGGCATTTCACGGCGTTCCGCCCCTAGAGGGTCCGCGCAGCCCGGAGCGCCTCTTGAGTGGTCTTGCACAGCTCTCCATCCCCGCTCTTTACCTCTTTGGTGAGCGCGACAACGTGGTGCCGCCTGCCGTGCTCGGCCGCGTCCGGGACGTCCTTGGAGACCGTGTCGAGGTTCTGGCGACCGCGCGACATCAGTCCGATTGGGCCGATATCCTGAACCGCCGGGTCGACAGGCTGATCTGATCGGATGACGCTTTCGGCCAGCCGGGTTTCAGTCAGACAGGTTCCGGCACGCGGGACGTTGTGTCATGATACGCCATATAGGTGGTCTGAATCACGATCTGATCGGCGAGAAATTTCGCATCGTGCCATACCCCCCAGATGAAGGCCGATCCGCGGCGCGATTGCCAAGGCAACCCCAGAAAGTAGACCCCCGGTTCGGGCGAAATGCCGCGCTGGTGCACTGGTCGGCCCCTTTCGTCGAAGGCATCGACATCAAGCCAGCCGTAATCGAGCGAGAAACCGGTGGCCCAGATGATCGAAGTGATCCCAGCCTTTTCAACATCGAGACGCAGGATCGGATCGGAGACACAGGCAGGATCAGGAGCGATGTCATGCGCCTCTTGCTCTTCGGGGAGGTTGAGCCCCATGCGATCAACATAGGCGTCGGCTTCGCGCAGGACGGAGAGGTAATTCGCATCGCCGTTTTCAATATTGCGCTTGAGATCATTCGAGAAGGTGAGCACGCCGTTCTCATACCCTTCGGTGCGTCCAAGCAGTGTCACGCCGCGCTCCGCCATGCGGCGGAAATCGACGGTCTCACCGCCGTTGGCCCCGCTCACGGCGATGGTCACATGTTCGGTTTCGGGCGAGGGCGCGTTGAGTTCCCATTTTCCAAGCACCCCCAGCCACCAGACGAAATCACGTCCGCGATAGCGCCGCGGCGGGCGATCATGGGGGCCCATGGAGAGGTAGACTTCGCGACCGGCACGCGCCAATTCATCGGCAATCTGTGCCCCCGAGGAACCGCACCCGACCACANGTAGACTTCGCGACCGGCACGCGCCAATTCATCGGCAATCTGTGCCCCCGAGGAACCGCACCCGACCACAAGCACCGCACCCTCAGGTAGCGCATCGGGGTTGCGATAGGCGGTCGAATGCATCTGCTCAATGCCCGCAGCTTCGGGCACGACGGGGGGGATCATCGGTTTCTGAAACGGGCCCGTGGCAGCGACGATGTTGCGCGCCTCGATCTCACCCTCGGATGTCTCGACGCGGAAACGGCGGCTTCCGTCGATGCGGGACACTTTTGTCACCTCGACCCCGGTGCGAACCGGTGCCTTTATCCGGTTGGCATACTCAACGAAATAGTCGGCCACATCTTCCTTGCCCGGGAATGCCTCGGGGTCCGTGTCTTTGAATGTCATGCCGGGAAACCGATCATGCCATGCCGGACCGTTCGCCACGAGGGAATCCCATCGCTCGGACCTCCAGCGTTCGGCGATGCGGTGCCGTTCGAGCACGATGTGATCCACGCCATTCCGTGACAGATGCTCGCTCATCGCGAGACCCGCCTGTCCGCCGCCCACGATCACGGTGTCGGTTGTCTCAATCGGCATGTTCAATGTCCTTTCTGGCAATCGCGCCGTAGCGCAGAGCTTTGGTGGCGAAGATAAGCGGTAGGCGATGTTCCAAAAACCATGATTTCGTGAAGCTATGGTTGGGTTGGGACTAAGCCGTGCCTTTTGGTTGATATGCTTTAATCGGCGGCGAGTTCGGTGATCTCGCGCCGGAAGGGCAAATCGTCACCGATATCGGGCGCATCGAGTTCGCGCGCATAGCGATGACCGGCATAGGTGGCCCATGCGATCGGGCCGGGCGCCTCTGCATCACCGATGAGTTTTACCGACTTGATACCGGCATCGGCCCACTCCGCCTCCCGCCGGGCGACATCACGATAGATGCCGTCATCGCCGGTGCGTGAGGCCACCATCACCACGGCATCGCACTCCATGGGCCATGTCCTGTCGGTATAGGTGCAGTTGGTGATGACGTGATCGGCATGAATTTCAGTCACGCCACGATTGAGCACGATTTCAACCCCGACATCCACAAGCCGGGGATGGATGGCCACCTGTTCAAGCGTGTTGTTTGTCCATTCGCTGACGAAGGCGGAGGGGGTCACGAGCGTCACGTCGGCGCCGTTCTTTGCCAGCAACTCGGCCAGAACTCCGCCCATGTAGTAATGGTCGTCATCAAAGAGCACGATCTTGCCCTCGGGGATGGTGCCATCCATCAGGTCGTCGGGGGTATAGACCTTGGCCCCGTCCGCGATGGGCATCGGCACGACGTGCTGCCGCGCGACCCCGTCGCGCCGCCAGGTTGACCCGGTGGCGATGCACACGTTCTCGAACCCGAACTCAAGAATGCTTTCGGCGTCGAGCGGGCTTTGGCGGTAGATTTCCACGTTCGGACGCTGCGACAGCTGATAGTCGCGGTAATCCACGACCCGACCCCAAGCCGAAAGACCCGGCAGGGCACGTTCGCGCGTGACACGACCACCGATGATGTCCTTTGCTTCGGCCACGGCCACGTCATAGCCGCGCCGGCAGAGCGCCCACGCCGCCTCAAGCCCAGCCGGGCCAGAGCCCACGACAAGCACGTTCGAGCTTTCGCCCTTTTCGTTCATCCGCTCGGGATGCCAGCCTTTGCGCCATTCCTCCATGAAGGTCGGGTTCTGGGTGCAGCGACTGATCGACATGGTCATGTCGCCCGTGATGCAGATGTTACAGCCGATGCATTCGCGAATATCATCAATGCGCCCCTCTTCGATCTTTTTCGGCAAGAAGGGATCAGCGATGGAAGGACGTGCGCAGCCGATGAAATCAAGCGTGCCGGATTTCACCATCTTGGTCATCACATCAGGCGAGGTGAAGCGCCCGACCCCGACGATGGGTTTCTCCGTCAGCTCATGGATGCCACGCACGAGTTGTTCTTGCGCCGCCTCCTCCTTGAAGCGCGAGGGACCGGAGCAATCCTCCCACGTGCCTTGGGCCAGGTCCCAAAGGTCGGGCAGGTCGTGGTGCATTTCGATGAAATCGCGCAGTTCGGCATTGGAAAAACCCAACTCTCCCAAGCTTTCGTCAAGCGACACACGCATGGTGAGAGCCATGGTGTCGCCCACCGCGTCGCGCATGTCGGCCACCACCTCGCGCGCGAACCGCGACCGGTTTTCAAGGCTGCCGCCGTATTCGTCATCGCGTTGATTGGTGGCTCGGCTGAGGAAGTGCTGAAAGATGCCGAAGCCATGCGCACCGTAAAGGCAGATGAGATCGAACCCCGCCTCTTTGGACCGTTTGGCCGCGTTCACGAACCACCGGCGCAGATCGCGGATATCGGATTTGGACAGGGCCCGTGCGCTTACCGGATCGTTGGTGAAGGTTCGGATGGGCAACGCCGACGGGGCAAGCGGCACCTCCTTGGTATAGAGGTTGGGGCCGTTTATGCCTGAATAGGCAAGCTGTATCCCCGCGAGTGCTCCGTGCTCTTTCATCTTGTCGGACATCTTGCGCAGTTGCGGAATATCCTTGTCCTCCCACAGGCGCAGTTCAATGAACGGGGTGATTTCCGAACTGTGGTGCATCTCGCATTGTTCGGTAAAGATCACGCCCCAGCCACCTTCGGCCTTGATACCCCGCATTTCCGCAGCGGCGGACGGGTCGCGATACCCACCGCCATTGCAGTGCGGCACCTGGTAGAACCTGTTCTTGGCGGTAAGCGGGCCGATGTTCACCTGTTCGAACAGGATGTCATACCTTGGATCGCGCATAAAAGTCTCCCCGGGATTGTTCAGCCAAGAATAGCGCCGCCTGCCCAACTCAAAAGACGGGCTTGCAAAAGCATTGCTTAGCCTTGCCCTAAGATTGCGATACCGGCGCGGTATGCACCCCCGGCAGCGCCTGATGGGCGGCAAGGTCAGCGCAATGATCGACAAAAGCCCTGATCGTGCTTGAGCTTTCCGCCTCGGGGGCCATCAGCAGACCAATACGCATCGGGCGCACCGCGCCGTCGAGAGGGACGCAAACCAGCGGCTTTCCATCGGGCGACACGTTGTGCGAAGGGCGGATATTGGCGATCGAATAGCCGAAACCATTGGCCACAAGTCCGCGCATCACCGACATGTCCCGCGTACGCTCGACGATATTGGGGCGCAGCCCGTGTTCGTTGAAGGCCGAGAGGAAATATTCCGCGCTGAAGGGAAGATCCAGAAGCACCATCGGCTGATCCCGCAGGTCCGTGACAGAGAGCGTGTCATGAACGGCCAACGGATGCCCCTCGGGCAGGAGCGCGTAAGGCGGCAGCTTGGCCAAGGTGACGAAACGGAGATCGGCGGGAATATCCAGATCATAGGTAAGAGCCACGTCGATTTCGGCGCGCCTGATCTTGCTGAAGATATCGGCCTGATCGATTTCGAACTGTCGCATCGAGACGTCGGGGAAAATATCCTCAAAGCTGCGGCGGATCGACGGCAGGACCATCTGCGCAAAGGTCAGCAAACACCCCACTGCGAGCGGGCCGCGCACTTCGCCCGAAATATCTCCAGCGACATTCATCAGTCGTTCGGCTTCGCGGAGGACGGTCTGGGCCTGTTCGAGCATGGTGCGCCCGGCCTGCGTCAGCGCAAGCCCCTGTGCATGCTGGCGCACGAAAAGCGGGATGCCGAATTCCTTTTCAAGTTGGGAAATGGCCGCCGAGATGGAAGGCGACGACACGTTCACTTTTCCCGAGGCCGCGGCAATGGACCCCGCCTCGCCTACCGCGATGAAATACTCAAGCTGTCGCAACGTGTATCTGATGGGCAAGGCGCGTTCCCGGTATACTTCGGATCAGGTGATCCCGAGGTCACTATATTGCTCGGGCAGACACGAGGAAAGCACGGGTTTCAACACCGCGAACAGCAAGGGGCGTCATCGGATCATGTGTCGCCGGGCACACCGTAGGAAGGGGCCTCGCGCGGGTCGAGGGCACGCTGCACATAGGCATCAAGCTGAGGTTTGTAGACATCCCATGCGGTGGCAACCATCTCGATCGGGCAGTCTTCGGTCCAGTCACAACGAAGATCGGCCACCGGCCATGCCACCTTGTCCACAAGCATCATGCCCGCCGAATGTACCGGCCCCGCCTCTCCGCCAGCGGCGAGCCCGGCGCGCATCGCGGCGATCAGACGATCCCCGAGATGCCCCGACGCATCAAGAAAGCCATCGACGATAGCCTGCGGCACGCCGTCATTGTCAAGAAGATTGCCCCCCGAGGCCACATCCGCCGCGTGTGCTTGTGTCCAGATGCCAAGCGAGTTGGGCCCAGAATGAATCGCCGTGTCGCCTTCGGCATCGACTGCCAGAACTTGCCGGTATTCAATAAAGCGCCCGCGTTTCGTGATCTGTTCGATGGCCTCGGCAGCAGACAGCCCCTGTTCCATCAGGTCGAGCGTGAGTGGCCCGAGCGTCGGGTCGGTCACGTTTTGCGAGGCCACAGCCCCGACACTGGCCCGCGCGTAGGAACAGCGCGCCGCCACCGCCGGAGAGGAGGAGGAAATCGCGACCCCGAACATCCCGGTGTCGGCACAGCGCGCCACAAGTGAGAATGTCATGTCGTCAACTCCGTCTTTCTTTCTGGTTTCAATTACCCCTCAGGGATGGCCCGGCATCAGTCGGGAATCACGGCGGTGCCGTCAATCTCGACCAGCCATTCGGGACGCGCCAGCGCCTGCACCACAAGGCCGGTCGAAACGGGATGCACACCCTTGATGTATTCGCCCATCGTTCGATACACCGCCTCGCGGTGGCGCACATCGGTGATATAGACCACCACTTTGACCAGATGCTCCATCTGGCCGCCCGCTTCCTCGATGAGTTGCTGAATATTCTGCATCACCTTGTGAGTTTGCTCAACGGGATCATGACTCTCGATATTTCTGGCGTCGTCAAGATTCTGGGGGCATTGGCCGCGCAACCAGACCGTTTTGCCACCTTGCGTGACGACCGCCTGACAGAGATCGTTATCAAGCTGTTGCTCGGGATATGTCTCGCGCGTGTTGAACTTGCGGATACGGGTATGGGCCATGGGGCGCTCCTCCTACGGGCCCGAAGGGCTCGGGCAGGACATCGCGCCGACGATTTCACAGGGTCGCGGTCGGCTCAAGCACCATATGGCTTAGCCTTGCTTCGGTTGTGGCTAAGGTGGCGCCGGGAACGATTGCCGCGCCCATACGTTAAGGGGTCGAGTGAAAATTGCTGATCGCGACCAGCGAAATGACAGGAAGGATTCGCCCATGGCCGAAACCCAAGTATCCGCCGACACCCCCGACACCGCCCGGGCCAAGAGCGAAGGAGACGGAAAGACGGCATCGCTTTACCGGATGGTCATGCCGGGGCACCTTTGCCCCTTCGGCCTCAAGTCGAAATCCATGCTTGAGCGCAGGGGTTATGATGTGGAGGACACCCACCTTAAGACGCGAGAAGAGGTCGATGCGTTTCTCGACGCGCATGGTGTCGAAACGACGCCACAAACATTCATCGAGGGTGAGCGGATCGGCGGCTATAGCGACCTCAAGGCGCATTTCGGCTATCGCGTTCTTGGCGAGGGCGACACCACTTATATGCCGATTGTCGCGATATTCGGTTCGACCGCGCTCATGGCGCTGGCGATTCTGCTCAACCTTTACGAAGGGTTTCCCATTCTGACATGGCTGAAGTGGTTCTTCGCCATTTCCATGGTCGCTCTGGCGATTCAGAAGTTGCAGGATATCGAGGGGTTCGTGAACGGCTTTCTGGGCTATGACCTGCTTGCGCAACGCTATGTGCCTTACGGCTATGCTTATCCGTTCTGCGAGCTTTGGGCCGGGGCCGGAATGATGGCCCTGATCGGCACCGGCAGCCCGCTTATCTGGCTCGTGGCGCCGGTCGGTATCTTTATCGGCACGATCGGGGCGGTTAGCGTGATCAAGGCGGTCTATGTGGACAAGCGCGAACTGACATGCGCCTGTGTGGGCGGTGGATCGAATGTTCCGCTCGGGGCCATTTCGCTTAGCGAGAACCTGATCATGGCGGGCATGGGAATCTGGATGCTTGCGATCTGGTTCGTCGGCCTGTGATGCGCAAACCGGACCTTCGGCCCTACTCGTACCATGTCAGCATGTCATCAGCGGACAGCGCCACTCACACGCGGGGCGACCGCGCAAGGCAATGATTGCATGTAGGAGTTTGGTGGAGCCTAGGGGGATCGAACCCCTGACCTCTTGCATGCCATGCAAGCGCTCTCCCAGCTGAGCTAAGGCCCCTAATTCGGGCGGGTCGCCCGTGCGCCGCTATCTAGGCAAAGCGCAGGGCGGGATCAAGCGGAAAATCCCGTCCCCTGCACAGTGGATCAGCTCTCTTCGTCCTCGGAGGCCACGTCGGCGATATCGTCAAGCGAGACATCCCCTTCTTCGTCGTCGTCCTCGAGCACGTCATCACCGAGATCGACATCCACATCGAGATCTTCGGCATCGTCCAGAACGGCATCATCGCCCTTCTCGGACGTTTCTTTCATCTTCTTGGTTTCCGCATCCTCGGCATCGGCGGTGATCGAACGGCTTTTGCCGTTGGTGATCTCAACGATGTCACCCGTATAGGGGCTCACGATGGGGTTCTTGTTCAGGTCATAGAAACGCTTTCCCGTGGTCGGGCATACACGTTTTACACCCCATTCTTCCTTGGGCATGGGATATCCCTTTCAAATCTGAGGTCTTGTCGACGGTTCGCGCCACCTGCCATAAGAGGCCCGAGGTGTCAAAGGCTTTGATCACCGCAGGCAGGCGAGGCAGAATGCATATGGGGCAGCTGACGCTTCCGGGCAACCCCCCGATCGATGTGATCGTGCGACGGTCGTCGCGCGCAAGGCGGATTTCGCTGCGTGTGTCGGGCATAGACGGGCGCGTTTCCCTGACCCTGCCGCGCGGCATTTCCGAGGCCGAGGGGCTGAGTTTCGTCCAGCATAAGGCAGGGTGGCTTCGCAAGCATCTTGACCGGCGCCCCGAAACCATCGTGATCGCACCGGGCAGTGAACTACCCATCGAGGGAGAACTTCGGCAGGTCCTGAGCGGGCCGGGCCGACGTGTCACGCTGGACACCGAAACGCTTTGGGTTCCGGGTGCGCCCGAACGGGCGGGCGCGCGTCTTCGATCATGGCTCAAGACCATGGCGCGTGAGCGGCTTGCGGCGGCATCCGATGACTACGCCGCCCGCTTGGGGCGAAGCTATAATGGGCTGACCATGCGCGACACACGTTCGCGGTGGGGGTCCTGCTCGTCACAGGGGCGTCTGAATTACAGTTGGCGTTTGATCATGGCCCCGCCCGATGTTCTTGATTACGTCGCCGCCCATGAGGTGGCACATCTGATGGAAATGAACCATTCACAAGCTTTCTGGGATACGGTGGCACGACTCAAGCCCGGCTTTGACGCGCCTCGGGCGTGGTTACGCCGGCATGGTGCCGATCTACATCGCTATCGTTTCGAGAATTGACCCAACAGCCCAGAAAGGCGCAAAATCTTTCCATGCTTCTGACAACTCGCCCAGATCCGTCGCCGTCGGCCCATGATCGCGTTTATCGCGGCCTGCGCAGCCGTATCATGCATGGCGAGATCGGCCCCGGAAAGCCGTTGACCATACGTGGTGTGGGCAAGGAATTCGGCGTGTCGATGACCCCCGCGCGTGAGGCCGTGCGGCGGCTCTCGGCGGAAGGCGCGCTGACCTTATCGGCATCGGGGCGGGTTTCCACCCCGGAACTGAGCCACGAGCGGCTCGAGGAGCTTGCGGCGCTTCGCTCTTTGATCGAGGTGGAACTGGCCAGTCGGGCACTGCCCCGGGCGCATATCGCGCTGATCGACAGGCTTCAGGCGATCAACGCCCGCATCCACGATGACATCTTGCGGCAGGATGCGGTCAGCTACATTCGCCGCAATCTCGAATTTCACCGCACGCTCTATCTTCGGGCACAGGCCCCGGCGATGCTGGCTATGGCCGAGACCGTCTGGCTACAACTGGGTCCGACCATGCGCGCGCTTTATGGCCGTCTTCAGCGGACCACAGCGCCGCAACACCATCGCAGCATCATCATGGCGCTCAAGGCCGGAGACGAACCGGCATTGCGTCTGGCGGTGAGATCGGATGTGACTCAAGGGTTGCGCATGCTGGTCCGGTGATATCAGCCTTTGAATGACACCGCTTGTGCAGCGATCAGGCCGCGAGCCCCTTGGACCCCATCTCGAGAAATTTCTGGCGCCGGTCATGGACAAGCGCATCGCGGTCTTTTCCAGACATCTCTTCGAGCATCCTGGAAATTTCCTGACCAACCGAATCGATGGCCTCTGCAGGGGCGCGATGCGCGCCGCCCAAAGGTTCCTTGATGATCCGGTCGATCACACCGAGTTTGTGGAGGTTCTGCGCGGTGAGACGCAGCGCCTCGGCAGCCTCGCGCATCTTCTCGGCATCTTTCCAGAGGATGGAGGCACAGCCCTCGGGTGAAATGACCGAATAGACCGAATGTTCAAGCATCGCCACGCGGTTGGCCGACGCAAAGGCCACGGCCCCGCCCGATCCACCTTCGCCGATCACGACAGTCACGAGCGGAACGCCGATTTGCAGGCATTTTTCCGTAGCACGGGCGATGGCTTCGGATTGCCCGCGCTCTTCGGCGCCCTTGCCGGGATAGGCACCGGGCGTGTCCACCAGTGTCACCACCGGAAGGTTGAAGCGGTCGGCCATATCCATCAGCCGGATCGCCTTGCGGTAGCCTTCGGGGCGGGCCATGCCGAAATTGCGCTCAATCCGGCTTTTCGTATCGTTGCCCTTTTCATGGCCGATCACCATGACCGGCGTGTCCCCCAACCGCGCAAGGCCACCCATGACCGCGTGATCATTGGCAAAGTTACGATCACCGGCAAGCGGCGTGTATTCCTTGAACAGCTTTTGGATGTAGTCCTTGCAATGCGGTCGCTCGGGGTGCCGGGCCACTTGGCATTTCCGCCAAGGCGTAAGATCGCGATAGAGTTCCGTCAGCAACTCCGACGCCTTCTTGTCGAGCGCGCCGGCCTCGGCCTCGACATCGACCCCCTCGCCCGCGCGGGCCATGGCGCGCAACTCTTCGGCTTTGCCTTCGATCTCGGCCAGCGGTTTCTCAAAATCGAGGTAGTTGGTCATGTAGGTGCGGCTCCGGCAATTTCGTCTGGATATATGGCCTTGTTGGGCGGGTTTTGCAATCACGCCCGACCGAGAAGCGCCGCCAGCGACATTTCCGGCGAAGAGAGCACGGCAGGACGCAGATCGAACAGACGCGGCGCCGCGCCCGCCATTGATGCTTGGGCAAGGACAATAACGGCGGCGTCCGGCGCTTTGGACGCGGCTTCGCGAACATGGGTGGCGATCACCGCGTCGAACGCCTCTTGTTGATCTGCTTCGAACAGTGGCCAGAACTGTGAGAGATCAAGCGTATGAACCTGCGTGCGGTAGCCATGTTTCTCAAGTTCGCGGTCGAGCTGCGCGATGCTGGGCGCCAGCGTGCTTTCGAGGCAATAGGCCAACAGGATGTCGCCCTGTGCCTCGGCGGCGATACGGGCCGCCGCCTCCATCATGGGGGTGTCGATACGCATGGCACCATGACGCTCGGCTATCTCTCCCAAGGTGGTGCAGGTGCACAGGACCGGACCGGGCGCCCCGGCGACAATATCACCGATTTCCGTCTCGAGTTTGGCTGTCGATCCATCCCGCACGCGGTCAAGCAGGTCAGGGCGCACCATATGATCCAACGATACACCCGGGGCGATACGCACCGCGATCGCGTCAAACCGTGGGCGATGTGCCTCGGCCGTGTGCAGCAAGGTATGGATCATCATGCAACCCGTTCAAATCAGCCTTGCGCGGGCCATAGCACGGGAATGAGCGTCGCGACCAGAAGGGCCGCCATGGTCCAGTTGAAGATCCGCAAGCGCGTGGGATGTCCAAGCAAGCGGCGCATCTGCTGCCCAAGTGCTGTCCAGCTTGTCGTGCTGATGACCGAGACGCAGGCATAGGCCGCCGCGACCCACAGGATCGCGATGGGATCGCGACCGCCAGCATAGAGCGTAATCGCCGAAAGCGCCATGAACCAAGCCTTCGGGTTGACCCACTGAAACGCTGCCGCCTGTAGAAAGGTGAGCGGGTTGCCCGCGACTTCGGACTCATGGGTGCGCACGGGCGGGGCGGCATTGGCGATCTTCCACGCAAGAAAGAGAAGATAAGCCACGCTAAGCACCATCAGCACCTGTTCGACCAGCGGCCACATCTCGAAAATTCTCATAACGCCCAACCCGACCAATACGACCAGAACGGGCATGCCAATGCCAATTCCCAGCATATGCGGCACGGTGCGCCGAAACCCGTAATTGGCGCCGGAGGCCATAAGCATCAGATTGTTCGGGCCGGGTGTGATGACACCGACAAAACAGAAGGCGATCAATGCAGAGAGAATGTCCAGCGTCATTTGAGAAACTTCATTTTGAAACAAGGACGGTTGATCTGCGGTCTGTAGCCAGTGAAAAGAGGTATTGCAATAATTGCGGGGTTAGCCCCAAATCAAAACCAGATATTGCTGACATCTTAGCAGGATTTGCCGCGGACTGTTCGCAAGTGCATCCTGTGCGTTCGGTGGCGCCCATGCGGCATTGCAGGGCTGTCAAAGCGCGTCACGATCAAACGGATATGCGGTCGATATCGACCCTAAGTTGCCCAACTGAATAGCCTTAGCACGGAGCCTGTAAACCTGATGAAACGCCTAGCACTTATTCTTGCTATTTTTTTACCCGCCACGCCGGCCATGGCCGAAACCTTTGGCGCAATCGCCTATAGCTTCAAGACCAACAAGTTCGGCCGCTCCTGGGAGTATGGATCACGTGGGCAGGCAGAGGCCGCTGCCAAGCAATACTGCGCCGAGGCCGGAGGGCGCCAATGTGCGACGGCGGTCTGGGTTGAAGACAGCTGTGCCGCCGTAGCACGGGCCCAAAGTACCCGCACCATCAAGAACATGGGCGCCGCATGGGGCTATGACAATGAAGCCGCGGCCGGCAATCGCGCCATTCAGGAATGTCAGGCACGCAATGCCGGCCAACAATGCTGGGTCGTGGCCTCGGTCTGTTCATACAGATAAGTGACGCGATATCCCGAACCCCCGGCCCGCCACGAACGCAGCCGGGGAAAATATCCCTATTGCAGGGCGTTGCGCGCGCCATCACGAGACTGCTCCGATTGAAAGCCTTTCGCTGTTGAATGAGGCGCGCTAAGCCTTGGGCATGGAAACGCTGCCAAAGATTTATGAGCGCCTTGTTGCCAAAGGTGAGCTGACGCCGGATCCTGCTCAGGAAGAGGCATTGCCCGAGTTCGAGCGTATTCGGACCGAGCTTTCGAAGCCGGTGCGCAAAGGATGGTTTCGCAAGGCCCCCGAGCCACCCAAGGGATTGTATCTGTGGGGCGGCGTCGGGCGTGGAAAATCAATGCTCATGGACCTGTTCGTGGCTTCGCTTGATGCGCCGAAGCGGCGGGTGCATTTTCATGCGTTCATGCAGGAAATTCACGCCGGCATGCATGCCGCACGTCAACGCGGGGTCGAAGACGCGCTTGCCCCGGTGGCCAAGGCGGTGACAGACGAGGTCCGGCTGCTTGCGTTCGACGAAATGCAGATCAACGACATCACGGATGCGATGATCGTTGGCCGCCTGTTCGAAGCGTTCTTCAATGCCGGGGTGGCCGTGGTCACCACCTCCAATCGTCCGCCCGATGATCTTTATAAGAACGGGCTCAACCGTCAGCTTTTCCTGCCATTCATTGAACTGGTCAAGGACCGGATGGTGGTGCATGAACTTGTGGCGCACAAGGACTATCGGCAGGATCGGATCGCCGGAAGCCCGACCTATTTCACCCCTATCAATGCCGAAAGCCGCGCACAGATCAACGAGGTGTGGCAAAGCCTGACGAGAGGAGAGGCCAAACCTCTGACCCTCACGGTGCAGAAGCGCCCGGTGACGATTCCCGCGTTTCACAACGGGGTGGCGCGCGCGTCGTTCTATGATCTGTGCGGCAAACCTCTGGGCCCCGCCGATTACCTTGCGTTGGCCGAGGCCGCACGTGTTCTGGTGCTGGAAAACATCCCGCAACTGAGCCGTTCCAACTTCAACGAAGCAAAGCGTTTCGTCACCCTTATCGACGCGCTCTATGAGGCGCGGGTGAAGCTTATCTGTTCTGCCGCCTCGGCGCCCGAATACCTGTATGTCGAAGGCGAAGGCACGTTCGAGTTCGAGCGCACGGCAAGCCGTTTGCGCGAAATGCAGTCAGAGGACTGGGCACAAGAATAGATCAGGCGCGGGCGATTTCGCGCAACAGGGACGGAAGCGCCGAAAGATCGGGAATTTCCTTAAGGCGTGGCGTGTTGCCGGGTGCATCAAGCACCTCATAGGCCCAAGTCAGATCCTGAGGCACATGGATGCCCCACCCCCCGGCCGCGATCACCGGGAGGACATCGGACCGCATGGAATTTCCGACCATTGCCGCACGATCCGGACCCGAGCCGTGACTGTCAAAGATGCGGGTGTAGATCGCAGATGTTTTGTCGCTCACGATTTCGACGGCATCGAACATGTCTCCGAGGCCAGACTGCGCGAGCTTGCGCTCCTGATCGAGCAGGTCGCCCTTGGTGATGAGCACGACATGGAAGGCGTCGGCCACCTCGCGAACGGCCTCTTCTGCGTGTGGAAGAAGGTCGATGGGATGTTGGAGCATGTCCTGCCCTGCTTCAAGCAACTCTCCGATGACCCGCCCAGGCACGCGCCCGTCGGTCACCTCGATGGCCGTTTCGATCATCGACAGCACGAATCCCTTTATGCCAAAACCGTAATGCCCGAGATTGCGCTCCTCGGCTTCCTGAAGGCGGGCCAGAAGCGCACCCTCGTCCGTGTGCGGCGCAAGCAGGCTCGCGAATCTTTCCTGCGTCAGGCGAAAGAAACGCTCATTATGCCAAAGCGTGTCATCCGCATCGAAGCCGATTGTCTGAAGTTTCGGCATATCCGGTCCTTTCGCTTGGCCGCCCCCTCTTTTCATGTCCTACCAAAAGTCTATATAGAGCGCGTTGAAACGGTCGACACGGGACTTATCCTTGCTGGTATGACATTGCATCCATTTCAGCTCAACTCTGACCAGGACGACGATGGCGATGATGACGCCTCGGTCGTTGTCGCGACGCGTACCAAGACCAAGCGCCCGCCGCTTTACAAGGTGCTGCTTCTGAATGACGACTACACGCCGATGGAGTTCGTCGTGCATGTGCTTGAGCGGTTTTTCGGCATGACGCATGCCGAGGCGTTCGAGATCATGCTTACCGTCCACAAGAAGGGCGTCGCGGTTGTCGGCGTGTTCAGCCACGAAATAGCGGAAACCAAAGTCGCGCAGGTTATGGATTTCGCCCGCCAGCATCAGCATCCGCTGCAATGCACAATGGAAAAAGAATAGCTTCGTGACCGGGCTTCGCCTGTCCCTCGCGCTTGAGACCGGTGGTCTGAGCCTTTCGGATGATTCGCGCGTGGTCGTGCTTTATCCGACCCGCGAAACCGATCTTGCCCCCCTGAACCGTGATCAGGTGACTGTGGTGACAGGGTTTTACCCCGATTTCACCTATTTCGAACGGGCGGGATATACCTGCACAACCGATCTGGACGGCGATTTCGACGTGGCCTTGGTCTGTGCTGGCAGGTCACGCGACAAGACGCACGCGGCGATCGCCCGCGCGGCGCATCACGCGCCCCTCGTGATTGTGGATGGTGCAAAGACGGATGGCATCGACGCGCTCTTGCGCGCGTGCCGCAAGCGAACCGAGGTCCATGGCCCGATCAACAAGGCGCACGGCAAGCTTTTCTGGTTCGACGGTGGCCCGGCGCATGACGACTGGAGGCCCGGCCCCGCGCGCGAAGCCGCTTCGGGGTTTGTGACCGTGCCGGGCGTCTTTTCGGCGGATGGCATAGATCCCGCGTCCAAGGCGCTGGCTGATTCGCTTCCGGCAAAGCTTGGGCGGCAGGTGGCCGATCTGGGGGCTGGCTGGGGCTATCTCTCGGCACAGGCGCTTGGCCGAGACGGCATCGAGGAGCTCCATCTCGTCGAGGCCGAGCATGACGCGCTTGCCTGTGCACGCCACAATATCAGCGACCCAAGGGCAAAGTTTCACTGGCACGATGTGCGCACATGGCAGCCGGACGAAAAGCTCGACACCGTACTCATGAATCCGCCCTTTCATACCGGACGCACCGCATCGCCCGCACTTGGGCGCGAATTCATCGCGGCGGCGGCGCGCGTTCTGAAACCGTCAGGACATCTTTGGATGGTGGCCAACCGCCATCTGCCCTATGAAGCCGCATTGACCGAAAGCTTTGCCGAGGTGACGCCCATCGAGGGCGACTCGCGTTTCAAGCTTTTCCATGCACGCCGCCCGTCTCGTCAACGCGGATGAAATATCCTAGGCTCAGCGCCGCTGACATCGCGAAAAGGACTCGACCATGTCATTTTCTCTGAGTGGCAAGACCGCCATCATCACCGGCGGTGCGAATGGCATCGGGCTGGCCATCGGGCGGCATTTCGCCAACAAGGGTGCGAATGTCATGCTCGCCGATATGGACGAAGAGCGTCTGGCCAAGGAAATCGGCTCTCCCGAGGATAACGAGACGATTCGCTATTTCGCGGGCGACCTGCGGGAAAAGCTGACGATCGCCAATCTGCTTTCGGCGACTGTGGATGCCTATGACAAGGTCGACATCCTGATCAACGCGTCCAGGCAGGTCGTGACGTCCGACCCGCTCAACCCCGAGGATGACGGCGTCGAAATGTTGCTTGAGCAAAATCTTCTTGCTGCACTTCGTCTGTCGCAACTTGTCGCGAAACGGATGATCAAGCAGGCCGAAGGTCAGGACAGCGGTCTGGCCGGGTCAATCGTGAACCTGTCGTCCATCGCGGCACGGCGCACGCGGCCCGAGCTTCTTGCCTATTCGATTTCCACCGCCGCGCTGGATCAGATGACCCGCTCGCTGGCTGCGGCATTGGCGCCGCACCGTATCCGCGTCAATGCGCTGGCCTTTGGATCGGTGATGAGCGCCTCGTTGCAGGACGCCCTGAAGGATGATCGCGATGCTCGCAAGGAGATCGAAGGCCACACGCCGATGGGCCGGATCGCCGCCGCCTCCGACCTGACCGAGACGGTTCAATACCTCGCCAGCAGCGCATCAGGCTTTATGACCGGCGAAATCCTGACGCTTGATGGCGGGCGTTCGATCCTCGATCCAGTGACCAAGCCAGCACATTGAGATCACACATGACCGACAGTTTCGCCGAGGAAAAAACACGCGCGGCCGCATGGTTCCGAGCACTTCGCGCCGAGATCGTGACCGCCTTCGAGCAGCTTGAGGACAGCCACGACACCGGGCCCTTGTCCGATGCCGCACCCGGCCGGTTCGAAGTGACAGAGACCCGCCGCGCCTCGGATGACGGAAGCGATGCGGGCGGCGGTCTTATGAGCGTGATGCGCGGTGGCCGCGTATTCGAAAAGGTCGGGGTCAACGTATCGGAAGTCTATGGCACACTCGGCCCCGCTGCCCAAAAGGCGATGGCGGCACGCGGGGTTCCTGGCATCGAAAACGACCCGTCATTCTGGGCCAGCGGGATAAGCCTTGTCGCGCATATGCAAAACCCGCATGTCCCGGCTGTGCATATGAACACGCGCATGTTCTGGACACCGCAGGCGTGGTGGTTCGGCGGCGGCTCGGATCTCAATCCCTGTCTTGAATATGATGACGACACCGCGCATTTCCACGCCACGCAAGAAGCCCATCTGCACGCGCACGGCGCCGGCCTTTACCCTGAACTCAAGGCTTGGGCGGATGAGTATTTCTTTATTCCGCACCGGCACCGCGCGCGCGGCGTGGGCGGCATTTTCATGGATGATCGCAATTCCGGTGATTGGGAGGCCGATTTTGCCCTGACGCAGGACATAGGTCGTGCCTTTCTGCCGGCCTTTGTGCCCCTTGTCGAGCGGCGCAGGGTGCAAGACTGGACCGCGGACGACAAGGATGCGCAGCTTGTTCACCGTGGGCTTTATGCGGAATACAACCTTGTCTATGACCGGGGCACCAAATTCGGCCTTGCGACCGGGCATGATGCCAATGCAGTGCTGATGTCGCTCCCGCCGATGGCCAAATGGGTGTAGGGCCGCGTTGCGCATGGCGCTGATCAACGCGTGACATCCACCCAGACAAGCCTGTGACGGCTGGCGATTTCGGCGCGTGCCGCCCCATCTCCGGTCAGCGGCCAATGCACGCCCGACGCCACAACCGTCCAGTCGCGCGACGGCAGGACATAGTCCACCCGAAGCGGCCCCGGTTCAGGCCCGGGCCAAGCCACCGTGTCACCGAGAGCAGACGGGGCGAGCCCTTTGACCTCCGAGCGTCGCGGCTTGGGGTCTTGCAAGCGCGGATCGCCCAGAAGCGCACGGATCGCTGCCTTACGCCCCTCCCCTCTGAGCGGGTCCTGATTGGTGGCTCCCAATACAAAAAATCTTTCCGAGGGTGCGGGGCCGAATCGACCGTTCAGAACCTCGATCCAGAACATGATCTGATCGTGATTGCGTCGGCCATTGCGGTCCTCGGGACCGTCAAAAACAGGCGGGGCGGCATGCAGCGCAAGCAGACTGACACGTCCCAGCGGTGTGTCCACAGGCACAATCCAGTGGGCCGTGCTTGCCAAGGGGAGGGTTTTCATGGCCGCACGCGGAATCACCGGCCCTTCGCTTTCATCGTGAAACAGCGCGGCCGGCATGTCCGTCCAAAGAACATGGCTCAAATCCTGCACCTCGGTGGTGACGACAGGATAGCGCGAGAGGATCGCCATGCCGCCCTGACCCCAGAAATGGCCATAGCCGATGGCATCTTCCGGCTCTCCCAGTCTTCCGTCGCCGTCCATGTCGTATCCGCTGGGCTGACCGGAATTGGGCCGCGCGGCAAATATATAGGGATAGGCCACACCCGCCTTGGATATGGCATCGCGCAGCGCACGCAGCGCAAGCCCGTCATGATCGTAATCCACCCCCTGCAACAAAAGGATATCCGGCGCCATATCGCTCACGATATCTACCACCGCGGAAATCTGGGGATCGCCGCGCGTTATATCACGCAGGAGAACGCCCGGCCCCTGTCTCTCGGCTTCGATATGCCAGGTCGCGAGTCGCAATGGGTCGGCACTGGCGGTGGTGCCAGCGAGAAAACTCCACGAGGCGAGAAGATAAAAAAGCCAGTTCAGGCGGCGGGCAAGACGTCGGAGTTCTTGGCATAAACGCGCCGGCGTTTTTCGCTGATCAGGTCCGCGATCCGGTAGAGCGCAATCCCGCGCATAACGAACCCGGCCGGGATGAACGCCCAGAAACAAGTGATCCAGATCAGGTTTTGTTGCTCCAGAAATCCGAGCTTCTCCGCCATATCGGTTGTCGCAAGCGCCGCAAGTGGCACCAAGAATGGCAGCAGAAAGCCTAACGAAGCATTAATACTCGCATCTCGGATCAGACGATTGACCACATCGCCCCCGCCAGTCGGATCGAAAAGCGGCATGTTGATGCAGACATTGAACGCCCCGTTGCGCACCGGCCAGTTGAGAAGCCACACCACCACGATGAAGGTAAAGATCATCAGCAGAGACATGAAATAGCTGAGTCCGGCCAACGTGCGGACGATTTGAACCCGCGCCGGATCAGCATCGAAGGGCAACACATTGACGAAAGACCGGACCGGCGAATAAGGGAAATCCAGAAGCCGCGCAAAGCCATCCGCCCAAAGGCCAAGGCCGCTCGCGATGCTTTCACCGCGCAGGATCAACGTCATGACCAGCACCGTGAATGCCGCGAACCCGAACTTTAACCGGTTGTAAGGCGGGGCAAACCGAAACTCGATCAGGCTGGGATATTGGCCGAAATATTCGGCAAACACGAGCAGAGCCGAGACCACCGCGACAATCACGACCATCTGGGAAGTTTCGCTATGCACATCATAAAGCAGGAGCGACGGTAACGAGACCATCAATACCACCAAAAATGCCCGCACAACCGCGCCTGTCAGACTCGCCATCACTGTCCGATCCCTTCAAACTGGCCCGGCACGATACCATCGTCGCACCATTGTCCCAACTTGATTCCGCCTTTTCGACGGTATGCCTCAATATGGCCTAATTGTTGCCGCTTTTTGGATTCCTTCTCAAGAACTTGCTGAGCGTGCTGTCCCGATTGACATGAATTGGTGACGACGGTGGTGCGCGATTGCATCAAGTTCACAGGCCCGAAATGGCAGATGTCCGATGCACCACAAGATATTGTGAATGTTGATATTTCACCCACAAAGACGCCCACCCCCGTTATAAGGGTGGGCGAAAAGAGGTTAAATCCGGATCGGAGCGGTCAGACCCAGGGGCGTTCCGCACTGACGCGGGCTTCGAACGTATCGATGGCCGCGACCTTCTCCATGGTGAGGCCGATGTCATCAAGCCCCTCGAGCAGACAATGTTTCTTGAACGCGTCCACCTCGAACGAGAAGGTTTCTCCGTCGGAGGTGGTGACTGTTTGTGCCTCGAGATCGACGGTCATGCGCGCGTTCGACCCCTTTTCGGCATCCTGCATCAGCACATCCACCTGCTCTTGCGGCAGGGCGATCGGCAGAATGCCGTTCTTGAAACAGTTGCTATAGAAAATATCGGCAAAGCTGGGCGCTATGACACAGCGGATGCCGAAATCCTTGATCGCCCAAGGCGCATGCTCACGCGAGGAGCCACAGCCGAAATTCTCACCGGCGACAAGGATGTCCGCCTCGCGATACTGAGGCTGGTTCAGGACGAAATCGGGAATCTCGTTTCCTTGCCGATCATAACGCATCTCGTCGAAGAGGTTCACACCCAACCCCGACCGCTTGATCGTTTTCAGGAACTGCTTGGGGATGATCATATCGGTATCGATATTCACCATCGGCATGGGCGCCGCGACGCCGGTCAGCTTTTCGAACTTCTCCATTACATCATTCCCCGCACATCGGTCAGTTTTCCGGTCACAGCCGCCGCCGCCGCCATCGCGGGGCTCATGAGATGCGTGCGGCCCTTATAGCCCTGCCGCCCCTCGAAGTTTCGGTTCGACGTGGAGGCACAACGCTCTCCCTCGCTCAGTTGGTCAGGGTTCATCGCCAGACACATGGAACAGCCCGCGAGCCGCCATTCAAAGCCCGCTTCCTTGAAGATGTCGGCCAGCCCCTCTTCCTCGGCCTGCGCCCGCACAAGGCCCGAACCGGGCACGACCATCGCACGCATCCCGTCCTTGACCTTTCGCCCCTTGAGAACCGCCGCGGCAGCGCGCAGATCCTCGATGCGGCCATTTGTACACGAGCCTATAAAGACAGTGTCGATCTCCACATCGCTGAGCGCCATGCCCGGCGTAAGCCCCATATAATCGAGCGCGCGGGTCACGGCACTCACCTTACCGCCCGAAAAATCACCGGGGCCCGGGACATTCGCAGTGATGGGAAGCACATCCTCGGGCGACGTTCCCCAAGTCACGACCGGTGCGATATCCTCACCCTTGATGGTGATGACCTTGTCCCAGTGCGCGTCGTCATCCGAAAAAAGCGTTTTCCACCACGTGAGCGCGGCTTCCCATTGTGCCCCCTTGGGCGCATGCGGGCGGCCTTTCACGTATTCGAACGTCGTCTCATCCGGTGCGATAAGACCGGCGCGTGCGCCGCCTTCGATGGCCATGTTGCAGACAGTCATCCGACCTTCCATGGAAAGCGAGCGAATGGCCTCTCCACAATACTCGATCACATAGCCGGTGCCGCCCGCCGTGCCGGTATGGCCGATCACCGAAAGGGTGATGTCCTTGGCCGTGACACCAGGGGCCAGTTGCCCGGTGATTTCGACCTTCATGTTCTTCGATTTGGACTGAATGAGGGTCTGGGTGGCCAGCACATGCTCGACCTCGCTGGTTCCGATACCGTGGGCCAGCGCGCCGAATGCGCCATGAGTCGCGGTGTGGCTGTCTCCGCACACGACGGTCATGCCAGGAAGCGTCCAACCCTGCTCAGGACCGACAATATGCACGATCCCCTGACGCACATCGCTCACCGGGTAATAATGGATGCCGAAATCCTTGGCGTTGAGATCAAGCGCCTCGACCTGGATGCGGCTTTCGGGGTTTTCGATCCCGTTCACACGGTCCAACGTGGTCGGCACGTTGTGGTCCGGCACCGCAATCGTCTTGTCCGGCGCCCGCACCGTGCGGCCCGCCATCCGCAAGCCTTCGAAGGCCTGAGGGCTCGTCACTTCGTGGACGAGATGGCGGTCAATATAAAGAAGGCAGGTGCCATCATCGGCCTCGTGAGCCAAATGAGCATCCCATATCTTGTCGTAAAGTGTTTTGGGGGACATCGGTCCTCTCCCGTTTTGTCAGGTGGAATTCAGGCGTGCGGACTCAGGCGCGCCTTATAGCCGCGCGAGCACTGTCATGGACGCACCGAAAAACCGCCAAGGAAGGCGCGCGCGATCATCCATGTCGAAAATCCGTGTCATGCGTCGCAGATACATCCTGAGCCCGGCTCTATCAAGAGGTATGCGCGCCAATCGCCCTCACGTCCAGTCATGACACGCTCACCAAACTGCTGCTTTCTTCTCGCCCGCAATATCCCGGGGTGTCTGAGGGGCTGGCCCCTCAGGGCCCGCGTGGCCCGAACGCAATCATCGGGCGTGGCGCACAGCCACACCATTGGAACATCAATCAGGCGCCAGCATATAGCCTTCGCCGCGCACCGTCTGAAGATAACGGGGCTGCTTCGGGTCCGCCTCGATCTTGCGCCTGAGACGGGTGATCTGCACGTCCACAGCGCGTTCCTGCGCCTGCCCTTTGTCGCGGCCCAGATCCTCGACCAATTTGCTACGGCTGACCGGTTGTCGCAGGTTTTCGGTGAATATCCGCATAAGTTGGGTCTCGGTCGCAGTCAGTCGGACAACCTCGCCGCCCTGCAACAATTCCGACCGGTCGATATCGTATCGCACCGGGCCCAGGTTCAAAATCTTGGGCATCGCCACGTTCGGTTCGGGATCAGGCATGCGCCGCAAGATCGCGTTGATCCGAAGCAGGAGCTCTCGTGGCTCAAACGGCTTGGAGAGATAGTCATCCGCCCCGGCCTCAAGCCCCGCGATGCGGTCATCGGTCTCGCCTTTCGCGGTCAAAAGCAGGATCGGCGTCGTGAGCGTCTTGCGCAAATCCGAAGTGAGGCTGATGCCGTCCTGACCGGGCATCATCACATCAAGCACGATAAGGTCAAATTCCAGCCCAGATAGAATACGTTGTGCATGCGCGGCATCACGCGCCGCCGAGACCAGAAACCCCTGCCGGGCCAGAAATTTGCGAAGAAGCTCGCGAATTCGTTCATCGTCATCAACGATCAGCAGATGCGGCGCCGGATCGGTCATTGGCCCTGCTCGCGAATGGCGTAATAGCGGCGGCGCATGTCCGGGTCCATCATCGCCTCGAGAACCTGACGAAACCCGGCGACGGCCTCGGGGCCCGCCGCGCGGTAAGCGCCTCGCATACGGGCGCGTTGTGCATCACTCAATTTCTGTTCCAGTGCCTTGCCCTCGTCGGTGAGGTATAAATTGCGCTGGCGCTTGTCCTGGCTTCCGACCCGGCTCTCGACGAGGCCATCGGCAACTAATGTGCGCAGCACACGGTTGAGAGATTGCTTCGTCACGCCCAGAATAGCCAGCAGGTTATTCACTGTTGTTCCCGGTCGGCGCGAAATGAAATGAATGGCACGATGGTGCGCGCGTCCATAGGCAAGTGTCTCGAGTATCCGGTCAGGATCGGCGGTGAACCCGCGATAGGCGAAAAACATCGCCTCGATACCAAGCCGCAACTGTTCGTCGGTCAGAAACAGCAGGGCTTCGCCGCCTTTGCCATCTGCCATGCCTACCTCCCGTTCGTTGGTTCGCTCCGCCCCGAGGTTATGTCAGCTTTATTGACATTCCAAGCCCATACTGGTAGCGAATCGAAGATTTGACGCAACTTTATGTCCACTTCGGACATATTTGGCGCAACAAACGCAAAACTGGGCTCAAAAAGGGAATAAGCGCGATGGCGGGATATGACGACCGTGACGGCATGATCTGGATGGATGGCAAGCTGGTGGATTGGCGTGCGGCCAACGTACACATCCTGACACATGCGATGCATTACGCAAGTTCGGTCTTCGAAGGTGAGCGCGCCTATAATGGCAAGATATTCAAGAGCCGCGAGCATTCCGAGCGCCTGCATTTTTCCGCCGGTGAACTGGATTTTCAGATTCCGTGGACTGTCGACGAGATCGAGGCGGCCAAGCAGGAGGTGCTTTCCGCAAATGGCCATACTGACGCCTATGTACGGGCTCTGGCATGGCGTGGCGCGGGCGAAGACATGGGGGTCGCCTCGGCGCGCAATCCCGTCCACCTCGCGATCGCGGCGTGGGAATGGGGCGCTTATTACGGCGACGCCAAGATGAAAGGCGCCAAGCTCGATATTTCCAAGTGGAAGCGCCCCTCGCCCGAAACGATCCCGGTGCATGCCAAGGCCGCCGGTCTTTACATGATCTGCACCACGTCCAAGCACGCCGCCGAAGCCAAGGGATGCTCGGATGCGCTCTTTATGGATTATCGCGGCTACGTGGCCGAGGCGACGGGGGCCAACATCTTCTTCGTCAAGGAAGGCGAAGTTCACACACCCCTGCCCGACTGTTTCCTCAACGGTCTTACGCGGCAGACTGTCATCGGGATGCTGAAGGACCGTCAGATCAAGATTCACGAACGCCACATCATGCCCGAGGAGATGGAAGGATTCGAGCAATGCTGGCTGACCGGCACCGCCGCGGAGGTGACACCCGTGGGTCAGATTGGCGATTATCACTTCGAAGTGGGCGCTCTGACACGCGAAATCGCCGAGAGTTACGAAAAACTGGTGCGCAGCTGATCCGCCGGATACCAAGGATTTTGACATGGAAAGGGCGGGATAATTCCCGCCCTTTTTCGTGTCTGGATTTCGATATGCAGATAAGCGAGCCTCGCTTTGCGCATGTGCTTGGCCTTAGCCCGGCGACATCCCCCGAAGACGCTCGGACCGGCGGCGGAGTAGTTCGACCGTGGTCAGTAGCGCGATGGAGATCATCACGAGGATCGTAGCCACGGCAAGGATGGTGGGCGAAATCTGTTCGCGCAGGCCGGTGAACATCTGCCACGGCAGGGTCTTTTGGCTGGCCGAGCCGACAAAGAGGACCACGACCACCTCATCGAAAGAGGTGATGAAGGCAAAGAGCCCGCCCGAGATCACCCCCGGCAGGATAAGCGGCATCTGAATGCGGAAGAATGTGGTCACCGGGTTCGCGCCCATGTTGGCCGCCGCCCGCGTGAGCGACCGGTCAAAGCCCACCAGAGTCGCGGTGACCGTGATGATCACGAACGGAATCCCAAGCACGGCATGCGCAAGGATCACCTTCACATATCCGACGAAGTTCTTGTTGAGGCCGATAGTCCCTTCGAGAAAGTTGCCGATCTGGCTGTAGAAGAAGAACATGCCCGTCGCGGAAATGATCAGCGGCACAATCATAGGTGAAATCAGAACCGCCATGATCGCGCGGCGTCCGGGCACGTGGCTCTGGCTCAGACCGATGGCCGCCAGCGTGCCAAGGCTCACCGATATGATGGTCGCGATCGGCGCGATGATCAGCGAGTTCTTGAAGCTGCGCTGCCAGTCATTGTTGGTGAAGAAATCCTGATAGTGCTTGAGGCTGTAGCCTTCGGGGTCGAAGCGGAGCATCTCGGGTGTAAAGGTAAAGAAGTTCTCGGCGTTGAAGCTGAGCGGGATCACCACGAGAATCGGCGTGATCAAGAAGACGAAAATCGCGCCACAGATCACCCGGAAGGAATAGTGCCAGAGCACCTGACCTGCGGTGGTATAGGGCGGAAGCTTGGCCCGATACCGCCCTTCATAGAGCCAGTGGATGAACCAGCCAAAGAACCAGCCCGCGAAGGCGCCAAGAACGGCAAGAGGTATCCCGCCGAAAAGGAAACCCAGAACCACGAACAGCCCAACTGTCAGCCAGCGGGCCATTTTCTCGTTATCCAGCTTTGGCAGAATGAACGCCAGTCCACCCACGAGCACGGCCCCAATGACCACGCCCAGAAAGCCAGACCCGTTGGCCGTGCCCACAAAGAGGCCAAGGAACGCTCCGGCAGCGGCGGAACACGCCGAGACAAAGCCAAGGGGTTTGCGGGAAATATCGGTTAGTTTCATTTCGCTTACCCCAGCTTCACGTTGTCGATGCCGACGATCTTGTCATAGGCCCAGTAGAGGATGAGCACGACCACCAGAAGGATACTGCCAAGAGCCGCAGCCAGACCCCAGTTGAGCGAACTCGAAATGTGATATGCAATCCGGTTCGAGATGAAGACGCCCTTGGTGCCGCCCACGATCTCGGGCGTGATGTAGTAACCAATCGAGAGGATGAAGACGAGAATCGACCCCGCCCCGATACCGGGCACCGATTGCGGGAAATAGACCCGCCAGAAGGCTGTCCAGTTTGTCGCGCCAAGCGATTTCGCCGCGCGCAGATAGCTGGGCGGTATCGTCTGCATCACCGAATACATCGGCAGGATCATGAAAGGCAGCAAGATATGCGTCATCGCGATGATCGTGCCCGTCTGGTTGTTGATCAGGACGAGCCGCGCCGCATCCGGCACCATGCCGAGCCAGACGAGAACGTCATTGATCACACCCTGCTGCTGAAGCATCACCTTCCACGCCGATGTCCGGACGAGTAGCGAGGTCCAGAATGGCAAGAGGACAAGGATCATGAGCATGTTTGCCGTGCGCATGGGCAAGTTGGACAGGATCCACGCGATCGGATAGCCCAGAAGGATGCACGATCCGGTGATGATGAGCGACATGATCAGCGTGCGCACGAAAAGCTTGACGAGGATCTGTTTGCTTTCGGGCTGTGCTTCGGGGCCATCCGGCGTGATACGCATATCAACGGCATTCAGGAAGTAACCGCTGGTGATGGCAGGCGCGAAGGTCTGAATCGTGCGCCACGTGTCGATATTGACCCAATCCTTGTCCACCTCTCCCATGATGGCCTCGTAATCGGGGGCCGCGATGGCATCGCTTGCCTTCAGATTGCGCAGCATATCGGCCTGCGGTCCCTGATACCCGGATACATCCGCGGTCTGAAGATCGGTGGCGAGGGCCACGAAAAGCTGTTCAAGTGGCTTTTCCGTCGCGACTTCGTCTTCGTCGATGAGTTCAGCCATCACCGCGAAGGCCGCATATTCCCGCGCCGTCAGCGGCAGGAGTTCCGAAATTTCGGCTCCGGGGGTGAAATCCACGTTCCCGCGCAGGACCGTATCGTCAAGCGCCGAAAGACGTTTCTTGGCGTCCTTGAGCAGGCTTTCATTGGTTTCGGCACCTTCTGCGCCGGACATGAGCGCATACCATGTCTCACCGTCTTTCCACGCGTCGTTCACCGCGCTGAATTCCTTGCGGTAATCCTTGCCGACATCGTCAAGCTTGCGGCCCGACTGACGGAACAGGGATGACATGCCCGTGCTTTCATAGTTCAGGCGCGTCCCGAGACGGGTGTGCCGTTTGACCTCGGCGGCGAGAAACAGATCGTAATAAAGCGATTGAAACAGAGCTTGAGACGGAAGCTCTCCCGACGATCCGTCCCATTGATCAATCTGTTCAACAGTATAGGGAAGCGTGTTGCCCACGATGTCATTCTCGACCGATCGCATCAGCATCGAGATGATGGGCCAGATGAAGGACAGCAGAACAAAAATCAGAAGCGGCGCGATAAGGCCAAGCGCGCGCAGTTTCTGAACTCTGAGGGCGCGTGCAAGGCTGCGCTTGAGTGGCTTGCCATCCGCAGAAAGAACCGGCCCGCCCTGTTCGCTGTCTGCGATGCGGAGCCCGTCATCCGGCGTCGGTCCGCGCTTGCCTGTTGTTGCGTCTGTTACATCGCTCATCTCAGGTCCCCTCGACCAAAACGATTACACTATCGGCGGTGCGCCTGCGGATCTCGGCCACCTCTTGGTAGGCGGGATCATTATACGCGGCGCGCGCGGCCTCATAGCTTGGAAATTCTATGACAACGTGACGCTCCTGCGTCTCGCCTTCGGGCGTTTCGGAGGCCCCGCCCCGAACGATGAACTTGCCCCCAAGTCCAAGAAGAATCGGCGTATCCTTCTCGACATACTCCTTGTATGCCTCCGGATCGTTCACAGTGATGTGGCCGATGAGATAGCCCTTGGGCATAATAGGCGCGTGTCCCCTGTCAGGTGGCATGCGCCATACATGTGGCGCGTGCTCGTTTGTTATTGTTGGGGTGCGCAGTGACTGCGCACCCCGAAGCTCGGCTTATTGAGCCAGCCACGCCTGGAATTTGGCGTCGATATCGTCGCGGTAGTCAGCCCAGAACTCGTAGTTGTAGAGGAACGTGTTCTTGGCGTTGTCCGGATCGGTGGGCATATGCGGCGCCATGTCGATACCCAAGTCGGCATGCTTGCCAACCAAAGGCGCCGAGGATTTGCGTGCCGGGCCGTACGAGATGTACTTGGCCTGATCCGCCAGACGCTGTGTGTCCGTCGCGAACATGATGTAGTCCAGGGCACGGGCCTTGCGCTCATCCGAAAGACCGACAGGAATGATCCAGCCGTCAAGGTCGAAGACCTGAGCGTCCCACATCATCGCAACCGGCTGATCCTGCTCTTCGATCACGCTGAAGAGACGGCCATTGTATGTCGAGCCCATGAAGACCTCGCCATCAGCCAGAAGCTGCGGGGTGTCGGCACCGGCCGACCACCAGACCACGTCGTCCTTGATCTCGTCGAGCTTGGCAAGCGCCTGATCCTGGCCTTCTGCGGTGGCCAGCACGTCATAGACTTCATCCTTCGCGACGCCGTCACAAAGCAGAGCCCATTCCATGTTGTTGATCGGACGCTTCTCGAGCGAACGCTTGCCCGGATAGGTCTCGGTGTCGAACACGTCGCAGATGTCGTTGGGCGCCTCGGCACCTTCCGGCACCATGTCGGTGCGGTAGCCGAAGGTCGTCGAGTAAACGATCTGCGGAATGAAGCAGTCACCGACCAGAAGATCACCGAAATCTTCCGAGGCGGGCGTGCCATCGGGGGCATCGGCCAGCATCTCATCGGGGTCGATTTCCATGGCCAGACCTTCGTCGCACAGACGCAGGGCATCGGCGGCCACGACGTCAACGACGTCCCATGTGATGTTGTCGGCTTCGTTCATGGCGCGCAGCTTGGCCACGGCCTCGTTCGAGCTTTCATCGTTGATGATCTCGACGCCCGTTTTTTCCATGTAGGGCTCGTGATAGGCATTCTGCTGGGATGCCGAATAAGCACCACCCCAGGAGACGATTGTCATCTTGTCAGCCATTTCTTCGGCCACGGAACCGCCTGCCACGAAGGTCAGTGCAGTCGTTGCCAGAAGTGCATTGGTCAATTTCATGTGTATTCTCCCTAAGTCTACCCGTTACTGTTATCTTGGTGATCCGCGATACGGGTCTATGGCACGGACCCCCTGTTCATCACCCCAGTCAGACTGGGGCGAGAAGGTCGAATATCAAGCTTCGAGCGCGCGGCAGTCCCGCGGCAGCCAGCCGATTTCAATCTGCTCGCCGGGTTTGAGCCGGACTTGGTCGGGGGCATTCCGGGTCTTGACGATAAAGTCATCATTGCCCGCGACACTGAGACGGGTGCGGAAAATATCACCCATATAGATGAATTCCTTCACCTCGGCCTTGAGGGTGTGAACCCCCGGCTGAAGCCGTTCCTTGTTGAACTCCACGCGCTCAGGACGGATCGACACACGGGTGCGATCGCCGACTTTTGAGACGTTGACAGGTTTGCAGTCGATAACCTCACCATCGTCGAGCTCAACAAGAGCTTGCTCCCCGTCGATTTGCTTGACGGTTCCCATCAGGGTGTTGTTTTCGCCGATAAACTGCGCAACGAAGCTGTTCTCGGGTTCTTCATAAAGCTGATCGGGCGCCGCGAGCTGTTGAATGCGGCCATCGTCGAACACCGCCACGCGGTCCGACATTGTCAAGGCTTCGGTCTGGTCGTGGGTCACGTAAACAACCGTGATGCCCAGACGGTGCGCCAGATCGGTAATCTCGAACTGCATCTTTTCGCGAAGCTGTTTGTCGAGCGCGCCCAGCGGCTCGTCCATCAGGACGAGTTCGGGCTCGAACACCAATGCCCGCGCAAGTGCGACACGCTGTTGCTGACCGCCCGAAAGCTGTGCCGGGCGGCGTCCGCCGAAATCACCCATCTCGACCATGTCGAGCGCGCGCTTGACCTTGCCCTCGCGGTCGGATTTGCCGATCTTTCTCACTTCAAGCGGAAAGCTCAGGTTTTCAGCGATCGTCATGTGCGGGAAGAGTGCGTAATTCTGAAACACCATGCCGATACCGCGTTTGTGCGGCGGGATGTTGTTGATTGACGTGCCACCAAGACGGATGTCGCCATGCGTCGCGGTTTCAAACCCCGCCAGCATCATCAGACATGTCGTCTTCCCTGACCCTGAGGGCCCAAGCATCGTCAGAAATTCGCCCCTGGGCATTGAAAGGTTCAGGTCTTTGACGACCAGTGTCTCACCATCATAGCTCTTTTGCACCCGTTCGAATTCGACGAATGCATCGCCAGTGTCTTTGTTAGCCAAAGGTGGCTCCCCGTTTTATTTTTTCTCGCAGCTAACCTGCGTTCCGCCGAAACTAAACCGTGTTAGCGGAACAGATGCAAGCAGGTTACGGCGTTTTAATAGCAGAATGCGACATAGCCGGCGCTAAAATCACCTTTAAAAGCAAGTGCGAACCGCTTGTTTTCGGGGCATGTTAAGATTTCTCGTGCGCGCCACGGGAAATTCCTGCAAGGTCCGCCTCTGTCGATTTGCAGCAGATGGAACACGCCATGATTCAGAAGTTCATCCCCTTTGAACGCACCGAGTATGACCGGCGCCTCGCCAAGACACGCGCGGCGATGGAAGATGCGTCACTCGACGTTCTTTTCGTCACGGATCCGTCCAATCAAAACTGGCTAACTGCCTATGATGGATGGTCTTTTTACGTTCATCAGGGGGTCATCGTCTTTCCCGACCGCGACCCTGTCTGGTGGGGCCGCAGGCAGGATGCCAACGGGGCGGTGCGGACTGTCTGGATGGAGGATGACTGCGTTCGGGGGTATGCTGATCACTTCGTGCAATCGACCGTCCGGCACCCGATGCAGGATCTTGCGGCGTTTCTGGAGGATCTGGGCCAAGGATCGGCCCGGATCGGGGTCGAAATGGACAACTACTATTTCTCGGCCAAGGCGATGCAGGTGCTTGAGGCGGGTCTGCCCAATGCACGATTCTCGAATGCGACGGCGCTGGTGAACTGGCAGCGGGCGATCAAATCGGACGCCGAGCTTGAGTTCATTCGCAAGGCCGGAGGAATCAGCCAGAAGATCATCGAGGGGCTGATGGAACGGGTCGAACCGGGTATCCCAAAGAACGAGATCGTGGCCGAAATCTACCGTGATGCGATCCGGGGCACCGACGGGGTTTGGGGCGACTATCCGGCCATCGTGCCGCTGCTACCTTCGGGGTCAGACGCGGCCGCGCCGCACCTGACATGGGACGGTCGAGAGTTTGCCAGCGGTGAGGCGACATTCTTTGAGATTTCAGGATGTTACCGACGCTATCACGCGCCGATCAGCCGCACGATTTTCCTTGGAACACCCGATGATACGCTACGCCGGGCCGAGGCCGCACTGGTTGAGGGGCTTGAAGCGGGGCTTGAAAAAGCCCGCGCCGGGAACCGTGCCTGCGACATTGCCAATGCACTGGCCGGACCGCTTGAGCGGGCGGGGATCGAACGCGGTGCGCGCTGTGGGTATCCCATCGGGCTCAGCTATCCACCGGACTGGGGCGAGCGGACGATCTCGCTCAGGGCCGAGGATGAAACGGTGCTGGAACCGGGAATGACCTTCCATTTCATGCCCGGCCTGTGGATGACGGACTGGGGCATGGAGATCACCGAATCCATCTGCATCCGTGAAGATGGCCCGCCGGAAACCTTCTGTGACCTGCCACGCAAGCTCATCGTGAAGGGCTGATCGGCGAATCGCCTTTAAATCAAGGCCGGGGGCCGGAAAACAACGTCGGCATCCACGTCGGTATCACGTCGGTGCGTCTGGACGGTCCCCCCATGATTTACGCAACGCCCGGTGGGTTCACCGGATTTGGGGGCAGAGCGGTTGCCGGGCGGAGGGAGACGAATCGTGCGGGAGAGCCCGCCCTTTCGGAGATCGAAGTGCCGCGCTCGGCCTGACCCCCGGACGGGCCTTGGGGTGGGCAGAATGCCCACCCTACGGTTTTGATGAGGCGTTGTGCGAGGCCCCGGCTCGGGGCCGGGGCGTGTAGGGTTGGTGGGCAGATTGCCCACCCTGCGCAGGCGCCTCAGCCGGCTTCCATCAGCCCTTGTGCTTTCAAGTCGGCGTGCGTCTTGTCGAGCACGGCCCAAGCGCGTTCGACCAACGTATCAACTTCGTCCTTGGTGATGACGAGCGGCGGCGAGATCACCATCCGGTCACCGACATGGCGCATGACGACGCCACTTGCGAAGCAGTGTTCGCGACAGATGAGGCCCGCGGTTCCGGTGTCGGCCTTGAAGGGCGCGCGGTTGGCGGGATCGGGGCTCAGCGCGATGGAGCCCATAAGGCCGATGATACGGGCCTCGCCCACCAGAGGGTGATCGGCCAGCGCCTCCCACTTCTCCTTGATGTAGGGGGCGGTTTCGCTCCCCGCGCGCTCAACGATGCCTTCCTCCTCGAGGATGCGCAGGTTTTCGAGCGCGACGGCACAGGACACGGGGTGGCCGGAATAGGTATAGCCGTGGGCAAAATCGCAATCGTTCATGACTTGGGCCACCTCGTCACACAGAAGCGAACCGCCGATGGGCGCATAGCCCGACGAAAGACCCTTGGCGATGGTCATGATATGCGGCTTGATCCCCATGGTTTCGGAGCCGAACCATTTGCCGGTGCGGCCAAACCCGGTGATCACTTCGTCAGCGATGAGCAGGATGCCGTGCTTGTCGCAGATGCGCTGAATCTCGGGCCAGTAGGTTTCGGGCGGGATGATCACGCCGCCAGCGCCCTGCACGGGCTCTCCGATGAACGCGGCGACCCGGTGGGCGCCATAATGCTCGATCGCCTCTTCAAGCTGACGGGCGCGGGCGAGGCCGAACTCTTCGGGCGACATGTCACCGCCTTGGGCATACCAGTTCGGCTCTTCTATGTGGTGGATATCCTCGATGGGCAGGCCGCCATGGGCGTGCATCGGTTTCATCCCGCCGAGGCTCGCGCTTCCGACCGAGGAGCCGTGATAGGCGTTGTGGCGCGAGATGATGATCTTTTTCTCGGGGTGCCCCTTTTCGGCCCAGTAGGTGCGCACCAGCCGGATGTTGGTGTCATTCGCTTCGGAGCCGGAGGAGGCGTAGAAGACATTGTTGATGCCTTCGGGGGCCAGTTCAGCGAGCTTCTGCGAGAGCGCGATGGCGGGCACGTGGGTCGTCTGAAAGAAGGTGTTGTAGTAGGGCAGTTCCTTCATCTGGCGTGCCGCGGCGTCGGCCAGTTCATCCCGGCCATAGCCGAGATTGACGCACCAGAGACCCGCCATGGCATCCAGCATCTGATTGCCGTCGCTGTCGGTCAGCGTCACGCCGCGGGCGCGGGTGATGACGCGCGCGCCCTTGCCCTTGAGCTCGGTCCCCGAGGTGAAGGGGTGCATGTGGTGGGCCGCGTCAAGCGCCTGAAGTTCGGCGGTGGGCGGATGATTGGTGAGCATGTTCATGGACGGACCTTTCGTGCTGAGAGCGGGGTGCCCGGCCCGTGGCCGGCGTCTGCGCAGCAGAATATGATCAAATCCTGAATTGTCAACCGAATCAGCGGAACGCCCCCTATTGGTCGAATGCGGCGCGCAATTGCTCCATTCCCTGAAGCACATCCTCGCGAATTGCGCGGGCCGCGGCTTCGGCATCGCGGGCGCGCAGGGCCTCTACCGTATCCTTGTGCCGATCGGGCAAATTCTGGGTGCCGATTCGGCCACAGACCACCCGCATCGAGGGTCCGAACCGAAGCCAGAGACCTTCGGCCATTTCGGCGAGAATCGGGGCCTCCGCCATGTCGTACATATGCTTGTGAAACCGGTAGTTCAGCTCAAGATATGATCTGTGATCCCCGGTCTCGATGGCGCGATCAAGCGCGGTGTCGAGGCTTGCCAGATGGGCCACGTCCTCGTCACTCGCCCGCTCGCATGCCTTGAGGGCAAGATGGGGATCAAGCCATTGCCGGGCCACGATAATCTGAGCGATACTCGACGCCTTGAGAAGTGGCACACTGACCCGGCGGTTGCCCCGCGACTCCAACGCGCCCTGCGGCACCAGCCTGCGGATCGCCTCGCGCACCGGGGTCATGCCGACACCCAGCTCATCCACCAACCCCTGTATCGTCACCGCCTGCCCCGGAGACAGGTCGCCGAACAGCACCATCGCGCGCAGTTTGCGGTACACCAGTTCATGGGCGGGCAGGTTTGGCGGAGCCGGGGCTTCGGAGCCTGAAATGTCAGCGAATTCGGTCAATGTCAGATGGCTCCATCCGTCTATTTTGGCGTCGTCCCTTGCGAGTTTAACGACCCCATGAAAGCATTACCATATTGCAACGGAAGAAATAGTTTGATCAAATCCGTTGCGACGGTGCAAAGATAACGCCGCGAAAAGGGAGAACAAGATGAACAGACTTCTAATGACCACGACGACCGCCTTGGCATTCGGTGCAATGGCCGCGAATGCCGAGGAAGTGCGCGTCTATAACTGGTCCGACTACATCGACGAAGAGCTTATCGACAAGTTCGAGGAAGAGACCGGCATCGACCTGATCTATGACGTGTTCGACAGCAACGAGGTTCTGGAAACCAAGATGTTGGCCGGCGGGTCCGGTTATGATGTCGTCGTTCCCTCGGGCACGTTCCTGCAGCGCCAGATCTCTGCCGGTGCGTTCCAGAAACTGGACAAGTCCAAGCTTCCCAACATCGAACACATGTGGGACACGATCGAGGCCCGCACGGAGAAATACGATCCGAATAACGCGTATTCGATCAATTACATGTGGGGCACGACAGGGATTGGTGTGAACATCGACAAGGTGACGGATGCCTTGGGTGAAAACCCCCCGGTCGGGTCTCTCGACCTGATCTTCGAGCCCGATAACATGGAAAAGCTGGCCGAGTGCGGTGTGCATTTCCTTGATGCGCCGGTCGAGATGATCCCGGCCGCCCTGGCCTGGTTGGGCGAAGACCCCGACAGCCATGACCCGGACGTTATCGCCAAGGCCGAAGACGTTCTGGCCGGTGTGCGCCCCTATGTGCAGAAATTCCACAGTTCGGAATATATCAACGCACTTGCCAACGGCGATATCTGTGTCGCCTTCGGCTGGTCCGGGGACATCCTTCAAGCCCGTGACCGCGCCGATGAAGCGGATAACGGGGTGGTGATCCTGTATAATGCGCCGTCCGAAGGCGCTTTGATGTGGTTCGACCAGATGGCGATTCCGGTGGATGCACCCAATCCCGACGGCGCGCACACGTTCCTGAACTTCATCATGGAGCCCGAGAACATCGCCGCGGCCTCGAACTATGTCTATTATGCCAATGGCAACAAGGACGCCCAGAAGCTTCTGATCGAGGATGTGATCGGCGATCCTGCCGTTTATCCGGACGAAAAGACGCTGGAGAACCTCTATACCACGACGCCTTATCCGGCGAAGGTGCAGCGGATCGTCACGCGCCTCTGGACCAAGATCAAGTCGGGCACCTGAACCCCGTCAGCATCACACCCGCGCGGCATGGCCGCGCGGGTGTTTTACCCCCATACATAAAGGGGGATCCAACAAAGGCATTCCGACAGGGACAAGGGACAGTCATGGGCGAGAAGACTTTTGAGCCGTGGAACGATCCAGAGGCGAAACCTCTGATCCAGTTCAAGAACGTCACCAAGCGGTTCGGGACATTCACGGCGATCGACGATCAGACCTTCGATATCTATGAGCAGGAATTCTTTGCCCTGCTCGGCCCGTCGGGATGTGGCAAGACCACGATGATGCGTATGCTTGCGGGGTTCGAGAAGCCGACCGAGGGCACGATCCTTCTTGGTGGTCAGGACATCGCACCCATCCCGCCGAACAAGCGGGCGGTGAACATGATGTTTCAGTCCTATGCCTTGTTTCCGCATCTGAGCGTGTGGGACAACATCGCCTTCGGTCTCAAGCGTGACGGCCTTGCCAAGGACAAGATCGAGGCGCGCGTCGCCGAGATGCTCAAGCTGACGCGGCTTGAAAAGTTCGGACAGCGCAAGCCGCACCAGATTTCCGGCGGACAGCGGCAGCGCGTGGCGCTGGCGCGCAGTCTCGCCAAGGCGCCGAAGCTTCTGCTTCTGGATGAACCGCTGGGGGCGCTTGATGCGAAGCTGCGGCAGGACACGCAGTTCGAATTGATGGACATTCAGGAAAAGACCGGCACAACCTTCGTGATCGTGACCCACGATCAGGAAGAGGCGATGACCGTTGCCAGCCGCGTCGCGGTGATGGACGACGGCAAGATCATTCAAGCCGACACGCCGGCGCGCATCTACGAGATGCCGAATTCCGCCTACGTGGCCGATTTCATCGGCGACGTCACGATCATCGAAGGCCGCGCCACCCCGAGCGGCGACGGCTATGACATCGCGTTTGCCGAGGATCAGCCGGACCTGCACGCGAAGTCGGATATCACCTTCACCGCGGGTCAGACCTGTTACCTCGCGATCCGCCCCGAGAAGATGCGCATTTCCGCCGAAAAGCCCGACGACCTGCCGAATGCGGTTCGGGGCAAAATTCTCGATATCGCGTATCTCGGCAATCTTTCAACCTATCACGTCGAACTGCCGGGCGGGCAGATCATCAAGGCGCAGGCCGCCAACACCCGGCGCCTGTCGGCCCGTCCCTTCACATGGGAGGACGAGGTATGGCTAAGCTGGACTGCCACCGCCGGCGTCCTTTTGGAGGGGTGAGGGCATGTTGCGCTTTGTGAACCTGACGATCCTGACCGCGGTCATCGGCCTTGTCGTCTATGCCGCGGCCGTCCTGATCCTGAATCCGTGGCGGTTGGATACGGTTGTGTTCACTCATGGCAGAGCCGTCATCGCGGTGCTTTTGGCCATAGGATTGCTGGCCATTACACCAAGCAGGATGCGTGATCGTATCGCCGCGCTCGCGATTGTCGTGGTGCCGTATTACTGGCTTCTCGCGCTGTTTCTTGTGCCGTTCATCATCGTTCTGAAGATCAGCCTGAGCGACATCGCGCTGGCCATTCCGCCTTATACGCCGACACTTGACCTTGGAGAGGGTTGGCAGGGGATCAAGGATTTCTTCGCCGGGCTGGATTTTGAGAATTTCGAGTTTCTGACCACGGATGATCTTTATTGGAAGGCGTATCTGTCGTCGGTTCAGATCGCGTTCCTCTCGACTGTGATGACGCTTCTGGTCGGTTATCCGATCGCTTATGGCATGGCCAATGCGCCGACACATTGGCGGCCTACCCTTTTGATGCTTGTCATCCTGCCGTTCTGGACGTCGTTCCTGATCCGGGTCTATTCGTGGATGGGCATTCTTTCGACCGAGGGCTATCTCAATCAGGTGCTGATGTGGACGGGCGTGATTTCCGAGCCGCTTACGATCTTCAACACGAATGTCGCGGTCTATATCGGCATCGTCTATACGTATCTGCCCTTCATGATCCTGCCGATCTATGCATCGCTTGAACGGATGGATGTGAGCCTTTTGGAGGCCGCAGAGGATTTGGGATGCTCGCGCATTTCTGCCTTCTGGCTGATCACTGTGCCGCTTTCGAAATCGGGGATCATCGCGGGGTCTTTCCTTGTCTTCATTCCGGCGCTGGGCGAGTTCGTCATTCCCTCGCTTCTGGGCGGCTCGCGCACATTGATGATCGGCAAGGTGCTCTGGGAAGAGTTCTTCAACAACCGTGACTGGCCGGTGGCAAGCGCGGTGGCCGTGGTTCTGCTGCTTATCCTGATCATCCCGATCATCCTGTTCCAGAGGAACCAGCAGAAGCAGAGGGAGGCCGAGGGATGACGCGCACGACATGGTTCAACACGGTCTCGCTGACGCTGGGCTTTGCGTTTCTTTACCTGCCGATGGTGATCCTCGTGGTCTACAGCTTCAACGACTCGAAGCTGGTGACGGTTTGGGGCGGCTTCTCGACCCGGTGGTATGGTGAACTTATCCAGAACGAGGCGTTTTTGAACGCCGCGTGGGTCACGATCAAGGTGGCGGTCTTTTCGTCGACCATCGCCACGGTGCTGGGGACGATGGCGGCCTATGTTCTGGTCCGGTCGGGGCGGTTCCTCGGGCGGACGCTTTTCTCGGGGATGATCTATGCGCCGCTGGTGATGCCCGAGGTGATCACCGGCCTGTCGCTTCTGCTCCTGTTCATCGGGATCGGGCTGGACCGGGGGGTTCTGACCATCGTGCTCGCGCATACGACGTTTTCGATGTGCTATGTTTCCGTCGTCGTCTCGTCGCGGCTGGTGAGTTTCGACCGCTCGCTCGAGGAGGCCGCACTTGACCTTGGCTGCACGCCCTTTACCGCGTTCCGGCTTGTCACTTTGCCGATCATCGCGCCTGCGGTGATATCAGGCTGGCTTCTGGCCTTCACGCTCAGCCTTGATGACCTTGTGATCGCATCCTTTGCCGCCGGACCGTCGGCCACCACCCTGCCGATCAAGATCTTCTCGGCGGTGCGTCTGGGCGTCAGCCCGGAAATCAACGCGCTCTCGACGATCATGATCGCCATCGTGACCGTCGGTGTGATCAGTGCATCACTCATCTCGAAGCGCGCCACGCTTCGGCAGGAGGCCGAGGAACGCGCGGCGATGCGCGGATGAGCAGGATTTACCCCGCCCACGCCTATGGCGCGGCCCCGCGCGAAAACTGCTATTGGCCCACCACCGCCGAACCGGTCGAGGTGCCCAAGGCACGCGGCGAGATACGCGCCGATGTGGCGGTGATCGGGGCGGGCTTTGCCGGCCTTTCCTGTGCGTTGCACATGGCCGAGGCGGGGGCCGATGTCGTGGTCCTTGAGGCGGAGTTTCCGGGCTGGGGCGCGTCGGGGCGCAATGGCGGGTTCTGCTGCCTTGGTGGCACCGCGGCAAGCGACGACGCGCTGCGCCGATCCTATGGAGAGGCCGCGCGCAAGGAATGGTGCCAGGCCGAGCTCGCCTCGGTCGAGTTCGCCCGCGATCTCATGGCACGACACGAGATTGATGTGGACATGCATTCCGAGGGTGAAAACCTTATGGCGCATACCCGCAAGGCCGCCCAAGGCTTCGAAGCGCGGGCGCGTCAGGTCGAGGCGGATTTCGGCGTGACGCCGAAGATCACCCCCGAGGCCGAGCTTTCGCAGAACGGTATGCGCGGCCCCTTCTTTGCGGCGATGACGACGCCCATCGGCGTGGCGGTCAACCCGTTCAAATATGTGAACGGCCTGGCGCGGGCGGCGATGCGGGCGGGTGTGCGGATTTTCGGTCAAAGCCCGGTGCGGCGGATCGACAGATCAGGCGATTACACCCTTGTGACCGATCACGCGCAGATCCGGGCAAGGCGCATCGTCGTGGCCACCAACGGCTATTCTTCGGACGACCTGCCCGACTGGATGCGCGGGCGGTATCTTCCGACGCAGTCGAACGTGATCGTCACCCGCGAAATGATCGATGAAGAGTTGCAGGCACAGGGCTGGACCACCAACCAGATGTGTTATGATGATCGGTTTTTCCTGCACTACTTCCGCCTGATGCCGAACAAACGGATGCTTTTTGGGATGCGTGCGGGACTGCGGTGTTCGCCCGAGGGCGACGCGCATATGCTCAACGTCATCAAGGGTCATTTCGACCGGATGTTTCCGGCGTGGTCGCATGTGGAGGCCGAGCATTACTGGAACGGTCTGCTGAGCATCTCGTGGGACCGGACGCCCTATACCGGCGCCATCCCCGGCATGGAGGGCGCCTTTACCTCGCTGAGCTATCACGGGAATGGTGTCGCGATGGCCAGCTATGCCGGCGCGCTTTTGGCCGATCAGGTGCTCGAGCGCCCGTCAACACGGCTTCATCCCGAGATCATGACGCGCCCGCCCGAGCGGATGCCGCTGGGCCAACAGCGGCGCAAACTGATGTGGCCGCTTTATGCATGGGCGACGTTGCGGGGCGATTGACCGCGGCTTGTGCCGGACCGTCGGATCAGGCCCGCTTCCATCTCAGCCTTGTGGTGTCTTGACCGCGCGCGACCGTTCGCGGCGCAGGCCAAGCTGCCGCTCGCGCCAGATGATCAGGCAACCGGCAAGGATCACCAGAGACGCGCCGCCAAGCATGGTCGAGGTCGGCACTTCGTCGAAAATGACGAAGCCGATCGCAAGGGCGAAGATCATCGACGCATAATCGAAAGGCGCGACGACCGATGCATCGGCGAACCGGTAACAGGAGGTGAGGAAAATCTGTCCCAGCCCCCCCAGAAGCCCCGCACTTATCAACAGCACAAGTTCGGGGCCATCCGGCATGACCCAGCCGAACGGCGCGGTGAGGAGCGACAGAAGGGCCGAGGTGATCGAAAAGTAGAACACAATGGCCGAGGTTTGTTCGGTGGCGACCATCTTGCGGATGTAGATTTGGGCAAGCGCGGCGCAGATCGCCCCGGTGAGTGCCGCAAGCGCGCCGACCGCCTGCAACGTCTGAACCGTTTCCCCGCCAAAGGCGGTGAGCCGCGGGCTCAGCACGATGACGACACCGCCAAGACCCAAGAGCACCGCACTGATCCTGAATAGGCCCACCTTTTCGTCCAGAAACATCGCGGCGAACACCACGGTGAGAAGCGGCGCGGCATATCCCAGCGCCGTCGCCTCGGGCAGCGGCAGCAGGCCAAGGGCCGTGAACCCCAGCCCCATCGCCGCCGTGCCCACGAACCCGCGCCAGAAGTGACCCATGGGTGACACCACGCGCAGCCCCGTGGCAAGATCGCCGCGCACAATCAGCCAGCCGACGATCACCGGCAGCGCGAAGAACGAGCGGAAAAACACCGCCTCGCCCGGTGGAACATGGTCGGCGGTGGCCTTGATCAGCGATGCCATACATATGAAAAGTATCACGGCACAAAGCTTGAGCGCGATGCCTTTGACAGGGTGCATGTCGGGTCTCCTTGCCTTTGGTCTGCGCCTTGTTGCATGGAAGGTCAAGGGAGGGACCGACACGATGTATGACGCCAATCACCTGATCCGAAAACTTGCCGCCAATGGACCGCGGGACAAGGTCTTTGCCACCCGTCCGGGCGCCGCGGACATGACCTATGGGGCGCTCTTTGAAGGGGCCGAACGAATGGCGGCGGCGCTGGTGGCGGCGGGGCTCAATCCCGGTGACCGGGTGGCGGTGCAGGTCGAGAAATCACTTGAAGCGGTGCAATTATATCTTGGGACGGTGATGGCGGGGGGCGTGTTTCTTCCGCTCAACACCGCCTATACCGGGCCGGAGGTGGCCTATTTCATAGGCGACGCGACGCCGCGCGTGGTGGTTTGCGACCCATCGAGCCAAGCCGAGGTCGCCGCTCTGGCAGCCGATGCGGTGGTCATGACCCTTGGCCCGGATGGTGAGGGCACATTGCCCGTAGCCGCCAGACGCGAAAGCCGGTTCGGGGCGGTGGCGCGCGGGCCGGATGACCTTGCTGCGATCCTTTACACCTCGGGCACCACGGGCCGGTCCAAAGGCGCGATGCTGTCACATGCCAACCTCGCCTCGAACTCGGAGACGCTGTGCCAAGTCTGGGGATTTACCGAGAGGGACGTGCTGATTCATGCGCTTCCGATCTTTCACACCCACGGGCTTTTCGTGGCGACGAACGTGGCGCTTCTGGCCGGGGCGTCGGTTCATTTCCTGCCCCGCTTCGATGCGGATGCGATCATAGCGGCGATGCCGGAGGCGACCGCCTTGATGGGGGTGCCGACCTTCTATACCCGCCTGCTCGATCATCCCGGCCTAACCCAAGAGCGCACGCAAGCCATGCGGCTTTTCGTGTCCGGCTCGGCACCGCTTCTGGTTGAAACGCATGAACGGTGGGAGGCCGCGACAGGGCACCGCATCCTTGAACGCTATGGCATGACCGAAACCAATATGAACACGTCGAACCCGCTTGATGGTGAGCGGCGGGCCGGCACGGTGGGCCGCCCCCTACCCGGTGTCGAGCTTCGGGTGATGCGCGACGGCACGGAGGTGTCACAAGGCGAGATCGGCGTGATCGAAGTGCGCGGCCCCAACGTGTTTCAGGGATATTGGCAGATGCCCGAAAAGACGGCAGAAGAGCTTCGGCCCGACGGCTGGTTCATCACCGGCGATCAAGGGATGGTGGATGCCGACGGGTATGTGACGATCGTGGGCCGCGAAAAGGACATGGTCATCACCGGTGGTTTCAACGTCTATCCCAAGGAGGTCGAGAGCGTGATCGACGCGCTACCGGGCGTTCGTGAAAGCGCCGTAATCGGTGTGCCGCATCCCGATCTGGGCGAGGCGGTCGTCGCCGTTGTCGTGCCCGATGGCGGGATTGACGAGGCCGACATTCAGGCCGCCCTTGCAAGCGGTCTGGCGCGGTTCAAGCAGCCCAAGCGCGTGATCATGGTGGACGAGTTGCCGCGCAACACGATGGGCAAGGTGCAGAAAAAGGCGCTGCGCGAGGGTCACGCGTCGCTGTTTTCCTGATCCTTGACGAGGCTTGCAAGCGGCCGCGCGGAAATTCCATGTAGGACCACCGACAGGATCACCGTCAGCACCACGCAGGCGACAAGCTCTTCGATATGGGGAAGCTGAAATTTTTCGAGCACCAGAAGCGAGAATAGCACCGAGGCCAATCCGCGTGGCCCGAACCAGCCAAGAAAAAGCTTCTCGCAGGGGCGCAGCCCGGTTCCCGCAAGCGAGAGCCAGACAGGCCCCATGCGCACGATCGTGAGGAAACAGACCGCCGCCCCGACCGTGGCCCAACTGGCATGCGCGAGCCCATCGGGCACCATAGCGGCCCCGAAGATCGTGAAGCTGAGCATGGTCAGGAGCTTGCCCTCGGCCGACATGAACTCGGAGATGAAGCTGGTGGAGGTCCGAAGGGCATGTCCAAAGGTCAGCCCGCCGACGAAGGCCGCGATCAAGCCGTTGCCGCCGATCGCACCGGCCACCGCGAACGCAAGGAAGGCTGCGGCAAGAAAGACCAGACCGTCATAGGCCGGCGAGATCGACTTCGTGGTCATTGCCAAATCCAGCGCCCGCGCCGCGACCCAGCCCACCACAATGCCTGCGAGGGGGCCGAGTACTATCTGTTTCAGGGTGAAGAGGCCAAGATTGGCCGGAACCTGCGCGCCCGTGACGCCCAGCACCTCGACGGCCACGACCGCCGCCGCCAGCACCATCGGCAACGCCAGCCCGTCATTGAGCCCGCTTTCGACCTCGATACTGCGCCGCAGGCGGGCCGGAACCTTTTCGGACGAGGTCACAGCCTGTGCCAACGCGGCATCGGTCGGGGCCAGAATCGCGGCGAGCAGAAGCGTGATCACCCAAGGCGCCTCGGGCGTCATGAACCGCGCCACCCCCGCGCCCAGCAGAATCGCCAGCGGCATGGCGATCAGCAGCATACGCGCGGGATAGGCCGCGCTGCGCCAAAGATCGCGAAGCCGCACGTGGCTAGCGTCAGAAAACAGGACCAAGACCAATGTCGCCTCGGTCAAGGTCAGAAGCATCCCATGATCGCTCAGTGCCGCAATACTCGTGTCGGGGATTTGCGTCATCCCGTAGCCGAGCGCGGTGAAGAAGATCGGCAGCGTGATTGCGCTACGCTGGAGCCGCTCGGAAAGCAGCGAGAAGAAAAGAATCCCGGCCAGCACCCCTGCGATCAGCGACATGCCGGGCATCATCCGGCCCGTTTCGTTGCGGCCAGCCTTTGCACTGTCAGGCGTCTTGGCGTTTCAGAACCCACTGCTTGCGCGGGAAATGGCAGGTATAGCCCTGAGGGAACCGTTGGAGATAATCCTGATGCTCTGGTTCGGCCTCCCAGAAGTCGCCCACGGGCTCAAGTTCGGTCACGACCTTGCCGGGCCACCGGTCCGAGGCCTCGACATCCGAGATCGTGCGCAGGGCCTCGTATTTCTGGCCCTCGTTCACATAATAGATCGCCGAACGATAGCTGATGCCGGTGTCGTTGCCCTGACGGTTGAGGGTTGTCGGATCATGAATCTGGAAGAAGAATTCCAGCAGGTCGCGATAGCTGATGCGCTTGGGGTCGAAGTGAATCTCGATCCCCTCGGCATGGGTGCCGTGGTCGCGATAGGTGGCGTTGGGCACGTCGCCACCGGTATAGCCCACACGGGTGGACACCACCCCGTCGAGCTTGCGAATGAGATCCTGCATGCCCCAGAAACAGCCCCCGGCAAATACAGCGCGTTCAGTCATGTCACGTCCTCCACTTGATCCAGATAATCGCCATAGCCTTCGGCCTCCATCTCATCGCGATGGATGAACCTGAGCGAGGCGGAATTGATGCAATAGCGTAGCCCGCCCCTGTCCTGCGGCCCGTCGGGAAAGACGTGGCCCAGATGGCTGTCGCCGTGAGCCGAACGCACCTCGGTGCGCACCATCCCGTGCGAGGTATCGCGCAGCTCGGCCACGTGGGCAGGTTCGATCGGCTTGGTAAAGCTGGGCCAGCCACAGCCCGATTCATACTTGTCAGACGAGGCGAAAAGCGGCTCGCCCGAAACGATATCGACGTAGATGCCCGGCGCCTTGTTGTCGAGATATTTGCCGGTGCCGGGGCGTTCTGTGCCACCTTCCTGTGTGACACGGAATTGCTCGGCGTCGAGGGCCGCGAGCGCATCAGGTGACTTTTCATATTTCGCCATGAGTCCCTCCTTGCGGTTCATGGTCATTAAATGGGGGCATCGGGACAGAAGCAAAGGGTTATTTCACGGCTTTCACTCTTGGGTGATCCCATCATGCCACCGCCGCGTTTTTCGGGAGAGTGACAGGCGTCCGTAGGTCATTATTTTCCCACGCACACCGCACACCTGAGCGGACTCGTAAGTCGACGTTGACGAGGCTACGGCAGCTATGCGCAGATAGCGCACTTTGCAAAGTCGTGTGATAAAGACCTTTCAGCGACCCGAAACCGCAGATTGCGTCAGACGCAGCAGAAGTCCGCTCACATCTTGCGTCGGTCACATATCTCGTAGGCTATCAAGCTTCAGGTCAATGGGATGCATCAAACGAGACCCCGGCCGATTTGGTCCGGAAATGTCGTCCAGGACATCAACCAGCGCCTGCTTGTAAGGTTCGCCATCTGAGGCAATGGCCATGACACTTAAGTTGCCATGAAACACAATAAGCGCTGCAATGATCGATTTCATATCAGTGTTATAGTGCAGCCAGAATTGGCCATCCGAAGTCATCTTGCCTTGCTGCAATTTAGAGAAACTTGGCAGGATACTGAGATGGTTATGGTAGGCCTCTTGACTGAGGCCAACGTTCAAATACCACTGCGTAAACAGCGTGCCATCAAGCTCAATCGGTCGCCCTGTGAGTTCTGCGAACGCAGCTAAAGCCATCTTACCCGCGAATGCGTCTAAGTGAGCGACTGTGCTTGGACCATCCGCTGTGACCTCGACCACATCCCTCAGTAATCCACGGCTTTTAATCCAGCGCGACTTTGCTTTCCTATTTGAACTGATTTCCTGATAGGCGCGAGGTGCGTGCTTCTTTACTGATGGCAGAACTTTCTTCATTCTCTCAAACTGCCATCGATCTTCCTCGAAAGGTTGGATCAATGATAGCATCTCAGCGACGGCATCTGCTCCACGACTTCCCTCATTGCAATCTGAGCATGCGGGAAATTCCCAGCCACTGGGACGTTGTTTGTCTTTGAATAGACCGCGTGGCGGCATGTGCTCGAGCGTGCTTGCATGGGTAGATGGGCAATAAATGCACCGAGGGTGTGAGGAAAGGATCTCCTCCCGCCGGCGGCTCCTGATTTTCGCCTCTCCCACGATCAATGCTCCTGTAGCGTCCGCGTTAATGAACTGCAGAGCCGCAAAACACTCTATGCCTTTCGATAGCCTGACTGACGCTTACGCCTCAAGGGGCAAGCAGAGGAAAGTTCTGTGCCTTCCAGTCCACGTATAACCGTCGGTAGAGCAACTGACGTCGTCCGCTTCGGGCTGACTGCCGTCATTCGCTCGCTACCAATTTCACCACGAGCACTATGTTCTGCGTTAGCGAATAACCTCAAGACCGATCATGCAAGACGGATACTTTTAACACGACAAGGAATCGTGCCATGCGCCTTATCACCGCCTTATGCGTCCTTCTGTGGGGCCTGCCCGCAGCCGCGCTTGACCTCAAGGCCCCGTTCCAGAACATAGATGGCGGCACGCTCAGCCTGTCGGAGTGGGACGGGCAACCGATCCTCGTGGTCAATACGGCGTCGCGCTGTGCCTTTACGCGTCAATACGAAGAGCTTCAGGCGCTTTATGACCGATACCGCGATCAGGGGCTTGTTGTGCTTGCCGTGCCGTCCGACGACTTCCGCCAAGAGCTGAAGTCGGACGCGGAGGTCAAGGAGTTCTGCACGCTCACCTACGGGATCGACATGCCGATGACCGGCATCACATCGGTGCGGGGCACAGAAGCCCATCCCTTTTATCAGTCGGTGAAATCCGAAACGGGGTTCGCGCCCTCGTGGAATTTCAACAAGATCCTGATCGCCCCCGATGGCCGCGTTGCGGCCACTTATGGCAGCCCTGTGCGCCCGATGGCGACCCGGATCACTCGCGAGATCGAAAGGTTTCTTGACTGAAGCCGCGGACCTGCCGTGCAGCGCGCGCGCCCGGATCACTTGCGCGACATGAGAAGGTTCGAACCGCCCGTATCACGGCTTGGTGGCATGCCATAGGCGCGACGATAGCTTTTCGAGAAATGCGATGGTGCCTTGAACCCGCATAACAGGCAGATTTCCATCAGGCTCAGGTTCGTTTGCGCCAGAAGATTGCGCGCCTTCTCAAGCCGCAAACTGAGATAATACTTGTTTGGCGACGTGCCGAGATACCGTTGAAAAAGCCGTTCAAGCTGTCGCGTGGACACCCCTACCAAGCCGGCGATCTCGGTCGGGCGAAGCGGCTCCTCAAGGTTATGGCGCATGATCTCGATGGCTACGGACAGCCCGGATTGCCGCACGCCGGGCTGACTGGGAAGAAAGCCCCGCTGTGACTGGCTTTCGGGGCGCGGGGCGGGATAAACCATCTGATCGGCCACCCACGCGGCAAGGTCGGCCCCGTAATCGGTATGGATACGGTCCAGCATCAAATCCATCGAGCTTGCACTTCCGGCGGCACTGAATATCCGGTCGTCCACGGCATAGATCACATCCTGCACATCGACATCGGGAAAGGTTTCGGCCATGGCGCTGGCGTATTCCCAATGGGTCGTCACGCGCCTGCCATTCAAAAGCCCGGCCAAGGCCAGCGTATAAGTGCCCGCGCTGATCCCGCCGAAATCTATACCCCGGCGGGTTTCGCGCCGAAGCCAGTTGAGGATGCGCTTGGTGCTCCCGGCCAGCGCATCGACACCGGCGCACACGATCAGCGTATCATCGCGGTGAAGGTCGATCAGCCCCGCATCCACCCCCACCTGCACCCCGTTCCACGCGGTGACCGGCGCACCATCCTCACTCAGGAACAGCCAGTCGTAATAGGTGCGGCCGTCGGCAAAACGGTTGGCCAGCGCCAACGCCTCGTGGGCGCAGGTGAGACCAAGGGGTGAAAATCCCGGAATCAACAGGAAGACATAGCGTTTGGGTCTATCCTCCAGCATTCCGGGATCCTTTCATTCAGGCGCGCATATTGGCTCCGTTGGCGTCATAGAGCGGCGCGCCCTGAACGCGCGCGTCATACATTTCGCCCAGAATCTCTACCTGTAACTCCACACCGTCCTTAGCCATTTCCGACGGGATATACCCCATTGCGACAGATTTCCCGACATGGTGGGCATATCCACCCGAGCTGACGTATCCGACAGCGTCGCCATTCCTCAGGATCGCCTCATCGTTGCTGACGTCGATGCCGTCCACGTCGATGACAAGGGTTACGAGTTTCTTTTCGGCACCCGAAGCACGCTGTTCTTCGGCGGCGGCTTTGCCGATGAAATCCTTTTTCCAGTTGATGAAGGCGTCGAGCCCGCTTTCAACCGCGTTGAAGTCAGGCCGGAAGTCGAGCGCCCAAGCCCCCCAGCCCTTTTCCAGCCGCATCGACATGAGGGCACGCGCCCCATACCAGCGCAGGCCGAGATCGGCGCCCGCCTCTTCGATCGCCTCGGACAGACGGATGAGGTATTGCGGCTTGCAATAAATCTCGTAGCCCAATTCCCCCGAGAAGCTGATCCGGTTCAGGATCACCGGCACATCTCCGACATAGCACTGATCGAGGTCGCGGAATTTGAACGCCTCGGCCGAGACATCCTTGCGGGTGATCTGTTGCAGAAGATCACGCGATCTGGGCCCCGAGATCGCGATTCCGTGCCAGTCATCCGAGACATTTTCATAGGCTACATCGTCGGGCAGGCGGGCCTCGAACCAGCGGCGGTGCGCTTCTTGCATGGCGCCCGATCCGAAGAGCATGAAATGATCCTCGGCAAGGCAGGCCACCGTGAGATCACCGTAAAGCTTACCTTTCTCGGTCAGCATCGGAGTGAGCGTCAGGCGGCCCGGCCTGGGCACATGCCCCGCCAGAACGCGGTCGAGGAAGGCGCGCGCGCCAGTGCCCTTGAACTCGTGCTTGGCAAAGTTGGCGATCTCGATGGCCCCGACGTCAGAGCGCACGGCTTCGACCTCGCGTTTCACATAGTCGAAAGAGCGGTTACGCTCGAACGAGGGAACCTCGTGGGCATCCTCCGGGCCGTCGGCGAACCAGAGCGCATGCTCAAGCCCGAAGCCTTGATCCATGATCGCGCCCTTGGCCACGAGACGGTCATAAAGCGCCGTGGTTTTCTGCTTGCGGCCCTTGGGCAGGGTCTCGTTCGGGAATGTCATGACGAAGCGGCGCTCGTAATTCTCGGTCGATTTGACGGTGCCCCAATCGGGGCTGGCCCAGTCACCGAAGCGCGCCACGTCCATCGCCCAGACATCTATCGAGGGTTCACCGTCGATCATCCATTCGGCCATGGTGAGACCCACGCCGCCGCCCTGACAGAAGCCCGCCATGACACCGACCGCGCACCAGTAATTGGTCATGCCAGGCACCGGCCCGATCATCGGGTTGCCATCCGGGCCGAAGGTGAAGGGCCCGTTGATCATGTCCTTGATCCCTGCGCGCCCCAGCGCCGGAATCCGGTCGAACCCGAGTTCCAGCCGGTCGGCGATACGGTCTAGGTCGGGGGGAAGCAGTTCGTGACCGAAGTCCCACGGCGTGCCGTCGACCTTCCATGGCGTGCCGCGCGGCTCGTAGGTGCCCAAGAGCATCCCCTGCCGCTCCTGCCGGAAATAGATATTGGCTTCGTAGTCGATGCCGCAAGGCAGGCGCTCACTGCGCTCGGCAATTTCGGGGATCGCTTCGGTGATAAGGTAGTGATGTTCCATCGGTTGCACGGGGATGTTGAGCCCCTGCATATGCCCCACCTCGCGCGCCCAGAGGCCCCCGCAATTGACGATATGCTCGGCGTTGATGACGCCCTTGGGGGTGGTCACGTCCCAGCTTCCGTCGGGGCGCTGTTTCGTCTCTGTGACACCGCAATGCGTGAAATATTGCGCGCCGTGATGCCGCGCGGCCTTGGCAAAGGCATAAGTGGCGCCCGATGGATCAAGATCGCCATCTTGATCATCCCAAAGGGCGGCAAGGTAGTGTTTTGGGTCAATAAGCGGATGACGGCGGGCCAGCTCTTCGGGCGAGATGAATTCCTGATTGAGGCCCATATAGCGCGCCTTGGAGCGTTCACGCTTGAGGTAGTCATACCATGTCTTGTTCGATGCAAGATAGAAGCCGCCGGTCATATGCAGGCCGACCGACTGTCCGCTGGTTTCCTCGATCTCCTTGTAGAGGTCGATGGTGTAGCCCTGAAGGCGGCTGATGTTGGGGTCGCTTGAAATCGTGTGGATTTGCCCCGCGGCGTGCCAGCTTGATCCGCTGGTCAGCTCATCGCGTTCCAGAAGAACGACATCCTTCCAGCCGAACTTGGCGAGGTGAAACAGGATCGAGCAGCCGACCACGCCGCCGCCGATCACAACCACCCGTGTGTGCGAGGGGAGCGTCTTGCCCCCGGCTTCACCTTCTTTCAGGACTTCAGGCATCTTGGTCTCCGTGGTTTTTCGTCAATAGATCGTTGATGTCATCTTCATCCATGGCCCGCGAAAGCCCGGTGAAATCTCCGCTGAGCAGGCCGCGCGTGGCGGTGATGGCCGCGCCATAGGCGACGCGAGCGAGCGACCCCCCGACCGAGAGACGCGCCGCACCCATTTCCGCAAAATCCGCGTGTGTCAGAGCCGAAAGCGAGCCACTTGCAAGGATGTTCACAGGCACGGATACGCTTGCGATCACCTGTTTTGCTGCATCTGCGTCGGGCAAGCCCGGAACATAGACGCAATCGGCGCCCGCGGCCTCGAACGCCTGAATGCGGCGGATGGCCTCGGCCAGATCATACTGACCCAGCATGAGGCCATCGGCGCGGGCCACCAGCACGAAATCGCGCGGCAGGGCGCGGGCCTCTGAGGCCGCTGCCCGGATGCGCTCTACGGCGAGATCGGTGGCGTAGGGCGTGAAGGCGGGTAGCGCCGTATCCTCGATCGAACACCCGGCCAGCCCGGCCTCGGCGGCAAGGCGGATGGTCCCGGCCACGTGATCGGGCGGCTCACCGAAGCCGTTTTCGAAATCGCCGGAGACGGGGATACCGACCGCACTCACAAGATCGGCAGCATGGGCAAGCGCTTCGTCACGGGTCAGCGTTCCGCCATCGACGCGGCCTTGGGTAAAGGCATGGCCGGCCGAGGTGGTTGCGATGGCCTCAGCGCCCAAGGCTTCGACCATGCGGGCCGATCCCATGTCCCACGCGTTCACCAGAACGAAGGGCTTTCCCGGCCTGTGCAAATCGCGAAAAACAGAGCCTATATCGGCCATTTTCTATCCTTCCCAATCCATCACGACCTTGCCGGAATTGCCCGAGATCATCGCGGCGAATCCCTCTTCGAAGTCGTCGATTCCGATCCGATGGGTGATAAGGCCCGACACATCGAGGCCCGACTGCACAAGCGCGATCATCTTGTACCAAGTCTCGAACATCTCGCGCCCGTAGATGCCTTTGACATGCAACATCTTGAAGATGAGCGTGTTCCAGTCGACCGCGAACTCGGTTGGTGCAATGCCAAGCAGGGCGATCTTGCCGCCGTTGTTCATGCGCGCGATCATCTGCTGCATGGCCGCCGCAGCCCCAGACATCTCGAGGCCCACATCAAAGCCCTCGGTCATGCCGATATCATCCATCACGCCGCGCAGCTCTTCCTTGCTGACATCCACGACGTGTTGCACGCCCATCCGGCGCGCCAGATCGAGGCGATAGGGGTTGATATCGGTGATCACGACTTTGCGCGCGCCCACTTTCTGCGCCACCAGCGCCCCCATGATCCCGATGGGGCCAGCACCTGTCACAAGCACGTCCTCGCCCACCAGATCGAAGCTGAGCGCGGTGTGCACGGCGTTGCCGAAGGGGTCGAAGATGGCCGCGATCTCGTCGGGGATATCGTCGGGAATGGGCACGACGTTGTCCTCGGGGATGCAGAGGTATTCGGCAAAGCTACCGGGGCGGTTCACGCCGACACCTTTGGTGTTGCGGCAAAGATGCCCGCGGCCCGCGCGGCAGTTGCGGCAGGTTCCACAGACGATATGGCCTTCGCCACTCACCCGCTGACCTTTGCGGTATTTGGTGGCCGCCGGTCCCATATCAACGATTTCGCCCACGAATTCGTGACCCACTACCATGGGCACCGGCACGGTCTTGGCGCTGAACTCGTCCCATTTCCAGATATGCACATCGGTCCCGCAAATGGCCGATTTCCTGACCTTGATCAGCACGTCGTTCGGCCCCGGCTCGGGCACGGGCACGTATTCCATCCAAAGGCCCGGCTCGGGTTTGGCTTTGACGAGTGCTTTCATTTCGTTCTTCATGCCGCGTCCTCCCAGAGGTCGGTTGACAGATATTTGAGCCCGCTGTCGCAGACGACGAAGGCAACGGTGCCGCCCCGTTCGGGCCCTTTGAGAAGGTCGATGGCCGCGGCAAGGTTGGCGCCAGCCGAGTAGCCACCGAAGATACCTTCGTGACGGGCAAGGCGGCGGGCGTTCTCACGCGCGTCATGCCCCGAAACAGTGACCGTTCCCGCCAGATCGACCTGCGCAAGATGTGCAAGCTCGGGCATTCCGTAACCGCCACCCTGTATCGGGTGATCGGGCCTTTCGGGGGCGACACCGTAAAGGCGGACACCTTTTGGCCCAAGATAGCGGGCACAGCCGCCCAGGGTTCCGCCAGAGCCGATGAAATCGCAAAACGCGGTGATCGAACCGCCGGATTGGTCCCATATCTCGGGCGCGGTGCCGGTTTCATGGGCGCGCGGGTTCGCGGGCCCCCGGAACTGATCGGCACGGAAGGCGCCACGCTCTTTGGTGAGGCGTGTCGCGGCCTTATCCACCAGCGCAAGATCGGCGCCCGAAACCTCACCCGGGCGGGCGCCCTCGGCCTGTGGGACAAGCACGACCTCGGCGCCAAGCGCCCGCATCATCCGCGCGCGTTCAGGCGAATTTCCCTCGCTCATCACTGCGACGAAGGGATGGCCAAGCACAGAGCAGACGATGGCCAGCCCGGTGCCCATGTTCCCCGAGGTCAGTTCGACCACGGTTTGCCCCTCGGACAGGTCACCGCTTGCGCGGGCGTCTTCGATGACGGCACGGGCGGCGCGGTCCTTCTTGGAATAGCCCGGCAGCAGGTTGTCGAGCTTGGCCAGAAGCCGGCCCTCAAGGCCCAATTCGTCCCTGATACGGCTCAGCTCGACCAAAGGGGTGCCGCCGATTGCGTCTATGACCGATGGCAGGATCACGAGATCACCCCCAGCTCACGGCCCACCTTCTCGAATGCCGCGATCGCGCGGTCGAGCATGTCGCGGGTGAGCGCCGCGCTCATCTGTGTGCGGATGCGATCCTGATCGCGCGGCACGACGGGGAAGCTGAAGGCGGTGACGTAAACCCCCTCTTCGCCCAGTCGCGCGGCCATCTCCTGTGCCAGTTTCGGATCGCGCAGCATGACGGGGATGATCGCGTGCTCACCGGGCAGAAGCTCGAATCCGAGTGCGCCCATTTTCTCGCGGAAATAGGCGGCATTCTCCCAAAGGCGGGTTCGCAGTTCACCGCCATCCTCAAGCAGGTCAAAAACCTTGAGGGACGCCGCAGCGATGACCGGCGCGAGCGTATTCGAAAAGAGATAGGGGCGCGACCTTTGCCTCAGCCAGTCCACCACCGGCGCGCTTGCCGCTGTGTAACCACCCGAGGCCCCGCCCAGCGCCTTGCCCAGCGTCCCGGTCATGATATCGACCCGGTCGGTCACACCGAATTTCTCGGCGGTGCCACGCCCGGTGGGGCCGACGAAGCCGGTGGAATGGCAATCGTCCACCATGACCATGGCGTCATACCGATCGGCCAGATCACAGATCTCGTCCAGCCTTGCATAGTAGCCATCCATGGAAAACACGCCATCGGTCGCGATCAGGCGGTGGCGCGCGCCGCTTGCCTCTTTCAGGCACCGCTCAAGATCGGCCATGTCGGAATTGGCATAGCGCAGCCGCTGCGCCTTGCAGAGCCGCACGCCGTCGATGATCGAGGCGTGGTTAAGCGCATCCGAAATGATCGCGTCCTCGGGGCCGAGGATGGTTTCGAAAAGTCCGGTGTTGGCGTCAAAAGCGGCGGCATAGAGGATGCTGTCCTCCTTGCCCAGAAACCCCGCGATACGTGCTTCGAGCGCCTTGTGCTCTTCCTGCGTGCCGCAGATGAAGCGCACCGAGGCCATGCCAAACCCGTAACGGTCAAGCGCGTCATGGGCAGCGGCAATGATGCGGGGATCATCGGCAAGGCCCAGATAGTTATTGGCGCAGAGATTGATCACCTCATTCCCGCCGGCCAGTGTTACCTCACCGGCCTGCATCGAGGTGATGACCCGCTCACTCTTGTAAAGCCCGTCGGACCTTAACCCGTCGAGGCGGTCGTTGATGTCGTCGTTGAACCTATCGGCAGCGCGCATATCGCTCTCCTGTGTTTCTTACCGCCGGATCCCTCCCGATACGGGGGGCAGGTCCATGGGAGCCCGCCTGTATCCAGCTTCAATACCATGCCTCTGGTATCTCAGATTTTCGACGGGCAACATAGGCGCGCAGCTCTTCTTCCTTGGCCTCATCGAGCTTCGGCGGCTGATAGGCATCAAGCAGCGCATTCCAGCGGGCATGAGCCCTGACGCGCATATCCATCGAGCCCCCGTCCTCCCAGCTTTCGACATTCTCGCTGTCGCTGAGGGCCGGTTCATAGAAGGCTGTCTGGTAGTTGCGCATGGTGTGCGCGCATCCAAGGAAATGACCCGCCGGGTCGACCTCCTTATAGGCATCTCTTGCCAATGCCTCGTCACTGGCATCAAGCCCGCCCAGAAACTTCTGATACGCACCGAGCCGGTCGGCATCCATCACCAACTTTTCGAAGCCGGTGCAGAGCCCACCTTCGAGCCAGCCGGCGGCGTGCAACACGAAATGAGCACCGGCCAGCGCGGTCGAGTGCATCGAATCGGCGGATTCGTAGGCGGCCTGCGCGTCTTCGATCTTGGAGGCGGTCAGCGACCCGCCACAGCGCAGGGGAAGCCCCACGCGGCGCGCCATCTGACCGATGGCATAGTTCGAGATCACCGGCTCGGGCATGCCGAAGGTGGGGGCCCCACTCTTGAGGCTCATCGACGACAGGAAGTTGCCCAGCACAAAGGGCGCACCCGGCCTGACAAGCTGAGCGAAGGCGCAGCACATCATCGCTTCGGCCATGGCTTGGGTCACGCTGGCCGCCGTGCTGACCGGCCCCATGGCACCCGAAAGGATGAACGGCACCACGATGATCCCCTGTCCGCGACCGCAATAAACCCGGATCGCCTCGGTCACGACCTTGTCCACCAAGAGCGGCGAGTTGGTGTTGACGTTGCCCATGATGACGCATTGCCGGTCCATGACATCGCGGCCGTGCAGAATCTCGGCCATGTCGACGCTGTCCTGTGCGCGGCTCATTTCGGTGATCGCACCCAGATGCGGTTTGTCCGAGGCGGTCATGTGGGACAGGATCATGTCGAGGTGTCGATGGCTGACCGGCACGTCGCAAGGCTCACAGATCACGAGGCCCGTGTGATGCAGATTGGGATGCATGTAGGCGAGCTTTACCAGCTTCTCGAAACTTGCCATGTCGCCGTAGCGCCGCCCGCCGGCAAGGTCGCGCACGAAGGGCGCGCCATAGATCGGCGCAAACACCTGATGCGTGCCGCCGATGGTGACCGACCGAGCGGGATTGCGGGCCACTTGGGTGAATTCACTGGGCGCCTTGGCACACAGCTCGCGAATCCACTGGGCATCGGCGCGCACGCGCGTGCCCTGAATGTCGGCACCGGCGTCTTTCCAGATGCGATGCGCTTCGGGGTCGTCGCGAAATTCGACTCCGTTCACTTCGATCAGCCAATTCACCTGCGCTTCGAGCCTGACGAGGGTCTCTTCGTCGATCACGTCGAAGAAGGGCAGGCCCCGCCGCACATGCGGCGACGGCAACGCCGACAATGCAGCCCCGGTGTCGCGCCGCGATCTCACACGTCTTGCCATGCGATCCCCCCTCTGAGCAAATCAATCTATACAAGCTTTTCCGCCCTGTGATCCTTGCAAAATTCAACGCTTTGGATAAACACAGCTTATGCATGATCTATGGAAACTGGTCGCCTCACCGCGGCATCTTCTGGTGTTCGAGGCCGCGGCGCGCACCGGGTCGTTCACCCGTGCCGCGCGGGAACTCAACGTGCAGCAACCCGCCGTTTCCGCAGCGATAAAACAATTGGAAACCTCGTTGGGCACCGCCCTTTTCCTGCGCGCGCATCGTGCGGTCACGCTCACACAGGCGGGCGAGCGGCTTTATGCGGATGTGGCGGCGGGCTTTGCCCGGATACATCAGACCGCAATCATGATCGCGTCACGCGGTGATCAAAACCATGTGACCCTTTCGGCCTCGACCGCGTTTGCGCATTACTGGATGGTGCCACGCCTTGCCCGATTTCACGAGGCGCAGCCGGACATCGACCTGCGGCTGCAAACCTCAGACAGGGAACCCGACATGGACGCGGAGCGGATCAGCCTCGCCATTCGCCGGGGCCATGGCGAGTGGCCGGGATGCCATTGCCACAGGATCGCACCCGAGGTGATCGCCCCCATTGCCGCGCCACGGGTTATGGCCGCGGCGGCGCATCTTCGCACGCTGGCCAATCTGCTGAGTCTGCCGCTCATCCACTTGGAGGAACCGGTTCGTCACCGGCCCGGATGGGCCGAGTTCTTTGCCCATTGGAACCTGACCGTAAAGGCCCCTCACAAGGGTCTGAGACTGAATGACTATGCGCTTGTGTTGCAAGCGACGATGGCCGGCGAAGGCTTTGCGCTTGGTTGGCGGCATACGACCGAAACTCTTACGTCCCAAGGGCTTTTGACGATGCGCGAGGACTGGGCTTGGGAAACGGGGGCAGGCTTCTATCTTGTCTGGTCGGCGTCGCGCCCGCTCAGCCCCGAAGCAAAGCAAGTGCGGGATTGGCTGGTGGCGCTCGCCGTGTGAGACGCTTTGATTTTCATGCCTCCGGCGGGGATATTTTCGGCAAGAAGAAAGACCACGGGCCCAGCGAAGTCATTCCGCGATGCGCGGACGACCCGACGCCTCGACGGTGATTTCAGCTTCGAGAAAGACCTCGCGCCCCTCGGCCTGCGCCTTGCGGATATCGCGATGATCCTTGATCTGAATATCTTCGGCGCCTGCGGCGACAGCCTCGGAGCGCGCCTCCTTGCGGAGGTGGGACAGCAGGGTTTCGATCGCGGTGTCCACGGTCGTGAAATCTTCGGGCCCGGTTTCCAGATGCGCCCGATACCGACCTTCACCCGGCACGGTGATGGTGCCGCTACGCCGGATGGTGACGCGCCCCACCACGGCCCCGATGGCATTGGCGACGCCGGCATATTCGGGCAGGACCATCTCGCATCCCAGCCGCGCCCCGACCGCCGGATAATAGGTTCGGGCCGAGGCGCCAAGGCCGACGACCGGCACGTCGAGTCCCGCCGAAAGCCGCACAAGGCCGCGATGCCCGTCAAGGCCCCGCTGAGTGAGGACGTGACGCGCGAGGTTGACCGCGGGCTCTTTGAAATCATGCGGGTCCTCGTCGAACGCCGACTCCAGCAAGGCAAGCGAGGTCTGGTGTGTCAGCTGATCCACGATCAAACGGGCCAGTTGCACCGGATCGGGGCAGAGCATGTTGCCCGCACCGGTGCGCTTGCGCCCGGTGAGTTCAAGTGCCATTCGCGCGGCCTCACTGTCCCAGCTGTCGAGTTGTCCGAGCACATGGCTCGCGTCCGAGGGGGTGAGGCCCGCAACCTGCACCAGCCCACGCGCCACCAGCCGCCTGAGCGCCTGTGCCTCCATCCGGGTGCGCAAAACACGGCCCACAGGATGCACGCTATCGCCAATCCGGGCCAGCAACGCCGCCTCGCGATCCTGCAAACCATCGGCCTCCATCCCCGGCACGGCACGCAGGAAACGGGCGTCATACTCGCCCGGGGCCGCGCTGCGCACCTGTTCCTCAAGGGCCGCATGCACGACACCGGGCGCCTCGGCGGCAATCAGGCTGACCGGCACGACACGGCGCGGGCCAAGTGTCAGGCCGCCTTTGAGGCCTTCGTCCTCGACATGCACCTCACTGTCGCCGCCAAGCCCGGTGGTGCGCATCGCCACCGCCTCGACCATGGTGCGCCACGGTCCGACGCGCGCGCCCGCAGGGTCGATCGCCGGTCGCCCTTCGCGAAGCACTGCCACATCCGTGGTGGTGCCGCCGATATCCGACACAAGGGCGAATTCGGCCCCCGTCATCCAGCGGGCGCCAACGATTGAGGCGGCGGGACCGCTCAGAATGGTTTCAATGGGGCGGGCACGGGCCTGATCGGCACTGATCAACGCTCCGTCACCGCGCACCACCATCAGCGGCGCTGTGACGCCAAGCTCCCGCAGCTTGCCTTCGGCGCGGTCAATCAGGCGCGCGATCATTCCGATAAGGCGCGCATTCAGCACCGCCGTCAGGGCCCGCTTCGGGCCATTGAGCCGCGCCGAGAGATGATGCGAACACGAGACAGGCCGCCCGGTGACATCGTGGATCATCTCGGCCACGGCCAGTTCATGCGCCGGGTTTCGCGTTGCGAACTGCGCGGCGACGGCAAAGGCGGAGATGCCTTGATCCTGAGCGAGCCAGCGCGCAAGCCCATCGAGGTCGAGCGGGGCCGTCTCACCACCCGCATGGCTGTGACCACCACTGAGCAGGAGCGCCGGGTCGCCCGAGAGCGCCTCACGAAGACCGTGAGCCTCAAGGTCGCGCTCCTTGAACCCGACATAGACAAGGCCAACGCGCCCGCCCTGCCCTTCGACCAGCGCATTTGTAGCAAGTGTCGTCGAGAGTGAGGCCAGACCGATTTCAGACACATCCGCACCGCTTTGAGCCAGAACCGCCTCGACCGCGCCGCCGATGCCGATGGCAAGGTCATGCCGTGTGGTCAGAGACTTGGCCGTGGCGATCACCTCGGTCTCGTCGCGGATCAATACCGCGTCAGTATAGGTTCCGCCCGTATCCACCCCAAGCAAAAGCGCCATGCACCCGTCTCCTGTTGTCTCGGCAAGGGTTTAGAGATTCAGGCGTCGTGGTCCAGCCCGTTTGCGTCAGATTTCAGTCGTTCCACCGCCCAGCGCGCAGCATCCGCCACCGTTTCATCGGGATCTGCAAGATGCGGCTCGGCAGAGGCGATCAACGCGCGATCACCGGAATTGCCGATGGCATAAAGCACGTTGCGCAGAAAGCGGTTGCGCCCGATCCGTTTGATCGGCGAGCCTGAGAACTTCGCGCGGAACGCGGCATCGTCGAGCGTGGCCAACTCGGCCAATGGCGGCGCGTTCAGATCATCGCGCGCATGATAGCGCGTTTCACGCGCCGTCACCGCGAACTTGTTCCACGGGCAGGCCGCAAGACAATCGTCACAGCCATAAATGCGGTTGCCCATGAGGGGGCGCAACGTAGGGTCCACGGGGCCATGATGCTCGATCGTGAGATAGGAAATACAGCGCCGGGCATCCAGTTGATAGGGGGCGGGAAACGCATCTGTCGGACAGGCATCAAGGCACGCGCGGCACGATCCGCAATGATCGGCCTCGGGCGTATCCACCGGCAATTCCAGCGTGGTGAAAATCGAGCCGATGAAGAACCAATTGCCCAGATCCCGGCTCAGAAGATTGGTGTGCTTGCCCTGCCAACCAAGACCAGCGGCCTCTCCGAGTGGCTTTTCCGGCACGGGCGCGGTGTCGACAAAGACCTTCACCTCGGTCTCGTCTCCGGTTTCGGCAATGAGCCAGCGAGCCACCCGCTTGAGCCGTTTCTTCACCATATCATGGTAATCGCGGCCCCGCGCATAGACCGAGATCGTGCCAACATCGCCTTGATCTAGGGTCTCGGTCGGATCGCGTTCCGGGGTATAGCTTTCGCCCAGCATGATCACCGACCGCGCCTCGGGCCAAAGCACCGAAGGATCGGCGCGCCATTGGCTGCGACCTTCGAGCCATGTCATCTGACCATGCCGCCCCTTTGCGAGAAATTCAGCCAGCCGTTCGGGCACCTGCGGCACGTCCCAGGGCCGGCAGATACGGGCAAGGTCAAAGCCCTCTTCGATCGCACGGGCGACCAGTTTGTCCTTGAGCGAGCTCATCTTTCTTCTTGCCTGAAATATCCCGGCGAAACCGCGAAATCCCCCCGCCCTTCGCAGCAGGGGGCACCGCGCCTATCAGAAGTCGAGATTGGCATAATGCGCGGGAGGCGGAAAACCGGGCACCTGATCGGCGAGGATACGGCGAAAGGCCGGGCGCGATTTGATCTTGGCATACCAGTCCTTGACCGTCTCGCTACGGTTCCAATCCACGTCCGAGATATAATCGAGCGAACTCAGATGCGCCGCGGCGGCGAAATCGGCAAGGGTCATCACGTCACCCGCCAGCCAGCGGCGGTGATCGAGAAGCCACGCCATGTAATCGAGGTGAAACTTGATGGCCTTGGCGCCGGCCTTGACATTCGTGCTGTCGGGAAAGCCCTGTCCCATCACCTTCTTGTTGACCCGCTCATAGACCAGCTTTGATGTCACCTCATGGTGGAACTTGTCATCGAACCAGCTCACCAGACGCCGCACTTCGTATCGTGCTTCGGGGCTTTTGGGCATCAAGGGCGGTTCGGGATACTTTTCTTCGAGGTATTCGCAGATCGCGGCGCTTTCGGAAAGTGTGCGCCCCTCGATGCGCAACACCGGCACCTTGCCCGCCGGATTTCGCCTAAGGAAATCCGGGCTCGCCTCCCAGTATCGCTCTTCGGCCAATTCACAGTCGATCTTCTTTTCGGCAAGGCTTAGCCGAACCTTGCGGCAAAAAGGCGAGAGCGGGACGTGAAAGAGCTTGGCCATGGGCGGACGGAGTTCCGGTGTTGCGTGTTCTTCTTCAATGCCCGGATAAGCGACGGGTTTCAATCCTCGAAACAGGCGGCGCGGCCATCCCGGCGGATGGTGGCCGCCCCGTCCATGATCTGTGCGGCGCGGTTGCGCAAGCGCGCTGACGGTTGACTGGCCGAGCGTGTTTTCGGCGAAGGAAGCAGCGCCGCAAGCCGCGCGGATTGAACCGCGCTGAGTTCAGCGGCAGACCGGTCGAAATAATGCTGTGCCGCCGCTTCGATGCCAAAGACACCTTCGTCGAACTCGGCGATGTTGAGATAGACTTCGACAATGCGCCGCTTGGTCCAGAAGGCTTCGATGACCGGCGTGATCGTCGCCTCAAGCGCCTTTCGCAGGTAGGACCGGCCATGCCAGAGATAGACGTTCTTCACGGTCTGTTGGCTAAGCGTCGAAGCGCCGCGTGTTTCACCGCTTTCGACAACTTTGCGGATCGCGCGCATGTCAAAGCCCCAGTGCCGGCAGAAATTCGCGTCCTCGGCTGCGACAACGGCGCGGGCCATCACCGGCGCAATGCGCTCGATATCCACCCATTCATGGCGGATCGTGCCAAGCCGGTGGCGTTCCTGCTTCATGTAAAGCGTGACACCGGGATCAAGCACGCGATGCGCGGCGACCACCCCGGCCACAACGAGAAGCGAGGTGACGAGAAACCACAATGTCCAACGCCGGAACCAGCGGCGCAGTCGTACATGCCACGGGGCACGCTTCGCGGGTTTCGTTGATTTTGCCATAACGCCTCGATGCCGGATGCCCGTCTACGCGGGATTTCGGCAAACTTAAAGCGTTTCGCGAAAAACCTGAATCACAGATTTTCGCGAAACGCTTTGGACGCTAAGCGCGCGCGGGTCCATGACCACGCGCGCGCCTTGAAACGTCAGGCTTCGCTCACTCCGCCGCGACCTGCCCTTCGACCGCTTCGACCTTCACCGCCGAGAACTTGAACTCGGGGATCTTGCCATAGGGGTCGATGGCCGGGTTTGTAAGGATGTTCGCAGCCGCTTCGACATAGGCGAAGGGCAGGAACACCATATCGGGCGCAATGGCCCGGTCGGCGCGGGCCATGACCATGATCGTGCCGCGTTTGGTGGTGAGACGCACCATGCCGCCCGGCTCTACACCGAGCTTGCGCAACGTGGAGGGGTGCATCGAACAGTTCGCCTCGGGCTCGACCGCATCGAGAACACGCGACCGGCGCGTCATAGACCCGGTGTGCCAATGCTCAAGCTGACGGCCCGTTGTCAGGATCATCGGATAATCCGCATCGGGTGTGTCGTCCGGCGCGATGACGCTTGCCGGGGTAAACTTGGCCCGGCCCTCGCTGCGCGGGAATCCGTCGCCGAATACAACCGCCTGACCGGGGTCTTCGGGGCTGAGGCTTGGATAGGTCACGGCGGTCTTCTCAAGCCGCGCCCAGGTGATGTTGTTCATCGACGGCATGTTCAGCGCCATTTCCGCAAACACTTCGGAGGGATGCGTATATCCCCAGTCGAGTCCGCACCGCCGGGCCAATTCCACCTGAATGGCCCAATCTTCGCGCGCATCTCCGGGTGGGGTGACGGCGGGGCGCACCATTTGAACCTGACGGTTGGTGTTCGAAACGGTGCCCGACTTTTCATAGAGGGTCGAGGCGGGCAGGATCACGTCGGCATAGTTGGCCGTCTCGGTGATGAAAATGTCCTGCACCACAAGATGATCGAGCTTGGCCAGCGCCTCGCGGGCATGCTCCACGTCGGGGTCCGACATGGCCGGGTTCTCGCCCTGAATATACATGGCCTTGATATCGCCGTCATGGATCGCGTCCACGATCTCGGTCACGGTCAGCCCCTTCTCGTTGCTGAAATCGCCGGACCCCCAGACATCGGTGAAGGCTTTGCGCACCTTGTCGTCGGTGACGCTCTGATAATCGGGCAGGAACATCGGGACGAGACCCGCATCCGACGCGCCCTGAACGTTGTTCTGACCGCGCAGCGGGTGCAACCCGGTTCCGGGCCGCCCCACATGCCCGCACATCAGCGCAAGCGAGATAAGGCAGCGCGAATTGTCAGTGCCATGGATGTGCTGCGAGATGCCCATGCCCCAGAAGATCATGCCGGATTTCGCACCGGCAAATTCGCGCGCGACCTCGCGCAGGGTTTCGGCCGGAATACCGCAAAGGTCTTCCATCTTTTCGGGCGCAAAATCTGCAAGGTGGGCTTTCTCGGCCTCCCAGTTCTCGGTGTAGGCGTCGATATACTGTTTGTCGTAAAGCCCCTCATCCACGATCGTGTGCATGATCGCGTTGAGCATCGAAACATCCGCACCGGGGCGGAATTGCAGCATATGCGTCGCGAAGCGGCGCAAGCCCACGCCGCGCGGGTCCATCACGATAAGCTTGCCACCGCGCTTGGTGAACTGTTTGAAATAGGTGGCGGCGACGGGATGGTTCTCGATCGGGTTGGCACCAATGACAATAGCCACATCCGCATTCTCGATCTCGTTGAACGTGGCGGTCACGGCCCCAGAGCCCACGTTCTCGATTAGTGCGGCCACCGAAGAGGCATGGCACAGCCGCGTGCAGTGATCCACGTTGTTGTGGCGAAAGCCTTCGCGGATGAACTTTTGAAAGAGATAAGCCTCTTCATTCGTACATTTGGCCGAGCCGAAGCCCGCGACCTCGCGACCGCGCCCCTTGAGCCCGTTGGCCGCCACATCGAGCGCCTCGTCCCAAGATGCTTCGCGGAAGAATTCCTGCCAGTTGCCCGGCTCGACGTTCAGCGCCTTTTCGGGCGCATCTTCGCGCCGTATCAGCGGCGTGGTCACGCGATGGGGATGGTGGATGTAGTCATAGCCGAACCGCCCCTTGACACAGAGGCGACCTTCGTTGGCGGGGCCGTTGATGCCCTCGACATATTTGATCTTGTTGTCCTTGACCTTGACCGAAATCTGACAGCCGACCCCACAGAACGCGCAGACGCTATCGACCTCGTGGTCGTAGTCGGCGCGGTCGCCCACCTGATCCTCGTCGACCACTGAGGAGGGCATCAGCGCGCCGGTCGGGCAAGCCTGAACACATTCACCACAGGCGACGCAGGTCGAGTCGCCCATCGGATCGGCGAAATCGAATGTCGGATAGGTGTCATGCCCGCGTCCGGCCATGCCGATCACGTCATTCACCTGCACTTCGCGACAGGCCCGCACGCAGAGCCCACACTGAATGCACGCATCGAGATTGACGCTCATCGCGACATGGCTGTCATCCAGAAGCGGAATGCGCCCGTCTTCAAGCTTGGGGAAGCGGCTTTCCGAAACACCCTGCGCTTCGGCCATATCCCAGAAATGCGCCGATTTGTCGTGCGCTTCGTTGCGCTCGGGCTGATCGGCGGCCAGCATCTCGATGACCACTTTGCGGGCGGTGGCCGCGCGCGATGTGTCTGTCTTCACGACCATGCCATCGCGCGGTTCACGGATGCACGACGCGACAAGATTGCGCTCGCCCTCGACCTCGACCATGCAAGCGCGACAGTTGCCATCGGGGCGATAGCCGGGCGCAGGCTTGTGGCACAGATGGGGAATCACCAGTCCGCGGCCATTGGCCACCTCCCAGATCGTCTCGCCCGTGCGGGCCTCGACTTCCTTGCCATCCAGCGTGAACTTGATCGTATCGGACATGAGTGCGCTCCCTACTTGTAACCATTCTAGACCATGAGGCGCAAAAAGGGAGTCCGCCAATCGCGACACCTGCTGCATTTTTTGCGCCAAACGCCCCGCGAGGTTTCCAATAAAGAACGGTTTTTCCCGCTGTGGATGCGTTGCAATCGGCCGGGGCCGACCCTAACCTGCAGCTTCGGTCATTCACAAAAAACGAGGCGGGCATGGCAGACATCCTTCTGGTGCGGCACGGGCAAGCCAATTCGCATGCACAGGACGAAGAGGACTATGATCGCCTGTCCGATCTCGGCCATGATCAGGCGCGTTGGTTGGGTGCGCATTTGCAGGCGACCAATCCGCATTTTGACCGGGTTATCACCGGCACCCTCTCGCGTCAGATCGAGACCGCCCGCAGCGCAGGATACGAGACGCATGAAAGAGATGCCCGGCTCAATGAGTTGAGTTATTTCGCGCTGGCTCAGGCGGTTGAGGTTCAATTTGGCCTTCCGGCACCATTGGATGCGCGCGAATTCGCGCGCTACCTGCCGCAAGTGGTCGAGCATTGGGCCGAGGACCGGCTCAACGAAGTTCCCGAAACATTTCACAGCTTTCACACGCGGGTCGATTCGCTTCTGGGTGAGCTGTGCTCTCTCGGGGGTCGAACTCTTGTCGTGACATCAGGGGGCGTGATCGGGATGGTTCTGCGTCAGATCCTGCGGCTTGAGACGCAAGCGATGGCCGAAGTCATGCTACAGGTGATGAACTCGTCCATGCATCGGCTGCATTTCGTTCACGGACGGCTTATGCTGTCCTCGTTCAATGCCACGCCGCATCTGGACGCGCCCGAACGCGCCCATGGCCGCACCTTCATCTGAAAGGCGACCCGCATCATGGAACTTTACTATGCACCGCAGACAATCTCGGTGGCTGTCGCGATGGCCTTGCAGGAGGCCGGGCTTGCGCACAAGCTCACGCCGATCGACATCGCCGGTGGCGAACAATCGAGCGCGGCGTTTCACACCATCAACCCCAAGGGGCGGGTGCCGGCGCTTGACATCGGGGGCGAGATCCTGACCGAAACCGGAGCGATCCTTGAATATATCGCGGCACAGGCGCCCGATCGCGCGCTTGTCCCTGTTGATGCATTGAAGGCGGCGCGCATGCGCGCGGCGATGTATTACCTCGCCTCGACCATGCATGTGAACCACGCGCATAAACGGCGTGGTCATCGCTGGGCCGATCGCGAGGAAAGCCGCAGGGACATGACCGGGAAGGTGGCGCAGACCATGACCGACAGCGCGCGCTATATCGAGGCGAACGTGCTGACCGGTCCGTTCATCCTTGGAGCTGACCTGAGCGTGGCCGATTTCTATCTTTACACTGTCTGTTCGTGGCTCGAAGGCGATGGCGTAGACGTTCAGCCGCTTCCGGGGATCAGGGCCTTCCGGGCCGAGATGGAGATGCGAGACGCGGTGCGGTTCGCACGCGAAAACGGGTTGTTTGGCTGATAGGTGTTGCGAAGAGCTTGGCTCACAGCTTTTGTGACACCCGGCACACCACACCAACGCTTTGGGAGACATAAGCGATGACACATCTTTGGGTGCGGGCCGAACAACGGCCCAACGAAGAGCGCGCGGGCCTCACGCCGGAAGGCGCCAAGACCCTGATGGAAAAAGGCTTTTCGGTCACGGTCGAAGACAGCGGGCGGCGGGCGATTCCCATCGAAGGATACCGCGCGGCGGGATGCGACATCGCACCCGAGGCAAGCTGGCCCGAGGCGCCGCAAGATGCGGTGATTTTCGGGCTCAAGGAACTGCCCGAGGATGGCACGCCGCTGCGACACCGTCACATCATGTTCGGCCATGCCTACAAGGGCCAGCATTCGGGCGCGGCACTTCTGGCGCGCTTCGCAAAGGGGGGCGGAACGCTCTATGATCTTGAGTATCTCGTGGACGCGGACGGCCGCCGCGTGGCGGCGTTCGGATATTGGGCGGGATATGCGGGCGCCGCGGTGTCAACCCTGGCTTGGGTCGCGCAGAGAGATGGCGGCATCTGTCCACCCGTGGCGACCTATCCTGATACGGCGGCCCTTCTTGAAACGCTTCGCGATGCGTTAGGCGCATCCCGCCCAAGCGCCATCGTCATCGGCGCGAAAGGCCGCGTCGGCACTGGTGCGGCCGACCTTTGCGAGGCGTTGAGCATGACCGTAACCCGCTGGGATATAGAAGAAACATCGCATGGCGGCCCGTTTCCCGAACTTCTTGAACATGACCTCTTTTTCAACTGTATCCTTGCCCGTCCCGGCACGCCGGTCTTTGTCCCGGAAACCGCGCTGACAGCGCCGCGCCGCCTGAAGGTGATCGGCGACGTGGCCTGTGATCCCGACAGCGACTACAACCCTGTACCGGTCTATGACGCCGCAACCACATGGACCAAGCCCGTGGTGCGGGTGTCCGAAAATCCGGTGCTCGACGTGATGGCGATCGACAATCTTCCCTCCCTTCTTCCTGTTGAGAGCAGCGAGGATTATGCGGCACAACTTCTGCCATCACTCCTGACGCTGGATAAGCCGGACAGCGGGGTCTGGGGCCGGGCCGAGGCGGAGTTTCACAAACACGTTCCGGCCTGAAGCCGGGCCGGGTTAACGCAGCGAACGGAACGTCGGTATTCACGTCGGCATTCACGTCGGTATCACGCCGGTGCGAAACATTGCATGGGCGACACCCATGAGAGAGCCATGAACCTGAACGCTGAGACCCGAAGTTAAAGCACCTCGTCTGTAACCTGATATATCAAAAGGCGGAGCAAGTCGGGCTAAAGCCGAAACGCATTGGCCATGCCAGAAACGGAGGAGTATTTTGGATGCCAGTCATCAAGCTTAAACCGCGTGAGTATCCGGTCGCCATTTTCACAACTGTCTATGTCTTGGCCTTCACGGTCTGGTTTCTGATGAGCGGGAATTACGAATTCGTCGTCTACGTGATCACGATGTTCATCCTGATCACGCTCATCGGCAGGAGTCTCCGGTCGGTGGAGTATCCGGTGTCCATGCTCTGGGCGCTTTCGGCATGGGGACTTTTGCACATGGCCGGGGGCGGCGTGCCAGTGGCCGGGTCTGTTCTCTATTCGCTGCAACTCTTTCCAATCACGCCGGCGGATGGTGAGATGCAATTGCTCAAGTATGATCAGATCGTCCACGCCTATGGGTTCGGCGTGACGGCTTGGGTGCTCTGGTATCTGATGAAGCGGCATTTTCCGATGCTGATGGGAACCAAGACGAGCCTGCTTTACCCGGCACTGGCGGCCATGGGCCTTGGAACTGTCAACGAGATCATCGAATTCATCGCTATTCTTTCGGTGCCGGAAACCAATGTCGGGGGATATTTCAATACCGCGCTTGACCTAGTGTTCAATGCACTCGGTGCCGCGATCGCGATGACGATCATAGCGGCGACCGCCAAGCCGGAGCGCGCCTCGACCTGATCTTTTCCTGATGGAACCGCGGCCAAATGCGGTGTCGGGCTCATTCGCCCGTAGGCGGGGTGCCCGTGGTGAAGCGCACCCTTCACATATCGGCATGACCGCCTTTTGACCTCCGTTTCTTCCCGGCGCCCCTTGCCCTTTGCCCGGACCTTCTCCAACGTCACCCGACCAGACCGGACATCAGGGACAAAGCGACATGCAAAGCGACAGCGACCGCACCGGGCTTGCCATCGGCCTGAGCCTTGTCGCCTTGTTGCTGTTCGATGCGATGGGCCTGATCATCAAGCACCTGTCTGAACACTACAGCCCGGCCGAACTCAGCGCCTATCGCAATTTCTTTGGCCTTGTGCCGAGCGCAATCGCGCTCTGGTCATCGCGGGCGTGGCACGCGAAAGGCCGACAGCTTTGGATGCGGCAATGGAAGGTGGGTTGCCTGCGCGGCATGATCACGACGCTGGCGCAATTCTGTTTCTACATGTCGCTGGGCTTGCTGCCTTTCGCGACGGCGGCGACGATCGGCTATGCCGACGCGCTTTTCATGACCGCTCTGGCGGTGCCGCTTCTGGGAGAGAAGGTTGGCAAGGCGCGGTGGCTTGCGGTGGGCATCGGTTTTGCCGGCGTGGTGATGATCATGGGGCCCGGCAGCCAAAGCTTCACCCCTGCCGCGCTTCTGCCGCTGGTGGCGGCGTTCTGCTATGCGCTGTCGGGTGTTCTGGCGCGGCGGATGGATGCGGATGTGCCCAGCCCGTTGATCAACCTTTATGGAACCGCCACGTCGGTGGTGGGCGCGAGCCTGCTTACGCTTGCGCTTGGCGGGTTCTCGGGCATCCGGGGGCCGGGTGACCTTGGTTGGATCGTGGCGATGGGCATGTTCGGCGGTTCGGCGGTTCTTCTGCTGGTGATTTCGTTCCGCATGACCCAACAGGCGAACCTCGCCCCGTTCCATTACTTCGGCATCCTGTTTGCCTTCGTGTTGGGGTGGATCTTTTACGACGAGGCACCGGTGGACGACCTGATGCCGGGCGCGGTCCTCGTGGCGGCGGGCGGTCTTTTGATCGTATGGCGGGAACGGCAACTGCGCCGCGCCCGGCTCTGGGGCGCGCGGGGGCCGCATACGCGGATTTGAGCGGGGTCGCATTGCCATGGATCGCGTCATCTATAACAGGAGCAGAGGATGTCGTTTGAAATTTTCAGTATAGTCGCACAGGCGATATGGATCGTCGCCTTTCTCGGTTTCCTGTTCTTTGCATTCTACATGCATTTCCTCGTCAGACCGTTCCGCCACGACACCCTGTTCGACCGCGATGACGAGCATTACGGGTTCAACCTCAAGGTTCTGGGTTTCTTCGTGATACTGCTTGTGAGCGGTTTTGTTCTGTTCGCTTGACCGGATGCGCGATCATGGGCGCCCCTACCGAATGGCGTTCCCTAAACCACCACCTCCAGCGCCTCCTGCTCGCCCACCCCGAACACTCGCTTATAGCGCGCAATCTCGTCAATAGGCCCCATGGCCTTGCGCGGGTTGTCGGAGAGTTTGACCGTGGGGCGGCCATTGGCCGAGACGGCCTTGCAGACCAGTGAGAAGGGCGCGAGCGCGTCATCGGGGGTGAGGCCGCGGAAGTCGTTCGTGAGCAGCGTGCCCCAGCCGAAGGACACACGGACGCGGCCATGAAACTGATTGTGAAGCGCCATGATCTTTTTCTCGCCCAGCCCGTCGGAAAAGATGATGAGCTTCTGCATCGGATCCTCGCCGCGCTCTTTCCACCAGCGGATCGCGGTTTCGGCGCCTGTGGCCGGGTCGCCGCTGTCGATGCGGATGCCGGTCCACCCGGCGAGCCAATCGGGCGCGTTGGCCAGAAACCCTTCGGTTCCGTAGGTGTCGGGCAGGATGATCCGCAGGTTGCCGTCATGCTCTTCGTGCCAGTCGCTGAGCACGTCATAGGGGGCACGGGCCAGTTCCTCGTCGGTGTCGGCCAGCGCGGCATAGACCATCGGCAGTTCATGCGCGTTGGTCCCGATCGCCGCGAGGTCACGGTTCTTGGCGATGAGGCAATTCGAGGTGCCGACGAATTTCTGGCCCAACCCCTCGGTCATGGCCTGCACGCACCAGTCCTGCCAGAGGAAGGAGTGCCGCCGCCGCGTGCCGAAATCGGCGATCCGCAGGTCGGGCACGGGGCGCAGCCTCTCGACCTTTTCCCAAAGCTTGGTCATGGCGCGGGCATAAAGCACCTGAAGTTCGAATTTGCCCATGCCGCCGGTCACCGCGCGCGAACGCAGTTCCATGATCACCGCAAGCGCCGGTATTTCCCACAGCATGACCTCGGGCCATTTGCCTTCGAAGGTAAGCTCATACTGACCGTCGCGTTTCTCAAGGTGGTAGGGCGGCAGGCGCAGAGCCTCGAACCAGTCCATGAACTCGGGCGTGAACATCTGTCGCTTGCCATAGAAGGTGTTGCCGCGCATCCAAGTGGATTCGCCCCGCGACAGTGACAGCGAACGGATATGATCAAGCTGTTCGCGCAATTCGCCTTCGTCCACCGTGTCTGCCAGACGGATGGATTTGGTCCGGTTGATCAGGCTGAAGGTGACATGCGTGTCGGGTTTGTTGCGAAAGACCGACTGGCACATCAGGAGCTTGTAGAAGTCCGTATCAATCAATGAGCGGACGATCGGGTCGATCTTCCAGCGGTGGTTGTGGACGCGGGTGGCGATATCGACCATGGGCGAGCCTTTCGGAACTGTGCCAAGCGGTTAAATCAAAGGGGGCCGGGGGGCGCAAGGCGGGTCATCTTCGGCCACGCCAAAGCAGGAAGAGCCCCGAGGCCACGACGATCGCGCAGCCGACGAGCATCATCGCATCGGGGCGTTCCCCGAAAATCAGCATGCCCAGCCCCAGACCGAAGAGCAGGCGGGTATAGCGAAAAGGTGTCACGACCGACACGTCGCCGGTGCGCATCGCCCACATGAGCGCGTTATAGGCAAAGACGCCGGTCAGAATGGCGCCGGTCATTGCCAGCGCCGCATCATATGCAGGCATCACGAAGGCGCGCCCTTCCCACATGGCATAGAGCCCACCCGCGAGGATGATCGTCACAAAGCCGTAGAGGCCCAGAATCCGCGTGCTGAGCGTCAGGGGCGCCGCGCGGCTGGCAAGGTCGCGCCCGGCAAAGCCCAGCATGCCGATCACCGCAAGCAGCGACAGCGCGGAAAAGCTTTGGCCCAAGGGGCGCAGGATCACCAGCACCCCGAGAAGCCCGACGATGATGGCCGCCCAGCGCCGCCAGCCCACCTTTTCACCAAAGACGAGCACCGCCCCCAGCACCACGACGATAGGTGTCGCCTGAAGGATTGCGGTGGCCGAGGAGAGCGGCGTGAGGGCGATGGCCAGAGTGTAGAAGAGCCGCCCTGTCAGTTCGAACCCGACGCGGACCCGCATCGCCCGTGAGCCGACACCCGCAGTCACGAGCCGTTCGCCCCGCGCCGCCGCCAGCCCCGCAAATAGCAATGCGCCACCGGCCCCGAACATCACGAGGATCTGCGCGATGGGAAGCGTCACGGCGGCATGTTTGAGAAAGGTGTCCTCGATGGCGAAGCCTGCCATGGCGGCGACCATCCACAGGGCACCTACGGCGTTGGCACGGGCGGCGAGAGCGGGGCTTGTGGTCACGGCGGGCGGTCCTGATGCGGGCGGACGGCGTGCCCGCCCCGCCGTGGTAGCCGCCAACGACCGGGGAGCGCAACGCGGAAAGCCCCGCAAAGGCGTGTTCAGATATCCTCGGCGCCGGACTCGAGGAGCGCGCGCAGGCCACTTCGATAGTCGGGGTGGATCAGACGCACACCCAGTTCCTCTTTGATCAGGTCGTTTCGCACACGCTTGGATTCGGCATAGAAGCTGCGCGCCATGGGGGTCATCTCGGCCTCCTCGAAGGGCACGGCGGGCGGCACGGGCAGGCCCAAAAGCCGGGCGGCGTGTTCGATCACGTCCTCGGGCGGGGCGGGATCGTCATCACACAAGTTATAGACCGCGCCGGGCCGGGGACGGGCGATGGAGGCGGCGAGCACCTGCGCGATGTCGTCGACATGGATGCGCGAAAAGACCTGCCCGTCTTTCACGATGCGCCGGGCGGTTTGCCGGCGCACCTTCTCAAAGGGCCCCCGGCCGGGTCCGTAGATCCCGGCGAGGCGGAAGATATGCAGCGGCAGGTCCGGGATGGCCTGCCAAGCCACCTCGGCCTTGGCGCGCGCGCGGCCCCGCGCCGTCGAAGGTGAGAGCACGGTGTCCTCGTCCACCCATCCGCCAGCGTGATCGCCATAAACCCCGGTGGTCGACAGATAGCCAACCCAAGTCAGGCGCGGCGCGGCAGCGCGGATCGCGGCGAAGTGGCGTGCGAGAACCGGATCGCCCTCGGGTCCGGGCCCGGCGGAACTCAGGATATGCGTCGCGCTTTGGAGGGCGGTGTCGACCTCGGGACTATCCCACAAGACGGGCTGAACACCCTCTGCCGCGATCGCGCTTGACTTGGCCGCATCGCGCGTTGTGCCGATCACGGACCAGCCCTGCGGCACCAACAAGCGCGCGAGGGCCCGCGCCGAATAGCCGTGACCAAAGCTGAGCAATGTGCCTGTCATTGGCTGTCAAGCGGTCTTGAGGCGACCCACGCATAACCATTGTCGCAGAGCACATAAACCTCGCGCAGGCCGTGGGGCTTGTCGGTGGGGTCTTGAAGGATCATCGCGCCGCGGGCCGTCGCGCGGGCGGCCACATCGTCGGGGTCTGTGTCATAGAGGCGAAACTCGGCCCCGCCGCCCCGCGCGCCCGCCTCGGGCACAAGCGACAGAAGCGGGTTTTCGGCATAGGTGCCATCGCTGTGAAGCTGAAACACCTGCTGGCCATAGGTCATGATGGCGAAATCACGGCTGAGGCGATGCGCTTTCATGTCGAAGATATCGCAGAGGAATCGTGCCTGTGCCTCGACGTCACGCACGAGGATATTGAGCCCCAGACCGCGTAGCGAAGCACCAAAGGCTTCGGGGCTGACCGTCTCGTAGTCCAAGGGCGTCTCCCGTGTCTTGAGACGCCAGCTTGATCCCGCCCCGAAGCCGTGTCAACCTGCCCAAGCATCACGGACAGGCCCCCACATGACCAATTCCCGCACCGCGCCCCAGAGCCTTACGCCCGACGTGTCAGCCCCCGAGGCTTTCGATGACGCGGGCGCGGCCGTGGACCGGCTTGTCACGCTTTATGAACAGGCGGTGACCTTTCTGAGGGACGAGTTCACCGACGCCATTTCCGGCAAGGTGCCCGGCCGCCGTATCCGGGCCTTTTATCCCGAAATTCGCATCACGACCGCCAGTCACGCACAGGTGGACAGCCGCCTGAGCTTTGGCCATGTGGCGGCGCCGGGCATCTATGCCACAACGGTCACACGGCCCGACCTGTTTCGCGACTATCTCGAGCAGCAGATCGGCCTTTTGCTACGCAATCATAAGGTGCCGGTGGTGATCGGGCAGTCGACCACGCCTATGCCGGTGCATTTCGCCGTGGCGGGGGATGAGGCTCTGACCGTGCCGCATCAGGGGGCCGCGCCTTTTACGCTGCGCGATCACTTCGACGTGCCGGACCTTGCCACCACGAATGACGATATCGTCAATGGCACGCATATTCCCGAAACCAACGCCGCCTTGCCTCTCGCGCCTTTCACCGCCCAGAGGATCGATTATTCCCTGGCCCGATTGTCGCATTACACCGCGACCGATCCGGGCCATTTTCAGAACCACGTCCTTTTCACCAACTACCAATTCTATGTTGAAGAGTTCGAAACCTTCGCCCGGGCCATGCTGTCCGATCCCGACAGCGGGTATGACAGCTTTGTCGCGACCGGCAACTCCGAGATCACCGACCCCATGTCGGATATCGCGCGGCCTGCGAAACTCCCGCAAATGCCGGCCTATCACCTGAAGCGGCCCGACCGGTCGGGGATCACCCTTGTGAATATCGGGGTGGGGCCGTCCAACGCCAAGACGGCGACCGATCATATCGCGGTGCTGCGTCCGCATGCCTGGGTGATGGTGGGCCATTGCGCGGGCCTGCGCAATTCTCAGTCGCTCGGGGATTTCGTGTTGGCCCATGCCTATCTGCGCGAGGACGGCGTGCTTGACGCCGATCTGCCGGCATGGGTGCCCGTGCCGGCACTGGCCGAGATACAGATCGCGCTGGAACAGGCCGTGGCGGCGGAAACACGGCTTGAGGGATATGACCTCAAGCGAGTGATGCGCACCGGCACCGTGGCCAGCTTTGACAACCGCAACTGGGAATTGCGGGACCAATCCGGCCCGGTGCAGCGCCTGAGCCAATCGCGCGCGATCGCGCTGGACATGGAAAGCGCCACGATTGCCGCCAACGGCTATCGGTTCAGGGTGCCGTATGGGACGCTTTTGTGCGTATCCGACAAACCGCTGCATGGTGAATTGAAGCTTCCCGGCATGGCGTCGGACTTCTACAAAACGCAGGTTGCGCGGCATTTGATGATCGGAATCCGCGCGATGGAGGCCTTGCGCGACATGCCACTTGAACGGATTCACAGCCGGAAACTACGCTCATTTGACGAGACAGCCTTTCTCTAACGTATCCCCAAAAAGCTGCGCAACAGGTTTTTCTCGGAACGCTTTAGGCGCGCGCGCGGGTCCTGCTCCGATCCGCGCGCGTCCTGTCGCAAAGCTCAGGCTCGGTTGGCCACCGCGATCGACTTGCGGGGGTCGTAGAACGGCCGCTCGGCCACCCGCGCGGTCATTTCGCCGGAATGGCGCGCCACGCTCAGTTCCGTGCCAAGCCCGGCGCACTCGACCGACACCATGGCCAGCGCGATGTTCTTCTGCAGACGCGGCGAGTAAACCGCCGAGGTCACCTTGCCCACGGCCTCGCCCTCATGGAACACTGTCCAGAACGCGGTGTTCGGCCCCTGCAACGGGTCGCAGTCCAGGATCAGCCCGACCTGCTTGCGCGAAACCCCGTTGTCGCGGATCCGCTGCAGCGCGAACTTGCCGATGAACTCAGCATCCATGTCCAGGTTGCACAACCGGTCCAGACCCAGCTCGAACGGGTTGGTCGTGGTGTCGGCATCGGCGTGATAGGACAGCATCCCGCCCTCGATCCGGCGAATGCTGGAGGTATGGCCGGGCTTCAGGCCCAGGGGCAGACCCGTGGCCATGATCCGCTCCCACAGCGCATCGCCGTAGGCGCCGTCGCGCAGGTAGATTTCGTAGCCCAGCTCGCTCGACCATCCGGTGCGCGACACGATCAGAGGGATTCCGTCCAGCTCAAGTTCGCGCAGCCAGTAATAGCGCAGGTCCATGATCTCGTCACCGAAAAGCGCGCGCATGATCTCGCCCGACTTCGGCCCCTGCAACTGCAGCGGCGACACGTCCGGCTCGGTGATCTTGACGTTGAGCCCGGAATGCACCGCCACGCCCTGCGCCCAGAGCAGGATGTCGCTATCGGCAAGCGACAGCCAGAAATGGTTTTCGGCAAGGCGCAGAAGGATCGGATCGTTCAGGATGCCGCCCTCGCCATTGGTGATCAGCACGTATTTGCACTGGCCGACCGCCATGTTCGACAGATCGCGCGGCGTCAGCATCTGGGTAAAGCGCGCGGCATCCGGGCCGGTGATCTCGACCTGACGCTCGACGCCGACGTCGCACAGGATGGCGTCGTTCACTAGGTTCCAGAAATTCTGTTCCGGATCGCCGAAATCGCGTGGAATGTACATGTGGTTGTAGACCGAAAACCCCTGAGCGCCCCAGCGAACTGTGGCGTCGAAATAGGGCGATTTGCGAATCTGCGTACCAAAGCCGAACTCCTGCGTTTGCATCATGTCATCCTCCCGTGATGTGCGCGTCGACCGAAACATCGGGCGCGTCGATGTCCCCTTCACATAGCGCCTATTTTTTTGACACACAGCCTGAACAGGAGGCGCTTTAAAGACCGGACAGGCTATCTTTTCCGGGAAAAGAGGACCAAATGGTCCTAATGCCTCAGCGGACCTTCGATGCGGCCAGATTCGCAAGGTTGGGTTGCTGCGCCTTGATCAGGCGGGTGACGAAATACGTCGTGTAGCGGTCGATCGCGATATCCGCGGCAAGCAGATCCTCCATCAGCGCTTGAAACGCCTCCAGATTCTTCACCACGACCGTCATCACGTAATCTATCCCGCCGCCCGTGGCGACGCAGTTGATGATTTCGTCCCGGGTCCTGATATGCGCCTCGAACCGGTCGAAATCGGTCTTGCGGTGATGCGTCAGCCCCACCGTCACGACCACCCGCGTGACATCGACCACGCGTTCCAGCTCGATATCCGCGTGATAGCCCCGGATATAACCTGCCTCGCGCAGCCGGGTCAGCCGCGACCAGCACGGCGTGGCCGACAGGTTCACCAGCTCGGCAAGCTTTGTCTTGCTCAATTGCCCGTGTTTCTGAACGGCACTGAGAATACGGATATCGGACGGATCAAGCCCTTGTTTGTCTCGCATGATGCCCTCCCAAAGCGCCACCGCTGCACGTTCGATATGTTTCAAATAGCGAAGCTAGCACGTCTTTTCCGGTCCGCTATAGCGCAGTAGCAGAGAAAGGCTGTCCCGCAACCGCGCGAAACGGGCCGAAAACGGCAAAAATACCCTTATTTTGTTACACTGTTTGTTGTGTTCACCCACGATATGCAGTTAACTCCCGGTCATGAGGCCCAAGAAACGGGCAGTTGAAGGAGACCATAAAATGGCAAAACCGATGACCAAATCTCAGCTTTCCGCGGCTCTGGCCGAAGAAATGGGCAGCGACAAGAAATCCGCAGCCGCCGCGCTTGACGCCGTCTGCGCGGTGATCACCCGTGAAGTTTCGCAAGGCGGTGCCGTGACCCTGCCCGGCGTTGGCAAAATCTATTGCCGCGAGCGGCCCGAGCGCATGGTCCGCAACCCCGCCACGGGCGAGCAGATCAAGAAGGAAGCTGACAAGGTGGTCAAGATGACCATCGCAAAAGCACTCAAGGACAGCGTCAACGAGTGATCAGCTGATCCCTTACCGAGTTTCGAAGCCGTCCTGTGTGGGCGGCTTCTTTTATTTGGGCCGAGATTGATGTAAGCGCGAATGGAAGCGTCAGATGACGTATCCGACCGAACCACGATATCCCGGACCCGTTCCATGCGCGCCCAACCACATCCCATGCAGGACGCCAGACTTGAAACCCTGCGTCGCTACGACATTCTCGACACCCCGCGCGAGGCGGATTTCGACGATATCGTCTCGCTTGTCTCGCGGATATGCGAGGCGCCCATCTCGGTGGTCAACCTTATCGACATCGACCGGCAGTGGTTCAAGGCCGAGGTCGGCTTGGGCGTGCGCGAGACGCCGCTTGAAACCTCGATCTGCTCGCATGTCATTCTGGAGGGGGATTTCATCGAAATCCCCGACACGCTGGCCGATCCGCGCATGGCGGACAATCCGCTGTGCCTCGGAGATCCGGGTCTGCGCTTTTATGCTGGCGCGCGACTTGTGGCGGCCAATGGGCTTCCTCTTGGAACGCTCTGCGTGCTCGATCATGAACCGCGCGCCCTGACCGAGATTCAGCGCGACACGCTCAAAGTTCTGGCACAGCGCGTCATGAGAGAGTTGGACCTGCGCCGCGCGCTCAAGGCCGCCGACACGTTGCGATCCGAAATCGACCACAGGGTCAAGAATTCGCTTCAGACCATAAGTGCCGTGGTGCGGCTGCATGCCCGCAAAATCGTCCAAGAAGACGCGCGCGAAGCGTTGACCGCGGTGGAACGCCGCATCGAGGCCGTCGCCGCGCTACATGCCGAATTACAGACGGCGACCGAGCATGACAAGATAGACATGGGTGCGTATCTGCCGCGCATAGGCCAATTGATCAAACGGACAGCGCCCGCGCATGTCACCGTGTCGGTCGAGACGGAAAACATCATGCTTGGCGCGACCCAAGCCGCCCAAGTCGCCGTGGTAATGACCGAGTTCGCGGCCAACAGCATCAAGCATGGCTTTCCAGACCAGCGGGCCGGAACCGTTCGCTTCCGATTTGGGCGGGCCGAGGGTGGAGAGATCGCCTTGCGGTGTGAAGATGACGGCGTGGGTTCGGCCGCGCGCCCATCGGAGGACGCGATCTCCACCGGCATCGGCTTGGACATCGTCGACGCCGCCGCCAGCACATTGGGCGCGACGCTGAACAAGGATCTGACCGAGGCAGGCAGCCGCATGACCCTGCGTTTCGCGGGCGCCTAACCCCGCTTTCCAATACTGCACCGCTATGGCATGACACTCCACACATGGGTGAAAGGCATTCTTTGGACATTCGCGCGATCATCATGGGCGTGGCCTTTGCGGTCATGTGGTCCTCGGCCTTCACCTCGGCACGGGTGATCGTGGCACATGCGCCGCCGGTCAGCGCGCTGGCGCTGCGGTTCCTTATCTCCGGGCTGCTTGGGGTTCTGATCGCGCGGATGATGGGACAGAAATGGCGGCTCACCCCTATGCAATGGCGCGCCACGATCATCTTTGGCATCTGTCAGAACGCGCTCTATCTGGGTCTTAACTTCGTCGCGATGCAGACCATCGAGGCGTCGCTTGCCGCGATCATCGCCTCTACGATGCCGCTTCTGGTGGCGCTGGCGCTGTGGCTCTTTATGGGAGAGCGCATCACCCCAATGGCCATCGGCGGCTTGGTCGCGGGCCTTATCGGGGTGTCGATCATCATGGGCAGCCGGATTTCGAGTGGTGTCGATCTTTACGGCCTCATGTTGTGCGTGGCCGGGGCGATCGCGTTGACTGTGGCCACGTTGATGGTGCGAGGGGCCACGTCGGGCGGCAATCACCTCATGATTGTGGGGTTGCAGCTGTTGGTGGGCAGTTTCGCGCTGGCCGTCGTGGCCGCCGGCACCGAGACGCTTGTCATCGACTGGAGTTGGCAGCTCGTGGTTGCGTTCCTTTACACCACGTTGGTGCCCGGGCTTGCCGCGACGCTGGTCTGGTTTCACCTTGTCGACCGGATCGGCGCGACGCGGGCTGCAACGTTCCACTTCCTCAACCCATTTCTGGGGGTGGCCATCGCCGCGCTTTTCCTCGGCGAGGCGCTTGGGATCGCGGATCTTGCCGGTGTGGCGGTGATCATGGCGGGGATCCTCGCCGTGCAGGTCTCGCGGCAGCGAAAGGTGAGCGCAAACCCGCCCTGATCGCGCGCCGCCCCCTGCGCATTTCCAAAGCGTTTCGCCTTTAACCTGAGGCATCAGCGAAAGGTGAAACCGCTTTAGCGCAACCCGTCCTCGCCCTTGACCTCGGTCACCGACAGCCCGCCCATGCGGGCATGAATGCGGCCGCCGCGGCTCATCGCGAGAACGAGCAACAATTCGTCGGCGCGCGGCCCGTCCGGGAGCGACACTTCCATCGCGTCAAAATGGCTGCGTACGTAGGCGGCGTTGATGTGGCCGAGGGGCACATCGAGGGTGGAGCCCGGACCACCCTGTTTCATGGCCGATGGCACGATGGCCTTTGCTTCGCCCAGCCTTTGGCGCATCGCATAGCCCCCCGGCACATGCCAGAGCGCTGTATGCTCAAGCTCTCCGCGCTCTCCGCACATTGCGGCCTTGCCATAGCCATCGATACCGTTGATGCCGCCCATCGCCTTGATGAGCGCGTCAGTCATCATCAGGCCCAGCGGCTTCAGGTCATCCATGGCCGATTGAAGATCCTCGGCATAGGTTCCGGCAAAGGGATTGGCGACCAGCGCCGCCACGGCGGCGCGGCGGCGCTGGTCGCTCGGGATGGGGCCGCCATCGTGAACGATATCCTCGATGAATGTCATGGTCTTGCGCAGGGCGAAATCAGGCATGGGTCAAATCCGGTTGTTGCGGTGATGATGGAACGGCAAGCCCGCCGATGGTTCGCATCTCGGGACCAAGCCCAAGGGCTGCGCCATGGATCAGGCCGCGGGCGCGACAGGTTTCGGCAAAGCGCGCGCCATGGTCGAGTGCGACCGTGATTTCGGATCGTGAAAGCGCGCCGACATGGGTTGTGACGGGGCGGTCCCCCAGATCGCTGTCGGGGGAGGCGTCGGACGCTGGCAAGCGCGTGATCGCGGGGTGACCCGGCAGGTCCACGGCGTTGCAGATAAGCGTTGCGGCGGCGTCGGCGGCTCCGGCGCTGTGCGCGAGGACGGTAACACTGTCGGCGATGCCAAGCGACTGGCTTCGACCGCGCCAGCCCGAGGTCGCGACACCGCGCACCTGATCAGCATGAGTCAACTCGACGCACCCGCCCGCCATGGCCACACGCATCGTCGTGCCGGGGCCGAGGTGGAGCGCGATGTCACCGCCGTTGTTCACGTAGGCGCGTGTGATCTCCGGCCCCTCACGGATCGCGGCCAAGATCGTGTCGGCCCCGGCCCCCGCCACCGCGGCCATGGGCGTTACGAACCGATCTTCAAACGGCTGGACCGCGCGCACCATCGCACGGGCCGTTTCGCCGCCGGGCATAGGCCCATGGGCCGCGCGCAGGCGGGGCAGGTCGTCAACCAACTCCTGAAGCAGGGTCGCAAAGCGGTGTGAGGCCCGCCGAAATCCGGCCTCGCGCCCCGGCCCGTCGATGCCGAGGATCATATCAATGGGCCCGTGATGCAGATGCAAACGCCCACCCGAGAGCCACGTGGCCTGTGCGCTATTCATCGCGCTTGCCCTTGACCATGCGCACATCGCTTCCGTATTCGCCGCCCTTTTCGACAATGTCCGCGACGCTTCGCACCGCGTCGTCATGCCCGCCAAGGCGGCAATAGGCCTCATGCGGGAGGGTGAATTCAAGGGGGGCGACCAGTGCCGGCGTGGGCACGTATCCAAAAGAGCCTTCGGGCATCGCGGTCACGTCCACCATCAGGGTGATCCCGCCGCCGGGCCAGACATAAACATCGGCCCCACCGCAGGTCACGCGGGTTTCGCCGGATTGCACCGATCGGGTCAGCAGCACGGGATTTCGCGTCACGCCAGACCGCAGAGAGCCACCGGCCCCCGCCTGAAACATCACCGTGCAAAGGGCGGGTTCGCAATTCTGCGCGATAAGGTCGACAGACGCCTGCAAGATTTCGGGCATCTTGGCGGGCTGTGGCACGAGGTCATCATCCAAGATGTAATAGGCCGCGTGTTCGCCGGTGGTCGAGACCATGAGAAGCGTGAGACCGGGCCGCGCGCCCTTTTTCCCAAGCCATGGGTTGAGGATCGTGAGAGGGTCGTCGATGTCGGTCCCACCCCAACCGCGCCCCGGACCGGCCACCTGAAAATAGCGGCCCGGGGTCGAACGGCGGCCTTTGATCCGGATGCCGGTATCGGGCCAGTCGAGAACCTTGCCCGCCTGATGTTCGCTCACCACGCCGGTGATGTGATCGTCCACCACGACCACATCGTCCACATGACCCTGCCACTGGCTTGCGAACATGCCGATGGCGGCCGAGCCACAGCCGACGCGCATACGTTCTTCGCGCTTGCCGTTCACGATCGGCGCACAGCCCGCCTGCACGGTCACCGGCGCCCCGCCATCTATGTCGAGATCCACTGCCGCACCCTGACACAGGCGCAACAGCGCATCACAGGTGGTGCGGCCTTCGGACTTGGACCCACCGGTCAAGTGATCGACCCCCCCCAGCGAAAGCATTTGTGAGCCGTATTCCGAGGTGGTCACATGACCCACCACTTCGCCTTCGGCGCGCACGGCCGCGGCCTCTTCGCCAAGGTGCCGGTCGGTGTCGATCTTCACCTTGACGCCACAGTAAGAGAAGATCGCTTCGGTCACGACCGTCACGGTATCGGCGCCCGCGATCTCGCGGCTGACGATGAAAGGGGCGGGCTTGTAATCGGGATAGGTGGTGCCCGCGCCAACGCCACTCACGAAGACGTCCTCGCCCGAAAGGCTGCCATCCCAGTCGGCGGCAAGGAATGGCCGCACCTCACCCCCGGCGCCCAGGCGGCGGTCCAGAATTGTAATGGGATCACAGCGGACGATCTGTCCGCCGACATTGCCATAGCGATCACAGGCCCCAACCTTGCCATCGGCGATATAGCACATGACGGGGCAGGCATCGCAGCGAATTTTCTCTTCCCGAACACGGTCAGCCACGGTTTTACTCCTTCATCGCCGCAAGCACCCGGTGCGGCAAGGCGGGAAGCCGCGTGACCAGCGCACCGGTCGCGTGGCGGATGGCATTGAGGATCGCGGGCGCTGTGGGGATCAGAACATGCTCGCCCAGACCTTTGGCGCCCATCGGGCCTTCGGGGTCCGGCACCTCAACGAAAATCGTCTCTATTTCGGGCATATCGCCGGTTGTCGGGATAAGATAGTCATGTAGGTTCTCGGTCCGGCCGGGAATGAATTCTTCCATCAGGGCAAGGCCGATACCTTGTGCGATGCCGCCCTGCACCTGCCCTTCGGCCAGCATCGGATTGATCACCCGGCCAAGGTCATGCGCGGCGGTAATGCGGGTGACCCGCGTGGTGCCAAGCGTGGCATCCACCGCGACCTCGGCCACCTGCGCGCCATACCCGTAGACGGCATAGGGCGCGCCCTGCCCGTTCTCATCAAGCGGTGTCGTGGGCGGATCGTAGGTTTCCTCAACGCTGAGGACATAGCCGTGTTCATCGGGGGCAAGCCCTGCAAGCGGGATGCGCTGTTGGGTTTGCGGGCCGTCCGAAACCGTGATTGCCCCGTGTTCGAGCCTGATTTCGGCATCCGCGCCCATGTTGGCGCGCCTCAGTATCTCGGCCCTAAGGGCCTGCCCGGCCAGCATCGCGGCCTTGCCGGTCACATAGGTCTGACGCGAGGCCGATGTCTTGCCGCAATCGGGGGTGCGGGCGGTATCGGGACCGATGAGGGTGAAAAGATCGACAGCCAATCCCAGCGCATCCGCACATATCTGGGTGATGACCGTGTTCGAGCCCTGCCCGATATCGGTGGCGCCCTGATGCAGGACAAGCTGCCCCTCGGGGGTGATGCCGACGCGGACGGTGGATGGATTGGGAAGCGCGGTGTTGCCGCACCCATACCAGCAGGACGCGATGCCGACCCCGTGCCGTAGCGATCCGCCTGCGCGGTTCGCAGCCTCGGCCCGGTCAAGTGCGGCCTGCCACGGACCGGCGAGGACCTCGAGACAGGCGGAAATACCGACCCCCTGAAGGGCTTGGCCGCAGGGTGTGCTCTCTCCGTCACGGAGCGCGTTGAGACGCCGAAAGGCAAGACGGTCCAGCCCGGCCTGATCGGCCAGCGTGTCAAAAAGCGTTTCCTGCATGATCGCAGCCTGCGGCACGCCAAAGCCCCGGAATGCGCCCGAACTGGCCTGATGGGTGTGAATGGCCCGCGCCTCGGCGTGATAGGCCGGCATGTAGTAGGGCCCCGAGCCATGCACCGGCACACGGCCCGCCACGGTCGGGCCCCAGCTTGCATAGGCACCGGTGTTGAAATCGCCGTCAAAGACCATGCCAGTCAGCCGCCCTTCGGTGTCCACACCGGCACGCGCCGTCATACGCGCCGGGTGCCGCTTGGTGGTCGAGGCCATGGATTCAGACCGGGAAAAGACCATGCGCGCGGGCCGCCCTGTCTTGAGACTCACGAGGCCGATCAGCGGTTGCAGCGACAGGTCGAGCTTGGACCCGAAACCGCCGCCCGCCGCCGCCGGAATGATCCGCACGCGATGTCGATCGAGCCCGAGAACCTTGGCGGTATCATCGCGGTCCATTGCCGGGGCCTGCGTGCAGGCCTGAATGACGAGCGTATCCCCATCCATCCACGCCGCGCCGGCCTCGGGTTCGATATAGGCATGCTCGATATAAGGGGTTTCCATCGTGCCGCTGGCCACATGCGCGGCTTGGTCAAGCGCCGCCTCGGCCTCACCGCGCACCACGCGACCTGTGATCAGAATGTCGTCAGAGCGGTTTTCATGCACGGGGCCGTCGGGCATTTTGGTCCATGTGACCGGAAGGCTATCCATATCCAGCGCCTCGATCACCTCGGGCGGCCCCGCGACGATCGCGACGGCCTCACCGCGCAGGCGCGCGTGTGCCTCGGCAATGGCGGGCTGATCCGCGAAAGGCGGAATGACGCCAAACCGGTTTTCGCCGGGAATGTCGGCGGCGGTGAAAACCTGCACGCCTTGCGCCTTGGCCCAACTGTCAAGGTCGCCGAAGGTAAAGCGCATGGGCGCATCGGGGGCACGCAACGCCCGCACAAGAAGCGCATCTTCGGGGATGTGATCGGCGCCGAAAATTTCGGTGCCTGCCACCTTTTTCGCCCCATCGAGCCGTTCGATAGATTTGCCCACAGCCTCTCCGGCGCGGGGCGTCGGGCCGGCCCTTGATCCGGCAGCATCCAACACCGCATCGATGATCTTGGCATATCCCGTGCAGCGACAGAGCACCCCGCCCAGCGCCTCTTCGACATCGGCCCGGCCGGGGCACGGATTATCCTCGAGCAGCGCCACCGCAGCCATCAGCATGCCCGGTGTGCAGATCCCGCATTGCGCAGCCCCGTGGCGCAGGAACGCACGTTGCAGAGGGTGATCGCGCAGATCCTCGACCGTGCGCACCGTCCGCCCGGTCACCTGCGCCACCGGTGTCAGGCAGGCACAGACCGGCGCGCCGTCGATCAGCACGGTGCACGCCCCGCAATCGCCCGCATCACAGCCCACCTTGGTGCCACGCTGCCCCATTTCGTCGCGCACGACTTCGGACAGGCGCCGCGTGGGGGCGGCAAGGCTTGTGCGCGGGGTGCCGTTGAGGACAAAGGATATCACATCGGCCTGTCGATTCATGCCGCGACCCCCTGCCCTGCGAGCATGTCATCAACCGCGCGTTGGATCAATTCGACCGCCGCGTGAGCGCGATAGCCCGCATCGGCGCGAATATCGTCGATGGGGGCGAGAGAGCGCGTCACCATGTGGGGCGCGATGACCGGCCTGCGCGCCACGTCCTGCCCGATCAGCGCCGCCTCGACCTCACTCAGGCGCCTTGCCACCGCGCTACACGCGCCGACGGCGACCGCGGCCCCGGCGATGCGCCCCTCTTCGACCGTCAGCCGCGCGGCCACCATGGCGATGGAAATAACCAGATAGCGTCGCGCGCCCAGCTTCAGAAAACGCGACTGCCCTGTCGCCGCATGGGCGGGCACCGTGATCGCGACCAGCAATTCAGAGGGCGCCAGCGCGGTCTTGCGCGGCCCGGTCAGGAAGTCGGTCAGCGGCAGAACCCGCTCACCCCGGCCCGAGGCCAGACGCACCGACGCGTCAAGCGCCATGAGGCATGGCACCCCGTCGGCTGCGGGTGAGGCGTTGCAAAGATTGCCGGCCACCGTTCCCGCCGCCTGTATCTGGGCCGAGCCGACTTCGCGCGCCGCCGCCTTGAACATATCGAATGCGGGCGGCAACGGCGCCGCGATCACGTCGCGCCACGTGGTGGCGCCCCCGATATGCCAATCCCCGTCTTCGGTCATCGAGATTCCGCGCAATCCTTGGATTGCCGTCACATCCAGAACAGGCCCGGTCAGATCGCGCCGCGAGGTCGCCGGGAACAGATCGGTACAGCCTGCGGCCACTGTGGCGCCGGTCTCGTCCAGAAACCGTAGCGCATCGGTCAGCGATGTGGGCCTCATATACACCCGGTGTTTCCCCTCTTGCTTTTGCTCGGCCAAGCCTGCGCCCGCGTGCCGAGCCCTGTCAACTGGAGCCTCGTGGCGTCAGCCGGGCAAACAGGGTTGCACCGCACGGTCACACCCCGACGTAGCGGTCCACGATGGAATGATCCGCCCTGAGCACCTCCGCCGACAGCACCTCGCCGTTGCGACCATTTTCGATGAAGGCGACGCGGTCTGCCACCGAGAGCACCGCGTCGACCCGCTGTTCGACCAGCAGGACCGCGACACCCTGATCCCGCATTCGCACGATCACCTGCCGGATCGCCTCAATCATCGAAGGCTGAAGCCCCTCGGTCGGTTCATCGAGCAAGAGCGCCTTGGGCCGCAGGCAAAGCGCCCGCGCCGTGGCAAGCATCTGTTGCTCGCCCCCCGAAAGGGTTTCGGCCCGTTGCGTCATGCGTTCGCGCAGCCGGGGGAACAGGCTCAATACCTCCTCACGCACCGCCGCGCCGCTGTTGCGGGCGGCAAGCCCGATCTCGAGGTTCTGGGCCACCGTGAGCCCGGTAAAGAGCCTCCGGCCCTGTGGAATATAGCCCAGCCCGCGCCTTGGCACCTCGTGGACGGGCAGCGCGCTTACGTCCTCGCCATCCAGCGTGACGCGCCCCGACATGAGCGGCAAAAGACCCATGGTCGCCTGCATCGTCGTGGTCTTGCCCGCGCCGTTGCGGCCCAAAAGGCACAGAATCTCGCCCGCGTTTACCTCGAGCGACAGATCGCGCAACACCTGTGCGCGGCCATATCCGGCGTTCACCCCCTCGAGCCTGAGCATCATCCTGTCCCCAGATAAGCGGCCTGAACATCCGCGTTATGGTGAATTTCATCCGGCGTGCCATGGGCCAGCACCTCACCGAAATTGAGCACGGTGACGCGGTCCGCGAGTTCCATCACGACGCTCATGTTATGTTCGATAAGCAGGATCGTCGTATCTCCGGCCAGTTCGCGCACCAATCCCTTGAACCCGGCGATCTCCGCATCCGACAGGCCCTGTGTCGGTTCATCTAGGATAAGCAGCCGCGGCGATTGCACCAGCCCCATCGCGATCTCGAGAAGGCGCTGATGGCCATAGCTCAGATCCCCGGCTTCCTGATCAATGCGGTCGGCCAGACCGACCCGCGCCAACGCCGCCTCGACCGCCGGGCCGGTCTCGGCCGGGCGCATGTGGCGCCGGGCGGCAAGCGCGACGTTCTCGCGCACATCGAGCCCGGTGAAGACCGACGTGATCTGAAACGTATAGGCCATCCCGGCCATGATCCGCTTGTGCGCGGGCAGTCCGGTGATGTCGCGCCCATCGAACGTCACGCGGCCCGCGCTTGGCACGATCCGGCCACAGATCATGCCCACGAGGGTGGTCTTGCCCGCGCCGTTCGGACCGATCAGGGCGCGCACCTCACCCTGGGGCAGGTCGAAATCCACGTTCTCGACCGCCGAAAGGCCGCCAAACTGTTTGCTCAGCCCCTGTGCCGCCAGAAGACTCATGGCAGCCCCTTCCACAGGCGGCGGCGCAATTCACCCATCAGGCCCTGCGGCGCAAAGAGCGTCAGCAAGACAAGCACGACACCGGCGATGAGCATATGCGCCGTGGTGATGCCCGAGGCGAGGTCAATCAGGTAAAACATGAAAAGCGCCCCCACGAAGGGGCCAAGAATCGTGCCCGCCCCGCCCAGAAGCACGTAAAGAAGCGGCAGGATCGAATGTGGCACGGCGGCAAAGCTTGCGCCCACATATCCGAAAAGGATGCCATAGGCCGCCCCCGCCGCCGCCGAGATCGTGCCCGATATGACCATCGCACCCATTTTATGCGCCCACGTGTCATAGCCGAGCATGCGCACGCGCTCTTCGTTCTCGCGAATGGCGATGAGCGTGCGCCCGAAAGGTCGCCGCACAAGCCGCAGCGAGACAAGCAGACAGACCGCGAAAAGCGTGAGCGCCGCGAAATACCGGTTGGCCGGATCGCTGAGATCGAACCCCCAAAGCACCCGGTCGGCGGCCTGAATGACGAACCCCTCGTCGCCGCGGGTCCACTCCCCGAAATACAGGATCGTGAGATAACCCGCCTGCGCGAACATGAGCGTGACGATCATGAAGGCGACACCCGAGGTTCTGAGCGCCAGAAGCGCCAGCGCGAAAGACACGAGCGCCCCCGCCAACACCCCGACGCAAAGCGCGATGGCCGGTGACAGGCCGGCATGGCTTACCGCGAGACCCATGCCATACATCCCTGCCGCGAAAAAAAGCGCATGCCCGAGGCTCAGCAGGCCGGTATAGCCAAAGAGCACGTTATAGCCGATCGCATAGGTCGCCAGCACCATGATCCGCGCGAGATTGCCATGGTGATAGGGCGGCAGGACGAAATGCAGCGCGAAAAGCACCACCAGCAGGCCCAGATGCAGGCCCAGAGCGCGCCCGCCCATGCTCATGTCGTTCTTGTCCCGAACAGGCCCTGTGGCCGGAACACCAACACCAGCCCCACCAGCAACGTCGCGAGGATTTTCGAAAGTGTAGGAGTGGCGTCGATTTGTATTTCGGGAAAAATCAACCCGACGAGTGCCGGCAAAAGCACTAACACTAGGCTATCTGACAGCCCAATGAAGATTGCTGCATATATTGTCCCCTTCAAACTCCCTAACCCACCGATGATGACAACAACGAATGCAAGTAACAGCGGGCTCTCTCCCATCAGGTAATGCGCCTGCTGAATGGGCACGATCAGCACCGCCCCCAGCGCCGCAAGCCCCGCGCCGATCCCGAAGACCAGCGCATAAACCCGCTCCACAGGGATGCCGAAAGCCAGCGCAATGTCGCGGTCCGCCTGCGTTGCGCGCATCAGCAACCCGATCCGCGTCCGCGCCATCATCGCCCACACGCCGCACAGCACCGCGCCCGCCGCAAAGATCACGAACAGCTTGTAAGAGGTGATGCTCCACCCCCAGGGCTGCGCCATGCCAAACAGCGTCTCGAGCCAGTCGAACCAGGGCAGCTCGATCCGTGTATTGAACGGCGCCTCCACCGGCCGCGCCTCGGGCCCATAGGTCATCAGCGTCACCTGCTGAATGATGTAAAGCAGCCCGATCGTGGCGACGATGGTGCGCTCGGGGTCATAATCTATACGCTTTAGTATGGTCATGTCCGCCGCCACGGCAATGCCTCCCACGATCAACGGCGCGATCACCAAGGCGGCGACGAAGCCCACCGCCGGATGCCCGCCCAACAACTGCGCCACGTACCAGGCGATCACCGCGCCCAGCATGAAAAACTCGCCATGCGCAATATTCACCACCCGCATCACGCCGAAGACAAGACTGAGGCCCACGGCGGTCAGCGCCAGCACCGCCGCCGTCACCGCGCCTTCCAGCGTGGCGAGGATAAGATGGGGTCCGAATTCCATTGCGTCCCGCTCACCTGTCGGGCGTCACGCCCGGTCCCGCTGTCGCGATCCGAGTATTCTTGGACCATTGAAAGTCGCGAGTTTGGCGCTTCCAATGGTCTTCGAATACCCAAATCCCGGCGTTTCAATTCATCAGAAGCTTTGGGTCGTGTAGTCCACTTCGTCGGGGTAAAGCGTGTCTTCGATTGATGTCGTGTGAACCCGCTTGAGCATCTTGCCCTCGACCCGGCTGATATACTGATGGCCAAAGACCTGATGCGTCTTGCCGTTGAACCGCTTGGCACCCTGCGGGTGTTCACGGCTTTCAGGCATGTCGGTCATCGCTTCCACCGCCTGAATCAGCGTGGCCCGATCCTTTGGTCCCTTGTAATCCGCGGCCTCCATACCGGCCTTGATCACATGCAGCGTTTCCCAGCAGCCGAACATATGCGCGTAGGTCGAGACATCCGTCGGATCCGACAATGAGGCCCCCCGGTCATCGACACCCACCGCCGCGCGGTAGAACTTGTCGTGTTCGCTCTGGTCGGGCTGCGCGTGGCGCGGGTTGCCCTCCCAAAGATATGTGCCATCAAGATATTCGAGTCCGGGGCTTGCGATATCCACCGCCTCGAGGCTGTCGATGAAGCCGAACATCTCGGGGCGCTGCGGCCCGAAGAATTCGCCCAGTTCCTTCACGAAGGTCAGCACCGCAGGCCCGACCATCACGTGATAGAGTACCTCGGTCTCGCGCGGGATCTTGGGGAAATACTTGGTGAACGACGTCTCCGCGGGCGGGATCGCGATATGGGCGAGCACCTCGCCCCCCTGTGCCTCGATGGCCTGCGTAAAGAAATCCCGATGATCATGCCCGAAGGCGAAATCGGGAAAGACCATCGTGACCTTCTTACCAAGGTTCTCGGCCACGTAGGGCGCCATCGCTTGCACCTGGCTTTTCACATCCGTGATACCGGGCTGAAGCGTATAGCGGTTGAGCATGCCGCTGGCGACGTGGTGACCTTCGGATACGACGAAATAAGGCAGCTTCAGTTCGCCCGCACGCGGGGCGGAGCCGATGACCACATGGCTGAAGAGGGTGCCGAACCCCACGTCACAGCCATGCTGATTTGCGAATTTCTCAACCACCTCGGCGCCACGCTTGGGATCTGTGCCGTCATCTTCGGCGACGATCTCGACCATGCGGCCATTGATGCCGCCATTCTCGTTGATGAGCTTCGTCGCCGCTTCGGTCGTGCGCCCATACCAGCGCCCATAGGCCGCCCCGATGCCGGTGCGATGCACCTGAAAGCCGATCTTGATCGGCTCGGACGTGCTGGCCTGTGCATATCGCGCCCACATCGGCAGCGCCGCCGCACCCGCACCTGCGGCCAGTGTTTTCAAAGCGCCGCGGCGCGTGGTTCCCTTGGCGTCATGTGTCATTTCACAGCCCTCCCGAGTTTTTTGCTGCCGCGATCCTGCGAGGCCGCGCCTCTTTTGTCCAGTGTTTTGGCAGGATCACATGCCACGGGGGCTCGCCAGAAGCCAAAGGCCGAAGAAAGTATAGGCCACCATGAACAGCGCGAGCGGCAGTTGGCTCAGCACAGCGCGGCGCGTGCCGCCCAGAAGGCGCAGCGCCAGCGCGTGCGCCATGAGAATGGCGATAACATGCCCCGCCACAACGACCCCAGCTTGGCTAAGCCAGATCACCTTGACCGGGCCCGGCGTGTTGAGAAAGCCGGTTGTCACACGAAGCCCGTCACCGCCCAGAGCGCGTGACAGCGCCGAGAGCACATATTGCCCGTCCACCAGAAAACTCGTGAGGTAATGCGCGATATGATAGGCAAGTGCGATGGGCAGGATCGACGGCGCGAAAACCCGCATCGCCCGGCCCAGCGGCACGCCCCCGCCCGCGATGGTGATCCCCGCGCGAAGTGTGACCGCAAAAACCAGTATCAGAGCCGCATTTGACGCCAGCAACCCCCATAGTGTCGGCGTGATCACGGCGGACCGGCCCGGAAATTCCAGTGGGTTGATATCCAGCAGGCCAAGCCACCAGAACGTCTCGTTGAGGCCGTCGAAACTTCCGGTGCCCAGCAGCAGCAGCACGAAAAGCGCAAGCCCCGCCGACATGGTGCGTGCAGGGCGCAGGAGCTTCCAGCCGGGCAGGCCCAAGGCCACGCGGCCACTGGCCCGACCAATGATCGACATGCCAGCATAACTGCGCATCAAAACAGTCACAAACTCGGCCCGAAGGAGCCATTTTGGCCCAAAAAGCATCACCGCCGCAAGTGTGCCAAGCCAGTAACAGCCCACCACCCAGGAAAGCCGTGCGGGATCCGCGGGCGCGGGATCGGCCAGCAGAAAGGCCCCGAAAGCCACGAAGCCTCCAAGCGCCGGCAAGTGGCCAAGCGCGCGCGGATAGCGCAGCGGTGCGCGCTCTCCGGTCATCCGGGCCATCAGCGCAGCCGGGCCGGTCCACGGGTTGAGCCAGCGCCAGACATCCACGATCAGCCCCTGCACCGAGACGAGCGCGATCCACCAGACCACCCAGATCGCCAGCGGCAGCGGATTGGCCAGCGGGTCGCGCGGCCCGGTGAGGCCGGTCAAGATCAGCCACAACAGAGCTGCGGCCGCCAGCCCGCTGGTCACATGGCGCAGGGCCGGCCGCATCGCGGGCCAGAGCGGTGCCGGACGGAAAAGCGCATGGCTCAGCCCTTCGGGCAGCACCGCCAGAAGCAGCAGGGTCAGCGCCACGCTGATGACACCGGCGGATATGTAGATATCGGTAGGCAACAGCAGGACGAACCCCTGTTCCGACGCATGCGCCAGAGCCGACCCCGCCCCGAGGCACAGAATGACCGTGGCCCAGATCATCTGTCGCATGTTCATGTCTCCTCCTGCCTTGGCAGAGACCTTATGCGGCCTGCGCGGTCGAACGCAACGAGAGGCGTGCGTTGACAATCGCGCGCCTCTGGCCAAACTCTGCACGAGGCAGGATGGGACAGTGCGTATGACAAGGCCGGATCACGGGCAGATGGCGGGGATCGACGTGGGTGGCACGTTTACCGATCTGGTTCAGCTTGACCCCGCCACCGGCGAGGTAAAGCTCGCCAAAGTGCCCTCGACCCTCGACAATCAGGCATTCGGCGTCATGGGCGCGCTGGAGGCGGCCGGCAGCGACCTCGGGGCGCTTGACCTCATCGTGCATGGCACGACGACAACCACCAACGCCGTGCTTGAGCGCAAGCTGAGCCGCACCGGGCTTATCACCACGGCAGGTTTCAGGGATGTGCTTGAGCTTGGCCGCCGCACACGGCCACAAGCCTATGGCATGACAGGGCAGTTCACCCCCATCATACCGCGCGACCTGCGCCTTGAAGTGGCCGAGCGGATGGATGCGGATGGAAATGTGCTTGTCCCGCTGGATGAGGACGGCATCGCACGGGCCGCAAAGGTGCTTGTCGATGCGGGATGTGTGTCGGTCGTGGTGCATTTCCTGCATGCTTATGCCAACCCGGCACATGAACGGCGCGCGGGCGAGATTTTACGCGGACTTTGGCCCAACGATCATATCACGCTCGGCCATGCGATCCTCAGTGAGGCGCGTGAATTCGAACGCGGTGTCACGGCGGCAGTCAATGCGTCGGTTCAACCGATCCTTGCGCGCTATATCTCGCGCCTGACCGGTGAGCTTGAGCGGGGCGGATATCGTGGCGACGTTCTGGTCATGAACGGAAACGGCGGCATGGTTTCGGCCCAAACCGTGGCCGACGAGGCGGCCAAGACGGTGATGTCGGGACCGGCATCGGGCGTGATGGCCGCGGCCTTTACCGGGCGGGCGGCGGGCCTGCCCGATCTGATCACCTATGACATGGGCGGCACCTCGACCGACGTGGCAATGGTGCGCAATGCCGAACCTGCGGTCTCGAACGAGATCGAGATCGAATACGCGATGCCCATCCACGTGCCGATGGTCGACGTGCGCACCGTGGGCGCCGGGGGCGGCTCGATCGCACGGGTGACCGAAGCCGGCCTGTTGCAGGTCGGTCCCGAAAGCGCAGGCGCCGATCCCGGTCCGATCTGCTATGGCCGGGGCGGTCGCGATCCCACGATTTCCGATGCCAACCTGCTTCTCGGGCGGCTTGACCCCGAGAAACTCGCGGTGCGCGGCGGAGTGAGTTTGGCCGAAATAGAGACTGTTTTCGACGAACGTCTTGCCCGGCCACTTGGTGTGTCCGTCACCGATGCCGCAGAGGCGGTCATCCGCATGGCCAATACCACGATGGCCGGGGCGATTCGCATGGTATCGCTGTCACTCGGGGCTGATCCGCGCGATTTCGCGCTTTTCGCCTTTGGCGGCGCGGGCCCCTTGCATGCCGTGGCCCTTGCGCGCGAATTGGGCATTCCCCGCGTGCTGATCCCGGCACGCCCGGGCGTCACAAATGCCATAGGTTGCGCGGTTGCCGATCTGCGGCATGACTTCGTGACCACCGTGAACCGGCCGATCGACATGCTCGATCCCGGTGAGTTGGATGATATTTTCGACGCCCAGACGGTTCAGGGCGAGCGGATGATCGCACGCGAACGGATCGCCGCCACCGGCATCAGGCACGTGCATTCTGTGGATATGCAGTTCGTGGGTCAGACCCATTTGCTGCGTGTCGAGCTTGATCATCCGAACCCATCTCCGGCAGAGCTTCAGAGCCTCTTCGAAACAGCTTATTTCCGGCGCTTCCGGGTCAGGCTGGACCGGATTCGCGCCAATCTGGTCAATGTGAACACCTCGGTGATCGGGTCGCGCCCACCGCTCGATCTTGCGCGGTTGATTGATCCCGCAGGCAGAAAGGCCACGATCGATGCGGCCCGGACCGGCACGCGCGACCTGAGGATCGATGGCACAACGCGCGAGGTTGCCGTCTACTGGCGCGATCATCTGCCCCTTGATGCCATGATCGAAGGCCCCGCCATCGTCGAGCAGATGGACACGACCCTGCTGCTGGGTGTGGACGACGTGGCGCGGGGTGACGCGCAAGGCAATCTTGTCATCACAGTTGCGGAAGGCATGGCCCCATGACGCTTGATCCCATCACGCTGTCGGTCATTCAGGCCGGCCTGCAACAGGTCTGTGACGAAATGGATCTCGCCTTTTCGCGGGCCGCCTTTTCGCCCGTGATCGCCGAAGCGAATGATCGCTCGGACGGCATCTATGATGCCGCTGACGGGGCGCTCATCGCGCAAGGGGCGGGCGGACTTCCGGTGTTTGTCGGCACGATGCAATATTCGACCCGTACACTGCTTAGCATGATTGAAAACGGTGATGTGGCCGCACCGTGCCAGGGCGATATTTACATCGTCAATGATCCTTATCTGGGCGGCACGCACCTGATGGATGTGCGGTTTGCCCGACCATATTGGCGCAACGGTGAGATTTTCTGCTGGCTCAGCAACACGGGCCATTGGCCGGATACGGGCGGCGCCGTGCCTGGCGGCTTCTCGGCTTCGGCCACGGCCGTGGAACAAGAAGGGTTGCGCCTCCCGCCAGTGAGGCTTTTCAAGGGCGGGGAGATGGATCCGGAGATCTACGCAATCATCTGTTCCAACATTCGCGTCGCGGATCAGCGCATCGGCGATGTCCGCGCACAGGCCGCCGCGCTTGATCTTGGAGCGGATCGGCTCGATCTTTTGCTTGATCGGTATGGCGACGACACCGTGCGCCACGCGATCACCGAGTTGCGCCGCCGCGCTGCGGAACAAATGCGCAGCTTCGTGGCCCGCGTGCCCGAAGGCCGTCACGAAAGCGTGGCATGGATCGACAGTGACGGGGTGGTGGATGAACCGCTGGCGGTGCGCCTTGCCATCACCCGCGACGGGCCGGATCTACATTTCGATTTCACGGGATCGAGTGCGCCCTGCCGTGGCCCGATGAATTCGGTCCGGGCCACGACACTCAGTTCGGTCTATCTCGCGATGCGCCATATCTTTCCCGAGGTGCCGATAAGCGCGGGGGCCTTTGAGCCGCTTGTCGTATCGGGGCTTGAGGGCACATTCCTTGACGCGCAGTATCCGCGCCCCGTTTCAGGCTGTGCCGCGGAAGTGAGCCAGCGCATTGCCGAGGCGGTGTTCGCCGCACTGGTGCCGGTTTTGCCCGACCGCGTGACCGCCGCACCGGCAGGAACCAGCGGGAACTTCGCGCTGGGCGGGCACGATCCGGCCCGCGGGCGCGATTTCGTGATGTATCAACTTTCGGGCGGAGGTTATGGCGGCCATGCGGAGGGGGACGGGCTTGCCAACGGGTGTTCGACCATCGGCATATCCAAGGCCCCCCCGGTCGAGATCATGGAGCAGGCATTTCCGGTGCTCTATCATCGCTATGCCCTGCATGAAGGATCAGGCGGGGCGGGACGGTATCGCGGTGGTTTCGGTCTTGACTACGAAGTCGAACTGAGGCGCGGGAATGCCACGGCGAGCTTTGTGATGGATCACGGGCGGTTTGGACCGCAAGGCGCGCTGGGCGGTCACGATGGTGCGCCCAATCAGGTTACCGTCTGGCATGGAGATACGCCCTTTACCCCGCCGCACCTGTCAAAAGCACAGGACATCCCCCTTGCTCCGGGTGACCGGGTGCATGTGCGCACGCCCGGCGGCGGCGGGTATGGCGACCCGTTGACGCGCGACCCAAAGGCGGTGGCCAATGATGTGCGTCTGGGCCGGTATGAGCGCGACGCGGCACGCAGGCTCTTTGGTGTGGTGCTTCTCCCCGACGGGGAGGTTGACGAAGAGGCCACACGACTTGCCCGCGCGCACGCATGAGCCGTGCTTAGCCACCCCGCACGAGATCATCCTCGTCATCCGACAGCGACAGGCCAAGCGCATCGGCCCCGTTCTCGAGATGATCGGACAGGTGCGGTGTGCCAAGCAGGTAATCCGCCGTCGGTGTCGTCGCGGACTGGCGGGCGGTGGCGAGCGCCTCATCAAGATCCTCGGGCCCGAAACTGTCACGACCGATCCACATGAGCGCCACGAGACTGGCAAGCTCTTCTTCGCTCATCCGGTCCAGAAAGGCGCGCAATTCTCCCTCGGCGCGGTCAAGTTCCCGCGACATCAGAACCACCTGCGCGATCTTGTAAGTGCTTATGTCCAGCATGTCCGTCCTCCCGGTTTTCACTCCTGACAATGGCGGCGGCGGGGCGGCGCGTCTTTGATCTTACGCAAATATGCGATGATAGAGCCAATGGGGCATGAAGCGGCTGGCCCGAAACAGCAGGGAAAAGAGTTTCGGGAAATGCCGCACAAAGGCTCTGCGATTGCGCATGAGCTTGATCATCTCGGCGGCCGCCTCTTCGGGGTCCATGAGAAAGGGCATTTCGAAATCGTTCTTGTCGGTAAGCCGCGTCCGAATAAATCCCGGATTGGCGATCTGGATGTCGATGGGCGTATCCCAAAGATCGGCCTGCATACTCTCGCCCAAAGTCATCACCCCCGCCTTCGTCGCCGAATAGCCAATGGCGCCGGGCAGGCCACGAAACCCCGAAAGTGACCCCGTCAGAACGATATGCCCCGCATTGCGCTTCAGCATGTAAGGCACGACACGGCCCATCACGCGCATCGCACCGGTGAAATTGATGTCGGCCATTTTCTCGGCCCGGTCGGTATGCCATTCCTGCGACCGCATGGGCCAATAGACACCGGCAAGATAGACGACACCGTCGAAATCTCCGATTGTGCTCATGGCCGCGTCCACCGTGCCCGCGTCGGAGACGTCAAGCGTCACGACATCGGCCTTGGTGGGCAACTCGTCCGCAAGCTCCTGAAGTTCGTCTTCGCGCCGCGCCGAAAGAACAAGCTCGGCCCCCTCGGCGGCCAGTGCGTGCGCCAGTGCCCGTCCAAGACCGGCGCTGGCTCCGATCAACCAATACCTTTTACCCTGAAAGTCGGTCATTGAGCCTCTCGCTTTCGTATCGTCGCGATCAGTTCGGCCACCTTTATGCCGAACTTGCGAAACTGGCTGCGGTTGACGATCACGCCATCGGGCGTGAGATACATCCAATCCGTCACATTCAACACATGACCGCCGGCCGCGTCGGGAAGACGAATGCGATACCGCATCAGAAGGGTCGCCCCAGATTGCCTTCCGTGGCCGGTATCGACAAGGTCGCTCGCGTCAGCCTTAAGGGCTCCGTCATCACCGAGTTCGAGCCACCATTCACGGTCCTGTGTATTCCCGCTGTCATAGCGGAAATGTTCGATCATGCGGCCTCTGTTCCCATCCCAGCGCACGTCAAAGTCCGCTGCAAACCGCGAAACAACCCGCCCGAGCGGGCCATAGATGACACCGTCGCACAAAAGCTCACCGGACAGCACGTCCTTGACGGCGAAATAGGGCTCGGTTTGTGCGTAGTGATCCGGTCGTTGTGATCCGAACCCGAGGCCACGCGACACGAGCCACACAAGCGCCAATGCGCCACCGATCCCCAACAAAACCCAGAGCACTGGTGTCATGTTCCCTCCGTTTCTTCATCAAACCGTGTCACCGCCAAAAGGGCGATCGCGACAAGTTTCAGGACACAAGGCAGCGCGCCATAGGCAAGTGCCAGAAGCGCAAGCGCCGCGCCGGTGTTTTCAGCGCCGGGGTCAAACCCACCGGCTTCGAGCGCCGGCAGGAGCGTGACAGCCGCAATCGCCAGCGTGAATTTCGACACGAAGGACCACAGGCCGAACGCCTCGGATGCACCGGGCGACACGCTTTCCATTCGCCGCGCGAACATCGCGGGTAGAAGGGTCAGGTCCGCACCCACCGCGATCCCCGAAAAGACACAGATCACCGCGAAAGGCCCCACATCCCCTGGCCCAAGGAAAATCGCCCCGGAAAAGGCAGCGATGGCAAGACACATCGCCAGTATGAGCACAGGCTTGGGTCCGTATCTTTCGGCGGCGCGACTCCACCCCGGCGAAGAGATCGCGGCACACAGAAAAAAGAGAAGTAGAAGCGGCCCTTCCCAGCTTTGTGCCTGAAGCACGCTATCCACATAAAACAAAAACAGTGTCGAACTCACCGCAACCGGCGCGGCATTGACCAGCGCGATGATCAGAAGCCGCCGCGCCATGTGGTCTTTCACCACGTTGGCGATCCCTTCGGAGGCGATGCCACCCGCGCGCCATTCGCGCCGCATCGCGATGATCGCGACCACGCCCAGAACCGCGAAGGCGATGGCAAAGGCGCCGTATCCCCCCAGCACAAGAGGGGCGACAGACGCGGCGCAAATGCCCAGAAGCGCGCCGGTCTCGCGCCACCGCGCAAGGGCGAGATACCCGGTGCCTTCCATCGCGCCCCGGACACCTTCGGCATAGAAACAAATCGTGAGATAGCTGAACGCCGAGAACACCAGCGTGAGCATTCCAGCAAACCACCAGAGCGGCGGGACGGGTGGCGGCACCAGAAAAAGGCCGAGCATCCCCGCAACAAGCACCACACCCCCGGCGGCGACGGAAAGGCGGCGATGCCCCTGAAGCCGCCGGGCAAGCCATCCCAGCGCGGGATCCTGCACAACATCAAGAAGCCTGAGCGCAAAGAGCACCGCCCCCAACGCGGCAAGGGACACGCCGAACTGATCGACATAAAACTTGGGCGCGTGGATATAAAGCGGCAGGCCCGCGGCAGCGAGAAACCCGGCGAAAACTGCATAGGAGGGCAAGCGGGTCGCGCGCCTCAACGGCTTACCTCTTCGGTGGGCGGCGCTGGGCGCGACCGGAATCGCGCGCCTTTCCACCAAAGTTTAACAGCCTGCCAGTGAATCAGGGCCAGCACTCGGCGCGACCCGAAAGGCCGACGCAGCGCCGCCCGGATCAGCCCGCCCGTGGTCAGCGGCGCACGCGGCCCCACCAGCGTTGCGATGACACCGCCATTTCCGCGCGTGAGGTCGATACGGATGCCGATACGGTCGTCCCGGATATCAAACTGAAACACATAGCTGCCTTCGACCTTCTGAAACGGCGAGACGTGAAGCACCTTGTCCGCCCTCAGCCGATCCTGCGCCGTGATCGGCTCATGGTCATCGCGATGGCAAAGGTAAGAATGCCGGTCGCCATAGGTGTTCGTCACTTCGGCGATCACCACGCGCAGCGCGCCCTCCGCGTCCCGGCACAGCCAGAACGAAACCGGGTTGAAGACATGACCCATGATGCGCGGCTGGGCCAGAAGCTCGATCCGTTCGGCCTCGGGCAACCCCGCATCGGTCAGCACGTCACGCACCCATGCCGCGCCGCGCCCCGCATGTGGCGGGCCGCCGTGATCCACATCGTTGAGCGAGGCAAAAGCGGCCCTGTTCCTGCCAAAAGCGGTCACTTTCGGACGGGCCGCCTCGGCATCGAGCAGAACGTAATCAACACCGTAGCGAAAGGTGTTTTCTTTCGCGCCCTTGCGCCCGTGCCACGTATGGCCAGCGATATGGTCGATCCCGGTCATGCGGCGGCGGGAAGCCGTGCCCCAGTCATTGTGCGCGCCACCTGAAGGGCGCTCGACAAGCCGTCCTCGTGAAACCCGTGGCCCATCCATGCGCCACAGAACCATGTGTTGCGGGTGCCGTTGCGCGCCGCGATCCGCCCCTGAGCGGCCAGCGCGGCAGTGTCATAGACCGGATGTCTCAGCGTGACCTGATCATAGATCAGTTCCTCTCGGATCGGACGATTGGAATTGAGGGTCACAAAATGCGGATCATCCTGCGGGATCGGCTGCAACCGGTTCATCCAGTAGGTCAGGTCGATCTGCCCCTCGCGACGGCCTTGCCCCTCGGTATAGTTCCACGAGGACCAGACCGCGCGACGCCGGGGCATGATGGTCTGATCGGCGTGCAGAACGATGTCGTTCGGCTGATAGGCGATCGCCCCGAGGTCCGCGCGTTCCTGCGCGTCGGCATCCGCCAAAAGGCGCAGCGTATCGTCGGAGTGGGTGGCGAACACCACCTCGTCATAGTCTTCCCACGCCGCCCCGGACGCCTTGACCGATGCCCCCGATGGACCGCGCTGCACCGCTTGGATCGGTGTGCCGGGGCGCAGGCGCACACCTTGCGCGGCCAACGCGCGTTCAAGCCGCGTCACATAAGAGACAGACCCGCCCGCGACGGTATACCACTGATGCTGACCCGAATAGTTCAGCAGCGCGTGGTTTTCCATGAACTGAAGCATGGCATGGGCCGGAAACTCCATGATCTTCTGCTTGGGCGTGGACCAGATCGCCCCGGTCAGCGGCAGCAGATAGAAATCGCGGAACCACTTGCCCGTGCCCAACCGCTCGAGCAGTTCGGCAATGGTTTGGTCGCGATTGCCAGCGGCGGACAGGGCACGGGCGTTGAATCGGAAAATATCGCGCAACATGCCCAGAAAGCGCGGGCTCATGGCGTTGCGCTTCTGCGCAAAGAATGCACCCGCGTTCTCAAGCCCATATTCCAGCCGCCCGCCATTGATCGAAGCCCCGAAGCTCATGTTGCTTTTGACCACAGGCACATTCAGACGATCAAAGAGCGCGGAAAGCTCGGGGTAGTTCGCATAGTTGAAGACGATGAAGCCGGTATCAACCGGCTGATCCCCGTTCTTGCCGGCAATGACGGTGCGTGCATGTCCACCCAACCTCGGTTCGGCTTCGTAGAGCGTCACATCATGCTCGTCGGCCAGGAAATGGGCGGCTCCCATTCCCGAAACCCCCGCGCCAATCACGGCGATCTTCCGGCGGTGGGGTGGTATGAGTTCGAATGGCATCAGGTATTGGTCCAGTTTTGCTTGAATGGGTGTTCGGATTACGCCATCACCGCCGGATCGGATGATAAATAAATAATCTTTTTTGCACTGATCCAACCGCCGGGACGCTCCGTAATGCCACCAAATGCGATTGACACCACAAACACCGTCTTGGCATCGTCCGGGTTCCAGGCTCCGCTTCGGGGCGCGGTTTCTTCTGTGACAATATGAGGACGGAGTCTGCGGTGGCAGATCGCAAGGTTGAAAACGAATATTGGATAACCTGCATGCAACGGGTTCGCGACGATCAGGATACGGAGGCCTTCGCGGCTTTGTTCGGCCATTTCGCGCCACGCGTTAAGGCGGTGCTCATGCGGTCCGGCACCGATGCGGCCATGGCCGAAGAGTGTGCGCAGGATGTCATGGCGACGGTGTGGCACAAAGCTCAGCAGTTCGACCCGCGCCGGGCCAGTGTGGCGACATGGGTGTTCACCATCGCCCGGAATCGTCGCATCGACATGCTACGCAAGGACCGGCGCCCCGAGCCAGAAGAGCTTGACTGGGGCCCCGCGGAAGAGGCCGACCAAGCAGACGCATTGGCCGTGCAAGAAGAGAGCGATGCACTTGGGCGCGCCATTTCCGAGTTACCGGAAAAACAGCGCGCCCTGATCGAGGCGGCGTATTTCGGCGACATGTCGCATAGCGAAATCGCCATCAAGACAGGGCTGCCGCTTGGAACGATAAAATCACGTATACGGCTTGCGCTGGACCGCCTGCGCCACGCGATGAGGTAGATAGAACATGACAGACACGATCAAACATCATCTGACCGACGACCTTCTGATGGGCTATGCCGCTGGCGCCCTGCCCGAAGCCTTTTCGCTGGTCGTTGCCGCGCATGTGTCAATGTGCGACGAGTGTCGCGCGCGGCTCTGGGCGTTCGACACGCTGGGCGGCGCGCTTCTTGAGGGGGCATCGCCGGACGGCATGTCCCAAGACAGCCTTGGACAGACTCTCGCCCGGATCAAATCCAACCCCGAGGCGGGGCCTACGGCCCCTGAACCGCGGGTTATAACGACTGGCGTGTTTCCTGCGCCACTTCGCGACTACGTCGGCGGCGACCTCGAGGATGTGCGCTGGCGCCCCGTTGGCATGGGCGTGAAACAGGCGATCCTGCCCACCGTGCGGAGCGCGACGGCGCGCCTTCTTTACATCCCTGCGGGGGCCGCCGTGCCCGACCACGGGCATCGCGGCACCGAACTGACACTGGTGTTGCAGGGCGCTTTCTCGGACGAGACCGACCATTTCGGCGCGGGCGATATCGAGGTTGCGAACGAAGACCTCAACCATACACCGGTTGCCGGAATCGAGGCCGATTGCATCTGTCTCGCGGCGACCGATGCCCCGCTCAGATTCAACAGTCTGATCCCGCGTCTGGCACAGCCGTTTCTGCGCATTTGATCGCGCTGATCTCAGGGCGCGCAGCGGAACCTTAACGCAGCGTTCGGAGTGACAAGGTCCGCCACACTTGCCAAGATGACGGCGCAACCCCGGAGGCCGCAGATGACCGATTATCCCCACCTTCTCAGTCCCCTCGATCTTGGGCATGTGACGTTGAAGAACCGCGTGCTCATGGGGTCCATGCACACCGGGCTCGAAGAGACGAAGGATTGGAACCGCGTCGCCGAATTCTATGCAACGCGGGCGCGGGGCGATGTCGGCCTGATGGTGACGGGCGGTATGGCCCCAAACCGCGAAGGCGGCGTCTTTCCGGGTGCGGCCGGGCTTTTTTCGGACGAGGATATCGCCAATCACCGCATCGTCACCGACCGGGTGCATGAGGCCGGCGGGCTGATCGCCATGCAGATCCTCCATGCGGGCCGCTATGCCTATGGCAAGGAATGCGTGGCCCCCTCGCCCATCAAATCGCCCATCTCGCCGTTTCAGCCGACCGAGCTTGATGAAGAGGGTATCGAGAAGCAGATCGCCGACATCGTGACCGCAGCCACCCGCGCCCGCGAAGCAGGGTATGACGGGATCGAGATCATGGGATCGGAAGGGTATTTCATAAATCAGTTCCTTGTGCGCCACACCAACAAGCGCGAGGACCGTTGGGGCGGATCATACGAAAACCGCATGCGCCTCGCCATCGAGGTGGTGCGCCGTGCACGCGCGGCGGTGGGACAAGATTTCATAATCATCTACCGTCTGTCGATGATCGACCTCGTGCCCGATGGGTCAACCTTCGACGAGGTCGTGCAACTTGCACAGGAAATCGAGACAGCGGGCGCCTCGATCATCAACACCGGCATCGGCTGGCACGAGGCGCGCATCCCGACCATCGCCACATCGGTTCCGCGTGCAGCTTTCACATGGGTGACGCAAAAGCTTATGGGCAAGGTGGGCATACCTGTCATCACCTCGAACCGGATCAACACGCCTGAACGTGCCGAAGAGGTTCTGGCTTCGGGTGCCGCCGACATGGTGTCGATGGCGCGGCCTTTCCTTGCCGATGCCGATTTCGTGGCCAAGGCCAAGGCGGGAAAATCCGCCACGATCGCGCCTTGCATCGCCTGCAATCAGGCCTGCCTTGACCATACGTTCTCGGGCAAGCTGAGCACCTGCCTTGTCAATCCGCGCGCCTGCCACGAGACCGAGCTTGTGATCGAACGCGCAGAGACCGCCAAATCCGTTGCGGTGGTCGGCGCGGGGCCGGCTGGCCTTTCGGCGGCGCTGACCGCGGCCGAGCGTGGCCACGATGTGACATTGTTCGACCGCGACGACCGTCTGGGCGGTCAGCTCAACATGGCGCGCGAAATCCCCGGCAAGGAAGAGTTCCATGGCCTTGTCCACTGGTTTCAGACCATGGTGGCCGATGCAGGGATTACCCAGCGCCTCGGACACGAGGTCACGGCGGACGACCTGAGCGGGTTCGACGAGGTGATCATCGCCACCGGCGTCATTCCCCGCGATCCCGGTATCGACGGACAGGACGGGCCCAATGTGCGCAGCTATATCGACGTGCTCCGCCGCAAGGCCCCGGTGGGCGACCGTGTCGCGATCATCGGCGCGGGCGGTATCGGCTTCGACGTGGCCGAATTCCTTGTCACCGGCGAAGAGAGCCCGACCGAGGATCTTGAGGAATGGCTCGAGGAGTGGGGCGTGGCCGACCCGGCCGAACATCGCGGCGGTCTTGCCCCCAAAGGCCCACAGCCCGATCCGTCGCTGCGACAGGTCACCCTCCTGCAACGCAAGAACGAACGGCCCGGCAAGCGCCTTGGCAAGACGACGGGGTGGATTCACCGTGCCGCGCTTCGAATGAAGGGGGTCGAGATGATGAGCGGCGTCAATTACGAGCGGATCGACAGCAACGGCCTGCATGTCAGCTTTGGCGATGCGCGCGCGAACCCGACGCTGATCGAAGTGGATACGGTCGTGCTCTGTGCCGGGCAACTCTCCGAACGGAGCCTCGCCGACGCTCTTGAGGCGAAGGGCGTGCCCTGCCATGTCATAGGTGGGGCCGAGATCGCCGCCGAGCTGGATGCCAAGCGCGCCATTGATCAGGGCACCCGCCTCGCCGCCGAACTCTGAGCCTGCGGGCCGGGCGTCACACACCCACATCCGGGCCGAGACAATGCAGCGGCTCGGAGCTTTTCTTGACCTCGTAAAGCTCGGTCATTTGGGGGTTGTTCTCAAAGCGGGCGACAAGGCCGCGTGCGCCCCGCTCAAAGCTCCAGCATTGCGGATCGGGCTGGGTTTCATAGACGAAACAGATAAGCTCGCCGTCCTGATACCATTCCCCTTCCTGACACTTGCCATCGAGAAAGGACCAGCGCACGCGCCGCCCCTCAAGGTATTCCTCGGCACCGTAGGCCGACCCGCGGCTGCCGTAGTAGAAGGTTTTGCCAAGGGTGTATTCGTCGAATTCATCGGCGCTCATGAATGGGTCGGCGGGCGCGGGCAGCGCGCTTGCAACAAAACATGAAAGGATGACGGCCGGAAAGGTCAGTAGGATGCGCATGGAGGCACTCTGCCAGATGCCGAAGGCGATTTCCACTTTGTTTGATGCGCATCCCGTCGCATCATGTCCAGCGCGCAACGCGCGGGTCCATCATCTTGCGCCAGAGCGGCGGAACCAGTGCGATCGCGGCCATCGCGGGCACCGGGAGCGGCAACATCGGCATATCCTCGTGCAATCTCAGGGCGGGAAAAGAGCGCGTCGGCGCGACATGATGGTCGGAATGGCGCGGCGCATTGACCATCAGGGCCGAAGAATACCAATGCGGCGCGTTCCACGAGTGCCGCACCCCCACCGGCTCAAGCCGTCCGTTGTCCTGCACCCGGCGGCGCAGCCCGTAATGCTGCACGTAATCAGAGAGTAGAATTTGCATCTGAGCATAAAGGCCCAGCGCGATGAAAACCGCCATCCCGCGCCAGCCAAGCCAAAGCCCGGAAAGCATCAGGCCGGCAAGCCCGACCGCAACATAGAGCAGGTAAGGGTGCCGCCACCGGGGCCGCCCGGCCCGGCGCAACATCGCGCTTTCTTCTCTGAGGCCCGCCCGGAACGACCCCACCCCCGCCTTGAGCGCATAGCGGTAGAAGCCGCGCCCAAGCGGGGGGCTATTGGGGTCGGCATCGCTTCCTACGTGAACGTGATGAACCCTGAGATGCGCGCTTGCGTGATGGCCCACCAGAAGGCTTGCATAGACGGTCCGCCCCAGAAGGCGATCACCCCGCCGGGGTCTGTGGATCAGCTCATGCGCCACGGGGTGTGAAATCTGACCAAAGACCAGCCCCGCGGCAAGCGCGATCAGAAACCGTTCAACCCCGCCAAGTCCGCTTGGCCCCGCCACGGCCCAAAGCGCCACGATCAGCAGTGCGAAATGCCCCAGACCCAGCACACGAAGCAGCCAGACCGCCGCCGGAAATTCGGCCCCCTCCTCGGCGTTGATCACCTCGCGCGCAACGAGCCGGTCGAGCAAAAACACAAGAACAGTCATGTAGCCAACCGCCAGCCACGCCACCGGCCCGCCCCAGAGCGCCGCCGCAGCGATCAGCACGAGCGGCGCCAGCGTTGCGAATGCGAAGAGTGCCATGTCTTTGCCGGTCTCCCTGTCTGTGACTGGCCGAGATGGGAACAACGCGCCGTCTATAGGCAACATATTAACGAATCACGACAATGCCTAACGAATCCGCGCGCCCAAGCGTCGTTTTTGGCCTCGCCAGACCCCGGCTCTCCCGGTTATCACGGTGCAGACCAAAGCAGGGGAGTCTGACATGGCACTGGATGAACGCAAGGGCGTGTGGAAATCGGGCAAGGGCAAAGGCCGCACCACGCCCAAGGGCCGCCAGCTTGACGATCAGGCCTGGAGCGAGGTTCAGGACCTGCTGGGCACGCAACCGCGCAACCGCGACCTGCTGATCGAGTTCCTGCACCTCATTCAGGATGCTTTCGGGCATCTGTCGGCGGCGCATTTGCGAGCGCTCGCAGAAGAGCTGCGCATCAGTCAGGCCGAGGTCTATGAGGTTGCCACCTTCTATGCGCATTTCGACGTCGTGAAAGAAGGCGAGACACCGCCGCCCGCGCTGACCATCCGGGTGTGCGATTCGCTGGCCTGCGAGATCGCAGGCGCGCAACAGTTGAAATCGGCGCTGGAAGAGGGCCTCGACCCGACCGAGGTGCGTGTGCTGCGCGCGCCCTGCATGGGCCGTTGCGACACGGCACCTGTTCTTGAGCTGGGTCATAATCACATCGACCATGCCACCCCCGAAAAGGTTAAGGCGGCGATCACCGCCGAGGACACTCACGCCCACATCCCCGACTATCAGGGCCTCGTCGCCTATCGCGACGAGGGTGGCTATGAGACGCTTGAGGATATTCGCGCGAATGGCGACTTCGAGACGATCCAACAGACGCTTCTCGATGCCGGGTTGCGCGGCCTTGGCGGCGCGGGCTTCCCGTCCGGTAAAAAGTGGGGCTTTGTGCGTGCCGAAAAGGGGCCGCGTTACATTGCCGTCAATGGCGACGAAGGCGAGCCGGGCACGTTCAAGGACCGCTACTATCTTGAGCGCGTTCCGCATCTTTTCCTCGAAGGTATGCTCATTGCCGCTTGGGCCATCGAGGCCGAGAAATGCTATATCTACATGCGCGACGAATATCCGGCTGTCCTCAAAATCCTTGCCGACGAGATCATGGCGCTGGAATGGGCCGGCATCGTCGATCCCGGCTATATCGAGCTGCGGCGCGGCGCGGGCGCCTATATCTGCGGTGAGGAATCCGCGATGATCGAATCGATCGAGGGCAAGCGCGGCCTGCCGCGCCACCGTCCGCCTTTTGTGGCCAATGTTGGTATTTTCGGACGTCCCACGCTCGTCAACAATATCGAAACGTTGCACTGGGTCACGCGCATCCTGCGCGAAGGTGGCGAGGTTCTTTCGGGGATCGAAAAGAACGGTCGCAAGGGCCTTCGTTCCTTCTCCGTGTCGGGGCGCGTTAAAAACCCCGGCGTCCACCTGCTGCCCGCAGGCTCGACCATGCAGGACATCATCGAAGCTTCGGGCGGTATGCTCGATGGTCACAGCTTCAAGGCGTATCAGCCGGGCGGCCCCTCGGCCGGGCTTCTGCCCGCCTCGATGGCCGATATCCCGATGGATTTCGACGTGTTGCAAGAGCATGGCACGTTCATCGGCTCCGCCGCGATCGTGGTGCTTTCGGATCAGGACAGCGCGCGCGACGCGGCGCTCAACATGCTGCGCTTCTTCGAGGACGAAAGCTGTGGACAATGCACGCCGTGCAGGGTCGGCTGTGAAAAGGCCGTGAAGCTGATGCAGGCCGACAGATGGGATCAGCCGCTTCTTGAAGAGCTTTGCACCGCTATGGCCGACGCGTCGATCTGTGGTCTGGGGCAGGCCGCGCCAAACCCGATCCGCCTTACGATGAAGCACTTCCCCGACGAGGTATGACAACCGCGCTTCTGGTGGCCGCACTCCTGTCGCTGGTCTATGGCCTGTGGTTCTGTGCCGCCCCGGTGAGCCTTGCCAGAAGCATGGTCAAAACCGGCTCGGTCGTGGCGTTGGCGCTGGCAGCATTGTTGGGGTCCGGTCCGCTTCTTCTCATTGTGGCTCTGCTGCTTTGTGCGCTTGGCGATTGGCTTTTGTCACGCGACGGCGAAGCGGTGTTCATGGCGGGCGTCGGGGCCTTCGCGGCGGGGCACATCGCCTATGTCGCGCTTTTCCTCACCCGACCCGAGACGGGCGCGCTTACCCTCACAACGCCGCTTAGCCTTGGGCTGGTGGCTTTGGGGGTGATCATGGCGGTGCTGCTTTGGTCACGGGCGGGTGCGCTGCGCGGGCCGGTCATGGGGTATATCCCGATCATCCTTTCGATGGAGATCACGGCTCAGTCGCTACCTTCCACCGGCGCGCTGTCGCTGGCGCTGCCTGCCGCGTTGCTTTTTATCGTCTCGGATATCACCCTCGCCTTCGAGATGTTCGTCCTGCGTGCGGGATCGGCCCTGCGGCGCATCGCGCCCCGCGTGGTCTGGCCGACCTACTGGATAGCGCAGCTTGGGCTCATGCTCGCTTTCAGCGGCTGAGCGGCCCCTTTCAAATCCTGCGGAACAGGACTACGTGAAGAGAAGTAAAAGTTCAGGAGCTGATTATGGCCTTCTTCAAAAAACTCAAGGACCGGCTCTTCAAATCCTCTTCCAAGATCGAAGAGGGGCTAGATGCCATTGTCGAGGATGGCGGTATCGAGGAGGAGGTCGCGACCACAGGCGCGGCTGCTGCCGATCCTGATCCCGACACGCCGCCACAGCCAAAGCCCGAGCCAACTCCCGGCCCCGACACACCCCCCGAGCCACGGCCCGAGCCAACTCCCGGCCCCGATACGCCCCCCAAGCCCGAGCCTGAGCCGGTGCCCGAGCCGGACACTCCCGATCCTGCGCCCGAACCGACGCCTGTGCCCGAACCGGACACGCCAGACCCAACCCCGACACCCGAGGAAACGCCCGAGCCGGACCTGCCCGATCCGAGACCCGAACCAACACCTCTTCCCGACCGCACACCCGGCTCCGATCCGGCGCCCACGGGTGTGCCCGCGCCCCAGCCGACGCCGGCGCAACCGCCCGAACGCGGGCCGGGCGTCATGCCGCCCACCGATCCGCAGCCGGCCGACACCCCCCTTGAAGCGCCCGCACCACGACCGTCGCCCGCGATGCCGGAAACGCCCGTCACGCCCGCTCTTCCCCCCGAGATGCGCGGCGACGGGGCCGTGACAGAGGAGGAGGCCAAGCCCGGCTTTCTCGGGCGGCTTCTGGGGCGCGGTGAGAAAACCAAGGTTCTGCGCCGTGCCCTTGACGATGATATGCTCGAACAGCTCGAAGAGCTTCTGATCACCGCCGACATGGGCGTTGATACCGCCCTGCGCGTGACCGCCAACATGGCCGAGGGCCGTATGGGAAAGCGGCTTTCGACGGACGAGATCAAGGCACTTCTGAGCACCGAGATTGCCCGCATCATGGAGCCCGTGGCGCGCCCCATGCCGCTCTATTCCAAGTCCCCGCAGGTGGTGCTGGTTGTGGGGGTTAACGGCTCGGGCAAGACCACGACCATCGGCAAGCTCGCGTCTCAGTTCAAGGCGGCGGGCAAATCGGTGGTGATCGCCGCGGGCGATACGTTCCGCGCCGCCGCCGTGGAACAGCTTCAGATCTGGGGCGATCGCGCAGGCGTTCCCGTCCTCACGGCACCCGAGGGATCAGACCCGGCAAGCCTTGCCTACGACGCGATGGACCGGGCCGAACGCGACGGGGCGGATTTGCTGATGATCGACACCGCCGGTCGTTTGCAAAACCGCGCCGACCTGATGGAGGAACTGGCCAAGATTGTCCGCGTGATCCGCAAGAAGGACGAAACCGCGCCGCATAACACGCTTCTGGTGCTTGATGCGACCACCGGGCAGAACGCGCTGTCTCAGGTCAAGACCTTTCAGGAACTGGCTGATGTCTCCGGCCTTGTCATGACAAAGCTTGACGGCACCGCCAAGGGGGGCGTTCTCGTGGCGCTGGCCGACAAGTTCGGCCTTCCGATCCATGCCATCGGCGTCGGTGAGCAGATCAATGACCTTGCCCCGTTCGACCCGGAGGATTTCGCGAACGCGCTGACCGGACGAAGCGTCTGAGCCAAAAACGTTTCGCCTTTAACCTGAGACACCAGCGAAACGCGTGCAACGCCTGAATGTCGCGCCGCGTTTCGCGAAAATCTGTGGTCCGGGTTTTTCGCGAAACGCTTTAGCTGTCGGTCTCGTTATTGGTGGAGCGATGGGTTCCAAGCCGGCGCTCCAATATGCGCAGGCCCAACAGAACGACCACCACGATAACCGTCGCCAAGGCCGCTAACGGCACCTGACCGGCCCCACATGACAGCCCGATCGCACCGGCCAGCCAGAGCGACGCGCCGGTGGTGATGTTGCGCACCTTGCCTTGCGAGGTGAAGATGATCCCTGCCGCAAGAAAGGCGACGCCGGCCGTCACCGCCTCGACAAGGCGCAGGGGATCGACCCGAAGCGCATCCTCCGCACCGAAGGGAAGGCTGGCGAGTTGCTGGCTCACGATAATAAAGAGGCAGGCCGCGAGTGACACGAGCATATGCGTTCTCAGCCCGGCCGGCTTCTCGCGTGCCTCGCGCTCAAAGCCTATGAACCCGACCAGAACGATGGCCGCGATCAACCGGGTTGCGGCGACCGTTGGCTCAACCACGCTGAAGGTGCCGTTCAATTCGTCGATGATCACGTCCAGCATGTGCCCTCCTGAGAGCCCGGCATGCTTGCCCCGGCCCTCGTGTTTCTGATCCTGCGGCGTCTTGTGCGATAGGTGAAACGCGGCGCACGCCGCGCGGCCCCGACCGTGTTGTAACGCGCGTCTTTTAGCCTTGTTCCTTCTATAGGTAAGAGGCACAACCCATCGGATGAGCGACTGGCTGATATCCATGGAAGGCACTGCCGCCGGGCACCATCTCGCGATGGTGCTGGCGTTGTTCGCGGCCCTCCTGCATGCCGTTTTCGGCGCGATTCAGAAGGGGCGGCACGATCCGTGGCTCACGCGTGGGGCGGTCGATGTCTGGCTTGTTGTTCTGGCTGCGCCGTTCGCGCTCTTTGTGGTGCCATGGCCCGAGCCGCATATGTGGCCGCTTTTCGCCGGGGCGGTGGTGATCCATGTGATCTACAAGGTTTTTCAGGCGCAAGCCTATAGCAAGGGCGCCTACACGGTAGTCTATCCGGTTGTGCGCGGCACCGGCCCGCTTTTCGCGGTGATCGGGGCCTATCTTATCTTTGGTGAGGTCTTTACCCTCATCCAATGGCTGGGTGTGGCGGTGCTTCTTGCGGGGATATTCGGGCTCGCGGTCTATAATCTGGTGTTCCTGATCATCGACCGTGATACGCTGCCCGTGGCGCTTGGCCTTGCCGTGATGACAGGGCTTCTGGTGGCGTTTTACACAACCTATGACGCCTATGCGATCAGATCGACCGCCAATCCCTTCACCTTTCTTGCGTGGTTCTTCATGTTCGAAGGCATGACGATGCCGTGGGTCGCGGCGTGGCGCTGGCGGCGGATGCCGGTGCGCCCCGATTTGCGGCCTTTGGCCACGCGCGGCTTGATCGGGGCGGTTGTGGCCCTCATGTCCTTCGGGTCGATCATGCTGGCCACCCGGCTCGACAAGGTGGGCGAGGCTGCGGTTTTGCGCGAAACTTCGGTGGTGTTCGCGGCACTTATCGGCTGGCTTGTTCTGCACGAAACCGTGGGGCCGCGCCGCATCGCGCTCATGGTGCTCATTGCGCTTGGCGCGGTAATCGTTGAAATGGGCGGGTGATCCGCCCGCAAATGAGGTTCGAGATGTCCGAGAAGAAGATCAACCCCAAGCTCAAGACCCTGCTGGAATTGGGGCCGATCCTGCTGTTTTTTGTGGCCTACCTCTGGCTCAAGGACAGCACGTTCACCATCGGGGGGACTGAATATCAGGGCTTTATCGTCGTCACCGCCGGGTTTATTCCCGTTTTCCTTGCCTCTATCGGGGCGCTCTGGCGGCTGACCGGGCATCTGTCGCGGATGCAAGTGATGACCGCGGTGCTGATCGTCGTCTTCGGTGGTCTCAGCGTGTGGTTCAACGACCCGCGCTTTTTCAAGATGAAGCCCACGATGATCTACTTGCTGTTTGGTGGCGTATTGCTCGCAGGGCTCCTGCGCGGAAGCTCGTACCTGCAATCCTTGATGGAAGGGCTCATGCCACTCACTGACCAAGGCTGGATGATCCTGACCCGCAGGCTGATGTATTTCTTCTTTTCTCTGGCGATACTGAATGAAATCGTCTGGCGCACGATGTCCGAGGAAACATGGGTCTATTTCAAGACGTTTGGCCTCACCGTAGCGATTTTCCTGTTCTTCATCACCCAAGGTAAGCTCTTCTCGGAACACGGCACCGAAGAGAGCGACGGCTAAGCGGGGAACTTGGAAAGGATGGGGCCTTCGGCGCTCAGGCCCGGCCCCAGCTTCGACCCAGCGACCGCTGGGATTTTGCACGCCTGAGCCGCGACCAGCGCGGATCGGCCCGCTCCGGCAAGGCGGCCTGCAATCGCGCCAAGGCCGTGCCGTCCCGGTCGCGCATGAGGCGCGCATAGAATTCCATCAAACCGGGGCGCGTGTAGGTGGACCAATGGCACGCGAATGCCGCCCGTCGCGTTGGCGGCACTCCGGCCCTGCACAACACATCGCACACCTCCTCGTGGTCGATCTGAAGTTTGAGCACATGCGCATCCACAGCGAGCCCGTCGCCCATTGCACGTTCGCCCCGAAGGGGGGCGCCCATTGCCGCTTCGAACAATAGATCGAAAAGATCGTTTTCCCGGCTGGTAACCGTGATGATCCGGGCCCGGCGCCCAGCGGGGCTGTTCAATCCGCGCATGGCCGGACCCCGGAATTCCGCAGGTGCCAGAAGGATCACCCGGTCAAAAAGTCTGGCACAGACCGGAGCCGCCTCGAGCGCGGCAAGAACCACCCGCGCGCCCAACGAATGCGCGATCACATGCACCGGGCGCCATGGCTGGCGTGCGCGGATCACTCCGACAAGTCGGGCAAGGGCGCGTCCGGCCTTGCCAGCACGCAGGTAAGCCGACCAGAGCGCGCCCCGCGCGGGCCAGCCAAAGGAAATGCCCACCCCCTCGTCCCCATCGCCCCGCCCGAAGCCAAGGCCATGCGCCCAGCCTTGCGCCGTGCCATCACACAACGCCCCATCAGCCGAGTTCAACGTGCGATGAGGACAGGCCCGACCATGCCCGGGCGCGTATTTATAGCCATGCACCATGATGATAACTGGGCCCTCTGACTCAAGCGCCTCATGCACCCGGGGTGTGACCGGCCCCGTGCCGGCATGCAGGGCAAGATCATCGTGAACGACGTCAATACATAGAAGCGGCATGGGCAACTCCACACTATATCTTGTAGAAGCGGCTAGCCGTATCCTGCGACGAATTTGTTAAGCACATGTATCACCAACATGACGTTGTTGACGCGCCACATCCCGGCGGCTATTGCAGATGCGTGGCGATTTGTTACCGGATTGCGGGCCACGTTAAACATTCCCGCTAAAAGGTCAGGACCAAGGCCCCCTTGCGCTTGACCGCATCGGGGCTTTTTCATGGGCATTCGCCCGGAGGTCGGAACATGACACAAGACTGGAACACACGGACCAAGCTGGTCCATGGCGGCACCCGCCGATCACAGTATAACGAGGTGAGCGAAGGGATCTTTCTCACTCAGGGCTTCGTCTATGAAAGCGCCGAACAGGCCGAGGCCCGCTTTGTCGAAAGCGGACCGGACGAGTTCATCTATGCCCGCTATGGCAACCCGACTGTCGCCATGTTCGAGGATCGCATTGCCGCGCTCGAAGGGGCGGAGGCCGCGTTTGCCACCGCCTCGGGCATGGCCGCGGTTTCGGCGGCGCTTACCTCCTGCCTCAGGGCCGGGGATCACGTGGTCGCGGCGCGGGCGCTTTTTGGCTCGTGTCTCTATGTGCTCGAAGAGATCCTGACGCGCTTCGGGGTCGAGGTGACCTTTGTGGATGGCACCGACCTTGACCAATGGCGCGCCGCGCTGCGCCCCGACACAACGGCCGTCTTTTTTGAGACGATAGCCAATCCGACCCTCGATGTGATCGACCTTCCGGTGGTGGCCACCCTCGCCCATGAGGTGGGCGCGCGGGTCATCGTGGACAATGTCTTTGTCACGCCGGTGCATTCGCGCGCCATCGAACAGGGCGCCGACGTCGTCGTCTATTCCGCGACCAAGCATATCGACGGACAGGGGCGCGCCCTTGGCGGTGTGATCCTGGGTACGTCCGAGTTCATCCGAAAAACGGTCGAGCCTTACATGAAACACACCGGCGGCGCGATGTCACCCTTCACCGCCTGGATCATGCTCAAGGGGCTTGAGACGATCTCGCTTCGGGTGCGCGCCCAGACCGCCTCGGCGCTGGCTTTGGTCGACAAGCTTCAAGGGCATCCCAAACTTGTCCGCGCGATTTACCCCGGTCATCCCGGCCATCCACAGCACGATCTGGTGATGCGCGACATGGGTGCGGGCGGCACGGTCGTGGCGCTTGATCTCTCTGGCGGTCAGAAGGCCGCGTTCCGCTTTCTCAACGCGCTTGAGATTGTGCTTATCTCGAACAATCTGGGTGACGCGAAATCCATCGCGACCCACCCCGCCACCACCACGCATCAGCGCCTGCCCGACGATCAGAAGGCCGCGCTTGGTATTACACCGGGCCTTGTGCGGCTTTCGGTGGGTATCGAAGACCCGGATGATCTTCTGACAGATGTGATGCAGGCGCTCGACGCTGTCTGATCCGGTGCGCGCCACTCAAAGGCTGGCGCGCAACTTGTATCTCGATGAAACTTCAAGTCCGGAAAGAAGGCGCATCGCGCGCCCGGCTTACGCGGTGTTAACAAGCCTGCCGTGACTGTTCCCTGATCCAACGAAGGGGGACGGGAACCATGCTGCGCTTTATTCACGGCGGCGATCTTGGCGCATACCCGCAACTGGCACATGCCATGTTTCGTCACCGCGCGATTCAGTTTCACGACAGGCTGGGGTGGGATGTGCGGGTGAGCGCGCACGGTGAAGAGCGCGATCAGTATGATACGCTCGATCCACTCTATGTGATATGGGAGCCGCGCCCCGGACAGCATGGTGGGTCGATGCGGCTGATGCCAACGACCGGGCGCACGATGATCAACGATCATTTCGCGTATCTTCTTCCGGATGGGCGGATCAACGATTCGCGCGTTTGGGAATGCACGCGCTTTTGCCTTGCGCCCGGCGCGTCGGGGCGGGTGCCCGCGCTTTTGATGCTCGGCGGGGGAGAGGTAATCCGGGGCCTCGGGCTTTCACATTATGCGGGCGTGTTCGATGCGGCGATGATCCGCATCTACCGCCTGATCGGCGCGTCACCTCTGGTGATTGGTAGCGCGGGTGAAGGCCGGGGGCGGGTGAGTGCGGGGCTTTGGGATACTCCTGATGCCGCACGCGCGCGCGTGGCAAGGCGCGCTGGCATCTCCTCCGACTTGGCCGCGCATTGGTTCCGTCGTGCCGGGATCGTCCCACGCGAGATGGCCCGCGCCGGATAACACTCCCGAACCGCCTCACGAGGGCTGGCAGAGGTCTTGCGCGGCATATACTGTCGCGTCATGACAGGCACCGCTCTTATATTTTCCGACGATCAGGCCGAGGCGCATGACCGCGTGGCCGAGGCGCTGCGCGGCGTGGGTATCGACATCGACGCGGGCACGCTCACGCCTCCGCGCGAAGGCAAATCCGGGGTAATGGCGGTCATCGGCAAGGCCGGATCGGGCAAGACGCTCCTTCTGGCCGCGCTTTACCGCGCGCTCGACGAGGCGGGTGTTGATGTCGTCTCCGGCGACTGGGAAGGCAAACGGCGAAAGGATCGGCGCACGCTCGCCATTCTGGCACCGACGAACAAGGCGGCATCGGTTCTGCGGATGCGCGGCGTACCGGCCACCACGATCCACCGCATTCTGTACACCCCGGTCTATGATCCCGAATACGAGAAGATCGCCGACTGGCTCGCCGGGAGCGGCGATCGACCCGATATCGAGGGGTTGACCGAGATCGCGCTTGACCGGGCGCTGGCCTTCTACCAGACCAACAAATCCATTCCCGGCGCGCTTGCCGCCGCCGGGCTGCGGGGGTCGGATTTCATCACCGGCTGGAAACGGCGTGAGGATCCGCTCGATGTAGGGTTTGTCGATGAAGCCTCGATGCTCGATCAGAAACAGTTCGAGGATCTGCGCGAAATCTTTCCCACCCTGCTGCTTTTTGGCGACCCTGCCCAGCTCGCTCCGGTGAACCAGTCGGGCTCGATGGTCTTTGACGGGCTACCCACCCCCGCCAAGCTGAGCCTCAGTCGTATTCACCGCCAAGACGCGGACAACCCGATCCTTGATCTTGCGCATGCGCTGGCCGATCCGGCGCTCGAGTTTCATGATTTCGAACGCATGGTCGAGGAAAAGGCCCGCACCGACGACCGCGTGCAATACGCCCAACGGGTCGAGGTTGATCTGATGGCGCGCTCTCCTGTGCTTGTCTGGCGCAACGCCACGCGCATTCGCCTGATCCACGCCTTTCGCGCCGTGCATGGCGCGCCGGATACCGCGCTTCTTGAGGGGGAGCCACTCATTTGCGACGGTCTCGAGCTTCCGCTCAAGCATCGCAAGAAGCGGCTCGACCTCGAGGCGCGCGGCCTGATCAAGGGCGCGCAAGTGATCTATCTCGGCCCCGGCAAAAAACCCGGCTTCTCACGGCTGCACGTGATCGGCGCCGAAGACCCCCGCGTGAGCGCCGCCTCGATCGTCAAGATCGAGAAACCCGACGAGAAAGAGCCGTTTATCCCCTTCGCCGCGCGCATGGGCGCCACGTTCCTGCACGGCGCGGCGGTCACGATTCACAAGGCGCAAGGCTCTCAATGGCGCGAGGTTCAGGTCTTTGCCCCCGATCTCTATGTCGCCGCGCGCATGGGTCGGACAGAAGCCGGACAACCACTCTGGAAACGGCTGGCTTATGTCGCGATCACGCGGGCCGAGGAACGGCTATACTGGGTGGTGCGCAACCGGCTGGCGAAGCCCACTTACGATCTGCGCACCGACGATCTGCGCACAGGCCCGGTGCCGCTCACCCTTGAGGCGGAGACCGAGATATGAAGACGATCCTGATCACCGGCGCAAGCTCGGGCATTGGCCATGCCACGGCGCTCGAGTTTCTGAACGCGGGCTGGACCGTGGGGCTTGTTGCGCGGCGCACCGACCGGCTCAAGGCGCTGGCGGAGGACCATGCGAAGGCCATACCGCTTCCCGCCGACGTGACCGATGCGGGCGCGATGCAAATCGCCGTCGAGACTTTTGTTCAGCGGGCCGGGCGGCTTGATGCGCTTTTCAACAACGCCGGCACGTTCGGCCCGGCTGGCCCTGTCGACGACATCGACCCCGACAGCTTTGACGAGGTTGTGGCCGTCAACATCCGTGGCATGTTCATCGCCGCGCGCCTTGCCTTCGCCCAGATGCGGCGACAACAGCCCCAAGGCGGGCGGATCATCAATAACGGCTCGATCTCGGCGCATGTGCCCCGCCCCGGATCGTTCTGCTATACCACGACGAAACACGCGATCACCGGCATGACGCGAAGCCTGTCGCTGGATGGGCGTCCGCATGACATCGCCTGTGGTCAGATCGATATTGGCAATGCCGAGAGCGAGCTTGTCGCCGATCTCAAATCGCGTCAGCCCGATATGGAAACAATGGATGTCGCCCATGCCGCGCGCTCGGTGCTGCATATGGCAAATCTGCCGCTTGAGGCGAATGTTCAATTCATGACCGTGATGGCGACAAAGATGCCCTATATCGGGCGCGGCTGATCACAGCTACGGGTGGCGTGCCCGCGCCCGTCACCCCTGCCGGTCGAGCGCCTCTTGCAGGCGCGCCTCGTCCTCGGGCGACAGGGGCGATTGCACGATCTCGCCCTGTTCTTCGAACTCGGCGACCGCCTCGCGCAGTGCCTTTTCATCCATGTTGCGCACCCAAAGACAAAGCCCGGAGCCTCCGGGCTTCAGCGTCTTCGCGATTTCTGCGGTAAAGGCGCTGTCAAGCCCGGGGTCACGCACTTGTCCTACCGCGGCCCCGACACCCGCGCCCGCGATGGCCCCAATGACCGGCACCATGAACGCCGCCCCGAGAACAAGACCCCACACCGCGCCGCCAACCGTTTGGGCGACGGGCACGTTCGCGGGTTGATCAAGCCGCACGCGGCCATCCATATCGCGCCGCGCGATCACCGTATCCTGTGTCTCAAGGCGCTGCATCTTGCGCAGGTCTTGCAGGGCGGCATTGAACCTGTCGGCCCCGTCAGGGGTGTCGAAGATCACGATCAATAGCTCGGACATGTCCTATACTCCCTTCCGGGGATCAACGCGCCCATGGCCGGCCCGTTCCCGCCGCATATCACTCGGCGGGAACCGCGGCCTCCTCGATCGTCACGGGATGCTCCAGCTTGTCGAGCATCTCTTTCGGCACGACCTGAAGGAAATTGTGCTTTTCCGTGTCCCAGTGCTGCAAAATGGACTGCGCCTTCTGACTTCCGGTCTCGGCCGCATGCCGCTCGATCAACTCCTCAAGCTCGGACATCCAATGGCCTTCGGTGACCCGGCATGTCACCAGTGTTTCGAGGTTCATCAATGTCTCGGCCTTGCCTTGCGGATCATGGAGAAAGGCCATCCCCCCGGTCATGCCTGCGCCGAAATTCGCGCCGATACGGCCAAGGATCACGGCCGTGCCGCCGGTCATGTATTCACACCCATTCGTGCCACACCCCTCGATCACCACCTTGGCCCCCGAATTGCGCACCGCGAACCGTTCGCCCGCACGCCCGGCGGCAAACAAATATCCATCGGTCGCACCATAAAGCACCGTGTTCCCGATGATCGTGTTCTCGGATGCCTCAAGCGGGCTGGCCATCGGCGGGCGCACGACAATGGTGCCCCCCGACAGACCCTTGCCGACATAGTCATTCGCATCGCCCGACACTTCGATCTTGAGCCCCGGCGCGGCGAAAGCACCCAGAGATTGCCCCGCGCTCCCCGTAAGCTTGACCGTCAGGTGATTGGGTTGCAGCCGGTTGCGCATGCCGAAATTCCGCACGATATGGCTGCTCACACGGGTGCCCACTGTTCGGTGCGTGTTCTGCACCGCGTAGTGAAGCTGCATCTTCTCGCCCTCGTTCAGGAACCGTGCCGCATCGCGGACAATCTCGGCATCCAGCGTATCGGGCACCTCGGTGCGCCCGCGTGTCCGGTCAAGCGCGAGGCCCGCGCTTCCGTCGACGGTGATCAGCATCGGGTTGAGATCGAGATCATCGAGATGCGCCGAACCACGGCTCACCTGCGTCAGCAGGTCGGCCCGCCCGATCACATCGTCAAGGCTACGGGCCCCGATGCTGGCCAGAACCTCGCGCACTTCCTGCGCATAGAAAGTGATGAGGTTCACGACCTTGTCGGCATTGCCCGTGAACTTCGCCCGCAGGCTCTCGTCCTGCGTGCAGACACCCACGGGACAGGTGTTCGATTGGCATTGCCGCACCATGATACAGCCCATCGCGATCAGCGCGGCGGTGCCGATGCCGTATTCCTCGGCGCCCATCATCGCCGCCATGACGATATCGCGCCCGGTGCGCAGCCCGCCATCCGTGCGCAGGGTGACGCGTGTGCGCAGGTTGTTCATGGCCAGAACCTGATGCGCCTCGGTCAGGCCCATTTCCCATGGCAGGCCCGCATACTTGATCGAGGTGGCGGGGCTCGCCCCAGTGCCGCCATTGTGGCCCGAAATCAGGATCACGTCGGCCTTGGCCTTGGCCACGCCGGCGGCGATCGTGCCGACCCCTGATTGCGCCACGAGCTTGACCGTCACCTTGCAGCGCGGATTGATCTGTTTGAGATCATAGATAAGCTGGGCCAGATCCTCGATGCTATAGATGTCGTGATGCGGCGGCGGGCTGATCAGGGTGACACCCTTGGTCGAATGCCGGAGCCGCGCGATGAGGTCCGTGACCTTCATCCCCGGTAGCTGTCCGCCCTCGCCCGGCTTTGCCCCTTGGGCCACCTTGATTTCCAGTTCCTCGCACTGGTTGAGATACTCGGCCGTCACGCCGAACCGGCCGCTCGCAACCTGCTTGATCTTGGCCGACGGGTTGTCGCCATTCTCGTCGGGCACGAAATGCGCCGGATCCTCGCCGCCTTCGCCGCTGTCGGATTTGGCACCGATGCGGTTCATCGCGATGTTGAGCGTCTTGTGTGCCTCGGGGCTCAGCGCGCCAAGGCTCATGCCCGGTGTGACGAACCGTTTGCGGATCGCGGTCACGCTCTCGACCTCTTCGATGGGAACCGCCTCGCCCATCGGTTTGATCGCAAGAAGATCGCGCAAGTGGATCGGCGGGTTGGCCTGCATCGCCGCTGAATACCGCTTCCACAGTTCATAGCTCGCCCGGTCACAGGCTGTTTGCAGCAGGTGCATGTTCTGGGCGCCCCAAGCATGGCTTTCGCCCGATTTGCGCGCCTTGTAGAAGCCGCCGATGGGAAGCACGTCCTGCCCCCGGAACGCCTGTGCGTGAATTTCCTCAAGCTTGGCCTGAATGCCGCTGACGCCAATGCCACTGATGCGGCTGACGAGGCCGGGGAAATATTCCGCGCACATCGCCCGGCTCAGGCCCACGGCCTCGAAGTTGACCCCACCGCGATAGGACGAGATGACCGAGATACCCATCTTGGACATGATCTTGAGCAGGCCCTGATCAATGGCCGAGCGATACCGCGAGACCGCCTCAGTCAGGCTTCCGTCAATCAGGCCGCGTGAAATACGGTCCGCAATGCTGTCTTCAGCAAGGTAGGCATTGACCGTGGTCGCGCCACAGCCGATCAGAACCGCGAAATAATGTGCGTCGATACATTCCGCAGACCGCACGTTGAGCGAACAGAAGGTGCGCAATCCCTTGCGCGTCAGATGGCTGTGAACCGCGCTGGTGGCAAGGATCATCGGCATGCTCACCCGGCCCTCGCCCGCGCCCTGATCAGTGAGGACAAGATGGCCCGAGCCGCTGCGCACCGCGTCCTCGGCCTCGGCCCGAATACGCTCCAGCCCGCGCTGCAACGCGCCTGCGCCCTGCTCGAAGGTGCAATCTATCTCGCACACTTCGGCGTTGAATTCCCGCAGAATCTCTTCGAACTGCGCGTTGCCCACAAAGGGGCTGTCCAGCACGATGATCTCGGTCTGGCTGCTATCCTCGTCGAGTACGTTCTTCAGGTTGCCGAACCGTGTCTTGAGACTCATCACCCTGTATTCGCGTAAGGAATCGATCGGCGGGTTGGTGACCTGGCTGAAGTTCTGCCGGAAGAAATGGCTTAGCGGGCGGTATTTCTTGCTCAGGACCGCGCTCGGTGTGTCGTCGCCCATCGAGGCGATCGCTTCCTTGCCGTCCTCGGCCATGGGCGCGAGGATCTGCTCCAGTTCCTCGATGCTGTAGCCCGCCGCGATCTGCCGCTTGCGAAGTTCACCGCCTTCGAAGATCGCCGTCTCGGTTATACCGTTCAGCGTCTGATCCAGCTCGTTTATACGGCTCACCCACTCTCCGAATGGCAACGCGGCCGAAAGCTTGTCCTTGATCTCGCGATCATGGAAAAGCTTACCCTCCGCCATGTCCACCGCCAGCATCTGACCGGGACCAAGTGCGCCCTTCTCGCGCACCGATCCCTCGTCGATGGGGACCATGCCCGCCTCGGACCCCGCGATCACGAGCCCGTCGCCCGTCACCACATAGCGCATCGGGCGCAGACCGTTCCGGTCAAGTCCGGCACAAACCCAGCGCCCGTCGGTCATCGCCAGCGCCGCCGGCCCGTCCCAAGGCTCCATCACCGAATTGCAGTAGGAGTACATGTCACGCCACGCCTCCGGCAGTTCCTGCGCCTGCTTGGACCAAGACTCGGGCACCAGCATCGTCTTGGCCATGGGCGCGCTCCGCCCCGCCCGCACCAGAACCTCGAACACCGAATCGAGTGCTGCGCTGTCGCTCGAGCCGCCGGGAATGATCGGTTTGATATCGTCGGCCATGTCACCGAAGGCGCCGGATGCCATGCGGATTTCGTGGCTTTTCATCCAGTTGATGTTACCCTTGAGCGTGTTCACCTCCCCGTTATGCGCCAGCATCCGAAACGGTTGCGCCAGCCACCATTGTGGAAAGGTGTTGGTGCTATAGCGCTGATGATAGATCGCGAAGGCGCTCTTGAACTGCGGGTCCATCAGATCGGGATAGAAAACGGCCACCTGCTCGGCTAGCATCATCCCCTTGTAGATGATCGACCGGCACGACAGCGACGCGATATAAAAATCACGAATGCCCGCCGTGTTCACGGCCTTCTCGATACGGCGACGGATAACATAAAGCTCGCGCTCGAAATCCTCGTGCTCGATCCCTTTGGCATTCGAAATCAGGATTTGCTCGATCTCGGGGCGTGTCGCATTGGCCTTCTCGCCCAGACATGTGATGTCCACTGGCACATGCCGCCAACCATAGATCGTGTGTCCCATCCGCAGGACTTCGGCCTCCACGATGGTCCGGCATACTTCCTGCGCTCCGAAATCGGTGCGCGGAAGAAAGACCTGTCCCACAGCGACAAGCTGATCCTGCCGGGGTTCGTGGCCGGTGCGGCGGATCTGATCATAGAAGAACGAGACCGGGATCTGCACATGGATGCCCGCGCCGTCGCCGGTCATGCCATCGGCATCCACGGCGCCCCGGTGCCAGATCGCCTTGAGCGCGTCGATACCGGCCTGCACCACCTTGCGGCTTGCCTTGCCATTCACGCTCACCACGAGGCCCACACCGCATGACGAATGCTCGTCCGCTTCCGAATACATACCGTTATCGGAAAGCCACTGACGTTTGGCGTCTTCGGCGGCGGCCCAGTTGGCATCATATTTGGTCATGGCATGTCTCCTTCGACATGAGCGTTGTCTGCTTCAAATTCATGGCGCGGGGTGCGCGTATGCGTCCCCTCAAGCCGGACCGAGGCCATCGCCCGGTCACTGTAGATTTCAGAACGGAGCGGCCAGTCGCGCGCGGCCTCGAACAACCCCGGCATCAGGTCAAAGGGCGCTCCGTCGCGGTCCGTGTCACGCATCCACAGATGCGATCCGCAGACGGGGCAAAACGCACGCTCGGCAAAGCCCGAGGACGCATGGCGCGCGACCTTGCCTGTAACCTGCACCGACGGCGCATCAGCCCGGAAACAGACGAAAACGCCGCCGGTCCAAAGCTGGCACATGCGGCAGTGGCATGCACCGATCTCGTGCTCGTGCTTATCCGCGACCGTGATGCTCACCGCGCCACACAGGCATCGTCCCTTCATCTCCGCCTCGCTCTTTTACTCTATAAGGTCAGCGTCACTGCCCTATTCGTTCGCCATATCGGTGCACCGCACCGACGTGATACCGACGTGAATGCCGACGCTCCGATCGGTCTTTGGAACACTCATTCCGCCGCCATCGCCTGCGCGGCTCCAAGGTCCGCCAGAATGGCCGCCGCCGCGTCGCGCCCGTCACGGATTGCCCAGACGACAAGGCTCGCTCCGCGCACGATATCGCCCACCGCATAGACGCTCGGCAGCGACGTGCGGCCAGTCTCGAACTCGGCCTTCACCGTGCCCCAACGCGTCACCTCGAGCCCGGGCTCATCCCAAAGCGCGGGCAGGTCTTCGGCCTCGAATCCCAGCGCCTTGATGACAAGGTCGGCCGGCTCATCAATCACGGCGCCCTCGATCTCTTCGGGGGTCTGACGGCCGGTCGCATCCGGCGCCCCAAGGCGCATCTGTTGCACCTTCACCGCGCTTACGCTGTCGCCCGTGAACCCCTTGGGCGCGCTCAGCCATTCGAACACAACGCCCTCTTCCTCGGCATTTGCGACCTCTCGCTGACTTCCCGGCATGTTGGCCCGGTCCCGGCGGTAAAGGCATTTCACGCTTTCCGCACCCTGCCGCACGGCGGTGCGCACACAGTCCATCGCTGTATCGCCCCCGCCGATCACCACCACGCGCTTGCCGCTGGCGTTCAACTCACCACTGTCGAACTCCGGAACCTCGTCGCCAAAGGAAATCCGGTTGCTCGCGGTGAGGTAATCAATGGCCCGCACGATACCCTGCGCGCCCGCACCGGGACCGCCCAGATCCCTTGATTTATAGACCCCGGTGGCGATCAGAACCGCGTCATGCTTGCCCCGGATCGCCGAGAAACTCAGGTCTTCGCCAACGTTGCAATTAAGCACGAATTCAACACCGCCTTTCTCAAGCTGTTCCGCCCGGCGCATGACCACCGGCTTCTCAAGTTTGAAGCCCGGAATGCCATACGTCATCAGCCCACCGGCCCGATCATAGCGGTCATAAACCGTCACCTGAACGCCCGCGCGGCGCAGCATGTCAGCGGCGGCAAGGCCACCGGGCCCGCCACCGATGACGGCCACGCTCTCGGGGCGTTCCTCTGTGGGGGTGGGCACATCGACCCAGCCTTCTTCCCACGCGGTATCGGTGATATATTTCTCGACCGCGCCGATGGTGACTGTCCCGTGCCCCGATTTCTCGATCACGCAGTTGCCCTCGCACAGGCGGTCCTGCGGACAGATGCGGCCACAGATTTCAGGGAACGTGTTCGTCTGCTGGCTCAGTTCATAGGCTTCGCGCAACCGCCCCTCGGCCGTCAGCCTGAGCCAGTCGGGGATGTTGTTATGGAGCGGACAATGGCTCTGGCAATATGGCACACCGCACTGGCTACACCGTCCCGCCTGCTCACGCGCTTTCTCATGCGCGTACTCGGCATATATCTCATGAAAATCCTTGTTGCGCAGACTGGCGTCACGCTTGTCAGGCATGACACGTCCAACGGACACGAATTTCATCATGGGTTGCTTGGCCACGGCACTACCTCTGCAAAATGATCCCGACTAACATCGTTTAAAGAGACGCAAACAGGATTAAAAGTCAGCTATACTGACATATATGATCTATTTTTGGATTTTTCTTGTGCGACGAGACGCCTGACCACACTTTTTAGGTAAGTAGTTATTACCTACCTGTCAAGCAGACATCCAAAGCGCCATCAAGGCGATGCTTCCAACCGCGATTCGCCACCACCCGAAAAGCGCGTAGCCATGCCGACTCACGAAATCCAGAAGCCACTTGACCACGAACACCGCGCTGATGAAGGCAACGATGAAGCCCACCACGATATCGCCCATCGCACTCAAGTCGAGGACGTCGCGATTTTTCCAAAGATCATAGGCAAACGCACCGGCCATCGTGGGCATCGAAAGAAAGAAGGAAAACTCCGCCGCCGCACGCTTGTTCACCCCCATGAGCAGTGCGCCCACGATCGTCGCCCCCGACCGACTCGTCCCCGGGATCATTGCGAGACATTGAAAAAATCCAACGATCAAAGCCACATGCAAAGGCAGGCGCGTCGCATCATCATGCTGCGGCTCAGGGGCAAATCGGTCCACGAACAGAAGAACAATACCCCCGAGGATCAGCATCACGGCAATCAGCGACGGGGTTTCGAAAAGGACCGTCTTGATGAACCCGTGCGCCAGAACCCCGATCACGAGCGCCGGAAAAAACGCCACCAGAATGCTCAGCACGAAACGCCGCGCTGCGGGGTCGTGCGGCATGTCGCGTGCCACCTGCCACAGCTTCGCGGAATAAACCGACAGAATGGCCAGAACAGCCCCAAGCTGAATCACCACCTCGAACGTGTGGGCCGGGCTCTCGAAGCCGATGAAATGCGATGACAAAAGCAGATGACCTGTGGAAGACACGGGAATAAACTCGGTCAGGCCCTCGATCAGCCCGAGCAAGGCCGCAACCAACGTCGTGTCTGTCATGGATAAGCCCTGTTTGTCAGGCGCGCAGGTTTCTGGCGCTTTCCTTGATCGCGGCATACTGACCCGAAGACCGGAACCGCCAGAGATAATCTGGCAGGATCGCTTTCATTGACTTGGGCTCGATACCCAGATCGTCAAAGCCGCGTGCGCCCTCGCTTACCACGTTGTCGTATTGCAAGCTTGCCACCTGATCGCGGGTGATGGGCATCGGCGCAAGGCCAAGTGTCAGAAAATTACCCAACCAGATCAGTGTCGCCATCGGGCGGGCCACAAAGAACGGCATGTTCACGAGCATCCGGCGACGGCGGATCACTTCAAGCATGTATTTCATCAAATCGCGGAACGTGTTCACGTCCGGCCCGCCAAGCTCGTAAATGCCCGGCGCTGCATTACCGGTGGCCCCGGCGACGGCCGCGGCGGCCACATCGTCCACGTAAACGGGCTGAAATTTGGTATCCGCGCCAACCAAGGGCAGGATGGGCGACATGCGGGCCATTCCGGCGAAACGGTTGAAGAATTCGTCCTCAGGTCCGAAAATCACCGACGGGCGCAGGATCACCGCGTTCGGGAAATGCTCCAGCACAGCTTCTTCGCCCTGCGCCTTGGTTTGCGCATAAATGCTGTCCGATTCCTTGTCGGCGCCGATGGCCGAAATCTGGACCATGTTGGCGACACCCTCTTCGGCGGCGAGCCGGGCCACACGTTCGGCGCCCTTGTCCTGCACCGCCTCGAAATTGTTCTTGCCACCGGCGTCAAAAGTGCCGACGCAGTTTATCACGACGTCAACACCGTGCAGAGCCGCGCGCACGCTGTCATCGTTGCGGATGTTGCAAAGAACCGGGGCGATCTGACCAACCACGCCATATGGGGTGACATGCATCGCCTCGTTCGGCCTTCGGACCGCGACCCGGACGCGCCAGCCCAGATTGGCAAGGCGGCGCACGATATACCGACCGACAAAACCCGATCCGCCGTAAACTGTGGCAATTTTCGACATAAGGGCCCTCCGGCATGCTGTAATCCCGCCTTCTTTTCCTAACCGCAAGCGACCGTCGGGACAAGCCGATATGCAATCGCGGGGGTCAAGTTGAATCTCCGTTGACACGCATCGCGCACCCGTCTAAACGCACGGCTCACGACACCTGCCCAGGTGGCGGAATTGGTAGACGCGCTAGCTTCAGGTGCTAGTGTCCGTATGGACGTGGAGGTTCGAGTCCTCTCCTGGGCACCATCTTCCCCATTATCACCATCAGATATCTCCCGACACGGGCATTTCGATGTCCGGTCCGGCATTGCGCCTGCGCGCCATCCGTGCAGGTATCGCGTCGGGAGGAATCTCGGTTTGCGCATGTCAGTCATCCTGTCGGCTTTGATTGCCGTTCTCGTGGGCTTTGGCGGCTCGGTGGCCATCGTGCTCGCGGGCGCCGACGCGGTCGGGGCCACCGAAGGGCAGAAGGCGACATGGATCAGCGTTCTGTGCCTTTCAATGATGGGGACAAGTGCGATCCTGTCGGTGCGGCATCGCCTACCGATCATCACCGCATGGTCCACCCCGGGGGCCGCGCTTCTGGCCGGGACAAGCGGCATCACCATGCCCTATGCCACGGGCGCGTTCATCGTGTGCGCGCTGATGCTCATTGCTACGGGCCTCATTCCCGCGCTTGAGCGGCTCATCGCGCGGATCCCGTCCGAGGTGGCCTCGGCCATGCTGGCGGGGGTTCTCTTTTCGTTTGTGGCGGGCACGTTCCGCGCCATTCCGGGTGCCGAGATGCTCGTGCTGCCGCTTCTGGCGCTTTTCTTCGTGCTGCGGCTTTTCTCTCGTAGCTGGGCGGTCATCGCAGTGTTGCTGGCCGGTGCCGCCCTGTCGATGGTGCTGGGTCTGGCGGCGCCACGTTGGGAGGGCGGTCTGCCACCCTTCGACCTTGTTATGCCGCAACTCGACACAGGCACGGTGCTTGGTGTGGCGGTGCCGCTCTATCTTGTGACGATGGCCTCGCAAAACCTGCCGGGCTTTGCCGTGCTGCGCGCCGATGGCTACCCGGTGCCGGGCGGTTCAATCCTGACGGTAACGGGGCTGGCTTCACTCGGCAGTGCGGTTTTCGGGGCGCATCCGACAAATCTCGCGGCGATCACAGCCTCGATCTGCACCGGCCCCGACGCCCACCCGGACCCTGAAAAGCGCTGGTTCACCGGGCCGGTCTATGCACTTGGCTATGGGGCGATTGCGCTTGTGGCGATGTCGCTTGTGCTGCTGTTCACCACTTTCCCGCCCGCCTTGATCGCGGTGGTGGCCGGCACCGCGCTTCTTGGTCCGTTCATGGGATCGCTCGGCGCTGCGCTCGCATCCGGCACGCATGTCGCCCCCGCCGCCGTCACCTTCGTGGTGACAGCCTCCGGCCTTTCACTACTCGGCGTCGGCGCGGCGTTCTGGGGTTTGGCGGCGGGGTTGGCGCTGGTGGGACTGGATCACATCCGCGCGAAGCTGTCATAGGGCACCACTGCGCCAAGACTCTGCTTGCGCAGATGCCGCCTCACCCATAGAAGGGCCTCTGATTTTGACCGCCGCGGACGCCTCCGTGGCCCGAATGCAATGGATAAGGACGAACAATGCAGGTCACCGAAACACAGAACGAAGGGCTGAAGCGCAGCTATGACATGGTGCTTACGGCCAAGGAACTGGATGACAAGGTCACCGAGAAGCTGAAAGAAGCCCAGCCAGAAATCGAAATGAAGGGCTTTCGCAAGGGCAAGGTGCCGCTTCCGCTTCTGAAAAAGCAATTCGGTCAGCGCGTGCTGGGCGAGGCCATGCAGGAAGCCGTCGACGGCGCGATGTCCCAGCACTTCGAGCAGTCAGGCGACCGGCCCGCGGCGGAACCCGCCGTCAAGATGAAGAATGAGGACTGGAGCGAGGGCGAGGACGTCCATGTGGAAATGTCCTACGAGAAGCTTCCGGATATTCCCGAGCCCGACCTCAAGTCTCTCAAGCTTGAGCGGATGGTCGTCAAAGCCGAAGACAAGGATGTCGATGAGGCGCTCGAAAACCTCGCCGAGTCTTCGCAGGATTTCGAAGATCGCGAAAAAGGATCCGAGGCCCAGGATGGTGATCAAGTCGTGATCGACTTTGTCGGATCGGTTGATGGTGAAGAATTCGAAGGCGGTGCAGCCGAGGATTACCCCCTTACCTTGGGCTCCAACAGCTTCATTCCCGGTTTCGAAGAACAGCTTGTCGGCGTTAAGGAAGGCGAAGAAAAAGACGTCACGGTCTCCTTTCCCGAGGATTACCAAGCCGAGCATCTGGCCGGCAAGGATGCCACCTTCAAATGCACAATCAAGGCCGTGAAGGCCCCCAAGGCCGCCGAAATCAATGACGATCTGGCCCAGAAGTTCGGGGCCGAGTCGCTGGATGATCTCAAGGGTCAGGTGCGTGAACGTCTCGAGGCCGAGTATGTGGGCGCCGCCCGCGCGGTGGTCAAACGTGAGCTTCTCGACAAGATGGACGACATGGTCAGCTTTGACCTGCCCCCCTCGATGGTCGAAGCCGAGGCCAAGCAGATCGCGCATCAGCTCTGGCACGATGAAAACCCGGATGTTCAGGGTCATGACCATCCCGAGGTCGAGCCCACCGAAGAACACGAGAAACTGGCCAAGCGCCGGGTTCGCCTCGGGCTTCTTCTGGCCGAGCTTGGCCGTCAGGCCGAGATCGAGGTTTCCGACGCCGAGATGACGCAGGCCATCATGAATGAGGCCCGTCAGTATCCCGGTCAGGAACGGCAATTCTTTGAGTTCGTGCAGCAGAACCCGCAAATGCAACAGCAGATGCGCGCGCCGATCTTCGAAGAGAAGGTCGTGGACTATGTTCTGGAACGCGCCGAGGTGACGGAAAAGGAAGTGTCGAAAGACGAGCTTCAGAAAGCCGTCGAAGAGCTCGACAACGAGTGATCTCGACCTGAGTGAATCGAAAGGCCCCGAATCGAAAGGTTCGGGGCTTTTTCATATGAGGAACCGCCCCTCGGCCTGATCGCACCCGGCACTCCCCCAATCGGGGGTATCGGGCGCAAGACTACAGGCGAAGGCGCGGTGCCATAACCCACCGGACGACAAAGCGGCGTCGTTCAGTATCCTCGGTGCAGGTCATTGGGGTCGGCCCCGGCGAAGTAACGTGCGAGCAGCGTCAGGTTGCGCGCGCCCCTGCGAAGCCACCCATCACGCCGATAGCGTTCTGCCGAGGTCAGCGCCGTCGCAGGCATGCCCCGCATTCGGCGCCCCAGCCTCCGGGCCATCGCGACATCTTCCATCAAGGGGATGTCAGGATAGCCGCCCACCGCATCGTATTCCGATCGCGCAATCAAAAGACCCTGATCGCCATATGGCAGCGCCAGAACCCGCGCCCGCAGGTTGGCCCAGCCTGCCACCAACCGAGCCGGCAATGACCCGTCGTCAAAGCACAGGCGGAACCAAGCCGGCCTGCTATCGGCCATCTGCGCGCGCACGACCTCGGTCCATCCGGGCGAAAGCCGCGTATCCGCGTGAAGGAAAAGAAGCCAAGCCCCCGACGCGGCATCGGCCCCGCGCCGCAACTGTCCACCTCGTGAGGGGGGGCCTGTGATCAGCCGCGCACCCGCCTCCTCGGCGATGTCGCTGGTGCCATCGCCAGAACCGCCGTCCGAAATAATCAGCTCACGGATCAAACCGGTTTCAACACCCTCGAAAAGCGTCGCAAGGCAGGCGGGCAGCACCGCACCCGCGTCCCGCGTGGGGATAATCACCGATAGCTCTGCCCGCATTTACTTGCCCTTCTCGCGCTTTATCCTGTGTCTCGTGAAACCTCGGGAAAACGGTGCCGGGGCTTTCACAAGGCCCGCAAAGCGCCCATATCGCGCAATGAAGCGTTTCCAGTTTCCTGATTCAGGTTTTTGACGAAACGCTTTATACGCCACATAAGGCAGCAAGGGGAGAGAGCATGGCGCGTCGTATTATTGAAGTCACAGGGCCCGAAGCGAAGGACTTTCTTCAGGGTCTGGTGACCAATGACATCCAAAAGCTGAGCGAGGGGCTCGTCTATGCCGCGCTCTTGACACCGCAGGGCAAATACATCGCTGATTTCTTTCTGGTTGCCGCGGATGATGCGATATGGCTCGACGTGGAAGAAGGCCTCGCTCTATCGCTCATGCAGCGGCTGAGCATGTACAAGCTGCGCGCTGACGTGACCCTGACCGAAACCGATGTGAAGGTCCGTCGCGGCACCGGTGAGCCACCCAAAGGCGCTCTGGACGATCCGCGTCATCTGGCGCTCGGCTGGCGCCTTTATGGAAGCGAAGAGGGCGATGACGGTAGCGATTGGGAAAGCATTCGCGTGGCCCATTGCATCCCCGAAACCGGCATCGAACTCACCCCCGATACGTTCATCCTCGAGGCTGGTTTTGAACGGCTGAACGGCGTGGACTTTCGCAAAGGGTGTTATGTCGGACAGGAGATAGCCGCGCGCATGAAGCACAAAACCGAACTGCGCAAAGGGCTGGCCACAGTGGAAATCGACGGCAGCGCACCCGTGGGCACACCGATCACCGCAGGCGAGAAGGCCGCGGGCACGCTATACACCCAAGCAGGCGATCAGGCGATTGCCTATCTCAGGTTCGACCGGGCCAAGGGAGACATGGCAGCGGGTGACGCAACGTTGCGAATGGCTGAATAAGCGCCATCACGGTCGTTGCGCCCGACCGCAAGCGTCAGGCGCGCTCGGCGTATTCCATGGTTTCGGTGTTCACCACGACATCTTCATCCTGACCCACGAAAGGCGGCACCATGATCTTGATGCCATTTTCGAGCGTTGCCGGCTTGAAGCTATTGGCGGCGGTCTGACCTTTCACCACCGGCTCGGTCTCGGCGATGGTGCAGGTCACCTTCTGCGGCAGTGATGCGCTTAGCGCCTCGCTCTCATAGAATTCCACGGTGATCGTCATCCCGTCCTGAAGAAACGGGCGGCGCTCGCCCAGAATTTCGGCGGGCAGTTCGATCTGTTCATAGGTTTCGGCATCCATGAACACGAGCATCCCGTCGCTTTCATAGAGAAACTGCTGATCCTTCTGCTCAAGGCGCACGCGCTCGACCTTGTCGGCGCTGCGGAACCGTTCGTTCAGTTTGGAGCCGTTTCGCAGGTTGCGAAGCTCGACCTGAGCAAAGGCGCCGCCCTTGCCGGGCTTGACGTGATCGACCTTTACGGCGGACCAGAGTCCCCCGTTATGCTCGAGCACATTACCGGGGCGAATTTCGTTTCCATTGATCTTGGGCATTGTGGCAAAACCTTGGCGAAAGCTTGATCGAAGTCTGGCGCGGTCTATATCTTGATGCACCTCTGGGAGCAAGTAGACGAAATGTCGTGCTGCAACTGCAGAAAGATATGCATAAAATGCATGATAGCTATGCATATATGGCCTATCCGAATCGACCAAACTTCGTCATAACCATCACCAACCCAGAAACGCAAGAGCAATAACAATAAGGACGAACCATGACGGATTTCGTTGACGGTGCCGCTTTCAACAATGAGCAAGGCAACCGCGCACGCAAACTTTTTGCGGCTGTCGTACTGGCCGCTTTGGACGATGCCATCTCTGACGATAAGAAATATGGCAATGGTCCTGAACAGATCGCCCGTTGGGCGCGTTCGCGCGATGGCCGCGAAGTGCTCAGCTGTGCCGGAATCGACCCGAACGAACGCGTGGTCTCCGGCCTGATGGAATTCGTGTCGAAAGGTGTGCGCACCTCGGTCGCGCTCTCACGCGAAGAGAGTGAGCGCCGCCATGCCGCCGCTGCTCAGGCCGAAGCCGCCTGACCCGACCGGCATAGGATCGGCATGTTGTTTGAAAATCCTCCGCTGGCGCGCCCGGCGGGGGTTTTTCTTTTGCATGGGCTTTAGAACATCGCCGCCCAGATGATCAACGGCGACAGTTGCGCCAAAGCCAGAACGGCGATGCCGGCCCGCGCCCCACGCCCGCCGAACCGCACCGCCAGCACGACACACAAAAGCAACGAAACCGCGATTTCGATCGGGCCTATGATGTCCCCATAATGCGCGTGATCCCAATAGCTGACGGGACTGACGAAAATCCAGTCCGAGACGGGCCAGAAATGGCGTCGCGCGTCATCATGGTGCAGCGCGAAATCGAACACGAGGTGCAAAAGCGCCGACAATGTAAGAATCACGCCATTGCCCCACCCCCGCCAGAAACAGATGGCCAGCCCCGCACCCCACACCACGAACGAGTTATCCACCGCGAAAATGGCCTGCCACGCATTCGAGTAATAGAAGTCGCGGAAGACCTGCTCGGCCCCAAAACCCAGCACATAGAGCGAGACCCCGACCAGAAGATAAAGCGACAGGTCAGGTGCGAGACCGCCAGCAACCGCCGCCACATTTCGCCACTTGTCGCCGGGTCGGGCAAAGGCAGCAAAAGCGAAAATCACATGGGCCGGGGTGTTCATGGCTTTTCTCGCGGGTGACGCGCCTCTATCACGAGCCGCAGGAACAGCATGAGGCAATGCCATGGCGCGGGCAATCATGATTCAGGGCGCCGGCTCCAATGTCGGGAAGTCCATGCTTGTGGCTGGTCTGGCGCGGGCTTACTTGCGCCGTGGGCTTTCGGTGGTGCCGTTCAAACCACAGAACATGTCCAACAACGCCGCCGTGACGGTGGACGGGGGTGAAATTGGGCGCGCGCAGGCGCTTCAGGCGCGCGCCTCAGGTCGTCCGCTTCATTCCGACATGAACCCCGTCCTGCTCAAACCCGAGAGTGAGACAGGCGCGCAGGTGATCGTTCAAGGGCAGCGCGTGGGCACTTTGCGAGCCGGCGATTTCGGACAGGAAAAGCCCCGGCTGATTGCCCCGGTGATGGAGAGTTTCGGGCGTCTATGCTCGGATGCCGACCTCGTTCTGATCGAAGGCGCGGGAAGCCCGGCCGAAATCAATCTTCGCAAGGGCGACATCGCGAATATGGGCTTCGCAGAGGCGGCGGGCGTGCCTGTGATCCTCGTTGGCGACATCGACCGTGGTGGTGTGATCGCGCAGATCGTGGGCACCAAGGCGGTGCTGCCTCCCGAGGATGCAGTTCATATCCGCGCATTCGCCATCAACAAGTTTCGGGGCGACCCCAGCCTCTTTGACGAGGGGCTTACCGCGATCGAAACGATGACAGGCTGGCCCTCGCTTGGTCTGATACCTTGGTTTGACGCCGCGTGGAAACTGCCGGCCGAAGATGCGCTCGACCTCGGATCACGTCAGGGCGGCGCGTTCAAGGTCGCAGTGCCGCGCCTTGGGCGGATCGCGAATTTCGATGATCTCGACCCATTGGCGGCTGAACCCGGTGTCAGCCTCGACATCATTGACCGGGGGCGCCCCTTGCCCGGCGACGCCAATCTGGTGCTTCTTCCCGGCAGCAAATCGACGATTGCCGATCTCGCCCTTTTGCGTGCCGAAGGCTGGGATATTGACCTGACGGCCCATATCCGGCGCGGCGAGCATGTCATGGGCCTGTGCGGTGGTTATCAAATGCTTGGCCAGTGGATTGACGACCCGGACGGGATCGAAGGTCCGGCAGGCCCTGTTGCGGGCTTGGGGCATCTCGACATCTCGACGGTGATGCGCCCGGAAAAACGGCTCGCTCAAACGCGTGCGCGGTGCCGGATCACGGATACACAGGTGAACGGCTATGAAATACATCTGGGTCAGACAACCGGCCCCGATTGTGCGCGCGCATGGCTTGACATTGATGGCAGATATGAAGGCGCGGCCAACGCCACGGGACGGGTGCGGGGCTGTTATCTGCATGGGCTGTTCGCGTCTGACGATTTCCGCGCCGCTTATCTGGCCGGACGCGGCGGCGCGTCCGACTTGCAATTTGAAGACGGGGTTGAGGAAACGCTTGACGCGCTGGCCGCGCATCTTGAGACGCACATGGATCTGGATCGTCTGCTACGTCTCGCCGAAGAGCCTCGCGCCTGATGATCTATTCGAGGTCTTGAATGGCAAGAGCACGATGGACTTCGCGCCGCACCAGCTTGCGGACGTTACGCGTGATCCGCTCACCCAGCGCGCCCTGAAGCTCCTCACGCACGATATCAGCCACGAGATCACGCAACGCATCCTCGTCAAGAATATCTTCAGGCGGGGTTTCCTCGGAAAGATCGGCGTTGCCCTCTTCCTTCAGACCCAGATCATCCGCGTCGCCCATCGGCGCGGGATCGGCCATGGGTTCGTGTTCCGGAACATCCGCGCTATCCCACATCTCGCCACTGTCCGCATGGCCAAAATCGGGTTTCTCCTCGGTATCCGAAGTCCCCTTCGCCTCGGCCTCGTCCGGATCGAAATCTTCCCAAGGAAGGGGCTCTCCGGCGCTGCCGGAATAGGCGTCATCAGTTGTGCCATCAGGCTCCCACTGTTCATCGCGGCTGGCCACGACGGCCTCCATTGCCGCGACCCTCGCCTTTAGCGCAGCCTCGGATTCGCCCTCGGGTTCTGGCGTGGCCTGTGTCTCTTCGGTCGGGCCGGTCTCGGTCCGAGCAGCCTCAGGCGTGTCCGCGTCATCGGAGGGTGTCTCCTCCTCGGCATCCCTCACATCGCTCGCTTGACCTTCGTCGGCGGCGTCGGCCTCGTCCGACCCGGTGGAGCGGTCATTGGCAAGATCACGCTCTTCGTCCGGCTCGTCCGGGTCTTGAATGTCGGGTTCGGGGACCTTGGAGTTGTCCACCCGGAGCGATGGCGTCAGGACAAGCCGATCCCCATCCACTGGCGATTCGTCCGCATTTTGCGCGTCATCGCCGCCCTGCTGCACAGGGTCATGCCGCGTCGGGGGGTGCTTTTCTTCATTGGAAACGAGTCGTCGGATAGAAGACAGAACGTCCTCGATTTCCACATTGGTCACGGGATCTGACATTTTTTATACCACTCTTGCCTCACCCCAGTTTACCTTTGGCGGGCCGTTCGCACAACAGATAGGCGGAGTTTTACTCTTTACCCAGTGCCTTGAGCACACGATCCAGCTTTTTACCCTGTTTGCTGGTGACTGTGGGCGCGTCCTTGACCAGGTTGTAATAGGCCGAAGGATCATAGGTCTGAACTCCGAGATTGAGGGCGCTCGCTGTCAACTGACCCATCGACGACAAGACAGCATAGGCCGCGATATACACGTCAGCCTGTCCAGAAATAAGGGTGGCCTGCGCGTCCAGAAGCTCCTGTTCGGCATTGAGGACATCAAGTGTCGTGCGCGACCCGACCTTCGCCTCCTCCTGCACACCGCGGAAGGCGACACGCGCCGCGCGCACGCGCGCCCGACTCGCTTCGACCTGCGCACGGGCGGCCCGCAACACGGCATAGGAATTGCCGACATTGGCCCGCACCGCATGACGGGTCACGTGCAAGGCGCTACGCAGGGCATCGCGCTGAGCGATACTGCGACGGACCGCCGCGCTCAGGCGTCCCCCCTGATAAATAGGACCACTCAGTTGCAGGCCGATGCTTCCGGTCTGGCCATAGGCATCGGAATTGAATTCCTCGTTCAACCCCAAACTGCCATTCAGGGACAGACGGGGATTCATCGCCGCTTCGGCAGCCATGACGTTCAGGTCAGCCGCGGCAATGTCATGCTGCGCCTTTCGGATGTCCGGGTGACGGCGAATAGCCACGGCCTTGGCCGAGTCGGCAGACCGTTCGATATTGGGCACCGGGCCGGCAGACGTCAGGCGATTGGGGCGGTATCCAATCGCGGCGGTGTATTCCTCAAGTGCCTGTGCAAGATCACCACGCGCCACGGCAAGCTGGCTTACGGATTCCGCGCGCCGGGCCTCGGCCTGTGCCACGTCAGTGCGAGTGACCTCGCCCACTTCGAACCGCTCACGCGCGGCGCGCAGTTCCTCGTTGATGAGGCGCAGGTTATTCTCCCGCAGCGAGACAAGTTCGTAGTTGCGGTTCACGTTCATGAAGGCCTGCACCGCGCGGAACAAAACCTGCTGTTCGATCCCGATCAGCGTCTGACGCGTGGCAAGCACAGTTTCCTTGGCCGCCTCGATCTGAAACCTGGTGCGCCCGCCATCGTAGAGCAAAAGTTCAGCCGAGATGCCAAGATTGGCATCGGTGTCGCCGCTTGACCGTGCCACGCCGCCAACATTGGCGCCCCGCCCTTCCGAGAAGGTGCGCGTTACATCCGCCGTCCAGTTCACGATCGGGCGTAGGCCAGCCACGGTCTGCGCGACATCCTCATCAGCAGCCCGCAGAAGCGCGCGGTTCTGATCAAGAAGGCCCGAATGTTTGTAAGCCGCGACAAGGGCGTCTGCCAGGGTTTCGGCCTTGGCGTCGCTTGGGGCAGAAAGGGCAAACGCCGCCGACAGGATGACTCCGCAGGTCCATCCGCTACGGCGTGCCATTCCCTTTATTAGCCTAAGCATATCGTGCCTGCCTCTCTGCCGCACCCGGCATCACAGAGTAAACGCCACGCTCTTTTCAAAGCCCGGCAAAACCGGCGCGCCCGCGTTGAACGAATCGCGCCATGTCATGCGCCCATCGATCTTATAACCAATCCGCACCACACCAAGCACCCCCTCCGCAAAGAGACAGGCGATACGTCCGCCTTCCTTAAGTTGATCAAGCAGTGCCTCGGGAAGATGGGAAACCGCACCCTGAATCATGATGACATCATAGGGGCCGTGTTCAGCCGCACCTTCGGCCAGAGGACCGGGGTAAAGCACGACGTTATCGACACCATGCTCCATGAGAACTGTATGTGCCTCACCGGCCATTTCCTCATCCTCTTCGACCGCGATCACGGCTTCGGCCAACTGCGCGATGACCGCCGAAGAGTATCCAAGCCCGCATCCGATATCGAGAACCAGATCGTCACTACCGACGTCGAGAGCATCCAGCATCTTGGCCAAAGTCCGCGGCTCGAGCAGCACGCGGTCGCCGCGGAGCGAGACATTTTCGCCCATGTATGCCGCCTCACGGAGCGACGCAGGCACATAGGCCTCACGTGGGACCGACAGCATCGCGTCAATGATAGGAAACTTGGTAACATCCGAGGGGCGGATCTGTGTATCCACCATCATCGTGCGCCGCGCGCCGTAGTCGGTCATTGTCAAAGCTCATCGGTTCGGAATTCGATCCGTTTAGTTTGACACATTCGCACGGAGGGGGCAACGGCGCTGGCGCGTGATTATGCGGCTTCGACACATGCTGCGTAGAACGGCAAGACCGCAAAACTCAGCGGTCAGAGTCATTCTCCGGCTTTCAACTGCACGTCTACCGCTGCTCGTCCTTCGTCCCACAACAAATCAGCGATTTCGCTATCTGGGTGGTACCCCGTGGGCGCATTACAGATCAGCATGCGCAGGCGCGCGATATCCTGCACCTTGCAGGCGGCGAGAATGTTGTCGAGCAGCTCTTCCAAGGCGGGCGGACGAAGGCTGTTTTCCTTGGCAGTCATGATACGGGGATGCTGGGTTGGGCCGGATTCGGCTCCGATCAGCAATTCCTCGTAAAGCTTCTCACCCGGCCTCAGACCGGTGAATCTAATCTCGATATCACCGGTGGCCGCTTGGCCATCCTCGCTCGGAATGTCCGTGCGATATGGCGTGAGCCCACTAAGCCTCACGATCCGCTCGGCAAGGTCGACGATGCAAATGGGTTCCCCCATGTCCAGCACGAAGACGTCCCCGCCTTCGGCCATGGCCCCAGCCTGAATCACAAGCTGAGCCGCCTCGGGAATGGTCATGAAATAGCGTGTGATCTCGGGATGCGTAACGGTCACCGGCCCTCCCGCCTCGACCTGCGCGCGGAACCTTGGAATAACAGACCCCGATGATCCCAGAACATTGCCGAAGCGCACCATGGAAAAAACAGTTCCGGTGTTGCGCTCGGCTGCGGATTGACAGACCAGTTCGGCCAGCCGTTTAGACGCGCCCATGATGTTTGTCGGGCGCACTGCCTTGTCGGTGGAAACCAGGATAAACGCCTCGACACCGGCCGCAATCGCCTCGTCCACAACCGTCTTGGTGCCGAAGACGTTGTTGCGAAGCCCCTCGACCACATTGTGTTCGACCATGGGCACATGCTTGTAGGCCGCCGCATGATAGATCGTTTGCACACCGAAACGCTGCAACGAGGTTCTGAAACGCCCCGAATTCTGAACCGAGCCAATCAACGGAACGAGTTTTACATCCAGCCCTTCTGCCACGATCAGTTCGCGAAGTTCCATATCCAGAGAGTACAACGCCAGCTCCGACTGTTCCCAAAGCAAAAGGGTTCGAGGAGCGTTTTGGACAATCTGACGGCAAAGCTCGCTTCCGATCGATCCGCCCGCGCCGGTGACCATCACGACCTTGTCTGTGATGTTCGTTGCCATAAGGTCCGATCGCGGAGGGACCGGATCACGCCCAAGCAGATCCTCGACTGTGACGTCGCGCAGTTCACTGACCCTTGCACGCCCCGAGACCAGGTCGGCCATGCCCGGGATCGTCTGAAAGCGCACCGGCAACATATCGAGCCGATCCACGATTTTCTTGCGTTGGGCTCTTGTCGCGCTTGGCGTCGCCAAAAGCACCAGTTCAATTCCACGCAATCTTACCAGTGACTCCATTGCCTCGGGCCCATGGACCCGAAGGCCGCCAACGTCGTTGCCCTGAAGCTCGACCGCGTCGTCCACGAAGGCGATGGGATTGCATTCGTCGCTTTGTTGCAGGGAGCTCAGAAGCTGACGCCCCGAAGCGCCAGCACCGTAGATAAGCACCTTGGCGCGCGAATGGCGTGAACTGCGCCCGAAAATCCGCCGCATGGCCATACGCACGCCACCCAACAGGCACATCGCGAGCAGCCCGTAGATCACCGGTACCGAGCGCGGGATGGGAAAGTCGAAAAGCTGCGAAACACCCAAGAGGGTCAGCGCCGAGATGAATACGCCCAGTAGGATGATCTGCATCGCGCGCACGGTGATGTACCGGATCACGGCACGGTAGAATCCCAGGCGCATAAAAATCAGCAGGCTGATCGGAAGGGTAATTCCAAAGGCCACCCACACGCCCGCTTGTGCGAGCGGGGCCACGCTTTCAAGCCTGAGCACCATCGCCGCGGCAAAACTGACAAGAACAATGAATGCGTCGGCAAGCAATTGCACGATACGCTTACTTCGCCGCTCCATTTGCAGAAGCTTGATGGTGAATCTTTCAAACATGGAAAACAAAGGCCTTTTCAGGTTGACCCAATTTCTCACCGTCTGGCTCACCTAAAATGCGGGAACCGGAAAAAACGGGTGTCACTGATTGCGAACTGCGAATTACTTTCTGGCCAGCACCTAAGGCAAACATGTGAAATGTGAAAACCATAAAAAAGCCTTCGGATCATATACCAAAGTCGATCAATATTATCCTTTTTTTGAAGCTATTTATCAAGTCAGGGTTTCCAGACCCAACAGGAAAGAGCGCAAACAAGCCGTAGGCGCTGAAGAGAGCTAGCGCCGTTGACCCCTACAAGGTTAACATTGGGGGCCAAGCCAGCATCTTCTCAGTCTTGGCATTGAGCAAATCAACCGCCTTCGCATGACTTGAAACGCCCTGTATCGACTGCAACTTTTTGATTGCCTGAGGCGAGCACAACGGCTGCTGCATTGCTCATGGCACTGCGATTCGGGGTTTCAATGCGATGTCCCCAAGCCGGTCACATCGGGAGATACCGACCGCCCCAAGGTTCTGAACCGGATCCTTCGGACCGGATCACAGCTTCAGTCCACAACTTTCGAATGCCGCGCGGGTGCGCTTCTTTTCGTCCTCGGTCAGTTGCAGAAGCGGCGGGCGCACGGTGCCACCCACCTGCCCCAAAAGCTCCTGCCAGTATTTGCCATGTGCCTGCGGCTTGCCACCCGGCTTGGTGGTCCTGATAGCCTCGCGCACCGGGTCAAGGCTGTCGCGGACATGGCGTGCCTCGGCGAACTTTCCCTCGAAGGCCAGACGGGTATATTCATTCATCCGTTGATCGTTCCTGGTCTGAATCTGATAGGGCGGCGACGAGCAGAGATAGAGCTTCCAACCCAACTCCTCGATATTGTCGAGCCACTCGGCTTCGGAGGCGGTTGAAACCTGTATCTTGTCCCCGACCATATGGGTGAGTTGCACGTACATCTCACGCGGGACGGAGTATTTGATCGCCACGATATTGGGCAGTTCGGCCACCCGCGCGCAAAGCTCGGGACTCATGAGATAGCCGCTGTCAGGATGGCTCCACATCGCAATGCCAATGTCCACGGCATCACAGATAGCCTTGTAATAGTTATAAACCGTCTCGTCCTGATCCGTCACGAAATGCAGCATTGGCGCATGGACAACGATATAATCCGCGCCGCAATCCTGTGCATGTCGCGCCAAGTCGAGCACGGTGTCGAAATTCTGATCCGAAGCGGACATGATCGTTCCCGCCCTGCCGTCACATTCTTCGACCGCGATTTCGAAATTGCGCTTCCGTTCTTCCACCGACATGGAAAAGAACTCGCCCTGCTTGCCCGCGATAAAGAGGCCCTGAATGTCGAGATCATCCACCCAGTGCCGGATATTATGGCGCAGCCCCTCCTCGTCAAAGGCTCCATCTTCGCGAAACGGGTTGAGCGCCGCGGCCCAAATGCCGCGCATGTGCTCACGCGCGTAATCCTTGGCGTCGAGTTTCGAGTAATTCATGGTACGTCCTTTCCCTCGGCCGCGATGATCGCCTGCCAGAGCTTCCCCGGTGTCAGCGGCATGTCAATGTCGGTAATCCCGAGCGGCGTCAGCGCGTCGACTGCGGCATTCAAAATCGCGGCAGGGGCACCGATGGTGCCCGCCTCTCCCACCCCTTTCGCGCCGAGACTGTTGAGCGGGCTTGGCGTCTCGGTCTTGTCGATGACAAGTGGCGGCATATCATCCGCACGCGGCATGGCGTAATCCATGAACGACCCGGTCAGAAGTTGTCCATCCTCATCGTAGGCCACCTGCTCCATCATCGCTTCGCCAAGCCCCTGCGCGAACCCGCCAAGGATTTGCCCCCGCACTTGCGCGGGATTTATGACCCGGCCCGCATCATCGACACACACCGCCCGCCCGATGGCAAGCTGACCGGTGTCGCGATCAATCTCGACCTCGATCATGTAACAGCCATAACCCCATGCCTGCCCCTTCGTCTCATAGCGCGTCTCGACGACAAGAGGGAGCGCCTCGCCTGCCTGTTTGCGCGCCCGGAGCGTGCTGCACGCCTCATGCACCGCGCTGCCGCCGATGGCGGTTGAACGGCTGGCGACAGCGCCGATACCTTCGGGACAGGTGGCCGTGTCGCCATATCGCACATCGATCGCCTCAAGCGGCACCTCCAGCGCCGCCGCCGCGATCTGTGCCAGTGTCACGTCGCGCGCCTGTCCTTGGCTAGAGCTTCCGCTGGCCACTTCGACATGGTTTTCGTCATGCCAAGTCACGCGCGCGCTTTCCCAGCCTTCGCCGGAAGGCTCGACGTAAAAGGCGATCCCAACACCTGACAACCGGCCCTCGGACCGCGCGACATCCCGGCGGACCAACGCTTGGTCATAGCCCGCAATGGCACATAGCCGATCAAGCGCCCCGGCATAGTCACCTGAGTCCAATAGATTACCTGTCGCCGTCTCATGTGGCAGCTCGCCCGGCGGTAAAAGGTTTCGCTTGCGAATTTCGATGGGGTCGATGCCTGTGGCTCGTGCCGCCTTGTCCACAAGCCGCTCCATCAGACAATTCGCCTCGGGGCGGCCCGCACCGCGATAGATACCGACCGGAGCGAGATTGCAGGCCATGGCACGTGTTTTCAGCGCAACATCGGTCACCTCATAAGCACCGGGCAAGACCCGTGCTGCATTCCAAGCGGGCACTAACGCGCTATTCGGAAGCCATCGTCCCACCGGGGCCTCGACACTGGCCTCAAGCGCCGTGAAACGTCCATCTTCGGTTAGCGAAAGTCGCCCCTGACACCGGGCTCCGCGGCCTTGGGTGGCCGATAGAAATTCATCTGAACGGGTGGCCGTCCACTTGACTGACCTGCGATGACGAAGTGCCGCCCACACCGCGAACACTTCCTCGGGGTAAAGCGACGCCTTCATACCGAACGCGCCGCCCGTATCCGGCGCGATTACATGCAACCGCGCTTCATCCACTTCGAGGATACGCGCAAGCTGAGTGCGCGCCCGGTGCGGTGTCTGACTCGACGTCCAGATGGTTACGCCCTCGCTCTCGGGATCATATCGTACGGCGATCGCGCGGGGCTCCATTGGTGTTGGGGCCAGCCGGGCGTGCTGCACACAGGTCTCAACGATCACATCGGCAGCCGCAAGCCGCGCGGGCACGTCCCCGGCGGTCCAGCTTTGCGCCGCCACCTCCTCGGGCGGAGGCAGCGCGGCCTCGTCGACATCAAGCCAGATTGCCTCGGCGGCATCCTGCGCTGCATGTCGCGTGTCGGCCAGCACGGCGGCGACGGGTTGTCCCACCGCCTGAATCACTTCCGAAGCCAGCACCGGATAAGGCGTTTCACATACAAGCGGAATCACTTCGTTCACCGCAAGCCGACCGAGCCCCGCGACATCGGCACCGGTATGCACCGCCACGACGCTCGGCATATCCTGAGCATCGCCGATCTCGATCGCTTTGATGCGGCCCGCCGCCATGTCAGCGCGTAGAAAGGTCAAGTGCAAAGGGTTTTCAAGCGGAACATCACCAGCATACATGCCACGCCCGGCAACAAGAACGCCTGAGCGGCGGCTGGGTAGTGGCTGCCCTGGAGGAGAGGGAATAGACGATCGCATGTTGCCCGCGCGGATGGTGATGCCGTTTCGTCATTTGATCACGGGCCGCACATGAGCGCATAATCGAAAGTCGGCAACCGGATATAACCGAAATGGATAGCCAGAGCCACTGCTACGAAGTAAACCTGCCTCATGTCACTTAACCGGAACCTTCCCTTGAAGATCGCCCTCATCGGAGACGGTGCGATTTCCCGCTATGTTCAAGCGGGCATCGCGGCGCATCCGGTCGAAATCGTGGCCCTGATCATGCGCTCCGGGCGCACAGGCGCGACCCGCTGTGCGCCCTGCGTCACCTGCATCTCGGACCTGCCGTCCGATACCGGCCTTGTCGTCGATTGCGCCGGTCATGCCGGACTTCGCGATCATGGCCCCCCGGCCCTTGAACGGGGTATCGATGTGATCACCGTGTCGCTTGGCGCATTGGCAGACGAGCCGCTGTATGCGGCGCTCTCCAAGGCTGCGAGTGAGGGGCATGCGCGCTTGCGACTCGCCAGCGGCGCCATCGGTGCGCTGGATGCCCTGCGCGCGGCGCGGACAGGCGGGCTTGACCATGTGCGCTATGTGGGGCGCAAGCCGCCTGCGGGATGGCGCGGCTCTCCCGCCGAAGATATGCTCGACCTCGGTGCGCTTACCGCACCCGCCACGCATTTTTCCGGCAGCGCGGGGGCGGCTGCGACACGGTATCCCAAGAACGCGAACGTGGCCGCCGCTGTCGCGCTGGCCTCGCTCGGGTTTGAGGACACGCAGGTGGACCTGATCGCCGACCCGTCCATCACCGCAAATGTCCACGAGATCGAGGCGGCAGGCGCCTTCGGCGAAATGCGTTTCTCCATTGCAGGCAAGGCTCTGCCCGACAATCCGCGCAGTTCGGCACTCGCAGCGATGAGCACCCTCGCGGCGATACTGGATCAGCGCACGACCATAGGGTTCTGAGAGGATGCCCGCCCGTCACAGCCGCATCGTCGAGCGCGCGCTGACCCGGCTCAAGCTCAGGCAGTTGCGCCTTCTGGTGGCCGTCGGGCGCACCGGCAACATTCAGGCCGCGGCCCGTGAACTCAACGTGAGCCAACCTGCGGCGACCAAAATGATCAAGGATCTCGAACTCGATTTTGAGGTGCGCCTGTTCGACCGGACGAACCGGGGCGTGGTTCCCACGATTTATGGCGAGGCGCTGATCCGTCACGGCAAGCTGATCTTCGCCCAGATTTCAAATGCGGCGCAAGAACTCGACGATCTGACCGAAGGCACCAGCGGACGGGTCGTCGTTGGCACACTTCTCGCGGCCTCGTCGCATTTGCTGCCGATGGCCATTGCGCGGGTTCTGGCCAAGCGACCAAATGTCATGATCAAGGTGGTCGAGGGGACGAACGAAGTCTTGATGCCGGCCCTTCGAGCAGGCGAAATTGATCTTGTCGTGGGGCGCCTGCCCGCCCATCGCCACAGGCAGGAGCTTGATCAGATCGCGCTTTACGAAGAGGAAATCACGCTTCTGGTCGGGTCTATCCACCCGCTTGCCAATGCGGCTGAACTGACCTTCGATGATATGCGGGATTTCGGTTGGATTCTGCCACCGATCGAAACCACACTGCGCCGGCAAGTCGATCGGTATTTCCTAGACGAGGAACAATATCACCCTCCGGTCACGGTTGAATCCGTTTCCTATCTCACCAATCGTGCGCTTTTGGCAGAAGGGTCACTGATCGGGCTCATGCCAGCGCATGTGCCCGCGCGGGACGTGGCGCAAGGTTTGCTCTGCCGGCTTCCCTTTCGGCTCCCTTTCGGCGCCGGGCCTGTCGGCGTTTCCTATCGCGGCAAAGAGCGCCTCTCGCCAGCCGGTCTCGTGCTTCTGGATGCGCTGAGAGAGGTGGCCGGGTCGCTTTAGGGCATCCACTTCAGATCAGGGCGAGCGACAAGCTGGGAAAGTAGCTTAGCATCACCAAAACCACGGCCACCGCGATGAGGAACGGCCAGAGCGACCGAAGGATGCGCCCCGCCGAGGTATCGCCCATCGACGCCGCAATATAGAGACCGATCCCCACCGGTGGCGTCAAAAGACCCAGAACGAGGTTGAGGCAGATCACCACTCCAAACTGAAACGGGCTGATATCATAGGAATTCATCGCAATGGGCAACAAGATTGGCGTGATCAGGATCACAGCCGCGATCCCGTCGATCAACATCCCGACAAAAAGCAAAATGAGGTTCACGATCAGCAGAAACAGAAAAGGATTGTCGGTGATGGCCGTGATCAGAGCGGCCAATTTCTGAGGCAAGGCCTCATAGATCACGACCCAGCCAAAAACGCTGGCGGCCGCGATCATGAAAATAATCATCGACGCGTTGATCGCCGTGCGTTGAAAAATGCTGAACAGGCTTTTGGGATCAAGTTCACGATAAACGAGCCAGCCTACCAGAAACGCGATGAGCGAGGCGACAGCAGCCGACTCCGTCGGGGTGGCGATCCCGAACAGAATGCCACCGATAATCGCCAGCGGAATCAACGCAGCCGGCAAACACCGCAGAAGCGCCATACCTGCCTCGGTGGGCCGCATCCACGTTCCGCGCGGAAAATCCTGTTTGAGCCCTATAAGAGTGATCACCGTTGCGAACATCACCACAAGGATGAGGCCCGGAACGATTCCGGCAAGGAACATGTCCCCGATCGGCACCTGCGCCAGCACGCCGTAGATGACAAAGATCATCGAAGGCGGGATCACCGGCGCCAGAAGCCCGCCTGCCGCTGTGCTCGCCGCCGCGAAACCGCGGTCATATCCTTCTTTCTCCATCGTGGGCACCATGGCGCGCGACATCACGGCAATCTGTGCGGGGGCCGATCCGATGATGGCCGCCATGAACATGTTGGCCAGAAGATTGATATAAGCCAGCCCACCCCGGAAGCCGCCAACAAAGACACGGGCCGCATCGATGAGGCGCTTGGTCATGCCCCCTTCGTTCATCAGCTCACCGGTCAGCATGAAAAGCGGGATTGCCAGTAGGCCGTAATTTTCGATTCCCGCGAACATCTTCTGCGCGAAACTGTCATAGAGCACAACATTGTCGCTTTCCCAGATGTACCAGATGGACGTCATCGCCAGAACGATGGCAACAGGCACTGCGATGAGAAGCTTGAAGGCGAAAATGAAGGGAGTCATGGGGTTTCGGGCGCCTCGCGCTCGGATGAGAAATCCAGTAGATGCGCCAAGCTGTGCAAGGTCGCCCCAAGCGCGAACAGCCACATGACCAACCATACAAGGTATTTCGGAATCCGTAGAGTGAGCGTCGGTTCGGCATAGATGAAATTGAAGGTTTCTGCCTGAAACGCGCTTACATCGAACCCTGCCCGCACAAGGCTGAGCGGCGCGAACCAGCGCCAGCAGAACCAGAGAAGGAACAGGGCAAAGGCGAATATGATCAGATCGACAAGCTTGGCCGCACCCCACTTGAGCGCAGGCGGCAGCACGTCGGTCAGGATCGTGATAGCCACCGCGTTGCCATAATGGATCGCGGCGGACGCACCCAGAAAGGTCATCCAGACCATCGTGTAGATCGCCAGCTCATCCACCCAGTAAAGAGCGGCCCCCCAAGACCGCGTGACCACATTGAGAAGAATAAGAAGCGTCACGCCAAGCGCGAGGCACGCGGCCACCGCCAGTTCGATCCTGGCCCAGCCCGCTGATATGCATTTCAGCATGCGTCCTCCCCGAATGCGAACCGGGGCGCGCGCTTGACCGCACGCGCCCCGATGTCGGTCATGCCCCTTTAGGTGTTACTTCGTTTCTTCGGCGGCTGCACGCAGATCGTCAAGGGCAGATGACTTCTCGGACCATGTGGCGTTCCATTCGGAAATGGCGTCGCCAAAGAAATCGGCGCCCACGACAATATAGTTCGTGCCGGTCTCTTCCACCTGCTTGAGCCACGCTTCATCCTTCTCGACATAGCTGTCGATGCTGCTGTCCACATGCTTGGCCATCAGGTCGGCCACCATGGCGCGATCGTCGTCTGACATGCCCTTCCAGACCTTTGCCGACACAAGGCCGACCATCGGGAACATCATGTGATTCGATTGCACAACCGTGTCGGCATGCTCGTAGTATTTCAGCTTCCAGATCAACTCGGCGTCCATGTCGATCGCATCCACCTGACCGTTGGCCAACGCGTCATAGACCGCCGGAAGCGGCATCGGGGTGGGCGCCGCACCCAGCGCGTTATAGAAATCAAGGATCGGGTCGAATGGCGTGATCCTGAGTTTCTTACCCTGAAGGTCTTCGGCGGTGGCAACCGGATCGCGGCTCACGATCTGGCGCAGACCGGCCATTCCATAGCCCACGCCCACGACACCCACCTTGCCCGGCAGATCGTCAAGCAACCCACGCGCTGTATCGGTGCGCAGGATGCGGCCCGCATGGGCGATATCTTCGGCAAGGTAAGGCGCATAGAACGCGCCAAGATCAGGCGCACGGTTCGAGACCTCGGCGACGGTCATGAACGCCATGTCAAGCGCGCCTGTCTGCAACTGCTGAAGCATCTCGGCTTCATTGCCGAGCTGTCGTGCCGGAAAAACGGTGACTTCGTGCGCGCCGTCGCTCTTTTCGGAGAGTTCGGCACCAAACGCCTCGGCGGCCTTGGTCCAGATATGCGGCGGAGGCGTGATCAGGCCAAGGCGAAACTCCTTGGCCATGGTCGCGGTGGCCCCTCCACCGATCGCCATCATTGTCGCGGCGGCGCCCATCAGGCTTTTGATATACATGTTCATTCGTGGCTCCCTGTTATCGGTTATCGTTTATTCGTGTCCCGCCATCAAAGTTTGACCCAGCCCTCCGGCGGCTCCTTGCCGGGGTGGACGGTCTGACAGTTGGGGCAGGTCCGGTCCTCTTCGGATGCATAGAATTTCTGATAGACCGGCGGCAGATCGTCAACGATGGACTTGAGCTGCATTTCAGCACGATGAACCCGCTCTCCGCATTCGAAGCAATACCATTCGATCGCGTCAAGCTGTCCCTGTTGCCGTTTCGGCTCGATCACCAGACCGATTGACCCTTCCTGCGGGCGCTGTGGCGAATGACGCACATGCGGTGGCAGGAGAAAGATGTCACCCTCCCGTATGGGCACATCATAAAACTCCTCACCGTCATAAAGCTTGAGAAGCATATCACCCTTGAGTTGATAGAAGAACTCCTCGACCGGATCGTCATGATAATCCGTGCGCTTGTTGGGGCCGCCGACCACCGTCACCATCATGTCGGCGTCTTCCCAAATCTGCTGATTTCCCACGGGTGGCTTGAGCAAATGCTTATGCTCATCGATCCATGTCTGGAAATTGAATGCGCTCAAACGTGCCATTGCGATCCTCCCTCGGGTCTGAATTCGCGGTGCGGCGGTCGCTACGCCGCATAACATCCGGCCTTCGCATCATTTCACTCCGTTTATCAGCCCTGAGCAAGAACGACTGGCCACCGCATCGGAAAATTTTGAAAGCCTCGCGATATAACCTCAATCGCTGATCCAGAAATCTGTTATCCTTTTTGGTTATGACAGAACGGTGCGCCCACCGCGACATTTCGCGCAACACCTCTCTTGCGCCGCACATAATCCCGTTATAAACGCAGGCCCGGACGCCGGTGTAGCTCAGCTGGTAGAGCACGTCATTCGTAATGATGGGGTCGTAGGTTCGAGTCCTATCACCGGCACCATTCTGCTTCAGGTTCCACGCAGAAAGAATCTTGGTGCGCGATTGCGCCGGGACTCGGGTGAAACATGGCAACGGGCCCTCTCGGCGCCCACAAGGGGCCACCCTGTATTGATCCTGTTCGGGCATGTTCCTGAACTTGCCTGCACAGATACGGGGTTGCCCGGCCTCTTGCGCATCTGAAATGCAAAATGCCGCAAATTTCGCGCGAATGATCAACAAAAACCATTTTGTCGCCACATTCGCGGGATCAAGCTCATTCAACCAAAAGGTGCGGAGCCGGCGATCGACTCCAGCGAATCTGAGTGAGGCAAAACATGAAACTACTGGTCGTTGATGACGAGCCGCTTTTCCTGGAACTGATGTCGAAATATCTCGGGTCTCTGGGCTATGCGGACGTGCGTACATGCACCACAGCACAAGCCGCGCTTGATGCAATCGCCAGTGAGACATCACCGTTCGATTGTTGCCTGCTGGATATCAAAATGCCCGGTATGGACGGCATCGAGCTTTGTGGGCGAATTCGGGCGCATCCCGAATACGCGGTGACGCCGATCGTGATGATCACCGCAATGACCGAGAAATCCTATGTCGACGAAGCCTTTCGGGCCGGCGCCAATGACTATGTCAACAAGCCGATCGACCGGGTCGAGCTTGAGGCGCGCATGGGCATGGTGGAAAATCTTGTCGCGGAGCGGGTCAACAGTTCGATGCTGTTGCGTCAGCTTGGAGATGCATCGCGGGGCCCGCAGGCCAAAGTCGATTTTGCGGCCCCCATCCTTCTTGAAGAGGTCGACGGGGTCATCGCACTGTCGAGCATGGAGAACTATCTTCTGCGCCTCGGCAAACTGCACCTTTATTCGAACGCCACGGTCGGCATTCACATCAAGAACGTCGAACGCATTTTCGCCGAGACGGGTGGTGCCGAATTCATGGACATTCTCGGAGAGGTCGCGCAGGCAATTTCAGATGTGTTGCACGATTGCGAATCCCTTTTGTCCTATGCCGGAAAGGGCGACTTCTGTTGCATCAGGTCCAGAACACGCAATGCCGACCCGGAGGAGCTTGCGTTGCAGATCAACGACCGGATCGCGCGGGGTCTCAATGCGTTGCTCGGGGATGACGTGAGCTTGCCCTTGGTGAGCATCGGCAAGGCCCAGATGCCGCGCCTTGTTCATTTCGGCGACGCGACCGACCTGATTTATAGAGCCATAGACGATGCCCGTGCCGCATCGAATCCGACCTCTGCACCGGCGCGCGGCACAATGCCCGCGAAGCGCCATGCGAGCTGAGTCCGACGCGTCAGCCATGCCTGCTGAGATGCACCAAGCGATTCAGGCGCTCCGAGCGAAGTTTCTCGACGAGGTGGAGACGCGCATTCTTCATCTCGAGGGTGCCCTGATCGAAGTGAGGCACGGCACCAACGTTCTCGTGGCCGCAAGCGCAATCAGTGCGTCGGCCCACAAGATCGCGGGGCTTGCCCCGACCTTGGGATTTCATGACGTCGGAGAGGCGGCGAGAAACACCGAAGAGCGCTGGAACGAGGCAATTGCGAAAAACTGTTCCACGCCATCGCTTCAACCCGCCATCGTCGAGGTGGAAGCTCTTATGGATAAACTCGAGGAAACACTTGTTTCGTGACCTGTGAGCCACATTTATCTGCTTGCGGCCATCGCTTGTTGAAAATGATTGCCTGACATTTCACGCAAGCTAGGGTGGTAAAAAAGAGCAGAAATTGAGCAGTAGGCCACACCCCACGAATATGCTCGGACGGACACGTCGCACACGTTTCATCACGGGCGCGCTCATAACGCTTGCGGTGATCATGGCCATCTATACGGTCGATACCTTTCGACAGCGAACATTCGAGCGCGTTGAGCAGGCCGAGGCCGGGGAATTTCTTGCTGATTTGCAAGCTCACCTGACCATGTCACTTGTTGATCACGAGCTTCGCGCGCGCGGTCTCGCGACGGCGCTCGAACTTAACACCGACATCGACCAGCCAGAATTCTCGCGTTTGGCGGCGCGGTTCGCGATGGCAGACGATTCAATCGTAAATCTCGCCGCGATCGAGGGTTCGATCATCCGATATGTCTACCCCTATGATGAAAACCGCGAACTGGTCGGACGGGATGTGGGCGAGATGGAGGCGCAGCGCGAAGTGCTCGAGCGGCTTGGCCGCACCGGTAAAACCGAAATTCAGGGGCCCACCCCCCTTTTGCAGGAACAACTTGGCATCATCCTACGCATGCCTGTGGGCCCTTCAGATACCGAAAACTTTATGTCGGTCGCCGTTGTCCTGAATGCGAACGCTGTGTTCGAAGAGGCCCTTTCGATGACGGAAACCCGAAATGGCTCACGCGGATATGATGCCATGCTCGCGTCTCCAAATCTTGCGCATGTCGTCGGAGATAAAGACCTGATCGGGGTCGAGCCTTTGACCGAGAGGTGGCGCATGCACAACATGAACGTCGTGATCGGGGTCAAGCCCGCGGCAGGATGGGGTGCCGCGTATCAGGTGCCTTGGTTGCTTTACAGCGGGCTATTCATCCTTTTCGGATCCGCGATCGGTCTCGTGCTCATACTTCGCAAGCACAAGCAGGACAGCACCGCCGCACAGGTGCATTTGAAGACCGCGATCGACAGCCTTGCTGATGGGTTCGTTCTTCTTGACGCGGACAATCGAGTGATCCTGAGCAACCACCGATATGCTCAGATGCATGACAAATGCGCGAAGGCCATCAAGCCGGGGGCAAAATTCGAAGACATATTGCGGCTTGGGATTGAACGGGGTCAGTTTCCTGATGCGATCGGTCAAGAAGAGGAATGGCTGGCCAAACAACTCAAGAAACCACCCGAGGAAGGCCATGATTTCACCATCGCCTTCAACGATGACCGCTGGGTCAGGATATATGAGAAGCAGACGCCACAAGGGGGGCGCGTCGGCCTTCGGATAGATGTCACGAGGCAGGTCGAGGCGCATCGCCGCGCCGAGGCCGCCGAAAGCCTTGCCAAAGAGGCCAAGGTTCAACTCATGATGGCGGTCGAGACGCTTCCTGACGGATTTGCCCTTTTCGATGCAGATGATCGCCTTGTTCTCTGCAACGACAGATACAAGGAAATCTATCACAAGAGCGCCGAAGTGATGGCACCGGGCTCGACGTTCGAAGAGATTTTGCGCTTTGGGCTTGAGCGGGGACAATATCCCGATGCGATCGGTCGCGAACATGCCTGGCTGGCCGAGCGCATGGCAGCGCACCGCGCCGCCAACACGACGATCGAACAGGCGCTTGATAACGGACGTTACCTTCGTATTCTCGAACGCGCGACGCCGAGCGGCGGCCGGGTAGGGCTGCGGATTGACATCACCGAGCAGATCGAGAGCCGGTTGCGCGCCGAGAAGGCGGAACGCCGGCTTCGCGATGCCATCAACGCACTGCCTGCGGGCTTCTGGCTTTTCGGGAGCGACGGAAAGCTTGAGATGTTCAACGAAACTTACTGCAAGCTGTATGAAAAAACCGCACCGGCAGTGAAAATTGGCGCGACCTCCCGCGAGATGCTGGAATATGGCCTTGCGCATGGCGAATACCCTGAAGCGGTCGGTCGCGAAGACGAATGGCTTCAGGAGCTTTCCGAGCGCCTCGCCGGGCCTGAATATGAATGGGAATATCCGCTGGCAAACGGTCGGTGGGTGCGGTCGATAAATCAACCCATCAGCGATGGCAGCCGCGTCGGCATCCGCGTCGACATAACCGAACTCAAAGAAAAAGAGGCCGCGCTCAAGGCAACCAACAATCAGCTTCGCGCGGCGCTCGGAGAGCGCGACGCAGCGACCCAACGGTTCATGGACGTGGCCAAGATCAGCGATGATTGGTTCTGGGAGCAGGACAAGGATCTACGCTTCACTTTCGTGTCCGAAGGGTTTGATCGCCTTATGGGCAAACCCTCTCAGCACATGATCGGCAAGACCCGGCTCGAGGTCTATGAAACCCTCCCCAAAACCATGGAAAGCGCCGATTGGGACTGGCTTGCCGCGAAGCTCGAAGCGCGTGAACCTTTCCGCGAATTCGTCTATCGGGCAAGTGGCTCCAAAAGCAACAGCACTTGGATTCGCGTCAGCGGAGCGCCCATCTTTGATGAGAACGGAGAGTTCGCCGGTTATCGCGGCGTGGGGACCGACATCTCGGATCTTTACAACGCCATGCGCGATGCCGAGGCCGCTAGCGTAGCTAAAACCGAATTCCTCAACGTGATGAGCCACGAACTTCGCACACCGCTGACGGTTATCCTTGGGTATAATGCATTTCTGGCGAAACCCGATCTTCTGGCCTCGGTCAGTGCCCTCGAGACCAAAGCACAGGACGGCACCCTGACACCGGCCACCGCGAGCAAACACCTCGCTGCGATCAAAACCGAAGTCTCCGGGTATGCCGTGCGTATGAAGGAATCGGGCAAGCACCTGCTCGAACTGATCAACGAGATGCTTGACCTTGCCAAGATTGATGCGGGCAAACTCGACATGGAGCCGACCGAAATTGCATTGGATGACATGGTAGCCTCGGTCGCGACTCAATTTTCGCAGGCCGCAGAGGAGAAATCCCTCGAACTCAGGCTGGACACTCATGGCGAACGCGTCATCGCGGATGAACTTCGCCTGCGGCAAATTTTGATCAACCTCGTGGGCAATGCCCTCAAGTTTACCGATGACGGGAACATTACGATTCATGCCAGGGCAGAGGGCGAGGATGTCGCAATCCACGTGTCAGATACCGGCTGTGGAATCGCTCCCGAATGCCAACAGGTGATCTTTGAACAGTTCCGCCAAGCCGATTCATCGGTAACACGCAAGAAGGGCGGCACCGGCCTTGGCCTGACAATTTCGCGCCGACTTGTCGAACTGCAGGGTGGCCAGCTTTCCATTGAAAGCGAGGTCGAGAAAGGCAGCACATTCCGCTTCACGCTGCCTGCCGCGTCAAAGGCGGACCCGCCCAAAACCTCGGTCAAAGCGTCACAAGCCGCCTGAGCCACACAACTCACAAGAGAGCCTGCCTTAATTTAGCCTCAGTCTTTCCAAACTGCCACCGTCATCCGGCGTTAGAGCTTCTGTATAGCAACGCGGAATTAAGCAAATCGAAGCATTCTTCGAGTTTGGCGTTGGCAGGTGATAAAGATGAGCAGACTATTCGGTTTTTCCATAATTTCAATTGGCGGTCTTTCCGGATTTGGCTACCTGATTTTTGCGATGACAGGTTCGGATTGGGCACTCGCCGCCAGCCTCAATGTGCCGCAAATGCTTCAAGCAAGTGTGTTCTTTCTATTGGCCGGCCTTCTCCTGATCGCGTATCGACGCGGCCTTGAAACGGTTCGCCTTCGCGAAAAAATCATCGAAGGTCAGGAACTTGAACTCGCGTTCCGTGAACAGGCACTGGACAAGCATGCGATGGTCGTAACGACCGATCCCAAGGGTCAGATCCTTTCGGTGAATCGCAATTTCACCGAGGTGCTCGCGTATCGTCCCGCAGAGATAGAAGGCAAACCGCTTCGCTCGCTTTTACACAAAGAGCAGGACGCGCCGATCGAAGACAGCCTGCGTCGCGCGCGCGCCGGAGACATCTGGAACGGTGACGTCAAGGTTATGAATCGCAAGGGCGCGGCCTGCATCTTTCACACCACGGCCATTCCCATGCACGACGCGTTCGGTCGTCACCTCAAGACCATTTACCTGGCCACCGACATGACAGAACAGCGCAGGAGCGAGCGGGAAAAACAGCTCACTCGCTGTCTGGAGCTTCTGCCCGAAGACGTGCTGATCTTTGATGCCAAAACCCTTCGCCTGAGTTACATGAACGGCGCCGCGGTAAAGCGTCATGGTTGGAGCGAAGCCACGTATCGCCGCCGCAAGCTTACTGATATCCTCGACAACATGACCGAAGCGGACCTTGTCGCGCGCACCGGTGCCCTGTCACACGAAACCGAAACCACGACCCGGTTCGAAGCGTGTTCCGGAGGGATCCCGATGAACGCGACCGTGCAGATCATCGAGGCCGAGGACCGGCGGGACTCCTGTATCGTGGTTCTGCGCGACATTTCCGAACAGAAGATGGCCGAGGAAAGCAGGAAGAGCTTTGTCTCGATGATGACGCACGAACTTCGCACACCGCTTACATCGATCAAGGGCGCGGTTCAGCTTTTGACGGCGGGCACCTTGGGCAAACTTGAACCGGGTGTCCTTTCGATGCTGGGCATCGCCGAGAAAAACTGCGAACGTCTCCTGAGGTTGGTCAACGATATTCTGGACCTCAATAAGCTTGAGGCCGGAAAGATGGACATGACAATTGAACGCATCGATACGCGCGATCTCGTGTCTGAGGCGATCCTGAATGACCGAGAATATGCTGCGGGCCTTGGCGTTGATTTCCACTATGAAGCGCCAGAGTTGCCGATGCTGGTCGATGGTGATCGCGGTCGTCTTCTTCAGGTGCTTGCAAACCTTCTGTCAAACGCCGCGAAATATTCGGACGAGGGCGCGACGGTTGAAATCGGCGTTTCAGCGGTTGATCATAACATATGCATCTCAGTGGCCGATAGCGGTCCGGGTATCCCCGAGGAGGCACACGCCACCCTGTTTGACTCCTTTACGCAATCTGATCTTCCCGCTCAGGGCAAGATAAACAGCACTGGCCTAGGGCTTACGATCGTGCGGGCGATCCTCGAAATACACGATGGAACGGTGCATTTCGACACCAAGCTCGGAGAGGGCACAACCTTCTATGTCATGCTGCCCATGGCCGGAGAAGACGAGCTTGGTGGACGCAGCGAACGACGCCAGGCCGCATGAGCAAAATAGCTGAGATTATTGTCTAAAATCATAGGCCGCCCCGGAGAAGCATGTTAGCATTATGTCCAATGTCATTAACATCCGGAAGTTGAGTGCGATGAGTGAGCTGAAAAAGATTCTGCATGCCGAGGACGACCCCGATATCCGCGAAATCGCCAAGATGTCGCTCGAAATGGTGGGTGGTTTTGAAATTCTTCAATGCCATGACGGCGCCGAGGCAGTAGACAGCGCCGAGGGTTTCGCCCCGGACATGTTTCTCATGGATGTCATGATGCCCGGAATGGACGGGCGCGAAAGCGTCGCGAAACTTCGTGAGAACGCGGCTTTTGCCAATACACCCGTTGTGTTCGTGACCGCAAAGGCGTCGAACCTTGATGTCGAGAAGCTCAAGTCTGACTTCAATGCTGACGTGATCACCAAGCCGTTCGACCCGATATCGCTTCCCGATCAGCTTCGCTCGATCTGGAAAGGTGCGGCCACTTGAGCAGAGCGCACCCGGGTGGCACCCTCGGAGCCAGTGATTCAGAGCACAGCCTCAATCAGGAACGGCCCCGGCTCCTTTGAGGCGTCGATGATCATTCGATAAAGTTCTGCCGGGCAGGTGATCCGTTTTCCGGGCACGCCCATGCCCTTGGCCAGACTTACGAAATCCAACTCGGGGCGGTCCAGTTCGAGCATATCGAGCGCACCCGGCCCCGGGTTCTGCCCAACCTTGTAGAGCTCTTGTTTGAGAATCTGATAGCCGCGATTCGCGAAGATGATCGTTGTGACATTGAGGTTTTCGCGCGCCTGCGACCACAGCGCCTGTATCGTGTATAGCGAAGAGCCATCAGCCTGAAGCGCCACGACGGGACGGTCCGGACAGGCCACGGCGGCGCCAGTGGCAAGCGGCACGCCGATACCAATCGCGCCACCCGTGATTGAAAGCCACGAAATGGGGGGGCCACCCGCCGAAAGCGGCATGGCCTGTGTGGCGCTTGTCAGACGTTCGTCGATAACAATGGCGTTCTCGGGCATGGCGGCGGCGATGGCCGTCGAAATATGCGTATCGTCCATCGGCCCGGCTGCGGGTGGCTCACACCGCGCGGCGGCTCTGGGCGGAGATGCTTTGGTGCCGACAAGATCGGCCAAAGCTTCGATCGCCGCCGGCCCGTCCTGATCGAAATCGGCAAGTGGTATGGTCTCACAGTCCTCAGGGAGCAAAAGACTCGGCCTGTCGGGATAGGCGAAAAACGCGACCGGCGGCAGAGCCTCGACCAGAATGGCGCGGCGAAAGCCCGACAGGGCGGCAAGCGCATCGTCCACCGGATAAGGCACGCGCGGCAGATCGTGGCGGCCATTGCCTCGCTCCATGCGACGCAGGGGGCCAGACGCGAAGAGCTTGGATTGCGTGGCCTCAGCGATCCCGGCCAGAAGCGCCATGGACTCGGGGGATTCGAGCACGTTTCCACCGCAGAGGATCACCGCATCGGGCCCAAGCGACGAGGCGGCACGACGCAGCATGTCTTGGTCGATCTTGCGGGGCGCGCGGGCCTTGGCACGGTCCACCGGCTCGACCCCGCTCACAGGTTCCCATCCGATATCCGCCGGCACGATAAGCGTTGATATCTGGCCCGGATGCCCCCACGCGGCGGCCAGCGCATCCATGGCGTCGCCAGCAATGGTTTCCGTGCTCTGAACGGTGCGCACCCAATCGGAAAAGGCCGCCGCCGTCCCCGGAACGTCGGCAGTCAGAGGCGCTTCATAGCGCAAGTGCCGGCGTGCGTGATCACCCACGATGTTCAGCATCGGTGTCCGCGCCTTACGCGCGTTATGAAGGTTCGCCCCCGCATTCGCCAGACCGGGTGCCAGATGTAGAAGCGTCGCGGCCGGTTTTTTGGCCATGCGCGCATAGCCATCGGCTGCGCCGCTCACCACGCCTTCGAAAAGGCCCAGAACACACCGCATGAGACCCGTTCGGTCAAGCGCGTCGACAAACTGCATCTCCGAGGTTCCGGGATTGGCGAAACAGACTTCGACACCGGCCGAATGCAGACTTTTCAACAAGCTTTCGGCGCCATTCATCGCGTGTTCCCCGCTTTATGATTTTTTGTATTTGTGGGCGTTTGCGCGATTTTGCCTGCCTTTTCAAGCACAGCCAACCGCCGAGCCAGCGTTTTGCGTTCGACCGGTGCGACCACGCGCGCCTCCAGTTGCTGTTCGGCATGGTGGCAAGCGACAAAGGTCTCCCCGATGGCGCGAGACTCGGGCCGAACCTCCTTGCACAGGTCGGTCGCCATCGGACAGCGCGGATGGAAGGCGCATCCCGACGGCGGCGACAGCGCGCTCGGCACATCACCGCGCGCCGGTGTCTCGTCACGTATCCGGGTCGGGTCGGGTAGCGGCACCCTCTTTATGAGAGAGCGTGTATAAGGGTGTAGCGGGCGCGAAAAGAGTGTCTCGACAGGGGCCTGCTCGACAAAGCGCCCGAGATACATCACCGCGACGCGATCGGCGATGTGGCGCACCACCGACAGGTCATGGCTGATGAAGACATAGGCCAGCCCAAAGTCCCGCTGTAGTTTCTGGAGCAAGTTCACGATCTGTGCCTGCAAGGACACATCAAGCGCCGAAACAGGTTCGTCACAGACGATAAGGCCGGGACGAGTCGCTAGGGCCCGGGCAATGCCAACACGCTGACGCTGACCACCGGAAAATTCGTGCGGATAGCGTTCCGCATGAAAACTCGACAACCCCGACAGCGACAGAACCTCGTCAATGCGGTCATCAAGCCCGGCCCTGTCGGTCACCCCATGAAGCAGAAGTGGTTCGGCCAGTGTTTCGCGCACCGTCATACGTGGATTGAGCGAGCCATAGGGGTCCTGAAAAATGATCTGCATCCGGCGCCGCATCTCGCGCAGTTCAGGCCGGGGCATGTCGGTCACATTCTGACCTTCGAGGGAAATCCGTCCCGACGTCGGCTCGATCAGGCGCAGAACGGTGCGGCCCATGGTGGATTTGCCGCAGCCCGACTCTCCAACCACCGCGAGGGTCTCACCGCGGGCCACCTCGAAGCTCACATCTGTCATCGCCTGAACGCTGCCGATCTGTCGGCGCAGAATGCCGCGGTGAACGGGATAGTGCTTGGTCAGGTTTTCCACTTTGAGGACCGGATCGCTCATGAGACCTCCGTTTCGTCGATGGGCGCATACCAGCAGGCTGCGAGATGTCCCGACCCGCCCACTGGATCGAGCGGAGGTTCTTCGCGGCGGCAACGATCATCGGCCAGCGGACAACGCGGAGCAAAGCGACAACCAGTGATCTTTTGCCACGGGGGCGGCAGCGTGCCGGGAATGGTGGCAAGACTTTCTGCTTTGTCGTCGATGCGGGGCACGGCGGCCATGAGACCGATCGTATAGGGGTGTTGCGGGTTCTCGAACAGTTCGTCGGTCGAGGCGCGTTCGACCACCGCGCCGGCATACACCACCACCACGTCATCACAGGTTTCAGCCACAACCCCAAGGTCGTGGGTGACGAGTATCACGGCCATGCCCGTCTTTTTCTGCAACTCGCGAATGAGGTCGAGTATCTGGGCCTGAATCGTAACATCGAGCGCAGTTGTGGGTTCGTCCGCAATTAGTAGTTCGGGATCGTTGGCCAGCGCCATGGCGATCATCACCCTCTGACGTTGTCCGCCCGAAAGCTGGTGGGGATAGTCATCCACGCGTTCCGCAGGGGACGGCAGGCCCACCAGATCCAGCAACTCGATCGCGCGCGCCCGCATATCGCCCTTGTAATTATGGGCACGCAAGCTCTCCATGATCTGATCGCCGCAGGTGTAAACCGGGTTCAGGCTGGTCATCGGCTCTTGGAAAATCATACCGATGCGCCCGCCCTTCAAGCTGCGCATCTGATTTTCGGACAGATCCAGAAGGTTCTGTCCGTCAAAGGTGATCGCGCCCCCCTGAATGACGCCGGGAGGCTGAGGCACGAGGCCCATGATCGCGAGCATGGCAATGGATTTTCCGCACCCGGATTCCCCCACCACACCCAGAGTGCGCCCCCGATCCACCGAGAAGCTGACGCCGTCTACCGCGCGCATGATGCGCGGCCCATCGCGAAAGCCCACGCGGAGATCTTTCACCGACAGCAGGTCACTCATGTGCCAGCCTCGTAAACCAGCGGCGATGCCTCAAGATGCGTGCGGTCGGCAAAGTCCAGCTTTTGGAACTTATCCTCGGCGCGGCGCTGTGCCTCTTCGAGGCGGGCCGTGGCGTCGTCAAGATCGAAGGCCTCGACCTTGCCGTCGGAGACGACCTGCCGCCCATCTACGAAGACATCGCGGACCGCGCGCTCTGCGGCCACATAGACAAGCGAGCGAATGGGATCGCGCAACGGGCGCATCGCGGGATGGGTGATGTCCGCGATGAACAGGTCGGCCTTGGCCCCTTTGGCAAGTCGCCCGATATCATCCCTCCCAAGGATCGACGCACCGCCAACTGTTGCAGCATCAAAGATATGATGGGTGCGGAGATCGAACGGATTGCCCGACATGAGCCGTGAATTATAGAGCGCGTTGCGCATCTCTTCGAGCATGTTATGCGGATAGGTATCGGTGCCGAGCCCCACGGGAATGCCACTACGGATATAGCGGCCCACGCTTTGCATCGCGATGCCACGCCGTTGAAACACGGTCGGACAATGGGCCACCGCCGCACCGCTATCCCTCAGAAGGCCGAAATCGTCGGCTTCGGGCCAGTGAACCGAAGAATGACTGTTGAGGAAGATACCATGGCCGATGATGGCCCCCGGTTTCAGAACGCCCAGATCATCGAGCCACTCAAGCGGTGTAAGCCCATGACGGCGTGTGATCTCGTGGAACTCCACCACAGACTGCGCGGCATGGATCTGAAACTTGATGCCGCGCGATTGGGCCTCATCAAAACTGTCGCGGATCAGGTCTGCCGAACAGGTGTCTATCTGCGACGGCGAAACCATACCCGAGAGTCGCCCCGAGGGATGCGCGTTCGCCTCGTCGATGACGGACATCGCCTTGGCCATCGCCTCACGGCCCGCGTCCTCATCCCATTCGTATTCGACCACGTGGCCATTCTTGGTGAACCACCGCGCCGACCGATACATCGGCGCAAGCACCGCTCGGATGCCCGACCGGTCCAACAGGTCGATCCAAGCATCATACGGGACGGACAGGTCGGTGAGTGTGGTCACCCCCGACAACAACAACTCCGATAGCGCGACTTCGGTGCAGGCTTTGGTGCCCTCTTCATCGGGACGAAAGAGCGGCATGAATTCGTAGAGCGAGGACATGTAGAGCCGGGGGCTTCCAAGCTCGTCCAGAAATCCTTTGTTCATCGGTTCGGAGAGAGGGTGGGAATGGATGTTCACCAGCCCCGGAGAAACAAACCGGCCACGCCCATCGATTTCGCGCTCGACCTCTCCCTCGTAGGTGCCGCCGATGCTGATGATGCGATCGCCCTCGAAGGCGACATCGGCATCATTGAGATAGGTGTGGCGGCCGCTATCCGCGTCCCATGCGATGACCCAGCTCGCGTTGCGGATGACTGTTGTTCCCGTCATGTCGATCGCTCCTGTCGAGATAATAGAAAATCGGACCGGCCGGAATGCACCGGCCGGTCCGGTCGCCCAAGGCTTTATTCCTTGAACTTGAGATCCAGCCCTTTGTAGAGACCGGCACCGTAGTTGTTGTGCGGCACGACCGGCTCCATCTCGGCGGTGTGGGTGATGAACATCGGCTCATGATAGAGGGGCAGCCATACGGCGGCCTCATGCACTTTTTTCAGAACCTCGCCGTAAGCGTCGGCGCGCGTTTCATCGTCAAGCGCGGTCTTGCCCTTGTCGAGAAGCATGTCCGTTTCTTCATCGTCCCAGTTCATGCGATTGGGCGTCGGCATGTTTTCGGACCGGAAGTAGAGGTTAAGCGCATCGCCCGAAGAGACATAGGGAAAGCTCATCCCGAAGACGTCGAACTCCTGTGTCGCAAGTTTGCCCCAAGCGACCGTGGCGTCGAAGGCCTGAATTTCCAGATCAATGCCGACCTTGAGCAACTCGGCCTGCACGAACTCAGACACTTTCTGCCATGTCGACCCGGCAAAAACATAGGCCGTGGGCTGAAGCTTTATGCCGTCCTTTTCGCGGACGCCGTCCTCGCCGACCTTCCAGCCGGCCTCGTCCAGCATCTTTTTGGCCCGCTCGGGATCATACCGGAGAAGGTCGTCATCAAGATCCTCGTTCCAGTCGAGCGCGCCCTGACTTACGTAGCTATAGGCTGGCTCGACCTTGCCGAACATCAAATCCTCGGCCAGCGCCTCCTGGTTCACGGCAAGGTTCATGGCCGCACGCGCAACAGGGTCTGACACGCTTTCCTTGTTGATCTTGAACCCCATGAAATACGTCCAGAACGCTTCGTCGGAGCGCTGCACCTCGACGCTTGGGGCTTGATCCATCTGGTCGATGGCGATGGCGGGGATATATTGCGTCACTTGGCTTTGCCCGGTGAGAAGCGCAACTGTGCGGGTATTCTCTTCGGGGACAACCTGCCACGTGATCTTGGCCATGTGCGGCGCGCCATCGTTGTCATAGAACGACGGGCCCCAGTCATAGCCTTCGTGGCGCGTCATCACCAGCTTGTCCCGGGGCGTCCAGCTTTCCCAGCAATAGGGGCCGGTCCCGTTGAAGCCACTGATGCCAAAATCTTCGCCTAGCGCCTCGACATTGTCCTTGTCGACGATCGTGCCAAAGCTTTGGGTGAGCTGATAGAGCAGTTCCGAAAATGGCTCTTCCAGCTGATACTCGACGGTTTTGTCGTCCAACGCCACTACATCCTTGACGTCACCCGCACGCCAGGCCACCGGCGATTTCGTTTCGGGATCGACCCAGCGTTTTATGGAATAGACGACGTCTTCAGCGGTCATCTCTTTCCCGTCGCAAAAGGTAACGCCATCCTTCAGGTGGAACGTGTAGGTGCGACCATCTTCCGAAACGTCCCACTTATGCGCGAGCCCATCCGAAACGGTCTGCATGTCCGGTTCAAGCGAAACAAGTGTGTCGCCCATCATGAACAGCCCTTCGGCCGCAGCGCGGGCCACCGATTTCTGCGGGTCGTAGTTGTTGCTGTCGACTTCGCGGACGATAGTGATCTCTTGTGCCGCGGCCATACCGCCAAACGGCAATGCGGCAACCAGACCGGCCAAAAGCAGCCGTCCGGGTGATTTCGAGGGGTGTTTCATTATACTTCCTCCGTTGGATTGTCGCCCATTTATTCAGGGCTTGGTGAAGTCAGGATCGCATGCGCGGATCAAGGACATCGCGAAGCGCATCGCCGGTGATGTTGGCCGCGAGCACGATGATGAAAATTGTAAGCGACGGAATGAAGGCGATGTGCGGGGCGAACAGGATGAAATCGCGCCCCTGCGAGGCCATCATGCCCAGTTCCGCCGCCGGCGGACATGCGCCAAGCCCCAAGAAGCTGAGCGCGGCGCCGATCAGGATGATCTGGCCAAAACGAAGGCTCATGAAGATCATGATGGCCGAAATCGAATTCCGCACGAGATATCGGGTAAAGACCGCTGTGTCCGACAGCCCGATGGCGCGGCCCGCCTCGATGTATTCCTGTTGCATCACGCTTAGCGCGATGGAGCGCGCGATGCGCGCACTATCAGGCACCGTGGCAATCGAAAGCGCGATGATGACAGGAAGCGCACCGGGCCCAAATATTGCCACAAGGGCAAGGCCCAGAAGGATCGCCGGGAACGACAGCATGACATCGGCAAACCGCATGACAAAGGGCGAAAGCCTCGGATAGAACGCCGAGAGAAGCCCCAGAAGCGAGCCGATGAACCCGCCGATGCCAACGGAAAGCAGCCCGATCAGAAGGGTGAGGCGGGTGCCATAGAGCAGGCGGCTCAGAATGTCGCGGCCCTGCCCGTCCGTGCCGAGAATATAGGTCCAGTCGCCGCGCTCCGCCCATACCGGCGGCTGCATCACACTTCGGGTGCCTTCGAACGGATCGTGTGGCGCGATCAAGGGTGCCAGCATCGCCCCCAGCACAAACAGCGCCAGAACGATCATCGAGACCGCCGCCGACGGATCGCGCATCAGGGCCCGCCACCAAGCTTGCCGCCGAGGCGGCGTGTTTTCGATATCCGCCGGTATCGTCATTTGCCCTGCACCCGTGGATCGAGGAGCGCATAGAGCATGTCCACGATCATGTTGATGATGATAAAGGCCAAGGCGAGCACAAGAATGCACCCCTGTGCCAGTGGGTAGTCTGCCGAAAGGATCGCACCAACCGAAAGACGGCCGATGCCGGGATAGGAAAAAATCGTCTCGGTCACGACCGCACCGTCGAGAAGGTATCCCGCCTGAAGACCGACACGCGTGATAACCGGCAACAAAGCATTGCGCAGCGCGTGTTTTATAATCACACGCCGTTCTTTGAGCCCTTTGGAGCGCGCCGTGCGCACATGGTCCAGCTTAAGCACCTCAAGCACGCTTGACCGGGTCATCCGGGCGACAGGCCCGATAAAGATAAGCCCCAATGACAGCGCCGGAAGCGCGATATGGCGCAGATCCTCGAGTGTCCAGAGCGGGTCGCCCCGCCCGATAAACGGGAAAAGCTGCCATTTCACGCCGAGAAGCTGGATAAGCAGAAGGCAAATGAAGAAGATCGGCAGGGACACACCCGCAACAGAAAACGCCATGATCGCCCTGTCGAGGAACGAGCCGCGCCAGACCGCACCCAGCGTGCCCATCGCGATGCCTAAAGCGTTTCGCCTTTAACCTGAGACATCAGCGAACCGCGAAACGCGTGCAACGCCTGAATGTCGCGATGCGTTTCGCGAAAATCTGTGATTCAGGTTTTTCGCGAAACGCTTTAGCGGTATGGACCAGACAAGATAGGCGAACATCAACTCGAGCGTCGGAACAATGGCCGCCCAAGTTCACTCGCCACGGTCTTGTTGGAAATGAAGGAGCGGCCCAGATCGCCCTGAAGAACACGTTCCAGATAGGGCCAGAACTGCACCAGCATCGGGCGATCAAGCCCCATCTGCTCGCGGATTTGTTCCACCACCTCAGGCGGGGCCATGGCACCCGCAAAGACGCGCGCCGGATCGCCGGGCGAAAGCTGTATCAGAAGAAACCCGAGGATCAGCACCCCGATCAGGACCGGGATGGATTGCAGCAGGCGTCTGACAGCCGTGTCGATCATGTCTCAGCCACGCTCATATACGATTTGGCCGTTGAGAATGGTCATATCGCAGCGCGTATCGACAATCTCTTCGGGGTCGATCTCAAAAAGGTTGCGATCGAACACGGCGATGTCGGCCAACTGTCCAACTGCAAGCGTGCCCTTGATCTTCTCTTCGTGGGTCGCATAGGCGCTGGCCCATGTGTAGGCATGCAACGCCTCGTCCATGCTGAGGGCCTGATCCGCGCCGATGACAGTGCCCTGCCGGGTCTTGCGCGTGACCATGTTGTAGATGACAGGCATCGGCGCGATCTCGGTTACCGGACAGTCGGTCGAGGCCGAAGGGTGCAGCCCGGCATCAAGCCAGCGGCGCATCGGGTGCGAGGCGGCCACGCGCTCTTTTTCCAGCAGAGTCAGGTAGAGATCACCGAAATAGTAAAGAAACGAGGGCTGTGGCACGGGAAGGACATGCATCTTCTGCATTCGCTCCATGTGATCACCGCTCAGCCAACCGCAATGTTCGATCCGGTGGCGCCGGTCCGGGGCCGGATCAGCGGCTTGCGCGGCCTCGTATGCGGTAAGCACCTCTTCGATGGCGGCATCGCCAATGGCGTGGATGGCCATCTGGTAGCCCGCCTTGTGTGCCTCAAGCACCATTGCGTTCAGCTCGGCCTGATCGGGAATGCACAGAAAACCGGTGTCGTCCGCTCCGCCCCCCATATAGGGCTGTTTCATGGCGGCGGTCCGTCCACCCGCGCTCCCGTCGGTAAAGATTTTGACGGGACCGATGCGGAACATGTCGTCACCCGTGCCGGTGGTCAGACCCTCATCCATGCATCGCGGCAGGATGCTGCGGGTCTTGTCCCCCATGAGCGTGCCATAAACCCTGAGTGGCATACGGCCCGACGCATGGCATTTCTGGTAAGCTTCCATTTCGGTCCAGCCATCGCGGATACCGATGGCCGCATCCATGCAGGACGTAATTCCATAGGACAGAAGGTCCTCACCACCGCGAATGATCGAGTCGACAAGCTCGTCAACGGCTTTGTCGGGCATGACCTCCATGATTTTCTCACGCCCCGTTTCGGCCACGAGGCCCGTAAGCTCTCCGTTCTTCTTTTCGATCAAGCCCCCCTCGGGTGAGGGCGTGTCGGCGGTGATCCCCGCCAGTTCGAATGCCCGAGAATTGGCAACCGCGAGGTGCCCGTCGGTCCGTACGATATAGACCGGATGATCCGGGCATGCCTCGTCAAGCTCCTTGCGGGTCGGGTGTCTCTTTTCGTCGAAGGCGAAGTGATCGTAGCCCCGCCCAACGATCCATTCGCCCTTCGGTTCGGTCGCGGCGCGATCACTGAGTGCGGTTTTCACAGCGGCAATCGTCGGCGCTGCGTTCGGGCGCAGATCAACTTCAGCCATGGCCGTGCCGTAGGGCAGAAGATGCATGTGAACGTCGTTAAGGCCGGGGGTGGCGAGCCGCCCCCTGAGATCGACAACCTTTGTCTCATCGCCGACCAGCCTCTGGATGTCTGCATCCGATCCACTGGCCAAAACCTTGCCGTCCGCAAGAGCGATCGCTTCCGCCCAGCCATGATCACGGCCTAGCCAGATGCGCCCCCCGGTGAGCGCCATTTGCGCCGTTCCTTGCGATGCCGACATGGATGCCTCCTGCGTGATCAGAGCGTTCACCATCAGTCTAGGCGCAAGTCACCTGCCCCGGTCAATGTCGCATCAAAGGTGGAAAGGCAGCATTTTACTTTGAGAACCTGCCATTCTAAGTAATTGTTTTACTGTGGTAAAATCTCAGGCATCTTGGCCAAATCTATATATAAATAAAAGTATTTGAATCAAATTTTCAGTTATATATGGATGATCGGTGCTGATGCGCGAGGAATGGCATATGCTCGGTCGCGGTATGCAGCGCGCGGGTATATTCAGCCAGAATCCGGGCCTTCGCGTCAGAGACAGACGCAGGGGTGAGCACGGTATTCGTGAACCGTGTGGGCGGATAGAAGCGACGAATCACACTGTCTTTGGACGCGTGAAGTTCGGCAGCGAAAACATCGACAACCGTCACGCCAAGCCCTGCTCCCGCCATTGCGCACGCGGTCTGTGATTGATGGGCCTCGAACTGCGGGGCATAGATCACGCCCTGTCGCGCGAACGACCCGGCCACCAGTGGAGAGATCACCTTGCCCGCGTCGATCAGATCCTCCTTGACCAGTTCAGCAGGGCCAAGCGTGGCATGTTTCGTCAGCGCATGATCTCGGGGGATGACAGCCACCAGATGCGTTGGCGGCAAGAGCGTGCGATTGAGCTCCGTTTCACCGGTCGCACCCAATACGATCCCGAGATCGGCCTGACCCAGTTCCACCACCTGAAAGACCTGATCGTCGGCACAGACCGTAATTTCGATTCTCAGTTCCTCATGGCGCCGACGCAGTTCCCTGAGCGCCTCAAGCGCGACACCATGGCCAAGCGAGGGCGTGGCGGCGATGCGAAGATGTGCCACGCCGACCGTCGCGAACCGTTTCACGTCTTCGGTGAGACCTGCCATCGCCGAAAAAACGGGCCGCACCGCGCGCGCCAAATTCTCAGCAGTGGGTGTCGGCCTTAGATATCTGCCTTCGCGTTCGAACAAGATGCACCCCAGCTGTTTCTCCAACCTCTGAATCGAGGCCGAGACTGCGGGCTGAGAAATTCCGAGATACGCGGCCGCAGCGGTAAGCCGCCCGGTCTGCATGACCGCGTCGAAAACTTCGAGAAGTCGTATCTTGATTTGATCGTCCTGCGCCATGAAACCTGTCCCGAATCCGCACGCCCGGACCCACGTGCCGAAGCTTCAGCGTAGGCGCATCCCGCCCCGTGCTCCAGCAGGATTCGGGCCACAGGCGCCAAGCTGCTCAGATGTCGTAATAATCACGATACCACGCGACGAAACGCCCTATACCCGTCCGCAGGTCGGTTTTGGGTTTATATCCAGTCAAGCTTTGGAGCAGTTGGGCGTCAGCCCATGTCGCATAGACATCGCCCTTTTGCATATCCATGTAGTTGCGCTCCGCCTTGGTGCCCAATTCGTCCTCGATTGCCTCGACAAGGTCCAGAAGACGCACGCTTTGCGAGTTTCCGATATTGACCACGCGATACGGCGCAACCGGCGAAAGGCTGTCGCCATCGGCGATATCTTCGCGCCCGGCGGGCCGTTCCGGCACCGCGTCGATCAAAAGACGCACTCCACGCACCAGATCCTCAACATAGGTGAAATCGCGATACATATCGCCATGGTTATAGATATCGATTGGCCGACCTTCGAGAATGGCCTTGGTAAACTTGTATGGCGCAAGATCAGGCCGCATCCACGGGCCGTAGACCGTAAAAAAGCGGAACATTGTGATCGGCAAATTCCAAAGATGCGCATAGGAATGCGCCATGCTTTCATTGGCCTTCTTCGTCGCGGCGTAAAAGGTAAGCGGTGTCTCGGTCTTCTCAACCTCGGTAAAGGGCATCTCTTCGTTGGCACCATAAACCGAAGAGGTGGAGGCCATGAGAAGATGACCCACACCCAATTCTCGCGCGGCTTCCATCACGTTGAAGGTGCCGAGGATGTTGCTTTCGAGATAGGCGCGCGGGTTTTCAAGGCTATAGCGCACACCCGCCTGCGCGGCGAGGTGAACAATCACGTCGGGGTTGAACGTGCGACAAACCTCCATGACCTTTTCGGCATCTTCGAGCATGGCCTCGGTCGCGCTGAACCCTTCGGATTGCAGCAGTATCTGATGACGGCGCTGTTTGAGCGTGACGTCATAATAATCGGTGATCGCGTCAAAGCCGTGAACGGTCATCCCTTCGTCCAACAACAGCTTGGCAAGGTGAAAGCCGATGAAACCGGCGGTGCCGGTGACCAGAACGCGGGTCATTTGCCTGCCCCGGCCGCCTCACGGATGGCGCGCATGTTTTGGCCGTATACCTCGGGCGACGTGACGCTCCCGCCTTTGAAGACCGCAGAGCCTGCGACAAGAACATCGGCCCCGGCCTCGACTACGGCGGGGGCGGTCTCGGGCGTTACACCGCCATCAATCTCGATATGAATGGGCCTGTCGCCAATCATGGCGCGCAGCTTGCGGATCTTGTCTATCTGGCTGTGGATGAAACTCTGCCCGCCGAAACCGGGGTTCACCGTCATCACACAAACCATGTCGATCATATCCAGAAGGTGCTCCACATCATCAAGGCCGGTGCCGGGGTTGAGCGCAAGCCCGGCCTTCATGCCGTGCCCCCTGATGGCTTGAAGCGTGCGGTGAATATGCGGACCCGCCTCGATATGGGCGGTCAGGACATCGGCACCCGCCTCCGCGAACGCTTCGATATAGGGATCGACCGGCGCGATCATCAGATGCACGTCCATGACCGTTTTGACATGGGGCCTGAACGCTTTGACCGCTGGCGGTCCGAACGTGAGGTTGGGCACGAAATGGCCATCCATCACATCCACATGGACCCAATCCGCGCCCTGGGCTTCGATGGCGTCGATTTCAGCCCCGAAATTCGCGAAATCGGCCGAAAGGATGGACGGGGCGATCTTGATTTGGCTGCGATCAAAGCTCATGGGGCTGGCTCCTTCATGTCTCTGCCACGCGCTATGAGGCGCGGGCGGGCCGAGGTCAAGCTTGGCGATTGAACCTTCGGTGTCACTATGCGACCTAAGCACTGCACGCGTGAGGACGTAACATGCCTGATCCCCGGTTCATCGAAAACAATTATCCCTTTCAGTCTTACCTTGGCTTCAAGCTTGTGGAATGGCACGAAGGGTTCGCGCGGGTCGAGGCGCCTATATCGCCCTTTATGCAGAACCGTCAGGGCATTCCCCATGGCGGGGTTCATGCCACACTTCTGGATAGCGTGATGGGCTTTGCCGGGTGCTATACCGGCGACGCGGATCAACGTCAGATGGCGCTCACGCTCTCCATGACGGTTAACTATGTGGGCCAGGCCCAGGGTCCGCGCCTTATCGCCGAAGGGCACAAGACGGGCGGCGGACGCAAGACCTACTTCGCCGAAGGCACCGTGCGCGACGAGCTTGGAACACTGGTGGCGACGGCGACGGGCGTATTCCGATATCGCTCATGACTTGACCTTTCACGTGCCGCTCCCCTTATCGGAAGGATATGGCGCAACATGGACAATCGTACATGACATCACAGACCGGTCCTCTTCGGCTTGAAATAGACGGCATGTCCTGTGCGGGGTGCGCGCGCCGGGTTGAGACGGCATTGGGCGGCGTAACGGGCGTGCGTGACGCGACCGCAAATTTCGCCGACCGGTCCGCACGGTTTCAGGCCGATCACGCAGACATGACAGAACTTCAGCAAGCCCTGTCCGATGCGGGATATCCGGCGGTTCGCACCGAAACCCGGCTGAGTGTCGAAGGGCTTTCCTGTGCCTCTTGTGTGGCGCGGGCCGAAACCGCGCTGAAGGCCGTGCCGGGCGTGCTTGCGGCGCATGTCAATCTGGCCACTCAGGGCGCCCGAGTGGCTTTCCTTGCGGGCACAACCACGCCGGAACATCTCGCACGGGTGCTGACGGATGCCGGCTATCCCGCGACAGTCACCGAAGGGGACAGCCCTCCCGACGCCGAGGCCGAAACCCGGCGCGCGCGCCGCTCATTCCTGATTTCCGCCGCATTGACCCTGCCGGTATTCGCCACCGAAATGGCGGCGCACGCGATCCCGGCGCTGCATCATTGGATCATCGGCACGGTCGGACAGACGCCTTATTGGGTCGCGCAATTCCTGCTGACAACGCTTGTCATGTTCTGGCCCGGGCGGGTCTTCTATCGTGTCGGACTGCCCGCACTGGGGCGGGGGGCGCCCGAAATGAACAGCCTTGTGGCCATGGGCACATTGGCTGCATGGGGCTACTCCACCGTGGTTTTGGCGGCCCCCGGCCTATTGCCCGAAGATGCCCGGCAGGTTTACTTCGAAAGCGCCGCGGTCATTGTGACGCTTATCCTTTTGGGACGCTGGCTCGAGGCGCGGGCACGCGGACGCACTGCCGATGCGATCCGGGGGCTGGCACGGCTGCAACCCGCGACCGCGCGTGTCGAAACCGAAGACGGCACCGAGGACCGGCCAATCTCGGCTTTGGGGCTTGGGGACCGGGTGATTGTCAGACCGGGTGAGCGCCTTCCCGTGGACGGAGAGGTCATCAGCGGCACGTCCCTCGTGGATGAATCCATGCTCACCGGAGAGCCTTTGCCGGTTCAGAAAGGCACAGGCGACGCGGTTACAGGCGGGACGCTCAACACCCACGGCGCCCTTACCATCCATGCCACCGCACTCGGCGAAGCCTCAACCCTGTCGCGGATCATTGAAATGGTGCGCAATGCACAGAGCGATCGGTTACCGATTCAGGCTCTGGCCGACCGTGTGGTCGCCCGGTTCGTGCCGGCGGTGCTCGGGGTTGCGGTGATCACGCTGCTGCTTTGGCTCTGGCTCGGACCTTCGATCACCTTTGCGCTGGTCGCGGCGGTTTCGGTTCTGATCATCGCCTGTCCCTGCGCCATGGGTCTCGCAACGCCCACTTCGATCATGGTTGCCACGGGCCGTGCCGCCGAGCGCGGTGTGCTGTTCCGCAAGGGCGACGCGCTTCAATCGCTGGAAGAGGCTAGGGTCATCGCCTTCGACAAAACCGGCACCCTGACCGAAGGGCGCCCCGCAGTGAGTGGGGTTGAAACCGCGAACGGATTTGATCGCGATGAGGTGCTCGCGCTTGCCGCCGCGGTCGAAACACGTTCCGAGCATCCCTTGGCGCGCGCCATCCTCGAGGCGGCCAAGGGATTGCCCCGGCATGAGGCCGAAACCCATGAAATCACGACAGGGCTCGGGCTGTCGGGTCGGGTCAACGGGCGTGAGGTGATGATCGGATCGCGCCGGATGTGCGCCGAAGCCGGTATCGAGACCACTCCGCTCGACAAAGCCGCATCGCAGGCCGAGGAGGCGGGCGCGACGCCGGTTTTCGTATGTGTTGACGGCACATTGGCAGCGGTGCTGGCGATTTCCGACCGTGTAAAGGACAGCGCCGCCGATCTCGTGGCCGACCTCAAGGCGCGCGGCCTTACCGTCGCAATGATCACCGGCGATACCACCCGCACGGCACAAACCGTTGCCGACCGACTGGGTATCACCGAGATACATGCCGAGGTGCGCCCCGACGGCAAGATCGCCGCGCTCGATGCGCTCAGGGCTGCACATGGGCCGGTCGCCTTCGTGGGGGACGGCATCAACGACGCCCCGGCTCTGGCACATGCGGATGTTGGCATTGCCATCGGCGGCGGAACGGATATCGCGGTTGATGCCGCCGACGTGGTGCTCATGTCGGGCGATCCCAACGGTGCGGGCGAAGCCCATCGGCTTTCGCGACTTGCCATGCGCAATATCCGGCAGAACCTTTTCTGGGCCTTCGCCTACAACATTGCCCTCATTCCGGTGGCCGCAGGCATTCTCTATCCCGCGTTCGGCCTTTTGCTGTCGCCTCAACTTGCGGCGGCGGCGATGGCGCTTTCGTCGGTATTCGTTCTCTCGAATGCACTGCGCCTGCGCCGGGCCTAAGGCAGGCTCAGCTGCGCGGTGCGACCGCCATCTATGGTATAAACCTGACCGGTTACAAAACTGGCGTCGTCACTCACCAACCAACAGATAAGCTTTGCAACCTCTTCGGGCTGACCGGTTCGCCGGATGGGATGAATCGACCCTATTTCGGCTCTAAACCCCTCAGAGTCAGGCATGCTCTCGACAAATGCCATGTTCAGCGGCGTATCGATCCAACCCGGCGCAACCGCGTTGCACCGCACCCCGTCTTGACCATGATCCACCGCCACGGCGCGTGTCAGCCCATGCAAGCCCGCCTTGGAGGCGCAATAGGCAGGATGGCGCGGGTTTGCGGCAAACCCTTCCACAGAGCCTACGTTGACGATGGCCCCACGAGCCGTCCGCAACAGCGGCATCGCGTGGCGGATAAGCAGAAAAGGCACCGTGAGATTGAGGTGAAGCTGGGCATGCCAGTCGTCCTCGGATGTCTCTTCGACCGTGCCTTCACGCATGACGCCTGAGCAATTTATGAGAATATCGAGCCTGCCAACCGCGTCTCTGATATGCCCGATCACCCGTTCAGGCGCTGACGGATCGGCGAAATCAGCTTTAACAGTGTCGAATTCCGTCGTTCCGCGCTGTGCAGTGAAAACCCGCGCGCCCTGCTCGGACAGCACGCGCGCCGTGGCTGCGCCCATGCCGCTCGACGCGCCCGTGACCAAGGCGACCTTGCTGTCGAAGCGACTCATCCGACCGGTTTCCCGCCATTTACCTCAAGAAGGGCACCACACATGTAGCGCGCAGCATCAGAGGCGAGAAACGTGATGACATCAGCGATCTCATCCGGCTCCGCGATATGCCCGAGCGGCACAGTGGCGTTGAGCGCCTCGACCGCCTTGTCGGGGTCAAACCCGCGGGCCGCGAAGCCGGTGCGAAGCATGGGCGTATTAACCTCGTTCGGACACACGGCATTGACCCGGATCCCCTGCCCCGCATGATCGCGGCCAAGACACTGCGTCAGTGCGGCAAGCGCAGCTTTCGACATGACATAAAGCGGGTGGTTCGGGCCGGGATGCACACCCCAGCATGAAGCGACATTGACAATCGCTCCGCCACCACCTGTGGCCATGATCGGGATCGCCGCACGGCAAAGGCGAAACGGGGCATCGACATTGACGCCCATGGTCAGCGCATAGTCCTCATCCGTGACGGTGGTGATGTCCCCGCGCGTAATGACCCCCGCATTGTTCACCAGAAGGTCCAACCCACCCAGCGCCGTGCGTGCCGCGCCGGGCAGCCCATCGCAAAAGCCCGGATCGAGCAGATCACCATCAAGATGCGCCTCGGCATCGGTCCTGCTACTGTCGCGGTCCGTTGCCACAACGCGGGCGCCCTCGGCCCTGAGACGCGCGACGACCTCCCGGCCGATCCCGCCAGCCGCGCCGGTGACGAGCGCGCGTTTTCCCTGAAACCTCACGTTTGGACCTCATAGACAATGGGCAGGCTGAGCGGGCCCGTGTTTCCACTCTCGGGGAGCCATTCGGGCACCCCGTCATAGGCCACGCGCACAAAGCTGCGCCGCAGGGCAGCCAGCGCCGCCGCAATATCGGTTCGGGCAACGAAATGGCCGATGCAATGATGCGCCCCGCCGCCAAAGCCGAAATGCTTGCGGCGCGGGGCGGTGATGTCGAAGGCGGGCTGGTCGCAAATTGCAGGATCACGAGCCGAGGCATGCACGAGAAGATGCAAGACCGTTCCTTTTTCGACCCTGATTCCGCTCAATTCGACATCCTCGGTCGCCTCGCGGGTCGCCCACGTCGTTGTGGGGCGCGCACGAATGAACTCTTCGATCGCAGCCGGTATGAGACCCTCATCTTGGCGCAGGGCCTGCCATTGCGCAGGATTTTCAATGAACAGCGAAAGTCCCAACCCCAGAAGGGCGCGGGTCGTGTCGACACCGCCAAAGATCGAGATGACGATCACGTTCAAAAGCTCGTCATGGCTGCACCCCCCGGTTTCGTCGAACCGGACAACAAGGCGCGCGACATAACTGCTCTTATCCTCGCCACGCCGGACCCGCGTCACCAGCGTATCCGCAAGCGAGAACAGCCGGATGCAAGCAGCGTTGAACCTGTCTTGAAACTCCGGCGCGCGCACCCCCATCGCCAGACCCAATTCGGCGGCGTCATGGGCAATTTCAGGCCATCTTTCACGCTCCATTCCAAGCAAGGTCGTGATCGCCTGCCCTGCGAAAGGTTCAGAGAAGGCGGATTGGAATTCGCAACGCTCCGTTTGCCGCAAGTCGGCACAGAGATCGCGTGCTATCTCCTCAAAGACCGGGATCAGACCGGTCACATACGCCTCGCTCAGCGCCGGAACGGCAAGGTCACGCATGCGCCGGTGCGGCGGGCCCTCCTGACTTATGACCGAAGATTTCCAGAATTCGGCAAAGGCCCCCGTGATACCCACCGTGTCAGGCCAGTTATGGCTTCCTTGGCGGAACCGTCTGTCGCGAAGGATGCGCCCCACCTCGTGCCAGCGCAGAACCGCAAGACCATAAGGCGTGCGCGCACACCATGCGGCGGCGCGCGCCTCGGCGATCTCGGGGCCGCGGGTCGAAAATGCCGGATCGCTCAGATCCAGATAGGGTAGCGCGTCAGACATGGATACAAACTCGCTCGGCATCATAGAGTGCGGCGGCTATATTCCGCAATGACACCGCATCCCTGATGCGCAGCATAGCACATACAGCCCTCTGATCCCGTTGAAATGATTGCGGCAGCGGATCGTCCATGCGCACCATGTGTCCTCTCGCCGTATTGCTCTGCCTCAATACTCCTGATTGAGCGCGTCCGCCGCCGGGATCTCGTGCTCACGCCGCGCGATGTAGTCCAGAAGAGCCTCGTTCACGCCCTCATCAAGCTTGGGTTCCTCATATTCATTGAGCATCTTCCGCGCGGCATTCAACGCGCGCTCGGTCACCTCGACGGCGCCTTCGGCCTGCCATTGCTCGATCGAGTTGTTGTCGAACAGGTCAGGCATGAAGAATGCACGCTGAAAGTTTTCGAGTGTATGAGCATGACCAAGGTAGTGCCCGCCCGGCCCTATATCGGCGACCGCGGCGATGGCCTCGTCGAAATCGTCCCAACGAATGCCCTCGGCCATGCGGTAGGCCATGGCGCATTGTTCGGCGTCGACCACGAACTTGGCCATGGAGCAATGCATGCCCGCCTCGTTCCAGCCGGCGGCGTGCCACATGTAATTCGTGCCGGCCATCTGTAGCGCCATGAGCGTCGTAGCGCTTTCATATCCGGCCTGCGCATCAAATGTCTTGGCCCCGCCCAGCGTGGTCGAAGACCGCCACGGCACTCTATAAAAGCGCGCCATCTGACCGATCATAATGTTCATCAGGCTGATTTCCGGGGTTCCTGCCATGGGTGCCCCGGATTTCATGCTGACCGTGCTGAGGTAATGGCCATAGATCGCAGGGCATCCCTTGCGAATGATCTGTGTGTAGGCCAGCGCGCTCAGCGCCTCGGCGTTGAGCTGTGCCACTGTGGGGGCGACCGAGGCTGGCGTGTTCGCCCCACCGAGCACGAATGGTGAGCAGAGCACCGGCTGATTGCGGCGATTGAAGGCGCGCATCGCCCCCAACATCGTCTCGTCCCAGACAAGTGGCGAGTTCCCGTTGCAGTTGCCTGTCACCACAGGGTGGGAGTCGAGGAACTCTTCGCCAAAAAGGATCGCGCACATATCAAGCACATCCTCGGCGTTCTTGGGGCTGGTGGTCATGCCCATGAACATCTTGTCGGAATGTTTCATCGACGAATAGGTGATGCGGAGATGCCGTTGACTGATTGGATGATCGTAGGGCTCGACAATATGATGCGCGGATGAGTGCATCGCCGGGAGCATATGTGCCAGCTTGTGAAAGTTGGCGAGATCGTCGAGCGTGGGATTGCGCCGCACATCATCAAGATCGCGGAGGAACGGCGCGCCGGTCATCGGCACGAACACGCCCTGATCGCGGCCAAATGGCAGGTTGTTCGCTGGATTCCGGGCATGATAGGTGAATGTCTCGGGGATCGTCCTGATCAGGTCGCGCACCAGACCACGATCGAGATAGACTGTCTCTCCGACGACCTTGGCACCTGCGCGGCGCAAATCCTCGAGTGCGATTTCGTCGCGAAATACCACGCCGACATTTTCAAGGATATGCATTGACGCCGAGTCGATCCGTTCGATCTGTTCGGCGTCCATCGGTTCGGTCAGGGGAAGGTTGCGCTTGAGCGCCGGGAGCATCTTCAGATCGCGTGTCTGGCGGATCGCCTTGCGGGCGCCACGGCCACGGCGGGCGGGTTTTTCGGTCACGTCGATCAAACTCTCAAATCCTTCGTCATGCACCCTGAAATTCGGGCGCGTGTGTCTCTGTCGGCAGGGGATCGGGCATCACGTATCGCTCAAGCCGGTCCCGGGTGAGATTCCAGTGATCCATCGTCAGGCTGATAGCGGCCTCGGCATCGTGGCTTTCGATGGCCTCGATCATCTGGTCATGCTGAGCGACCGACGCCTGAACGCGCGCGGCCTCGTCATCGCCTGACGGGCGATAGAATATCTGGCTAAGGCGGGTGTGGTCGATGAGCATCCTGCGCAATGCGACGATCAGGTAGGGATTGTGCGCCATAAGGCCGATCTGTTCATGAAACCGGTGGTTTCTAAAGGACGCCACTTCGGCATCGCCCGCATCGGTGGCGGCGCGAAACTCTTGCTGAATGGCGCGCAGGTCGGCAAGTTGCGCGGTTGTTCTGTTCTCGGCGGCGAGGCGGGCAATGTTGCAGTAAATCATTGGCGCGGTTTGAAAGAACACGCGCATCGTCGCCAAATCCATCGAGGACACTTTGGCCCCTCGGTTCTGCTCGATCTGAATCAGCCCCTCACCATTAAGACGCTGAAAAATTTCCCGCATGGGTGTGCGTGAGAGACTGTATTCTGCGCATAACGCGGCTTCGTCCAGATCCGCACCCGGAACGATGTTCCGGGTCAGGATGCGCCTACGCATGTCCTCAAGGCATTCCGACTTGCGATCACGACTCATATTTGCATCCCTTCCTTCGGATACTTTCTGTATACATATTGTATCGTATGTCCAGACCCTATCTGTCTTGACACTTTCGCAGCCAAACGCCAACGCTGCCGCATGCTTGACTTTCGCCCAGTGGGATATGTGATTGGCCTCACCGTTCTGGCCCTTGGCCTCACCATGGTGTTGCCGATGCTCGTCGATATCGCCGAGGGCCGGGGCCATTGGCCTGTCTTTGCCGAGAGCGCACTTCTCACGGTGCTTACCGGTGGGCTTGTCGCGCTTAGCTGCCGCAATGGCGTGCGCGAAGGGCTGACCATTCAACAGACCTTCCTGCTGACAACCGGTGTCTGGGTCGTGCTGCCGATTTTCGGAGCTCTGCCACTTATGATGGGGGCGACCGGCCTTGACCTGACGGACGCGGTTTTCGAGGCGATGTCGGGTTTGACAACCACAGGGTCCACTGTGATCTCGGGGTTGGACGATCTACCCAAGGGGCTTTTGCTTTGGCGCGGCATCCTTCAATGGCTTGGCGGGATCGGTATAATCGTTGTCGCCATGGTATTCCTTCCCGAGCTTCGCATCGGAGGGATGCAGATGTTCCGAGCTGAAGCCTTTGATACTATGGGGAAAATACTCCCTCGGGCCAGTGCCATCGCCTCGCAAATCTCGATCATCTACCTGGGCCTCACACTGGCCTGCGCGGTCTGTTACTTATCTCTTGGAATGAACCCGTTCGACGCCACGGTGCATGCGCTGACCACCATGTCCACAGGGGGCTTTTCCAACTATGACGCTTCCTTCGGAACGTTCTCGGGCATTGCCGAATATGCGGCAGCCTTTTTCATGATTCTCGCCGCACTTCCCTTTGTGCGCTACGTGCAGCTTCTGAATGGAAGCTCAAGGCCGATCTTCTCGGACACGCAGATTCGGACATTCCTGATGACCGGGGCGTGTTTGGTGACGTTCATGGCGGCCTATCTCGCCACAGTTTTCAACCATCATCCCGAACAAGCGCTGCGCGAGGCGCTTTTCAATATCATTTCGGTTCTATCCGGCACCGGCTATGCCAGTGCGGATTACATGCAGTGGGGCACCTTCCCCATCGCGATTTTTTTCTTCGTGGGCCTTATCGGCGGATGCGCGGGGTCCACAGCATGTTCGGTAAAGGTCTTTCGTTACCAAATCCTTTTCGCGTCGATCCGGTCGCAGGTGCAACGCATCTATCTGCCGCATGGGATCTTTGCTCCGCGCTATGACAACAAACCGGTTGCAGACGATGTTCTGAACTCGGTGTTGACCTTCTTCGTGTTTTTCATCCTCACACTTGGTGTCGTGGCTGTGGCGCTCGGGCTTACGGGGCTCGACTTCGTTACATCCGTGTCCGGCGCCGCGACGGCGATCGCAAATATCGGACCCGGTTTGGGCGAAACGATCGGACCGGCCGGCAACTTCGCAACTCTGAACGAAACCGCCAAATGGATTCTGACTGCCGCCATGTTGATCGGGCGGCTGGAACTCATGGCCGTATTCGTTCTGTTCACAGCCAACTTCTGGAGAGCCTGATGACAAAGACAGATATACAAACCCGACCCTTGGGTGCGCAAATCTCGCACATGCTGAAATCACGGGGGGTGGATACGATCTTCGGCATCCCCGGGGTCCACAATCAGGAAATGTATCGCGGCATCGAAGAGGCCGGGATCACCCATGTCCTCGCCCGGCACGAGCAGGGCGCGGGTTTCATGGCCGATGGATACGCGCGCGCCTCGGGGCGACCGGGCGTGGCTTATGTCATCACCGGGCCCGGCCTGTGCAACATTATGACCCCCATGGGACAGGCCTATTCAGACAGCGTGCCAGTCCTTGTCATTTCCTCATGCCTTGATGAAACCGCCAACTATCGTGGGCAATTGCATCAGATGCTTGATCAGGAGGGCGCGGCGCGCACTGTCTGCGACTGGTCTTACGAGGCGCGAGACGCGGCATCGGCTTATGCGCTGATTGATCGCGCCCTGCTGGAATTCAGCGCCCAGCGCCCGCGCAGCAAACATATTCAGGTGCCGATTTCAGCGCTGGAGGGAACCGCGCCGCCTTCGCCGGAAACGCCATCGGCCGTGGCGCGTAGTTTTGGCGATCTGCCGGGGGGCGTGGCACAGCGTATCATGGCCGCGAAACGCCCGCTTTTCCTGTTGGGTGGCGGCGCGCAGGGTGACGTAGACGCGCTCAGGGACGTGGTACGCCGACTTGGGGCCGCAACCATGGTGACGGTGGCCGGGCGTGGCCTCGTTCCGGCGGATGATCCGCTCTATTACGGAGCGTACCTGAGCCGTCAAGAGAACGCACAGATCGTGGCCGAAGCCGATCTCGTAATCGTTGTGGGCAGTGAAATGGCCGAGGTCGATCTGTGGCGGAGAGACCTTGGGCACAAAGGCGATTTCATCCGTGTGGACATAGACCCCGAAGTGCTTTCACAGCCAGTTGGAGGTGAGAAGATCCAGATGGATTCGGGTGCCTTCTTCCGCACTCTAAACGATGCGATGGCACCGGACCACGACCCGGCAACGGGCTGGAGCGAAAAGGAAATTTCGGCTGCCAAGGCCCGGTGGCGCAGTGAGAACGAGGCCGACCGTCCGGGCATCGTGCGGATCGCCGACGCCCTGCATGAGGTGATGCCCGAAGATGCGATGATCTATTCGGACATGACCCAGTTCGCCTATGTCTCGAACGAGGTGTGGGACGTGCCCCGGCCCGGCCATTGGCACCATCCGTCGGGCTTTGGCACGCTGGGATATGCCATGCCCGCCGCCATCGGGGGCGCGGTCGCGCGGCGGGGTTTGCCGACTGTGGCGATCGCCGGGGACTACGGGTTTCAGTATACGGTTCAAGAGCTTGGTGCCGCCGTGGAACTGGGTCTGCCATTGCCGATCCTGCTATGGGACAATGGCAAGCTGAAGGAAATCGAGGACAGCATGGTCGGCGCACAGATCGCGCCCAATTCCGTCATCGCCCACAATCCGGATTTCTGTGCTTTGGCACAGGCTTATGGCGCGCATGCCGTGCAGCCCGAAAGCCTGAGCGCGCTTCAAGAGGCGCTTCTATCGGCGTTCGAGGCGGACGCTCCGACGCTGATCTACATGACGAAAGACATGACCGACTGAGACCACCCAATCGGCTTCCGACGTCGCGCGGCCCCTTGGTTGAAGGCGAAACGCGTTAACAGCCAAATTCCCGGCGTTCGCGACGTCGGCATCCACGTCGGCATTCACGTCGGTATCACGTCGGTGCGTTTGAACGGTGCCCCGCGGGGTTAACGCAACGCCCGCTGGTCCTGTCTTCTAGGCGGGATGATATCGCGCTGCCTGCGCTTGACCAACATGCCGCGCCGGAACCGTTCGGCGCGACGTATGTTTTCCAGTCAAGAGTTGGGAGCGAGGCCATCACCTACTTTCGGAGTCTGTCCGCAGCCGGCTTTGCAGCGACGTCCATCGCTTACGGGCCGGCGCGGATGGGCTATGGGCTTTTCGTGCCGGAATTCCGGTCGGCATTTTCGATGTCGATCTCGGAGGTCGGGTTCGTGTCGAGCCTCGGATTCTTTGGATTCTTCCTCGGACTTGTGACCGCACAAACATTGCTGATGTGGCGAGGGCCGGCAGCGCCTGTTCTTCTCGGTCTGATCGCGGCGACCGGCGGAATGGGTATCGTTGCGGCGGCACCAAACCTTGTCGTGCTCGCGATCGGCGTGTTCTTCGCGGCCTCGAGTGCAGGTTTCGCGTGGACTCCATTCAATGACGCCGTGCATCGCAAAGTGTTGGGGGCGAACCGGCCAGCCGCCCTTTCGGAAATCAGCACTGGCACCAGCGTCGGCATCGCGGCGGCAGGCATTGCGGCATTCGTCATGTCGCTGACGGGCGTGTCCTGGCGGGTGTGCTGGATATTTTTCACAATCGCGGGCGCGCTCGTCTTTATCGCGAATTGGGCTGTCTTGCGACAGGTCGGCAAGGCATCCAAAAACCGAGCCGATATCCAGTGGCGAGAGATCATCAGGGCACCGGCCCGGCCGCTTTTCGTCGTCGCCTTTGTGTTCGGAACGACCTCAGCGATCTACATTTCCTTTGCTGCCGACCGCATGACCCAAGCAGGCGACGCGTCAGGATTGTCCCACGAAACAGCGCCTGCGGTTCTCTTTATCCTCTATGGCGTTTTCGGCCTTGCCGGGCTCCTTACCGGACAGGCCCGAAATGCAATCGGCCTGCTTTGGCTGTTGCGTCTCGTAATGCTGGCTGGCGTGGGGTCGGCCATCGTCACAGCGATCCTACCGGACACATGGGCCGGTCTGATCCTGTCGGCGGGCCTACAGGGTGTGCATGTCATGATGATGAGCGCAATCTTGGCCTTCTGGTCGGAAAAGCTTTTCCCGGCCCTGCCCTCTTTCAGTTTTACGGTGACGTTGCTTGCCACGGCGGTCGGGAGCACCCTTGGACCGGCGACAGCCGGGCTTGCTTCGAATGCTTTCGGAGCGGGCCCAATGTTTCTGGGATGCGCGGTCCTTCCCCTGCTGACGGCACTCCTGCTACGTGGATGCCATGTCAGGGAGCGCCCCGTGAGTGACGCGGTGATTGATTCAGACGAAGGAGCCGGAGCTTACCCTACCCGATCTGCCCGCGCGGGCCGAGGCCGCCGACCTGCCCACGATGCAGGAGCAGATGATCGAGGATGACACAGGCCATCATCGCCTCGGCCACCGGAACGGCACGGATACCGACGCAAGGGTCATGCCGCCCCTTGGTGACAACTTCGGTCGGAGTTCCGTCCATGCGGATTGATTGGCGGGGGGTGAGAATGGATGAGGTCGGCTTGACCGCGAAGCGAACGACAACGTCCTGACCGGTCGAGATGCCGCCCAGCACGCCGCCCGCGTGGTTCGAGCTGTATTCCGGGCCGTCTTTGCCCATGAAAATTTCATCCGCGTTGTCGGTGCCCTTGAGGTGGGCCGCGGCCATGCCTTCGCCAATCTCAACGCCCTTGACCGCGTTGATCGACATCATGGCAGCGGCGAGATCGGTATCGAGCTTGCCGTAAACCGGCGCGCCAAGCCCTGCGGGCACACCGCGTGCGACCACTTCGATTTCGGCCCCGACCGAGTTCTGCGCTTTGCGGATCTGTTGCAGATAGCTTTCCCATTCCGGCACCGCGCCGGCATCGGGTATCCAGAAATCATTGCCATCGATGGCGGCCCAGTCAAAACGGTCGCGGTCGATGGTCACGTCGCCCATGCGGGTCATGTAGCCCTTGACCTTAACCCCCGGCACGAGGGCCTCAAGAGCGGCGCGCGCCACGCCACCCGCCGCGACCCGCGCCGCCGTTTCACGGGCCGAGCTGCGCCCGCCGCCGCGATAGTCGCGCAGCCCGTATTTCTGATGATAGGTGATGTCGGCATGGCCGGGTCGGAAGGTTTGGGCGATATCGCCATAGTCGCGCGACCGCTGATCGGTGTTCTCGATCATGAGCTGAATGGGCGTGCCTGTGCTTTGCCCCTCGAACACGCCGGACAGGATGCGCACCGCGTCGGGCTCCTGACGCTGGGTCGTGTGTTTGTTTTGGCCCGGACGGCGCTTGTCGAGCCAGTGCTGAAGCGCGGCCTCGTCCAGCGGGACGCCCGGAGGGCAGCCATCAACCGTCGCGCCAAGGGCTGGCCCGTGGCTTTCGCCCCATGTGGTGAAGCGGAAAAGATGTCCGAATGTGTTGAGGCTCATGGCGCGGCTCCTTTGACCCGAGGGTCTAGCGGTGGGAGGCGCGCGCCTCAAGCGGAATTGAAAAGGCGCGCCCGGTGGGGCGCGCCGTTTGCATTAAGCCTTGATCGCCATTTGCGGCGACAGCACGTCAATACCAAGGGCGCGGCCCACCGCGTAATAGGTGAGCTTACCAGCATGGACGTTAAGCCCCTCGAGCAGGTGGGGATCGTCGGCGCAGGCCTGTTTCCAGCCCTTGTCGGCAAGCGCGAGCATGAACGGCATCGTGGCGTTACCCAGCGCGATGGTCGAGGTGCGCGCGACGGCGCCGGGCATGTTGGCGACGCAGTAATGCATGATCCCGTCCACCTCATAGATGGGATCGGCATGTGTGGTGGCCTTGGACGTCTCAAAGCAGCCGCCCTGGTCGATGGCCACATCCACGAGCACCGCGCCGGGCTTCATCGTGGGGAACTGTTCGCGGCGCACAAGCTTGGGCGCCTCCGCCCCGGGGATGAGCACGGCGCCGATCACCATGTCGGCCTGTGTCAGATGCTCGGCCAGAAGGCCCGCCGAGGAGTAGCCGGTGCTGAATTGATCGTGGAACACATCGTCGAGATAGCGCAGCCGCGGCAGCGAGCGATCGAGAACCGTCACATCCGCGCCCATGCCCGACGCGATGCGCGCCGCATGGGTGCCAACCACACCGCCGCCGATCACCAGCACTTTGGCCGGGCCGACACCGGGCACACCGCCCATCAGGACGCCACGCCCGCCATTGGCCTTTTGCAGCGTATAGGCGCCGACCTGAGGCGCGAGACGACCGGCCACTTCGGACATCGGCGCAAGCAGCGGCAAACCGCCGTTACGGTCGGTCACCGTTTCATAGGCAATGGCGGTGCAGCCCGATTCCAGCAGATCATGAGTTTGATCCGGGTCGGGCGCGAGGTGCAGGTAGGTGAAGAGAAGCTGACCTTCGCGGAGCATCTTTCGTTCGGCGGCCTGAGGCTCTTTGACCTTTACGATCATGTCGGCGGCGGCAAAGATTTCTTCGGCGGTGTCGGCAATGGCCGCGCCGGCAACTTCGTAGTCGGCATCCGAGAAGCCCGCGCCGTTGCCGGCGCCCTTCTGCACGATCACCTCGTGGCCGTGGGCCACGGCCTCAAGTGCGGCATTGGGCGTCAGGCCGACGCGGAATTCCTGTGGTTTGATTTCGGTCGGGCATCCGATTTTCATAAGGTCTCTCCTCCATTTCGGCGCAGATTGGCACATTATGCGCGCAAGCAGGTGCGAAATTTCTGGCGCTTGCAGTCCGTTGATCGGGATATTATATTGCCTATCCTTGGTTCTTGCGAAGAGGCTTGCGCAATTGTCACTCGACACAACCGATCGCCGTATCCTGACAGTCTTGCAAAGGCAGGGCCGGATGTCCAATGCCGACCTTGCCGAGCGGGTGAACCTTTCGGCAAGCGCCTGCCACCGGCGGGTGCAGCGGCTTGAGACCGAAGGTTATATCGCGGGCTATGTCGCGCTTCTGGATGCGCAAAAGCTTGGCCTGCCTTCGACTGTATTTGTCGAAATCACACTTTCCACTCAGGCCGAGGATGTGCTGGACGCGTTTGAAAAGGCGGTGGCGCGGATCCCGAATGTGCTCGAATGTCATCTGACTGCGGGCGCGGCAGACTATATTCTCAAGGTGGTCGCCGAAGATACCGAGGATTTCGCCCGCATCCACCGTCAGCATCTGGCGCGCCTCCCCGGGGTCGCAAACATGCAGTCGAGCTTTGCGCTGCGCACGGTGAGCGAGACGACCGCGCTTCCGGTGTGACATGGGATGGTATGGCGAAATCCCAAGTGTAATAAAGTTCCGATGGTCACTGATCACACGGCATTGCGACATTGTCATTTGATTGAAGTTATGTGAAACGGATACAGATTTTACGACCCTATTACGGACCGACCACATGAATGACCTCCGAACGGCTGGCCCGGCCAACCGCGATGCGCCCGTTACCGCAGATGGAGATGAAATCGATCTTGCCGAACTGATGCGCACCATATGGCGCGGTAAGTTCTGGATCATTCTGTGTGTTCTGATCGCGTTCGTGATCGGGTTTTATTACGCGTTCGTCAAGGCGGTTCCGGTCTACACATCAAGTTCCGTTGTCATGCTGGAAAGCCGGCAGGAACAGGTGGCTGACCTCGAAAGTGTGATGAGCGGCCTGTCGGGCGATCAGGCATCGATCAACACCGAGGTCGAAGTGATCCGGTCACGTGGATTGGTGAAGAAGCTGGTTCGGCAACTTGATCTGATCGAGGATCCCGAATTCAACCCGCAACTGCGGCCGGAGCCGGCCTTCTCCTTGGGTAAAGCCATCGGTGCACTCCGGGGACTCCTCGGCAGCGCCCCTGTCGAAGAGGCCCCGGACCCCCAACAAACCCTGAACACAGTGATTGGCAACGTAGTAAATGCCATTTCAGTTTCCAACGTTCGGCAAAGCTATGTCTTTGAGATCACTGCGGTGACAGAAGGGCCGCGAAAATCGGCCAACATCGCCAACACCCTCGCCGAGCTCTACATTCAAGAACAGCTTGATGTGAAATTCGCCGCGACAGAAAAGGCGACAGAATGGCTGAGCGAGCGGGTAAGCGAGCTACAGGTCGAGTTGGAAGAGGCCGTGGCAGCGGTGAAAGATTTCAACGCCGGAACCGACCTTATCAGCCCCGAGGCGCTTGGCGCGCTCAACCGCCAGCTCAAGGAAACGCGTGACAGGCTGAGGGAAGCGCGCGAGAATCTAGGCGCCGCTGAGGTCCGGTTGCTTGAGTTGGAGACCGCTCGCGACACGGGCGATCCAGAAGCCATTGCCGACGTTGCGAACGATTCCGCCCTGACGCGAATACTTCGAATCATGACTGATGAGAACCGTGGGGCGTTCGATGCGCGTGTGGACCAGATATTGGACCGTGCGCAGTTGGAAGTCACCCGCGCGGAGAGTCAGATCGAGGCGCTGGAAAATTCAATTGCAACGCAGGAGGAGCAGATCGAAGAGCAATCCGCAGATCTCGTCACCCTTCAACAACTCGAGCGTGAGGCCGAGGCCAGCCGCCTGATCTATGAGCATTTCCTTAGCAGGCTCAAGGAAACGTCCATCCAACAAGGGATACAGCAAGCTGACAGTCGCCTTCTGAGCGAGGCTGTCGTGCCGGTCGGTCCCTCCGCGCCACGCAAGCGCCTCATCCTCGCAATGTCCATTATTTTGGGCGGGCTCTTTGGCACAGCTCTTGTCCTTGGACGGGAGTTCGCACAGAACACTTTCCGGGTGGCCGACGAGCTTGAGACGAAAACCGGCTACACAGTGCTGGGTCAAATCCCGGCAATTCCGGCCCGACGCCGCAAGAACGTGCTCAAATACCTTGAGGACAAGCCAACGTCTGCCGCAGCCGAGGCGATCAGGAATCTGCGCACCTCTGTGTTGCTTTCGGACCTCGACAATCCGCCACAAATCATCATGTCCACATCCTCGGTTCCGGGGGAGGGCAAGACCACGCAATCCATCGCGCTCGCCCAGAACCTCGGGAATATGGGCAAGAAGGTTCTTTTGGTCGAAGGCGACATGCGGCGGCGCATCTTCGCAGAGTATTTCGAGATCAAGAACCAGAAGGGCCTGATGTCGGTTCTCGCTGGCGACGTCTCCTTCGACACGGCCGTCATCCACGAGAAATCTCTTAAAGCCGATCTTCTGGTTGCTGAGAAAACATCAACCAATGCTGCGGATGTATATTCGTCCGATCGCTTCCGGTCGTTCCTCGACGAGATGCGCGGAAAGTATGATTATATTATCATCGACACGCCACCTGTTCTTGCCGTGCCGGATGCGCGCGTGATCGGGCAATGGGTCGATGCGATCCTCTATACGGTCAAATGGGATAGCACGTCGCAACGGCAGGTGCGCGAGGGTCTAAAATCGTTCGAGAGCGTCAACCTTCGCATCGCGGGGCTGGTTCTGGCCCAAATCAGCGCGCGGGGCATGAAGCGATATGGCTATGGCGACAGCTATGGCGCCTATAACTCCTACTACGACAATTGACCCATCGGGAGGCCAACGGGTTTGGCCTTCCTAAACCTGTTTTGTGAGGTGAGGCAGAGCGAAGATATAGCGGCTGTTTCAATCCGGACGGTAGGTTAAGATATTCGAGAAAGTCATGAGCAATGCTTGGCGGGAGTTTTCACGTCTCGCCAGAAAGTTGCCCATGCCCGACTTCTCCGATCGTTCCACACATCTCGAACTTCCCTTTATTCAGCCCTCTCAGGCACAGAAGCATGTCACCCATAACGACGGGGTGCGGCGGCTCGATGCGCTTGTTCAGCTTTCGGTGCTTTCGATGAGCGAACCCAATCCGCCCGGTGCACCCGATCCCGGCGCCCGGTATATTCTTCCGGCTGGCGCCTTGGGCGCATGGGCGGGGCAGCCAGAAACAACGCTCGCGATTTACGAGAGCAGCACATGGAGTTTCACGCTTCCGCGCCCGGGATGGACCGCATGGGTAGAGGATGAAAGTTTGCATCGGGTCTTTGATGGCAGTGGCTGGACGGAGACTGGGAACGATTATCAGAACCTGCCGTACTTGGGTGTCCAGACCACGGCAGACGCGACCAACCGGCTTGCGGTCTCATCCGAGGCGACGCTTCTTACCCATGCCGGGGCCGGGCATCAGCTCAAGCTGAACAAAGCCGCACAAGGTGAAACGGCAAGCCTGCTGTTTCAGACTGGGTGGTCGGGACGCGCCGAAATGGGGACCGCCGGCAGTGACGATTTCGAAATCAAGGTGAGCGCCGATGGACAATCATTTCACAGTGCGCTGGTAGCGGAAGCGACTACGGGGCGCGTTCATTTCCCGCAGGGTGCCACGGGCGTGTCGCCCGCCGAATTCGGGGCGGGGCCGGTGACGACCACGGACTATGCCGCGGCCCGCGGACTTGATCTTGTCGCGAATGGCACGGGGCTTCTCGGGAACGGATACAACTTTCCCGCTGACTTTGCCTATGATCCGCAAATCGCCCCAAATCTTCCTGCAAGCTTTTCCCATGCCGGGCATTACCCCGGAGTGATGCAGATGGAAGAACAGTTACCGATTGATCCGAACCGTGTTTACCGGCTGTCATCCTACATCCGGCAGGAAAGTCGTCCGGGGGATTGGTCTGGTTTTACAAATGGCGAACGTCATCGGCATTATATGGGGCTAATTTGCTTCGACCGTGATGGAGAGACGATTCAGTCTTATCACCATATGCGGTATCACCATGCAGGTATCGACAGCCTGACCACCCTTGCTGCGCCGCTTGCTCCGGGTGATACGGTGGTCCACCTGACAGACGCGAGCGGGTGGAACGAAAACGCGGCGGCCACCTACTATCGGGGGCTGATCCTCTTTGGCTATCGCAATGCCCACGGTTTCGCCTATGACCACTATAGCCGGCTGGTCGAGTTTGACCTCTTTGACCCGGGTCAGGTCGACAAAGTAACGGGGACGGTCACGCTCAACAAACCGTTTCCGGCCGCGCTGGGCAATCCGGACGACCCCGGTGGGGTTTGGCCTTCGGGCGCCGAGATCGCCAACAGTTCCAGCGGATCGAGTTTCAAATACGCATTCTACAGCGCGCTCGTGACGGCCGAAACAGATCGCTGGTATCGCACTACCGGCTATATCGGAGGAATCGACCGGTCGGGCCAGAACGTCGGCTTGAATTTTCCACCCGGAACAGCTTTTGCCAAGGTATTCTGGTTACCCAATCATTCGAACATAGCGGGTGGGCAAGCAGGCTGGCCCGACACAGGCGCAGGGCACAGGGTATGGTTTGCAGGCGTTTCGGTCACTACCGAGTCACTCGCCGCGACGCAGAGCGAGAACAACGGATCACAGAGCATCAAGGTGCCGCAAGCGGACTTTGCATCAGGTTCGGTGAGTTTGGCTCCCGCCCAGCTTGGTGTCACGGCGCTGTAAGGAACGGCGTGAGGCGGGCTTTGGAGAAATGGACGCCGTGACAAGTCAGTTTCAGAGCACAAAATACCCCCGTGGGATGCCTGCGGGGGTGAAAAAATTTGGTTGCGGGGGCTCGATCTGGACATGATTTGCCCGCCGAAGATAACTTCGGCGGGCAAATGAAGCTGGTTGCGGGAGGACGCCTTGGACTTTGTTTGCCGTTTGCGGCCTATAGTCTGCCACTGATGCTTCCGCTGAAGCACCCAAATGATCCAAGAAGACCGCGTCTCTAAACCATAACTTGATTTAACCCTCTATGGGCGGATCAGGAGTAACATCTTCTGACGTTGCTTCTTCCTGCTTCTCCCATGAAGCTGACACGACCTCCCAATCCGGGACAACCCCTTCCTGCCCAAGCCATGTATCCCAGAACTTGGGATCATCGGAACGTGGAAGCTGTGGCTTTTGCAAGTCACGAATACGGAGCAGAACCGGCGTCGGCACGGCCCAGCCAAGAAGGATTGCCTGCTGTGACGGCAGAGTAGGAAGTTCGCCAAGCAATCCGCCCAGCGCATCGGGAACAAGACGACGAACAAGGTTCTGATCGACGTCGTTGACGATTCGATGGAGCAGGAAGGAATTGCATTGTGCGAGGACGGTCGGCGATAATTCGGAGGGGCGCTGAGATGCCAGAACCAATCCAAGACCAAACTTTCGGCCTTCCCTGGCTATCCGCTCAAAGGTCTGGCGGCATAGATCAGCGGCCTGCGCACTTGCGCCGACATCGGCGTCCTTTCGGACGAAACTATGCGCTTCCTCAAGCACCAGAACGGTAGGTAAGGCTTCATTCGTTTCCTTGATATGACGCTGCATCGCCTCGAATACGAGGCGCGAGATTACGGCCACGGCCACGTGCACAACATCCGATGGCACCAGTGACAGATCGAGAATAGCCAGCGGCTCGGGCGAACCTTCGCCGGGACCAAGCAAATCGGCGAGCCATTCGCTAAGCGATGCGGCCCCATCAGTATCTATGATTGGACGAAGCCCTGCATCTCCCAACATAACCTGAATGCGGTTGATGAGCGGCTCGACATTAGTGACAGCCTGCCCGCCGGTGGCCATGGCAACGTCATGGATGCGGTCAGGAAGTTCACCAACGTTAAATCGAACCGGCGCATCTTCGCTGATCTCACCGTGAGTGGCGCTGATCGAGAAAGCGTCGGTAATCGTTCGAAGGGACGTTAGAACCTTTTGCAGATCGCCCGGCTGAAAGTCGTTATATCGAGACGCACCTTGCCACACGTAGTGCCTGTCATCGTGCACTTGCTGGATAGCTGGACGGATGGCAACGATCGCCGCGCTGAGGTCAGCCGCGTCGTTGCCGAAGGGCTCAAGAGCCACTTCATCGGATTCGGTCAGCCCAAGCAGCCCCTCTAGCAGGGAGCCGAAGTCGCGATTGCGGGGGAAACCTGCAACGCTTTGGGGTAAATCGGCATAAAGCTGCTCAACTTGCCGTACATAACCACTATAGCGCCTGATCGCTTGTGCTTTTGCTGTCACGGCGGAAGAATCGGCATTTCGCAATTGCCGCAGCGCCCCGAGTAGTGTGGGACGCTGTGCGCCAGGCTTTGCATCGGTGAACGCAGCCCATTCTTGCCCGTTCCAGAGCCAGCCCGGCACAGTCAAAGGCTTCGCGCCATCTTTGCCGCCGACCGCAAATCGGCGGACGGCCAGGGTACCGTCATTAAATGCCTGGGAATATTCACCGTTCGGATCAAGAACAATGAAGCGCGCATTGGCAGGTGCGGCCTGTTCGCCCTCCTGTGCCTGCGCTTGAGCCGCCGCAGCGGCGCTCTCAAGCGACCAGCGGACGATACCGGCCACCGAGCAGGACTTGCCGCTGCCGGTATTGCCGAGAACCGCAAGATGTCGGCCAAAGAGCTTGTCGGGATGGACCCAGACGCGGGCATTGCCCGCAAACGGGGCTGTGCCGATCTGTATCAGCCGATCATCCGTTTTGGCTTCGACGATAGACCGCAACTGCGCTGCCGTCGGGAGAAGGACAGGATCACCTACTGAAGGAAGGACCGGTACGCCCCGTTCCAGAGTATAAATCGGCTGGCTGTCTGCATCATTCCCCTCACGAAGCAGCGTACCGAAAGGAATGGCAACGATCGTCCGCGCGGGGAATGGAAGATCAACAAGCGCGTCATCCGATTTGCCGTGAAGCGGTTTCGCACGGATAATGGCGATTTCTTTAATAACGGCAACAACAGCGCCGGTCTCATTGGGGACCAAGACATAGGCGTTAACGCGGGGGAAGCCCGTAGGTGTCCCGGTATTGAGCGCCGTCGCCTGCGGTGTTTCGTTAAACAGGGTAATACGCAATTCTTCGGCGGTGACGGTCTCAACTCGACCAACCGATAGCGTGCCGATACGCTCGACAATCGTCGTCATTGTGCACCGCCAGCGTCATCGGGTTCTTTGCCAGTGATCTTGCCGCGCCGTTCCACCAATTCACTCATGCGAATGGTCAACGGATCAATGGCAGGCTTGGGTAAATAGTGCTCGACCAGCGTGCGTATGTCGCCGAAGTGCTTGCCGATGAGTAACGTCAGTTGTTGCGGCCTACCAACACGATCCACGAACGACGCAATCCGTTCATGGGGCTTTTCTCCCCAGGCAAGTATAACAAGGTGCGTCGAGGGAATGGTCAACATATCGGCGATAACCCTGTTGATGTGGTCATCACCATAGCCGTATCCGTAAGTGACCAGCACATTATTTGGTTGGCATATCGAGGACGAGAAATCACGGAATAGGTCGGCATAAGGATAGGCGACCGTTTCAACATCCTTAACCGCGTTGGGGTAAATCATCACCGAGTGTCGTGGGCTGGCTGGCACCGCGGGATGCCCGGCCTCTGCACCAAACGGTAGGCCGACACGGTATAGACGCGGATGGTCGTAGCGCCAGTCAAGTGATCCGTGAAGCTTGGTCAAATGCACTACGCCTTCGAGGTGACGTGGCTCCCCCCGAATTCCTGGTGGCGTATAGTGCATGTCGATGTGCAAACGTGACGACCTGAATTCCGGCTCAAGAGCGCCGGTAAAACGATCTATAATGCGCAGGCCAGCATCATCGCATCCGCGTTCAATCAAACGGTCATAATTTGTCGTGAAAACATGCAGCCTTTCCCGCGACGCAGCCCTGCTGGCAAAACTCATCAAAAATGAAACCAGGATTTCCCTTGCGAGCGGTCCACCCGCGGCAGGTTCCTTATCTATGCCGTCACGGATGCTCTTCTCCGTGGTAAGGACATCCTTGATAAACTCGCCGAGTACATTGTCGATCGCGGTTTCCCAAGCCGACGCGTCTGCGTGTTTAAGAATCTCCAGACCGCTCAAGAGAGACAGTGCTGCGGAAAGCTCATCTTCGATATTGGCGCTCCCCCGTCCCATGGCTTCCGCCATCTTCTTGGCGTGGGCACTCACCTTGTCTTCGTTCGGACACCCACCGAAACCTGAACCAGCCATGCCCGTCGGCACACCCCCCGCCTGATTGGCTATGCCGGTCGTAAAGCCATTTCCGACCAACAGAGAAAGGTGCTCGGACTGAAAAACAGCAGATAGCCAGGGCTCGATTCGCTTTCGCCACACGGCAGTTTCAGTTGCAGGGTCGAGCGGCGTTTCTGTTTCGCCGCCAATGTGAACTATGTGATCATGGTTCCAATTCATGATTACCTCACCCGCCCAGACCGAGCTTATCAAAGAAGATGGCGTTGCGGGTCTGCGCATCCAGCAAAAGCGCATTACTTTCCGATGGCTTAAGCGGAAGGCGGGCGGCTTGACCAACAACATCACTATGTAAATCTGGCATTATTCCTCCCGTTCAGTTTTCTTTTGATTTGGCGATACGTGGTGTCAAAGTCGCCTTGTGCGGATCATAGGAATAGTCGGCGATCTTCCCGTTCTTGATCTTTTCTACCGCCTCATCAATCACGAACAGCGGTACAAGGAACCACTCGCGTGGAACAACGGGATTGCCGAAACGGTCCATGATTTCGATGTCGAGCCGCGCGGGCTCGAAAATTCGGTGGATCAAGTTTTCCAGCTTGGTGCGGTTGATGTTGTAAAGTTCGTAGGTCGCCACGACTTCTACGTCCGCCATCATGAATGTCGGCTGGAGCCGCGCTCCCGCGATGCGTTTTTGGACGCTCATGTTGGTGACGCCGATCTTGTGAACAAGATCGCGGTTTTCGGCGACAACCGGATGATCGGACTTGCTGCGCAGGACGTAGATCGTTCCGCTGGCCTCGTCGCCATCGATCGTGTTGTCGGCGAACAAAGGACCTGCCACGGGATCGGTGATGCGCCTGCCTGTTTCATCCTTGTTCAGGGCACGCTGAAGCGAGCGCATGAGCATGTTGCTCTCTGTGCCGTTATCAAAGATCACGCGTAGCCGGGCGTCGGTTCGGCCCTGTGCTGTAATGGTGGTTTCGCCCATCTCCGCGACATAGGCTTTCTGACCGCCAACGATGAAAAACCGTCCTGGCTGGATTTCGGCCTTCATCTCGAAAGGGCGCGTCTCGCGCAGGCCGCTGTCCAGCTCGCTCTGCACTTGCTCGAAGAGTGGCCTGAAGGTTTCGAAGTCCTCGCACTTTTCGCGGTTGGCAATTTCTTCGGCGGCTTTTTTCTCGGCACTCGTCCGAACATGTTTGAGCTCCGTGATCGGTGGGGCCTCAGCCTCGACGCCGAGTTCCGCCAAAAGGGCATCGTCATCCATCTCGTCAGGCGCTGATGACGATGATGGTGCTGACCCTGCCAGCAATCCCTGGTGATCGATCGGTTCGACCAGTTCCCGGCAATCCGCCTGCTCGCGGATACGATCCAGCCGAACGGCATACAAACGCTCAAAAATATCACGGTTTTCGCCGTGCTGCGGCGCGCGGCCATGTTCTTCCACAAAGCGCTGGATTTCTTCGAAGCCCGCGATAATACGCTCTTCACGTGGGGTGCGGCTTTGGGCTTTTTTCTCTTCAACTTCGACGCCAAGCTCGGCCAGAAGCGCATCATCGTCCTCGGTAAATTCCTTAACCATTGGCCGCCTCCGCTTTCATGCGGGCAAGGAAGGCCACGCCTTCTGCCATCTTCTTTTCCCATGCGTCGGGCGAAGTGATCGATGGCAACCGCCCGCGCTCTTGCTTGAATTTCACGGCGCGCCGCGCCAGGTCGCGCGCTTCTTCTGGCGTCAGTTTCACTTTCTTCGCCGAGATGACGGCCTGAACTTGCTTCAGGCTCTCTTCGCTCATCGTTTTCGCCAAGATGGCATAGGCTTCGCTGAACGGGTTGATCCGGTCAATCAGATCAATGTCCAGATCGCGCACATCCATCGCGAATTTCCGGACGCCATCGATCAAGGCGGTGTTCCCGCTCTTGTCTGCGTCATCGCCTTCAAGCGCGGCTTCCTTGGCCTTCTGGGTGAGGTTCAGCGCCGCGATCGCGTGCTGGCGCACGGCTTCCTGATCGCCATCGTCAAGCTCGGGATACTTGTCCTTGATGATCTTGCCCATACGCACCTGTGTCAGTTCTTCGGGAACAAGCTCCTCGTCAAAAAGACCGCGCTCGACGGTGGTTTTGTCCTGCGCGAAGGCTGCGATTACCTCGTTCAAGTCCTCCTGACAGATACGTTCGGCTTCCTTGCTTTTCGGCTCGACAAGCCCCTTGATCTCGATCTGGAATTGGCCGCTGTCTTCGTTGAAGCCGACGTTGCATTCGCCTTCCTTGTAGCCGCCTTCGCCGTAGTCAAAGCCTTCAACCGGCCCGCTATCCGGTTTCTTCGGGGTGAAGTTGAAGCGCGGGGCGAGAACCTGCTCCATAAGCAGGCTGGCGGCGATGGCTTTCAGCGTGTCGTTCACCGCCTCGGTGACGGCTTCCTCTGCCGCATCCGGCTCGGCGATCAGGTTGGTAAAGCGGGCACGTGTCTTGCCTTCGGCGTCACGGGTGGCGCGCCCGATAATCTGCACAATCTCGGTCAAGCTCGAACGATAGCCAACCGTCAGCGCGTGTTCGCACCAAATCCAGTCAAAGCCTTCCTTGGCCATGCCAAGGGCAATGATGATGTCCACATGATCACGGTTGTGCTTCTGCGCAGAGTCTTTCAGTGCTGCCGAAACCTTCTCCCGCTTGGCCGGATCGTCATCGACCAGATCGGCGATCCGCAGAACGCGCCCGTCCGAGCGCTTCACAAGCTGGAAGCCGGTGGTGGGGTCGGTCCCCTGCCATGCACCAAGCTCCTCAATGATGTGCTCGACTTCCCTGATCTTGTCCTTCGTGCTCTCGCGCGAATTGACGGACGGGATGTGGATGATCGTCTTCTCGGCGGGGTCCAGCACCTTCAGGATGTCGTCGGCGTAAGCGCCGGAATAGAAGTAGTAGCCGATATCCAGCGTCTTCAGATATTTATAGCCGTTGAGCTGTTCGTAGTAGGTATAGGTGACGGGATCGAATTTTGCCTCGTCATGGGGCATGAGCACCGGCTCGGTATCGCCCCGAAAATACGATCCGGTCATGGCCACGACATGCACCTTGTCGCGCGCGATCAACTCGGTGAGCTGCGCGCCCAGCTTGTTGTCGGGGTTGGCCGAAACATGGTGGAATTCGTCCACGGCGATTAGACGCTCGTCGAAGGCTTCGACGCCGAATTTCTCGACGGCGTTGCGGAAGGTCGCGTGCGGGCAGACGAGCACGCCGTCATCGCTTTTCAGGAACGCCCCCACAGAGTCGGCCTTGCTGCCGTCGGCGCCTGGTGCGTTGCAGAGATTCCATTTCGGCACGACATGCCAGTCCGCCCAGAACCCGAAGTCACTGAGCGGCTCGTCGGCAAAGCTTGATCCGATCGACTTTTCCGGCACGGTGATGATGACCTGCCGGAGCCCCTGATTGTTCAGCTTGTCCAGCGCGATGAACATGAGCGCGCGGCTCTTGCCCGACGCGGGTGGCGACTTGATCAGAAGATACTGCTCGCCCCGCCGCTCAAACGCGCGCTCCTGCATCGGACGCATGCCAAGCTCGTTCGACTTGGTCGAACTGCCATTGCGGGCATAGGTGACGGACACGGACAGGACGGATTTGTCGGTGGTCATTTTGCCTCTCATTTCTTTCTTCTTCTTATCAGGCTCTCTTTTTGTTCAGCGTTCTGGACATACTGAACCGACCGAAAGGCGTCCAAACGCCAGTTTCCTTTCCGAAGTTGAGAACGCGTTGCAGGATAAACACTCGGAACGAAGCCAAGCTGATGAAACGAAATTTCGGCATAGGTTGCCGCAAAGCACTGAAACAGTTCGTCAAAAGCCTTGGCGGATTCGATTCTTCCAATACCATGCTGAATAATTTCGCACAGCTCCCTATGCCAATCTTCATCTGCGACTTGGACAGTATCCGATGCCGCAATCTCGGTCGCACGCAGTGTCCTCTCACAGTACCGCTTCCAGACCTTCAGATCGGAGCAATGCTTTAGATCGAGGTAGGTATCTTTCCCCCAAATTCGCTCGAACATCGACTTGAGCGCATAGTACCGTTCGATCGGCATGTGGTCATCACTCGTCATGCCGCCCCCTTCTTGGTCATCTTGGTGTAAAGCTCGAAAAGCTTTTCCAACCTTTCGGTGTCGTTTCGGAAGCGGCGCCCGATGTAGATGCGTTCCAGCACCTCGTCGTTGCGGTCATGGGCGGCGCACAGGTCGGCGGGCATCTTCTCAGGGTCGTAGAGGTCGGCGATGGTCGCGGGGAAATGCGCCTCGCGCGCCAGAAGCATATCCTCGGCACAGCGGGTCAGGTCGTCCTTGTTCTTTTCGGTTAGCTTGGGGACGGGGAAAGTGTTCCAGCCGAGGGTATTGGAATAACGATAATCAGACTTCATCTTCCCGCAAACAGTTGCGATCCACGCGAGATGCAGACGTGACGCGATCAGCGCCATATTCCAAAGAGGTGCATCATATAGCTAAGTTCTTCCATTTGAATGACGTGTGAGCAAAGGAGATTTCGTGATCGAGGCCGTGGATGATAGGCCATAGGACCGGAACCTGCTGACCTTGACAGATGGAGTTGGTGGACACGAACGCCGATGTCGCTTCAGTTCTAAGTCCATACTCGGCGGCTTTGACAAACCATCCACAGACATAGTCGAGGGACTTCCACTTCTTGGTGCGCGCTCCAAGAATTGCTTCAATGTCTGACTTCTGCTCGTTAGTTTGCTTCTTGTCACCGATGTAAGGCGGATTACCGCAAATGTAGGTCTCCCCGCCTTCGTTCTCGAAGTCAATTTCGGCCTGATCGAGCGGCGTGTTGAATAGGTCATCCCCGTGCATTTTCACGCCCGTCCCCGTTGGTGGGCAGATGCTGAGCCAATCGATCCGCAGGGCGTTGCCGCAGGTGATCCAGTTCATGGCATCAAGCGGCAGAAAGTCCCGTAGCGCCTCGCGCTGGCCGCGATAGAGCACGTCGCACTGATACTCGGCGATGATCAGCGCCAGGCGCGCCACCTCGGCAGAAAAATCCCGCAACTCGATGCCACGGAAGTTGGTCAGCGGGATATCAGTGCGCCGATCAGGCTCGCCGCGCCGCTTGTTGATTTCGGCCTCGATCGCCCGCATTTCCTTGTAGGCGATGACAAGGAAGTTGCCGGAGCCGCAGGCGGGGTCGAAAACCCTGATCCGTGCCATCCGGTTGCGCAGGTTCAAGAGCTTGCGCGCGTTGTCACCGGCCTCGTTCAGTTTTTCGTGCAGATCATCAAGGAAGAGCGGGTTTAGTACCTTCAGGATGTTCGGAACGGACGTGTAGTGCATCCCGAGCGCGCCGCGTTCCTCGTCATCGGCGACGGCCTGGATCATCGAGCCGAAGATGTCGGGGTTGATCTTCTTCCAGTCGAGATTGCCGATATGCAGAAGATAGGATCGCGCGATCTTGCTGAATCGCGGCACGTCCACGCTTTGCGAGAACAGTCCGCCATTGACGTAGGGAAAATCGGACGCCCAACGGGGGATGTTCGCCGCGTCACGCTCTTCGAGCTTGGTGTTCATGGCGCGAAACAGCGTGCTGATCACCTCATGGGTGTTCGCGCTGTCCGGCGCGCTCATCTGCTCGATCGTGGCGGTGAACTGATCGGCCTTGACGAAGATATCGGTGTCTTCAGCGAAGAAGCAGAAGATCAGCCGCGCCATGAAATGGTTCATGTCGTGGCGGCGCTCGGCGGTTCCCCATTCGGGGTTGTCTTTGAGCAGCTCCACGTAAAGCCGGTTCAGGCGTCCCGTGGCCTTGATGTCGAAGGCGCTCTCGCGGATTTGCTTGACGGTCGAGATACCGGCAAGCGGCAGGAAGAAGCCGAAGTGATCGGGGAAGTCCGCGAACGGGCAGACGATCGGGGCGATGTCAGATGAAAGGTCTTCGGCTTCCAGCGTGATGCCGTCTGTCGCCAGGATAAACTTGACGCGGTTGCGGGCGTTCTTCGTGGCAGGGCTCTCGCGCAGCACGCGGATCGTATCGGAAACCCGCCCCTCGGCGCAGACCTTGATGTGGATATTATTTATCTGGAGAACGCCGCCGAGATCGGACTTGTTCGATGCGCCGCTGCGCAGCCTTTTGATAGTTGTCGCCTTGTTGCCGAACGCTTCCAGAAACGTGAAGGGGAATTCCTCGGCATCGAACGGCTGTTCGGCCAGTCTGGAAATTGCTTCTTCGATTTCAACTGCGTTCAAGGTTCTACCCCGTTATCTTTTTCTTTTACGCCGCCATCTATGATTGCGGAATCAAGGCCACGCTCGGCCACATAGGCGCGCATGAACTCTCTTAGCACTTGAGCGGCGGGTTTGTCGTCCGCCTGGCACGCCTTAAGAAACTGCTCCCGCAGGTCCCGATCAATGCGTATGCGAAGCCCGACGTTCTTTTTCATCGCCTGATAGTGTAGCCAGTGGATACACATTTGTGTAGCGCTTTGGCTGAATCGTCCACGACTTTGTCGCCCTGCTTCGCAGGAGCCGTCCGTCACCCCTCACTTGCTGATGGGGGTGCGGCGGCGGAGACGATGCAGGGCACCGGCGCCCGCCCTGCTTTGCTGGAGGGCTCCCGAGCCTTGTCGTGGCGGCAACGCTTTACCATTCGTCAATTTTGTCCATCCAGGACGGACCAAAAGCATTCTTTTCAAAGAATGGAACGGGGCGTTGCGGGGTGTCCCCGCTGGAAGGGGTAGCGGAAAACCGCCAGCGGCGGGTTGCAGCGAGGGGAAGGCTTTCCCCGCCTGCCATGATAATCAGGACCAGCTAGATACCCGTGCTGATGCTCGATCTGTGTCGCGCTTGATGTCATAGTCCAGGACACGTCCGCGCCGGTGACCTTTTTCCTGCCCGCCCTTCTTTGCTGGTGAGACGCAAAGCTCTTTGAATTTCATCCACCTCATGCTCTTTCGGTACACCGGGTCAGGGTTTCCCAAACAGCTCCGAAGCTTCTATACGCTCCAGCAGATAATTCCGTTTTATGCGTTTCAGCGCATAGGTCGAGATTATCCGCCACACCGCATATTGACAAAATATGCGCCATAACGTATATTATACTTATGAATGATCTAGCCCGCACACCAAGACAGATCGGTACCATCATCCAGCGTGCACGCAAGAAGCGCGACTGGACACAGATGCAGCTTGCCGAGCGGGCAGGCCTGCGCCAGGCGACGATCTCGATGATCGAGAGCGGCGAAAAGCCCGCAAAGCTCGAATCCATCCTCTCCGTCCTTGCCGCTCTCGACCTTGAACTCAGGATTGGCGACCGATCCAAGGGGCACGAACGCGACATCGAGGAGCTGTTCTGATGGGACGGCGCCCGGCCTACGCACCCTTGCGCGTGTATCTGAACAACCGCCGCGTCGGCACACTGAGCCGCGAGGCCAGCGGTGCCATCGGCTTTTCGTATCATGAGGACTGGCTGGGCTGGGAGCACGCCCTGCCGGTCTCTCTGTCGCTGCCACTACGAGAGACACCCTATCGCGGCGAACCCGTTGCCGCCGTCTTCGAAAACCTGCTGCCGGATTCGGACAAGCTGCGCCGCCTGGTTGCCGAAAAGGTCGGCGCGCGCGGCACGGATGCCTACAGCATGCTGACCAAGATTGGTCATGACTGTGTGGGCGCGTTGCAATTTATTGCGGGGGATGAAGATGCGCCTGATGCCACTGGCACGCTGGAGGGCGAACCGGTCGATGAAGCCGCCATCGAAAAAATCCTCAAAGGCCTGAGCCAGGCACCGCTTGGTCTGACCAGCGATGATGCGTTCCGGATTTCTGTCGCGGGCGCTCAGGAAAAGACGGCGCTGCTTTGGCATGACGGAAAATGGATCAAGCCGCACGGCACGACACCGACTACGCATCTCATCAAAACACAAATTGGCGAATTGCCCGGCGGCATCGATCTCTCGGACAGCGTCGAGAACGAATATTACTGCCTGAAGCTGACCGAAGCGTTTGGCCTGCCGGTCAACACCGCCACCATCCAAACCTTCGGCGAAACCAAAGCGCTCGTGATCGAACGCTTCGACCGGCGCTGGACAAAGGACGGGCGCTTGCTCCGCCTGCCGCAGGAAGATTGCTGCCAGGCGCTGTCTGTACCCCCGACCCTGAAATACCAGAATGAAGGCGGGCCGGGCATGGTCGATGTGCTTGACTTGCTAAAGGGCAGCGATAACCCGATGGAAGATCAGGAGGTTTTCCTGAAAGCGCAACTGATCTTCTGGCTGATCGGCGCCACCGACGGCCACGCCAAGAATTTCAGCGTGTTCCTGAGCCCCGGCGGCAGCTACCGCATGACCCCGCTCTATGACATTTTGACAGCGCAGCCCGCGCTGAACGCCCGCCAGATTGAACGCAAGCAGATGAAGATGGCGATGTCGGTCGGCAACAACCGCCATTACCGCTTCGATCAGATTCATGGGCGACATTTCGTGCAAACGGCCATGCGTTCCGGCATGTCCAAAAAAAGAGCAACGGCGATCGTCGAAGACATCGCGGCGGGCGCACCCAAAGCGCTTGAATCAGCAAATGCCAATCTGCCGAAGGACTTCACGACGTCCGTTGTTGATGCTGTGAACGAGAGTGTCACGGATCGCCTGCGCGGACTCGATCTGGCAACTGAAGACTGAACTGCCATCCGAGCGCCTATAATGACGACCAAGGTGCCCGTCAGTCCTCCAGCGCGACCTCGACTATGCGCTCGATATAATCTGTTACCGGCACGAACCCTGCCAACTCCCCCATCGGACCACGCGGGTCCTTGGCCTGCCTCTCAGCCTTCTCATAGGCTTTCCGGCTCAACGTGATCGTCACGGTCACTTCATCTTCATTATCGTTCATCAATCCATCCTCGCCTCACGACAATTTTGCCAAGTTGGCGGCGCCATGATCAATCCCAGTCGCGCCTCATACAGTAAGTCTACTATCCAAGCCAGGACGAGCCGGGTGTACGACTTATCATCCGGTCGTAGGTATCTTCTTCAGTTTTCTCGCCAACCTCAAAGCGCGAAGGTGCGTCATCAAGAAGGATAAGAGAAAGTGCGAAATCGTGAACTTCGGAGACCAGAGCATGCTCGACGCAAGGTTCCTTGAACCAGATGCCAGCGCCATGCTCACGCGTTGCCTTCCTTCTTACCAGATCGGCATCCTTTGCCGGAATCGAGGACGGGGGTATCTCTATCGGCGGACGGCCAGATGTTTTGAAGTAGGCCCCTGTCCGCAAGGCACGATCACTCGACCATGCCCAATGAATAAAGCCGTCGATTGACTTAACAAGAACGGCGCGGCGCTCGGTGTACTGCAGCCATCGCAGCGTGGCTGCAATCAGTGATACGCCGTAGCTATCAGCGCATACCCCGAGGGTCTCCAGATCGGGCCTGGCTTTCGGCGCAATCTGCCTGCGAAAGTCATCCAAAGGCATGAGGAGATTCGCCGCGAACTCGTTCGCCTCTTTCTCTATTTGTCGGTACTTGCTGTCCCATCGCTCCATATCCTCAGTGCTGCACTGGATGCCGTCAGGATGATCCTGTCTGTGCAAGAGGTAATGCCCGAACTCATGGGCAAGCGTGAAGTTGATGCGTCCGGTCGATGCCGTGTCGGAATTGTAGAAAATGCCCCAGCCTTTTTCACCTGGCGGAGCCTTTACCAGCGCGCCTTCAAAGCCAGGAAGCGCGCGCCCCTGCACAAGGCTTATCGGGTCGTCAGGGAAGCGCTGCCTGGAAAACTCCTGCGCAAGCTCCCGAACGTTAACCGGAAAGCGGTCGTCGCCACCCAAAGTGTTCAGGATGATGGTCAGGTCGTATGCCCATCGTTGTGGCGACTTCGGTTTTGTCATCCGGGCTTACCCCACAGTTTTACCATTTCACGAATTTTTTCTTTCGTTTCAGGGTCCATGTGCCGGTATTCACGGTAGAACTGGACATCGACCGCATCTTCCTCGGTGATCGTTTGCTTCTCATCGAGGAGATATTCCATAGTGACGCCAAGAGCTTCCGCAATCTTACCAAGTTTTTCCGCCGACGGTCGCGGCGGGTTCTTGTTCTCTAGCTCCCAGATGTAACTCTTGCTGGAACCAGTGATCTCGGCGAGCTTTTCGAGCGTTAGCTTCTGCTCCTTTCGCAAGCGGCGAATCTTCTCTCCTAGGCTGTTGGTCATGCGGTGGCTCCCCCATCGTCGTTTTTTGTTCGGTATAGACATACTTTACGTGCTTGACTTCTGATTTTCAACCAGTATATCATGTTCGGAGTAGGCGTACTTTTTTTGCCTACACCCCTAACGAACAGGAGGTAGGAAAGCCATGAGTAAGGGACCGAAGACCCATCATGTCATGCCGAATCCGGCAGGCGGATGGGATGTGAAGCGTGGCGGCGCATCACGCGCCAGCAGCCACCATGACACAAAGCACGACGCTGTCGATCGCGGACGTGAAATCAGCCGCAACCAACAAAGCGAACTGCGTATCCACAACCGCGACGGACGGATCGCCAGCAGCGATAGCCATGGTGGCGACCCGTTCCCGCCCGAAGGTTAAACAGAAAGGACATAGCCATGGCGAAAGACGAAAAAGGCAAACCCGACAAAGAGTATACGATTGTCGTGAACGGCCGCGAGAAGACGGTGACGGCAACCGAGCTTGGTGAGAACGATCTGGTCGCCCTCGCCTATGAGAACCCGCCCACCGGCGAGTTGATTTGCTTCACGATCACTTACCGGCGCGGTCAAGGCAACAAGCCCGAAGGCACGCTGGATGAGGGCGATACCGTGAAGCTGAAGGAGGGCATGATCTTCAATGTCACGGCAACTGATAAGTCGTAACGCCGATCTGGAGGCCCTCGAAGAAGACGGATACGAGGTGGCTGTAAAGGGTGGCCACCTCGTTATCTCCAATGTGCCTTACGTGAACGCAAACCGCGAAGTTAAACGCGGCATACTCGTGTCCGTTCTGCAGATGAATGGGGACGGGACGATGACACCGAGCGACCACAAGGCGTATTTCGCCGGTGAACATCCTTGCGATCCGGACGGCCGCCTACTGGAATCCATCAGGCATTCAAGCAAACGCCAGACCCTCGGCAAGGACATCACGGTTGACCATATGTTTTCGGCAAAGCCGAAAGAGGGCTACCGCGATTACCAGCACAAGATGACCACCTATGTCGAGATGATCGCCTCGCCCGCACGGAAGATCGACCCGACGGCGGATGCGCGAACCTACGTGGTGGCAAACTCAGATGAGCCCGATCCGGTGTTCAAGTACCATGACACGGCTTCGACACGAGCCGGCATCGGCGGACTCTCGGAAAAGCTTGCAATTAACAAGGTTGCCATTGTCGGTCTTGGCGGCACGGGCTCTTACGTGCTCGACCTGATCGCCAAAACCCCCATCCGTGAGCTGCATCTCGTCGATGGGGATGATTTCCTGCAGCACAACGCATTCCGCAGCCCCGGCGCGCCGAGTATCGAAACCCTGCGGGAGCGGAAAAAGAAGGTGGATTACTTCGCGGCGCTGTATGAACCCATGCGTAAGGGGATCGTCCCGCACCCGGTCTATCTCGACGATGCCAACACAAACCTCTTGGACGAGATGGATTTCGTTTTCGTGTGCGTTGACTCTGGCGCAGCCAAACGCCCGGTAGTCGAACGTCTCGAAAAAATGAAAATTTCCTTCATTGATGTCGGCATGGGTATCCAGATCGGCGATGACGCTCTCGTGGGCCTGCTGCGTGTGACGTTGAGCACTGCCGAACAGCGCGAGCCCCTGCGCCGCCGTGTCGGCATGGGCGATGCGGACATTGACGATGCCTACAACACCAACATCCAGGTCGCTGACCTGAACGCCCTGAACGCGACGCTCGCGGTGATCCGGTGGAAGAAACTGGCTGGTTTTTATGCCGATTTTGAGGGCGAGCACTCCAGCAACTATACAATCGACGGCAACAAAATTGACAACATGGACAGGCGAGATGGCGATTAAGAAGATTTCACACCGGTTTGTAGAGGCGATTCCGGAACGTATCGAGGAGGGTGTCCTCTACCTTGCGATGGATTACGCGACGGCCATTCACAAATGTGCCTGCGGCTGCGGCCGTGAGGTTGTCACACCGTTTAGCCCGACCGACTGGAAGATGGGCTATGACGGTGTGTCGGTTTCGCTGTCACCGTCCATCGGAAACTGGAGCTTTCCCTGCCGGTCACATTACTGGATCAAGCACAGCAATGTCCGGTGGGCGGGCGACATGAGTGATGAAAAAATTGTTGCCGGCAGGCAACAGGATCGTCGCTCCAAGGATCGCTATTTCAACACGACCGAAGCCGAGCCAGGACAGATAAGCGCCGAGACACCGCCGGGCTTCTGGCAACGTATCGTGCATTGGTTCAGGGGGAAGTGACAATTATTCCCCGCGTCGATGGCCGAAACCGCCTCCCTTTCCGCGGCCGCGCCGATGACCTTTTTCCTGCGCGCGCTGCTTCCAGCTTTTACGCTGGCTGCGACCATCCTCGCCCTCGCCTTCATCGGTACTGTCATGACGCCGGGCCTGCGCGGCTTCGTCAAATTCCGCCCGTAGCGCATCCTCTTCCAGAAGCCGCGGGTCGGTACGATGCGGGCGCTTATCCTGCTTCTGCGCTTTGTCCCAACTTTCGCGCAGCCGCCGGTCCTCGCCTTCGGTCTCACCGTCGTCGCGGCGAGCGCGAGCATCCTGCGCCCTGTCGTTGAACGCCGCGCCGAGCCCGTCTTCCTGAAGCAGGCGCGGGTCGGTGCGCGCCACCTTCTCGTCCTGCTGCGGCGCTGCACGCTGCACCGGTGCGGCGCGGGCCGCAAGAGCCTCGCGCTTGAGATCGCGTTCGAGCGCCATGCGTTCGCGACGGTCGATCTTGTCGAGCGCCTTTTTCCGGCCTTCGAGCGCGATCTTCTCCCGCTCGTGCCGGCGGTCGAGCGCCTCGTTTTCCAGCTTGTGCCGCGCGCGCGGATCGAGCCCGGCACGGCTGGAAATATGCCCAAGCACCGATTGCAGCGCCGGCGTACCGGCAACAAGATCGGCCACTTTCGCGCGCATGCGAAACACCACGCCCGAAGCTTCCGTTTGCTGCGCAGCATGAAGCGCCATGCGCTCTTGCTGCTGCGTCAATAACAGCGCCTGTTCCATTTGCGAAAGCGCCAGCCAGCGCGCGGCCTGGGCGCGCTCCATGGCGGCACGCTTTTCGGCGGAACGGCGTTTGACAGCCTCCTCCTGCGCGGCGCGCTGTTCTCGGGCACGTTCAGCGCTGGCTTTTTGCTGCGCGCGGGCCTGTTCCTTGGCCTGTTCGACCGATGGCAGGGATGACGGGTCGAGCGTTTTCATCCGCGCCCGCATCTCCTTGCGAGGAACGTCCTTGAGGTAACGGGACAGGGAATGCACGTCGCCGAACCTGTCCACGACGGCGAAGGCGCGGCGATCACCGCGCGCCAGGATATAGCCGCGTTCCTCCAGCGCATGCCGGAACGCGCTGGCGTTGTCCGCCTCGCGATAAGCGGCGGTGATGTCTTCGCGGCGCTGCTCCGGCGTGATGCCGGATTTCTTCTGCTGCGCATTCTCGGCAAGCGTGGCTTCGAGCCTGTCCTTTTTGAACTGCTCTCGCTGCTTCCACGCCTTCAGCCCTTCGGGCAGCTCGTGTCCGTATTGCTCGGCAAGATGCACGGCCATGTCGCACAGTTTCCGGCGATCATGGGCCATGTGGATCGCCTTCATCTCGGCGCCGTCAATGCGCGACCAGACGACATGGCAATGCTCGCGACCGTCCTTGATGTGGAAGACAACGGCGCGCGGCTGACCGGTCAATCCCAGCTTGTTTTCGATGGCCTCGACGGCCTCGATATATTGCTCCCGCGTGAGCGGCTCGGAGGGATTGACGGACAGGCTGTAGAGCGGCTTTTGCGCTTTCGTGCCGCTGGCCACCGCCTCGAATTCAGCAAAGGCGCCGTGCAAATCATCGGCGATCGTACCGCGAATATCGGCAAGCTCGACGCGCTCGTTATCGTATGCGTTGAGGAGATGGGTGGCGAGATCGGAACCGCCGGACCGGGCGCTGCCTTTGAGGATCATGGCAGCCCCCTCACGGTTCCCGGCCGAGCGACGACAGCAGCACGGTGCGCATCTCAGACAGGTCGCGCTGCGCGGCGATGATCGTCTCGGACAGAAGCTCAAGATCGCCCGATGCATGCGCTTGCCGCAGCGCACAAGCGATGGGGCCAAGGGCGGCGATCATGCGCGCGGCAAGCTCGCGATCCATCGGCGGCGTGCGCGTCGAGCGCAGCGGCGTCTGTCCGAGAACGGCGTAGCGAATAAGACCGGCAACAGGCACACCGGCGGCATCCGCCTGCGATTTCACGAGCGCGGCTTCCTGCTCGTTAAAGCGCGCCTTGAGTGTGACCTGGCGCTGTCTGGTTTCGCTGCCGCTGCCGGGCATGTGCGCTCTCCTTTCCCCCTCCTCACACCGGCGGCACGGCCGTTCCGTGCTCGTGGTCCAGCGCCGAACTCGCTGGTCGATGGGTTTCCAAAGGGCGAGCTGACGTCTCCCTTTGGGCGAAGCCGGTGCCGAAACACCGGTCGTGGTCCAGGGTGCGAAAACCCTGGCCGTGGGATCGAAGGGGCGCGGAAGCCCCTCGTCTGGTTTCCAAAGGGCACGAAGGCTCTTTGGTCGTGGTTCAGCGCCGAAACGCTGACTGCGGAAACACCGGGGCCGGGAATCGGTCTCTATGGTGCTTTCCGCACTAGCCGGGGATGGAACGGGGGCGGCAATTGAGCCCCCTTCCCAAGATGGCGCGGGGTCCCCGCGCACATCTTGTACTCCCTGCTAACGACCTATGAGGTTCAGGATACGACGACAAGTTTAGGAAATTATTAACGCCTGCTCCCTATCCCGCGGAGAGACTGCGATCCTGTTGATTTACCTTCACTTTTACGCTGAATTTTCTGACGTGACAAGGATAGGACACGCTGTTTATCCTTGTCAGCCACATGGGCTCATTCAGACTGAAACGGATCGAGGCGGAGTCAAACGGACCCGGACAGATCACTTCCTGTCAGACCTTTTCAGGCAGCCGGGTCAGGCGTATCAGCTGCACACGGTCTTCTTCGCGATCCTGCCCCGGCACAACATTTGATATCGCGTGGCCTTCAAGGGTGGTTACAGAGTCGTCACCTGTGTCTGTAACATCGGATAGCAAGGTGAAACGGCCGCCAGACCCTCCCACCTGGATCATAAGGAATTCGGTAAAGCCGAAGCGCATGAACAATGAGCCACCCGCAACCACGCGGAACCCGCTCAAGACGGGATCGTCATCGAGCTCAGGGTCCTCGACCAAAATGAAAATCGTCAGAAACCTTTCATCCGCTGCGGGAAGCAGGACATAGTGCACGGTATGCGCTGGCGAGCCAGTACAACGCGTGTGTTCAGGTCCGTATGGATAACTTTCAAAGACATAGCGCCCGACATAACTTTCAATCGGCTTGCGTCCGTAAAATTCATCGAAGGGGACCGCAACGACATGGCCATCCTTCTCGACACCGGCGGCAACGGGCAGGATAAGCATTGTGTCAAGGATCGCGCCGAGTTCCTCATGCTTGTTCGGCGGTACGACGAAGTTCAAAAATTTTTGATACCGCAAGACTTTTTCGTCATCAGTGCGCACGTCATTTGCAATGAAGCGCTGGAGTGACCGTAAATCCAAGTAATACCAATCACGCATGTCGAGAGCGAGTTGCATGCGCTCAAACAGTTTTTTGACACGAATTTGGTGCTGTTCCATGTAGTCTTCGAGTCGCGCTCGGATTTCCTCGCGCTCTTTCGTGTCAAAAACGGGCAGTTTCGGCATCAATCAGACCTCTAATTCGATGGGCGCATTTAAATCTCCCGCCAGGACGCCATCGATGCTTCAGTCGCCTTGCACGATCTTGAGGAACTTCCGGTAGCGCATGACTTTGGCGTCTTCGATGCGCACGCTGTCGGCCATAAATCGCTGCAATGAGCGCAAATCAACGTAGGGTTTGTCCGCGGCATCAAGCGTCTCGTCCACCAATTGCTGGAGTCGCGGCACACCGATGGCATGGGCATTTAGGTAGGCTTGAAGTTGCGCGCGAATTGTCGCGCGCTCGTGATCGGGTACAATGTCTGGCTCGGTCATAATCTCAATCTCCCGTCTGCCGATTCGCCTGTCAATTCTGAACACGCGGACGGCGGGGAGCAAGATAGCCGGGGATCGGAGATGCGGCCGCACGAATGGCGCCGCCAGTTCAGAATAGGCTGAGCTGGCGAGCGGCGTCTTCATGCGCTTTCCATTCATCGGACATGGCCTCAACGTCGAGCCATTTCTTCACAAAGGCAACGGGGCCGCCTTCCGTCTCGACCAGTTCACGGCTTGTAAAGTGCGAACGGTAGCCGGTCTCGGTCATCGACAACGGCACGCGTTCGTCGCTGATCAACTCCAGATGCGCCACTTGTTGGCCATCGATATCGATACCAAGCCATTGCGGCGTCCAGCGGACCGAGAGGGCGATGCCCTCCCAGTCGATGCGGTAGGTTTCGGTGGTGCTCATGATGCACCTCCCGCCGGGACACCGTCATGGTCGGTCAGGTCCATTTCGGGCGTGACACTCACGAAAAGTGGCGTGATCCGGTATTCGCCGGCATCCTCGTTCACGGCCACGATGGCCGCGGCGGGTGCGCCGTTCACATGGCAGGACAGCAGCGCAAAGTTGCTGTATTCGCCGGAAGTCAGCGCCTCGAAGGCGCTGACGTGATCGTTTGTGATATGCGTGCTCATGTGACGATCCTCCCGTTTTCGCGGGCGATGGCGGCATAGGCGCCAAGGCTGCGGTTGGCCCGAAAAAACCGGTCGCGTTCTGCCGGAAGCCCGAAGGCACCGCGGACGCTCTCGATTTCGGAAATCCGCACGCTACCGAGTTCGGCGCAGCCGAGTCCGAGATCACACAGCCCGAAGGCGATGTCCGGTTCGTCCGGATCGAGCTCGGCGATCAGCCAGGTGCAATTCGCATCGGGCGTGAACAGCTTCACGACGGGTTTGTGATCGGGCGGCTCCTGCCCTTCGGCGAAGGCCGCGGCAGTCGCGCGGCCTTGCTCGATGAGTTTCCGGTATTCGTTAGCGGGGATCAGTTTCATCGGACTTCTCCTCGCTGTGCGGGTTGAACGTGGCCGGCAGGATCACGAGGCGGCCCTCGGTTGCTGCGATCGGCGTGCGCAGGTTGCCCTTGAAGCCCTTGCCGGATTTTGTCGGCCAGAGGCCCGAGAGCTCGGTCCAGTGGGCTTCGCCTTCCGGCGTGTCCTGCACCAGCCAGGCCCGGAATTTCGGGCGTGTGCCGGACGGCTTGTCCTGCGTTTGGGTTTGCGTTGCGTCAGTCATTTTCAGTCTCCTTTTCGTTGCGGGCTGGCCCCATGCCAGCCGATGCCGACGCGTCCGGCGCATGCGTCGGGGCGGCTGCAACGCATTGTTGGGGGGACCGTGACCGGAGCGACGCGAAGGGAACGGGGGAGCCGACAAAGCAAGTTGCAGCGCTGAGCCCCGCGTTATGCGCCAGCTTCGCGCACGGTCTGGCAATGCGGGTTGCCCTTGCAGAAAGGCAGGAGACGGGTATGTCGGAACGCCATCCGATCGCGGATCAAAACGCCATGCGCCTGTTTTTCCGAAATTACGGCAGGACAATATGCCGGTGCCCACATGCGCCCGGGCATGTGACCGCCGCCGACAAATCCGGTCGCCTGCGGCTGGCAAAACCTGCACAAACGCCGACGGTCTGCTAATATGCCGCCATGCGTATCCTGTTCGTGTGCACCGCCAACAAGCTGAGGAGTCCGACCGCTGAAGACGTCTTCCGCGACACGCCCGGTATCGAAGTAATATCGGCAGGGACGGATTCAGAGGCACCGCGCCCATTGACCAAGGAGCTGGTGGCCTCGGCCGACATGATCTTCGCGATGGAAACCCACCACCGCGAACGCATCCGCAAGAAGTTCAAGCAACGTCCGCCGGACAACCGGATCGTCACGCTGCATATCCCCGATGAGTACGAACGCGGTGATCCCGCGCTTGTGGCATTATTGAAGGACAAGGTCGGCACGCGGCTTTCGGCGCTGACTGGCACCCGTCTGTAGAGAGTTTGCGCCAGGGGTGCATTACCCCCAAGCCGGGCGACCGCCCGCTGAAAACGCTTCCCATGTGCGTGGTGCGGATCAGCGCATCGCTATCTTCAATCCGCAAAACCAGCAGAATTCAGCCTCCTGATCGAGCGGGCGCGCCATGCGCCCCGCGCACCGTGTCCAATCCGTGTCGTAGATTAAGCGCCGCAAAACACCAAAATGCTTGGGCAAGCAACAAGGGTGTAAACGGCCATGATCGGAGTTGTTCTGGGATCGGCAGCGATAAGTGCAGGGGGCTATGCCCTCTTGCGCTGGCGTTTCAAGCAGGACGCCACGACGCACGGCTCGGGTCCTACCTCTCCCTGTGCACGGCGCTTCAGAAGAACCTGTTCCGCCGGGACGGCATGATCGTCGGCGATTGGTCGTTTGCCGATCTGCCGGTCTACTACGACGATACGCACGCCATCACCTTCGGCCCATCGGGCAGCGGCAAGGGAACGGCGGCGATCGTGCCGGCCATTCTGGATCACCCCTTTGCGTTCATCAACGATCCGGGCGGCGAGAACGCGGCGATCGCGATCAAACAATGGCGCGCGCAAGGCTACAAGGTCGCCGTTATCAATCCGTTCGGGATGCACCCGGAAAAGCCGTGGGCGCTGCCGCGGCACGGCTTCAACCCAATGGATATTCTCGATCCGGAGGACCCGCAATTCGCCGCGCATGCGGAGTTGCTGGCCGAGATGCTCACGCCGCGCAGCGGCCGTGAGAACGGCTCCTCGCAATTCTTCAAGGATACCGGCCAGACCTTCAAACAGGCACTGATCATCCATATTCGAACGGCGCGGCCACGGGACGAGCATCACCTCGGGACGCTTTACGAGCTGGTGAACCTGCCGGCGGACGGCTGGGAGAAGCTACTCGAAGAGATGCAGGCCAATCCGGTCGCCGACGGGCTTGTGGCCGCCGAGGCCTCCGCCATGGAGCGGCGTGAAGCCCAGGCGCCGGAAGAGTTTTCGGCCATCATGTCCACGATCCAGCAGGATTTGCGCTGGCTCGCCGACCCGCTCGTGCGCCGGAACCTTAAGCGCAGCGATGTGAATTTCGGGGCGCTCAAGGGGACGAACCGGCACGGGCAGCGCGTGAAGGGCTGCATCATCGCCGTTGTCCTGCCGCTGGAATATAGCGAGACGCATGCCGCGATCCCGCGCCTTGCCATGGGCTGCGCGATCTGGACCATGCAGCGCGCCCCGCTCGCACGCGAGAAGGTGCTGTTCGTCATCGACGAGGCGGCGGCGCTGCGGAAGATTTCGCGGTTTCCGAACTGGCTCGCCACGCTGCGCAAGTACCGCGTTGTGCTCTGGCCGATCTTCCAGAACATCGGTCAGGTCAAGGCGCTCTATGGCCAGGAATGGCAGGGCTTCATCGCCAATTGCGGCCTGCGGCAGTTTCTCGGCGCCGCCGATCTGGAGACGGCGGAGTATATCCACCGGCTGGTCGGCGAACGCACGGCGGAAAGCCGGTCGGTCAATGCCGAAGGCAAGGCCTCGACGTCCGAGACGCGGCGCCCGCTTCTGACCGTCGATGAAATCCTTCATTTCGACGGCGACAAGCAAATCGCCTTCATCGGCAACCTGAAGCCTGCGGTTCTGCGCAAGACCCGCTACTGGCAGCGCGCGGCGCTGCGGGGGCGGTTTAACCGCAACCCGTATCAATCGGGCCGGACGCCACCTGCCTTCGGCGCGCTGGCAAGGCGGCTCTGGGGCAAGGCGCTTTACGCCACGGCCTTTCTGCTCGCGCCGCATCCGGTCGCGGCCCTGCTTTACCTGGCCGGCCTTGGCTACGGCCTGTTCCGTCTGTGGGAGTTTGCCCGTCATGTCCTTTGAACGCTGGATCATCGAACTGCTGCCACCCTGGGTCATTGACGAAGGCTGGCTGCCGCATCTGGCGCTGTTTGCCTTTCTGATCGGGCTGCGGCTGCTGCCGATCCTGATCGCCGGGCTGTGCCAGCTGCTCGGCGTGGTCGCGAAGCTGTTCTTCGCCGCCTTGCTCGCAATCCTGCCCGCGGCGGCGATCGGGCTCGGAAGCGTCTTCGCGTTCGTATTGACGGGCGCCGGGCGGCTCGCGCTGCTCGTCTGGTTCATCGCGCTCGAAGCCCGCAGCGGCGACGCGCACGGCGACGGCGATGGTGACAACCGAGCCGGACCGGACACAGCGGCGGGATCAGCCGGCATCGCCGAAGCCTGTGCCCTGCTCGGCCTGCCCGAGGGCGGGTTCACGCCGGATGATCTCAAGCGCGCTTATCGCCGCGCCATCAAGCGGGCGCATCCCGACCAGGGCGGCAATGCGGCGGATACCATGGCGATCCTGCGCGCCCGCGACCGCATCAGTGAACATTTTGGATGGAGCTAGGAGGAAGATCATGAATTTCAGACTGCCAGACCTTACGGCAACCGGCGGCGCGCTCCGGCGCGCAAGATCGCGGCTGCGCGCCTTCGATGAAGCGCGCACCGATCGCCAGTATCTTGCCTGCCGCTGCGCCAGGACAGACACGCCGTTCGAGGCGGTCTTTATCCGCCAGCGCGGCAAGCCCCGCTACGCGCTGGAAGCGGTGCGCACGCCGGAGCCGCAGACAAACCAAGGTGCCGCCGCTGCTGCGCCGACGACGCAGCACGATATCCGGCATTTTGACCTGAACGCGGTGGACTGCCCGCATTGCGGGGAAGGACACTTCATCAAATGCGGTCGCTGCGGCGCCTTTGTCTGTGGCGGGCGCTCCGAGCGGCGGCGCGGCGGGTTCTATTTTCGCTGCGCACCGTCCTGCGGCAGCGAAGGGTCGATCGGCACGCTTGAGCGTATCGAAACGACCGCCCCGCCGCGCGCACCGCAGATCGCGCAAGGCAAAACGCCGCTGCGCCTCCCGAAACCCAAACCCTGAAAGGAAGGACCATGATGAACCATGACGAAACGACAACCGGACAGCACGGCGGGCCGATGGCCGCCGGTAATGTCCCGCGTGATCTCGCCCAAGCCAGCGACGAAGAGCTGCGGCGGCTGATCAAGGCCGCCAGCGATCACCTCGAACGGCGCGATGCCGAGCGCAAACGCGAGGCGATGGCGAAGATCAGAATGCTGGCCAAGGAGCACGGACTCAACGTGGCCATCGACCGCCCGGCCCGCAAACGCGGTCGGCCGCCGAAGAACAAGGAGTAAGATGATGACAACCCTGAGCCTGATCCGAAGCAAGATCACGGGAAAGCCGGTTGTGCGGCGCGAGGATAACGCGGTGCGCCTCGAAGGCTTCTACCCGAACACCGAGAAAGGCACGCGATACTTCGCGGTCGTCGTGATCGTCGCGCTGTTGACCATCGTGGCCGCACCGGCGCTGTATTACGGCGCGCCCGCGGCCCCGCCGCAAAGTCTGGGCGAGTTGCTCATGACGATGATCAGCGGCATTCCGGCCGCGCTCGCGCCGCTTGTCGAGTTTGCGCGCACATGGGAGCCGGGCGCAGCGCCGCCCGATCTCCAGGGCTGGGGCATCGGCCTTGCGCTGGCGTTCATCCTCCTGATGTTCGGCGCCGTCACCGCGCATCTCTGGCGTGACCTGACGGATCGCCCCTATCTCGCCGTCGAACGGCGGGGCGACATGCTGAGCATCCAGCGCGGTCAGTTGGGAACGCCAGTCACCATCCCGCGCGATGAATGCCGCGCCGTTCATGTCGGCCGCCGCAAGTCGGGCACCTATGAAGTGCTGCTCCAGCACGGTGACGCCCTGAAGCAGATCGCCATCGTCGATGGGCACGAGCACCGTGCTCTGCTGCTCAAGGCAAAGATCGACGCAATGCTCACCGCTGATGAGGAACGGCAAGCGTCATGAGCGCCAGGTCATCGAACCCCGACTGGATCACCTATGTCCCGCGTAGCGTCAATGATGCGGCGCGGCGGCTGGAGGCGGCGTGCGTGCGCTGCGGGTATCCGTCCCTGATTGGCGGTGCCGAACTCAGGTCGGACTGTCGGCCAGGTGCAAGCACCCTGAAAAGGGAGAATTGGCGAGATTCCTGTTGAAAATAGTAGAATCCAACGAGTTATCACAGCCCTGGAGACAGAACATGACAGGAGACGAGATCAATGAATTGCGAAACCGCTTGGCTCAGGCAACCGAAAGCTACGCGGCCAATGATGACTACATTATCGACACGACCGAGCGGATCAGGCCAGCCGACGCGCTCAATCTGACCAGCGAAGCAGAGCTTCAGGTGTTTGCGATCCCGCGCGACATGGTTCCGGCTCTTCAGACAGCCTACATGGCGTATTTTGTGCTTGAAGACCTCGTCGAGCCGTCTCTGTTCGACGAGCGCACGACTGAACTCATCGGGAAAGCGCGTTCCATCGTACCGCCACTCAAGAGCTTCGGACGCGACATACCGTTTCAAACGGGCATTTCCGATGAACGTTTTTTCCAGTGGTTCGCGAAAAAATTCATGAACATGCCGTACCGTCACGCCGCCGCAATCTATGCGAAGCACAGCTTTAACGAGCACGATCTGGTACGGTTTGCTGATGAGTGAGGCCGCCATACGGCGGCCTCGATCGATTTTTCAATCGAACGGAAATGGTCCTTCGCACTGGTACAGAACGTCGTGACCGAGCGGGCCGCATTCGCTCCAGCGCTCGTCATCAATCGGAATTTCTTTCGCGGCAGCTTCGGCAGCGTCTTCGTCCGCAGCTTCAATGATGATGTTATGCACGACATATTCGCCGCGTGAGATGATGAATTTGGTCATAATTTCGATCCTTTCGTTGAGTTGTTGAAATTTCGGCCAAGAGGCCGCCTATGCGGCGGCCTCGTCGGCTTCGTCGATCAGCGGCTGCAAGCCGTGGAGATAGTCGGTGGCGCGCTGCGCGTGCGCGGCGGCGGTGAAGATGGCGCGCTTGTCGTCCTTCAGGACTTTCAGCCAGCTGCCGATATAGGCGGCGTGGTCTTCGCGATCTTCGAGGGTCAGCCCGAGATCGGCGCATAGGAACGCAGCGCCAAGCTCGGCCACGAGCTCTTCGCGGGCATAGCCTTCGTCACCAAACCGCTTGCGCCCGAAGTCGCGATCAAGGCGGCTCTTGTGCCGTGTCCAGTGCGTGCATTCATGCGCGAGCGTGGCGTAGTAGCTTTCGGCATCGCGGAAGTTCTCGAAGACGGGCATCTGGACGTAGTCTTCGGGCGGGCAGTAGTAGGCGCTGCTGCCACCATGGCGAATTTCGGCGCCGGTATCGGCGAAGAACGCGTCCGCGGCCTCGATCCGCTGATCGGGATTGAGCTGTGACTTGGCGGGCGCGTAGTAATGCGCCGGAAGCCCCTCGATTTGCTCGATATTGAAGACCGTATAACCCTTCATGAAGGGGATCGTCTGATCGATCTCCTCGCCGGTCTTTTCGTCGGTTTCCCCGCATCCCCAGCAGATCGACTCCGCCCGAAAGGCGTATGACGACTGGTGGCACGCGCTGGGCTGGGTGCGCGACGGGTTGATCGCGGGTGGCATGCTGCGGGAGGTCGAGGTGACCAGCGTGATGCCGAAGACGCGGCCTTGGGAGACAGGGTGAGCGGCGTTGGGCATTGGTATTTGGCACTTGCCGCGCCGCGGGCGAGCGGCGGCAATGGGCATGGAGCCGCGGGCGCAGACTTGCGGCGACTTACCCCGGCCCAGCGCGCAAGCGGCCGAGGCTGTGTGAAAACTCGCTCGACCATGGCCGACTGCGGAACAGCGTTCTTCCACGTGCTCTGCCACGAGATTCTGTTCTATCGAGGGCCGCCAAATTCCGTATCTCGAGAAAACTATTCTCGTCAGATTCTCAAAATCTGAGTTTTCACACAGCCTCGGCCCACAGCCGCCGTTCATCATGCTATCGCGATGCTGCGATGCCGCCCCAAAGACCGGCCGTTCATGCACGGCGCAGCATTGAGCCAAGTTGCCGGGCAAGCCGCCGCTTAAGGACACACCTTCTTCACGATTTGTGATGACAACTTGTTCAATATATGGAAAGCACCATACTATACATACTACGTACTCAACCAGAAACCCAACCAGACATGTCATACGATCCCCGAAAAGCAGCGCAAACCATTGCCTTCTTCGCCATGAAAGAAGGCGGAGCAATTAACGTGCTCAAGGTGATAAAACTGGTATATCTTGCCGACCGGGAAAGTCTGCGCTTGCGTGGTCATCCCATTCAAGATGAAGGCCGTGTTTCAATGCCGCACGGTCCAGTCAATTCCTTGACGCTCGACTATCTGAATGGGTTTTACCGTGATGATGGCGGATGGTCGCAGTTCTTGCGGGACCGCGCCAACAATGACGTCGGCTTGGCCAGCCAAGAGGTGACCCCCGACTCTCTGGACGAGTTGAGCAAGCGGGAAATCGGCATTCTGGAGAACGTCTGGGCAGAATTTGGGCACATGGACCGCTTTGATCTTGCGGACTGGACTCACGACAACATTGCCGAGTGGGAAGACCCTAACGGATCGTCGCGACGGATTCCTTTGGACCGCATGATGGCAGCAGTCGGCTTGGACAAGCCAATTGAGCGCGCGCGCGAGCTGGAAAGCCTCAACCAGGCGACCTCCTTTCTGGCGTCTCTTTAGGCGATGGCGTTCCGGCGCGGGACCTTTCTCATGCCATCCGGGCCACGGCACAATCCTGATATTATGCACCTGCAGATCGTTTGTAACGACACATGCGCACTAGGCCTCAACCTACTTGTGCCAATTTCCAGCTTCTATGATGGCTGCGACGACACTTGTCTTCTGGATACAGGGGATCATGAAAGCATATCTCACCTCTCGTATGTGTTCTATGCCAATGCGCAGATTTTTAGAGCCTCGCAAATCGAAAAAGGGCTTGAAATCGATTTTTTGATTCCGAAATCAGATGTTGTAGAGGCAGTATTTCAGCGTATCGAACAGGGCATTTGCCTTTCGCCAGACACGCCTCCAAACGTTAGAAAATACCACGGTTGCTGAGGCTTCTTGCACTTCCTGAGTCAACGTGACTGCAGGCAAGCTCGGCCCACAGCGGACGTCCGTCTCACCGTCAAGCGCCGCGTTGCAGCTTCACCAGACCTGCCGTTCGCTGCAGGCGCATGATCGGAGACCGGCGAGCGGCGGCAGTGCGGACGAAGTAGGCGTTAGATGTGACACTCGCAGCGGCCACTTTCGACAACCATGAGAGACTGGAGTGATACAGATGGTTGTATACAGCCGCGTGTTGCAGCTATGATCGCTTCCGCAAATTGCCAAGGAATTATTTCTCATCCATTGCATAGCCCGACTCCGGAGTTGGGAGCTTTTTCAGCGCTTGCGGGCTTGTCTTTTTATGGTTCGCACCGCGATAACGATCAGAGAAGATGAACACAGCCTCGCAACCCCGGGCCACGTCGTAGTGTCGGCGTGGGTTCATTGAATAGATTATCACGCAGCAAGAGGCCCAACCATGTCCCCTTTCGCCAGAACGGGATGGCGCAGGATCGTGGCTCCTGTTCTGTCAATATGCGCGGCAAGGGTGTCTCTGGCGTCGGGGTCGAGATGCCAGACGCCGTCCTCCAACAGGACAAGCTGAGGCTTGCCCAGCAGGATGCGGGCGAGCGAGAGCGCGCTGCGATCCGCCGGGGACAGGTTACGGCCGCGTTCGGCAAGTGCGCCGTCAAGGCCGCCGATCCGGTCCATCAGCGTCCGCAGCCCGGCGGCGTGGGCGGTTTTCCTGAGCTTTGCATCCGACGGGCGATTGAGCAGGCCAAGGGACAGGCTGCGGCGCAACGAGCCCTTGAGCACCACGGGCGCGCTGCTCAGGCGATGCACCCCGCGCCGGAGGCTGCCGCGCGACAGATCCGTCAGGCTTTGACCGGAGAGGCTGATATGACCGGGCGGCACCGGCTCCAACCCGCAAAGAGCGGAAAAGAGCGTGTCGGCCTCTTCGGGCGTGCAGGTCAGGGCGTGCGTCTCGCCCGCGGAGATGTCGAGCGAGAGCGTGTTGCCTTGGGGCATCGGCAGATCGCGCACCGTCACGCGGAGCGGGCCAGTTGGAAGGCGGGTGTCGCCCTGACCGGTCCCGCGCGGTGCACGCGAGAGGGCGGCGTTGCATTTCCTGCGCGCCGCGAGATAGGCCGCGCGGAAATTCCAGACGCTGGCCAGATCGCGCAAAGGTGTCAGCATAAGACCGATGGCGGCGAGCGCGCCTGCGATGGTGCCGGTGCTGGCCCCGGTATGCGCGCCGGCGACGATCACCGCGCAGGCGGCGAGGCCCGCCACGGCATCGGGCAGCGCCTTGAGCGCTTCCGCCCAGAAGAGGCGGTGCAGGGCGGCGTGGATCATCCGCTCGGTGCGTTTGCGCAGTTGGCGGATCTCGGCGGGGCGGCGGCCCATGCGGTCAAGCTCTGGCGCGAGCGGCATGCGTTCGGCCATCTCGGCGGCGATGCGCGCGCGGCGGGCGCGCAGGCGGCGGTGCAGCGGCTCCAGCCGTGGCCCGACCACGGCCAGCACGGCCAGCGTGACCGCGAATAGAGGCGCGATGGCAAGGGCGAAGCGTGGCTCCAGCAGCCAGAGCACGGTGCAGGCGGCGGGGATCATCACCATGGCCCCAATGAGCCGGGGCAGCCCCTTGCCCAGCCAGGTGCGAAAGGCGGTCATGTCGCCGACAAAGCGCAGGCTCATATAGCCGTTGCGGCGCTTGGCGACGGCGCTCGCGGCCATGCTCGAGGCATGATCGAGCAGCGCAAGGCGGATGGCAAGGGCATAACCCTGCCCGAGCCGCTCGCCCATCAGGCGCGAGAGCACGCGGGCCCCTGCGATGACGAGCCCAGAGGCGACAAGGGCCGCGATCAGGCCCGGTGGCAGGGGGGCACCGGCGTGGATGGCATCAAAAAGCCCGCGCGTGGCGAAGGCGGCCGCCCCGGCGGCCACCCCCTGCACCAGCGTCAAGAGGCTGACGACCACCAGCCCGCGCCAACGGCCGCTCTCCAAGAGGCGCGGCATGGGCATCAGGCGGCCTCCTTGCGGCCAAGCCCCGCGCGCAGGGCAAAGCCGGTGGCCTCGGCCGGGTCGGCGAGATCCTCCTTGGTCAGCACCGGCAGGCCGGAGGCCGCCTGCGCCTCGGACGAGGCCATGGGAGAGCAACTGACAAGACCGGTCAGCGCATCCGGCACCAGCCCCAGCTGCGCCAGATGCGCCACGCCGCCCATGGCCGCCACCGCGTCTCCGCAGGCGAAGACAAGGCCTGATACAAGCCGTGCGAACCACGGATCTGCGATCAGAGCGGCGGTTTCGCGTTGCAAAAGGCCGTCGGCCACCTCCATCACCACGATATCACAGCCGCGATGCCCGGCCTCGGCGATCAGCGTCTCGATGGCGGTCTTGATCCGGTCAAGCGGCTCCAGATAGGTGGTGACCATGCCCGCATCGGTGAAATCGCCTACATAATGCGCACCGCTGTCGCTGTATTCGTTGAAATCGCCAAAGGCCCCGGTGCCCGTCGCCTTGATCGCTCCCACGCGAAAGCCCGCGCGCCGCAACCCAAGCACAAGCTGCGCGGTGGCCAGCGTCTTGCCGGAATTCATCGAGGTGCCGAGCACGCCGATCACCGACGGGCGCTGCGTGGCAGGGCGCGGGCCGAGCGCGAATTGCGCAAGGTTGACCGCGCGCCCGTCAGCCCGCAACAGGCGGGCGGCCGGAACCAACCGCGTGGCCGGTTTGATCCGGCTGTTGCGCGCCACCATGCGCCCGATGCAGCCACCCCCGGCCAGCAGATCGGCGCCCTCGGCGTCGATCTCGGCCAGCCCTTCGAACTGATCGGGGGCGTAGCGCGAGCCGCAGGCCATCACCACCGCATCGCCCGGAAAGATCAGCGAGGGTCGCCCCGAGGGCAGTTGCACGCGGCGGTGCTGTCCGAGGCGGTCGACATGGGCAAGGATCAGGTCCCCGGGCTGCGCGGCGGGGAAATCGGTATCGGTGGCGGTGACGCAGGCTGGGTCAACGCGGCGGGTGACAAAGGTCCATTTTGCCTGGGCGAGGGTGTCGGCGAGGGTCATGTCAGCTCTCCTTTGGTGGGTCAGATGAGGGCGGTGCGCGCATCGAGCACACGCGCGGCGAGGTCATTCTGCGTGATCGCGCACACCACGTCGTGATCGCAGCCCGGCATCTCGATCAGGCGGGCGCGGGGCGGAACGCCTGCGGCCTCTGCGGCTGCGTTGAGGGCAGTCACATAGCTGCACGCGCGGGCGCGGCGGTGCGGGCCTTGCCCGGTGTCGAGCGCACGGGTCTTGCGCAGGGCGTCGTCACGGGTCACGTCCTCGGTGCCGACGTAGACGCAGGTCGGGATATGCAGGAAATCGCGCAGCGCGGCGGTGTTGCGGCGAACCAGCTTGGCGGCAAACGCATCCTTGCCGGGGGCGAGGCCGTAGGGATAGCGCATCGTCTCATCGGGCCGGCAATACCAGCCTGCCGCCGCCAGATGGAGCGCGGTTACGCGGTGCGGATAGAGCATCGCCAGACGGTGCGCGAGCTGTGCGCCGCCCGAATGGCCGAATATATCCACCGGCCCCGGGATATCCGGGTATTCGGACGCCACCAGATCGAGCAGGGCCAGCAAGGCCAGATCGGGGCGGGCGGCCTTGCTGGGGCGCTGGAAATCGGGCCATGTGTCCGCCGGGAAATGCGGCACGATCAGAGTGCGCCCGGTGCGCTCGCCCTCGGGGGCAAAGAGCCGGGCCAGCGTGCCCGCGTTGCGCGAAATGCCATGCAGCACCACCATTGGCGGCGCGTCTGCACGGCGCACCGGCCGGATTATGCGGGCGCTGAGCCGCCCGGCGCTGCTGCAGGCCGTGACCCGGCGCAGGGTCAGTGGGCTCGTCTCGATCAGGGTGTCTTTCATCGGTCCTCTCCCGGTCAGTGATCCGTTGTCATGCAAACGCAGCGCGCCGGGAGTTATTCCCGGCGCGCTGGTATTTTTCCAAGGAGAGGAAAGCGGGGGCGTTATTCCGCCGAAGCGGGCAGGATCGCGGCCTGGCCGGGGCAGTTGCCGCCGAGGTTGAGCGCCCCGTGCCCGTATGTCTCGTCAAGACCGTCCGGGCCAAGGTCAGCCGCAGAGGCGGTCAGCCGCGCGCGGATATCTTCGGGCGTGAGCATCGGGTCGTGTTGCAGCCAGAGCGCCACCGCCGCCGTGACGTAGGGCGCGGCGAACGAAGTGCCGGTTTTCCAGCGCGCCCCTTTGACGGACGCCGCTGTCCAGACCTCGACGCCGGGGGCGGCAAGCTCGACATGCGCGCCGCGAATGGCGCGGCGATAGATGGTGCCGCTGCGATCCACAGCTGTCACGGCGATCACGCTGTCATAGGCAGCTGGATAGGCAGGTTCGGCGCGGGGGCCGTCATTGCCCGCCGCCGCGATCACCGGGATCCTGCGTTGCTCGGTCAGTTGCAGGAGCGTGTCTTCGAGCACCGTGTTGGGTGGTCCGGCGAGGCTGAGATTGATCACCTGCACGCCGCGCTCCGAGAGATGATCAAGCGCGCGCACCAGCGTGAACGCGTCTGCGCGCTCGTCGCCGGCCTCCTTGTGAAACGCATCCACTGCCACCAGCGGCAAGCCGGGCAGCAGGCCGGGAACGCGGGTCTCGGGATCGCCGACGAGAATGGCAGCCACCGCCGTGCCGTGGACTGCGGCGGAGGCGGAATACTCCTCGGGGGCGATGCGCGAGAGGTCGATATCGGCCCCGGCCAGCACCTCGTGATCGGCGTTCAGCCCGGTATCGACCATGCCGATCGTTACTGGCACTCCGCACCCCGAGGCCCCGAGGCCCGCAGGCCATTTGATGAGCGCGCGGGCAGGACAGTGCAGACCGTCACAGGCGGGTGCGGTCTCGGAGGTCTCGATCAGCGCCGCGCTGTCCTGTCCGGCGCGGTAGTAATGATTGAAATCCGCCGCCTCGGCACCGGGCAGGGCGCGAATGGTGTCGCGCGCCGCGTCGAGCGTTGTGCCCTCGGGCACTTGAAAACGGCGCACGGTGGTGGCGAGGCTGACCAGATCGGCGCGTTCCAGAACAACATAGCCCTGGCTGACGAGGGTGGCGGTCTGGTCATCGGTCAGGCCGCGCGCGACGATCTCGGCGGGCGCACGCTCGGGCCGGGGGGCCGGTTGCGGGGCGGGCCGACGGCGGGCGCGTTGCGGCTCCACGGGCTGTCCGCGAAAGAGACGGCGCAGACCGCGGATGATCTCCCGGGGATCGTCGACTTCTCCCGAGTTGATGCCGCCGCGCGACCCGCTGCCGCCTGTGCTGGAAGAGCTACTGCTGCTACCCCCACCATCATCACCGCCATCTCCGTCACCACCATCACCGTCGCCACCATCGCCATCGTCCGCCCAGGCGGGCGCGGCGATCATGCTGGTGGACAGGGTCGAAACCGCGCCAATCGCGCAGAGCCAGGCCGTCAAGACCAACACAGTCCCTCCGAATACGCGCATCCCGGAAATCTCCTTTTGCTTATTGGGAAAATGATGCCATCTAATGCTCAACGTTAGAAGCAGGGGTTTATTCCCCGGCGAAGTTTTGCAATCGGCAAGTGTGGGTCATGCAGGATTCTTTTGTAGAGGACGTCGTGGCCCTCCTGCCCAACCTCAAGCGTTTCGCGCTGTCGCTGTGCCGCAGGCCGGATGTGGCCGACGACCTTGTGCAGATCACCGCAGAGCGCGCCTTTCGCGCGCGCCATCAGTTCGACCCTGCGACGCGGCTGGAGGCGTGGCTGTTCCGCATCCTGCGCAACGCCTGGATCGATATGCTCCGGCGCGACAGGACGCGGGGCGAGACGGTGGACATTCATGACAGCCCGCAGGCCGATCCGGTGGACAGCGCCGCGCAGACCGATGACCGGCTGATGCTGCAATCGGTGCATGCGGCGATAACGACATTGCCCGAGGATCAGCGCGCGGTGCTGCATCTGGTCTGCGTCGAGGGGCTGAGCTATGCCGAGACGGCGCAGACGCTGGACATCCCCCGGGGCACGGTGATGAGCCGGTTGAGCCGGGCCCGGCGCGCCCTTGGCGAACAAGTGGGAATAAAGGGCGGGATGGGCCGTTGACGCCGTGCAACGCAAAGGATCGTGACGATGGATATCGACGATGACACATTGATGGCGCTCGCCGATGGTGAGATCGACGGCGACGAGGCCGCGCGGCTGCACGCGCAGATTGCCGCCGATCCGGCGCTGGCGGATCGCTACGCGCTCTTCACGCAGAGCGCGGACTGGGTGAAGGCGGCGTCGCTGGCCAATCCGGAGGCCACGGTGTCGCCCGATCTGGAGGCGCGCATTCGCGAGATGGCGGCGACCACGTCTCCCGAGGCGGAGAACGTGGTGCCGCTGCATCGTCCGACATCCCGGTGGCAGCCGGTGGCGATGGCCGCCTCGCTGGCGTTGGCAATCGGTCTGTCGGCGGGGCTGTTTCTTGCCCCTGGCGCACCGGAGACAGGGGCGACCATACTGAGCGCCGATGTGCAGGAGCGGCTTGGCACGCTGCCCTCGGGTGCGGAAGACCGGTTGCCGGACGGGCGGCGCATCAGCGTCGTGGCGTCCTTCACCGATAGCGCGGGCGCGTTCTGTCGGGAATACGAGACGACTGCGCAAGGTGGAGACAGCCATGTCGGAGTGGCCTGTCGGAACGGAGACGACTGGTCCCTTCGTTTTGCCATCGCCTCTGTTTCGGGGAATGACGGTTATGCACCGGCCTCCTCACTTGAGGCGCTCGACGCGTTTTATGCGGCAATTGGCGCATCACAGCCGCTGTCGGCAGACGCCGAGCTTGAACATCTCAAATAGTTCGCGAATGCGGGCCGCCGCCGCGGCCCGTACCCCGTAAGCTATTCAAAAGGCTTCTGTCGGAAAGCGGGCCATGAATTGCAAGCGCGTTCTTCTACACATTACTGAAATTGGTTGGGGCAGCAGCAACAATTTCAGGTGCTTCAATCGACGAATGGCCGCTTTTTCTCTGTCAAAGTGTAGTCCGAGCCCCTGCAGCGAAGGTCGGCTGTCCGCCCGACCTGCATGTGCTGCGTCGGCAGGTTGGACGCTCACTATCCGTCCCCTTCGGGCTTACACCGGTCCCTCCCTGCAGCTTGAACAAGCGACCGGTTCGTGGAAGGTGGTGCATCGGCCTGACCGGTATCAAGCGCCGGTTTCAGACGCGCTTGTACGCTTGAACTAATCCGGTTCAGATCCAACCTCCTGCCTATGGTCGATAGGTGAAATGCATAGGGGTCACAGACAATGCATGTAAACGCAGATTTCAGCCAGCGTGCTCTCGTCCGCTTCGCCGATGGCGAATGGGTCGCTTCACCCATGCAAGGTGTCCGGCGCAGGATGCTGGACCGGATTGGCGACGAGGTCGCCCGTGCCACCACCATCGTGCGCTTCGAGCCCGGCAGCGCCTTTTCCGCGCATACCCATGACGGCGGGGAGGAATACCTCGTGCTCGATGGAACCTTCCAGGATGAGGACGGTGACTTTCCCACTGGCTCCTATGTTCGCAACCCGCCGACTTCGTCGCACACTCCTGCCTCGAAAGACGGCGCGACCATCCTCGTCAAGTTGCACCAGTTCGATGCGGCCGATCGCACGCAGCTCCAGATAGACAGCGAAAAAACAGAATGGTCCAAGACAGCCCCTGGCGTCGAGACGCTGGAACTGCATGAAGATGATCGCGAACAGGTGGCCATGGAGCGCTGGGCGCCGGGAACGACGCGATCGCTGGACGCATCGGGTGGCCTCGAGGTCTTCGTGATCGCGGGATCGCTTTCCGATGGTGTTGACACGCTGGGCCCCTGGGACTGGCTGCGCCTGCCCGTGGGGAGTACGTTCGAAGCGACGGCCGGAGACGAGGGTGCGCGGGTCTGGCTCAAGACCGGGCATCTGCGCCACGTGCCGGACCACTTTGCGTGATGGACCAAACCGAGATTTGTATCGTCGGTGCCGGGCTTTCCGGACTCGCGCTGGGAACTGCGCTGCGGTCCGAGGGGCGTGACGTGACAATTCTGGAAGCGCGCGACCGCGCCGGCGGACGGGTGCTGTCACCGCAAGGTTATGATCTTGGACCTTCCTGGATCTGGCCGCACAACCACCGCATGCTGGCGCTTGCCAAGTATCTCGGTTTGCGCAGCTTTCCACAATACGCGTCTGGGCGTCTTGTTTTCGAAGATGCCAATGGCGCAATTCGTCGTGATCTTGACTTCGCCACCATGGGGGGCGCGCTGCGCATCGAAGGAGGACTGACGCGCGTGACTGACGCTTTGGCCGAACAGCTGGGAGACAACCTGCGCCTCAATCACCCTGTGCGCGGTGTGGCCGAGGACGCCGCAGGCGTGACGCTGTCAGGCGACAACTTCGAGATGCGGGCGGCGCGCGTCGTTTTCGCGCTGCCGCCGCGGCTGACGGCGGGCTTCGGCGTTGCCGTTCCCGATGTGCCGACATGGATGGCGGGGCACGCCAAGCTGGTCGCCACCTACAATGCGCCCTTCTGGCGGGACAGCGGGCTGAACGGCGATGCGATATCGCATCGCGGGCCGCTGGCCGAGATCCACGATGCGTCGCCGGCCGATGCGCGTTCGGGCGCGCTCTTCGGGTTCGCCCATCCCGGCGCCACGCGTAACCCGGAATTCCGCGACGCCGCCATTGCGCAACTGGCACGTTTGTTCGGACCCGTGGCGGCGACGCCCAATGACGTGTTTGTCAAAGACTGGAGCGATGATGTCGCCACCGCCACGCAGGCCGACCGGACGCCACCAGCAGGCCATCCGGCTTACAGCGCGATCCCACCCACTGCGCGTGTGATCTTCGCTGGATCAGAAACTTCACCGGTTGATGGTGGCTTTCTGGAGGGGGCGCTGGCTGCTGCGGAAGCGGCTCACGACAGCCTCTGCAGGCGCTCGGCCTGACTTGCCATCAGCCAAAATCTCGCAATGCGGTTCCCAACGGCGGTGCTTACCGGTGAGCAGTCAGGGCCCTTTGATTCGGCCATTTCCCACCATGGAGCCAGTTCCGACGATCGCCAATATTTGGGTCTAAGTTCTGGGCCTGCTTCGGGGAATTAGTGGCGCGGCCCCGAGACGGCATGTCTCTGCGCGAAGCTCGCAGCCTATCACGTCCAGCCTGCCGCTGACGCGACGACCGCCACTTCGTTTGTTGACAGCAAATGGCCTGGCGGGTGATCTATGCTAGAACATATCATGAACATATAAGGATTCGCGGATGCCGGTCTATCCGATAGAAGCCCCTGTCCTTGCGAAGGGGCAAGTTGTCCCGTTGCGCTTGCCGCGCGCCAGTGCGGGCTTTCCGTCGCCGGCTGGGGATGATCTCGAGGATGAGATCGACCCAATTGCCTGGGTCGTGCGGCACCCGTCCTCGACCTTCTGGTGGCGGGTGGAAGGCGACTGCCTCTGGGATGTTGGCATCCGGGATGGCGACATCATCGCCGTTGACCGCGCCGGGAAACGACGCCTCGGACGCGCAGTCCTTGCGGTCGTTGACGGTGCAGTCACGGCGAAGATCCTGCGCAAACGGGGCGACAAATTCTACCTCTCGCCCGCCAATAGCCAAGAGAGCTTTCCTGATATCGAGCTGAGCGAGGACAGCGAGATCTGGGGCGTCATCGCGGGGGTCGTGCGGCGGTACGATCTTGCATGACGCGCCCGATCGCGATCAGCGACAGCGCGAACTTCTATGTCAGCGCGGAACGGATCTTTGATCCGAGTCTGAAGGGTGTGCCGGTAATCGTGCTGTCGAACAATGATGGCTGCGCCGTGGCGCGAAGCGACGAGGCCAAGGCCCTCGGCATCAAGATGGGCGAGCCGGTGCACCTGATCCGCGACAAGATCGAGGCGCACGGCGTGCGTGTATTCTCGTCCAACTATACGCTCTACGGCGATATCAGCCGGCGCGTGGTGGCGGTCTATGAAGATTACACACCGAACGTCGAGGTCTATTCCATCGACGAGTGTTTCCTGGACTTCGGCGGGTTCAGGAACCGGGAAGCACATGCCCGAGCCATGCGGCTCGATGTGCTGCGACGGGTCGGCGTCCCGGTCCGGGTCGGGATTGCACCGACCAAGACCCTGGCCAAGTGCGCCAACGACATCGCCAAGAAAAACCCGATCTTCGCGGGCGTGTTGGACATGATGGATCCAGCTCTCGCCGACTGGCTTCTGCCGCTCGTCCCCGTCGGCGACATCTGGGGTATTGGCCGCAGGACCCAAGCCAAGCTCCAAGGGCTGGGGGTCGGTACGGCGGCGGAACTGCGAGACATGCCGCTGCGCCAGGCCCGCGCGCTGGGCACGGTCGTGCTGGAACGCACCGTGCTGGAGCTGCAGGGCGAGCCCTGCATCGCATTCGATGAGGTTGAGCCCCAAAGGAAAGGAATGGCGGTGACACGCTCGTCCGGCACGCCGATGACGGATTTCGACACGCTGTTCCAGGCGATCACTGCGCACGCGACGCGCGCCGCGGAAAAGCTGCGACAGCACGGGTTGGTGGCGGGCACGTTGACCGTGTTCTTCCACACCAACCGGCATCGCCCGGATCGGCCACAATATGCTGGGTCGAGGACGACGCGTCTCACGCCCATGTCCTCCGACACGTTCGATCTTGTCGCTGCTGCAAAGCGCTGCGCCCTGGCTGCCTGGCCAAAGACAGCTCGCCAGAACTACGCCTTTACGAAGGCAGGCGTCATTCTGGATGACCTGCTGCCGCTGGAGGAGCGGCCAAGGACGCTCTTTGATACGCCACGCGGATCGCCTGTGTTGATGACCGCGCTGGATGCCGTGAACAGTCGGTTTGGCAAGAAGACCATGGTGCTGGCCAGCGAGGGCACGTCGCGGTCCTGGCAGTTGCGTGCGGATCATCGTAGCCCGCGCTACACCACGCGACTCTCGGATCTGCCGGTCGTCAGGTGACGCCTGGACGTCCTCTACCCCCCTCCCATGGTTCCTCCCGGGCGCTGATCGTATACGGGGGGGCTGAGCGCGCGATTTCGCTAGCGACTGGATTCCTCACCGGGGAATCCACCTGGAATCCACCCCGGCGGACCGGGCCGGAATTCTGACTCGTTATCAAGGACTTGGCCGAGCGCCCCTTGGCCCAAGTGGATTCCTCGGAGGAATCCAGGGAATCCACATGCGCGGCCTCCACCGTGGCGGGAAGCCACCCGAGGAATCCACCCCGGAAAGCCGCCCGCAGCCCTGTTACGGCGATTGTCGGGGAAGATGTTGATTCAACGGCAAAAAACCCTTTGACATTTCTAGCCCCCTTGACGTACCCCTTGATCATCGAAGAATAGCGCCCGGAGGAAACCCCTCGCGGGCGTTTTCCTTTTCCCGACATCTCGGGTGATGATTCTGCTGCCGACCGGCCCGGTCGTGCCTATGCGTCTGCCCACCCTTCATCACAGCAGAGAACACCGATGGACCTTGTCTTCGCGCCAAGCGAGATCGAGGCGTGGCCGATCGACCGGCTGCGCCCCTATGCCCGCAATGCCAAGATCCACGGCGACGACCAGGTGGCCAAGATCGCCGCCAGCATGGCGCAGTTCGGCTGGACCGTGCCCTGCATGGTGGCCGACGATGGTGAGCTGATCGCGGGGCATGGTCGGGTTCTGGCCGCCACCATGCTCGGGCTGACCGAAGTGCCGGTGATCCGGCTCAGCCATCTCGACGAGGCCGAGCGGCGCGCCTACAGGATCGCGGACAACAAGCTGACCGAGTTGGGCGACTGGGACGAGACCCTGCTGCGTGATGAGATCGCGGGATTGCTGGCCGAGGATTTCGACCTGTCTCTGCTGGGCATCGGCGAGGCCGAACTCGAGGCCCTCCTGCAGGACCCTGGGGCGCTGGGCGGTGATGGCCCGGTCGAGGGCGAGGATGATGTGCCCGAGGCACCGGCCATACCGGTGTCTGTTGCGGGTGACCTCTGGCAACTGGGGGATCATCGGCTGATCTGCGGTGACAGTACGTCTGCCGACGTGGTCGGGCGGTTGCTGGGCGACGTGAAGCCTCTGTTGATGGTCACCGACCCACCCTATGGCGTGGCCTATGATCCGGCCTGGCGCAACCAGGCCGGTGCCGCGAAGACGAAGCGGACGGGCAAGGTGCTGAACGACGACCGGGCCGACTGGCGCGAAGCGTGGGCCCTGTTTCCAGGCGATGTCGCCTATGTCTGGCATGGAGCGCTGCATGCCGCCGAGGTGGCGGGGTCTCTGACCGCCTCGGGCTTTGCCATCCGCTCGCAGATCATCTGGGCGAAGGACCGGCTGGTGCTCAGCCGCGGCGATTATCACTGGCAACATGAACCCTGCTGGTATGCTGTCCGGACCAAGGCCAAAGGCCACTGGGCCGGTGATCGCAAGCAGACCACGCTGTGGCAGATCGCGAACAAGGATCAGGATGCCGAGACGGTGCATGGCACCCAGAAGCCGGTCGAGTGCATGCGCAGGCCAATCCTGAACAACTCGAACGCCGGCCAGGCGGTCTACGAGCCCTTCATGGGATCGGGTACATCGCTGATCGCGGCCGAGACGACCGGGCGTCTCTGCTACGGGGTCGAGTTGAACCCGGCCTATGTCGATGTCGCCATCGAGCGCTGGCAGTCCTTCACCGGCGAAGATGCGGTACTGGCGGAAACCGGAGAGAGCTTCGCCGCACTCAAGGCCCGAAGGCTCGCGGCATGAGCCAGTCACGGCGCATGTCGCTGATCGATGCTGTCACCAATGTCACCTTGGGATATGCGCTGGCAGTCGCCACGCAGAGCGTGGCGTTACCTTGGTTCGGTCTGCAGGCGAGCCTCGGCGGGAACCCGGCGCTGGGCGGGGTCTTCACCGGCATATCGCTCCTGCGCAGTTACGCGCTGCGCAGGCAGTTCGAGGCCGCACAAAGGCGATAGTGTGCGTCGCACTTGAAACTTGAGACTAGGCCCTTGCCGTTGACACATTCGGATGCCACGACCGCTCCAGCCCAGAGCGGACCCACAGCCCTTGGCCCGAATCTGCGATAGCTGACCTTCGCTGCGCGGATTGCGAACTGGTTAACTGCGGACCGTCCGGTCGTTCGCTGCACGTGCGGGATTGCCGTTCCGCTTCTGCCGGACGCCCGACTAAGAGATCGACAAACGCGCTGTCGCTAATGTCATGGGCTGATAAATCGGACTTTTCCAAACCCGACATCCTCGAAAGCAGGCCGAACCGAATTGTCGCGGTCGGGGTCGCTGCCCGGGGTCTTCCTTGAGCAGGATGCTGACGCTTGGCGGGATCTGTCGTTTCATCTACGCCCCCAGCAGGCTTTGGATCGTGCGATGCACGCCTCGCGCGCTCGGCCATCAGAAACGCCATTAACAGTCGTGTGCTCGCGTTTTTTTTATGATACTCCTTGATCACGTCAGAGAGTAAAATGCGTTATTGGTCAAGAATTCCGTCTTTGCAGGCAGCTCCTCCACGGGCGGGAGCTCACAGAAAAAGGATCAGCAATGAATATTCCCGAATCTACCAAACCCGCAGTGTGGGGTGCCATCGGTGGTGCCATCGTCGCGATCGTGATCGGATTTGCCTGGGGCGGATGGGTGACTGGTGGAACAGCGTCCGAGATGCAATCCGCCAGTGCGGAATCAGCCGTCGTTCAGGCCTTCACACCCCTTTGCGTCGCCAAGGCCGAGCAAGAGCCGGAACAGATCGCCTTATTGAAGGAAGAACGGAGCTATCAGCGTGACAACTTCGTGGTCGAGGCTGGCTGGGTCGACAATGTGAGCGAAAAGTATCAGTCGGAAGTGGCTGATTCGTGTGCCGATTTGATCGTAGAAGGCATGGAATAACGCAGGCGAGTTCCGCCAACGCATATCGTCACTCTATCTCCATGTTGAGCCTCGGGACGGCGTTTCAAGCCGATTTGGCAGCTTCATCGGCGGGGCCAGCACAAGGATCGGCGGGGATACTCTGCCGCGAATTTCCAGAATGGGCAGGCTTCGCTGCAGCATATCGGTAGACCGATGAAGGGCGGAAGTGGGCTCAACCGGCTTTCGCCGCATTCTACACGAATGGCCTCTGTCGGAGAATCGTTGAATCTTTGCAAACCCCGCTTCCTACAGCAGACCTGCTGTTCAACCAAAGCGCAGCATCGGATGAAGCGGCCCCCCAGCCGTCGCCTGCCTCTTGTGGTCGGTCTTGGCGGATTCCCGATCAGACCGACCTGAGGTTTCCCGATCAGACCGACCGGCGGGAGCCTGGACCCGTGTCACGTGAGCCGATGCACCGTCCCCCGCCCTTCCTCCTTCGCAGACGTGATCGCGAGGCCCAGCTTCTTCTTGAGCGCCCCGGAGATCATGCCGCGCGCGCTGTGAGCCTGCCAGCCGGTCGCCTCGACAATCTCGGCGATGGACGCCCCCTCCGGGCGCTTCAGGAGCGCGATGATCTGCGCCTGCTTGGTGCCGCTGCGGATGGCCGGAGACTTCTGAGCCTCGGACGTCGGCGCGGGGTCCGGCTTCGCCTTGCGCGTGCCGACGACGGCCTTGGCGACCACCGGCTCGATCCCGATGGCATCCAGCCCGGCCTCGGTCGCGATCAGCGTGGTGCCATGACCATCGCCTGTCTCGCGCCAGATGGGCTCGCCCTTGCGGATATCGGCATCGACCTCCTCGAGCCAGCCGCGCTCGACCATCCTGGTCACGGCCACCTTCGCGGCGGCGCCACGCAGCCCCTCGGGCAGCGGCATGGCGAGATTGCCGGGGCGGGTGGCTGCGCGGCTGAGGATAATGGACTGGGTATCGGTGAGTTTGGGCATGGGAGTCTCCGGTGTTCTCGGGCAGTGCGGGATGCGCCGCCTTCTACCGGCATTCGCCCGGCTTACGCGGCCCCACCGGGGCCACGGGACAGGCTCATCCCGCCATGGTGGCGGGGCGCTCCGAGGGTTACTCGGCGAATTCACCCTCACCGAAGGCGCTGTCGGTGATGCGCTTCAGGAGGCTCGCGTAATGCTCGAGCGTGCCGACCATCGCCCAGCCCACCTCGTCCGGGTGGGTCTCGAAATGATCGTCGCTCAGCGCCTGCAGCCGGGCGAGCCTCTCGTCGATCTCGGCTTTCTTTCCGATGAAAGCGGCAAGTGCGGCTTCGCGGTTCTTGCGCGCCTTCCCGGCGCGCAGCTGGTGGCGTGGGGTGGTGATCGGGTTCATGGTCAGGCTCCCCGATCCTGCTGGTCGATCATGGCGAGGATGGCGCAGGCCATCCCGCCGAGGAATTCGCTGCGGCGGAACACGATCTCGTCGATCTCGTCCGCGGTGGTGATGGTCGGCGCGACGGCCAGGCCCTCTGCCATGTGCGGCAGCAGGCGGGCGGCCTCGGCGTTGTAGCGCTCTGCGATGGTCATGGGCTGTCTCCGACTTCTGCGTGGCGGTGCACGATGCGCCTGCCCTGTGGGGAACAGAATCGCTCGACCAGAGAGTGTAATCAACTCAAATAGACGTCTTTCCGCGTTTATTTCCAATATCTTGAGAGGGCTTTCAGGCGCCATGAAGGGACTGTCCGAGCGCGCCTACGCCGCCCATGCCGGGCTCTCGCGCGGCGCGGTGCAAAAGGCGCGCAAGACCGGTCGGCTGGTGCTGTTTGCCGATGGCTCGATCGATGCCGCAGCCTCCGATGCGCGCCGGGGCGGGATGACCGATCCCGATCAGCAGAGGCGCGCGCGGGGCGGGATAGGGGGCAGCGGCAGCGCTGAGGCCGGTCCCGTCTCCGGGCCGGGCGACAGCGCCTCCTATCTCAAGGCGCGCACCGCGCTGACCGTCTACCAGGCGCAGGAGCGTCAGCTGGCGATCCAGCGCAAGAAGGGCGCGCTGGTCGATCGCGCCCGCGCCGAAACGCTGGTCTTTCGCCTCGCCCGGCAGGAGCGCGATGTCTGGACCAGCTGGCCCACCCGCGTGGCCGCCCTCATGGCCGCGCAATTGTCCGCAGATATGGAGAGTGCATCCGGGACGCCCGTGACGATCGAGACTGCGATCCTGCAAAGGGTGCTGGAAACCCATGTCCGAGAGCAGCTCGACGCAATGGCCGACCTCCGGGTCTCGCTTGAATGATGAGGAGGCAACATCTGACCTGACCGCGGAGCTCGACCTCGGGTTCGACGGCGCCGAAGACATCCTGCGCGCATGGGAGAAGGGCCTGCGCCCCGATCCGGTCGGCGTGGATGCGGTAACTAGCCAAGGAGTTCATTTCCCAGTGGACGCTTAAGATCCTCAATGGTACCTACAACCAAAATGAACATCCCGGGAACAAGGGGCGGGGCGGGCAGTGCAGCACCACAAAACAATCTACTTCGCCGACCTTGCGGGTAATCATCGAGGGCGCCGGGGACTTACTGTTGCCTTTGGGCCGGACGACGCCAGTCTTTTCCAGAGCATCGAGCACCTCAGCAGTGCCCGTTTGCGGAAGCTAATCGGTGTGGACAGTTTTGATGAACTCGAACGCGCAGCACAAAATGTAAGCCTAAACGTCAACCATTTCTGCAAAGTTCGACTGAGAGAACATGTATCATCTGGCCTTCTTACCGACGAAGGTGCGTTCAAGGACCAGCTACAAGTAACATATGCAGGGGGACGCCACGACCCGTTGCACAATTGGTTCCCGTATCTTGAAGGATATTCTCCGGATTTTGTATGGGAGGTATATAGCAGATACTGCGATGGTGCAGAGCGTGTCCTAGATCCATTCGCCGGATCAGGCACGACGCCGATCACCATCATGGGTCTCGGTAAAACAGGTCTTTTTTCGGATGTAAGCCCGCTTTGTATTCACGTTATCAAGGCCAAGTCGCTGGCGCGAACGCTGACCTGTGAGAAGCGTCGTGAATATGCCGAAAAGCTAATGGCGATCGCACAGATCACCCGAGACCAAATGGTTGAGTACCCGGCACATCAGAAGCTGGATGTCGCATATCGCGAGACCTTTGGGACCAGCGTGTTTTTTTCAGCTAGCCAGTACGAAAGTATTCTACGCGCTCGTACCATTTTGGATGAAATCCGAAACGATGAGGTCCGCCAACTTGCTGAGGTCGCGGCGATCCGCAGCCTTATTCCAGCCTCAAGACTCATTCGCAGAGGTGACCTGCGTTTCAAAAGAGAGACTGAGGAGAAACGCGGAACCGAGGACTTTATCGAAGTCTTCGCTGCTTCACTGGAACTGATCGCAAACGATGTCCATGAGTTGACACCTTCGAGCGGCTCAATCTTGCAGGTTGGAATGAGCGCGCTCGAAAATCACTATGCCGATGGCATAGATGCAATAATCACCTCCCCGCCATATCTGAATGGGACGAACTATTTCCGCAACACGAAGGTCGAGCTCTGGTTTCTAGGGTATCTCACCTCGAAGGCCGATCTGAGCGCGTTCCGGGTCCAAGCGATTACGGCCGGCATCAACGACGTAACGAAAGCCAAGTCAAAGCGGCGCGACGGCAGGTACGAGTCCGAGAAGCTCGACCTGCTCGTGGACGAAATAACAGCATGCGCCTACGATCAACGCATTCCGGCAATGGTACGGACATACTTCAACGACATGCATGAGGCGCTCCGTCCAGCTCTTGCCGCTTTACCGGAGCATGGTCGCGTCTGCATTGACATCGGAGATAGTGTCTATGGCGGGGTCCATGTGCCCACGGATCAACTGATCGTTGAGATCGGCGAACGCCTCGGCTTTGAACTGAAAGACGACATAACGCTTCGCGAGCGCATGTCGCGTAGTGGGCAGAAACTACGGCAGTCCCTACTGGTCCTGGAGAAGCCGTCCAAGGGTCGTGTGGAGCGCATCTCCACGCGTTCGAAATGGCAGTCCTTCAAGACGAGTCTACCACATCGCGAACCCGGAATGGCCGCGCGCAACTGGGGAAATAAGCTCCACTCTCTTTGCTCGTACCAAGGCAAGCTTAAGCCCGCAATTGCATCGAGCCTCGTAGACATTTTCGTCGGAGACGGTGGTTCTATGCTGGACCCGTTCTCGGGCGTGGGCACGATCCCGTTCGAGGCGTCCCTGCGCGGCGCAACTTCGTTTGCCCTTGAGATAAGCCCTTCAGCATTTCGGATCTCCCACGCAAAACTTACATGCCCGGCTCGACATGAAATTGATGCGGTCTTGGAGGAGCTTGAGACCTTCTTGTCCATCTATCAGTCTACTGATGAGGAACTCCAGAATGCACGAGAAATCCGATTCAACAAGAAACTTGATGATTACTTCCATCCAGAAACTTTCCGAGAGGTTCTAGGCGCCCGGGAATTCATGAGGTTACACGACTCTCCCTCGCCCGCATTTTCTATGGTCCACGCCGCTTTACAGCACATCCTGCACGGAAATAGGCCATATGCCCTTAGCAGACGATCACACCCACTTACGCCATATTCTCCGACTGGGCCGTTCGAGTACAGGAGTCTGATGGAGCGGCTTCGCACCAAGATCGCACGCAGCCTTGAAGTTGATCGAGGAGATCGATTTCGAGAAGGTTATATTTGGCAGATGGATTCAACCGATCCTTGGCCGGACGAAATTGACAACATCGATGCAGTTATCACTTCTCCGCCCTTTTTTGATAGCACGCGCTTCTATCTCGGGAATTGGATGCGCTTGTGGTTTTCAGGATGGGAGGCCGCCGACTTCAAAACGCAGCCACAAACGTACATCGATGAGCGCCAGAAGTCTGGGTTTGATGTCTATGAGCCGATCATTCGGCAGTCGCGCGAACGGCTGAAATCTGGGGGGTTCTTGGTTTTGCACCTCGGAGAGAGTAAGAAGTGCGACATGGCTGAAGAAATTGCGAAAGTCGCACGACCATTCTTTAGAACGTTTGACGTTTTTTCCGAAAGTGTTGAGCACTGTGAGAAGCACGGTCTCCGAGATAAAGGCTCCGTGACGGCTCACCAATACCTCGTACTTCAGAGCTAGCCGCCTGTACCGCCGAGCTGCTTGTCAGCGTGTTCGATGATGCTCTTTGAGATCGACGTCGAGACAGAAAAGAAGTCAAATCCTGTCATCTTCAAGATTCGATTTCTGACCTTGATGATCTCGTCGATGTATGCGGCGTATTTTGCAAGAAGTTGATCAACGAAGATCTTGTTCTTGAGAGCGTCAAGAGCGTCTGGATTGATATGTGCAGGGCCCCGAAGTGTCTCGTAGGGTACACCAGTTCTAATCGCCAAACGCTTCAATTCGGCATCCGTATAGTAGTCGCTAGGCCAGCTACCTGACTTCTGTCCGTTGTGAAGTCCGCACAGCAATGTTGCGTTGTCTGTCGTCAAGGGCCAGAGGAGTGAAACCGGCAGCGTATGATCCAGGTGTCCTTCTTTTGGATTGCTCAGATCACATCCGCACTTGAAGCACTTGTTGTCAAACCGCTTTCGAACACGACCGCTGTCGATCTTACCTGGTCCGGTGATGTCCAGATAAAGACGTCTCTTTTGCGCAGCTTCTCGGTGCTGGTCCGTTATTCGTGTTTGGTTCTTTATTCCATTGTAGACTGTCTTGCAAAGACGGCACTCACCTTGTCTCCCAGATTTTCTCGGCGCGTGTTTATGGAATGCTTCTAGTGGTTTCAGAGAGTTACAGATGATGCAATATTTGTACTGCATCGCCTCGGCGACGTAGTCATCGATCAAGATTTCGAACGAGCCATCCTCAATCTTTGTGTTGTTGGTCGTGTTCCAGAGCTCATAATCGTAAAACTTTTGAGCGTCACCCATCCGGTGCACATACCCGCACGCGGGGCACTCAATCTCGAAATCCTCGCCCAGTGTGTCTTCCCGGACTGCTATGATCTGTTCGCACTGAGGGTTGAAACACTGAAACACCTTGAAAACAACGTCTCCCATGTCTTTGACATGGTCAGCTCGTACTTGAGCAAACTTTTTGACTTCGGTGTATGCCTTACGTCTCGCCATATCTCCTTCTACTGGCGCCATTCCTCAAACACAATCCGGTCGGAAGCGATCGTGAGACGGGTGCAGGTGCTTCCGAGATTTCCCAAACATTCCCAATAGCTTGAAGGTCCATTTAGTGCGATTCTCCTGCCTATGCGGACATTCCTCCATCGCCTTCTCGGCCTCGCGCGCGCTCGAGGTTTCGACGCTGCAGGTGGCGGGCGGCGCTGGGAGGGGGCGCGGACGGTCGACGGGCTGAACGGGGCGGTCCTGGCTGGCGCGACCACGGCGGCACGGCGGGCCGGTTGGTATGCGCGAAACAACCCGTGGGTCGCGGCGTCGGTGGACAGCCTGGTCGGCAATGTCGTCGGCGCTGGTATCAAGCCACAATCCACGCATCCCGACCGCGCGGTGCGCGAGCAGCTGCAAGCACTCTGGCTGCGTTGGACCGATCATGCCGATCTGGGCGGGCTTGCGGACTTTTACGGGCTGCAGGCCATGGCCGTGCGCGCAATGGTCGAAAGCGGCGAGAGCTTCGCGCGGATGCGCGTGAACGGCGACGCCAGCAGCATTCCCCTTCACCTCGAGCTTCTGGATCGCGAGCAGGTTCCCATGGACCTGCACCGCGAGATCGGCGGCGGGGCGCGGATCCGCGCGGGCATCGAGTTCGATGCCGCAGGTCGCCGGGTTGCATATCGAATGTTGTCCTCCCGCCCGGGCGATCCGCTGGGATCGCATCACATCGATCCGATCCGCGTCCCCGCCGCCGATTGCCTGCACCTGTTCAAGCCGCTCGGCGCGGGCCAGCTGCGCGGGATTACATGGCTCGCACCGGTGTTGCTACGGCTGCACGAGCTCGACCAGTTCGAGGACGCCGCGCTGGTCAAGGCCAAGGTCGCGGCGCTGTTCACCGGTTTCATCACCGATCCCGACGGCACGGCGGGCGGGCTCTCGGGCACCAACACCGGCGGCGCGCTGACCGTGGGCATGGAACCCGGCAGTCTGATCCCTTTGCCGCCAGGCAGCGACATCCGCTTCTCAAATCCGACCGAGAACGAGGCCTACGCGCCATTCGTGAAGAACCATCTCCGTGCCGTCGCAGCGGGGCTCGGCCTACCCTACGAACTGGTCTCAGGCGACTTGGAGGGCGTCACCTATTCCTCGATCCGAGCGGGCCTGATCGAATTCCGCCGCCGCGTCGAGCAGCTCCAGCATAACGTGGTGGTGCACCTGTTCTGCCGCCCGGTCTGGGAGCGGTTCGTCCGTCTCGCGGTGCTGACCGGCGAGTTGCCCGCGCGGGACTTCGACCGGAACCCCGATGCCTATCTCGGCTGCGAATGGCTGCCGCCAAAGTTCGACTACGTCGATCCCAAGAAGGATGTGGAAGCCGAAATTCTGGCGATCGGCGCTGGGCTCAAGAGCCGGTCGCAGGCCATCTCCGAGCGCGGCTACGACGCCGAGCAGGTCGATGCCGAGATTGCCGCCGACAAGGGGCGCGCGGATGTGCTGGGTCTGACCTTCGGCCAAACGAGCGGGCCGCCAAAGAAGGAGTCCGAAGATGGCTGATACAATCGAACTGCTGACCCGCCGCGCGACGCTGGCACCCTCGACGGCTGACGCAGAAGCCCGCACCGTCGAGGTTATCTGGTCCACAGGCTCGCCGGTGCGCCGCCGCGACATGGCCGGGCAGTATATTGAACGGCTCAGTCTCGATCCGCAGGCGGTGGACCTGTCGCGCCTCGAAGGCGCCAGCGTCCTGGACGCGCACCGCCAAACCGCCGTGCGCGACGTGCTGGGCTCGGTCCGCAGCGCTGGCGTTGATGGCAAGCGTGGCACGGCTGTCATCCAGTTCTCGGCCCGACCGGAAGTTGAACCGGTTTGGCAGGACGTGCTGGCAGGCATCCTGCGGCATGTCTCGGTCGGCTACTCCGTCGAGGACTGGGCCGAAACGGCCAAAAACGGCACGCGCGTGCTGACCGCAGTGCGCTGGGCACCCCACGAAATTTCCCTGGTCCCGACACCCGCCGACCCCGGCGCCCATATTCGCATGGAGAAAGAAATGACAGAAACACCGAGCAATGTTGCAGACGACAACAATGCTGAACGCCGTGGAGACATCGTTGGTACTGCCAACGATGTGCAGCGCCGCGCGAGCACCATTCCGGACGGAAACGATGCTCAGACCCGCGCTGCGACCAATGCCGAGATCCGGTCCATCGGCCGCATCGCCGGGCTCGACCAGTCCTGGGTCGATAGCCAGATCGACGCAGCTGCCGATCCCGAAACAGCACGCCGCGCCGCTTTCGAGGCGCTCGCCACACGCAGTGCACCGGCGATCCGCACTGAACAGGTGCGCGTAGAGATGGGCGAAAGCCAGGATGATCCCGCCCTGCGCACCCGACAGATGGGCGAGGCGCTTTATGCGCGGATCAATCCGCGCCACGACCTGAGCGAGCCTGCACGACGCTACGCCTATGCCACACCCGTGGACATGGCCAAGGAACTGCTGACGCTGCGCGGCGAGTCCGCCATGGCGCTGTCGCCTGCGAGCATTATCACACGCGCGCTGCACACCACCTCCGACTTCCCCATCATCCTTGGGGACACGGTCGGGCGCGTGCTGCGCGATGCCTATCAGACTGCGCCGTCGGGAATCCGCCGCCTCGGCCGCCAGACCACGGCCCGGGATTTCCGCGCGGTGAACAAGATCATGCTGGGCGAGGCGCCGCTGCTGGAAAAGCTCAACGAGCACGGCGAAATCAAGGCCGGCACGATGGCCGAGGCGCGCGAGGCCTACAAGGTCGAGACTTGGGCACGCAAGATCGGCATCACGCGGCAGGTTCTGGTGAACGACGACCTCGGCGCGTTCGCGGACCTCGCCCGCCGCATGGGTCAGGCTGCAGCAGAGACCGAAGCACGGATCCTCGTGACCCTCCTTGAGAATGGCAGCGGCAACGGGCCGACGATGTCGGACGGCAAGACGCTGTTCCACGCCGATCACGGTAACAAGGCTGGCTCGGGCGCGGTGATTTCCGATGCGACGCTGTCGGCGGCGCGGCTGGCGCTGCGGACCCAGAAGGGGATCGAGGACAGGACAATCCGCGTGACCCCGCGCAACCTGCTGGTCCCGCCCGCGCTGGAGACCACCGCCGAGAAGTGGCTGGCCTCGATCTCGCCTGCCACCGCAGCAGATGCGAACCCTTTTTCGGGATCGCTCTCGATGGTGGTCGAACCTCGGCTGTCGAGCGCCACGCGCTGGTATGTCACCGCCGATCCCGGTGAAATCGACGGGCTGGAGTTTGCCTACCTTTCGGGCGCTGAAGGTCCGCAGGTGGAAAGCCGGTCTGGCTGGGACGTGGATGGTGTTGAAATCCGGGTGATCCTGGACTTCGGCGCGGGCTTCATCGACCACCGCGGCTGGTTCATGAACGCGGGTGCGTGATGGCCGACCTCGCCCAACTCACCGCCTGGCGGGACGCCTTGATGGCCGCGCGCTACCAGGGCGTCCGCACCGTCGAATACGACGGCAAGCGGATCACCTACGCGAGCGATGGCGAAATGGCCGCTGCGCTCGCGGACCTTAACCGGCAGATCACGGGCACCGCGGGGCGCGTCTCCGTCGTCCGCATCCAATCCTCGAAAGGGCTCTGACCATGAAAACATATATCCAGAACGGCAAGGTAATTACCGTGCCAACGCCGGCAGGCGGCATCGCATCTGGCGACGGGCTGGTCGTTGGCAGCGTCTTCGGCATCGCGGCCTACTCGGCCACCGAGGGCGATCCCCTCGAACTGGCCACTACCGGCATCTACACGCTGCCAAAAGCCAGCGCCGCTGTACTGGCCATCGGCGCGCGCGTGGCGTGGGACAACACCGCCAAACAGGTGAACACGCCTGGCACTGGACGCTTCCCCATCGGCGTCGCTGTCGAGGCCGCAGGGGGCGGCGTCACCGGCGTCGCGGTTCGGCTGGATGGCGTGGCGACGGCCGCGGCGTAAGGATCGCTCAATCGCCAAGTTTGGTCATGCCCAATGTGCGCTCGATCTGCTTCCGAAGATTCTTGAGGCCCCTGTTCTCGCTCGGGGTCTTCGGAAGCGTGATTGAGTCCAGGCCGTCAAAGCCCTTGTTCGCTTCAAGTCGGATGTGCTTGTTGTCGGACTTCTCCGAATAGCCATGTCGGGCGAGGAGCGAAGTCAGTTCACTGGCAATCCGCTTGGGGTCTTTGGTCGCTCGCTCAAGATCCTTCGAGAGTTCGGCGAGCGCGGGCGACGCGGGTAGGCGTTCGACAACGCGCTGAAGAATGGCTTTGGGCCTGGCATCGAGCCCGATCTGTTCGGCGACAAACAAGGTCGTTTTCGCCGCAAACCGGAGTCTGTCAGATATCTCGCCGGAATAGACCTCCGGACCGACCCTCTGAACGAGATTGTCGGTGGAGAACTCAGCCTCATCCGTGCCGAGGCTCGCAGCCGGACTTACGCTTAGCTGCTGCTCAAGTTCGCGGATTCTGTCCTGCAGGTTGTCAATCTGCTCCTGATGCAGCTGGTCCCATTCTGCCTCGGTCAGACTATCCTTCTCACGTTCGCGCTGAACGCGGAGAGCCTGCTCCTGCAGCTCGGTCCAGTCCCAACCGAAGGCTGGCATCTGACTCCGCCAGGTCGACGCCGCTGCCACAATCGCGGCAGCCAGCTCTTTACCGTCTTGGATCTGCCACCCGAGATAGTATCGCCTAACGATACCTTGTCCGGGAGCTGACAAACCAACCGTCCCCCCATAGGCGTTGCGGCCCTCTGTCTCGTCGCGAAGATGAAACGAGAACGCTCGATCTGGTTCGACAACGACATGCGCAATTCCGCCGAGGTCATAGGCAAGTTTCTCAATTTCCCGCTGGCTGAGCAGCCAGGCAGATGCCCCTGTCGCCGACACGTAGACGGTCGGCAGCCATTTTGCCGCTTCGCCCAGAGCCATTGATTTGGCTGATGCAAGGCCGGCATCGTTGTTCTCGAGCCAGACAGGTTGATCGGTGACGCTGAACTGCTGGTCTTTTCCTCCCCAACCGTTCTTCAAGAGCGCCTTGATCAGGTACGGCTTTCGCGGGGTGTCGAGTCGTGCTCCCGGTGTCGAAGCTATGCACTGGGTCCGAAGACGAACCAAGCCCTGCCCACCCTCTGCGGCAGCACGTTTCAGGACGCATTCCGTCCGCCAGGCCCGCCCGAGATCATCGGGAAGGTCGTGCCGAATACCGATTGCGCTCCAGCCTTCGTTCGTCTGGAGCTCACGCATGCGGAGTTCTTCACCATTAGCCGACCGGACGTGAACATTGGCTCCGTCAAGCTCTGCCTCAGATCTGCTCGAGAGCACAGTCTGATGCTGCATGCCTCGGATCCAGGCAACCACTTCCGCCACGAAGGCGGCTCGATTGGCGCTAGGTAGGACGGGGAATTCGGTCGAGAATGGAAGCATATGGGAAGGATCGGGAATCCGCGATCGGTGGTCAATGCAAAAAGGCGGCAACTGGCCAAGATTGCACTCGGCGTCAGCCGCGAACGTATGCGGAATATCGCCGCTGTCCCGTGTCGCATTGGTATTGCACGGAGGAACCGGGGCTCATCGTAAGGGTTTGGAATCTTTCGGGAATGTGTCGCACGGGGTTGCAACACGGCGCGACATGCAAAAGTCACCCTGAGCGCGGCCTAAGTATTTGATATTTCTTAGGTATATTTGGTTGCGGGGGTTGGATTTGAACCAACGACCTTCAGGTTATGAGCCTGACGAGCTACCGGACTGCTCCACCCCGCGCCAATTTGTGCCTCACGGGCCAAGATAATGGTCAGGTGAGGTTACATCGAAAGAGAGATACTCTCAGAGGTTTTACTAGGTTTGGCAGCGACCTACTCTCCCACGCCTTAAGACGCAGTACCATTGGCGCTAAGGCACTTAACGACCGGGTTCGGGATGGGACCGGGTGTTTTGCTCTTGCTATGACCACCAAACCGAGAAAAACCTCTGAATTCCAAGTCAGTACACAAGGTGTGTATGCTTTTGACCAGTCAGCTCAGCGTCCCCAAAGGAACGAAGTCTGGCTATTACTGGATCAAATCAAGCCTATCGGACAATTAGTACCGGTCAACTGAACACATTGCTGTGCTTACATCTCCGGCCTATCGACGTGGTGGTCTACCACGGTCCTCAGGGATACCTTGTTTTGAGGGGGGCTTCCCGCTTAGATGCCTTCAGCGGTTATCCTTTCCGATCATAGCTACCCAGCACTGCCGTTGGCACGACAACTGGTCCACCAGTGGATCGTTCACCCCGGTCCTCTCGTACTAGGGGCAACTCCTCTCAAGTATCCTACACCCACGGCAGATAGGGACCGAACTGTCTCACGACGTTCTAAACCCAGCTCACGTACCTCTTTAAACGGCGAACAGCCGTACCCTTGGGACCTGCTCCAGCCCCAGGATGAGATGAGCCGACATCGAGGTGCCAAACACTGCCGTCGATATGGACTCTTGGGCAGTATCAGCCTGTTATCCCCGGCGTACCTTTTATCCGTTGAGCGATGGCCCTTCCACTCGGGACCACCGGATCACTATGGCCGTCTTTCGACTCTGCTCGACTTGTCAGTCTCGCAGTCAGGCTGGCTTCTGCCATTGCACTCAACGAGCGATTTCCGACCGCTCTGAGCCAACCTTCGCGCGCCTCCGTTACGATTTAGGAGGCGACCGCCCCAGTCAAACTACCCGCCACGCAGGGTCCCGGATCCGGATAACGGACCGCGGTTAGACTTCAAGCAGAACAAGAGTGGTATCTCAAGGGCGGCTCCACAGGAACTAGCGTCCCTGCTTCAAAGCCTACCACCTATCCTGCACAAGTTGTGCCTGAAGCCAGTGCGAAGCTGTAGTAAAGGTGCACGGGGTCTTTCCGTCTAACCGCGGGAAACCTGCATCTTGACAGGTAATTCAATTTCGCTGAGTCGATGTTGGAGACAGCGGGGAAGTCGTTACGCCATTCGTGCAGGTCGGAACTTACCCGACAAGGAATTTCGCTACCTTAGGACCGTTATAGTTACGGCCGCCGTTTACCTGGGCTTCAATTCAAGGCTCTCACCTCTCCTTTTAACCTTCAGGCACCGGGCAGGCGTCAGACCCTATACGTCGTCTTGCGACTTCGCAGAGCCCTGTGTTTTTAGTAAACAGTCGCCACCCCCTGGTTTGTGCCCCCAGCCAATACTTGCGTAGAAACTGGGCCTCCTTCTCGCGAACTTACGGAGGTATTTTGCCGAGTTCCTTCAACATCGTTCTCTCAAGCGCCTTGGTATTCTCTACCAGTCCACCTGTGTCGGTTTAGGGTACGATCTTATGATGGAGCTATTTCCAGGGACTGATTAGCGGCCCACCCAATCCAATAAGGGTGAACAACCTTCACAATCCGTCACTTCCATCTGGCCCAGGAATATTAACCTGGTTCCCATCGACTACGCCTTTCGGCCTCGCCTTAGGGGTCGGCTTACCCTGCTCAGATTAGCTTTAAGCAGGAACCCTTGGACTTTCGGCGACAGTGTCTCTCACACTGTTTGTCGCTACTCATGTCATCATTCTCACTAGTGATCTCTCCACGGGATCGCTCACGCGCCCGCTTCATCGAAAGCCTCTCTCCTCCAATGCGGGCAAGCCCGCTAAGGAGGAATGAGACTATGTCACACTACGCTCTGCTACCAGTGCATACGCACTCCTCGGCTTCGGCTCATGGCTTGAGCCCCGTTACATCTTCGCCGCAGGACAACTTATTTAGACCAGTGAGCTGTTACGCTATCTTTAAAGGATGGCTGCTTCTAAGCCAACCTCCTGGTTGTTTTGGTCGTCCCACCTGCTTTCCCACTTAGCCATGAATTAGGGGCCTTAGCCGGAGGTCAGGGTTGTTTCCCTCTCCACAACGGACGTTAGCATCCGCTGTGTGTCTGCCATCTAGTACTCCTCGGTATTCGGAGTTTGGTTAGGATCAGTAAGCCTGTGGGGCCCCATTACCCATCCAGTGCTCTACCCCCGAGGGTATTCGGATGACGCTCTACCTAAATAGATTTCGCAGAGAACCAGCTATCTCCGAGTTTGATTGGCCTTTCACCCCTAGGCACAACTCATCCCGATCTTTTTCAACAGATGTGGGTTCGGACCTCCAGTAAGTGTTACCTTACCTTCATCCTGGTCATGCCTAGATCACTCGGTTTCGGGTCTGATCCATCTAACTCATTCGCCCTATTAAGACTCGCTTTCGCTGCGCCTACACCTAACGGCTTAAGCTTGCTAGATAGACCAAGTCGATGACCCATTATACAAAAGGTACGCCGTCACAAGACTGGACACTAATAACAATCATTTCGTTGGGATGGAGACCCGCAGGTGTATCGTCTCGAGGCCGGGGTTCTGGCTGTAGAGCCCTGCATTCGACCTGTGATCGAACCCGAGGCCCACACGCACACCGTTGCGCGCCTGATACCCGATCTCGATCCCCGATCTGAATTCGATCGGACCTCCGAGATCAACGCCATCGCCCTTTGAGTAAAGGCCGGTCATGGCGTGAAGCTGGATGTAAGCCCTCTTATCAAAGTAAGGCTGCGTCCATGCATGGCCTGCTCCGACCCAGAATTCGCCGTCATTGCTGAGCGACGCACCATAGATGTTCTGGAAGGGGCCAAAGGCCAGCTTCGTGTCGCGCCGGATGTAAAGCTCTTCGCCTTGGTGAGCCTCCTGAAAGTAGGTCTCACCAATCGAGGCGCTTGTGTATCCCGGCACTTCGTTTCGCGCCAGGCATCCTTCGTTCGGACAATGGTTTATAGCCATGTCCGTAAGACCGAAGATAAGACCGACAACCGCAAAGGTTCCGTCCGAGATACCGATTATGTCCGACACGTTATTGCTCCTCAATCCGACGTTATATCGTCTTGATGAAGCAGATTGTTATTAGAGTCCAGTCAAGCTCCGACTGATTGTAGGCGTTCGGTTTCAGGTACTGTTTCACTCCCCTCGTCGGGGTGCTTTTCACCTTTCCCTCACGGTACTGGTTCACTATCGGTCAGTAAGGAGTACTTAGCCTTCGAAGGTGGTCCTCCGATCTTCAGACAGAATTTCACGTGTTCCGCCCTACTTAATACGTCCTATCGAGCTTCCTATACGGGGCTGTCACCCGCTATGGCCATGCTTCCCAACATGTTCTAGTCACTCTCAAGGCTCGGCTAGTCCCCGTTCGCTCGCCGCTACTAGGGGAGTATCAATTGATGTCCTTTCCTCCGGGTACTTAGATGTTTCAGTTCTCCGGGTTTGCTCTTTTAACCCTATGTATTCAGGTTAAAAGTACCTGTTTTACCGCATTATTAGCTGCTCGCGAACGAGCAATAATAACACAGTATCAGGTGGGTTGCCCCATTCAGAAATCCATGGATCAAAGCTTATTCTCAGCTCCCCATGGCTTATCGCAGAGTATCACGTCTTTCATCGCCTCTTACTGCCAAGGCATTCACCAAACGCCCTTTTCGCGCTTGATTTGATCCAGAAAAAGCAAGACTAGCCTGCACAGCAGTGGAAGCTGGTAAGAAACCACCGCCCTTATTCCGGACCAAAAGCATACTATCCCGCTGCTGTTCATGTCGGTGAACAGCAACATTTTGGTTAGTGTACTTGACTTGGACAACTCTGTTCGTTTCAGCCGGGATACATGAGCCAGGTTGAGGAAGCAGCCTGAAACATGCCTTCCACTCATGTCATCCTATCGCCTTGCGGCGACCTGAGGACAGAAGTGGAACC
>NZ_JBAPLA010000002.1:0-450000 GCF_037083845.1 Roseovarius sp. E0-M6 | reverse complement strand
AGATCGGCCCAAATCAGGGCATTTCGGGCCACCACACCGACTTATCCCCAGAATCCGGACCGGAATCCCGAGACTCGGCCGTCGGAATCGGGATCATCGCCACCGACTCGCCCGAAATTTCAGCGAGTCGGGGTGAGATTCTTCCTCCGAACCGACTGAATCACCGATTTCCATCGAATCCGAAGCGCCAGAAGTCCAAGAATCGCGACCAGAAACAGGATCGGACGAATCTGAAACCCTTTGACGACCATCACATAGTGGACCGCCCCCAGAATCGCCGCCCCATAGGTCAGGCGATGCAGCTTTCGCCACCGCGGCCCGAGCTTGCGGACAGACAGGTTGTTCGATGTGATCGCCAATGGCAGCAGCAAAAGGAACCCGGCCATGCCAACGGTGACATAAGGCCGGCGCAGAATATCCGCCCAGACCCGCCCGAGCGCCTGAACATCGAGCACGGCCCAGACAAGCAGATGCGCGAGCACGAAGATAAAGCACGACAGACCGATTGCGCGTCGGAACTTCATGAGGTTGAGCCCGACGTAACGCCGGAGCGGTGTCACGGCCAGACCGGCCACCAGAAGATACAGCGCAACCTTGCCCAACTCGTGCTCGAGCGTCTCGACCGGCTCGACCCCCAGTTGGCCTGTCGCACCGAGCCAGACCAGCCACCCTATATAGAGAAGGCTGACCGGATAGGCGGGCCATGCGGGAAGATTGCGCAGAAGCTTATTGAGACGGTCCATCCTCGTCAGAAATTCCGCGAGAGATCCATTCCCTCATAGAGGCCGGCAACCTCGTCGGCATATCCGTTGAACATCAGGGTGTCCTGCCGCGTGGGGAAGAGACCGGTGCCGATCACTTTCTCGCTGGCCTGGGACCAACGCCGATGGGGCACATTCGGGTTCACGTTGCTGTAGAACCCGTATTCACGCGCGTTTGCCTTGTTCCAGCTTGTCGGCGGTTCGTCCTCGGTAACGGTGATGCGCACCACGGACTTGATCGACTTGAATCCATATTTCCACGGCACCACCAATCGAAGCGGTGCGCCGTTCTGGTTCGGGATATCCTTGCCATAAATTCCGGTCGCCATGATCGTCAGTGGATGCAGCGCCTCGTCCATGCGCAAACCCTCGACATATGGCCAGTCCAGAACATTATAGTGAACACCCGGCATTTCATCAGGCCGCAGCGCGGTTTCAAACGCCACATATTCTGCGCCCGACTGTGCCCCCGCCAGGCCCAGAAGGTCGGCCAACTCAAAGCCGGTCCATGGGATCACCATCGACCACGCCTCGACACAGCGGAAACGATAGATGCGCTCCTCCACCGTCATTTCCTGCATGATGTCGGCAAACGCATAATCGCCCGGTCGGTCCACCATGCCCTCGATCCTCACCGTCCACGGTTCGGTCGTCAGCATATGGGCGTATTTCTCAGGGTCGTCCTTACGGGTCCCGAATTCGTAATAATTGTTGTAGCTGGTGATATCCTCCCAGCTGTTGGGCTCGAGCGTATTCGCGCGCCCTGCCCCCGGCAGGCCCACAAGCGCGGCCCCGGCGGCCCCGGCAATGATCTGACGACGGTTCAAAAAGACGGCCTCGGGGGTGACATCCCGTGGGCCAAGCGTATTCGTCCAGCGGCGGGCCATGAAAAACTCCGGAAAGATTACGTCCCAGCTAAGTAATAGGTCATTTGCGTTTCGCGCAAAACAATCCGCCTCACAATCGGTTGGGGTGATTGTAACAAACGGCGCGGCTTAGCCCGCCAATTCGGAATTGATGCTGGGGCGGATCTTGTTCATCGGGATAGAACTGCCATCGGGCTGAACGATGCGCACATGCCGGCGGCGCATCTCGCGCGGTTCGGCCACACCGACAGAATGGGCGATGGTCTCAACCTCTTTGATGATCTGATCGGCGTAATGCGCAACCTTCCTGAACTTGTCTTCAACGACAAGCCCGGCCTGAAGGCGCGGAACATGCGTGGTCACGCCGGTGGGACATGTATTGCGGTTGCACTTGAGCGCCTGAATACAGCCGAGCGAGAACATGAAACCGCGCGCCGAGGTCACGAAATCCGCACCCGCGCAGATCGCCCAGGCCACATCGCTGGGATTCACGAGCTTGCCGCTGGCGATGATGCGAATTCGCTCCTTCAATCCATGCCGGTCGCGCATGTCCACCATTCGCAACAAAGCCTCGCGCAGGGGCAGGCCCACCAGATCCATCAGCGGCATCGGTGCCGCACCCGTTCCGCCTTCACCGCCATCCACGGTGATAAAGTCCGGCGCGCTTTCGACACCGCGCTCGTTGATGAGCTGAAAGAAACCTGCCCAGGCATCGGATGATCCGATCACCGTCTTGAAACCCACCGGCTTACCGGTGACGTCCCGGATGTGTCCGATCATGTCCAGAAGCGTGCCGTAATCGTCCACCTCTATATGCCGGTTCGGTGAAATGCTGTCCTCTCCTTCGGGGATGCCGCGGATCGCGGCGATCTCGGCCGTGACCTTTTCACCGGGAAGGATACCGCCCTTGCCGGGCTTGGCCCCTTGCGCGAGCTTCAACTCGAACATTCTGACATAGGGGTTTTCCGCGATCTCGCGCAGTTTATCGTCGTTGAGCGTGCCATTCTCATCCCGCACGCCATATTTGGCGGTTCCTATCTGAAACACCACGTCGCAGCCGCCCTTGAGGTGATAGGGCGCAATCCCACCCTCCCCGGTGTTGAGCCACACGCCCGCCTTGGCCGCGCCACGGCTAAGGGCCTCGATCGCGGGGCGCGATATGGCGCCATAACTCATACCGGAGATGTTGAAGATCGATGGCGCGCGATAGGGGATCGCGGCATAGGGTCCAATCTCCATCGGTTCGGTATGCGCGAATTGTGCCGTGAGCGGAGGAAAGGCCGCCGGCACGAAAATCGGCGTGCCGGCCACCGTTATATTTCGGGTCGAGCCGAAGGCCACTGTGTTGCCCTTGCCGCGGGCCGCGTGCTTGACCCAATCCCGCTGCGCCCGGTTGAAAGGCATCTCCTCGCGGTCCATGGCAAAGAAATACTGACGAAAGAATTCGCCCAAGGTGCTGAACCAGCCACGAAAGCGTCCGATCACAGGATAATTGCGCCGGATCGCATCACCCGTCTGGGTCCGGTCGATCACGTAGAACAAAAGCACCGCGAGAACCACAATGCCCAGCGCCAGCACGAAGGTGACGGCGAGAAGTTCCAGCAGGTTCATGGCGTAACTCACGGCAAATCTCCGATAGACAATCCTGTGCCCCGAGCAAACTGCGACAGGCACGCGCCAATCATCAGCAGCGCGCGGAGCTTACCGCTTGTGAATGACCGCAACCTGATCCTTGCGCTTTTTCTGATAGAGCGCGGGAACAACGATACAGGCCGACATGTCGGGAACAAGGGCATTGAACGCCTCGGCGATGGCCGGGTCGGAATGGCTGAACTTTCGGTCATCGACAAACGACCGGAAAAGGGCGGCCGTTTTGGTGATGCCCGGTTGTTCGTAGGTTTCGGGCTGCCAGCGCAGATCCTCGATCACGTATAGCCCGCCCGGCCTTAGCTTGGGAAAGATTTCAAGGAATGCGTTCTGTTGATGATGCGAGGCATGGCTCGCGTCGTCGACCACGATATCGAGCCCGCCTTCGATCCCATCCATCGCGGCGGCGATCTCGGCGCGGTCATCCATATCGCACCGATGGAACGAAAATCGCTCATGTTCGAACCAAGAAAAGTCGGAGACATCAAGCCCGTGAATCCGCGCCTTCGGAAAATAATCCAGCCACATGCGGATCGATGGCAGGTCTTCGGTCTTGCGGTCCTTGTCCACCCCATGCTCGGGGCCACCAATCAGCAGACCCATCTCCAGAAAGTTGATCTTGCGCGGGCGATAGGGGTGAAAGAGCATGTGATAAAGCTCGGTGTAGCGATGCTTCGTGCTGCCCTTGTCCGATCCGTAATGATCTGCAAGGTCCGTCAGGTTCATGTTTTTCGTGCTCATGGTCGAAGACCCCGAATCCAGCATGCTCTATTCCTTGTGCTATTCCGCGGCGTCGGCGGTATCCTTGGGCTCCGCCTTTCTGGGAATGGGCGCCTCGTGCGGGTCAATGTCGTGTTTTTTCAAAAGATGGTCTATCAGTCCGCCCTCATCCGGCAGCCCCTCGGGACGGCTGGCCAAGAATTCCCGGATACGCCGACCATAAAGGTGAATCGAGGTTGTCTTGTCGGTCAGGTATGCTTCCGCCGATTTGCGGCGGGCTTTCTTTACCATGCGGCGGCGGTGTTCAAACGGCACGGGATAAAGCACGTCGCGCGGGAAGGCATACTTGTCTTCACCCGTTCTGTGGACATGGGCTGTGACGGCATGAGGCCCCCAGACACCCCAGGGCATCTCACTGACATGGACGGGTGTGCCCGCATCCGCCAGGGCCTGGTATTTGGCTTTGGCGGTATCACTAAACCAAAAGGGGATGCCGTATTCATCCTCGGTCATCTCAAGCAGACCGGCGAGAGCGGCGCTATCCTTGGGCAGGCCGAGAACCCCACCGTTGATATGGCTCATCGATTCCCACCCGAAATAATGCCCTGTCGGCGTTTCGAACGGGCGCATGCAATAAGCATCCGTGTCGGCCCAGATCGTATGGTCGAGCTTGGTCAGAAGGTGATAGCGAAACACATCGGAAAAAAGTGCGAGGCTTCCGGTGCGGCCGTGCTGAATGAAATCATCGCGCGCCAGAATCTGGTCGCCATGCACGACATTCGCACCCTTTGGCACACGATCCACAGGACCATAGTGATAAAGCGTGACCTCATGGCCGGCATCAAGGAAGGATTTCGCGCAAAGCTGCTCAACATAGCTGAGTGGGCCTTCGACCCACAGCATTGCGATATGATATGTCTGACCCATGGACTGCCCGTTCTGAACCTGCTCGGGCCGGCCCGTTGATATCGCGCCTGTTTTGCCCACCGAAAGGTTAGCGTTTCGGAAATTTCATGGCAATCGAACAGTTCGACCGTGACAAACTGCTAGCTGGGTGAGTCTGTCGCGCCACATTGCGCAGGTCTAAACCGTCTCGATGCTGTGGACCGAAGAGGCCATCCACTGATGTAGCGGGGTATCGAGGAACAGGCTGTCGATTTGACGGTCGGCACGGATGTTCCCACGATTGAGCGACTGGTTGGCCTTGTCCTTCATCTTTTGCAGGCCAAGACTTTGGCGATTTGCATGGGCAAAGTGCAGTATGGTGGGTGGCGCGCTCTCTTCGGTGAGGGTGAGGCGCAGGGTCCTGCCTTCGATCTCGACCGTCTCGATCTCGCCTTGGTCCAGTTGCAGGCCATGATGCGGAAGCGGAGCCCCCCCGACGCGGTGCCGCGGGGTATCGGGGCCCATATCTGCGATCACATCGGCGGCCCCGGCGATATCGGCATGGAGGGTGCGCCCCGTGCGACGAACGCGCGCGATGCGCGGGGCAGAAAGATCCTCGCCGCGAAGTGCGGCAAGATAGACCTCGGCCAAGATTTCCCCGACGGAGACACAGCCCGCGCCGGTAAAATGGGTGCGGTCATGCTGCGGCACGGCCCAGCCCGCCATGGCGAGCGTGCAATCGCTCCGCGTCTCGCAAATATCGAGATGGGCCTGAAGGCAAGGCCAGCGCCCGTCAAAGGGCTTTGCCGGTGGCTGCACGATGAAATAATGCGGCGGGGCCTCTTGGCCGGTGCGCAACGTGATCGCCGGTCCCAGCGCATCGAACAGCGCCCCAAGCCGCGCGAGATACGAGGCCTTGTCCATCTCGCGGTCGCCGGTGCCCTGACAAAAGAAAAGCGCGGGCACATGAACCTTGCCGCCCTCGGCCGAAACGTCGCGAACTGCCGCCGAAACCGCCGCCATCAGGTTCTCGAAAACGGCAGAATCGCTGTGCCATTCATGCGCAGGTGGCAAGAGATGCGCAATCGAACCATTGCTGCGGGATTCGGAATGGCCAAGGCATTCCGGTGGCAACCCCGCCCCGGAGGCGCGCGCGGCATAGCGGTATAGAAACGCAGTCACCGGGCTTTGGACGCGCGGCATGAAATCCACCGCGGCGGTCAGTCCATCAAAAGGCTCATGCAGCGGCTCGGCCCCTGCCCCGAAAAGCTGATGGGGGCCATTGAGCATGCGCGCAGGGTTCGGTTCGGGCGGCGACAGGATGCGGCCATTATTGCTGTTCTTGCCAAAATAGCTCTGGCCGAGAAACAGAAAGAGAGGCAGCGCACCCTTAGGCTGGGCGATGGTCATTGCGCTTGGGCTCCTCGTCGACTCTCACATCTTCTGAAACACGATCACGGAGCCGCTGCTTTGCTTGTTATAGACAAAGCCCTTGTCGTGCATTGCCTTGAAAATTGAGAGAACGCCCTTGTCGCCATAGACGCGCGGGTGGACCTCCATCACAACGGCGCGCAGACTACTGAGATCGAGCGCGGGAAAGAGGTCAAGCTCGGCGCCTTCGATATCCGAAAAGATGACGGTGGGATTGTGCGTCGCAATAAGCTCGGCAGGGTCGATGCACGGCACGGTTTCGGTCGAGACGACCTTGCCCGGCTTGGGCGAAAGGGATGAACCCCAGAAATCACCGCGCCGATAGAATGTCAGTTCCTCATCCGGTTCGAGAGATACTGCACCATAAATCAGCTCGTATCTGTCCTGCGGCACGCCCGAATTGGCCAGCGTGTCCCGAATGATTGGAAGAAGATCGGGGTTCGCCTCGACTGAAACGACCTTTTTGACCTTGGCCCGCTTGATAGCAATGGCCGCTACCACGCCAAGCCCCGACCCGAACTCAAGCACCGTATCATCGGCGTTAAGATAACGGCGGGCAAGCTTGGCTTCGGTCTCTTCATAGCGACCGTTCTTGAGCACGCGATACATGCGTGGCGTGATGATCTTGGGGTCATTGCGAATCTTGAGTCGATAGATATCGATGAACTCTTCTGTTTCGGCTCCTTGGTCGACTGCTACGTCCTCTGGCATCTGTCCCATGTATCCCCTTGGCTATGCCGGGAGCATATGCAACCCGGCCTTATGCTTCCATTTACGTGTTTGCCTGTCATCCTGCGCGGCTCATCACTTTGGCGAAGTCATCCGCTATGATCACAAGCTCGCACAAGACTCGGCCTTCTCGGCATGAACCTTCTCCGCAAGCGTATCATAAAGCTTCTTGCCCTGCTCATCCTCCATCAGGGCCTCGATCCGGGCGCGGTGGCGTGCGACACTTATGTCATGCCAGTGGCGAATATCAGGCAAGCCAAGAAGCCGGTCCATCTCGGTCTCGCGTATCTGGCTGCTTTGCAGGATCGAGCGGTCTTCGACCCGGTTATGGTTATATTCGGTCGCGTATCGGATGGCGTCGATCTTGTCGAAGCCAAAGACATTGCCGCGGTCATGCTTCACAAGAAAGCTCTCGACCGAGCGGAGCACATAATGATTGAGCTGCAACAGCTCGGTACGCTGGCTGACCTTAAGCATCTTGCGCCGGGGTTTTTTCGCCGAAATCCGAAGGTGGTTTCCCGACCCGTCACACCATGCGACCTTATCGTAGGACGCGGGCGGAATGGTCGGAAAGTGATTGAACGGCAGGATATCGTCGCGCACACGGTGCAAGCTTTTGATCGCGGTGCGCGCCTTGACGCCGGCACCCACCTGTTCGCCCCCGGTCATGAAAAACTGATCGGTAAGCGGGACGGGATCAAAGCTGATCACTCCGCCGAACCCGAAATTGACATGATTGAAAGACAGCACATCGAAGGGACCGATTTCGTCGAACGCGGCCTTTAGCGTGCCGTCGCCCGCCTTGACGTTGATGAATTCATCCACGTCGATCAACGCTACGTAATCCGCGCGCTGATATTCCTTGAGATGGCGGGCATAGGCGAAGGCCACGTTGATGCGCTGGTTCGATTGCACAAGACAGTTTGGATTTTCGAGATGTCGGATCACCCCGGCATCATCAAGCGCATCCAGAAGTTCCTTGGTGCCGTCGGTGCAATCATTGCTAAAGATAATGAAACGATTGACCCCGATGGCGCGATGATGGGCGAGCCATTCCAGAATGAACGGCCCTTCATTCTTCATGCATGCGACCACGGTTACATTCATCCTACGCCCCTTTTCACGGTAGGTTCTTCAAGCTTCTGACGTCTCATTTCCGCACCTGTTCTGCGCGTTGTCCGCGCACTTTCTCTACTTCAAAATGCCTATTCGGAATGTGGCTATCCCGTAAATCTGTGTGGTTCGTGGTTGTGGGGGATCACGACGGTTCAAGGAACTGCACCCCCGTCTTCTTGCGTATGGTTTCGATGTCCTGATCATAGACCCGGCTCAGATGCGCGCGCTCACTCGGCTCCCACGGATCATAGCCGGGGAACTCTGGACCACGTGGAAAGGCTTCCTGAATCTCGACCCGTTTGGCCAGCGCGGTTTCCCCACCGGACCGCTCGATCTCGATCAGGATTTCCTGAACCGCGCGATGACTCGCCGAAGGGCGGCCACGGTTTCGCTGGGGCACGGCGAGGTCGGCCACATCGATGTCGGGGCCACAGAGATTGGCAAGGATGCGCTGGGAAAGGTCGCGAAAATCCTCATGGCGCCACAGAATAAGCTCGGCATCGGGAAAAGACTTCTGCACGAGATCGATGAACCGCGCCCAGCTTGGCACTTTCGACAGAACGCGCCGCTTCATCTGGGCCTCGGGAAAGACGTTTCGCCCCGTGGCCGAGCGCAGAAATTCCACATAGGTCGAGGCGAAGAAATCCGCATAGTTGCGAAGCGCGAGATGCACTTCGGTCACCGGATAGGGAATGAACTCTGCAAAGATCGGAATAAGCGTGTTGCGCCTCTGGTAAAGCTTGCCCGAGCGCACGCAATGGCCGGAATGGCCCGGCATGTTTTCGTCTGACAGGATGATCCGCTCACCGGGGCCCGCGCCGATGTCACCGAAGAACGCACGCGCCCGCGTATCAAGATCGGCATCCGGCACCTTGGTCTTATAGTTCAGACCGATTTTCTCATAGCCATTAAGCTGACTTGGGAAGGTGTATTCTTTGCGCACCTGACGATGGTTGAGATAGTGAACGCCGCTTTTGCGCAACCGCCCGGCGTTGCGCTGAAGCCGCCCCTGAATGAAGCTTGTCGCGGTCTTGTGCACTCCGCCATGCACAACGACGTAAGGCAGGTCGCCGTCCACGCGCGCTCACCCTTCGACCAGATCGGGGGCCGCGTTGATATGGGTGATCTTCTCGCGGAACTCGCCCCAGCCATCGCGCGCCTTGAGCTCTTCGATCTTGGACCGGTGCCAAGTACAGGCCTCCTTGTGCAGCGCGGCCAGTGTTTCGTCCTTCATCAGGCGCGTGAACTCCCGCTTGAGATCCGGCAGGCGGGCATGAAGCGACACATCGCGCGTCGTGTTGAAGTTCATATTCTCCCAATAGGTCACGCCTTGGTCGTCATTGACGTGGTTGGTGCGGCCACGGTCGCGTTTCACAAGAAAGCTGTCGACCGACCGCACCGCATAGTGATGCATTCGCACGAGGTCATGACCAAAGCCGGAATATGCTTTCCATCCCTGATCCAGATAGGCGCTGGGCATCGGTTTGCCGCTGCCATCCACCCAAGCCACATCGCCCCGATCGACGTGATAGGACGGGCGGTGAATCTTGAGCCGCTCAAACCGGTCGGTGTTGCGGGCCAGCGTTTTCATTCCTTGCGCGCGATAATTCGGAAACTCGAATTCACCACAGCAGCGGTCGAACTGTTCCAGAACAAAGCCATCAGCGTATTCCACCCGGCCGCTATTGCCAAAAAGCTTCCAGCAGACCGAGATGCCATCAGCATCCCCCACAGCGGCAAAAAGATCGTCAAGACGCCCCTTGCCCACACGGATATTCAGAAATTCGTCACAATCAGCACAAATGAGCCAGTCGGCGTTCTGATATACGGGCTCTTTGCGGGCCGCCCTGAGTGCGGCACGCTGTGGGCTGCCGCCTTTTTTGAATGGATTCTGCCGATGCTGAGCGAGGCCCATTTCCTCAAGCCGCGCGGCAATCTTGTCGGTGCCATCGGCGCAATCGTTCGTATAAATCAGAAAATCGGTAAAGCCGATGGCTCGGTTGAAGGCCACCCATTCAAGCATGAACGGGCCTTCGTTCTTCATCGTGGTGACGATCAGGCGGCTGCCCTTGCCCTGCTTGGCCGGTGCTTTGGCGCCCGCGTTCGCCGGGGCGACGATCTGGCAATCATGGTCGGGGCCTTCGGCCTTCTTTGGCGTGGGCTTTGGCTTGGCCTCTTCAGTATAGGCCGGCTCCTTGGGTTTTTCTGCGGCGGGCGCGGCGGGCGGTTCCGCCTGGGCTTCGGCATCCTTGCGGGCCTTGCGCCGCAACCGCCGGCGAAACGTCTTGTCGAAATGAGTCGCCAGCTCCTCGCGGCCCTTGTCGCGAAAATAGCCTGCCACCGACCCGCGATACCACGGAAGATTCCGCCGCGCCCGGTAAAGCTGATAGAAATCCTTTTCGGTCAACTCATCAAAGATGACATGCCGCATGACAGGCTTTAGCGCGTCGATCTTGCGCAGGAAAACAGCCGTCTTGTGATGCGAGAACCAGCACTTGAAAATGCGGATGTTATCCCCCGAAAACCGGTCCACATGCTTCTGATCAAGCGCGTGATAGGGATCGTAGAAGATGTTCACACGCTCGGCCGATCCGGTCACCGCCGCAGCATCGGCCAGCGGCAACGCCCAATCCTGTCGGCGCCCGTTCTCATACCGGGTCTCCCAAGGCACGAGCGATGAATCCAGCGTGCTTTGCGGGTTGACGGCGATGACATGCGCGCCCGGCGCATAAGACGAATAGGCAAGCGCCGCGTAGCCGCCCATCGACACACCGGCAAAGATCACCCGCTTGTAGCCTTCGAAGAAACCTCCGGCGGCCATTTTCTCGAACCGCTCCATGAGGGCGGCATCGCGATACCAGTCGGACACATGCGCCATGATGCCCAGATGCGCGAGGCCCTCGTCCTGCGCGAACTTGTAGGCCCAGGGTTCGCGCTCGGTCTTGTCGTCATTGACGTTGGAAAGATTGTCGAACGTGACCAGAAGCCGGTCGCTCTTGCGCTGGGCGCAAAGCAGGCTGTGGCGCAACGTCTTGATCAGGAAGCCCTCGCCCTCGGCACCGGGCCGCAAATCATCGAACCATCGCGGAACGGCCGGGGCTTCGTCATCGGGTTGTGACGCCATCTTTGTAACTGCCTGCTTCGTTTCGGTTTGCAACGCTTGGCACGTCTGCACTATTTTCAGGTCAGTATAAGCCAGCCCCGCGAATTCGCGCAACAACAGAACAAAATCAACATTATTGTTTCATTACTGTGCGCAATATGCACCGCCTGACACCCACCTGAATCCTACCATCCGTCACGATTAACCCAAGGGCGATAATGCCGAACCCGGCAAGGGCCGCACCGTCGATCCGCTCATCCAGAAAGAGCGCGCCAAGGATGATCGCGAAGGGCGGGATCAACAGGGTGACCAGCATCAGGTTCGCGGCCCCTGCCCGCGCCAGAATGGAAAAGTAAAGCATATAGGCCAGCGCGGTCGAGAGAAGCGCCACACCGCCCAGCGCGGCCCAAACCCCAAGCCCGAGCGAGACCGACGGCACACCGTCCACCACGAGCACGACGGGGATCATCAGAACCGTGCTCCCCGCAAGCATGCCAAACGCGTTGACCACAGGGGGCTGTGCCCCAAGCGCGGTCTTGGCCCAGACACTCGCCAGCGCATAGGACAGCGCCGCGCCAAGAACGGCAAGTTGGGCGATATTGCGTAGGGAAAGATCCGTCAGGGCACCGGGCCCGATGATCACCGCCACCCCGGCAAGCCCAAGACAGGCCCCCGCCACCTTGCGCGGCAACAGCGGTTCATCCGCCAGAAGAAGCCCGGCCACCACGGCGCCGAACACTGCTGTTGTTCCATTGAGGATCGCGGCCAGACCGCTGGTGATTTGTGTCTGACCCCAGAAGATGAGCGAGAAAGGGATCGCATTGTTGAGCGCGCCCATCACAAGATAGGCCGCCCAGATCCGCGCCCCCCGCGGCAGGACAAAGCCGCGCAGGCGAAGCACCATGTAGAGAACCGGCAGCGCCCAACTGACCCGGTGAAGCGTGATCGTAAGCGGCGGCACCTCGGTCAATGTCACCTCGGCAAAGAAGAAAGAGCCACCCCAGACAAGCGCCAGAAGCAGAAGCATCGCGGCGGAAACGAGGTCAATTCCGGGTGTCTTTTGAGGTGTCATGCACCTGTTTTACCCGGCCCCCGGCGGCAGACGACCCGGAACATGCGCAATGCGGATGGTTTGCGCACCCAAGGTCAATCTTCCGAACGGTTGCGCGGAAATCTGTGTCTCGGGTTTTGCTCGAAACGCTTTAATCCGGCAGCACCCGTGCCTCATCGATCAAAAGAACGGGAATGCCGTCGCGAATAGGATAGGCCAGCCCGGCATTGCGGCTGATCAATTCCTGTGCATCCGCGTCATATTCAAGGCCGGCATGCGTTTTGGGGCAAATCAGCACCTCGAGCATGCGCCTGTCAAAATGATCGGGTTGGGCTGAATCGGTCATTGCATCACCTCGTCATTTGCTCCGCCACGCAGCGCGAACTCCATCAGGGTCACAAGAGTTTCGCGCCGTGTCGAAAGCGAAGGGGCCTCAAGCAGGGCCTGCTTGTCCTCGTAATCAAAGCCAAGCAACATCGACAAGGAGTTGATCAGCAACTCGTCATCGGCCTCTTTCAGAGATTCCCAGTCGGTCTGCAATTCCTCGGCGGTCAGAAACTGGGCGAGCAGTCCAAGGAACGCGGCCCTGTCGAATTCGGGATCAAGTTCAGCAGGACCAAGATCACGACCGAACCCTTCCCAGCTTACTTTGCAGCGGCGATATGGCGTGAAGCCGTCGACTTCTTCGAGCACGCGAAACCGTGACAGCCCGGTCAGCGTGATCATGTATCTGCCATCCTCGGTTTCCGAGAATTGCGTGACCCGCCCCACACATCCAATCCGGTGCAGGCCCTTTTCCTCACGGCCCGGAACCGTCATCGGCTGAACCATCCCGATCAGGCGGCCCGGCGTTTTCAGGCAATCTTCAAGCATCTGAAGATAGCGCGGCTCAAACAGGTGCAGCGGAAGCCGCGCGCGCGGCAGAAGAAGGGCTCCGGGCAATGGAAAGACCGGGATCACCTCGGGAAGGTCAGGTTGCTGAATCATGATCGTGGACCTAGTCCAAAACCCGGCTCAGGCAAATATCATTGAACTGAGTCTGCGCCGCCCGTTAAGGACGATCGGATCGTTCGGTTTTAGCGCCTCGAAAATAGTGAAAAGCTGCTGTTTCGCGGCGCCGTCGTTCCATTCCCGATCCCGGCGGAAAAGCTCAAGAAGCTGATCGACGGCTTCTTCGGCCTCACCATTGGCGTGCAGTGCCTGCGCAAGATCGAAGCGCGCCTGATGATCGTCTGGATCGGCTTCGACCGCGGCGCGCAATTCGCCCACCGGGCCGGCATCTGCCGCCTGCCGCGCCAGCGCAAGCTGGGCGTGGGCGGCTTCGATCTCGGGCGTTTTGGCAATTTCGGCTGGCGCACCGTTCAGAATCGCCTCGGCCTGATCGGTATCGCCCATCGTGATGTGGGCGCGCGCCATGCCTGCAAAGGCACGGGCGTTCTGCGGGTCCTCTTCAAGGATGGCGGCGAAAGTCTGGGCGGCATCGGTGGCGGCACCGGCATCCAGCATGTCTTCGGCGGCAGCGATCGCATCATCCAGCCCGTTTCCCTCATCGCCGCCGGCGGCCTGAACCACGCGTTCGACAAATGCCTCAAGCTCGGATTGCGCAACGGCCCCCTGAAACCCGTCTACGGGCTGACCCTGCCAAAAAGCATAGACTGTGGGGATTGACTGCACCCGAAGCTGACTGGCGATCATCTGGTTTTCATCCACGTTGACCTTGGCCATGCGCACCGCGCCGTTGGCCTTGGTCACCGCCGCCTCAAGCGCCGGACCAAGCGTCTTGCAAGGACCGCACCAAGGTGCCCAAAAATCCACGATGACGGGAACGGTTTGCGAGGCTTCGACCACCTCGGCCATAAAGTCGGCCTCGGACACGTCCTTAATCAGGTCGTCCGCGGCTGGTTGGTTTGCGCCAAGTTCGATCATCTCTCGCCTCTCGTGTTCGGACCGCATTTATGCCGCCTACATGGCGCAGCACCCTTTCGGTTGCAAGGGGTCAGGCCCGACAGGCGGTCAAAGGTCGAAGCTGGCAAAGACCGGCGCGTGATCCGACGGCTTTTCCCATCCACGGGCACTGCGCAGGATGCGGCTTGAATGGGCGGCGTTGCGGATATCTGACGAGGCCCATATGTGATCGAGCCTTCGGCCCTTGTCGGCGGCGTCCCAGTCGCGGGCGCGGTAGCTCCACCAGCTATAGAGTTGGCCATCCGGAATGTCCGCACGGGTCACATCGGACCAGTCACCTGCCTCCATCACCTGTCCAAGATGCTCCACCTCGACAGGTGTGTGGCTCACCACCTTGAGAAGCTGCTTGTGGCTCCAGACGTCATCCTCACGCGGCGCTATGTTGAGGTCGCCCACAAGAATGGACTTTTGCGGCTTGTCGCCGCGCATCCAGTCGCGCATCTCGGTCAGATAGTCGAGCTTCTGACCGAATTTCGCATTCACCTCACGGTCCGGGACATCGCCCCCGGCGGGCACATAGAAATTGTGAATGGTAACCCCGTTCTCAAGCCGTCCGGCAACGTGACGCGCGTGCCCAAGGCGCGCGAAATCCTTGTCGCCCACATCCTCGATCGGAAATCTCGACAGGATCGCAACCCCGTTATAGCCCTTCTGGCCCCGGGCAACCATGTAAGGATACCCAAGTTCGGTGAAGCCATCGGTCGGGATTTTCTCGACCGGGCTCTTGCATTCCTGAAGGCACAGGATGTCCGGCCCCTCTTCTTGCAAAAGCTTGCACACGATAGGCTCGCGCAGGCGGACCGAGTTGATGTTCCAGGTGGCGAGAGTAAGGGTCATTCGGGCCTCCGGCAATTTTGGCCGGACCCTATGCGCGTCACGCCCGAAGGTCCAGCGGCCTCGCGCGCACTCTAAAGACCTTACCGAAGAGGCAACGAAGGGTGGAACCATCGACTTGGGCCCCGCGTTTCAACTTTGACATCTCGGTCATGACACGTCGAAAATGACAGAAGGATGAAATCTATGTCGCCGATGCGCACCTTGTCCCAACTCCCCTTCAGCGCCATGCTCGCGGTTGCGACCATCGCAACGTCGGCAGGCGCACAATCCGCCAATGGCACGATCTCTGGCACACTCGCGCTTGAGGAGGCCACTTGGGTCATCACCTCAGCCGACAGGACAGACATATCGAGCGGCTGGACCGCGACAGACGCCGGCTATGACGTCAGGATTGTTGGCACGCCCGGCGCCGGCGCCGATAGCCTTTCCGGGGCTCTGGTGGTGGAGTTCAGTGCAGAGGGTGGCCCAACGCGTCTTGAGGCGTCGGACGTCTCTGTGGCCTATCACAAACCAAACGCCGACGCCGTCTGGAGGGGGAAGGCACAAATGTCTCGTTCGATATCGAGGCGTTGGATATTGTCGGAGAAGACCTGATCGTCGCTGCAAGTTTGGTCGCCGCTATGGTGCCAGGCGGGGCGGACGGTCAGATTATCGACGGCGAGGAGAGAATCGTCATGGACGGGAACCTTCAGGCCACACTCGGGCGGCGTGAATAACCGTCCACCCTAGCCCAAAAGCCGATAGCCCCCGGATTCCGTCACAAGAAGCCTCGCGTTCGAGGGGTCTGGCTCGATCTTCTGGCGGAGCCGATAGATATGGGTTTCAAGCGTGTGGGTCGTGACCCCCGCATTGTATCCCCAGACCTCGTGCAGCAGAACATCGCGCGCAACCACGCCGTCCGGTGACCGGTAAAGATATTTCAGGATGTTGGTTTCCTTCTCGGTCAACCTGACCTTGCGGTCTTCTTCGTCCACCAGCATCTTCATCGCCGGCTTGAAGGTATAGGGCCCAAGCTGAAACACCGCGTCCTCGGACTGTTCATGCTGGCGAAGCTGCGCCCTGATACGGGCAAGCAAGACGGGAAACTTGAAGGGCTTGGTGACGTAATCGTTCGCTCCCGCGTCCAGCCCTAGAATCGTATCGGCATCGCCGTCATGCCCTGTCAGCATCAGGATCGGGCTTTTGACCCCCTGCTTTCGCATCACGCGGCAAAGCTCGCGCCCGTCGGTATCAGGCAGGCCCACATCAAGGATGATGAGATCAAATATCGTGTCCTTGATCCGTGTCATGCCTTCGCTGCCATTGCCCGCCTCGAAGACGTCGAAATCCTCGGTCATGACCAGTTGTTCGCTCAGCGCCTCGCGCAGATCCTCGTCATCATCGACAAGAAGAATTTTCTTGAGCTGTCCCATGGCGTTCCCTTGCTCTTTGCGGTGTTCCGTCCTGATGCGGATTGCCCATCACTGTTGGCGATCATGCGGGCCCGGGCAACCCTTTCAGTCCCCCGATCACGCCCAAGTGTTGCAATGGGGCGTTTTGTTTCATTATGCGAACGAATGCCGTAGACCTCGTGGCGCATTGATCAGGAATCACCGATGACCCTGCACCCAGACATGTCCGAGATACTGGCCCGGGCGCGGGCCGACCTGCGCATGGGCGTGCCCATTGCGATGCGCTCGGGCGAAGAGACCGCCATCGTGCTGGCCGCCGAGACCGCCAGCGCGGCGCGCCTGTCCACATTGCGCGCCGAACACGGAGAGCTGACCGTGGCGATCACGGCCCGACGCGCGGAAACGCTCAAGGCACGGGCCTACGACGGTGACATGGCCCGCATTCTCGTCCCGGCCGACGCCGATCTGGCTTGGATCAGGGCGGTGGCAGATCCCGCCGACGATCTCGCGACGCCGATGAAAGGGCCGTTTCAATCTGCGCGCGGCGGCTCGGGCGCGCTGCACCGGATGGCGATCCGACTGGTCAAGTCGGCACGGCTTCTGCCGGCGGCGCTGGTTCTCGACGGTGCCGATCTCGTGCGGCTCAACTCGGACAATGTGCTGACCGAGTTCGACGTGGACGCCGCCGAGGGGCATCTCGGTTTCGAAGTGGCGCTGGGCGAGGTGATCAATGCGCGCCTGCCGCTGACCGTGTCCGAGGCCGGGCGCTTGCATGTCTTTCGCCCCGAGGACGGCAGCGAGGAACACTATGCGGTGGAAATCGGGCGCCCCGACCGCGACGCACCCGTTTTGTCGCGGTTGCATTCGGCCTGCTTCACCGGCGATCTCTTGGGGTCTCTCAAATGCGATTGCGGGCCACAGCTTCGCGGGGCTCTCGCACAGATGGGCCGCGAAGGGGCGGGAGTGCTGCTCTATCTCAATCAGGAAGGGCGCGGGATCGGGCTTGCCAACAAGATGCGCGCCTATGCCCTTCAGGATCAGGGGTTCGACACGGTCGAGGCCAATCACCGGCTCGGCTTTGAGGATGACGAGCGCGATTTCAGGATCGGCTCGACCATTCTTCGGCAAATGGGGTTCTCCTCGGTGCGGCTCATGACGAACAACCCCGGCAAGATCGCGATGATGGAGCAGACGGGCATCGCGGTTGCCGAAAGGGTGCCCCTGCAACTGGGCGAGAATGTTCACAACCGGGCCTATCTGCGCACCAAGGCCGAGAAGTCCGGGCACATGCTCTGAGCTTCTGCATCTGGCGGTCCGGTTTGCCAGAGGGATCACCAAGATCGCGGCCCTAAAGCGTTCCGCGAAAGCCCGGCTCACAGATTTTGCGAAACGCTTTAGCCGTCGGCGTGGCGCATGAGGCTCTCACCCGTTTCGCGCTGCGCCATCCAGAGCCGCCGGGCAAGCCGCAGGAAGTAGGCCGAGGATATGTCTTCGCGGCAAATGGCATCAGCGGCAACGCTGTTGCGCGAAAGCGCGAAGCCGGACTGCACACGCGATACAGCCTCACACAGGGCCGCGTTGGTCGCGGTGAAATGCCCGGCCATCTCGCGCAGCTCCTCGCGGGTGAAAAGGCACGAAGCGACCCCACCGGGATATTCCAGATCGAAGGCGGTGCTCGCCGCGTCGCGCAGCTCTGTATCAGGAAGCTTGTTTCCCGCCACGGCCAGCGCCGCCCAAAGCGACAGCGCCCTTGGAGAGACGTTGGACATGCCGCAATTGACCGGTAGCAGCCGATCCACCGTCAGCGCAGGTGCAACGTGGCGCAACAGGGTTCCGACAACACCGCCGGGGGATGATCGCGCCACGGCATAATCGAAAAAGCGCATCTCGTCGGCAGCGAAATGGTGTCGCAGTTTCCCATGAAGCCGCCCATAGTCGCAAAAAAGCCCATCCACCAGCCCGGTGGCCAATGCCCCGGTGATGAGGTTCGGGGGCCGTGGCGGCACGCGGCTGCGCGCGACCTCGACATAGACGGATTGCAGGAATTGCCATTGTTCGCGCAAGACACACAGGACGAGCGTATCGTACCCTTCGAAGATACGGCGCAACTCCTCGAAATCGACACGCCCCCCTACGCCGCCCGCGCGCGAGAATTCCTCGCTCGAAAGCAGCAGCGTCGCCTCCGTGCCGCGCCAGATATCGGCAAGCCGAGCAAGGCCCCTTCGACCACCCCCATCGCGGACATAGGCCGCGGGTAGCGCAATCCAATCGGTCAGGAACCCGTGATGGCCGGTGTGCGGTGCGCAGTCAGGATAGATCACCGCATGTTCCGCCAAGAGCGCCCGGTTCGCGTGCAGGATATCCTGCACGGTGGTCGTGCCGGTCTTGTGCGTCCCGATGTGAAGAACGAGCCTAGCCATGGGCGGTATGACGGTGGTGCAGGGGCGCACGCCGCGCGCCTGTGCACTCCGCAAGCACGTCAAGATAAAGGTGGCCGAACACATCCGATGGCTCAAGCATCGCCTTCTCGGCCCATTCGTTCCAGGCATTGACGAAAAGCTCACCGCGATAGGAACCGCAAAGCGATCCTTCCTGTAAACCGCGCATCCACTTGTGGAAGGTGGCCGGATTGGCGCCGCGTGCGATATGGGCCCGAGGGCCGCGCCGCGCCGTGTTATCCTAGCTTGGCATGACGCCCGTGATCGTGTTCGCCGGCAGCGAGGCGCGATATCTAGGCGAGAGGCTCCGTCTTGCCACCGCCCGATAATCATAGATCAGCCCCCCGAAGCCCGCACCCGGCCCCGCCGCCCCGAGCCGGTTGCCCAAGGCACCGCCAAAGACGAAATCCTCACCTTTGACGAGACCATGGGGCGGCATTTCCACCCAGAAATCGAAGAGCGCCGGGTCGACGGGCGCATCGCCACCGACATGGAAGCAGACGGCACCGAGTTCGACCGGACCGATACCGGCCTCGATCCACGCCTTGCGCATCCGGGCGATGTTCTGTTCCGGGGCCGGCATGTCTTCGGGCCGGTAGATCACGAAACGCGGCCTGCGACCGTCGGGGCGCTGATATCTTGGGTCGCGCATATAGGGCAGCGTGGAGCCCACCAGCGCCTCTTCGAACCCCGGCGCATAGGCCTGATCCAGAAGTATTTCACCCGAGAGCCCGTCCCAGTTGCGCCGCCAGCTTTCGTTGGCCCAGCATAGGTAAAAGGGAAATGCGACCTCGGGCCGGGTCAACAGGTTATCAAGAGGTGCCTCGAGCACACGGCGGCCACCGAACCAGTAATGATAGACACAAAAAGCATCTACCCCCGCGCCGCGTGCCATCTCCGCCTGCGCGCCCATGACCTCGGTCGCCCGCAAATCGTAGAAACCAAGATCGGCGGGCCGCACCGGCTGAACGTGGCCGGGAAAGGCCGAGACGGCATCAACGACGCCCCGCCACTCGGTAAAGCCTTTGCCCCACCAGGCATCGTTCTCGGGGATGGGGTGGAACTGCGGCAGGTAAAACGCCGAGACATAGCGCGGTGCTCGGCCTGCCTCCCGGGGCGTGCGCCTCTGCATTTCCGTGGTCTGGACAATCTTCTGGCCTGCGGCGGCGGCAAGGCCACCGATACCGCGCTCGAACGCATGAGCCAGCGTGCCGTCGACCTGTCCCTGTTCCGGCTCGAACATCTCCTCGCCAAGGCGAAGGGCCCGGATCATGCCGATCATCAGCGGTTTGAGCCAATACATCGACCCCGCCGGAAAATCGAGCGTATCGGTCATGTCGTCCAGCTCCACCCGGCGCAGAAGTGCGGCGGTCTTGTCACGGTTGGACCCCCACCAATCCGCCGCGCGGTATTTCTGTCCGTCGGCCACCCAGAAGGCAGCATCGGTATCCGTTCCGAACCTATCGAGCAGTGGCCCAAGCCCATCCTCGGGAAGGATTCCATCCACAAGACGGCGGCGCCACGCATCGCCATCGGGCCGGTGCGGTGATTTCTTGGTATGCACCTTGCATACCGCCTCATAGCCGTCGAAGGCGCCCGCGTTCACCAGACGGACAAACGGCAGGATGTCGCGGCCACAGTTGGGCACCGGCGTCACGAACGCCTGGGGAAAGGCCTCTCTGATCTCATCGGCGAGCCAAAGCGTCTCGTCTCCGCGCCACGTGATCGTGACGTATAGATCAAACGCAAGGTCAAGTGCCGCAAAGCGCCGGGCGAATTCGGACCAAAGCTCGGGATAGTATATATGAAGATGCACCGCGAACCGCGCCTTGGCCCGGTCCGGATCGAAGCGCAGCGGCGACATGCGGTAGGTCGGCAGGGCCTTTTCCGGCGCGGCCAGCTTGCCAAGCCGGCCTTCGCGCCGCCCCGAAGCGAGGAAATGCTGAAACGCGGACATGCCTGAAGTCGCCACATCGGGGTTGAGCCGCAGATAAGCCTCGGGCGAGAAATCGGGGTTGGGCTGAAGACCCATGGCTTCGCCCCACAAGGCATAGTGGCGCATGGGCAATGCGCGGCACAGCCGGTTCAGACCCGGATGCGCGCCCCGGTAAAATGCTGCATCGAACAGCCCGCTACGCCGCATGTCACGCACATATCGCAGCGTGCGAAACGGCGGAAACAACAGGGCCGCCGCCTTGGCGGCACGTCCCAGGGTCAAGCGCAAGCGACTCATCGGCATCCTCCTGTGATCGGTCTGCGCCAGACTAGGACAAAGCCGTTAATCCCCCCTGAAGTCTCGCCTGATTTTCTTCAGGTCCGGGCCATGATTTCGCTCGCCGCCCGGCGCAGCAGCAACAGGCCGAACGCCATCGCGATCCCGGCCACGACAAGCACGTAAAGCGGTGACAGCTCTTCGGGGCGATAGCCCACATAAAGGCCCGCCCGCATCTGGGAAATCACGTGAACAAGCGGATTGAGCCAAAGCCAGGCATCATAGGGGCGCGGCACCGCATCGGGAAGAAACAGGACACCAGACAGGATAAAGAGCGGCCGGTTGAGAATGGCCCAGGCCCGCTCCCAGATCGGCCAAGCCTCGAACAGGTAGGCATTGAGCACACCAAGCCCAGCACCCAGTGCCGCCGCAAGGCCCAAAGCCCCGCCGAGTGCGGGCAGGTTCAGGGAAACCGGGATGCCGGACCACGCGAAAAGCGCCGCAAGTACAAGTGCGACAACCACCAGATGGGTGAGCGTATTCAGGATGAACCGCGCCGCCAGAGCATCCCACCAACTGATCGCGGGATAGGTCATGAGCGGACGGGAAAAGCGCAACGCGACACCGATCTTCTGGGCCAGATCACTATAGAATACGAAGGGCAGGTATCCGCTCGCATAGAATAGCGCAAAGTCGCGTCCGAGCGGTGGCCTGTCGAACGCCAATGCAAAGATTCCGGCCAGAAGCCCGACCGCCGCCACCGGCTCAAGCACGGCCCAGACATAGCCGCCCGGCGTGCGACCGAAGGTCGACGCCATCTCGCGCAGGATAAGGGCCGAGGTGGCGCGCGTCGCGGTGAAAGGTGGCATGACTGCTCCGGCATTAGGCAAATCTTGAGACCTGAGCATTAGACCATAGGGGTGAAGAACCTCTTAGCGTTCACCCTGCAAAGGTCTGCCATGTCACGTTCGACCAACACCTTGCCTCAGCACCGCACCGAAACGGTGCCGGCGGCGCGCATGTTTCCGGCACTGGTGCCCGCGCAACCCAGATCCGGCGCACAGCCCGCCCCCGCCTCTCCGGCGCGTCCGCGCAAACGCCATATCATGCTCGCCCTCAGCTTTGTGGGTCTTGTTCTGGGTCAGGTGATTCTGGCCGGATGGTATCTCTATGATCGGGCCGCGGATCAGTATGGATCGACCTTCGGCTTCGCCGTGCATAGCGAGTCGGACAGTTCGGGCTCCATCCTGCAAAAGATGTCTGGTTTGGCTGCGCTTTCGGGCGCGCAATCCTCGGACACCGATATTCTTTATGAATATCTCCACTCTCAGGCGCTGGTGGCCCGGATCGACAACAAGGTGGACCTGCGCGGTCTGTGGTCTGCACCCGAAAACGACCCGGTCTTTGCGTTCGATCCCGATGGCTCGATCGAAGACCTCACAGGCTACTGGAAACGCATGGTCAAGGTTTCGTATGATTCGGGCGCGGGCATCATGACCATCGAGGCACGCGCCTTCGATCCCGATGGGGCACAGCGCATCGCCGAATCCATCGAGGCCGCATGCAGCGAGTTGATCAACCGTCTGAGTGCCGTCGCCCGGCAGGACAGGCTGGCACATGCAGAGCGTGAACTTGACCGGTCCGTCACCCGGCTGCGTGAGGCGCGGCAGGCTCTGACCGGGTTTCGCGTGCGCCATCAGATCGTCGATCCCATGGCCGATCTTGCCGGGGAAATGGGAGTGATCCAGCAGCTTCAACATAGCCTCGCCGAAGAGCTGGTCGCCCTCGACATTCTGCGCGCGACCACCGGACAGGGAAAAACCAACACCCGCAAGGGCGAAATCACGGATGTCCGCATCACACAGAGCGAACGCAAGATAGAGGTCATGCGCGCCCGGATCGTCGAAGAACGCAAGAAGTTTGGCGGCGCGGACGGCGCGCGTGACTATGCCCGTATCATGGGCGACTTCGAAAGACTCAAAGTCGATGTCGAGGTGGCGCAGGAGGCGTATGTTCTCTCTCTCGCCGCATATGAGGCGTCACGCGCGGAAACCGATCGACAGGTGCGGTATCTGGCCACCTACAGCGATCCGACCCTGTCGGAACGCTCTGTCTATCCCGACCGAATCGTTCTTCTGGCGGCGATCGCGGCGGGGCTGCTGCTTTTGTGGTCGGTGGTCGTGCTCGTGGCCTATAGCCTGCGCGACCGGACCTGACAGGACGCGATCAGGATGATTTCACTGAACCATGTCTGCAAAAGCCATGTGAGCCGCGGCGTCAGGAAATGCGTGGCCCGTGATCTTTGTTTCGAGTTTCCCAAGGGACAGGCGATGGCGCTCTTGGGCCGTAACGGTGCGGGCAAGTCCAGCCTTCTTCAGATGATCGCGGGCACAATGAAACCCGACGCCGGCCGCATCCGCCGTCGCGGTAAGGTTTCGTGGCCGGTCGGCTTTCAAGGCAGCTTTCATCCTGATCTCACCGGTCTTGAAAACACGCGCTTCGTGGCACGCGTCTATGGTGCCGATACGGACGAGGTCACACGTTTTGTCGCGGAGTTCACCAATCTGGGCGCGCATTTCCATCTTCCTGTCCGAAGCTATTCGGCGGGAATGCGGGCCCGGCTGGCCTTCGCGACTTCGATGGCGATCCCGTTCGACACCTACCTCATCGACGAGGTGACATCGGTTGGCGACGGTGCCTTCCGCCAAAAGAGCGAGGCGCTGCTGCATGCTCGCCTCGAACATGCCAGCGCGGTCGTCGTGTCACACTCCATGGAGCTTCTCGAACGGCTTTGCACCTCAGGTGCCGTGCTCGAGAACGGGCGGCTCTTCTTCTATGCGCGTGTGGCCCGCGCGATCGAACATCACGGATATCTCATGCGGGGTCAGCTCCCCCCATGGCTGCGCTAAACCTGTGCGAGCGCGGGCCCGGAACAATCCCGTCCTCACGGTGCTGTTGCCGTTGCGAAATGGCGCGCGCTTCCTGCCCGAGCAGCTTCACAGCCTCGCACGTCAAAGCCTGCCGCCACACCATCTGATCGTGTCGGATGACGGATCAAGCGATGGCAGCCCCGACATCGTTTCCGACTTCGCCCGCACCGCGCCTTTCGCGGTCACGCTCATGCAGGGGCCGCGACTTGGACTTGCCCACAACGTCTGCGCTCTGATCCGCGCTGCACCATCCGGGATGCTCGCCTTTTGTGATCAGGACGACGTATGGCTGCCCGATCGGCTGGCGCAGGCGCAGGTGGCTCTTGCCAGCGCGGCGCGTCCCGCCCTGCATGTCTCGGCGCGGATCGTCACCAATGCGGCACTTGACCATCGCGGGTACCTGCCGCCGCCTCGCACCACCGGTTTCGCCAACGCGCTGGTTCAGAACGCGGCGCCGGCCAACGCGACCGTTCTCAATGCCGCCGCCGGCGAACTGCTGCGGCGGATGGCTCCAAAAGCGGGCCACATGCCGTATTTTCCCGACTGGTTCATCTATGCGCTTGTCACCGGTGCCGGGGGTCATGTGCGCACTGATCCGCGTGCGGGGCTTCTCTATCGTCAGCACGGTGCGAACGTGCTCGGGGCCGCTCTGGGACCGCGCGCCGCCCTCCACCGCGCGCGCTGCCTTTTCAACGGGCGCTATGGCGGCTGGCTGCGCGCGCATCTTGCCGCGCTTGACGACGCGCGCGCCGCCCTGACGCCGCGCGCCCGCGCACAGCTTGATGCGTTTCGCGCCACACTTGACGCCGGAGGGCCTGCCCGCCTCGCGGCCGCGCGGCACGGCATGGGGCAAAATACGCTTCTGCGGATCGCCGCGCGCTTGGGGTGTCTTTGATCCCGGGCGCGAACCCCGGAAACTTTTCCAAAAATCCGAACGCAGGGTCACGGCCTCGCCACAATCGGGCCGCGACAGATCCATGACGCACGCGCACCATCCCGGCATGTTCCACCCGTGCCGGAGGCCCCATGCTATCGCTTGCGTTGCGCTCCACCTTGCTGAGCGAAGACCCTTTCACCCTGAGCGGGATCGATTCCTTTCTGACATGGCAAGATGCCAACAGCGGTCAGGCTTGGCTTTATGCCGCGTCCTCGGCCACCGGAACGCTCTCGACCTTCGGCCTTGACGAAGGGGCGGGCCTGCGCGCCCCGGTGACCATTTCGATTTCCGGCAACGGTTCGGACTTTCGCGCGGCGGACCTTGCCATGATCGGCGCCGGCCCGGATCAGCAACTTCTGGTCAGCCGCGTCCACACCCAACAGGTCAACACCTTTGACGTCACCTCGGGCGGGGGCCTCGTCAATCAGACCCTGATCATTTCCCCGCTTGCCGGCCCGGTGACGAAAATTACCAGTGTCACCGTAGAGGGCACGGATTTTCTGATCACCGGCACCCGCGACGCACCGGGGCTCAATGTCTTTGAATGGTCCGCACCGGGCACACCGATCCTGCGCGACACGGTGACCGATCACGCCAAGGTGGCAGTCGCGAACACCAGCGATCTGGAGACCGTCACAGTGGAGGGCACGCCCTATGTGATCACCGGCTCGCCGGCGGATGGTGCGATAAGCTCTTTTGCGCTGGCCGCCAATGGCGAGATGGCTCTCGTTGACACACTCGGCGCCAAGGATGGTCTCTGGGTCTCGGGCCTCGACAGCCTGAGCACGGTCGAGGCCCATGGTGACAGTTTCGTCGCCGTCGCGGCGACGAATTCGTCCTCGCTCACGCTGATCCGTGTGAATCCGATGGGTGTCTTCTTTGTCGAAGACCATGAGAACGACAGCCTCACATCCCGGTTTCAGAATGTTGACGCAGTGGCAGGCGCCTCGGTCGGCGCGCGCGGTTTCCTGTTTGCCGGGGGCGCGGATGACGGGATCAGCCTTCTTGAAATCCTACCCGATTACAGCCTCATCGCATATGAGCCGTTGGTCAACATGAACGGCGGCGCGCTTGAGAACATTTCCGGGCTGGCCACGGCGACATTTCCGAACGAAATTCAGATCGCCGCCGCCGGGCAACCGGGCGTCACGCTGGCGTCGCTCGATACACGCGCGATCAGCGACCCGTTGATTGGCACCCAAGGGACCGACAACCTGAGCGGGGGGTCTGGCAATGATCTTCTCTGGGGTGACGCCGGAAACGATACGCTGTCGGGCGGGGCGGGCGATGATATCCTGATGGGCGGGGCGGGCGCGGACCGTATGACGGGCGGGGCCGGGCGCGATACCTTCCTTCTCAGCCCGGACATACAAGGCGACGTCATCACCGACTTTTCTCATGGCGAGGATCTTTTTGATCCAACTAGGTGGGGCCGGATTCACGACCCGCAATCCCTGACGATCATCGGGCGCCCGGGTGGTGCCGAGATTCGCCATGGCGAATTTCACGTCAGGCTTTACACCGATGACGGGTCCATGCTCTCAGCCGATGATTTCACCGCCAGCGACTTCATTTTTTAAGGGCTCAGCTCGCACCAAGCCTTCGCACATTAGGCAAATACACAATTGATACCGCAAGCGCGCTACGCTATAATTTTTGAAGATAATTTACAGGATTTCACATAATTTTTTAGCTCAGCACATTGGTTTGGCCGTGTTTGGCCATAGCTATAATGATCGGACAATCGTGATGGCTCTTCGCCTCTTTCCTTGCTCAAACTGCAATCATCGTCTGCGTTTTGGGCAGACGAAATGTAGTCGCTGTTATTCCGATACGCCTATACGCAACCGGTGGAGCGTGAGCATACTTGGTGCCCTGATGATTCTGGGTGTGGTCATCATTCTTCTGGCCTGAAGCATTCTGCCAGTAAAAAGCACATCAAATCCCTTCAGCTATCTTCAGCCGGTCGAAATCTTTTGGCCCTAGACTGTTCCGCGACAGAACAAATACGGGGGTCAGGTCATGCCGACAGGACAGGTCATGCGCGGTCTGGGTGGTCCGCGCGGGTTCGGTGAAACAGCGATGCCGCGCTCGGATGACGGCGCGCTGAGAATCGACGCGCGCGCCCTCTTTCAAGAGGGGCTTTCGGTCTTCGGCAGCCATCATGCGGGCAATGATATTTGGCTTAACACCAACGGCGCCATCAGCTTTGGCAGCGCGCTTGCGGGATATCCCACACTCGGGTCCGGTCCGTTGGCGCAGGATGTGCTTGCCCCGTTCTGGGCCGACGTGGACACGCGCATCGACGGGGAAGGGGCCGAAAGCGGCCAGATCTGGATAGATCAGGACACCGCGACCAATACCTTGACGATCACATGGGACGGCGTTGGATCCTTTCGCCGGCAGGCCGAGGATACGAACCTCTTTCAGGTTCAGATCGCGGATCAGGGCAACGGCGATTTCGACCTTAGCTTCCGCTACGAGAGGATCGAATGGACCCGCGGCACCGCCGAGGGTGACGCAGGCGCCGATGTGATCCTTGCTGGGCACCGCCTGCCAAATCCGGTTCTGCCCGGCGGCGCGGCGGATCAGCTTCACCTGACAGTCGGGAACACCGGAGAACCCGGGCTATGGACATTTGAAATGCGCGATGGGGCCCTGCCCGCTGCGACCCCCGTGAATGGACAGACCGTAATCGGCGATTCGGGTGCGAATGTCCTTGAAGGGGGGGCCGCAGACGACATTCTGCGCGGCGGCGACAGCAACGATGTGCTGCGCGGGCATGACGGGGCAGATTGGCTGTTCGGCGGCGATGGTGCCGATACACTCAACGGCGGTGAAGGCGATGACGTCATTCGTGGCGGCACGACAGAGGCTGACCTGCGCGATGTTGTCTTTGCCGGCGGCGGGAATGATCGGGTCGAAGCCGGCTACGGGAACGATCTTGTCTATGGCGGTGCCGGTGACGACAGTATCGAAGGTGGTTTCGGTGTCGATGAACTGATCGGACAGGGGGGCGACGATGTCATCACGGGGTCGGCATGGTCCGATCTTATCTTTGGCGGGGACGGGAATGATTTCCTCAACGGGGGCTTCGGGTTTGACAGGCTCAACGGCGGTGCCGGCGCGGACAGGTTCTATCACCTCGGGATCGCGGATCACGGCTCCGACTGGGTTCAGGATTATAACGCGGCTGAAGGCGATGTCCTGTTCTGGGGCGGAGGCGCGACCGCACCTTCGAATTTTCAGATCAACTGGGCCGACACCGCCAACGCCGGACAGGACGGCGTTGCAGAGGCGTTCATCATCTATCGGCCAACGGCCCAGATCATCTGGGCCCTTGTGGATGGCGAGGATCAGAACGAAATCAACCTTCGGATCGGCGCGGGCGTCTTTGATCTTCTGGCCTGAGACGATACCCCACAGGTGCGCATAGCTGGACTTGACCGCCCAAGCCGCGTAACAGGAAGTGTCTGTGAACACATGTTATGTAAGGGCTGTTCTTCCCATGCGATCTTTCAATTGCGACCGGGTATGCACCACCAAAGTTCCCGGAGAATGCACTCGCGCGATCGGAGGTGACGCGTGGTTGTGAGACGTCTCAAATCGATGTTCGGCTCGGACCGGCAGGAGCCGGCAAGGGGCCATGTCGCGCCTCGTCCCACCGTGGAAACCGTGCTCGCCCCCGAGCGGCCCTTCGTCGCCATCGGTGACGTACACGGGCGCTGCGACCTGATGATCCCGATGTTCGAGAATATCCGCAAGGATCTTGGCTCCGAGACGCCTGTCGTGTTCCTTGGCGATTATATCGACCGTGGGGTAAACTCGGCCGAGACGCTCAACACGCTGTTCAAATGGCAAACCGACTCTCCCGAGACGGTGATCTGTCTCATGGGCAACCATGAGAAGATGATGCTGGAGTTTATCGACGACCCGATCGGCAAGGGCGCGCGATGGCTCGTGAATGGCGGGGATGAAACGCTCGGGAATTACGGTATTTCCGCCAAGGCCGCCAAGATGGATTCTGAAAATGCTGTCGAGACGGCCGATGCGCTTGAGGCGGCGTTGCCCGAAGGGCTTCAGGGGTGGTTGCGCAACCTGCCGCTCAAATGGTCCAACGGGAACATGCATTGCGTTCACGCCGCGATGAACCCCAACAAATCGACCGAGTCACAGAGTCAGCGCACGCTTCTTTGGGGACATGAGGATTTCCTCAGAGAGCCGCGCACCGATGGCCAAACGGTCGTGCATGGCCATACCGTCATGGCCGAACCCACAATCGGCGACGGACGTATTTCGCTGGATACCGGTGCCTATATGACAGGTATTCTGGGCGCTGCGTATATCTCGGAAGGTGACTGCGTTTTCAACGCGTAAGAGATGCCAGCGGTCAGTCGTCCGCTTGGGGCCGCACGATATGGAATGTCCCGCTCATGTAAGTGAGCGGTTTTTCCCCCGCGTTCGAGATGCCGGTGACATCCCCGATACAGATCGCATGACTGCCGTGAACATGCCTATGCCGCATCGTGCAGGTGAACGAGGTGGCACGCGGCAGTGTCGGACCGAACTCGGTGTTGTTCACGTCCAGTCCCTCGAACCGGTCGGGTGTCATCTGATCGAAGGCCCCCGCGAATCGCTGCGCAAGTTCGACACCGTCCTCCGACAGGATGTTCACACAGAATGTGCCATTGGCCGCGACCGCCTCCGCGATGCGGGAATCGGCCTTGAGGCATACCAGAACCGAAGGCGGGTCAGCCGAAAGTGAACTGAACGCGCTCACAGTGGCACCTGCTTGGCCTGCCGGACCGTCCGTCGTCACCACCGTCACCGTCGAGGCGACCTGACGCATCGCGTCGATGAAATTCTGCCTGTGGGTACTCATTGGGCGATCATCGCTCCTGCCAGTGGTTTGCGTGTCGGACGCCGCATCTCCATGTGCCAATCCATACTCCATGTCCAGCCTCGGATGGTGCAGGCCCAAAGACCGAGCGGCACCGACCCGGCCATCATGACAATTCTGATGGCATCATGAAAACGAAATATATTTGCCGAATAGTGCGCCTTTTTCGCATTATACCGGCCTCCCGAAGAGCGCATCACGCATCGCTCCGATACCGCGCGACGAAATTGCGCAGGATCGTTTCGGGGGCATGAACATCCGCAGCACGACACATGGCGATCAGGTCATTGGCCTGTTCGGGCGCGAAATAACCACGGTCCTTGTAGATATGAATACGCGTCTCGAACCCATCCGCATCCGCCTCGGGATGAAACTGTGTTGCATAGACGTTGCGGCCATGGCGGACCATCTGAAAGGGGCACGCATCCGAGGCGACCAGATGCACACACGCATCGGGCAGGCTTTGCATGGCCTCCTTGTGACCCACGAACGCGTCAAACGTATCACTCACGTCCCGCAACAGCGCATCCTGCCGCCCTGCCTCGGTCACGCGGCAGGATGAGGTGCCCACAGGTTCACCAAAGCGGTCCTTGCTCACGTCTCCGTCCAAATGCGCCCCCAGAATACCGATACCGTAACAACACCCCAGGAACGGAAAATCCCGGCACGTTATCTCGGGCATCAGCGACAGAACCGCAGCTTCGATGCGCGCCTCGACATCGCTTTTTGCCTCGGGCGGGTCGCTGACACAGCCGGGCCCTCCCCCGACGATCACACCGCTCAGGTCATCGAGGTCAAGGTCGCATGGCAACGGCTCCTGATCCAGCCGCACACGGCGCACGTCCTGTGGGGCAAGCCGCCCCTTCTCAAGAAAGGCCGCGAATTCACTGTCCGATGCCGGGGTCTCGGGGCGCAATTGCAGGATCAGAAACGGTTTTGCCATGGGCCCCTTAAAGCTTGGCCCTGCGTTGGGGCCGATAAAGACATTTTCGATCCCGTTATCTACGCAGAACACGATCTTGTGCAAGGGGCCGGCGTCAGGCCCCCTCCTGCACCTTGACGCGCTTGGTCAAAAGAATAGGTTGCGCGCAGCTTACCGGATTGGGGGATCATCGACATGACTCAACGCCTGCACCTTGTTTTCGGGGGCGAACTGACCGACCCCACGAAGAACGTGTTCAAGAATGTGGACGACCTCCATATCGTTGGCATCTTTCCAGACTACGAATCTGCCTATGATGCATGGAAGTCCGAAGCACAGCGCACGGTGGACAATGCTCACATGCGCTATTTCATAGCTCATCTTCACCGCCTGCGGGACGAGGACGTTGAGGCGTCTCCGACCGAAGAACTCGGCTAACGCCGCGCGGATGGTCCGTTCGATCAGTCTTGCGGCTTATCTGGCCACGGCACGGAGGCGCGGCGGGGCCGGACCGGACACGCAGCGCCCCCCGCGCCCCGATGGCGAATGCATCTGGGGCCATGCCAGCACGGTCGAACACGCCCACGCGCTCATTCAACTTTTCAAACGGCTGGTTCAGCTCAGGCCCGACCTGACACTTTTGCTCACCACGCCCTCGGCGCTCGAAGAAACGATGCTGACTGCGGACGGGATGATCCGCGACACGCTACCCGAAGAATCGATAGCCGCCGTCGAAGCTTTTCTCGCACATTGGCACCCTGATCTATGTCTGTGGACGGGCGGTAGCCTTCGGCCCGCGCTCCTGACCTGCGCAGACCGTCAGGACGTGCCCCTGTTTCTCGTTGACGCAACAGAAGAAGATCTCTCGCGCCTCAGCCGGAAATGGTGGCCCGATATGTCGCGCTCGGTTCTGCGGCGTTTTTCGGTCATTCTCGCACGGAATGACGCGACCGAACACGCGTTGCACCGGCTGGGCGTCCGCGACACAGAAGTGGCCGTTACCGGCGGCTTTCAGGAAGGGGCGCACCCGCTCGGCTGTAACGACGATGAACGGCAGGACCTTGGACAGGAGCTTGGCTCTCGTCCGGTCTGGCTTGCCGCCATGGCGCAGCCCGAAGAGTTCGAGATCATCCTCGCCGCACACCGCAAGGCAAGCCGTGTCTTTCACCGCTTGCTTCTGATTCTCGTGCCAGACGATCCCGATGACGGCGATGTTTTCGCGTCATGGCTAGCGCGCGACGGGTACGTAACGGCAAGGTGGTCCGAAGGTGCCCGCCCCGAAGACGCCACGCAGGTTCTTTTGGCAGATACCCGCGGCGATCTTGGGCTCTGGTACCGGCTAGCGACGATCTCGCTCATGTGCAGTTCGCTCGTCCCCGGTCAGGGAGGGCGCGACCCAAACGAACCCGCCGCGCATGGGTCGGCGATTCTCTATGGGCCTAATGTTGGCCGCCATCTTGCCTCCTACAAGCGTTATGCAGGGGCCGGCGCCGCCCGGATAGTCCGCGATGCCGACACGCTTTCGGCCGCTCTCGAACATCTGATCGCACCCGATCAGTCGGCGGCCATGGCGCATGCAGCTTGGGATGTGGCCACGGTCGGCGCCGAAGTGACGGACAGGATTCTCGACCTTGTGCAGGACACGCTCGACGTGCTTGGGCAGCGCTGATGCGGGCACCGCGCTTCTGGTCCACTCCGCCTGCACGGCCCGCGCCCCTTGCGCGGCTGCTGTCGCCATTGGGGCGGCTCTATGCCCATGCCACAGCGCGCCGCGTAGCACGCGAGCCCGCCTTCTCCGCGGCGGTCCCGGTAATCTGTGTGGGCAACCTCAACGCGGGCGGCACGGGCAAAACACCCACGGTCATCGCCTTGGTCACCCTGCTGGGTCTCAGAGGCATCACCGCCCATGTTGTCAGCCGTGGCCATGGTGGGCATCTGATCGGCCCGGCACGGGTGGACCCGCAGATGCACGGCGCAGCCGATGTCGGGGACGAACCGCTTCTCTTGGCGGCCTTCGCGCCAACATGGGTGGCCCGTGATCGCGCCGCCGGTGCCCGCACCGCGCAGGAGGCCGGCGCACAGGTCATCGTGATGGATGACGGCTTTCAAAACCCCGATCTGGCCAAGGGTCTATCCATTATCGTGGTCGATGCCGCGACCGGGTTCGGCAACGGGCGGTGCCTTCCCGCCGGGCCACTTCGCGAACCTGTTGCCGTCGGCATGCGACGGGCCGATCTTCTGTTGTCCATCGGCGCGCCCAAGGCACAGGCGCAGTTTGCCCGCGACTGGGGTCAGGCAATCACCGTCCCGCACCTTACAGGACAGCTTGCACCGCTCAAGACCGGTATGGATTGGCACGACACCCGCGCGCTCGCCTTTGCCGGTATCGGGCATCCCGCGAAGTTCTTTGCAACCCTGCGCGCGCTAGGTGCCGAGCTGGCCCGAACCGAGCCGCTTGACGATCATCAGCCCCTGACACCCGCGCTCATGACCCGGCTTGAGGCCGAAGCGGCGCTTCTCGGCGCGCAACTGGTCACGACCGAAAAGGACGCGGTGCGCCTCCCGCCTGAATTTCGGCAAAAGGTGCTGACCTTGCCCGTGCGGCTTGAGCTTGACGATACCGGCGCGCTCGAGACCGCGCTTGAACAGCTCGGCCTTTGATCCCGCAAAAGCTCAAGGGCGCCGCAATGCGACGCCCCGGCCAAGGTTTTACCTTATGGATGCGGGCTCAGTCGGACATGTCGTGATCTGAGTGATCCATCTCGTCGCTCTGCTTGGCATTGCGCGCTTCGATTGCGAACGTTACGGCAACCTCACCCGCCTTGTCAAAGATCAGCGTGGCAGGGATATCCTGTCCCGCCTCCAACGGGTCGCTGAGACCCATGAACATGACGTGAAACCCGCCGGGCTCGAGCGTGACAGTCTCACCAGCCGGAATCTCGATGGCCTCGACCGGCATCATGCGCATCACGCCGTCGGCCTCTTCACTCTTGTGGATCGACACATGCGGAAAATCTGCCCGCACCTCGATCAGGCGGTCGGACACATCGCCCGCATTGGTTATGCTCAAATACCCTGCGCCGGATTTCGACATCGGTGTGGTTTCAAAGGCAACCGGATGATCGACAATGAGGTCACCCACCTTGAATTCATGGCCAAGAACAGGTTGTGCGCTCAGGGTGAAAGCGGCCAATGCCGCGATAACATTCAGTTTCATGGTTGGTCTCCATGGGTTTGGGGCCACGCGCCTCGCGGGCCATGCTGAGTCGATTGGAAAAGGGTCTGCGATCAGGTCGCAGGCGGCCCACGGGCGGTGCGCGAAAACTCAAGACCGGCTGACGCCTTGGCCAATCTGGGCAAGGGCCGGTGTGCCATGTCGCGCGATGCGAATGCAGGCGCGGAAATACCTGCCCATTCCGGCAGGACCGCCACCCCGACAAGGCGGCACGCCTCACAGGTGGACGCCCCAATATGCGCGCCCCCGTCGGCATCGCCACAGATATCCGAGAGCACGCCACCCGCCTGAACATAGGCAACAAGGTCGGGATCGGGCAGTTGGCTTGCCGCACGATGGGACAGGCCCGCCGTCGCAAAGGCGACCAGAAGCGCCAGCACGGTCAGATACCGCATGAGTGTAGGGGCGTTACGTGTCATGACAGCCCTCGGCTTACACCAGCCTGCAAAGCACGCCAATAGGCCGCGCCGCGACATATTCACCGGCTGTCATCGTCGCTGTTCTCGGCCGCGACAAGGCGCAGCGCGCCGCGCAGCGCACGGGCGGTCAGCCCTCCATCGCCGTCATAGCCCATGCGCGCCATCGCCTCCGCTTCCTTGGGGTGAGGGGCCTGAAACACCGAAGCGCCAAGCAAAAGCAGCTTGCCGCGCATAGTGGGGGACAGGTCCGAAAGGCGCTGCAACGCCGGGATCAGGGTTTTCTCGATCCCGTCGAAATCCGTGCCAAGCGGAAACTCCGGCAATACCGCCCGGTGCGGATCAAGCCAGCCACGCACCGTATCGGGCAGGTTGCGGCGCGCGGTATCCGGTAACGCGTAGCTCTCGGGAAGCTTGCCGGCCTTCTTGGCCCGCTGGATCAATTCTTCCTGAAACCGGCTGTCCGCGATTTCGATCAGCCGCGCGATCACCTGAGCGTCCGAGGCTCCGCGTAATTCCGCGATGCCATACTCCGTCACCACCACGTCGCGCATGTGCCGGGGCACTGTCACGCTATCGAGGTCCCACGCTATATTGCTTTCAAGTTCACCGCCCGACCGCCGCGTCGCCGGAAGCGTGATGACCGACTGCGCATCATCGAGCGCGAAGGCCTGTTCGACAAAGTTGAACTGTCCGCCAACACCGCTCACCACTTGGCCATCGGCGACGGTATCGGACATCACGCCACCCAGAAGCGAGACCTTCATTGCCCCGTTGATGAACCGCGCCTTCGCACGTGCGGCACGCTTTGCCGCCTCATCCCCATAAAGCTGATTGGTGAAGCTCACGGGCATCATCGCGATCTTGTCGCGTTTTTCGCGCGGCAACTCACGCAGACGCCGGTAGAAGTCTCGTGTCTCCACGAAAAACCCTGCATGGATCGCCTTGCCCTCGACCTCCCGCCGGATCACGCCCGCTTCGAAAAGCGTGAGAAGGCCGCCGACGAACATTTCGGTCACGGCATAAAGCCCGGTTTCGAATTTTCCGCCGGGGCCATAATCCATGGCGAACGGGCAATCATCCTGTATCGCCTTGATCTCACCCCGATGCCTGAGCAGCAGCGCCTGCGAGACTGCGTCACCGATGGCGCCAATCCCGATCTGAAGCGTGCCACCGTCTTCGATGAGGCGCGAAACATTTAGCCCGATGGCCTGCGCGGCATCGTCCACCGGGCGCTTGACCGCCGAGAAAAGCTCAAACGGTGCAGAGGGTTCAAGCACCAGATCAAGCTCCTCCTCGCCGATCACCGCGCCCTCACCGCCAAGAAACGGCAACTCGGGGTTCACCTCTCCCGCCGCCATGAAATCAAGTGACCCCTCACGCCGCATCCTAAAAAGATCGGTCGAGATATCGGTGTTGCATGACAGGCTGAAACGGCCGTTGTCCTCGGGCAAAAGCTGCACAAGGACATTCGGCCGGCTGTCGATCAGAACATCGCGTGCATGGGTATAGTTGGCCGAGACATAGCTTTGCTGCATCGGCGCCACACCAAGCCACCGGCCCGCCAGCAGGAAAAACTCGGTCACGCCGATATTTTCGGGAAGGCCCTCACCGCGCAGCATCTCGGCATAGAGCAACTGAGGATAGGCCCCGAATAACCGGTCCATCGCGGGCTCAAGGAACCGCCGTTCGACATCCGAACCCGGCTCGGGGCGCTCCAGCGTCAGAGCGGTAAAAATCGTCAGCTTTGTTCCAGGGGTGTCGCGCGCGTGCCGCACCAATGCATTGACCAGCGTGACAGGCTTGCCCAATCCCAAGGGCAGCGCCAGCCGCACCTCCCCACCGGTCCGTTCGAAAATGGCATGCGCCGCGGCATCGGCGTCGCTCAGCCGGGTCAGTGTCAAAACTCGCTCCAGCCCGCATCAGGCGCGAACCGCTCCCCATGACGCTCCGCCAGTTGCTCAAGCCTCTCGCGTATCTCTTGGGCCCCACGCGTTTTGGCATAGTGCATAGGCCCGCCCCGGAACGGTGCGAAACCGGTGGCAAAGATCATCGCTCCATCCACCTCGTCGGCGCTCCGGGCCACATCCCGACGCAGGCATTCAACACAGGCATCCAGCATCGGAAGGATAAGCCGGTCGGTCACGTCCTTCGGCACCTCGGTGTCGGTTTCGGGGTGCGGGGTTCCGTCGGACCAGTCGTAAAAGCCCTTTCCGGCCTTTTTACCGGTTTCGCCAGCCTCGACCTTTTCGCGCAGCTTGCCGGTGATTTCCGGCATCGGCTTTTCAAGCGTTGCGCGCAAGCTCTCGGCCACGTGCAGGCAAATATCGAGCCCCACCTGATCGGCAAGTGTCACGGGGCCCATCGGCATGCCGAAATCCATTGCGGCCTTGTCGATGACTTCCTTGTCCACATCCTCGTCCATCAGGACCATGGCCTCCATCAGATAGGGGGTCAGCGCCCGGTTGACGAGGAAACCGGGATAGTCCGTCACCCGCGCCGGCAACCGGTCAATCGCACCACAGAAGGCGGCCAAACGATCAATGACATCGTCATCGGTGTCATCGTGGCGCACCACTTCGACAAGCTGCATCTTGGACACGGGATTAAAGAAATGCAGACCGGCAAACCGTTTCGCGTCGCCGACATGCGCCTTCAAATCAGAGAGCGGCAGGCTCGACGTGTTGGTCGCGAGGATCGCGTCCGATTTCATCTGCGCCTTGGCATCGGAATAAATGCTGGCCTTGAGGTCAGGGTCTTCCGGCACCGCCTCGATGATCAGGTCGGCCCGGGAAAGCCCGTATCCTTTCGGATCGGGCATAAGCCGATCAAGCGCATCGCGCGTCTCGATCCCGCTGAGATGCTTGTCCTTGCAAACGGCGGCGGCAGCCTTGATCGCCTCGCCTAGCGGTTCAAGCTTGACGTCACCGAGTGTGACCTGCTTACCCCGGATCGCGGCCCATGCCGCGATTTCCGCACCCATCGACCCGGCGCCGATAACGTGAACATGCGCGATGCCATCGTCGCCCTTGGCGGCATCCCGCAACCCTTGCCGCAGGAAAAATACCCGCCGCAGGTTGCGCGATGTATCAGTGTCCAGAAGCCGCGCAAAACTTTCAATCTCGGCGGTTTGCATAGCGTCACGATCGTCGCCGTGTTCCTCCCACAGGTCGATCAGGGCATAGGGCGCGGGATAATGGGTTTGCGATGCCTTCTTCTCGGTTTCCGACCGCATTTTGCGCGCGGCAAGGTTGCGGGCCTGATCAAAACCCATGGCCCGCGCCTTGAGGCTCTTGCCATCGCGCTCCAACTTGCCCGCGATAACGGCGTCGATGGCGGCGCGCACGTGGCGCTCTTCGGTCACGACATCGGCGATGCCAAGCGATTTGGCCTTCTTGGTATGCGCGGTCTTGCCAGTCAGCATCAGGGTCATCGCTTCGAACGGGTCGATCAGATCGGTCAGGCGGTAAGTCCCACCAAGGCCGGGGTGCAGCCCCAGATTGACCTCGGGAAAGGCAAAGCTGGCCCCGTCCACGGCAATCCGATACTCGCAGGCCAGTGCAATCTCGAACCCGGCACCAAGTGCGGCACCATGGACCACCGCCACGGTCGGACAATTAAGCTTCTCGAACCGATCAAGAACCTTGTGGCCCTGTCGCAGCAGGTCTGCCGCGCCCGCATCACTCATGTCCTCGAAACCCTCGATATCGGCACCGGCTGCAAATCCGCCCTGTTTGGCGGACCGGATGACCACCGCTTTCGGGGTCTCTTGTTCCAGCTTCGCGATCTCCTCCTCAAGTCGCTCGATCACGTCTCGTGAAATCGTGTTCGTTCCCGTGTCTTCACAATCGAGAGCGAGCCAGACAATCCCGTCCGCCTTACCTCTGCGCCACGGATGGCCCGCGACATCCTCGGCCGGGCCAAGCTCCAGTTTCGTTTCGCCCAGATGCGTCAGAACAGGTCCCGCCATCACACAGCCTCCATCAGCATTGCACCACCAAGGCCGCCACCGATGCATTCCGTGGCGATGCCTGTCTTGTGGCCTTGCCGTTTCATCGCGTTGACAAGATGAAGCACGATACGATTGCCGCTCGTGCCCACCGGATGACCCAGCGAAATCGCCCCGCCATCGACATTGAGCCGGTCGCGGTCAATCGCGCCGAAGGCGCCATCAAGGCCAAGAACATCCCGGCAGAACGCATCGTCCTGCCACGCGGCGACACAGGAAAGAACCTGCGCCGCAAACGCCTCGTTCAGTTCCCAAAGATCCACGTCATCCACCGACAGGTTGTGCCGCTGCACAAGGGGCGTCGCGCTCAGGACCGGGCCAAGCCCCATCACCGAGGGATCAAGCGCGGCCCACTCGCTATCCACGATGCGCGCCAGCGGCGTGAGACCGTGCTCTTCGACGGCCTGTTCGGACGCCACGATCACCCAGGATGCGCCATCCGTGATCTGACTCGAATTGCCGGCGGTCACCTTGCCATAGGGCTTTTCAAAGGCCGCTTTCGGCTTGGCCAGCCCGTCCATGTCACTATCGGGCCGCACGCCGGTATCGTGATCATAGGCGTTGCCGTCGCGGTCAAAGGCCGGCATTACCTCATCGTCGAGCCAGCCTTCGTTCTGCGCACGTGCAAGACGATGATGGCTTTCCATCGCATAGGCGTCTGCCGTCTTGCGATCAATATTGAACCGATGGGCCAGAACTTCGGCGGTCTGCCCCATGTTCAGGTCGGTAATCGGATCGGTTAGCCCCCTTTCAAGCCCGATCACTGGCTTGAAAAATTCCGGCCTGAGCCCGGTCATCGCCTTCGCTTGCTCCAGCGGGCCGCGCGCCTGTGCCAATTGGCCGAACCATTCCGCCGCACTACTGCGCAGGACAAGCGGCGCATGGCTCAGGGCTTCGGCACCTCCGGCAAGGATCATGTCGTGGCTACCATCACGAACATAGCGGTAGGCCGTGTCGATCGATTGCATTCCAGATCCGCAATTGATCTGCATGGTAAACGCCACCATCTCCTCGCCCAGACCAAGGCGGAGCGCCGCGACGCGCGCTGGGTTCATCTCATCCGCGATGACATTGACACATCCCAGAATCACCAGATCGAACAGCTGACGGTCAAACGGCTGCCGCGCCAGAAGTGGCCGGCCGCATTGCACGGCGAGATCGACCGGAGTGAATGGTCCGGGCTTTCCTTCGGCCTTCAGAAACGGGGTTCGCGCCCCATCGACAAGGTAAACAGGTCGGGTCATTGCGCAGCCACCCTTTCGATGCGGTTCTTGTCAAAGCCCTCATAGAACCGGGAAAGTTCCTCGGGCGTGAAGTCATCAACGGCGATCACCTGGGCGGTCAACGCCTCGCTTTCCGCGATCCGGTCGCGGTCAGCCTGCGAAATAAGACCTGCGGAAAGCGCCTCGTCAGGAGATTTTTCGGCCTCGCGCAGCTTCTTCATCAGCGGCGCGAGGGTGGTCACTTTTTCATAGGCCTCGTTCAGAACGGCAATCCCGCTACGGGCACAGCCCGCATCGATTCGCCCGGTGATACGGTCGCGTGTGCCGGATGGCGTATAAATCAGGTCGGCGCATTGCTCGGTCAGCTTGTCGGCGGGGCCACGTGCGGCACCTCCCGGCACCGTAAGCACCCGCCCCAGCCCGGCCGCAAACCGCGACGGAAAGTTGGCAAGAACCTCATCCATCGCCGTGCGGACCGCGGCAAAGGCACGGGCCGCCGCAAACCGCAACAGAGGCACGTCCTCGTTCGGCTTGCCGTCGTCACGCCAACGTTTGAGGGCGGCAGAGAGAAGATACATCTCGGACAGGATATCGCCCATCCGGGTCGAAATCATCTCTTTCCGCTTGAGATCGCCCCCCATGGTGAGGAACGCCAGATCGGCAATCAGCGCATAAGAGGCGGACCAACGCGACAGTTCGCGATAAATGGGCGCGGCAGCAGCGGCATCGTCCGGCGCGGGCGAAAGGCGCGACCCGGACCAAGAGCGCAGAATGCTACGTCCCACGGTTTTTGTCGTGTGCCCCACATGCGCCCAGAATGACTTGTCGAACGCGACAAGGCTTTTCTCTTTGTCAGGCTCCTGAAGGGCGAGCATTTCGTCCAACAAATGGGGATGCGCTCGGATCGACCCTTGCCCGAAAATAATCAGCGAACGGGTCACGATATTGGCGCCCTCCACCGTGATCCCGATGGGCACCGCGCGATACAGCGGCAGAAGATAGTTTGACGGCCCGTCGACCACCGCCTTGCCAGAATGCACGTCCATCGCATCGTTAAGCGCCTCGCGCATACGGAAGGTGGCATGAGCCTTCATGATGGCCGAAATCACCGAGAGAGAGCGCCCCTCATCCAGTCCGGCACAGGTCAGGCGCCGGGCCGATTCGATCACATAGGCGTCGGCGGCAAGACGGCCCATCCGGGTCTGCACACCGCCGAATTTCCCGATGGGAAGGCCAAACTGTTCCCGAATCCGCGCATAAGCCCCCGTCGTATGGGCCGAAAGCGCGATCGCCGCGGCCCCCATGGACGGCAACGAAATACCTCGTCCTGCGGCCAGCGCACTCATCAGCATCATCCAGCCGCGCCCGGCATACTCTTCTCCACCGATAATGTTCTCAAGCGGGATGAACACGTCTTCGCCGGTGGTTGGCCCGTTCATGAACATCGTCGTGGACGGGATATGCCGACGCCCTGTTTCCACACCTGGAAGATCGGTCGGCACAAGGGCGCAGGTGATGCCGATATCCTCTTCGCCGCCCAGATGACCATCAGGGTCACGCAGTTTGAAGGCCAGCCCGAGAACCGAGCAAACAGGCGAAAGCGTGATATATCGCTTGGCCCAGTTAAGCCGGATTCCAAGCACCTCCTCGCCCTGCCATTCGCCCTTTTCGATGATGCCTTCGTCGATCATCGCGGACGCGTCCGACCCTGCCTGATCGCTGGTCAGGCCAAAGGCGGGAAGTTCGCGCCCATCGGCAAGGCCCGGCAACCAGTAATCTTTCTGTGTATCGGTGCCGAACATATGAAGAAGCTCACCGGGACCAAGCGAGTTGGGCACCATCACCGTCACCGCCGCCGCAACCGAGCGCGTGGCGATATAGCGGACAACCTCGGAATGCGCATAGGCCGAAAATCCGAGCCCACCGTATTTCTTTTCGATGATCATGCCGAAAAATTTCTTGTCGCGCATGAAATCCCAAACCTCAGGGGCAAGGTCACCGGTTTCATGGTTGATCGACCAATCGTCGATCATGTTGCACAACTCCTCGCACGGGCCGTCCAGGAAGGCTTGCTCTTCCTCGGTCAGCTTCGGAGCCTTCACGTCGTGCAGCTTCGACCAATCGGGATTGCCCGAGAACAGGTCCGACTCCCACCAGATTTCGCCGGCGGTCAGCGCCTCGGATTCGGTGTCGGACAATTGCGGCAGCACGGATTGCGCCCAATTGTGTATGGGCCGCGTGATCCATTTCGCGCGAAAAGACAGTGCCATCGTTGCGTTCCCCTTTGTGGTGACAACGGCGCAGCCCCGCCGCTTGTTCCCGCAAACGGGGTGCGGGTCCGATTCCTCCCCCTTGGCTCAGTCTCGGACCGAGTTGAGCCTAGCAGGAGTCAGCGCTCCGTAAAAGGCGGCCAGCGCTTCGATTTCCTTGTCCGACAGGTCATGCGCGGCCCTGAACATGAGTTGCGCCGCCGGTCCGCCGCCGCGATTGCCCTCGCGCCAAAGCCTGAGTTGCGTCGCAAGATAGGGCGCACCCTGCCCCGCAAGCGATGGAAACGCAGGGTTGAGCGGCTCGGGCCACGGGCCGTGACAGGCGCGACAGGAAGGCACACTGTCGGACCCATTCCGCGCATAAGCCAAGGATCGGCCCGCTTGGAACAGTTCACCTTGGTCGCCCTCTTCGCCTTCCGGGCGAATGCTGGCATACCTGAGCGCAAATCCCGGGATCGCCCTCTCCGACACACGCGACATCACCTGCGCCATGATCCCGCTGTCACGAGCACCCGATTTATAGGCCCTGAGACTTTGCGCGATATAAGTCTCGGACAGGATATCAAGACGCGGCACATGCGGATTGCCACTCGCGCCAGTCTCTCCGTGGCACATGGCGCAACGCCCCGGCGGCGCACCACCACCAGTGAGGGTGCCGTATCGGTCCGCGCTCATATCACCCATCGCCCTCAGAAACGCCACAACCGGCCAGACATCGTCGCGGCGTTCGGCCGGCCATGCGGGCATGCCACTCATCTTGACACCGTTGTGAACGATCCAGTGCAATTCGGTGGCGGTCCATTTTGTGCTGACGTCGTCAAGACGGGGCGGCACGGGCTGCATCGCACGTATCGTCGCGCTGCGCGGCACCCCCGGCGCGCCGTGGCACTCCTTGCAGGCGGTGTCATAGTGCCCCGCACCCAGCGCCACCATGCCGGGGCCATCCAGATCCTCGGGCGTCTCGGCCTCATTCGGGGACCTCAGGATCACCGCATTCTCGAACGTGGTATGAAGCGTCCAGCCGACACCGGGCCAGTGCTCCTTGCGCGCGGACACGTTGTAAAGACCCAATGACACGACGGCTAAGCCGGCAATCGCACCGGCCAGCGCCAGCGCGCCGATAACGGCAACCACCGTGCGACGGTCCAGATCACGCAATCTCATCATGGCCCTCCCGCAAACTTGCCCGCGCAAGCGCAAGCGCACCGAACAGATATATCGGCGTGCCGATCCCCAGCATCATCATCCCACCAAGCTGTTGTCCCGTCAGATTGGGGGCGCGGCCACAAACCTCAGCATAGAGATCCGTCGGCGCAAGGATCAAAAGCACCCCCAGAAGCGTCATGTGCATCGACGTCAGGAAAAGCCCGCCCGCACCCAGCAACGGCTCGCGCGCCATGAGCGCGCTGGCCCAAACGGCCCATCCAGCGGCCAGAAAGCTCGCCTGCTCGATCATCGCAACCCAAAGCACGCCGCGCGCCGGTCCATGCAACCCCGGAAGATGCCAGAACCACACCACGAGGAACTCGATCAATGCGCCCAGCAAGACGGGAATGCCCGCCCGCCGCGCCAGACCGGGCGCAGCCAGCACAAGAAGCGGCGCGACCACCGCCACAAGCCCCATATGGCGCAACATATGGCCCGCGAATTGACCCAGCCAGCCTTCCCAGGGCAGAAGGTAGAGCGCCCCAAGGCTCAGCGCCGCACTATATGTCGCCACACGCGTCATATGCAGCTCTCGATGATAAAAATCGGCAATGCGTCGAAGATGACGCCGACCGCCGATACGATCGACAGCAAGAACCCGCCATGTCCCAGAAATTCGCGGCGCTGTGACTCTGTGGGGCGATCGTGTTTATAGTTGTCGCCGGGCCGGAAATTCCATTGCACCCAGGCCCGCCATCCCAGAAATCCGATGATCCCAAGCGCGATGACAGTCAGAGCGGCCACTCCCAGCCGCGCAATGTCCGGTGCCCCGAGCTTGATACAGGCCACAGACATCACCGCATAGCAAAAGACGAAGTGAAAGGCCCAGACAGTCGGGGCAAGGACCATGTGCCAAAGGCTCCGGTGGCGATATGGCGGCTTTTGATCCTTCATGAGGCGAGCCTCGGGAAAACGCCCATCATCAGGGCGGTCACCAATCCCATCAGGCACAGGAAATGCCAGAATAGTGTCGTATTCACCAGATCAGCATCATACCGCGGCGTGAGCTTGCCCGCCCAGCTTCCGGCAAGGCAATACAGTAGCATCACAACGCCCGCACCCGAATGCGCCCCGACCCAAACGCCCAGCGCATACATGGTCGCAGGATAGGCATGAGACGAAGGCGCCATACCCGGAAGCCAGAGCGCGAGACCCATCGCGCCCGCGGCACCCAGCGTGCAAAGAACACCCGCCCCGACCAGGGCCCGTGCCGCGCGCTGCCGGCCTCTCCGGTTCACCTCGCGTGCGGTGATCGTGGCCCCCCATGCCAACACGAACCCCAACGCCGAAAGCGCGATCAGCGTGGCATCGGCATGGGCCGCGCCTTCGGGCGGGAAATCGGGCCGCGCGGTCCAAAAAAAGAACACCCCGAAGACAATGCTGGCAAAGGCCGTCGCATCCCCAAGCATGGTGATGAACATGGCCCACCATCCGGGTGCCCGAAACCCCGTGACGTAGACCGGCAGGCGCAGACCGAGCCCCACGTCACGATCCGGCGCCTTGGGAACCTGCGCCGTGGCGGTCCAAAGCCAATAGACCACACAGGCCACGGCCCCGGCCCCCGATAGCGACGCCAGCCAGTAAAGCTTGAACACCGGAAGTATGAACGCCCCCCCGGTAAACGCCGCTGCCCAGATCGTACACCATGCCGGCCCGGTGATCGGAAGCGCGCCTTGCGGTTCGGCATCCACCGCCGAAGTCACGAGGGTTTCGCGTTTTCCCTCGGGTGCGTCGGGAATATAAAACCGGCCGCCATCCAGCCGTTCCAGGAATTTATCATCCTCCCACAACGGATACCGCGAAGACACATAGGGAACCGACCGCGACCCCCACGCCTCCGCCGGCACATCATGCGACCATTCAAGAGTGCCGCCGTTCCACGGATTGCGCGGCGCAAGCGGCTGATCCCGCTTGGGCCGCACCAGATCCCACGCGAATATCAGGATACCAGTCGCCACGATAAAGCTCCCCACCGACGACAATAGGTTGAGCCAGTCCCACCCCATATCGCTTGAATAAGAGGCCACTCGCCGCGGCATTCCCATAAGCCCGGTCAAATGCATCGGCAGAAAACAGACATTGAACCCGATGAATGTGGTCCAGAACGATATCCGGCCAAGCCTGTCGGACATCATCCGCTTGGTGAAGAACGGATAGAAATAATAGACCCCACCAAGAAGCGGAAAGACCAAACCGCCAAATAACGTGTAGTGCAGGTGCGCCACGATGAAATAGGTGTCATGCACCTGCCAGTCGAACGGGGCGATGGCCACCATCACGCCGGTCAGCCCGCCCATGGTAAAGATCGCGAGCGCCCCTGCGATCCACAACATCGGCTGAATCATTTTGACCCGCCCCACCATCAGCGTGGCGACAAAGGCAAAAATCTGAACGCCTGTCGGGATCACCACCGCCTGAGAGGCCGCCGAGAAAAACCCAAGCGACAAGGACGGCAGGCCGGTGGTGAACATGTGATGCACCCAGAGCCCAAAGCTCAGGAACCCGACGCCCACCGCCGACAGGACGATCCACGAATATCCCACGATAGGCCGCTGAGATGCGGTGGGCACCACCATCGCCGCAATCGCGATCGAGGGCAGGAAAACGATATAGACCTCCGGATGACCGAAAATCCAGAACAGGTGCTGCCACAGCATCGGATCACCGCCGCGGTCAGGGTCGAAAAACGGCCAGTCGAGCGAGCGTTGCAGCTCAAACAGGAAATCCCCGGCGATGAGCGGCGGAAAGGCGAACAGGATCATCACCCCGACCACCAGAACATACCACGCATAAAGCGGCATAATGTTGATGCGCATGCCCGGCGGGCGGCATTTGATCACCCCCACGATAAGCTCAACCGCCGCCGCGATCGACGCGATTTCGATGAAGGACAATCCCAGAAGCCAGATATCTGGCCCTATCCCCTCCTGCTCTGTCGCGAGGGGGGGATACATGAACCACCCCGATTTGGGCGCCACGTTAAAAAGCACCGATCCCAGAACAAAACTGCCACCGATCAGGAAACACCAATAGCCATAGGCCGAAAGGCGCGGAAACGGCATGTCGCGCGCACCCAGAAACGCTGGCAAAAGCAGGATCGATATCGCCTCGAACATCGGCACGGCGAACAGGAACATCATCGCCGAGCCGTGCATCGTGAAAAACTGGTTGAAGCGGTCCGCACTCAAGAAATCATTGTCCGGCACGGCAAGCTGCACCCGGATCAAAAGCGCAAGAACCCCCGCACACAGCATGAAACCAAACGCCGAAAGCGCATACCAAGCGCCCACTTCGGTATTGTTCACCGCCGAAAGATAGCGCCAGCCCCTTGGGGTTTTCCACGCCTCCCGCAGCTGCGCCTCGCGCTCGGCACGCGCCTGAGGGTCGTCAGGCGCATCCAGAAGCTCTTGCGTCGGCGGATATGTCCCCACCGGTCTGGCGGCCTGTTCTTCCTCCGTCGGAGCGGGATGCGATGACGTGCGGCTGTCGGTCATTTCAAACTCATCAGATAGGTGGCCAGAGCCCCGATGTCGTCGTCGGAAAGATGACCATAACCCGGCATTTCAACCCCCGGCTTGAACGCCTCGGGATCGGCGATCCAGTCGCGCAGCGCCGAATGGGACATCGGCAGTATCCCCGCGGCAAGTGTCGTGCGCCCGGCAAGATGCGTCAGGTCCGGCCCCACCTGTGCATCGGCCGGCGTGCCCCTGATCTGGTGGCACCCGCCGCATCCCTCGGACAGAAAAATTTGCTGCCCGCGCCGGGCTTTCTGGGTCTCCGGCGCGACCGCGTCCGCCGCTTCCCGCTCAAGCCAGGCGTCAAACGCCTCGGGGCTCATGACCACCGCACCGAATGCCATGTAAGCGTGACTTTCGCCACAGAATTCGGTGCATTGGCCGCGATAAGTGCCCGGCTTTTCAGGTTCGAGCGACATGCGCGTCTCGCGACCGGGGATCATGTCCGTCTTGCCGCCCAATGCCGGAATCCAGAAAGAGTGAATCACCCGCTCCGCGTTCAGTTTGATCTCACTGCGCTGACCGGTCGGCAGCCGCACTTCGTTCGCCGCGAGGATTGGCGCGTCGGCCCCGTCTGGCCAGTATTCCACCCGCCACCAGAACTGATGTCCTGTCACCCGAAGGGTCAGCCCCGCTCCTTCGGCCCGCTGCTTGGGCATCTCGGACAATCCATAGACCAGAAGCCCGGCCAGCACGACCGCGGGGAAAATGATGCCGCCCCCGATGATGAGTGCCTCCGCCCCGCGCCGGCTGAGCGGTTGGGGGGCGATCCGCGTGACATAAAGGATCAGACCGTTGACCAGAAGCCAGAGCACCACCGCGCCCGCCAGCATCACCCAAAAAAGCTCCGCAAGCACCTGCGCATCGCGTCCCGCCGGATCGAGCACCGATTGCACACCAGAGCAGCCAGCGAGCAAAGGCAGACTTATCCAGACCGCTCGCCCCGTCACTGTAGGACCTGAGTGATCAGATAGGCCCCACCGGCATAAGGCAGGAGCGCAAGGACAAAGAACAAACCATCCTCGGTCAAAAGCGCCATGACGAGAAAGCAGACAGCGATCGCACCCAGAGAGGATGAGAACGGAATGAATTCCAGAAACGGCATGAGCGCTCCGGTCAGCACACACAGGATTTGCGGAATCCAGATCATCGGCCTGTGAAACAGGAATGTCATCCGGTTGCGCGTGTGCCGCTCGATCCAGTTTACATAGGGGGCCGCCTTGTCGAGTGCGGACCTGAGCCTGTCGCCATCCACCGTTCGCTTGGTAAGCTTGTGCGGAAGCCGCACCTTGCGAAATCGCAGCAAAAGCTCAGCGGACAGGATCGCAATAAGCACCCCACAGGCCATGGAAACGCCTGGAATCCCCGAAAGCGGCGTTGCAGCGATCAGGGCGGGAATCAGGATCAACGGAAGAATGCTGCGATTGCCAAGGTTTTCCAGCATATCGCCGAATGACACACGTTCGCTCTCGGAGAGGGTTCGTAAACGGTTCATGATCTCGCTAAGCGGGCCGGTCTCAGGCATCGCGCATCCGCGCGGTCGCATCCATCCCACTGGTTTGTTCCGGGCCGCACATTCCCGGCCCCTGCCAAGCTTCCGGCATGTCCCACCTATCCGGTTCCAACTTCTACCAACCTGATACAACCGGGCGCTGCGCGAATTGTTCCCATTAGGTGCGGGGTCGATCCTGTTCTTTCGCTCTCGTCACACCCCGGCATCCAAGGCTGCCAATCCCCTAGCAACTGTGGCACACAGGCACCGACTCACACCAATGATCCGAGTGTTCAGACATGATTCAGACCAGACCCGAGCTTATCGCCGCCATTCGTGACCGCTTCGCCCATGTGGACGAATGCCCGTTTCAGGGGCCGCGCATCTTCTTTGAAAACGCAGGCGGCGCGCTCACGCTCAAATCGGTGGTCGATACATCGGCACGATTTGCGGCCATCCCCGACAATCAGGGCCGTGACAATCCGGCCAGCCACGCGCTCGTCGATATCATCGCCCGGGCACGCGCGGACATGGCCACGCTGATGAATACCTCGTCTGGTCAGTTCTTCGTCGGGGAAAGCGGCACTGAATTGCTCTTTCGCCTGATCCGAACCGCCTGCGTCAATGCATCTCAGGGCGGGGTGGTCATCGGATCATCCATCGAACACCCGGCCAGCCGCTCTGCCGCTCGGCGTTGGGCTGAAATCGCGGACCTGCCTTATGTCGATGTCGGGCACGATGCCGCAACGGGGATGGTCACACCTGAGCATTACCGCGCAAAACTTACACCCGATGTCGCTGTGGCCACGATCGTCCATGCGTCGCCCGTGACCGGGATAGGAATGGATGTCGCCGGTATCGCCAAAACCATCCGCGAGATCGCCCCCGACGCGCTTATCATCGTCGATGGCATCCAACACGCGGCCCACGGTCAGCTCGACCTCGACAGCTATGACATCGACGGCTACGTGATCTCTCCCTACAAGGCCTTCTCGCGCCACGGCTATGGCGTCGCATGGATTTCCGACCGGATGACGGCTCTGCCGCATGACATGCTGATCGACGCGCCCGCCACAGGCTGGGAATTCGGCACGCGCGACACCGGGGCCTATGCCACCATGTCGGATGTGGTCTCTTACTTCGACTGGCTGGGCGGCGAGGTGTCCGACGCCACAGAGCCCCGGGCCCGGATCGAAGCAGCGGGCCAAGCGATCCACGCCTATGAAACGCACCTCACCAACGCGCTGATTCACGGGACCGGTAATTTGCCCGGCCTTGCCGAAATGGAGGGCGTCACGATCATCGGCGGCGTCGACAACCCGGCGCGCGAAGGGCTGGTCTCGATTGCCATCGACGGGCACGCTTCGGGCGATGTGGTTACCCGTCTCAACGACCATGGCATTCGCACCCATATCCGCAAGGCCGATCACTATTCGGGTAACGTGCTCACCCCACTTGACCTGAATGATGCGGTGCGAATTTCCCTGTGCCACTATAATACCGAAGCCGAGGTCGCCGCGCTTCTTTCGGTGATCCGCGACATGCTCGAATAAGGCCCAGCAAGGCCGGGGGGTTGTTCACACGGGTTTGATCGCCTACCTATAGTGGACCACACGGTCCACTACACGTTTCGGGCGTGGTGGCACCGTATCCATGAGGAAGGCAAACACAATGGCCCGCCCCCGCGAATTCGACCCTGACAAGGCCCTGAAGGACATCCAGAAAGCCTTCTGGATGAACGGCTATCATGGCACGTCGATGCATGATCTCGAAGATGCGACCGGGCTTCGCAAGCAATCACTCTATCGCGAATTCGGCAACAAGGACTCCATGTATGACCGCGCGATGGAACTTTACATGACGCGCGACGTGGCCGAACTTGCCGGCGTTCTTCAGGGACCGGGCGACGCCAGAACCCGCTTTCGGCATTTTCTCGATGTGGTGCTGGATGCGCCGCGCCGGGGGGATCGTTCGGGCTGTTTTCTGTGCAATTCCGCCATCGACCGCGCCCATGAGGATGCGGCCACGGCCGAGAGTGCGCGTGCGGGTATCGACGGCACCCTCGCGCTCTTTGAACAGGTGCTATCGGCAAGCCCACCTTACGACACCGATATCGAAAGCCGCCGCGCCGAGGCCCGCGTTCTGGTCTCCGGTTACTTGGGTCTGCGCGTGATGATCCGCGCCAGCACGCCGACCGCGACGCTGGATGCGATCGCGGACACGCTTGTCTCCACGATCTGAGGCCCACGATCGGGCGTCACCTGAGAAGCGCGCCACCATCGACGACAAGCTCCGTTCCGGTGATATAGGACGCCCCCTCCGAGAGCAGGAACACCGCCGCCTGCGCCACCTCATCGGGACGCGCCACCCGGCCCAACGGCGCAAACGCCCCGACCTCGGCCAGCTTGTCCTCGCTATCCCAGCGCGCCTGCATCGGAGTCGCGACCGAGCCGGGGAAAATCGCGTTTGACCGGATACCGTCACCCGCCAACTGCATCGCAAGCGAGCGTGACAGCGCCCCGACCCCGGCCTTGGCGGTGGAATAGGCATCCTGTGGCTTGGGGTCGCCGCGCAGGCATTGCACGGTCGAGAAATGCACCATCGCCCCGCCGCCTGTGCGCTTCATGTGCGGCACCGCTGCCCGCGCTGTATGCACCATCGACTTGAGCGTGATGGCGAAAACCTCGTCCCAGACGTCCATGTCAATCTCAAGAAGTGAAACATCCCGGTCGAACCACAGCACCCCCGCGACATTCGCAAGGCAGTCAAGCCGCCCGAACCGCGCCACGCCCGCTTCGACGGTGTCGCGAACGAAATGTTCCTCTCGCAGATCACCAACGGCGAAATGCACCCGGTCCCCATGGGCGGCAAGGCTGTCGGGCATCGGCTTGAGGTCGATGCAAATCACGCTGCCGCCCGCGTGCAGAATGATCTCAGCTATGGCAAGGCCCATACCGCCGCCCGCCCCGGTAATCAGCGCAACGCGTCCCGAGAAATCATAATTCACTGAAGCAGGCATGCTCGATCACCTTCAGGTATGGCAGCCGGGTCAGTCCCGGTCATCCTGTCCCAGCTTGGGCGAAGCCCGGTTCAGCCGCAACTCCGCATTCGAGAACGTCATCGGCGCACGCACTCCGGGCACACCCTCCGGGGTGATCTGCATGCCCCGCGCCACGACCTGCGGATCGGCAAAGACCTCGTCCATTTCGTTGATCGGCCCGGCCGGCACACCCTCGGCCTCGCAGGCCGCCAAAAGGCCGGCCTTGGTAAAGCTGCGCGTGCGCTCATCCAGAAGCACGTTCAGGCGCTCTCGGTTTTCTACCCGATCGGCATTGGTCAAAAATTCGGGCGCCTGCGCCAGCCCCTCACAGCCCAGAACCCCGCATAGCCTCTGATACTGCCGATCATTGCCGGTCGCGATGATGATATGCCCGTCCGAACAGGCAAAGACCTGATAGGGCGACAGGTTCGGGTGATAGTTCCCCATCCGCTGCGGCGCCTGCCCGGTCGAAAGATAGTTCATCGCCTGATTCGCGGTCACCGCCACCGCCACATCGAGAAGCGACATGTCGATCTGCTGTCCTTCGCCGGTGCGCTCCCGTTGATGCAGGGCGGCAAGGATGGCCGTGGTCGCATAGACCCCGGTGAACACATCCGTGACCGCCACGCCCACCTTCTGCGGCTGACCCGCCGGATCGCCGGTGATCGACATGAGACCCGACATGCCCTGAATGATGTAATCATATCCCGCGCGATGCGCATAAGGTCCGTCCTGCCCAAATCCGGTGATCGAACAATAGATGAGGCCGGGGTTGATCTCGCTCAGGCTCGCGTAATCCAACCCGTATTTGGCAAGACCACCAACCTTGAAATTCTCGATCACCACATCCGCGTCCCGGATCAGGTCGCGTAGCTGCGCCTGCCCTTCTTCGGTGCGGAAATCAACGGTAATGCTCCGTTTGCCGCGGTTGCACGCGTGGAAATAGGCCGCCGTCCGGTCGTCTTCGCGCTCGATGAAGGGCGGGCCCCAGTTGCGCGTGTCATCGCCACCCGGGCTCTCGACCTTGATCACCTCGGCCCCGAGATCGGCCAGTGTCTGACCGGCCCATGGACCGGCCAGTATACGCGCCAGTTCGACGACTTTCAGTCCATCAAGAGGCGTGGTCATTCCTCCAGCTTCTCGTCGATCAGCGCGCTAAGCTCAGAATAGCTCATGTTACCGTGCTTTTCACCGTTGATCAGGAGCGTCGGAGTGGATTCGATTTCGTCCTTCTCTGCGTTCTGACGGAACCAGGCCACAAGGGTGCGTGCGCGCTCTTCGTTCTCGAGACAGGCATTCACCTGCTCGGCATCAAGGCCCGCGACCTTGCCGATCCTGCGAAGCGCGTCTCCGGCCTGCACCGGGTCACCTTCCCCGATCCACTCACGTTGCTGTTCATAGATCATGTCGGCGATGCCAAAGAACTTCTCTTCTCCGCCACAGCGGGCAACCATCGACGCCCAAAGCCCGAGCTGATCGAAATACACGTCGCGGTAAACGAAGTTAATCTTGCCCGTGTCGATGTAATCGGTTTTCAGCTTCTTGAACTGGTTGTCGTGGAAGTTGGCGCAATGCGGACAGGTGAACGACGCATATTCCGTCACCGTGACCTTCGCGTCTTCCGGGCCCATCGTCATTTCAACAATGCTCGAGGTGTCGACCTCTTCCTGCGCCGCGTCTCCGTTCTGCGCGGCGTCGGCGCTGTCGGTATTGCGGCCTTGCATGGTCCACCATGCGGCGCCCGCGATAACGGCAAGGGCCACGGCCCCCGCTATGATCAGTCTGCTCATGGAAATTCCTTCCCGGATCAGTGTTTACGTTTGGATAGGATATTGGCCCCCAGCGCGTCCAGTGCCCGTTTGAGATCGCTGTCGTGAACCTGCCCGACAAGGGTGCCTGCCCGCGCCTTGGCCTCGGGGCCGGGGGTGCGGGGGGGCTCCTTGGCCTTGCCCGCGAAGGCGACCTGCCCATCGGCAAAGCCGGTGGGCGCGGTCTGGGTAATACGGATACGGGAAATGGCGCTGTAGCCATAGACGGCGTTCACCTTCTCCCGAAGCTGCTCTTTCTGCATTTCCAGCATCGGCGCCTGCGCCCCGGTGGTCAAAAGGGTTAGTGTCGCGCCAAATCCCTGACGGCCATAGGACACCTCGACCGGATGCGCGATGCTGGCCACCTCTTCGCCGGCGATCTCGGCCCACCGGGTCAGAAGCCGCGACTGCGCGAACCCCCTGCTTTCCGAGGCACGCCTAATGCGCCCCTGCAAAAGCTGCGAGGTTCGCTGGAATCCTCTGGATGTTTTCTGTCCGGTCATGGACTGGCCTCTCATGTCGCCCATATAATAAGTTAAGCAGCGCCGGGTGCCAGCCCGAAACCCGCGCAAGGGGATAAAACATGTGTGAAGCCGCCGAAACCCGGCATCTGCTCGACTGGTATGACCACCACGCGCGCGATCTGCCGTGGCGCGTATCGCCGGTAGCGCGCGCGGCCGGTGTGCGGCCCGACCCCTACCGCGTGTGGCTGTCCGAGATCATGCTGCAACAAACCACAGTGGCGGCGGTCCGGGCCTATTTCGACCGGTTTACCGCGCGCTGGCCCAGCGTCACCGATCTGGCCCATGCCGAGGATGCCGACGTGATGGGCGAATGGGCGGGGCTTGGATATTATGCCCGTGCGCGCAACCTTCTGAAATGCGCGCGTGTCGTGGCCTCCGATCTTGGCGGCGCCTTTCCCGAAACCCGCGATGCACTTCAGGCACTTCCGGGGATAGGCCCCTATACATCCGCCGCAATCGCGGCCATTGCCTTTGATCAGGCCGAAACGGTGGTCGATGGCAATGTCGAACGGGTCATGGCGCGGCTTCACGATGTTCACACACCCCTCCCCGCCGCCAAGCCCGAACTGACGGCGCGTGCCGCACATCTGACGCCAAAGGCGCGGCCGGGCGACTATGCGCAGGCCGTGATGGACCTTGGTGCAACGGTCTGCACACCCCGCTCGCCCGCCTGCGGAATATGCCCCCTGATGTCGGCTTGCGCGGCGCGCGCGGCGGGCACGGCAGGCGAGTTGCCCCGCAAGTCACCGAAAAAGGCCAAACCAACGCGCCACGGTATCGCCTATGTCGCGCAGCGGCCCGATGGCGCCCTCCTGCTCGAGACGCGTCCGGCGCGCGGGCTTTTGGGCGGCATGCTGGGCTGGCCGGGCTCGGACTGGTGCGATGATCCAACACCGCGCCCCCCGCTTGACGCGTCATGGCAGGAACTGCCCGAAGAGGCGCGCCACACCTTCACCCATTTCCACCTGCGCCTGCGGGTTATGGTCGCGCATGTCGATACCACCAGCACGCCCGAAACGGGTGATTTTCATGCCCCGCACGGCTTTCACCCGTCAAAATTACCCACCGTCATGCGCAAAGTCTTTGATCTGGCGCGTGGCAGCCTGCGCGAAATGGTATAGACTCGCAGCAAATCTGTTCCTCATGTCCCGAGTGATCCCATGACGACACGAACACCTGTCTCACACATTCGCAATGCGCTCCCCTTCTGGATGTCGCTCCTGCTCGTGCCGCTCGCCGTCTGGGGCGCGATGCAAGGCGGCTGGACCGTGATTCTCCTGCCTCTGGCTACGTGGTATCTGTTCACGATCCTCGATGCGTTTGTCGGCCTCAACCTTGACAACAACGACGTCGACACCCCCGAGGATCAGCTCTTTTGGTATCGCGCTGTCACGCTGATCTGGGCGCCGGTACAGTTCGCGCTGCTGGCGTGGATGCTGTGGTATGTGCCCGCCGCCGATCACCTTTCAGTGCTCGAAAAGATCGTTCTCTTCCTCGGGCTGGGCGTGATCACCGGCACGGTCGGCATCAACTACAGCCACGAGCTCATGCATCAAAAACCCCGTGGTGAACGGCTTCTTGGCGATGCGCTTCTTGCGATGGTGCTCTATTCGCATTTCCGGTCCGAACACATGCTGGTTCATCACCGCTATGTCGCGACCCCGCGCGATCCGGTCACTGCACGCTATAACGAAGGCTTCCACCGGTTCTTTCCCCGCGTCCTGCGGCAATGCTACGTCTCGGCCTTCAACGCCGAAAAGGCCATGCTCAACCGCAAGGGCAAACCTTGGACAGATCTCTCTAACCCGTTCTTCCGGTACTGGGCGATGCAGGGCCTGATGCTGCTCATCGCGATCCTGCTGGGCGGGGTCGCGGGGGTGCTCTTGTTCCTGTGGCAGGCGTTCATCGCGATCTGGCAGCTTGAGCTGGTAAATTACGTCGAGCATTACGGGCTGACGCGCAAACATCTGGGCAGCGGCCGATATGAGCACGTTCACCCCCGTCACAGCTGGAACGCGGCGCACAAGGCGTCAAACTGGCTTCTGATCAACCTGCAACGCCATTCCGACCACCATTACAAGCCCGACCGGCGGTTCCCGCTCCTGCAAAACCATACCGAAGAGGACGCCCCGCAACTCCCCTACGGATATCCGCTGATGACCATGGCGGCGATGGTGCCGCCCATCTGGCGGCGGGTCATGAATCCCCGCGTGCGGCGCTGGCGACAGATGTATTACCCCGAAATCAACGACTGGAAACCTTACAACAAGGCGCTCAACCCGGCGCCGCGCTAAGGCCACGCACCAAACATCGCCGCAAATGGCTCTGGTTCAAGTGGCCGGTTTCAAGTGGCCGGTCTTGACATAAAGAAGGCATCCTTCGTCAGACTGCGGAGCATGCCGCGATCCCGCCGGATTACGCAGCCATGTGCCTTGGGGATAATCGCCCTCCTCATCCGAAAGGTGCCCTTCAAGAACGAGCACCTCCTCTCCGCCCGGATGGCTGTGCGCACCCCGCGCCGTGCCGGGGGCCCAGCGTTCAAGAACGACCCGTTCGGCTCCGGCCTCGTGCAATGGCAGAACGGAAACACCCGCAACGTCGCTTTCTTCAAAATGGGCGCACGTTGTGTCCACGGCAAACTGCGCGGTGTCGCTTTCCTCGAACTGACATAGCTTGACGAAAATCGTGCAGCCCGGCTCGGTATGTGGGGTGTGTGACGACCCGATCGGATTGCGCACATAGTATCCCGCCGGGAAATCCCCCGTTTCGTCGGAAAACACCCCGTCAAGCACCAGATACTCTTCGCCGCCGCCGTGGGTGTGCGCATCGAAATACGACCCCGGCGCAAACCGCACGAGGGTGGTGGCGCGCGCCACCTCTTCGCCCACCCGGTCCAGCATCATCCGCTCAACCCCCGCCGCCGGAGAGGCAACCCATTCCCGATCTTCGGGCCGCACCACTGCCCGGCGTGAAAAATCCGCGTTGATCCGCATTCGGTCCCTACTCCCTGTCTTGCTTTCATGATGATAACGCGTTCGCTTGCCATGGCCAGAGCTTCGGGTAAACCAAGCTGAAACGGATTAGAGCGGGGTGCTCCCAAATGGGTTCATAAACGGCAGCCTCAAGGCAGTTGTCAAAGCGCCCTCAGCTTACGGCGCTCTTGACGGATCAAAAAGCAAGGCCCGAAGCGCCGCTCGGAAAAGGAGTTTGGCCACGGGTGTTAAGCTGATCATCCAGCAGGTCTACTGCATGAAGGCTCCATTTGGGGTGAGAACAACTGTCATACGTGGCATGTAATTCGTCGACCACGACGCCAAAGCAATCAGGTTTTTTGCCAAAGTGTTTTTGCCATAGCACTTAGTGCTATTTGCTCTTTCGCGCGGAATCCACTTTGCATTGCGCTGAACGGTCCCATCGGGCGGAACACATAAAAAGCTATTGGACGGTCTCATTTTCCAGTGGCCACTTGAGGCATTTTTGGTCCGTGTTTCTACTTGGTAGTTTGATGGCCTAAGAGTTTTCCAACCCCAAAGCATGCCTTCCTTTTGAACTGTCAAAATGATGTCTTGCTGCCCATTGTCAGCTCCAATGTGCTTGCATTGGCCATTTTTGAGAACAAACCATCCCGTGAATGATGACTTCCCGCCAAAAAATAGGGCGACCGCCGTGTAATGGTTTGCAATACGAATTGTTGAGCCAGTGCGATTGCACAAATCGGCGGCGTGGGCTGCACTGACAAAAACGAACGACGCGAGAGTGGATATAATCAATTTTCTCAAAACCTATCCCCTGTTTCCAATACTTGGATTGCCTGAATTGCTTTGTGGTAAAATTCTTGAACGCCTGCGCCACACCTTTGTGGAACTCAGGCTTCCCCGTGCTTTCTCAATGAATTCAAAATTGCCGTTGAACCTTGTCCATGTCTAGAAAATAGTGATGTCTTATGCGGTGCGCGCCATCTCAGCATCATGCCGCTGTAGCGCAGAAAATCCTCTTGTCCCGACGGTTCAGACGTCCGGGGACACCTCTCAATTTGGGGTTTGATCGGCGTGGGCATCAGGCCAAAAGCCAGCCGAGGTAGCCAACATAGCACGCAAGCAGAACTCCCCCTTCGCGCCGGGCCAGCCGCCAACCGCTCCGGGTGAACACAATGATCAGCAAAGCCGCCGCAGACATCACCCAGATATCGAGCCTTATGATTTCAAGCGGAACCGCCATCGGTTGAACAATAGCGGTAATTCCCAGAATTCCGAGGATATTGAATATATTGCTGCCAAGAACGTTGCCCAAAGCGACGTCGCCCTGACTTTTGCGAACTGCTATGATGGATGTAACAAGCTCCGGCATCGAGGTGCCGATCGCAACAATCGTCAAACCGATCACCGTCTCTGAAAGACCGGCGGCTTGGGCCGTGGAAACTGCTCCCGACACCAGAAACCGCGCGCCAAGGATCGTCAGCACAAGGCCGATTGCCGCGATACCAATGGAAATCCCAAGCGTGTAATCCGGTCCGGGCACGGCGTCGGCCTCGGCCACATAAACCGCTTCGGAGGCCGAGATGCTTGGTCCTTTCTCGGACCAGAGCGTGAACGCCAGATACGCAATGAGCACCATGAGGAAGGTTGCGCCGATCAAGCGGCTCACCTCGCCGAACAGCACTGCGGCAAGACACATGAGCGTGGCAAGAACCATCACCGCCCCATCTCGCCGCAATGCCTTCGGATCAACCGCGATGGGGGCCAGCAACGCAGCAATGCCAAGGATCAAAAGCGCGTTGCCGATATTGCTTCCAACCACATTCCCCATGGCAATCCCCGAGGAGCCGGACAAGGCGGCCTGAAGACTTGTCACCAGTTCCGGTGTCGATGTGCCGAACCCGACCAAAGTCAGGCCAATCACCATTGGCGAGACGCCAAAGGATTTGGCCCCCGATACCGCCCCACGAACCAACATCTCTCCACCGATGATCAACCCGATCAGACCGATGATGATTAAGAAAGCGGCACTCATGCTTGAACTCTTCTTGTTGTGCAGCGAGGCGGCGTCCTGAACGGTTCAGACAAGCGGCGTTACATGCTCAGACGGATATAACGTCATGCAGTCCCGAAAAAAGCCGCTGACCCTGACAATCGCAACATTTTTTAAGGCTCCGCACCTTTATCCTGAGAGATCAGCGAAAGGCGAAACGCTTAACCACCAGACCGCGCCACACCTCATACTCTCCTGCATGAAAAAAGGCCCCACCACAAAGGGCGGGGCCACGAGGTAAGTGCCTATGTCAGGCCACAGGCACCGGCGGTGTTCGTTGTTGCGAGTTCAGTTCGGCCGCTCGGCCATTTCTGCCCGGATTTGTTGACGGAAAACGTCGATCGGCACGCGCTTGCCATCGCGCTGAATGCACCAATAGGTCCAGCCGTTACAGCTTGGCGCGCCCTCAAGGGCGGCGCCGACCTGATGGATCGACCCTTTGACATCGTCACCGACAAGCGTGCCATCGGCGCGAACCTTGGCCTTGAACCGGTTGTTCATGGAATAAAGGTTTTCGCCCGGTCGCAGCATGCCGCGCTCGATAAGTTGGCCGAAGGGCACACGCGGTTCGGCGCGCTTTGATTGGCTCACCTCAAGCGTTTCGCGATCAAACTTGCGCACCTTCGCCAGCCGCTTCTCGGCCACCTCGCGATAGGATGCCTCGCGCTCGATCCCGATATAGTCGCGGCCCAGCATCTTGGCCACGGCGCCCGTCGTGCCTGTGCCAAAGAACGGATCAAGCACCACATCGCCCGGATTGGTCGTTCCGACAAGAACACGGTGCAAAAGGCTTTCGGGCTTTTGCGTTGGATGCGCCTTGCCCCCATCCGCATCCTTGAGCCGCTCGTGCCCGGTGCAGATCGGCAAAACCCAATCGCTGCGCATCTGGATACCGTCGTTGAGTGATTTCAGAGCCTCGTAGTTGAAGGTGTATTTGCCCCCTTCTTCCTTGCTGGCCCAGATCATGGTCTCATGCGCATTGGTCAGGCGCTTGCCCCGGAAATTGGGCATCGGATTCGACTTGCGCCAAACCACGTCGTTGAGAATCCAGAACCCTTCGTTCTGAAGCGCGGCACCTACCCGGAAAATATTGTGATACGACCCGATCACCCAGATCGCGCCACCCGGCTTCAGGATGCGCCGCGCCGCTCGAAGCCATGCCGTCGTGAACTGATCATAGGCTGTGAAAGACGCGAACTGATCCCAGGCATCATCCACCGCATCCACCTGGCTGTTGTCCGGCCGGTGAAGATCGCCCTTAAGCTGAAGGTTATATGGCGGATCGGCAAAGATGAGATCCACAGACGCCTCGGGCAGCCCGTTCATCATCTCGATGCAATCACCGTCGAGGATAGTGTTGAGAGGAAGCGCTTGCGCGCCCTCGGCTTTCGTCTTGATCTTCATTTTCTGCCTCTGTCCCCGGCGCCTGAGTGCGCTCTGGTTGTTGAGACAGAGGATGAGTCAAACCTGATTCGTGGTCAATTTCTTTTTTGAATCAGTCACTTATAAAATTATCTTGATACAAGATATTGTGTACCGGTTTAAAGGAACGTCTATGGTGTGGGCTCACACCAAGATTTCGGATCGCTTCTTTGTGGCTTTTCGAAGCGTATCCCACGTTGGTGTCCCATCCATAGCCGGGCCAGTGTTGCGCCAAATCCCACATGACACGATCCCGACATATTTTGGCCATGATTGAGGCCGCTGAAATCGACACCGAAAGCGCATCGCCCTTGATCACGGCACGCGCCGGAAGTTTCAGATTTCGGGGGATCATGTTGCCGTCGATCAGGCACATGGCCGGGCTGAGCGCGAGCCCGGCAAGCGCGCGCTCCATCGCAAGATGCGAGGCGCGCAGAATGTTGAGGTCGTCAATTTCCTCGACGCTCGCATGCGCCACCGAGACCTGCGCGACCCGCGCGATTTCATCATGAAGCACCTGCCGTCGCTTGGCCGAAAGCTTCTTGGAATCGTCAAGCCCCACGGGAATGCAGCGCGGATCAAGGATCACGGCCGCTGCTGTCACCGGCCCGGCCAACGGTCCACGTCCTACCTCATCGACACCCGCCACAATCGCATGTCCGGCAGCCATCGCTTCGCGCTCAAGATCGAAATTCGGTCCCATACCGCCTATTATTCCCGATCGCGTCATGAAGTGAACCTCAAAAGCACCGCCGATCAAACCGCGCACAAAAAAGAGGAGGGCAATTGCCCTCCTCTCCTGCTCGATCCGGCACGCTTAGCGGCGTGCCACCTGATATCCGAATTGGCCAAGGCAGCGTTGACGATAGATCACGCGGCTGTAGTGCCCGTTGCGGTTCCGTGCGCGCACCGCGCATTGTTGCGGCAGGCTGTTGGCATGGCCGTAGTGGCGATTGAGACAATGGCGCCCAAAGCCACGGACGGCCCCCCTGCGGGTCTGGCCGCGCACGATACAACGACCGGGCAAAAGCTTGCGCTGAACGGCGCGTGGCACCGGGCGCGCGTGCTTGTTATGCTTCCGCCAGCTGTATTCGTCGCTGTGGCCATAGGCCGTGCCGCGCCCGTCATTGTGATTGCGATACTCATGCGCCTGCTGGCGGCGGTGGCGCTTCTTCTTGTTCGCGTCGGCAATACCCGCCCCGATGATGGCGAGGGCGGCAATACCCGCGATCCATTTCGCGGTATCCTTGTCATCGGCGCGCGCCGGTGCGGCGGTCAGGCCGGTCAGCGCGATCGCGAGGGCGGAAATGATCGTGATAAATCTCGTATGTATCTGCGTGAACATGGGGGGTCCTTTCCGGGCAGCGTCCCTGTCGATGTCTTGCGCCCCATTTAGGGCTGTGGGCGTTGATGCATCAAAACTGGGCCAGACCCGCTCAGACAGGCAATAACCACCCGGTGTTATCCGATAACGCCCGCATTTCGGGCCTTCTGTTATTGAATAGCCGGGCCGCCTCGCGCATCTTGTCGTCATGAAGCAGATGACCCTTGCCCTCGCCCTCGTGTCCACCCTCATAGGCGCACCCGCCCATGCCGGATGTCAGGTCGAATACAAAGCCAAGCGCGACAACCCGCTTGAGCTTTTCTATGATGTGGCCCAGATTAGTGGCCCCTGCACCGTGGCCGCCGCGTCAGAGGCGCTACAATCGCGGCTGGCCGCCGCCGGGCTGACCCTTCTCAAGGTGATCTCGGTGACTGACACATGATCCCGCGGAGGGCGCCCAATGCAAGAGACCAGCACCACTGCTGCCGATGCCCGCCGCTCGGGGAACCGGATCGTTGTCGCGGGCGTCACCGCCATCGTGGTGATCCTGACCCTTGCGGCGGTCTTTATCTTCGTGTCGCTGCCGGATGCCAACGCCTTCAATGCGCGGGTCGAACGGATATTCGTCGAGAACGACGCGCTCACCTCGGACGCCGAGATCAAGCTGCTGGAAATTCTTGCGCTGTCGGGCACCGCGTTTTCCGAAACGCTGGTGAGCTACCGGATGGTGATCTTTGTGCTGCTGGTTTTCGCGGCGGCACTTCTCATTGCGGCGGTCGTGTTTCTCATCATGCTTGTGGCGCTCAACCGGCGCATGGCGCAGATCGAACGCTCGGGCATTCAGGTCAGCTCTCTCTTGATCAGCCGTGCCGAGAAGTCGGTCTATCTCAACAATATGGGGTTCAAACTGACGGATGCCGCGCTTGAAACGCTGTCGATACTGGCTGAGGCGCGGATGGATGGAGACGTGCTCACCGGGGCCGAGATCGAGGCGATCATCTCGGGCCGCTCAGCGGCGGATTGCGAAGAGGCCGCAGGCGCCACGCGGATCAAGCGCCTGCGCGACACACTCGGAAATCAGCTTGTGAGCGAACTTCTGGTCAAGAACATCGCGCGTCAGGGCTATGTGCTTGCCATCGACAAGGACGTGATCCGCGTTATCTGACCCCCGCACAAGACGGACTGACAGGATGACTCACCTTCCCTATCTCACACGCTGCACCGAACTGGCAGAAGAGGCCGTCGCCGCTGGAGATCAGCCCTTCGGCTCCGTCCTGGTTGATCGTAACGGCACGATCCTGCGGGAAGAACGCAACCGCGCGAGCACCTGCGATCCCACGCGCCACCCCGAATTCGATCTCGCGCGCTGGGCCGGTGCCAATATGACGCCCGAGGAACGGCGGAACGCCACGGTCTATACGTCGGGCGAGCATTGTCCGATGTGTACCACCGCGCACGCGCTCGCCGGGCTTGGCCCGATCGTCTATGCCACCTCGACCGCGCAACTCCGCGACTGGCTGCAAGAGCTTGGATGTCCGCCCTCCTCCTTCGTCTCCCGTCCAATCGGCGAAGTCGCGCCCGAAATCCCGACCACGGGCCCGTTTGACGCGTTCGCCGCCCGCATCCGCGCCCTTCACATTCGCGCGCACAATGCGGTTTCGTGAGTGGTCAGGCCCGGGCGGGCCCGGTTCTGATCGGAAGATCATGCGCCTCCGCGAATGATCTGATCGCCGTGCGGAAATGCTCTCGAAACGAAACAGATGCCTTTGAATTCTGCTCGGCGCTGGGGACGGCAAAACAATATTGAATGCTCAATGTCGGTTCGAACGGACGGATACAGACCCCGGCGTGGGACCACAGAGGGGCCGAAAAAGGTTCGGCCAGACTTGAGGCCAACCCGTTTGCGATCATCGCGTATCGCGTGAAAGAGGTATGGCACCAGATGCGCCGCTGCGCTGGTGCCTCCAATGACCTGCGAAGATCATCGGATTCTTGAATGTCCTGCACCCTGTCCGCCATACCGCCGATAAGGCGCTCTTCCTCCAAGTCACGCGCGTTCAGATGATCCTTCTTCATAAGCGGATGGTCCGACTTCGCGGCAAACACATAATCCGCTTCAGCCAACCATTCGATATCAATCCCATCCATGCCCGGAATGTTGAAGGTTATGGCCAGATCGACACGGTCCTCCTCCAAAGCGATAAGCGCCGAACCGTAGGTTGCCGTATCTATCTCGACCACGGTATTTGGAAAGCTTTCCTGAAAACTTCTGAGTGCGAGCGGCAAAACCGTTGCCGACATTGTCGGAAGGCACGAGACCCGCAGCCGTTGCCCAAAACCCAAGCGAATCTCTTCTGCAACCCTCTCCAGAGATTCCAGCCCGGTGATGCTGCGTTCGACCTCCTTGAAGAACTTGAACCCCTCCGACGTTGGCCTGAGACCACGCCCCGAACGCACGAACAACTTGAACCCGACACTCTTTTCAAGCTCGGAAATCATACGACTGACACCTGACTGAGTAAGCCCCATGGCCTCGGCTGTCGCCACGATTGACCCAAGGCGGACCACGTGGATGAATGCCTGCAACTGACGAAAGGTCATGGCCGTCCCATCATTGAGTATTTCGCATTTACGATGATGATTTATGCGGATGTGTCAACATTCAGCGTGTGCAAAACTGTCGTCAATCTCTTTTGACAAAACAGGAGCGAGCTATGAATGCTTCAAAAAAGAACCGCGACGTCCTCCAACCGGGTCCATATGATCGCCGGCAGTTCCTGAAAACCACCGCAGCAGTTGGCGCCGCGGGGGTGATCGGGTCAGCCTTGAGTCTTCAATCAGCCCAAGCCTCCACGCCAAAGCGCGGCGGCGTTTTGCGTCAGGCCCTCCGGGGCGGCGCGACGACCGACACGTTGAATGGCGGAACCCTGCAAGCCGCTCATCCGATCAACGTAAGCTGGCAGCTCCGCAACAATCTGACCGAGATCGACGCCGATGGTCAGGTGGTTGGTGAATTGGCCGAGTCCTGGGAGGCATCAGACAACGGAAAGGTCTGGGTCTTCAACCTCCGCAAAGGGGTCGAATTCCACAATGGCAAATCCCTCGAGGCTGCGGACGTCATCCACTCATTGAACCTGCACCGCGGCGAAGAAAGCGAATCCGCCGTCTCAGGCATCATGAACGCGATCAGTGACATCAAGGCCGACGGCAAACAGAGGGTGATCGTGGAACTGGCGAATCCCAACGCCGACTTCGCCTTTCTGATGTCGGATTATCACCTCGTCATTGGCCCTGAGGGCACAAACGGTGAGCAGTGGGACAAGGGCATCGGAACCGGGCCCTTCATACTCGAGGAATGGGAGCCGGGGGTGCGCGCCCTTACCAAAAGGAACCCGAACTACTTCAAGGACGGCATGCCATATTTCGACGCGGTCGAAACGCTCAACATCGCCGACGTAGCAGCACGAACAAGCGCGCTTCAAACGGGCGAAGTGGATGTCATAGAAGACCCTGATTTGAAAACGCTGCACCTTCTGGAGCGGTTACCCGGAATTGATGTTCTGGAAGTCGGCGGAACCCGCCACTTTCCCTATCCCATGTTGAAAACTGCCTCACCATTTGACGACAAGGATGTCCAAATGGCGTTGAAACTGGTCGTTGATCGCGAGGAATGGGTCGAAAAAATCCTCAAGGGTCATGGGTACGTGGGCAATGACCACCCGGTTGGTCGCAATCAACAGTTCTTCGCCGACTCTCTGGAACAGCGCGTTTATGACCCTGACAAGGCTCGATTCCACCTCAAGAAGGCAGGATACGAAGATAACCTAAGCGTCGAATTGGTTGCGTCCGACGTTTATTCCGGGGGCGTTGACGCCGCATTGCTTTATCAGGCGTCCGCAAAAGCCGCAGGTATCAACATTGACGTAAGAAGGCTGCCGAAAGACGGTTACTGGTCAGAGGTGCCATTGAACGTGCCGTGGCATGTCAGCAGTCTCGCGGGGCGCGCAACCATCGATTGGGTGATGTCGGTATCTTACGCCGCCGATGCGCCATGGAATGACACGACATGGGCAAACGAGCGTTTCAACAAGCTGTTGAAAGAAGCGCGGGGAGTGTTTGATAAGGCGAAGCGCGCTGAAATGTATCATGAAATGCAACAGCTCGTTCGCGACGATTGCCCCACGGTCATCCCTGCGTTTGCAAACTTTATCGCGTGCAAGACCGACAAGATCGGCACCCCGGAAAAACTCGCATCGAACTCTCAGCTTGACGGGCTCAAGAATTGCGAACGTTGGTGGTTTGCATAAGTCGAAGACGAGTCGCACCAACCGGATATTCCCCGAGATCAGCCGCGATGCCCATGTCCGCGCGGGTTAACGGGTCCGAAAAATTGGTTGGTGACAGCGTAGCACGACGATCGTAAAGGGCCGCGGGCATCCTGCCCGCGGCCCCTTCTTTTAAGTGTTAGATCTCAGGCCGCGTGATGGCCATCAATGCACCACCGCATCGTCCGGGCGGGGCCTGTCCGAGCTTCCCACACGGTCGCCGATAACAAGGCCCTCGGCCCCTGCTGTCACCGGCACGGTCGCCCCGTCAAGGATATCACCCGACAAAAGCGCCTCGGCCAACGGATCCTGCAACGCCCGCTGGATCACCCGCTTGAGCGGACGCGCGCCAAACACCGGGTCATAACCCTCATTGGCAAGCCACTCGCGCGCAGCATCGTCCAGTTCGAGTGTGATCTTCTTGGCCGCCAACCGCTTGAGCAGACGCCGCATCTGGATATCCACGATGCCCGCCATGTCCTCACGCTTGAGCCGATCGAAGATGATCGTTTCGTCCAGACGGTTCAGGAACTCGGGTCGGAAATGTGCCCGCACCGCATCCATCACGTCGCGCTTGGCGTCGGCCCCGTCCGCGTTCTCGGGCAATTGGCTCAGAGCCTGTGACCCAAGGTTCGAGGTGAGCACGATCAGCGTCTGCTTGAAATCCACGGTGCGCCCATGACCATCGGTCAGAACGCCGTCATCAAGCACCTGCAACAGCACGTTGAATACGTCCGGGTGCGCCTTCTCGACCTCGTCGAACAGCACCACCTGATAGGGCCGTCGCCGCACCGCCTCGGTCAGGACACCGCCCTCGTCATAGCCGACATAGCCCGGAGGCGCGCCGATCAGGCGGGCGACCGAGTGTTTCTCCATGAATTCCGACATGTCGATGCGCACCATGGCGCTGTCGTCGTCGAACAGGAACTCGGCCACCGCTTTGGTCAACTCGGTCTTGCCAACACCCGTTGGCCCAAGAAACAGGAACGACCCGAGCGGCCGGTTCTCGTCGTTCAATCCCGCGCGCGCCCGGCGCACGGCATTGGCCACGGCCTTGACGGCCTGATCCTGACCGATCACGCGGCGATGCAGGTTCTCTTCCATACCCAGAAGCTTCTCGCGCTCGCCCTCCAGCATCTTGGCGGTCGGGATACCGGTCCAGCGTTCCACGACCTGCGCAATCTGTTCGGGGCGCACGGCCTCCTCGACCATCATGCCTTCGGCTTCCTGCTCTTCGGCTTCGGCGAGTTGCTTCTCAAGTCCCGGAATGACGCCATAGCTCAGCTCACCGGCCTTCGCCAGATTGCCCTCGCGCTTGGCTGCGTCAAGCTCGATGCGGGCGCGGTCCAACTCCTCCTTGAGCTTACGGGCCCCGGCCAGCTTGTCACGCTCGGCTTGCCATTGCGCGGTCATCTCGCTCGCGCGCTCCTGCAAGTTCGAAAGCTCTTTTTCAAGCTTCTCAAGCCGGTCTTTCGAGGCCGCGTCGTCCTCTTTACGCAGCGCCTCCTGCTCGATCTGCATTTGCAGGATTTGCCGGTCGAGCGCGTCAAGCTCCTCGGGCTTGCTGTCCACTTCCATGCGCAAACGGCTTGCCGCCTCGTCCATCAGGTCGATGGCCTTGTCCGGCAGAAAGCGGTCGGTGATATAGCGATGGCTCAGCGTCGCCGCCGTGACCAGCGCGCTGTCACTGATGCGCACGCCGTGATGCAGCTCGTATTTCTCCTTGATACCACGCAGAATCGAGATCGTGTCCTCGACGGTCGGCTCCTCGATGGTGAGCGGCTGGAACCGACGGGCAAGCGCCGCGTCCTTTTCCACATGCTTGCGGTATTCATCGAGCGTGGTCGCACCAACACAGTGCAACTCGCCCCGCGCCAGCGCAGGCTTGATCAGGTTGGCGGCATCCATCGCGCCATCGGCCTTGCCCGCGCCCACAAGCGTGTGCATCTCGTCGATGAAAAGGATGATCTCGCCCGCCGCCGACGTGACCTCGTTCAGCACGGCCTTAAGCCGTTCCTCGAACTCACCGCGATATTTGGCCCCGGCAATAAGCGCCCCCATATCAAGCGCCAGAAGCCGCTTGTCGGCCAAGCTCTCGGGCACATCGCCATTCACGATCCTGAGAGCAAGGCCCTCGGCGATCGCGGTCTTGCCCACACCCGGCTCCCCGATCAGAACAGGGTTGTTCTTGGTCCGGCGTGACAAAACCTGCATCGCGCGGCGAATCTCGTCATCGCGGCCAATGATCGGGTCGATCTTGCCCTCCTCGGCGGCCTTGGTCAGGTCATGGGCATATTTTTCAAGCGCCTCATACGTGTCTTCGGCGCTGGCACTGTCGGCCTTGCGCCCCTTGCGCACGTCATTGATCGCCTCGTTCAGGCTTTGCGCACTGACGTCACCGGCCTCGAGGGCCTCTTTCGCGCCGCTCTTGACCACGGCCAGCGCCGTCAAAATGCGCTCCACCGGCACGAAACTGTCGCCCGCCTTGTTGGCAAGCTTTTCGGCCTCGGCAAGCACCTTGCCGGTTTGTTGATCCATATAGGTCTGACCCGCGTCGCCCGTCACGCGCGGGATTTTCGAAAGCGCGATGTCAAGCGCCTGAACCACACGTTCGGGCGATCCGCCCGCACGCCGGATAAGGTTGCTCGCCAACCCCTCGCCGTCATCCATCAAGGCTTTCAGAATATGCTCGGGCGCCAGTTTCTGGTGGCTTTCCCGCATGGCGATCGTCTGGGCGGCCTGAACAAAGCCGCGTGACCGCTCGGTGAACTTCTCAAAGTCCATCCCAACTCTCCTTTTACAAGCGTTACCCCGGTGCGCACCCAACCTTAGGCATGCGTCATTCGGGAACCTCTGATAGGGAAATGGGCAATATCATGCCGATCTTCAAGCAATCGTGAACGTGTTTTTTGCCGCAGGCGAAACAAAATCGGCCCAAGCCCGTTAAATTTTCAGGAACTTTCCTAAGTTATCACTGCAGGACATGTTCCGGCAACGAGCAGAAGGAAAACGACAATGCAGATCGACAAGATTGAATTTGATCAGGTCCGCTACAACCCTGAATTCAGCGCCTTCGAAACACTCATTCGGATCCACGATCAGGGCCGAACATATACCTACCCGACCTCGATCAAAGCCACAGTTTACGCCGAATTCGGGGATATCGCCCGCCGCCTGAGCGAAAGCGCGGCACGGGCGCATGCGGACAAATATCCCGGCCTCCATATGACGGCCCCTGCGACGGATACCGATTATCAGGCGCGCGTCGCCGAAATCCTCGCCAGCGGCGCGATGTCCGGGGGCGCAACCGATCCGCGCCTTGCCGCCTGATCATGGATGGCATGCCCCCTGAGCGGGGAAACTGGTCTGCCGATTCACCCTGTATGCGTCAGCGGGGTGGCGTATCCGTCCCGAAACGGCGGATTGGTGGCGCAATGCTGATCAGTAAAATCGAGTTTCATGACCTGAAATACCGACCGGAACGTGACGCGCATCTTGCCGTCATTGTTCTGACGACCGATCTGGGGTGTCTGTCGCTTGTCTGTCATGCCCAGTGCCCCAAGGATCATCCGATCAACGATATCGCGCTCGAGTTGATGCGCGACGCGGTGCGACAAGTGCGCCAGATGCCTGAATACCGCCGCAACCCACGCGGCGTTCAGATCGCCGAGGACGCACCGCTCGAGTTCCCGCAAAGCGCTTGACGCGATCTCACCGCATGGCCAAAACCGGCGCGACCCACAACAAGGATCGCCGCCATGCCCCGCCTCCCCGCCGATGACAGATTGATCGTGGCGCTTGACGTGCCCAACGCGCTGGCCGGTCTGAAACTCGCCGAAACGCTGGGCGACAGCGTTTCTTTCTACAAGATCGGCCTCGGTATGCTGACCGGTGGCGGCCTCGCCCTCGCCAACGAGCTCAAGCAGGATCAGGGCAAGCGCATCTTTCTCGACATGAAGCTCTTTGACATCGGCGCCACCGTGGAAACTGCGGTGCGCGGATTGGCACAGTTCGACCTCGATTTTCTCACCGTGCATGGTGATCCGCATGTGGTGCGCGCCGCCCGCGAGGGCGCGGGTGGCGGCGATATGAAAATCCTCGCTGTCACCATTCTCACCTCGCTTGATCGCGGCGACCTTGATGCAGGGCTCATCCGTCCCGGCGACCTCCCCGAGCTTGTCGCCGAGCGCGCGGCCCGCGCCTTCGAGGCCGGGGCCGACGGCGTTATCGCCTCCCCGCAGGAGGCCGCCATGATCCGCGCCCTGCCCGAAGCAAAAGACCGGCTCATCGTCACGCCCGGCGTCCGCCCCCAAGGCAGCGCGCTGGGCGATCAGAAGCGCGTGGCGACTCCGGCACAGGCCATTGCCGACGGGGCCGACCACATTGTCGTTGGTCGCCCCATCTGGGCCGCCAAAGACCCCCGCGACGCCGCCCGCGCGATTCTGTCCGACCTGCCCTGACTGTCCCCAAAGCGTTTCGGAAAGGTGATCCTTCACGTTTTCCCCGGGCGCTTTAATTGTTCGGTGATACATGCACCGACGCGATACTTACGTTACTACCGACGTGAATACCGACGTTGTGTGCTGTGCAGTAATACCTGCTTAATCTGTTCAGAAACCACAAGATATGGTGTAGGATAAGCCTACCTAACGCAAAACAAAGCCATGCCCGCCTTTTGCCGAGATTGCCTTTCATCAACGCCCATGCCCGGCCGCTGCCCCGCATGCCGAAGCCCGCGTGTCATCTCGCACCCCGAGCTTTACTCGCTCGGGATCGCGCATATGGATTGCGATGCTTTTTATGCCAGCGTCGAAAAACGCGACAATCCCGATCTTGCCGACAAGCCGGTCATCATAGGGGGTGGTCGTCGCGGGGTTGTCTCGACCGCCTGCTATATCGCCCGCATTCGCGGCGTGCGCTCGGCAATGCCCATGTTTCAGGCGCTCAAACTCTGTCCCGAGGCCGTTGTCCTGCGTCCGCGCATGGAGGTTTACGTTTCCGTTTCACGCCAAATTCGCGCGCTAATGGAAGAACTTACGCCATCGGTCGAGCCTCTTTCCCTTGACGAGGCATTCATGGACCTGACCGGCACCGAGCGTCTGCACGGCGCACCGCCTGCCGTCATGCTGGCCCGTCTGGTCCGGCGGATGCGCGATGAGTTGGGTGTCACAGGCTCGATTGGGCTCAGCCATAACAAATTCTTAGCAAAGGTCGCGTCTGATCTTGATAAACCAAGGGGGTTTTCCGTGATCGGACAGGCCGAAACAGCTGATTTCCTGCGCGACAAACCGGTGCGCATGATCTGGGGTGTCGGACAGGCTGCGCAGGCTTCGCTCGACAAGGCGGGGATCAGAACTTTCTCGGACCTGCTGCGCTGGGAACAAACCGACCTCGTGGCGCGCTTCGGCTCGATGGGCGACAGGCTCTGGCATCTTGCTCGCGGACAGGACCGCCGCCGCGTCGAGGCCCGCGCCCCCGTCAAATCGATTTCGAACGAAACCACCTTCCGCGACGATACGTCCAGCACCGATCTGCTTGATGGCCATATCTGGCGGCTGTCCGAAAAAGTGTCGGACCGGGCCAAGGCGCGGCATCTGGCAGGGCGGGTCGTCACGCTCAAGCTCAAGCGCGCGAATTTCACCGCGATCACCCGGCGTATCGCCCTGCGCGACGCCTCGCAGATGGCCGACACGATTTACCGCCAGGCCCGCGCCCTCTTTGATCAGGTGGATCACACCGCGCCCTATCGCCTTGTGGGGGTCGGCATTTCCGATCTGGTAAACGAAGGCGCCGCCGATCTTTCGGGCGATCTCCTTGATCCAGACGCCCGCCGGAGAAGCGAAGCCGAGCGCGCCACCGATGCCATCCGGCAAAAGTTCGGCGACAAGGCGATCGTCAAGGGCCGCGCGCTGCGTTAGGGATTCGTTTACTCTGCCGCGAGCGTCTGTTCGCCGGGACGGCCGATTTCGATCAATTCTGCCAGAATTGATCTCATAAGTATTTGAAATTCTGCAAAATTACTGTTGGGCAAAACAGTTCTTTCATCCATGTAAAGCGACCGGTCAATCTCGATCTGAAGCGCATGGCGATTGCGCGCCGGTCGCCCATAACTTTGCGCCACATAGGCCCCCGCAAACGGTGAATTGCGCGTCACACTAAGCCCCGCCCGCACGAATGCCGACTCGACCTGATCCACCACATCAACCGATGCGGACGCCCCGAACCTGTCACCAAGAACAACCTGAGGCCGCGTCTTGCCGCGTTTCGAAATCGCCTCGACAGCTTCATGCGGCATCGAGTGGCAATCAAACAGAATCGCCTCTCCGAACTGGGCATATGCCTGATCAAGCTGGGATCTGAGCGCCGCATGATACGGATGCCAGTATTGCACAATCCGACGCTCTGCCTCGTCCCGGGTCAGCTTGCCGGTGTAAATCGACTGACCGTTGGCCACCACACGCGGTATCACCCCAAGCCCCGAGGCGACACGCGGGTTGTGCCCGCTGGGCCGCACCCCTTCGATCAGGGCCGGATCAAGTTCATCCGCCCCCCGGTTCAGATCGATAAATGCCCGTGGCGCCCCGGAATGCAGAAGCGGCGCACCCAAATCCGGCGCAACCTCAAGAAGTTGATCCACGAACGCATCCTCCGAAGACCGGATCGCAAGCCGATCAAGCCGCGAATGCGCAAGGAACCAATGCGGATAATCCCGCCCGCTATGCGGCGAGGCAAAGACCACGCTCGTGGTTCTTTTGACAGGCTCGGCAAGATGGTAGGCGTGGCGTGGCATTGGTCCTCCGGATACGGGTTTAGCATAGCCCGAAAAATTCACTCATCAAAAGCCCTTGATCACCTCTTCGACTCCTTTTATAGACAGCGACGCTGCGGCGCGGTTTTCCGCGCCCCTGTTGTTTGGGGGCATGGAACCGGGTCACGGATAACGGGCGATTAGCTCAGCGGTAGAGCACTTCGTTGACATCGAAGGGGTCACTAGTTCGATCCTAGTATCGCCCACCATTTTCACTGTTCCCGGCCTTCCGGGGGCACCCGCAACCAGAAGGCGCTGGCCCGCGCCGCGACAGAAAGAGGAAAGAACGATGAAGGTTCGTAACTCGCTCCGTTCGCTCAAGAACCGGCACCGGGATTGCCGCGTGGTGCGCCGCAAAGGCCGCGTCTACGTGATCAATAAAACCCAGCGCCGTTTCAAAGCCCGCCAAGGCTGAGCTTGCGTCACAGAACAGCTTGAAACCCCGCCCTATCCGGCGGGGTTTTCGCATTTGTGATCGCCGCAACTTGCTGAGCGTCACACCTTGGGATTACAGCGTTTCGCCTGAATGTCGGGCTGCGCTTCGTGAAAATCTGGGTTTCAGGTTTTTCGCGAAACGCTTTAGGTGCTCTCAAGAACAATCGGAGCGCAAGGTCATGGCCGAACATCAAACCGTAATCGTCATCGGGGCAGGTATCTGCGGACTCAGCGCGGCGATCTGGCTTCGCCGCGCCGGACATCATGTCACGCTTCTTGACAAGGATGGGCCGGGGGCCGGGGCCTCATTTGGAAATGCCGGGCTTCTGGCGCAATGGGCGATCGTTCCTGTCAACACCCCCGATATCCTTTCCACCGGCGCGAAATATGTTCTGAATCCGAACTCGCCGCTCTTTCTGCAATGGAGCTATCTGCCGCGTCTCATGCCGTGGCTTTTGAAGTTTCTGGCCAACGGGACCGAAGCGGGCACGCGCCGAATGATCGACGGCCTAATACCGCTCGTTGGAGATAGTGTTGAACAGCATCAGGCTATGGTGCGTGGCACAACCGCTGAACGCTGGGTCACGACAAGCGATTTCACCTACGCCTACAAGAGCCGCGCCGCCTTTGACGCCGACGCCTATGGCTGGGCAATGAAACGCACGGCCGGCTATGTGCCCGAGATCATCGAAGGTGCCGCCGTGCGCGAGGCCGAACCGATTCTTGGCCCTGATACGAGCTGTCTTGCCGTGCTGCGTGAACATGGCCACGTGCTCAACCCCGGTGCCTATATGCAGGCGCTTGCCCGGGTGTTCGAGCAAGAAGGCGGCACATTTCGCCGCGCCACGGTCGAGGACATCACGCTGAGCGACGGGCGCATTTCCGCAGTAGAAACCAACGAGGGATCATTCGCCTGCGATCAGGCGGTGCTGGCCGCCGGAATCTGGTCCAAGCCAATCCTTCGCAAGCTTGGGATCAAGGTGCCCCTCGAGGCCGAACGCGGCTATCACATCCACTTCAAAGAGCCCTCGATAATGCCGCGCACGCCGATGATGATGACGGCGGGAAAGTTCGCGGTAAACCCGATGGAGCACGGACTACGCTGTGCCGGCATGGTCGAACTGGGCGGGATCAAAAAGGGGCCCTCGCGCGGGCCCCTCGCCCTTATGCGGCGCAATATAACCGATGCTTTTCCCGATCTCACCTACGCCGTGGCCGAAGAATGGATGGGGTTCCGCCCCTCCACACCCGACAGCCTCCCCTTGGTTGGGGAGATACGTGACACCGGCGTGTATGCCGCGTTCGGGCACCAACATGTAGGATTGACCGGCGGGCCCAAGACAGGGCGGTGGGTGGCCGACCTCATTTCAGGACGCCACCCGAACACCGATCTCTCATCCTATGACGCGAACAGGTTCAGCTAAAGCGTTTCGCGAAAAACCTGGATCACAGATTTTCGCGAAACGCAGCGCGACATTCAGACGTTGCACGCGTTTCGCCTTTCGCTGATGTCTCAGGTTAAAGGCGAAACGCTTTAAGCATTCCGCGCAGCCGCTCCATCCGGTCGGTTACCTGCTTTTTCAGAAAGTCATTGGTCAGGCGGCCATTTTCGTCAAATTCGTTCTGCGCCTGCGCCACCAGAATGAGCGGGCCATGCACGACATTGACCTGAAGCTGAGTCAGGATCGACACGGTCATGAAATGCGCCGTCTCTCCGCCCGTGCGCCCACCCGCGGCCGATAGCACTACGGCTTTCTTGTCCTTGAGGATCGACGGGTTGGGACGGCTCAACCAATCAATCCCGTTCTTGAGCGGGCCGGAAATTCCCTTGTTGTATTCAGGTGCGCCGATAATAAGCGCATCCGCGCGCCTGACCTGATCATAGAGCGTTTCGACTTTGTCGGGGAAACCCGCGGCTTCGACATCTTCGTTGAACAGTGGCAGGTCCAGATCACCGTCGATAACCTCGGCGGGGCCGAAGGCGTTCACCGCTTCGCTGACAAGCTTGCGGTTATAGGACTCTTTGCGAAGCGAGCCACTGAGCATGAGAAGAACGGGTTTCGACATGAGGTCAGACCTTTCTGGAAATGTTGCTTGCGGGTTATGTGTAACAAACCCTGCCACACGACAAGGCCACGCCGCGCACAAGAGCTGTGCAACGACTGGCAGCAGTCAAACAAAAGACCCCGAAGCATCTGCATTCGGGGCCAAGTTGGCTCTGCTTATGAGCGGGGAGGAAGAGTTACCAGTCCGTCGGACCCTTGTCAGCGAACGCATGCACCAGAAAATCGATGAAAGCGCGCACCTTGGGTTGTGTAAAGCGACCGGGGGGATACACGGCATAGATGCCCTGCGTCTCCATGGGAAGATCGGGGATCACATCCTCAACCTGACCGCTGGCCATGGCATCAGCGTATAGGAAACTTGGCAGATAGGCGATGCCCAGACCGGAAATCGCGGCATTCAGAAGCGACTGACCGTCATTCACCGAAAGCCCGCCGGCGGTGCGCACCTGCCGCTTTTCGCCAGAGGGCGCGGTCAGCTTCCAGACGCTTCCGCCGGACTGGCTGGAGTAATGCAGAAGCTTGTGTTCGTTCAGGTCATCTATCTTCGAGGGCCGCCCATACTTTTGAAGATAGCCGGGGCTGGCGATCATACGCTTCGTCGTCTCGGTCAGCTTGCGCGCGCGCAGGGTGCTGTCTTCGAGTTCGCCAATGCGAATCGCCATGTCGAACCCTTCCGAGATCAACTCCACATAGCGGTTGTTGAGCACCATGTTCACGGTGATGTCGGGAAACTCTTCAAGGAAATTTCCAAGCACCGGGCTCAGATGATTGACCCCGAAATCAGTCGCCACCGAGATCCGAAGAAGGCCCGAAGGATCGGACTGCATCGAGGACACCAACGCATCCGCCTCACCTGCGTCGTTCAGAACGCGCAGGGCGCGGTCATAGTAGGCAAGGCCGATTTCCGTGGGGCTGACACGGCGCGTCGTCCGGTTAAGCAGTCGGGCCCCAAGGCGGGCCTCAAGCGACGACACGTGCTTCGACACTGCGGACTTGGAAATCCCCATCTTGCGGGCTGCATCCGTGAAGCCGCCCTGATCCACCACGGTGGCAAACGCTTCCATCTCGGTCAGGCGATCCATACTCGTTACCTCTGCATTTCTTGTCAGGGTCGGGTATCGCCGTGAATTCAGGCACAACTTGGGCATCGCGCAGACAATATCAGGGTTTTGTCACGGATCGTTCGTGACATGGAAACACGGAAACGCGTGTTTCCGCGTCACGTCACACGTCAGAAAAGGTCGCCCTGTTCGGGTGTGTCAGGCTTTGCGCGCGGCGCGGGCTTCGCCGGTTTGGTCGCGCCCTTCCCGACGCTGAGCTTGCCGTCGGCGAACTCGATCTCAAGCGTGGTTGCGGTTTGGGCCGCCGCCTTGCGTTTGACGATCTCACCATCTCCGCGCACGACCGCATATCCACGATTGAGCGTCGCCTTGTAACTTAGCGTTTCGCGCAGCCGGTCTAGCGCACCGATCTTGTCACGAAGATCCTGCAATTGTCGTATGCCAGCCTGAGACAGCCGATTGGACAGAGCGGTAAATTGTTCGCGCCTTTGCGCAACGTCCGCATCCGGGCGACACCGCCCAAGGCGCGCGGCCATCGCATCATAGCGTTCCCGGCCTCGCTCGGCGCGCTGATCCAGCGCAGGCAACAGACGCCCGGCCAGCTGATCCACTCGCTGCGCCTGATCGCGCAACTGTCCGCGCAAGGTGCCGGGGCGCAGCGCGCCGGAGATTTCGGACAGTTCTACGCGTCTTTTTTGTACCGATTGGGTCAGTGCCGCGGGCAGGCGTTCGCCCCAGAAATCAAGCCGCTGTCGCGGTGCATCCAAGAGCGTTTCGACCCGAGGCAAGGCACGGCTCAGATCACGCAGCCGCTGACCGCGACGCTCGACCCCTGCGCTCAGGGCATGGCTTAGTCGCGCGGCCTGCCCGTCGACCCAAGCCAGAAGATCAAGCCGTACGGGGACCGCGAGTTCTGCCGCCGCCGTCGGGGTCGGCGCGCGTTTGTCCGACGCGAAATCGATGAGCGTCGTATCCGTTTCATGCCCAACCGCCGAGATCAACGGAATGTCCGATGCAGCGGCGGCGCGGACAACGGCCTCTTCGTTGAACCCCCACAAATCTTCGATCGACCCGCCGCCCCGCGCCACGATAATAAGATCGGGGCGCGGTAACGCACCGCCCGGTGACAACGCATTGAACCCCGCGATGGCCCGGGCCACCTCGGGGGCACAATTGGCCCCCTGCACGGCGACCGGCCAGACAAGCACCTTGCGCGGGAAACGGTCGCGCAAGCGATGCAGAATATCGCGAATGACCGCGCCCGAAGGCGACGTGACCACGCCGATGACGTCGGGAAGATAGGGGAGGGGCGTCTTGCGCGCTTCGTCGAACAAACCCTCGGAGGCCAGTTGCTTGCGCCGCTTCTCAAGAAGCGCCATCAGCGCCCCTTGTCCTGCGACGGCCACCTCATCGACATTGAGATTATATTTGGATTGCGCCCCAAACGACGTGAGGCGCCCGGTCACGACAACCTCGAGCCCCTCTTCGGGTTCAACCGACAGGTTGCCGATCTGGCCTTTCCACGTCGTGCAGGCCAGCACATTCCGGTCGTCCTTGACGTCATAGTAAAGATGTCCGGACCGGGCGCGAAAGACGCGGCCAACTTCGCCACGAACCCGCACACGCCCGAACGTGCCTTCGAGCGTGCGCTTCACCTCTCCGGATATTTCCGAGACGGTGTATTCTGGTAAGTTTCGCCCCGGGAGCGGGTCATCGATAAGATCTGACATGCCTCATGAATGACCGATCCCGGCGCGGTTGAAAAGATCAGGCTGCGCGTGAGGTATGCCTACCTTCCGAGATTTCTTCGATCAACTTGTTGCAAAAGGCCGGAAGATCGTCCGGGTTGCGGCTTGTCACCAGACCCTTGTCCACGACGACCTCGCTATCTTTCCAGTTTGCGCCCGCGTTCTTCACATCGGTTGCAATGGATTTGTAGGACGTCATATCACGGCCTTCTGCAATTCCAGCCTCGACCAGAATTCACGGGGCGTGGCAAATCGCACCAATAGGCTTTTTCTCGGTCCAGAAGGCGCGGACAAAGTTCAGCGCGTCTTCGTTTACCCGCAAAATATCAGGGTTGATCTGACCGCCGGGCAGAACGAGCGCGTCGTAATCTTCCGACGTGACTTCACCCAACGCCTTGTCCACCTTGACCATGCGGCACCAATCAGGGCCTTCCCACCCCTTGATATCTTCGCCATCCGGCGAAATCACATGCACTTCGGCGCCCGCCTCGCGTAGCGCATCGCGCGGTTTTTCGAGCTCAGATTGCTCAAACCCGTTGGTTGCAAGGATGGCGACTTTGCGATCGCTGATATCGGTCATTGTCTTTCCTTTCTTCATGCGTGTCATTCCAAGCAGTAACGCCTCCAGAAAATGCATGTTCCGTCACGCTTGCCTATGCGCGGTGTGCAGCCTATGCAGGCGCCGACCTCAAGACGGAGCGACGCCATGAACATCCTGATCCTTGGCAGCGGCGGGCGTGAACACAGCCTGGCATGGGCCGTGAAGCAGAATCCCAAATGCGGGCGGCTTATCGTGGCGCCGGGAAATGCCGGAATCGCGTGGATCGCTGAGTGTGCAGATATCGACATCATGGATGGCGCCGCCGTGGTGAGTTTCGCCGAAGCGAACGCGATGGATTTCGTGATCGTCGGGCCCGAGGCGCCGCTTGCCGCGGGTGTGGCCGACCGTCTGCGCGAGGCAGGTATCCTGACTTTTGGCCCATCCGAAGCGGCCTCGCTTCTTGAGGCATCAAAAAGCTTTACCAAGGAAATATGCGATGCCGCGTCTGCGCCGACGGCGGGCTATGCGCATTTTACCGACGCCGACTCGGCCAAGGCCCATCTGCGCGAGGTCGGCACACCCATTGTCATCAAGGCCGACGGTCTTGCCGCTGGCAAAGGGGTGATAATCGCCGAGACCCAGGACGAAGCCCTGTCCGCCATCGACGACATGTTCGGAGGCGCCTTTGGTGGCGCGGGCGCAGAGGTGGTGATCGAGGAGTTCATGGAAGGCGAAGAAGCATCGCTGTTCGTCCTGTGCGACGGCGAGAATGTCCTCTCCATCGGTACGGCGCAGGATCACAAACGGGTAGGCGAGGGTGACACCGGTCCGAACACCGGCGGCATGGGGGCCTATTCCCCGGCTCCGGTCCTGTCGTCCAAGATCGAGACGCGCGCCATGGACGAGATTGTTCGTCCAACAATGGCCGAGATGGCGCGCCGGGGCACAGCTTTTCAGGGCGTGCTTTATGCCGGGCTGATGATCAAGGACGGCCAACCGAGGCTCGTGGAGTACAATGTCCGGTTTGGCGATCCTGAATGTCAGGTGCTGATGATGCGCCTTGGGGCACAGGCGCTGGACCTGATGCACGCCTGCGCCGAAGGGCGCCTTGGAGAGATGTCGGTCACTTGGGCCGAAGATCACGCGCTGACAGTGGTGATGGCCGCCAAGGGTTATCCCGGAGACTATGAAAAGGGCAGCGTCATCAACGGGATCGAGGACGCGCCCGAGGACAGCTTTCATCAGATATTTCACGCCGGCACCGCCCGGCGTGACGGCGCAATCATCGCGAACGGAGGGCGCGTTCTCAACGTCACCGCTCGCGGGGCCAGCTTGATCGAGGCAAGGGATCGCGCCTATGGCTTGGCAGACGCCATCGACTGGCCCGAAGGCTTCTTTCGGCGTGATATCGGCTGGCGCGCGCTCTCATGATTCTGCGTGACAAGCCGGGGACGCTGCAACTTCTCTTTGCGTTGCGTGGATCGGTCCTTCCGCAGATTCTGCCACGCATCGTCGGCGTCACGGTGATCGCCGCTCTCATGGTCGCGGTGGACCATCATGTCGTGACCCTGACCCACACCAGCACCGCGCCGTTTGCCGTGTTCGGGGTGGCGCTCTCGCTGTTCTTGGGGTTTCGCAACAATGCTGCCTATGACCGCTGGTGGGAGGCGCGCAAGCTGTGGGGGCAGCTGGTCGCGGACCTGCGCGCGCTGGCCCGCGAGACGGCGCTCTTCGTGGACGATCCTGCCCGCCGTGAAACCGTGCTGCGGCTCGCGCTGGCCTTCATCCATCTGCACCGCGCGCAACTGCGCAAGCTGGGTCCGTCAAAGGCGGCGCAGATGTGGTGCGATGACGATTTCTCGCAGACGGCGCATCCGCCCTGTGCCGCGCTTGACCGGATCACCGAGAACATCGCCGCCGGGCAAAAAGCGGGCCAGATAGACGGGTTTGGCCTCAAGGCGCTGAGCGAGCGGATGGGGGCGATCGCTCTGGCGCAGGCGGGATGTGAGCGGATCGCGGCCACGCCGCTACCTTATGTCTATTCGCTGCTCGTCTTTCGCACGACCTATCTCTATTGCCTGCTGGTGCCGCTCGCGCTTCTGGATGTGGCGGGGTGGATGACGCCTGCGTTCGTGGCGGTGATCGCCTACGTGTTCTTCGGCCTTGCCGAAGTGACCGAGGAACTAGCGCATCCCTTTGGTGAGACGGTGAACGGTCTACCGCTTGACGCGATGTGCCGGACCATCGAAATCAGCTTTGCGCCGCATCTTGGTCAAGACCCGTCAGCGCCATTGCAGCCAAAGAACTATTACCTGAGTTGAAAGGCGCGGTATCGGATCGTTGACGCGATCTGATCAAGGCAGAAGGCAGGACATCGCGCCATCAAAGCCGTCGGCACTGGCCTCAATCCCGAGGGGGCGCGCGGAGAGGGTGTCACCGGCAAAGGCAACCGCGACAAGGCCCTGAAATCCGGCATCGGCGAGCACGATTTCAGGGCCTTCACCGCAATCGCGCAGACCGCCCCAAATCACTTCGTCGCCAATTCGATGATTGGTCACGCCTTTAAGGTTGGCAATCTCGGTAAGGCCACCGTCAAACCAACTCCAGACCCGGAGGGTCTTGCCCAAATGCGGCGTCTCAACATAGGCGATATCGGTGATCCCGTCCCCGTTGAGATCGGCAATGGCGGCGGGCGCGAGCCAGCGAAAGCGCGATCCGATATGCGGCGTGGCGCCCACCTTGATCAATCTGCCCTGCTTAAGGCCGTAAACCGCGAGCGATGCCCCCTTCTGCGGGTCTGATTCAACGACTACGATATCGTTGAGACCATCACCGGTCACATCGGCAAGCCGCGGCGCAATATCCTCAAAAACGGTGCGCCGATTGCCCCTGAGATAAAGCCTGACGTTGTGAAACCGCCCTTCGTGATCGCGCGCCGAAAGTGCGAGCTTTTCGCGGATGTCCCCCAGAACACGATGAGGGTAAACATCGGCATCTTCGGCGAAATATGCTTCGACAATGCCCAAGCCGTCGGCGCGTGTAACCGGTTGCTTCGCCCCCGCCATCCCGGCGAGATGAACCGCGAGCGATGCGATGACCACAAACGCCCGCATCGGCTTAGATCTGCTTTTCGGGCATCTGCACAACAAGACCGTCAAGCGCGTCGGTCACTTTGACCTGACAGGTCAGGCGCGAGCGTTCCGGATCGGGTTCATAGGCGAAATCAAGCATGTCTTCTTCCATGTCGTCCCTCGCGGGGAGCTTTTCGACCCAATCGGGGTGAACATAGACATGGCAGGTGGAGCACGCGCAGGCGCCGCCGCAATCGGCCTCGATGCCGGGAATATTGTTGTCGCGCGCGCCTTCCATCACGGTCAGGCCATTGGCCACGTCAACCACGTGCTCGGTGCCATTATGCTCGATATAAGTGATTTTCGCCATGGATATGCGCCCCCTTTCAATCTCTCTCTGGTGTTCCTACCGATGGCAGGTAGGGCGCGCCAGACCAATTTTCGACCCAAACAGGAAAGAGTTGCGACAAAGCATATATGTTCGCGCTTTGTCCGATTCCACACGCTCTCTCGGAGGGATCATTCGTCACCTTTGATTCGTCGTTTTCATCCCCGTCAGAGCCGCCTTTCCCGCACAGGAGAAAACGGATAAGGTCCGCGAAAAGATTGCCCCTGAAGCACGAGCACATGATCCGATCATTTTCACTGTTCCTGATCGCCACAACCCTGATCGGCGCGTGCGATGCGACCTTGCCATCCGGTGAACCCGATCTGGTTCAGACTCTGGCCGAAGCGCCCCCCGGCGCGGAACCCGGCACATGCTGGGGTAAGGTCGTCACACCCGCAATCGTGGAAACCGTAACTGACCAGATCATTCTGCAACCCGCCGAAGTGCGGGCCGACGGCACCGTGGCGGAACCGGCAATCTATAAAACGGAAACGCGGCAAGCCATCATTCAAGAGCGCAAGGTCACATGGTTCGAAACACCCTGCGCTGCGGATATGACGCCTGACTTCGTCTCTTCGGTTCAACGCGCCCTCAAGGTAAGGGGAGTGTATAGGGGTGGCATTACCGGCCAGATGGATGCCCGTACCCGCGCAGCGGTGAGGAAATATCAGTCTGCCGAGGGCCTTGATAGCGGTATATTGTCTTTGGCGGCGGCTCGACAGCTCGGTCTTGTGGCTGTGGATTTGCCGCAAGAGGACTAGGGGCTCTAGCGTTCCAGCCTGAGACGCCAGACATTGACAGGATAAAAGACCGCAGCAACTGCCATCGCTGACAAGATAAGCGTCAGCGGTGAGAGTCCGGTCTCCGCCGTAAACAGGCTATATGACAGACCGATTGCCACAGGTATCGGCAAAAGAGCAATGGTGTAAAACACGTAGAACCGACCGGTGCGCACCGCGCCATACGCGCAAAGCCACACTGTCACCAAAAGCACGACGACACCGACCAGCAACATCGTTCAGGTCACCCATCGCGTCACACCCACGCCCACCGTGGCGGAAATACCGGTTAGCAAGGTGCCCCATGTCAGGTCAGTCGCCACCATCGTCCACGTCCAGCCCTTGAGCGTCGCAAGATTGGTGAACTCATAGGTTCCGTATGCCACAGCACCCAGAAGTGCTGCCGTGCAGAACACCCAGAGAAGTGATTTCTGTTGCGTCAAGGCAGGCCAGCTTACGAACCAGAGCACGGCAAAAATGAAAAAGCCGTAAAAGACGACCGCCGGACCAAACCGGGGACTGTCGAGCAACATCCCACCGATTTCTTTTTCGAACGTCGGCTTCACGATGTAGCTGAGGCCGAAAAAATCGAGCCCCAGAAACACCGCAAATGTCACCACGTAGAGTATCGCGACTGTCATCGTTTTCTCCCATTCCGGTCGGCCTAGCATCGCAGATAAGCTAGGCCGCAAACCTGATGGATCAAACAATGCCACCCTTTACAAGCCTGTCGGCCAAGGTGCCATAAGCCTCGGCGACGGGCCCTTCGCCTAGGGCCACGGGAGTTCCGCTGTCTCCGGCGACACGGGTTTCAAGATCGATGGGCAACGCCCCCAGAAACGGCAGGCCAAGCTTTTCGGACTCGGCGCGCACGCCGCCTTCGCCAAAGATATGCGCCTCATGACCGCAATTGGGACAGTGAAACGACGACATGTTTTCGATCATTCCCAGAATCGGGGTCTTGAGCGTGCGGAACATGTCCATGGCCTTGCGCGCATCAAGAAGCGCCACATCCTGAGGCGTGGAAACAACGATCGCGCCTGTCGGTTCGGCCTTCTGGCAGAGTGTAAGCTGCACATCACCTGTGCCCGGAGGCAGATCGACGATCAGGACATCAAGATCACCCCAGTTCACCTGTGATATCATCTGCTGCAACGCCCCCATCAGCATCGGGCCACGCCACACGACCGCCTTGTCGGGGTCAAGCATGAGACCGATGGACATCATGGTTACACCGTGGGCGTGAAGCGGCTCGATGATCTTGCCATCCGGGCTTGCCGGGCGTTTGCTCACGCCCATCATACGCGGCAAGCTGGGTCCGTAAATATCGGCATCGAGCAGGCCCACGCGCTTTCCTTTGCGCGCCAGAGCGACGGCAAGGTTAGACGCTACCGTGGACTTCCCCACGCCGCCCTTGCCTGATCCGACGGCGATGATCGATTTGACGCTAGCAGGCTTCAACGACCCCGAGGTCGGCTTGGGGTGACCTCCGACCTTGAGGCTTGGCGGCGGACCGGCCTCTGACTTGGCTGCCGGTCCATGCGCGGTCAGAGCCACCGAAACCGTCTCCACGCCCTCAAGTGCCCCGACCAGACGCTCGGCCGTTTCGCGCAGAGTTTCCATCTGTCGCGCCATTTCCGGGCTGGGCGCCTCGATCACGAAACGCACCTGTCCGCCATCGATCGTCATCGCGCGCACCATGTCGCGTGAGATGATATTGCCGCCGTCCGGCAACTCGAGCCGGGCCAGCTCGGCTTCGATGTTCTCTCGTGATGCAGCCATATGCGCCTCCTCTGTGTTGCTCCTACCTACTTGGCAGGTTTTGAGATGGACGCAAGGCGATCAAAGGACGCAACGTCAAGTAAATATGGCAATTATATGTCAGCCTTGCTTATGCATTTGCTGCATAGCGGCATTGAAAAGAGCGGGGATTGTGCGCGTGCAGCATTCAACTATCTAAGCTCCAGAACACGAACACAGCGCCCCGGCTTCTTTTGCCATCGGCGCATATGCACAAAGGACGGAAGAGATGGCTTTCGCATCTGACACACACACCGGACGCGCCGCGCGTTCAAACGCAAACGCAGGTTTCTTTGGCCAAACGGTCAACAGCATCCAGAAATGGCGCGAATTCAACAAGACCCGCAACGAGCTGAATTCGCTCAGCGATCGCGGTCTTGCCGATCTCGGCATCAGCCGTGGCGAAATCGACGCCATCGCGCGCCGGGCTGTTTACGGTCACCAGTTCTGATACTGGTTTCAGCCCCCCAAAACCGGGGGTTGTTCAGGAAATGTCGGGATCCCTCCTCCCTTTAGTCCCGGCATTTTCCTCATAACGACGGGTTCACTCCTCCCTGTCGGGCACATTTGCCTGCGAACCCGACGTCAAAGAACGGTGGCGCCCTCCTCCCTTGGCGTCACCGTTTTTTATTGGGACGGGCCAACACTTCCCCACTGCAACGAGCGACTACGTGGCGCAACTCAGGTCATCCGGGACCAAGGCCGGATGGATAGACTCGTTAGCAAATCATATGCTACGTTTTTCGCATGCTCGTCTTGCAAACTCATAGATTTGGCAACCTTGTTTTCTCTGGGATCAGCGGCTGTACTGGCGCCGAGGATTCGGCCATTTTTCATGAGGCCCAAGGACGAGGGAGAGGACCTCATAGTAAGCGTTTCCCTCATGTTTCAGGAGAATGAGCGCGATGAAGTGGATTTTCGGAATTATCACCGCCCTGCTCGCAACAGCCGCCACGGCTCAGACCAGTGAGGAGTGCTATCCCGGATTGGGTGAATGCGGTGAAACCAGCCAGATGCCAGACATGAAAATCGACATCGGCACACCGGACGATCCTGTCGCCCCCGAGCCAGACATTTCAGCAGATAGCGGCACTTCACAAGATCAACTGGTTAACAACACAGGTGTCTCATCCAACGGGGACTGGTTTGTGATCGCAGGTTCATTCCCTCTCGACTCTACTGATCAGGCAATGGAACGATTGCAATACCTTAGAGATCAAGGGCTCGCGGCGGAGCTTATCGAAACAAATAGATATCCAAAGCTGACGAATGGGTTGTTCGCCGTCGTCGTCGCCTCTTACTCCAGAAGCGAGGCATTCCGCGCGTTGGAAGGTGTGAAAGGTTATGTTCCCGATGCATACGTTAAAAAAGGCGACTAGTTCGTTTCTCATCGCCGCGCTTTACCTCATTCCGTTTTCTGCCGATCACGCGACCGCATTCGAGATAATTTCTAGAAGTGAATGGGGGGCAAAAGCACCCGTTCTCGAAATGGTGCCACACGATCCGGAACGCATAACGATTCATCACTCGGCAGTCAGGCAAAAACCAAAGAGGACAATCGCGACCAAGCTACGCTCACTTCAAAATTTTTCTCAAAGCGAAGGCAAGCTGGCCGACGGGCGCACCAAAAAGGCGTGGGCCGACATTCCGTATCACTATTTCATTGATGCCTCGGGTCAGGTCGCCGAAGGCCGGAAGGTTGGATTCGTCGGAGATACGAACACCAAATATGATCCGAAGGGTCATATCGGGATCGTTCTGGAAGGCAACTTTGAGGTTGAACACCCTGACCACGATCAGAAAGCCGCGTTATTTCAGCTTTTGCTGAGATTGTCTGAGGAGCATGGAATTCCAGCCAGTGCGATTGGCGCTCACAATCACTATGCGAGCACGGCTTGCCCAGGAAAACACATGACCTCTGAACTGGCGTCGATCATTCAGCAGGTTCGCCAGAACTAAGGCGTTGTGCCCGTCGCTGATGTCTCAAGGACAAAAGAGAATGCTTTGAGTTGCAATGCTGGCGCAGAAGGTGTCACGCGACTCCGGCGCGCAACGCATCGTGGATATGCACGAGGCCCTGAAGCTGCCCTTCATCGTTCACGACGAAAAGCGCGCTGATCTTGTTGGCGTTCATCACGCCCAGCGCCTCGAACATCAGGGCATCAGGCCCGATTGTGCGCGGGTCACGCGTGGCGACTTCGCCAGCGGACCTGTTCATCAACCCCTCAAGATTGCGCCGCAGATCGCCATCGGTGATCACGCCGGTCAGAGTGCCACGCTCAACAACCGCGGCGACGCCAAATCCCTTGGCCGTCATCTCCAGAAGCGTCTCACCCATGTCGGTATGCTCATGCACGACTGGCAACATATCACCGGTATGCATGACCGAGCCCACCTTGAGCAATTTGGCACCCAGCGTGCCACCGGGGTGAAAATCAAGAAAATTCTCGCGGGCGAATCCACGTATTTTCATCAAAGCCACAGCAAGCGCATCGCCCAGAGCAAGAGTGCAGGTCGTCGACGTGGTGGGCGCCATGCCAATTCCGCAAGCCTCAGGGGCGTCAGGCAATTCAAGCACATGATCAGCTTGCTGACCCAAGGTGCTCTCGGCCTTCTTGGTGATGGCGATCAACGGAATCGCAAAGCGCCGAGTATGCGCGATAATGTCTGCGAGTTCGCGTGTCTCTCCGGAATTGGAAATCAGAATGACCGCATCATCGGATGTGACCATGCCAAGATCACCATGGCTTGCCTCACCGGGATGGACGGATTGCGCGGGGGTGCCCGTGCTGGCCATCGTGGCGGCGATCTTGTGGGCGATGTGCCCTGACTTTCCCATGCCCGAAACGATCACGCGCCCCTTCACGCCAAGAAGAAGCTGCACCGCGGCATCAAACGCCCCGGGCAGGTTTTCTCGCATCGCCAACAAGGCGTTGGCTTCGATTTCAAGAACATCGCGGGCGATATCGACAGGGCTCGGGGGGGTAGTCATGGCAGGTGCTCCGCGCTTGGCTTGCCGCCGGTTGATATAGCGCCCACAGCCCAAGGGAAAGGCCTATGCCCCTGCGCGAGAGATGCAACGAAGACTCGCCAAAGGAAAAACTGAACGGTGTTTGTGCTCATATAACGCGTCTCTCATTGACTTGGAGACGGACGATGAACACAAGATTTCTCAAAAACAAGAGCAGTCAAAGGGACATCGCATGAAAATCGCTATGATCGGCACCGGCTATGTCGGGCTAGTTTCGGGAGTATGCTTTTCCGATTTCGGTCACGATGTCGTCTGCGTGGACAAAGATCCCGCCAAGATCGAGATGCTCGAGCGTGGGGAGGTGCCGATCTTTGAGCCGGGCCTCGAGACCCTGATGGCCAAGAACGTTGAGGCGGGCCGGCTTTCTTTCACCGGCGACATGACAGCCGCGATCGAGGGCGCCGAGGCGATTTTCATTGCCGTGGGCACGCCAACGCGCCGGGGAGATGGGCATGCCGACCTGAGCTATGTCATGGCCGCCGCCGAGGAGATCGCGGTGACGGCCAAGGACTATGTCGTGATCGTCACCAAATCGACGGTGCCGGTGGGCACCAACCGCAAGATCAAGCAAGCCGTCAAAAAGGCCAATCCGAACCTCGATTTCGATGTGTCCTCAAACCCTGAGTTCCTGCGCGAAGGGGCCGCGATCGACGATTTCATGAAACCCGATCGCGTCGTCGTCGGGGTTCAGACCGAGCGCGCGGCACAGGTTATGGAAGATATTTACCGTCCGCTTTACCTGCGCGATTTTCCGATCCTGACAACAGATCTGGAAAGCGCCGAAATGATCAAATACGCGGCCAACGCATTTCTTGCGACCAAGATCACGTTCATAAACGAGATTGCCGCGCTCTGTGAGCGCACAGGCGCGGATGTGAAACAGGTCAGCCACGGCATCGGCCTCGACGGGCGCATCGGCAACAAGTTCCTCCATGCCGGACCCGGATATGGCGGCAGCTGTTTCCCGAAAGACACCCGCGCTTTGGCGCGGATCGGGCAAGAGCACGGCCTGCCGATGCAAATCACCGAAAAGGTGATAACCGTCAACGAAGAGATGAAGCGGCGCATGATCGACAAGCTTCTTGATCTATGTGACGGCTCCTTCAACGGTAAAACCGTCGCGGTGCTGGGTGTCACGTTCAAGCCCAACACGGACGATATGCGTGACGCCCCATCCCTGACCATCGTGCCCGCGATGGTTGGCGCCGGAGCGAAGGTGCGCGTCTGTGATCCGCAGGGCAAACACGAAGGCGAGGCGCTTCTGCCCGGCGTGAACTGGGTCGAAGACCCTTACAAGGCGGTGCAAAATGCAGACCTGATCGTGATTCTGACCGAATGGAACGAGTTTCGTGCGCTTGACCTCAAACGCCTCGCGAGACGAATGGAAACGCCCCGCATGGCCGACCTGCGCAACATCTATTCCCCCAAGGATGTGCGTCGCGCCGGGTTCGAAGCATATGATTCCGTCGGGCGGATCGGGTATATGCCCAATTTGGACTGACCCACGAGCAGGCCATCAGTCGAGAAAGCGCATATGCTTTTCACCACGAGCTTCGGAGAGCGCGATCTGTTTCTGACGTTCGCGAAAGCGATCTTTGTCCGCGTCCGACGTTTCACCGATGCAATGCCGACACGATACGCCATGCTCGTAATCGTCGCGCTGCATATCCTCGGGAAGGATCGGTCGGCGGCAGGCAAAGCACAACTCATGTGGCCCTTCGCGAAGCCCATGCCCCACCGACACCCGCCCGTCGAACACGAAACAATCGCCGTGCCAGGTGCTTTGATCCTCGGGAACCTCTTCTAGATATTTCAGGATTCCACCTTTGAGATGGTAGACACCCTCCACCCCTTGCTCCAGCAGGTAATTTGTTGATTTCTCGCAACGAATGCCGCCCGTGCAGAACATCGCGATCCGCTTGTTGTGGAATCTGTGGCTATTCTTTTCCCACCACGTTGGAAAATCACGGAAACTTTCTGTTTCAGGGTCGACAGCGCCCTCGAACGTGCCAATGGCGATCTCATAGCCGTTGCGTGTATCGATCAAGGCCACGTCCGGGTTCTGGATCAAAGCGTTCCAATCTGCCGGCTCGACATAATGCCCCACCTTGGCGCGTGGATCGACATCAGGCTGACCCATGGTCACGATCTCTTTTTTCACCCGCACCTTAAGCCGCCGGAAAGGCTGCTCTTCGGCAAAGCTTTCCTTGTGCTCGAGCGTGGCGCAACCGGGTAGAGACCGCAGATGCGCAAGCACCTTGTCAATTCCCGCACGCGGTCCCGCGATGGTGCCGTTCACCCCCTCTGCGGCCAATAGAATGGTGCCGCTGATACCCTGCTTTTCGCAAAGCCCAAGGAGCGGCCCGCGCAGCGTTGCGGGATCGTCGAAGCGGGTAAAATGATAGAGCGCGGCAACGGTGAACATGCGCAGGCATCTAGGCAATTCCACCGCTTCAGGCAAGGTGCATTGACGCATCCCGCGCTGCTCACTACCCATTGAAGCAGGTCACCCGGAGGTTCTTAATGCATTCCGATACGCACGCACTGATCGTGATCGACGTTCAGAATGATTTCTGTCCCGGAGGCGCGCTTGCCGTACCGGAAGGGGATGTCATCATTCCCGGCATCAACACACTGATGACCGAGTTTCAGGCCGTCATCCTCACTCAGGACTGGCACCCGCCCGCGCACAGTTCCTTTGCATCCGAGCATGAAGGGACCAAACCACTGGAGATGATTGAAATGCCCTATGGCCTTCAGGTCCTCTGGCCCGATCATTGCGTGCAGGGAAGCAAGGGCGCGGAATTTCATCCCGATCTGAACACCGATCGGGCCGACATGATTATTCGCAAAGGCTTTGACCCGGCGATCGACAGCTATTCCGCGTTTTTCGAGAATGACAAGAAAACTCCGACCGGTTTGCATGGATATCTTCAGACGCGGGGTATTTCCCAATTGACGATGGTGGGCCTTGCGACGGATTTCTGTGTCAATTTCTCGGCAACCGACGCGGCGCGGCTTGGCTATGAGGTGCGTGTCGATATGGCGCTCTGTCGTGCGATCGACTTTGACGGATCGCTTAAGGTTGCGATGAACGGGATGGCTGAACTGGGCGTTACGCTAAACTGACCTTGCCGCGCCATACCGCCCAGCCGATCCCCAGGAAAATTCCCACAGCAGCACCGGCGCCATCGGCCACAAGATCACCCATCTCGGCCATCCGTCCTGTCAGAGGTTGAACAATTTCGATGAGTGCGCCATACGTGACTGCCCCGAGCCAGATCGCAAGCCACCGCTGCGGCGCAACACAGGCAAGCGGCAGCACAAGCACGAAAAACGCCAACGCATGACCCAATTTGTCACTCCCCGCCACGGGCGTGGCCGGGCCAAAGGGGACAAGCGCAAGAACGGTGATAAGCACGACAATCAGTGCTGTGACCAAGTAGGCGGTCATTATCCTTGCTTTGGCTCGTTTTAGCTGTGCCATCCTGGGTGCTGTCCTTGACTGTCGCGTCGACTAAGGCGTTTCGCGAAACATTTATGTGGCGCGTATATGACCCGCTTGCAACATTCGTGATCGTCGCAAAGCGGAATTTCGCGGACCTTGGGCAATCGCAGGAAACTGAGGGAATCCATACTCGCAACAAAACGGATCAGGGATTATACGATCCGCACGCCAACCCGCGCGATTACGGAAGGACATTTCATGCAACGCAAGTATTTCGGCACTGACGGTATCCGGGGCACGGCCAACAGCTTTCCGATGACTGCAGATGTCGCGCTTCGCATCGGCGCCGCGGCGGGTCGGCATTTTCGAACCGACGGTCACAACGGCCATCGCGTCGTCATCGGCAAAGACACCCGCCGTTCGGGTTACATGATCGAAAACGCGCTGACCGCCGGTCTGACCTCGACCGGGATGAATGTCCTTTTGCTCGGGCCGATCCCGACGCCCGCTGTCGGGTTTCTCACCCGCTCGATGCGCGCCGATCTTGGAATCATGATTTCAGCAAGCCACAATCCCCACCGTGACAACGGGATCAAGTTTTTTGGCCCCGACGGTTTCAAGCTTTCGGACGCCGCCGAAGAAGATATCGAGCGTATCCTAGCCGAAGAGATCATCCCGGTGCAGCCCATCAGCATCGGACGCGCCAAGCGTATCGAGAGCGGCCAGGGCCGGTATGTTGAATACGCAAAAACCACCCTGCCCCGCGCCACGCGTCTTACCGGGCTCAAGGTTGTAGTGGATTGCGCGAACGGTGCCGCGTATCAGGCCGCTCCCGAGGTTCTGTGGGAATTGGGTGCCGATGTTATCCCTGTTGGTGTCGCTCCGAACGGCTATAATATCAACGAAGACTGTGGATCGACCAAGCCTGATGCAGCGGCGAAAGCGGTGCTCGAAAATGGCGCGGACCTTGGCATCTGTCTTGATGGGGATGCCGACCGTATCATCCTGATTGATGAAAATGGCGAGGTTGGCGACGGCGATCAAATCATGGCCTTGTTTGCAAGTCTTTGGGCCGAACAGAACCGCCTCATGCACGGAACGCTTGTCGCGACTGTCATGTCGAATTTGGGGTTGGAGCGTTTTGTCACCGAACGCGGCCTGAAACTTGAGCGCACGAAGGTCGGAGATCGGCACGTGGTCGAACGCATGCGCGGCGGCGGTTACAATCTGGGTGGCGAACAATCGGGCCACATCGTGATGACCGATTATGCCACGACTGGCGATGGGCTCATCGCGGGCCTTCAGTTTCTGGCCGCCATGGTCGAAAGCGGGAAACCAGCAAGTTCTTTGATGCGGAACTTTATCGCCGTGCCCCAAATGCTTGAGAATGTGCGCATTGATGCCGGCTTGATGCCTTTGGAATCAGCAGCCGTCAAAGCCGTGATCGCGGATCAGGAGAAGCGCATCGACGGGTGCGGGCGCGTCCTTATCCGTGCGTCAGGCACAGAGCCTTTGATCCGGGTCATGGCCGAATGTGAAGATCAGCATCTGTTGCAGGACGTGGTGGGCGAGATTTCAGTCGCGGTGCGCGAAGCCGGAACAGCGCGCAGCTAAAGCGTTTCGCAAAACGCTTTGGAACGACACGGTCAGCGCCGCGCCTCCCAGCTGAGCGAGGCTTGCTGACGGGTATAAAATTCACCCAAAAGCCCGATCATCAGAAGGATCAACCCAAGATACAAAGGGTATTCGATCGAGGAGTTGCGGGGAAAATAGTTGATAAAGACAAAGCCCCGCGCCTGATCAATGCAATGAAACAGTGGGTTCCAGTCGAACATCGCAAGCATATAGCTTGGCAAAGTGTTGGCGACGAACATCTTGCCAGAAGCAATCATGTTCGCCCGTTGATAGATCGTCGTGAAGGTCTGAACGAACCCTGGAAACCACGGCTTGATCGCGAACAGAATAACGCCCACACCGACCGCCGTGAACCACGCAAGCAGAAATGCTCCCATCGCTTTGAACGGCTCATCTATCTCGAAGGGTGTGATCGCAACGTGATAAACAAAGAGAACGATCACCAGCGTCAGGAACTGCATGTAGAGCGAGCCAAGCGCGCTTGCCGTGACGGAAATCACGGTGTTCATCGGGGCGTGCTTCATCATCGGCGACGAAGGCCCCTCGGCCCCGGCCACTGCGGCCACGGTCTTGATGTGGGTAAGAAAAAGAAAGATTCCCGACATGATATAAAGCAGGAAATCTCCCCTGAGCGCAGCACCGCGCAAGCCCAGAACCGTGAACATGAAATAGAACGCGCCGATGAACACCACCGCCTGAAGAATGTTCATCATCAGCGCCATGAGTGCGTTACCATGCGACTTGCGCACATCCCTCACTATGGAATGATAAATCAGCTCGAGAATCGAGAAAGCCGATTTAGTCCGTGACTTGGGCTTTACCTGTTCAAACATGACCGCACCGGGGCTGCTCTATTCGGAAAATATCACGGAATTCTTGCTGTCCCGTTATTACGATACCATAAGAGGGGCGAGGCAACGGATCAACTGTTCAAAATTATTGGACAAAGGAGCATTCACTTGGATTATTCCAAACTGGTGACGGTCATGCGCCGATTGGCGCTCGAGGCTGGCGACCGTATCATGGAAATTTACGAAGCCGACGACTTTGACGTCAAGGTAAAGTCTGACGACAGCCCTGTGACCGCGGCAGATCAGGCCGCGGATGACATCATATCGGCGGGCCTTCGGGCGGAATTTCCGGACGTCGCGCTCGTTACCGAAGAGCAGGCCGCCTCGCATACCGAACAAGCACGGACCTTTCTCATCGTCGATCCGTTGGACGGCACCAAGGAGTTCATTCACCGCCGCGGCGATTTCACCGTGAATATCGCCTTGGTCGAAGACGGCGAACCGACGCGCGGGGTGGTCTATGCTCCGGCCAAGGGGCGTATGTTTTTCACCGATGAGGTTGGCCACGCCAAAGAGGAAACGGGGCCTTTCGACAAGGACAGCATTGGTATGCTGACCGCCATGCGCGTGGCGCAGTCCGACAATGACGCGCTCATGGTCGTTGCATCTAAATCGCACCGGGATCAGGCGACGGATGACTATATTGGCAAGTATTCAGTGAAGGATATGAAAAGCGCGGGTTCTTCGCTCAAATTCTGTCTGGTGGCAACCGGCGAGGCCGACCTCTATCCACGCCTTGGGCGCACGATGGAATGGGACACGGCTGCTGGGCACGCCGTTCTCAAGGGTGCTGGCGGATTTGTTGCGCGTTTCGATGACCAGACACCTCTCACCTATGGCAAGGACGGGTTCGCAAATCCGTTCTTCATCGCGTATGCTCCCGACGTGGAGCTCAAAGACTCCTGATGTCGGTTCTTATCGCGATACCCGCCCGCTATGCCTCCACGCGCTATCCCGGCAAACCGTTGGCCACGCTCACCGGCGCCACAGGCGAAACCAAGAGCCTCGTGCAACGCTCATGGGAAGCGGCGTGTCAGGTTGCAGGCGTCGACCGTGTGGTCGTGGCCACGGATGATGAGCGGATCCGGGACGCCGCCAACGCATTCGGCGCCGAGGTGGTGATGACATCGCCCGAATGCGCCAACGGCACTGAACGCTGCGCCGAGGCGCTGGACAATCTCGGCGAAGATTTTGATATCGTTGTTAATTTGCAAGGTGACGCTCCGCTCACGCCTCATTGGTTCGTCGAAAACCTCGTGGAGGGGCTACGCAATGACCCGGAGGCACATGTCGCGACACCGGTCTTGCGTTGCGACGGCGCTGCATTGAACGGGTTTCTCGAGGATCGGCGCAACGGCCGCGTTGGAGGAACGACCGCCGTGTTCGCGGGCAACCGCCACGCGCTTTATTTCTCGAAAGAGGTTGTGCCCTATACCGGGACGACCTTTGCCGACGCGGACCCGACGCCTGTTTTTCACCATGTCGGCGTTTACGCTTACCGTCCTCAGGCCCTCGAACGCTATCGCAGTTTGGCGCCCGGCCCGCTCGAACAGTTGGAAGGGCTCGAGCAATTGCGCTTTCTTGAGAACAATACCCCCATTCTCTGTGTCGAAGTCGATGCGCGAGACCGGCAATTCTGGGAATTGAACAATCCAGAAGACGTGCCCCGGCTTGAAGAGATGATGGCGCATATGGGCATGGCCTGACAGTACCAGTTTACCGCGATCAGCCGTGTCAAATTTTGGCAAAGAACCCGCAACTCTGTCAAAAAAATGTCCACATCTTCGGTAATATTTGGCCAACTACCATTGAGTTGGTGTAGAGTGGGTTAAAAAATAATCGGTTTTGAGGATCAGGCAATGCGCACCAAAGTCACTAAGGCTATTTTTCCGGTTGCGGGCATGGGAACCCGTTTTCTACCCGCGACCAAATCCGTTCCCAAGGAAATCATGACGCTGGTGGACCGGCCGTTGGTGCAATACGCCATCGACGAAGCCCGCGAAGCTGGCATCAAGGAGTTCATTTTCATCACCTCGCGTGGCAAGGGCGCGCTTGAGGATTATTTTGACAACGCCCCCGCGCTCGAACAGGAACTGCGCAAGAAGGGTAAGGACGATCTTCTGGAGATCCTGAAATCAACCAACATGGACTCGGGCGAGATCGCCTATATGCGGCAGCACAAACCGCTTGGTCTTGGACACGCAGTCTGGTGCGCGCGGCGCCTTATCGCGAACGAACCCTTTGCAGTGATCCTGCCCGATGACGTGATCGCCGCTGAAAAATCCTGTCTGGCTCAGATGGTGGAAGCGTTCGAGGAAACCCAGTCAAACATCGTTGCGGCCATGGAAGTGCCCGACGATATGGCGTCATCCTACGGCATACTCGACGTCAAGGAGGATATGGGGTCGATCGTCTCAACAAAGGGCATGGTCGAAAAGCCGTCGCCGGGCGACGCGCCGTCAAACCTTGCCATGATCGGGCGCTATATCCTGACGCCGACCGTTCTTCAGAAGCTCAATAAGAAGAAGCCCGGCGCAGGAGGCGAAATTCAACTGACCGATGCCATTGACGACGCACGCGCGGATGGCGAAGAGGTTTATGGGTTCCGCTTCCGCGGACAGCGCTTTGATTGTGGCTCGAAAGCTGGCTTCCTTCAGGCAACAGTGGCCTTCGCACTGGCCCGGGACGACCTTCGGGAAGAACTGGAAAACTATCTTCACGACATCATTCAGTCGCGTCAGGCCGCGCAGTAATCTGCGCAACGGGAGGGGGCATGACACATATTCTTGTTACCGGCGGCGCCGGTTACATCGGCTCGCATGCCTGCAAGGCGCTGCGGGCTGCGGGCTATACACCGGTCACTTTCGATAATCTCTGCACCGGCTGGCAGGAGGCGGTCAAATTCGGACCGTTCGAACGGGGCGATCTTCTTGACCGCAAACGCCTCGACGAGGTCTTTGAGAAATACGCCCCCACCGCCGTGATGCATTTCGCAGCCCTCAGTCAGGTGGGCGAAAGCATGGTCAAACCAGGCCTTTACTGGCGCAACAACGTGGCCGGCTCACTCAATTTGCTCGAGGCGGCCGTCGCTGCGGAATGCACTAATTTTGTCTTTTCATCCACCTGCGCCACCTATGGCGATCAGGACAACATCGTTCTGGACGAGGAGTCGCCCCAACACCCCATCAACGCCTATGGCGCCTCGAAACGCGCCATTGAGGATATTCTGCACGATTTCGAAAAGGCCCACGGCCTACACCACGTTATTTTCCGCTATTTCAACGTGGCCGGCGCCGATCCGGAGGCCGAGGTGGGAGAGCATCACCAACCTGAAACCCATCTCATACCGCTCGTTCTGGACACCATTGCCGGAAAACGCGCATCGCTAACGATCCATGGCACGGATTATGATACACCCGACGGCACATGTATCCGGGACTATGTGCATGTGATGGATCTGGTGGACGCGCATGTAAAGGGCTTGAACTGGCTCGAAAACGGGAAAGAAAGCCGAGTGTTCAATCTTGGCACAGGAAGCGGTTTTACCGTCCGCGAGGTAATCGATCAGTCGGCGCATGTGACAAACAAACCCGTTCCCGTAACCGAAGGACCGCGCCGTCCGGGCGACTGCACATGCCTTGTTTCGGGGTCTACGAGAGCGGAGATCGAGCTTGGATGGCGGCCACATCGCTCAACGATGAAACAGATGGTCACCGATGCTTGGCGCTGGCACCAAACTGGACATTCCGAGAAATAGGCGCGATTCTGCCCTCGGTCTGCCACAGCCCCCGGGTATCATGCGCTTATGAACCCCAAGACCATGGATTAGGGTCGAATGCACGCAAGGCAGGATCGCTCAGGTCAGCTATCGGAGCTGACCATGGCCTATCGTCTGCGCTGGAAACGGCGCAGGCTACTGTTGCGTGCGTTGCGCAAGCGACGGCAGCTGACACCGCTCAGCGATCGCACGGGTAACATTCGCCCCGACACGATCCTGTGCTTTTCCACCGTCCGCAACGAGGCGGTGCGCCTGCCTTATTTCCTTGAGCATCACCGTAAGCTTGGGGTCGGTCATTTCCTATTTGTCGACAATCAAAGCGATGACGGAACCGCCGACTATCTGCGCACGCAGCCGGATGTGTCGGTCTGGACAACACCCCATAGTTATCGGCTGTCCCGGTTCGGGGTGGATTGGCTGACGTGGCTGCAAATGCTTCACGGGCACGGTCATTGGTGCCTGACGCTCGATGCGGACGAGATTTTCATCTATCCCTTCCACGAAACCCGCCCGCTCTCTGCGTTGACAGAATGGCTCGATGATCGTGAGATCGGGTCTTTCGGGGCATTGATGCTTGACATGTATCCGAAGGGGCCTCTTGAGGCCCGAACCTATCATGCCGGGCAGGACCCGACCGAGATTCTCTCGTGGTTCGACAGTGGAAATTACACGATTCAACGGCAACCACGCCTTCAAAATCTTTGGATTCAAGGTGGCCCGAGAGCGAGGATGTTCTTTGCTGAAAAACCCCGGCGCGCGCCGACGATGGGTAAGATCCCCTTGGTGAAATGGGACCGCCGTTTTGCCTATGTAAGCTCCACACACTCGATCCTGCCGCGCCGCCTTAACCATGTCTACGACGATTCAGGCGGAGAAAGGCTTTGTGGCGCTCTTTTGCACACCAAGTTCCTGCACACGATCATAGAAAAATCCGCCGAAGAAAAGCAGCGCGGCGAGCATTTTGCGAATTCATCACTTTATGAGGATTACTACGATAACTTGACGGCCAATCCCGATCTCTGGTGCGAAGGATCGTCCCGCTATCTAGGGTGGCGACAGCTCGAGGCGATGGGCCTTATATCAAGGGGGCTGTGGCTTTGATAGCAAATATTGTTTACCCATTGGAAACAAGGTTCTATCGTGCGGGCGAACTTTGGGGAGCGCCCGAATTTCCGAAGCCAAGAAAATGTTAAGCTCGGGTGGGTAAGTCTGTGCATATTTCGGATCAGGTATTGCGGAGCGATGCCGCGTGAGCGTGTGGCAATCATACAAGATGCGCATCAGGCGCAAGCACGCCAAGGCGCGCGCATTTCGCAAGCATTTTGGCCTGCGCTCAGTGGCGGACCGCACCGAACTGATCAAACCAAAGGACGTGCTTCTTTTCTCGACCCTCAGGAACGAGCATGTGCGCCTGCCTTACTTCCTGAAATATTATCGCGATCTTGGTATCAGCCACTTTTTGATCGTGGACAACAACAGCGACGATGGAAGCGGCGATTACCTCGCCGATCAGCCGGACGTCTCGGTCTGGCACACGAAAGGAAGCTACAAGCGATCACGGTTTGGCGTCGACTGGATCAATTGGCTTCAGCAGAAATATGGGCACGACCACTGGACGCTTGTTGTCGATCCTGATGAATTCTTTGTTTATCCGTTTTGCGACACGCGTCCTATCCGGGCATTGACAGACTGGCTCGACAGTTCGGCGATCAAGTCTTTCGGTGCCATGCTTCTGGACATGTACCCAAAGGGCCGGATCGATGCGGTCCCCTATCGCCGCGGTCAGGACCCTATCGAGATCGCCTCATGGTTCGATCCTGGGAATTACATGATCGAAAAGAACAAGAAGTTCGGCAATCTCTGGATTCAAGGCGGCCCTCGTGCCCGTGTCTTCTTCCCCGACAAGCCCAAAAAGGCGCCCGCCCTCAACAAGATCCCACTTGTGAAGTGGAACAGGCGCTATGCCTATGTCAGCTCGACCCATATGCTGCTCCCGCGCGGCCTGAACCACGTATACGATCAGTGGGGCGGAGAAATGGCGTCGGGAATTCTTCTTCATGCCAAGTTTTTGGACACGTTCACCCTCAAGGCCGAGGAGGAATTGAACCGAAAACAGCACTATCGCGGCTCAATCGAATACAAGGCCTACGCCGAAAACCTGCGCGAGACACCAGAGCTTTGGTGCAAATGGTCGGAAAAATATATAAACTGGAGGCAACTCGAAATCCTCGGGCTTATGTCGAAGGGGAACTGGGCATGAGGGAAAAGGCAGCAAATCTGTGAGTGTCGGTATCGTCATGTTGGTCCACACCGCGCTGGGAAGGGCCGAGCAGGTCGCACGTCATTGGGCCGCTGCGGGGTGCCCTATCGTGATTCACGCCGATGCAAACGTCCCCCGCAAATCCTACAAAGCATTCATCGAGGCGCTTTCGGATCTGCCGGACATCAAGTTCTGCAAACGACACCGCTGCGAATGGGGAACATGGGGGCTTGTGGCCGCGTCGCAATCGGCATCGCGCATCATGCTGGATGAATTTCCTCAGGTCCGGCACGTCTATCTCGCATCCGGATCCTGCCTTCCGCTTCGCCCGGTTCGTGAACTGATCGATTACCTCGCGGAGCGTCCACAGACCGATTTTATCGAAAGTGCGACCACCGCAGACGTCCCATGGACCATCGGCGGGTTGGATGAGGAAAGGTTCACGCTCCGCTTCCCCTTCTCGTGGCGCAAACATCGTATCCTTTTTGACAAATACGTTCAATTTCAGCGCCTTATAAGGTTTAAACGCCGCATACCAAACGGGCTCATACCGCATATGGGTTCGCAATGGTGGTGTCTGACCCGTCAGACGCTGTCGGCCATCCTCGACGATCCTGATCGTGAGAAGTACGACCGCTATTTCCGGCGCGTGTGGATTCCTGATGAAAGCTATTTTCAGACGCTGTCCAGACAGTATTCCCGCCATATCGAAAGCCGGTCCCTGACCCTTTCAAAGTTTGATTATCAGGGTAAGCCTCATATTTTCTACGATGATCACCTTCAGCTTTTGCGCCGCTCTGACTGTTTTGTCGCGCGCAAGATCTGGCCTCATGCGAACCGGCTCTACGAGGCGTTCCTGACCGACGAAGCCGGCGCCATGAAAAAAACCGAACCAAACCCGGGCAAGATTGACCGGATTTTTGCCAAGGCGGTCGAGCGTCGGACACGCGGACGCACCGGCCTCTATATGCAAAGCCGCTTCCCGGTGGAAACTCGCGAAAACGGCCTGACCTCTGCCCAATACTCTGTTTTTCAGGGGTTTGCCGAACTCTTCGAAAACTTCGAAATCTGGCTCACCCGGATGACGGGAGCACGCGTGCACGGACACCTTTTTGCACCGGATCGCGCAGAGTTTTCGGAAGGTCAGACCGTCATGAATGGCGCACTCAGCGACAGTACAGCGTTGCGTGATTACAACACGCGCGCCTTCCTGGCCAATCTGATCTGGAATACGCGCGGCGAGCGGCAGTGCTTTCAATTCGGGCCCGGAGACAATCAGGACATCAATTGGGACATCGCAAAAGACCCCAATGCACAGGTTTCGATCATTTCCGGCGCGTGGGCTGTGCCTCTGTTCAAGTCCAACATGAATTTTGCCGAAATCCGGCGCGAAGCTGCCCGCCTTCAACAGATCGAAAGCAAGCATCTCGAAATTCTCAGATCGTCCTGGACAAAGGCCCGCGTGCGCATCTGGAGCATGGCCGAGTTCATCGAGGCGCCGATGGAACCGCTTCAGCTCATCATAGACGAGATCGGACCGGTTCAAGGCACCCGCAGCCTTGCCGAAGTGCCGCGTATGTCGGATTTGACGGGCTTTGGTCAGTTTCTTCAGAACCTAAAGAACCAAGGCATGCATCCGTATCTGATGGGGAATTTCCCGGTGTCTCAACACCCGCAATCGACGCAAGAACCTCCGCGCAAACCCTATTTGGTGCGATAAATATCCATGACCTCCCGATTTGATTATTTTGTGCTCTTTGCCGAGATGCGCACCGGCTCGAACCTGCTCGAGTCCAATCTCAACGCTTTTGAATCGTTCGAATGCCACGGTGAGGCGTTTAACCTGCTGTTCATCGGCTATCCCAACCGAACTGAAATTCTTGGCGTGACACAGGCCATGCGCGAAGGTGATCCCAAGCGCCTGATCGAAACGATCCGCGATCAGAGCAACGGAATGGGTGGCTTTCGCTTCTTTCACGACCACGATCCACGCGCGCTCGAAATCTGCCTTGAGGATTCGCGATGTGCGAAAATCATTCTGAACCGCAACCCGGCCGAAAGCTATGTCTCCCTCAAGATCGCTCAGGAAACCGGGCAATGGAAGCTGACCAACGTGAAGCGCCGCCGCGACGCCAAGGCACAGTTCGACGCCGCCGAGTTTGAGGCGCACCTAGACACGCTTCAGAGCTTTCAGAGGCTCCTGATGGAACGGCTGCAAAAAACCGGTCAGACGGCTTTTTATATCGGTTATGAGGATCTGAACGACCTTGATGTGATTAATGGTCTCGCCAGCTTTCTGGGCAGTGACGAAAAACTTGAGACGCTCGATACCAAACTTAAAATTCAAAATCCCGAACCGTTATCCGACAAGGTTGATAACTTCGAGGAGATGGCTCAGGCGCTTGCCGGACAGGACCGCTTCAACCTGACCCGCACGCCCGATTTCGAGCCACGCCGCGGGCCTGCGGTCCCGGGCTTTGTCACCGGTCTGCGCGCCCCGTTGCTCTTCATGCCCGTGCGCTCAGGGCCCGAAAAACAGATCAAGGACTGGCTCGGAGCACTTGATGGCGCCCGAGCCGAGGATCTTCCGACCAAGCTCGCCCAGAAAGATCTGCGAAAATGGAAGCGGCGCAACAAGCTTCACCGAAGCTTTACCGTTCTGCGCCATCCGGTTGCGCGGGCGCATGACGCGTTTTGCAGGCGCATTCTGAATCGCGGGCCCGAGTGTTTCCCCGAGATTCGTCGCACAATGCGTAACTTTCACAAGTTACCGATCCCGGGTCCGGGCCCCGAAGACGGCTATGATCGCCGCGCGCACCGCACGGCGTTTCTTGCCTATCTTGAGATCATCAAGGCCAATCTGCGCGGTCAAACCAGCTTTCGGGTCGACGCAAGCTGGGCAACCCAATCATCCATCGTCTCGGGCATGGCGAATTTCATGCTCCCGGATCATATCCTTCGCGAAGACGAGATGGCCACTGCGTTGCCCGCCCTTGCCCGTGCTATGGGCTGCGATGACCCGCCACCCATGCCCGAACCCGAGTTTGTGACGCCTTTCGCGCTTACCGAAATCTACGATCCCGAGATCGAGACGCTATGCGCGGAAATTTATCAGAAAGACTATGTGATGTTCGGCTTCGGCCCTTGGGCCTGAGACTTAGGCCGCTTGTACGGCCTGAGCTTCTGTAAGGATCGTGTGGATCGTGCTGGGATCCGGGTTTGACCGGAGTTTTCCGCAGATGCCCTTGTCACGAAGTGTCCTCGAGACGAGCGCCAGCGCCTTCAAATGCTCGACCCCGGCATCCACCGGAGCGAACAGTGCGAAAACAAGATCGACCGGCTGACGATCAACTGAATCGAAATCCACCGGCTTTTCCAGAAGAACGAAAGCCCCCCGGACATCCGAAATTCCATCAAGTCGCGCATGTGGCAAAGCCACACCGTTGCCAACACCTGTCGGTCCTAGGTTTTCACGTTCGAGAAGCGCATCAATCACACTCTGCGGGTCAAGGTGATGCACCGACGCCGCCACATCACCCAACTCATGCATGAGCCGTTTTTTGCTCGACACCGTGGAGAGAACACGCACTGCCTCAGGCTTGAGGATATTTGTAAAGTCCATCAATCGCTCCGACAGGTCTGCCTCGCAGGCACCCACAGTCTATAATTTTAAGGATCTATCCACCCGATGTTCCCGTCGTCCCGACGATATACAACGTTCAATCCATCCTTTGCCTCATTGCGAAAGACAAGAACCGGCGCTCCAGAAAGCTCCATCTGCATGACCGCCTCACCAACGCTGAGCGCCGGGATCGTGGTCTCGGTCTCGGCGATGATGATGGGCTGCAAGGAGTCAGGCTCTGATTCCACATCCTCGTTTTCCGAGGCGAGGATATAAGTGGATGCACCAAGAAGTTCAACCGGCTCTGCACGCTCGCGGTGATGATCCTTCAATCTGCGCTTGTATCGGCGCAACTGCTTTTCCATTTTCTCGCAACACGAATCGAATGCGCCATATATTTCGTGGGAATGCGCACGAGCTTGCGCCGTAAGACCAGTGGAGAGATGCACGGTGGCTTCACACACGAACTCGCTGGCATTCTTCGAGAAAATCACATTCGCGTCAGTCGGGCGCTCCGCATATTTCTCGACGGCTGCACCAAGCGAATTTTTGACATGGGTCTGCAACGCGTCGCCGATGTCGATCTGTTTTCCACTGATTTTATACCGCATCTCGTCTCCTTCGATTGTCAGGCCACACCGCGTTTGCTGACGGGGCATCCCCGTTGCAATCGTTCAGTTTAGACCGTTGAGATAAGACATTTGGCTTTCGTGTTCGTTTCTGGCCCCAGTGTATTGGGGGCGCGATCCGAAAAATCCGAAGAGCACAAATGTCATGCTCCAATTGACGCGCGTTCTGCATCTCTTGTCAATGTCCAAGCGCAGCTCAATCCAGCGCATGCATCACGTTCCAAAGAGCTTTCAGTAAATCTTGAAATTCTCGCCCAAGTAGACCCGGCGCACGTTTTCGTTCGCCACGACATCATCCGCCGTTCCGGACATAAGCACGCGCCCATCGTGCAGGATGTAGGCGCGATCAACAATCTCGAGCGTCTCGCGCACATTGTGGTCGGTGATAAGCACGCCGATCCCTCGCTTCTTGAGATCGGCGACAAGGTGACGAATATCGCCCACACTGATGGGATCTACGCCCGCGAAGGGCTCATCCAGAAGCAGATAGCGGGGCTCGGCGGCAAGGCATCGCGCGATTTCGACCCGCCGTCTCTCACCGCCCGAAAGCGCGAGGGCCGGCGCCCGGCGCAGATGCTCGATCGAGAATTCCGACAAAAGCTCCTCAAGCCGCTCTCGTCGCTTGTGGCGGTCTGCATGGGTGATGTCGAGGATCGACATGATGTTATCCTCAACCGAAAGCCCCCGAAAGATCGACATTTCCTGCGGCAGATATCCGATACCAAGTCTGGCTCTGCGATACATGGGCAATCGGGTCGCATCGCGGCCGTCAATTTCGACCTTGCCAGCCTCTGGCTGAACAAGGCCCGCAATGGCGTAAAACGTGGTCGTCTTGCCCGAGCCATTGGGCCCCAGAAGCGCGGCAACCTCACCCTGCTTCACCTCGAGCGAGACATCACGAATGACAACGCGTTTGCGATAGCTTTTTCGCAGGTTGGAAATCTTTAATCCCTGCGCCTCGTGGGCCAGTTTGAGGTCGGGCCTTTTCATTGTTGCTCCGCTTGTGGCTGCAGAACGGTCTTCACTCGGCCTGTCATGCGCGCGGTTCCGGCCACGGTATCGACGAACATGTTATCGCCCGTGATCGCGCTTTGCCCCTGAACCAGAAGAACATCACCCACCATCGTGATAATCCCGGTCTCGACGTTATAGTCGGCACGACTCGATTCCGCGGCATCCTCGCCACTGACGAGCGTCACGCCCTGTTTGGCCTCAAGCTTTTCGATACCTGACTGATCGTCGAGATAGTGAACCTTCACCCATGGTGCAGAAAGCCGCATTTCACCCTGAGCAATAACAACCCCGCCGGTGAAAATCGCCGTGCCGTCATTTTGATCCACCGAAAGCTGATCCGCGGTCACTTCGACCGGAAGGTCGCCATCCTGCGGAGACGAACCGAACGCCACCTGCGCTCCTTGTGCCTGAGCGCTGGCAAAATTTGCCCCTGCGCCAAGCATCGCAACGATCACAATCGTCCGGATCAGACCCGTCATTCTTTACTCTCCCCGCGGTTGGTATAGCAGTTTCACTCCGTCGGTGAACAGCAAATGCGCCTGGCCGGTTTCCTCATTGGATATAAGCTCCATGCGACCAGCCTCAAGGTCACCCGGAGGGCCCTTGCCTGTCACCCGGCCCGGGCTCTCGGCTCTCAGCGTCTCGAAATCCGCAGTAAGCCGTTGTGTGCGGATGTCATAGCCCGACGTCGTCGTGACAGTGACATTCCCATGCAGTTCCGCATTCATAAGGTCTTGGCCAGCAATGCCGTGGTCGGACCTGACGTCAATCACGGTCCCGCCGTTCAATGTAAGCTCGGCAACCACCTTCTCGGCGAGGACGCGTTCGGGATTCTTCGGATCTGGGCGCGCGGTGTCCGCGCGGAATGTAATCTGCTCCCCGCCGCTTGCCACACCCGAAAAGCTTGGATTGCTGGCACCCTGATCCTGCGCGCGCTGCTCAAGGTCAACCTGTGATACCGGCACATTTGACGTGGGGTCGACCTTTCGGGACAAAAGAAACAGGGTCGAAAGAAGACCAAGTGCTACAAGTGGCAGAATAACCTTCAGCCAGTCCACGAAGCGCGTATGGAAATCGTCGCTGCCCACGGTCCGGTCAATGGGCAAAGATATCTTCGTCCGGCCAGCCGGCCAGATCTAGCCGCGCACGCATCGGAAGAAAGTCGAAACAGGCCTGAGCCATCTCCATGCGCCCCTCACGCAAGAGCCGCGCATTAAGCTCATCCCGAAGCCGGTGCAGGTAAAGAACGTCCGAAGCCGCATAATCCAACTGCGCATCGCTCAGCGTTTCAGCACCCCAATCCGAGCTTTGCTGCTGCTTCGAGATATCGACACCCAGAAGTTCCTGAAGCAGATATTTCAGCCCGTGCCGATCAGTATATGTGCGTATCAGTTTGCTGGCGATTTTTGTGCAATAGACCGGCGCAGTCAGCGCGCCGAAAGCATTTAGCATGGCCGCAATGTCGAACCGGCCAAAGTGAAACAGCTTGAGCACATCTGGGTTTTCAAGCATCCGAACAAGGTTCGGCGCCTCTGTCTGACCTTTGGCCACCTGAACAAGATGGGCATGCCCGTCTCCGCCTGACATCTGGATCACGCAAAGGCGGTCACGATGCGGCCTGAGACCCATCGTTTCGCAATCAATGGCCACCACAGGCCCAAGATCCAGATCATCGGGCAAATCGCCCTTGTAAAGAGTGTTTGTCATGATGGGCCTTCCGCGAGTTTGCGCATGGCATATATAGGTTCATGCGTCCCGACCACAAATAATTGGCGGCAATCCGCATGGTTCAGGTGTCGGGATCGACTTTCCCGCGTAGTGATTTCACCTCTCCTCGGACCTTCTTGGCCTTGAGCCTGCGTTTCTTTGAGCCCAAAGTCGGACGCGTTGGAATGCGCTTCTTCGGTTTCACCACCGCCTTGGCGATCAGTTCCGACAGTCTGTCACGTGCGATTTCCCGATTGCGGGCTTGGCTGCGGGTCTCGTCGCATTGGATGATAAGCGTTCCCGCATCGGTCCAACGCCGACCCGCCAGACGTTTAAGCCGCCGTTTTACAGGATTAGGCAGATTGGGCGACCGCTCGGCTTCGAATCTGAGTTCAACGGCTGTAGCAACCTTGTTCACGTTCTGGCCACCGGGCCCACTTGACCGGACAAATTGTTCGGTCAGCTCCCAATCTTCTATGGCGATTTGTTCGTTTATCCGAAGCATGACGACGTCATACCAGTAAATTCAGACATGGAAAACGGAACGAGCCCCCGAATAGGGGGCTCGCCTCGAGAATCGGAGGTGGCAAGCAGGGCCAACAAGGGCACCCGAAGCCGAGATCAGTGCAAGAGGGGCTGCCCCCTAGACTAATACCCCGCTCGTAACCTTAACCAGCTGCTCCTGTTTCCCAATAATCATTGGCACCTCCTTTCTGGTTGATATCCACATCTCGGAGCCTGCCATAGATTTTGCAGAAGTCAAAAGAAATTACACAATATCCTGCGAAACCTTTGTGACGATAAGGCGGAACGGAATCAGCGCGAGCAGACCAACAAGGATTTTCACGCCCCAATCCGTCACCGCCAATGTCACCCAGAGCGGCGCATCCGGCCCGATAAGCACGAATGGCAACGACTCCCAGGCCCAGCTTATCGCGGCATCCGCCTCGGGTCCGAAAACGGCAAGGCTCTGTGCAAAGGCGATCGTGAAGAACAGCGCGCTATCAACTGTCGAGCCCGCAATGGTCGAAATCAGCGGCGCGCGCCACCAGGCCCCGCTGCGCAAACGGTCGAAAATCGCCACGTCCATGAGTTGCGCCACAAGAAAAGCGGTGGCCGAAGCGACGGCCACCCGCAAAGCAACCGCCGGACCATGCTCGAGCATGATTTGTGACCCTATAAGGCTTGAGATGACGCCCACGATGAACCCCGCCAAGACGACGCGGCGCGCGGCAGCAACACCATAGATGCGGTTCATGAGGTCCGTAACCAGAAAGGCCAGCGGATACGTAAACGCGCCCCAGGTAAGCAGGCCGTCCAGAATAAGGAATTGCACGAGGATATTCGAGGCCACGACAATCGCGGCCATGGCAAGAATGCCGGGAAGGTGTCTCATCATCTGTTCCGTTTTGCCAAGGTTGCGGAGACTTGGCCCTACCTGCGCAGGGCAACTGCGCTCTAGTCTCGCGAAGCGCACAGGTCAACTCGGCAAACGATGATATGTCCTAGGCCCGGCAAGCGGCAAAACCTTGGTCTATGGCGACTGCAAGACGCCCACGCATTGTTGTGGCAGGTTGGCCATCGTTAAATCCTGGCGCGGCTTGGGCTTGGGCGCGGTCGGATCAGGCGGCGGTGGATTGAGGATATTGTTCACCCATGACTGTGCGTCTTTGCATCCGTCACCCCGTGGCGGCGGATCCTGATTGATGCACCCGCGCACACCCGCCGGGCATTTCAGCCGGACATGAAAATGATAATGATGCCCCCACCAAGGCCTGATCTTGCGAAGCCAGCTACGGTCGCCGCTTTCTTCGTTGCACATGCGCACCTTGGCGCCGGGAAAGACGAATATCCGCGCCACGCGGCTATCCTGAGCGGCGGCCTTGATGATCTCATGATGCGCGCGCGACCAGCTTTTATTCGTGAATGCCCCGTTGGATCGCCTCAGAGAAACCGATGAAATGTTTTCACGCTGCGACCGTGTCAGGTTAAGGTTCTTGGGCGGCAGCATCCAGATATCTACATCCAGACCCATTTGGTGGCTGCGATGCCCCGAGAGCATGGGGCCGCCGCGCGGCTGGCTGATGTCGCCGACATAAAGACCGTTCCACCCGGGCTGACGCGCGGCCTTGGCTGACAGGGTTTTGATGAAATCTATCGTCTCTGGATGGCCCCAATTGCGGTTCCGGCCTAGCCGCATGGCCTGCCAGGTTGGCCCCGTTTCGGGCAGTTGCACACCCCCCGCCAGACACCCTTTGGCATAGCCGCCGTAGGGGCGTGGGCTTTGTTGCGATCCGCCTGTCTTGGCTCCGAAGAGTTTCTTTGCGGCTACGCCATTCATCGAAATCGGTATTTCCTGTGCATCGGCTCCCGACTCGCCACATGCCGCAAGTGCCAACGCGGCACAGATCGCAAAAACTCGTATCATATGTCCTGATCTCCCTCTGCCTTGACCCACAATAGCATCACCAGACCAATCAGAAAAAGTCCGATCACCGGTGAGATGCCGATCCGCGCACTCCCGCTCATTTCGGTTGCGGTCCAGACAAGTGCGGGTGCGAGAAACGCCGTGGCGCGGCCTGACAGGCCATAAAGACCGAAGCTCTCGGTTGGCGCATCGGGGTCGGTGTGACGCACCATCAACGACCGGCTCGCGGCCTGAAGTGTGCCGCCCAGACCGCCGATCAGGGCACCACACACAAGGAACACCTGATCCGGCAGGCTCGAACCCTGGTCAATCGGCATCCAGAAAATCTGTTCTCGGTCCATGCTCACAATCGTGATGCACACCACCGTCAGGCCCACAATGGCCCCGACGATAACCGGCTTGGGCCCGAAACGCCCATCCATACGCCCCCCGATCCAACTGAACGCAGCAGCAGACAACGCGCCGATGATGCCGAACACCCCGACACGCACGATATCCCAGTTCAGCACCAATAGTGCATAGGTGCCACCAAACCCGTAGAGCCCATTAAGCGCATCTCGGTAGAGCATGGACGATCCGAGATAGGTCAGCAGGCTGCGGCGGTTTCCCAGATTGGATACGGAGGCCCGTAGAAGACGAAGCGCATCGGCAAACCCACGCCCGCGCCGCCCCGGACCAAGGTCGCGCACCCATAGAAAATAGGGAATCATGAAGACCGCGAACCAGATCGCGGTAAACGGCCCGACGAAACGCGCTCCCTCGCGCGCGCTGGCATCCAGACCGAGCGCCGGCTCAAGCCCGACAAGGGTCCTTCCGTTCGGCTGTTCAAGAAAGAAAACCAGCATGATCGTCAGCGCGACCAAACCGCCCGCGTAACCAAACGCAAAGCCAGACCCAGAAATCTTGCCAACCTCTGCCTTGCTTCCCAATGAGGGTAGCTGGGAGTTGATGAAAATCAGGGCATATTCCGCCCCGATGAACCCGACGCCAAAGGTGACAAGCGCCCACATCAGGTTTGACCCGTCCGGGTTGGTCCACCAGATTCCCGCCGCGCCAACAACGTAGAGCGCGGAGAAGAACAGGATCCATGGCAGGCGCTTGCCCACCGTGTCCGCCATCGCACCCAGCACCGGGGCGCCAAATCCGATGATCAGCCCGGTGATCGTGAGACACGCGGACCAAAGGCTCTGTGCCTGCGCATCCGCGGCGGTTTCGTTCAGGCCCTGGTCCATAAAAAAGGCCGTGGCGATACTGGCGAAAAACGGGCCAAAAACGAAGGTTACAAGAAGCGTGTGATACGGTTGACTCGCCCAGTCAAAGAAATACCAGCCCCAAATACGCTTCCTCTGCGATACATCGCCCATAACTGTCCCCCGCCACTTGCTGCGATATGACAGGGCCTTGCGCGCCGGAGCAAGTCATTCTTGAACTCAGTCCTGCATGGGCGGCCATGGCCGGTGCTCTTCGGCATCGACCCACGCCCGAATCCAAGCAGGCATCTCAGGGCTTTTTCTGTCGTGCTCCAATGCGATCAACACGTCGTCGGGCGGGACGATCCCGTCTTTGCCTGTGATTGCACTCCGATACACGACGTGGCTCGAACATTCGCCGTTCCGCTTCCACATCGACTGTTCGATATAGATAAAGCGATCGTCCCAACACACCGCGCGGCTTCTGATTTCGACCTTGTCGAACATCCGAACGCGCCGCCGATACCTGACCATGGCCCCCGCGATCGTCAGGCCCCATCGTTTCTTGCGCAGCACCCCAACAAGCCCCGTCCGCATGGCCAGCGGAATGCGCCCCAGATCAAAGATCGTGAGCGTGCGGCCGTTGTTAAGCTCCCACCAGAGATCAATGTCCCAAGGCATGCAGTAATGGCTCGAAACATGTGTGCCGGTGAGCGGAAGCCGCGCATCATTGCGGTGCTTGAAAAGCTGCCAGAGAAGGCGGATTACGGGATACATATGCGGTCTCCTTTTCGCACTGCACCTACGACCATATCAAAGCGGGTCAACCGCGACCGCGCGTCAGGCTTGCGCTTTTGCCTACAGCGCCTTACCTCTTGGCCAAGACATTTCGGGGAACTTCCATGCTGGCGATTTACGGACCTTTGCAACTGATCCTTTCGGTCATCTACTGGATCATCCTGATCCATGTGATCATGAGCTGGCTTATCAGCTTTCAAGTGCTCAACCTCCATCAGCAAATCGTGGCGCAGATTTGGGATGGGCTCAACCGCCTGCTTGAACCCATCTATGGGCCCCTGCGCCGTATTCTTCCGGATACGCGTCCTCTCGATCTTGCGCCGCTTGTGGCTTTCCTGATCGTGATTTCGCTTCAGTTGTATATTCTGCCAGTGCTCTTCGGCCTTGCCTAAGCGTCGGGGCCTTGTTTACCGAATCTTAGTGTGAAACAGTCCTGTTAAGAGCAGAAAAACATCTGACAGGATCCCCCCGATGCCCGGCGCTGCCACGCTATTGCGCGATGTGTTTGGATTCGATGCCTTCCGTCCGGGACAGGAGGAGATCGTTCACTCGGTGACCACCGGGCAAAACGTCCTCGCCATCATGCCAACGGGCGGCGGAAAATCCTTGTGCTATCAACTTCCCGCGCTCATGCGTGACGGTGTCACGGTCGTGATATCTCCGCTCATCGCACTGATGCGCGATCAGGTCCGCGCCCTCAAGGCTGCCGGGGTCGAGGCCGGCGCGCTCACGTCGGGCAACACCGAAGAAGAGACCGAGGCCGTTTGGCAGGCGCTTTCGGATCAGCGGCTCAAACTGCTCTATATCGCGCCCGAGCGTCTTGCCGCGGGCTCTTCGCTTGGCATGTTGCGGCGCATCGGAGTGTCGCTCATTGCAGTGGACGAGGCGCATTGTGTCTCGCAATGGGGGCATGATTTCAGGCCTGACTACCTTCGCATCGGTGAATTGCGGCGCGCTCTGAACGTGCCGCTTGCGGCCTTCACCGCAACCGCCGACGCTGAAACTCAAGACGAAATCGTGCAAAAGCTGTTCGATGGCCACCCGCCGATCAGCTACCTTCACGGCTTTGACCGGCCGAATATTCACCTCGCTTTCGCACCCAAGGACGGACCACGCCGTCAAATCATGGCCTTCGCAGCGGCCCGGAAGGGCCAATCCGGTATCGTGTATTGCGGCACGCGGGCCAAAACCGAAACTTTGGCGCAGGCGCTACGCGAGGGCGGACATAATGCCGTCTCTTATCATGGCGGAATGGACGCGGATGACAGGCGTCAGGTCGAGCACCGCTTCAACACCGAAGACGGGCTTGTCGTCGTGGCCACCGTCGCCTTCGGTATGGGCGTGGACAAGCCGGATATCCGCTGGGTCGCGCATGCCGACCTGCCCAAATCCATCGAAGCCTATTATCAGGAGATCGGTCGCGCCGGCCGTGACGGGGCAGCGGCGGAAACTCTCACGCTCTTTGGGCCGGATGACATCCGCCTGCGCCGCGCCCAGATCGACGAAGGGCTGGCACCGCCTGAACGGCGGATGGCCGATCATGCACGGCTTAACGCACTGCTCGGGCTGGCCGAGGCGCATACCTGCCGTCGCGCAACGCTTCTGCGCTATTTCGGCGATTCCGCCACCACCTGCGGCAATTGCGATCTGTGCGACACGCCACCCGATCTTTTTGACGGAACACAGCCGGTGCGCAAAGGGCTTTCGGCCATCCTACGGACGGGCGAAAATTTCGGCGCCGGCCACCTGATCGACATCCTTATCGGCAACACCACGGACAAGGTGCGCACGCGCGGACATGATCAGCTTCCCACGTTCGGCGTCGGTCGCGATCTTCCACGCGGCCAATGGCAGGGCATCTTCCGACAGATGATGGGGCTCGATCTTGTCCGGCCCGATCCTGAGCGTCATGGCGCCTTGCGCATGACCGAAGCCGCACGCCCAATCCTTCGCGATGAGGCGACGGTAACCCTTCGGCGTGACACGCTCGCCTCGAAATCGCCGCGACCGGCGGTCAAGACACTGGTTTCCGACGAAGACGCACCACTTCTTTCAGCACTCACGGCCAAGCGCCGGGCGCTGGCTGAAACTGCGGGGGTGCCGGCCTATATCGTGTTCAACGATCGTACCCTCATCGAAATGGCCGAATGCCGCCCCGGCTCACTTGATCAGATGGCCGGCATCACCGGGGTTGGTGCGAAAAAACTTGATCAATATGGTGATGCATTTCTATCCGTCATCAACGGGGCCACCGACACGGTGCATCCCACACGGCGCAAGCTTGCCGGAAAGCCGTCGGGGAGCCTTTATGACAGGCTCCTTGATGCGCAAAACAGTCTCAAACACGGCGAAACCGGCACTGAAAAACCGTTATCATGCTCGACATCTCTTTTGGCCAAGGTCGCCTCGACCCGTCCCCGCGACAGCGCCAGCCTCACCCGTATCCTGGGCGAGCGCAGGGCCGAGCGTTTCGGGCCAGCCTTTCTGGACGTTTTGGCTAACACGGACTAGGTCAAGCGAGCCAATAGAAGGAACCGCATATGCTTGTCGTTGTCTCCCCCGCCAAGAAACTCGATATGGACCCGGTCACCGACGTGACCGGAACCGACCCCGCCTTTGCCGAGAACGCGCGCGAATTGGCGGACGTGGCGGGCGATCTTGACGTCTCTCAGCTTCAAAAGCTGATGGGGATCAGTGAAAACCTCGCCAAGCTCAATGTCGACCGGTTCGCGTCGTTCGGAGAGATGGAACGCAAGCCGGCGGCCCTCGCCTTTGCTGGTGACACCTATCAGGGGCTCGAAGCCCGCACCCTCGACCCTGATGAAATGAACTGGGCTCAGGAACATTTGCGTATCCTGTCCGGTCTCTACGGTCTTTTGCGTCCGCTTGATCGTATCGAACCCTATCGCCTCGAAATGGGAAGCCGGCTCAACACGCGTCGCGGCAAATCCCTTTATGACTACTGGGGGGATACTCTCTCGGAGGCGCTGAATGCCCAAGCCGACGAAACCGGCGCCGACACCCTGATCAATTGTGCCAGTCAGGAATATTTCGGGGCGGTCTCGCCCAAGGCGCTCAAATTGCGGGTCATCACGCCGGTCTTCATGGAGGACAAGGATGGCACGCCGAAAGTCGTCAGTTTTTATGCCAAGCGTGCGCGCGGCGCCATGGCGCGATTTATCATTCAGAACCGCCTGACCGACCCCGCAGCCCTGAGCGACTTTGACAGCGGCGGTTATGAATACCGTCTCGATCTTTCGGACACGGACAAGCCTGTCTTTGTAAGACCGAGTTAAACCGGGCCACAGCGGGTTAGATCATGCGGACTTGTCTGTGGCTGGCGCGCGCACACCCTCTGGCTGTGCGTCTGCGATCCGCTCGGCAAGCGCCGCCTTGCGTAGCGGCTTTGTGAGATAGTGATCCAGACCTGCCGCGAGAATTTCCTCATCATCGCCAGTCATCGCATGCGCGGTCATTGCAACGATGGGCACATGCCGCCCCGTGCCCTGTTCGATTTTGCGTATGGCTCGGGTGGCCTCCTTGCCGTCCATTTCGGGCATGGAGATGTCCATGAAAACAATATCCGGGTCAAATTTCTGATATTTCTCCACCGCCTCAAGCCCGTTTTCGGCGAATTGCAACTCTATATCGAGCGCCTTCAGCATCTTGGACAAGACCAACCTGTTGGTCCTGTTGTCCTCAGCCGCGAGAACCCGCATTTGCCGGGGCGCAGCCGCCTCTGCGCTCGGCACACTCGGTCTAGGGTCTTGGTTCGGTGCGGTCTCGTCGCCGCGCCTTGCCCGAAACATGGGCACCGGCCCTTCATCAACCGCGACTTCGGCGGGTTCGGTCACGATCGGTGTATTGGCCGTCGCATGCGACCGGAATTCCAGCTTGCCTTCCCCGTCCCGCCCAGATGGCGCGAAAGGCGCGCGCCCAACCGGGGCAAGCGCGCCCAGCGCGGCAAACAATGCGCGTCTCGGCACCGGCTTCTGAAGCACGCTTTGAACATATCGCCCCGCCGGTTCGCTGTCTGTGGCGCGCGCGGTTTGGCTTAAGATGATCACGGGGGCATCCAGACCCGTTTCGGCCATCGCTTCGGCAAGCTCGAACCCGTCCATCCCCGCCATCTCATGATCGGCAACCACGAGGTCGACACCAGCGCGCGCATGCTTCAATGCCTCTTGACCGGTCGCACATCCCCGCACCTCAAGCCCGAGTTGAGACAGTTGCCGCTCAAGGATCAGGCGATTGGCGGCCTGAGGGTCCACGACCAACGCCCGGCACATATCCGGTCCAAGCAAACAGGGCTCGGGATCGGACATTTCGGCCACCGGTAATGTGACCGCGAAACCAAAGACCGAGCCGCGACCTTCCTCTGACTCGCACCAGATTTCCCCATCCATAAGCCGGATAAGCTTTTGCGAGATGGCAAGCCCGAGCCCCGTTCCCTCAAAGCGCCGGTTACGTTCATCGTCGATCTGATTGAACTCTCCAAATACATGAGTCACCTTGTTCGCCGGTATGCCGATGCCGGTATCTTCAACCATGATACGCAGACGCAGATTGCCATCCTCTTCGGTAATGCCGACGACCCGGATCAGGACATGCCCCTCCATCGTGAACTTGACCGCGTTGCCGATCAGGTTGGTCAGAACCTGCCGCAAACGGCCACAATCTCCGATCAGAAGCGTTGGTAGGAACAGGTCGTAATCCAGAAGGATTTCAATCCCCTGATCTCGCGCCTTCGGCTGCATAAGCATGATGATCTCGTGCAGACATCGCTCGAGATCGAAAACCTCGGGGGTCAGGACAAGCTTCTCCGCTTCGATCTTGGAGTAGTCCAGAACGTCGTTGATGATAACGAGAAGCGCCTCGCCCGAGTTCTTGATGGTCGTTGCATATAGCGCCTGTTCCTCGTCAAGGTCGGTATCCCTGAGCAGATCGGCCATCCCTACCACGCCGTTCATCGGCGTGCGGATTTCATGGCTCATATTGGCGAGGAATGAAGACTTGGCGCGATTGGCGGCCTCCGCCTTGTGCTTGGCATCGCGAAGCCGCTCCTCATAGCGCACCGTGTCGGTGATATCGAGCGCGAGGCTCACCACATCTCCACCATGCCCGCGCTGATCGATAAGCTTGATGGAATGCCCGCTCCAAAGCTTGATGACCCATGGAACCTGATCCTCGCTTTGCCACCGGTCAAGCATATCTTCACGCCAGGCCGCCGGTGCTTGGTCGCCGATGTCCACGAGTCCCTCTTCTGTGGCGAACTGAAGGATCTCGACATAGCTGATGCCGGGCCGCACCGCCTCAAGCCCCTCGAAAACAGACAGATAGGCGTGATTTGCCGCGATCATGCGCCCATCCGCATCAAAAAAGGCAAAGCCGTCCTGAATCGTTTCAATGGAATGCCAGAGCCGCCGCTCTGCTACCTCGACCTTCTCGTTGGCAACCGTGAGCTCGGTTTTGACACGCTGATTCTCGTCCTCGACATCGCGCACCTTCGCGCGCGTCTCGACAATCTCGTCCGAGAGTGCGCGCGCATGCTTGCCCAGCTTCCGGTTGGCGGCATGAAGCTCCGCCTGCTTTTGTTCAAGAAGCCGCTCCGCCGCCAATCGCCCACGGCGTTCCTCGGCCAGCTTGTTGGCAAGGCTCATGCCGTCCTCCGAAGGCGTTGCATGTTTCACGCCACAATCCACGATTATGGTGAAGAAATCGTTTTCAACACCCAAAGGGTATCGGTCTTCAAAAGCTACTAATTTTGAGTTGGTCTGGAATCATGGACAGGTCGAAGCCCACATGTCACCATACCTGTGTTCCATGAATTTTCCGGGAGGGTGCCATGCTCGGCCGTCTTATTTCAGCAATTCTTTTCGTTCTCATCGCGGCTCAGGCCACTGCAGAAAATGCTGTGCCCGACCGGCGCTTTGTGGTGGTGCCCAACATGGATTTCTACGGGGCGGACCTGCAATCCATCTTCGACACCTCGTATGCCGATTGCCGCCTTGCCTGTTTCAATAACCCCGATTGCGTGGCCTTCACCTTCAATACCAAATCCAAGGCTTGCTTCCCGAAATCCGACATCAGTGACCGTGTGCCGTTCGAGGGGGCCTATTCCGCAAGAGCCCTCGCTACCGATCGCGACATTCTCGCAATCGCGGATGCGCGACAGTCCGATCTTTCCTTCGTCTCCAACTATGCGTTCGACCGGGCCCACGATCTTGCCATTCGCATAGGAAGCGTTCACCCCGCTGCCGACTGGACCGCTGAACAGTTGCTTCAGGCGTCTCGTGACCGCGCCGCTCAGGGTGACACGCTCAATGCCATGCGCTGGATGGGGGCGGCGGTCTCGCTCACGGACGCCTCGGATCAATGGAGTGAATACGCCCGGCTTTCGCTGGCTCTTGACCATGACAACAGCAGCGAGAAAAGGAAAAATACCCATCGCGCGTTCAATGCCTCGATCAATGCCTATCTGCGCGCACTCAATGATCCGGCCCGGGTCAGCGCGCTTGTTGTCATGGCCAACGCCTTGGAACGTGACGGTCGCGGGCGTGACATGGTGCGCGCCCTGCGTCTTGCCGAGGATATTCAGCCTCGCGAAGACGTCATCGACAGTCTGGACAAGGCCATTGCGAAATACGGCTTTCGTATAGTCGAACATCGGGCCGACAACGAAAGCGCCGCTCCGCGCATCTGCGCCGAGTTTTCCGAACCTCTGGTGGAAAGCGGTGTCGATTACACACCCTATGTACGCCTGCCTGATCCCGGTCTTGTCGTGCAAGCAGATGAAAGCCAGCTCTGCATCGACGGGGTTCAGCATGGTGAACGCTATACAATCACCTTTCGCGAGGGAATGCCCGCAGCCAGCGGCGAAAAGCTCATCAAGGACGTGGACATCTCGCTTTACGTGCGCGACCGCTCGCCACGGGTTGCTTTCCCGGGTCGGGCCTACATCCTGCCCCGTGCCGCCGATGCGGCCCTGCCTATCGAAACTGTCAATCTCGACTCGGTCGAGCTCAAGCTCAACCGCGTCTCGGACCGCAACCTTCTCCGCGCCATTCAGGAGGATTTCTTCGGTCGCCCGCTCTCGGAATACGACATCAAGGACTTCAACAAGGAAATCGCCGAGGAGGTCTGGACCGGAACGGGCGATGTTCAGAACGAGCTGAACCAAAACATGACCACGCGCCTGCCCATGGGTGAGGTGCTGGCGGACATGGAGCCCGGAATCTATACCCTTCGTGCGCGCATGGATGGCGTGCCGCTCTATGACGATCCCGGCGCGACACAGTGGTTCGTCCTGACCGATCTCGGGCTGACCACTCTCAAGGGTACGGACGGGCTACACGTATTCGCCCGCAGTCTTGCTGATGCAGAGGCACTGGGAGACATCGAACTCACGCTTCTGTCGCGCTCAAACCGCGAGCTTGGCACGGTCGCGACGGACGCGCGCGGGCATGCCCTTTTTGAACCGGGGCTGACACGGGGCACGGGCGGATCCGCACCCGCAATGGTGCTGGCTCGCAAGGGGGAACAGGATTTCGCGTTTCTCTCGCTTACTGATCCGGCCTTTGACCTGTCGGATCGCGGCGTCGAAGGGCGCGCTCCGGCACCTGCCATCGACGTCTTTCTTGCCACGGATCGTGGGGCTTACCGGGCTGGCGACGTGATTCATGCGACCGCCCTTGCACGTGACGGGGTGGCCAAGGCGATCCCCGGTGTGCCGCTCACCGCCATTCTGACCCGGCCCGATGGCGTGGAATACTCTCGCCACCTCTCGACCGAGGATACAGCAGGCGGCCACGTCTTTGATATGCCAGTAGCCAGCACCGCACCCCGCGGCACATGGCGGCTTGATATCAAGGCCGATGTCGATGCCGAGCCACTTGTGACCAAAACCGTTCTGGTCGAGGATTTTCTACCCGAGCGCATTGATTTTGACATGTCGCTGCCCGAGACGCCCTTGCGCCCGGGCCAGACCGTTCCGCTCACGATCGACGCCCGGTATCTCTTTGGTGCGCCCGGTGCCGGTCTCGATGCAAATGGCTCGGTCAGGATCTCAGCCAAGCGCCGCCTTGAACAGTTTCCCGGCTATGTCTTTGGCCGCCATGACGCCAGCACATATCCTGTTTCGGCCTATATCGAAGATGGCCCGACCGATTCACAGGGCCGCCTCGTGACAGATGTCGAACTCCCGGAATCCGAAGTGACAGATCGCCCCTACGAGGCCACCTTCACTCTGCGGGTCCAAGAAGGCTCGGGCCGCCCGGTTGAGCGGCGCATGACCCGGATGCTTGCTCCTTCCGCGACGATGATCGGGATCAAGCCCGGTTTCGACGATGTCGTTGCCGAAAACAGCGACGCGGAACTCGATATCATTGCCGTCGGTGCTATGCTCGAAAAACAGGAAATACCGGTAAAATGGACCCTGAATCGCGTCAAAACGCGCTATCAGTGGTATCAACAATACGGCAACTGGAACTGGGAACCGATCACGACCCGCACCCGCATCGCCACTGGCGAAGGGCAGACGGGCAGTGATCCGCTGACCGTGTCGGCGCCTGTCGAATGGGGCCGTTACGAACTTGTCGTCGAAAGCACTTCGGGTGACTACGTCGCGGCATCGCACGATTTCTATGCGGGCTGGTATGCTCCTGCCGATACGTCGCAAACGCCCGACACGCTCGAACTGTCGCTCGACCGCGATCAGTATGCACCGGGCGAAACGGCGCAACTTCGGATCGTGCCGCGATACGCGGGCACCGCGCTCATCACCGTGATGTCGAACCGTGTCATAGATATGCAAGCCGTCGACGTAAGCGAGGGCGAAAACACCGTGCCACTTACCGTGACGGATGACTGGGGTGCCGGCGCTTATGTCACCGCACAGGTCATCCGCCCAATGAACGTCGCGGCGGATCAAAATCCCGCGCGCGCACTCGGGCTCAGCTATGCCAAGATTGACCCCGGCGAACAGAAGCTGTCCGTGTCGATCGACGCCCCCGATATGACAAGGCCGCGTGGCCCCCTTGAGGCGAGCGTTCAGGTTAATGGCCTCTCCGAAGGCGAAACCGGTTTCGTCACCTTGGCTGCGGTAGATGTCGGCATTCTCAACCTTACAGGCTTCGACGCGCCCGACCCCTCCGGCCACTATTTCGGCCAACGCCGCCTTGGCGTTGAGATGCGCGATATCTACGGACGGCTGATCGACGGCATGAACGGCGCGCCGGGCCAGGTGCGCTCCGGCGGTGGCGAGGACGGCGGCAGAAGCCTTGAATCGCCTCCACCGACCGAAGAGCTCGTGACCTATTTCACCGGGCCCATCGCGGTCGGACCGGACGGCAAGGCCGAGGCGAGCTTTGATATTCCTGATTTCAACGGCACCGTGCGCCTGATGGCGATCGCATGGTCCTCCAGCTCTGTTGGCGAGGCGAACACAGATGTGATCGTGCGCGACCCCGTGGTGGTCACCGCATCGCTTCCGCGCTTTCTCGCGCCCGGCGACACAAGCCGGATGTTGTTGGAAATCGTCCATGCAGACGGCCCCACAGGGCGCATGGGTCTCGACATGTCGGCAAAGGGCGTGATGCTGGGTGGCAATACACCCTCGGGTGTCGAACTCGGGAAACAGGAGAAGGCAACATTCTCCGTACCCGTCACAGCCGGAGAGGTGGGCGACCACAGTATCCGCATCGCGCTTACCACACCGGATGGCAAACAACTGACTAAGATGCTCACCCTGCCGGTGCGCTCCAACGATCCGGCTGTCTCAAAGACGAGACGCTTTTCGCTGGCTGGTGGCGATACGTTCACACTTGATGCGTCGGTGTTTTCCGGCTTCCGTCCGGGCACCGGCGAGGCTGTGCTATCGGCCGGTCCGCTCGCGAAACTTGACGCACCGACGCTGCTTCAGGCACTTGACCGATATCCCTATGGCTGCACCGAACAGGTGACGTCAAAGGCAATGCCCCTTCTCTACTTTAATCAGGTTGCAACGGCCCTCGGCCTTGGTAACGCCGACGAAATCGAGAAGCGCATTGATCAGGCCGTAGATCGCATCCTGACCCGGCAGTCGTCGAACGGTGCCTTCGGGCTCTGGAGAGCGGGGTCCGGCGATTTCTGGCTCGACGCCTACGTGGCCGATTTCCTGAGCCGCGCCCGCGCAGAAGGCCACGAGGTGCCGGACCGCGCGTTTTCGATGGCCATGGATAACCTTCGCAACCGCGTAAACTATGCCCCCGACTTCGATGAAGGGGGCGAAGATCTCGCCTATGCGCTCATGGTGCTGGCCCGCGAAGGCGCGGCCAAGATGGGCGACCTTCGCTACTATGCGGATGTGAAAGCCGATGATTTCGCCACACCTCTTGCCATGGCACAGCTTGGTGCGGCGCTGGCATCCTACGGCGATCAGACCCGCGCAGACCGGATGTTCCGGCATGCCCTCGCCAAGATGGCCGAACCAACAGGCTCAGAAGGTCAGGTGTGGCGTGCAGATTACGGCACGCGGTATCGGGACAAGGCCGGTGTTGTGGCCCTCATCGTCGAGGCCGGCAGCACCGTGGCCGGCTCTGCGGCATTGACCGACAGTCTCGGCAAGCAAGGCCCGCACATGTCCACGCAGGAAAAATCCTGGACTTTGCTCGCAACTCACGCGTTGATCGACAATCCCGGTAGCGCCGATCTTACCCTCAATGGCGACGCCGTCTCTGGCGCGCTCGTCACCAAGGTGGAAGAGAGCGCCATGTCGCCCCAAACCATCAGCAATACCGGCACCCGCGACAGCGATATCACCATGACCACCATGGGTGTTCCCGAGGTGCCTGAGCCCGCTGGCGGATATGGCTACACGATCGAACGCGCCTATTACGATCTCGACGGGCAGCCCGTGTCCCTCGATAATGTCACAAGCGGAACCCGGCTTGTTTCGGTGCTTACGGTTCGCCCTTCAGGCGAAAGCGAAGCACGCCTCATCATTGATGATCCGCTTCCGGCCGGCCTTGAGATCGACAATCCCAGCCTCCTGCGGTCGGGTGATGTGCGGGCGCTCGATTGGCTCAAGACGGTTCCCGCCGAGTCCACCGAGTTCAGGTCCGATCGCTTCATCGCGGCGGTCAACTGGCGCAAGGACGATGCGTTTCGCATCGCCTATGTAGTGCGCGCAGTCTCTCCGGGGCGCTATCATCATCCGGCGGCAACCGTGGAGGACATGTATCGTCCGCAATATCGCGCGCATACTGACACTGGCTCCATGCAAGTGAGCGCGAAGTGAAACCGGTCGAGGTCGCCTTCGCCGAGTGGCGACGCCTCGATTGTGCGGGGGATGAAACCTGCCGGCTCGTCTATGGGTCGTCTGGCTGGATGTTGATGGGGCATGCCCGCTTCAGCGACACACATTGCCCCGCCGCGCTCGACTATGTGGTTCGATGCGATAAGGGTTGGGTCACGACCAGCGCCGACATCTCTGGCTTGCTGGGCGGCGAAACCGTCGGGTGGCACATCAGTCGGGACACCCGTGGAGATTGGCACATGAACGACGAAATTTGTCCGGGGTTATCGGACTGTCAGGATGTCGATCTGGGCTTCTCTCCCGCCACCAATCTTCTCCCGCTGCGCCGACTTGATCCCGCACCGGGTATGGACACGCATGTCTCGGCGGCGTGGTTCCACTGGCCTTCGGCGCGGCTCGAACGGCTGGATCAGACCTATACACGCCGCGAGTCCCGCACAGTATCCTATCGCTCTGACGGGTTCGCGGCTGATTTGACTGTCGATGACAGCGGATTTGTCACCCACTACCCCGGTTTCTGGGAGGGCGAGGTGCGAAATGCGGGCTGACCGACTTTGTATTCTCGCGGTTTTCTGCCTCTTCGCGTTGGCGCTTGGCCGCGATGTGGGCGACGATTGGGTCGCCCGCACGGAACTCCCCCCGCTTGTGCCGGACACGTCGACCGAAGTTCGCGACCGAGACGGTAAGCTTCTGCGCGTCTATACCGTGGCAGACGGTCGCTGGCGGCTCGCGGTCACACCCGCACAGGTCGACTCCACGTTCCTCGACATGCTCATCACCTTCGAAGATAAACGCTTTTACCGCCACAACGGTGTCGACTATCGCGCCATGATACGCGCGCTGGCACAAGCAGCTTGGAACGGCGAAGTGGTCTCGGGCGGGTCCACACTGACAATGCAGGTGGCCCGCCTGCTCGAAGAAAGCGGCACCGGACGACTCAAAAGCAAGCTGCGGCAGATGCGCGTTGCCCTTGCGCTCGAACGCAGGTTGACCAAAAGCCAGATTCTCGAACTCTATCTCACCCACGCGCCCTATGGCGGCAATATCGAAGGGGTTCGCGCCGCCACGCTGGCTTGGTTCGGCAAAGAGCCTACCCGCCTGACCCCTGCGGAATCCGCCCTTCTTGTGGCGCTACCGCAATCGCCTGTCGCGCGCCGCCCCGATCGGAATTCCGAAACGGCTCGCGATGCCCGCAACCGTGTGCTTGCCCGTGTCGGGCGCACAGATGCGCTCGAAAAAGAAGACGCTCTCGCCGCTCGGTTTGATCCGGTGCCGCATTCGCGACGGAGCTTTCCCGCACTGGCCCCGCATCTTTCGGACCGCGCACGCGCCCTTAACCCGGCCCAAGCGATTCACCACCTAACTCTGAACGCTGAACTTCAGGCTAAGCTTGAGCATCTGGCAAGTGACGCGACGCGCGGTCTGCCGGATGCGGTTTCCGTGGCAATCGTTCTCGCGGATCATCATACGGGCGAAATTCTGGCTTCGGTCGGGTCTCCGGGCTACGCGGCTCGCAATGGGCGTCAGGGCTTCGTGGACATGACCAATGCATTGCGCTCCCCCGGTTCGACACTCAAACCCGTGGTCTACGCCTTGGCGTTTGACCGGGGGTTGGCGCATCCACAAACCCTGATCAATGATCGACCCGTGGCTTTTGGTGGCTATGCGCCACAGAATTTCGACGGCTCTTTCCGTGGCGAACTGACAGTGACCGACGCACTCCGTCAGTCTCTCAACATTCCCGTCGTGCTCTTGCTTGATGAAATCGGACCCGCCCATCTTATGGAGGCGATGCGCCGCGCGGGCCTCTCGCCCAACCTTCCGGGGGATCAGGCCGGTCTCGCCGTGGCCTTGGGCGGCGTCGGCGTCACACTCACCGACATGACACAGCTTTACGCGACACTGGCTCAGGGCGGAGTGGCAAGACCGCTGCGCTGGCATGACCAAGAGCCCGCCGCGCCAAGGCGTAGAATGATCAGCCGTGCGTCTGCGTGGCAGGTGTCGGACATTCTTTCCGGCCTTGCGCCGCCAGCCGGCGCTCCGCGCGGCGCGCTCGCCTACAAGACCGGGACATCATATGGGCATCGCGACGCATGGGCGCTTGGCTTTGACGGGCGGCATGTGGCCGGCGTCTGGATCGGACGGCCCGATGGAACGCCCGTACCGGGGGCTTTTGGTGGTGACCTTGCGGCGCCCATTCTTTTCGAAGCGTTTCAAAGGTTACGCACCGAGGCCGCCCCTTTGCCACCGCCGCCACCTGAAACTCTTATGGTTTCGACGGCGGAGTTGCCTCTGCCGTTACGCCGTTTCAAAGGCCGCAACGCTGCTTTTGAGCCTGCTTCGGATGCACCCAAGCTCATCTTTCCACCTGACGGTGCGCGGCTCGAAATCGGCGCGGCGGCTCTTCCGGTCAAGGTGCGCGATGGCAAACCGCCGTTTACGTGGCTGGCCAATGGTGTGCCCATTCTCACCGGCGTGCGTCGGCGCGAAGCCGATCTTCCGGGCATCTCTACGGGGTTCTCCCAAGTCTCGGTGATCGACGCCAAAGGCCGCGCGGCCCGCGTCTCCGTTCGTCTGGATTAAAGGATTTCGCCTTTAGCCTGAGACATCAGCGGAAGGCGAAATGCCCAAAGCCGCCATTACCTCAAGGCACGGGCGTGTCGGGGTCACGATCGGTTCGCAAAAGGCTTCAGCAGCCATTGCCACGCAGAACCACGAGAACCGTCCGCCGCAGAATACACATATCGAGCCACGGCGAACGGCCTTCGACATAAAGCTTATCAAAGCTCACACGGTCCGCATATGTCCGCTCATTCCGCCCCATAACCTGCCAGAGTCCGGTCACTCCGGGTCGAACACGGTAATAGGCCCGCGCGCCGCTTTCCCCGTAATGCGAACATAGTTCTTCGGCTGTCACGGGGCGAGGGCCCACAAGGCTCATCTCTCCGCGCAGGATATTGATCACCTGCGGCAACTCATCCAAACTATAGCGCCGGAGAAACCGGCCCACCGGCGTCACGCGCGGGTCGTGCCGCAATTTGCGTGCATCGCGCCATTGCCGCGCAAGCGCAGGATCCTGTCGCAACAAAACCGCAAGTCTCCTTTCGGCGTCCGGGCTCATGCTGCGCAGTTTCCAGATCCGAAAACGCTCTCCGTTGCGGCCAATACGCTCCTGCCGGTGAAACGGTCCGTGCCCATCCTGCAGCCAGACAAACAAGGCAAGCATCACGATCATCGGAAAAATCAGCGGCGCCGCGGCAAGCGTCAGGCAAACGTCGACAATCCGTTTGCCGTCGGCCCTCCCTCCCCGGATGGTCCACACATGACCAAGCGCCACATACATGTCCGTCCCCTCGCGATCGTGTCGCCGGTGACGCTAATGCAATACTCTTAACAACTTGCAAATGTCATGGGATCAAGTCCCTGTGCGCTCAAGCGCTACCGCGATCCCCTGACCGCCACCGATACACATGGTGACGAGTGCCTTTGACCCACCAATACGCTCAAGCTCATAGAGCGCCTTGACCATCAGGATCGCACCCGTGGCGCCGACAGGATGCCCAAGCGCAATCGCGCCTCCATTTGGGTTCACCTTCGCGGGATCAAGGCCCAAGGCCCGGTTTACCGCAATCGCCTGAGCGGCGAAGGCTTCGTTCGATTCAATGACATCAAAGTCCTCTGAGCTAAGCCCCGTCCGTTTTAGCAGGGCCTCGACAGCCGGGATAGGACCGATGCCCATCACCTCGGGCCGGACCCCGGCATGCGCATAGCCAAGAATGCGCGCCCGCGGGGTAAGACCGGCACGCTCGGCAGCGTCCGCGCGCGCCATGACGATCGCCGCCGCGCCATCATTGATCCCGCTCGCATTGCCCGCCGTGACCGTGCCATCCTTCTGAAAGACCGGGCGCAGACCGGCAAGTGCCTCGTCGGTGGTGGGCTTTGGATGCTCATCAACCCTGAATTCGACGCTACCCTTGCGGGATTTGACTTCGACCGCAGCGATTTGTTCTTCGAAACGCCCCGTCTCAATCGCCTTGCTGGCGCGCTTCTGACTGTCGAGCGCGAAGGCGTCCTGATCCTCGCGGCTGATGCCGTGCTCATTCGCGACATTCTCGGCGGTGACTCCCATATGTCCCGTGCCAAACGGACAGTTCAGCGCCCCAAGCATCATATCGAGCGTGCGCATGTCCCCCATCTTTTGGCCCCAGCGAAGCTCGGGCAGGATGAAGGGAGAGCGGCTCATGCTTTCCGCTCCGCCCGCAACCGCGAAATCCGCATCCCCGAGCATGAGGGCCTGCGCAGCCGAGACAACAGCCTGAGCACCCGAACCGCACAAGCGATTGACGTTCATCGCAGGCGTGGTCTCCGGAATGCCCGCTTCCATCGCGGCGATCCGCGCGAGGTACATGTCCTTGGGTTCCGTGTTGATCACATGGCCAAAAATTACATGCCCGATCTGCACACCCTCGACACCAGCGCGTGTCAAAGCCTCGCGGGTGACGGTGGCCCCCAAGGTTGTTGGTTCGACTGTGGCCAGCGATCCACCAAAGGTGCCGATTGCGGTTCGCGCCCCGCCAAGGATAACGATTTCGTCCATGATGATCTCCTATCTGCCCGCACCAGACTAGGCGTCGGGCCCCAGTCCGTCCACAGCGACGCGCCGTCACGTTCAAAGTTGCGCCTCCCCCAAGGGTGCCCACATGGTCCGGCCATTTCCGCGGGAAATGCGCCTACAGGGTCGTCATTCCCCGAAATGCAAACACCCGCCAAAAGGCGGGCGTTTAAACTGTTTCGTTGAGACTGAATTTATCCGTAAACCGATTCTTTCCCAAAATGCTTGGTCAGCATATAATAAACGACCGCCCGATACTTGTTGCGCTCGCTGCGTCCATAGATGTCGAGCACCTGATTGATCGCGTCCATAAGGGCAGGGCTGTCAGCAAGTCCCAGCTTCTTGATCAGGAAGTTGTTCTTGACGGTCTCAAGTTCTGCTTCCTGCGTCGCTGCAACTGTGGATGCGTCTGCGTTGTAAATCGCTGGCCCACAGCCAATCGTCACCTTGGTCAGCAAATCCATATCCGGCGTCATTCCGCACTTGCTGCGCAAATCTTCTGCGTATGTGGCGATCAAATCGTCGCGTTTTCCCATAAAATCTCTCCCTCTGCTCCGGCATTCGGCCGGCCTGCGTTCTAATTTGTGCCCTTATCGGCATACGTCATACGATAACCAACGTGCCACCGCGAACAAAGGGAAATGTTGGCACGCCTTCCCCGCAGCAAAATGCTGCGGACCGGAAAATGCGAGTCCACTCCCTCAAGCGGCTTCATGGGCAAACAGCGCGCCTCGATCATCTGCGCCTTGCCACCTGCCTCGTGGCTTGACAGGATGTGAGATGCGTTTCAAAAAAACAGAGCATCTTTTTTGCAAGGGTTTTCAAATGCGCACGTTTTTCCCATTCGCCACGATACTTTTTGGCCTGATTGGCGTATTTCAACATGTCCCGGTGTCTGCCGCCGAACTGGACGTGCATGATGACCCCGCCATGTCGTGCTACCTGCGCATGGATGGCCCGCCCGCCGATGGTGATGCAGAAACTCTGGAAGCTTTGTTGCGTCTCTATCAGGATGCCGGCTCCAGCTCCGAATTTCCCAGTGTGCCGCGTCTGTGCCTGAGCGGTGCCACCGGTGAGTATGCCGCCGTTTTCGATATCATCAACCAACTGGGTGGTCAGTTTGCCACCGCGATCCCTGCGGGCAAGACCTGTGCCGGTCCTTGCGCGCTGCTGTTCATGGCCGGACGTTCCGGCGATGGCGGCACCATCGACACGCAGCAGGGCGGGCGCATCGTTCACCCAAAGGGCACATTGCGATTTGGCCAAAGAGGCGCGCCGCAGATGACCCTCACGGAAATCGAAACGCTGATTGGGTTGCAAGACACCTACGACATACCCACCGAGGTGATCGGTGCGATGATCGCGGACGCCCCGGTCGCCCGAACACTAACCACCGTCGGCGAAGCGACGCGCTGGCAGATCCGCGTCGCACCCAGCGTGATCCCGGACACGCTCAGCCCTCTGTCGACTTGGCTGGCCTGCAACAATGTCGCCGCACCGCTTCTTCCCAATCTGCATTTCGTGGACGGCCCGCCCTATAATCCGGACTATCAGCGCTATGAAACGCCCGAGGTCGACCTGAGCGGCAACACCCAAAGGGGCAGCGTGACCCTTCGAGTGGCCTCAAATGCCAGAATGAAGTGTGGTGTCTCGGTCTACGGCCCCTCGGACCTGCCCACCGGGCGGGTCGGCACCGTCAGCCTGACACTCGGCGAAGATGACGGCATCGAGCTTTACCGCGCAGTCTATGGCCCCGCCTTCTTCACGCCCGAAACCCAGATATCAGAGTTGGCGCGCCACTCGGATACCCAAGCCGAAACAGTCTCTGTTTCTGCCAAAAGCGCGCCGGATCGCATGGACGACAGGGGCCTCTGTGGCCGCATCGAAGCAGGCAAGCTGGTCTGGCATCAGGTCTGCAACCGCACCGTTCGGGAGCAGCCCGCCGAGGACATGACGTCGATGACCACAACCACCTTCGATATCGGCAACGGGACCGAAATCACCGCCACGGGCACCGGCGAATACGACCGCTCCTGGCCGGAGGAGATGGAGCCTGTTCACACCTTCGAGGGGCGCCCGGCGGCCTACTGGGGCGATGGCCTTCCCGATGCGGGCGACGATGGCAATGACCCCGGCGCGGACGAGGCCTGCCGTATCGTCACCGATGGCCAGAGCCAGTGGTGCTACACCCATTTCTGGAGGCCGGAAGGCAGCGAGGAGACATTCCTGTTCATCGCCGAAAGCGATTACGAAAGCGGGATGGCGTACTCGCAGTACTGAGGCTGGCCCGCTCTCAGAACGGCATCAAATTCAGGCGCAGACCAAAGAGCAAGAGCCGGTCGACGTCTAGCGGCTGACCGCCGCACCAACACCGGCCCCAATGCAAAGTATGCAGAACCGGTTGATCTCGCGCTTCATCGCCAGACCCACAGGCCGCCATCAATGACCCCCTGAAACGAAACGCGCCCCCGGAACACAGCTGTCCGGGGGCGCGAAGATGTCGAACGCTCTGGAGAAAATCAGTAGCGGTAGTGCTCGGGCTTGAACGGCCCATCGGGTTTTACGCCGATATACTCCGCCTGCTCCGTGCTCAGTTCCGTCAGCTTGACGCCGATGCGGTCAAGGTGCAGCCGCGCGACCTTTTCATCAAGATGCTTGGGCAGGATGAAGACATTGTTGTCGTAATTTTCGCCTTTGGTCCAAAGCTCAATCTGGGCAAGCACCTGATTGGTGAAGGATGCGCTCATCACGAAACTGGGGTGGCCCGTGGCATTGCCAAGATTCAAAAGGCGGCCTTCTGACAGAAGGATCAACCGATTGCCGTTCGGCATCTCGATCATGTCCACCTGTTCCTTGATATTGGTCCACTTGTGGTTCTTCAGGCTCGCCACCTGAATCTCGTTGTCGAAGTGACCAATGTTGCCGACGATGGCCATGTCCTTCATCGCGCGCATATGCTCGATGCGGATCACGTCCTTGTTGCCAGTGGTGGTGATGAAGATGTCGGCATCTGACACCACATCCTCGAGCGTCGTCACCTCGAACCCGTCCATCGCCGCCTGCAATGCGCAAATCGGGTCAACCTCGGTCACCTTGACGCGCGCGCCCGCGCCGCGCAGCGACGCCGCCGAACCTTTGCCCACATCGCCATAGCCCATGACCACGGCGACCTTGCCCGCCATCATCGTATCGGTGGCGCGGCGGATACCGTCGACGAGGCTTTCCTTGCAGCCATACTTGTTGTCGAATTTCGACTTGGTCACGGAATCGTTGACGTTGATCGCCGGGAACGGCAGGTGGCCCTTTTCCATCATCTTGTAGAGACGGTGCACCCCGGTTGTGGTCTCCTCGGAGACACCCTTGATCATGTGGCGCTGTTTCACGAACCAGCCGGGGCTTTCCGCCATGCGCTTCTTGATCTGGGCGAAAAGTGCGACCTCTTCTTCCGAGGTCGGCGTTTCAATCAGGTCGGTCTCGCCTTCTTCAACGCGCGCGCCGATCAGGATATAGAGTGTCGCATCCCCACCATCGTCGAGGATCAGGTTCGCGCCGCCCTCTTCGAACTGGAATATCCGGTCACAATAGTCCCAGTATTCCTCAAGCGTCTCGCCCTTGATGGCAAAGACCGGTGTCCCGCTTTCGGCCACCGCCGCAGCCGCGTGATCCTGTGTCGAGAAAATGTTGCACGAGGCCCAGCGGACATCGGCGCCCAGCGCCACCAGCGTCTCGATCAAAACAGCCGTCTGAATCGTCATGTGCAGCGATCCAGCGATCCGCGCACCCTTGAGCGGCTGGCTCGCGCCATATTCTTCACGCAGGGCCATCAGGCCCGGCATTTCGGTTTCTGCAATGTCCAGTTCCTTGCGCCCGTAGGCGGCAAGCGAAATGTCCTTCACGATATAATCTTTTGCCACGGTCTGCTCCATTCCGTCATGCTATGCTCAGAGGCAAGTAGCACTACAAACCAAAGGTGGCAACTTTGACGAAGTGACGCATAGAAAACGGGCAAATCGCGCCGTGTTTATCGGGTTTGCGCGTTCGCCTCGGAGTCCGGCAGATGTGACTTGGCCTGCGGTAGAAAGGTGCCCGTCCCGTCGGATCACAGCGCGATTCCCACCGCAGAGCTCAGCAACTGCTTGAACATATCATGCTCCTTTCGCTACAGCTTTGCGACGAAACGGGGCACATACAGAAAGATGCTGGGCCCCTCGGCGCGTTGGGTCGTCACATCCCCGCCCATCGCAAGCGACACGCGACACCCGGCACGAGGCGCGGAAATCGAAGGACACGGCCAAATGGCGACACCATTCCGGGCATGGCAACGCATGCTATCAGGCCGCCGGCTTGATCTTCTCGATCCCACACCGGTGGATATCGAGATCGAAGACATCGCCCATGGCCTTGCCTTTGTGGCACGCTGGAACGGGCAAACTCATGGAGACTATGCCTATTCAGTGGCCGAGCATTCGCTTCTGGTCGAATTGCTCTTTCGCCGCATTTCCCCCAAGACCCCGGCGAAATGGCAGATGGCGGCGCTTCTGCACGACGCTCCGGAATATGTAATCGGCGATATGATCTCGCCCGTGAAAAACGCGGTCGGACCGGCCTATGAGGAACTCGACCGACGCCTCACGGATGCGATACATATTCGCTTTGGTCTACCGGCTCAAATTCCGGCAACAGTGAAGAAACAGATCAAGAAGGCCGATAAGATCAGCGCCTGGATGGAGGCGACCCGTCTTGCCGGTTTCACAACCGACGAGGCTGACAAGTTCTTTGGTCGCCCCAATCCCGAGCTGATCAAAGGGCTGGAACTGCGCCTTCGGCCCCCGCTCGAAGTTCGCAAGGAATATACCGCACGTTTCGGCGAATTGCAGCTTGCCATCGGCTAAGCCGGATGGACGGCAGCGGCCAACACCCTTAGGTTTTTCAAAGTTTGCCGGAGCCTCACCATGCGCGCGTGTCTCGCCCTACTCATCCTGCTGACATCGGCGGGAATGGCCCAGGCCAAGCTTGAAACCTGTCAGGCCCTTTTTCGCAACGCTCCTGCCAAGTTGGGTGGACATACCCTTGTCGCGCGCACGAACTATGAGAAAAAGACTCGCGGCGCGGGCTACCATCTCCGGTTTGATCGCCGCAGAGGTCAGGTGGCCAGCGTGTTTTTCTTTGATCGCGGGCGCAACACGTTCAAAGAGAAGATGCTCGCAACCGAGCTTTCCGTCGCGACGAGCCAGATTTACCGCCTGCGCGCCGAGGATCGAAACGTCACCGATGGCAAGGTTTTCTTCGATCAACCGGACACCCCCGTTTTAGGCTTGTTCGGTCTCGGATTCGTACATCTGGAATATGACAACCGGACACGCCAGCATGATTTCATAACCCTCGGTGTCGTCGATGGCTGTCTGGTCAAGCTTATCTATTCATCTAGGGGATCACGAGGCTTCGCTACACGCCGGTTCAACACCGTGCTTGACGACCTTCTCGCCTATGTCGCTGACACGCCCTAGCGTGGAGACCGCTTGGCCAGGATACGCTGAAGCGTGCGGCGGTGCATATTCAGGCGGCGCGCCGTTTCACTGACATTGCGGTCACAAAGTTCATAGACCCGTTGAATATGCTCCCACCGCACGCGATCGGCACTCATCGGGTTTTCCGGTGGCGGCGGAAGCTCGTCCGCCGTGGCCACGAGTGCATTGATGATATCGCGCGCGTCGGCCGGTTTCGAAAGATAATCGGTGGCGCCTATCTTGACCGCCGCGACCGCCGTCGCGATGGCACCATAACCTGTCAGAACCACGATCCTGCAATCAGGACGCTTTTCACGCAAAATCTCGACCACGTCGAGGCCGTTGCCATCTCCCAGCCGCAGATCGCAAACCGCATAAGCAGGCGGACGGGCCGTTGCGATCGCTGTTCCGCCCGCGACAGAATCCGCTGTCTCAACATCGAAGCCACGCTTTTCCATGGCCTTCGCCAGACGTCGTAAAAACGACTCGTCATCGTCCATGATCAGGAGAGATCGATCGTCTCCAAGCTGTTCCAGCATCTCGGCCATACGGCATATCTCCTGTTAAAGGTGAGATTAAAATATGACTTAGGCCGCGTTTTGTCGCGGGTCAAATGTAGCTGTTCAGCTGTTTTCGATAAAACACTGGGTCGTTGCGGCCATGTCCTCCGCGCTCATTTCCCGTCTGAAAAACTCCACGAATCCATGTTCTGGCAAAGTCAGATAGGTAAATGTCGAATGATCCACGAGATAGAATTCGTCCCCTTCCGCAGCAGGCTGGGCCTTGAAATACGTCCGGTAGGCTTGGCTCGCGGCCTTTACCTGTGCGTCTGAACCGGTCAGACCGATCATGCGGGGATGCATGTAATCCGTCCATTCGGCAAGAACTTCGGGCGTGTCGCGCTTGGGGTCGACCGAGATGAAGACAGGCTGCACCTCAATCCCCTGCTCTTCGAGAAGCTCGACCGCCTCGGCATTTCGTGCCACGTCAAGCGGGCACACGTCAGGGCAGAACGTATAGCCAAAATAAATCAGCGACGGTTGTGAAAGTACTTCTTCGCTCGTCACAGTCTCGCCAGTCTCGCTCACAAGCGTGAAAGGCCCGCCAATCTGACCCGCTCCTCCGGCTACCTTTGCCGAACGGCAGGGATCAAACATTCCTCCGTCCTGGCGGCCCTGTGTCATGACATATGTAAAGGCCAGCACCGCCACCAAGGCGACACCGAAAATAACTGCGAATGTGCGGGTCATGGCACTTGCTCCTGCGCTCTGGGCATTCATGATTGCGTGTGTCACATTTAAAGCCACGATGCCAGCTTGCAACGGGATCAAAGCGCACTGATGGAAAGCCCCCTGACCGGCCTCGCCGGGCCCCGGCAAAGGGGTCACTGGATCCGGCTTCGGACACTGGTTCTGTTACGTTGGTGGGCGGTTGTCGGGCAAATCACGGCGCTTGTGATCGCGCATCTCGCCTATGATCTCATCTTTGACATCGGACTATGTTTCGCGGTGATCGGCGCCTCGGTCGTCAGCAACCTGATCGTGTCGATGATCTATCCGGCGAACAAGCGGCTGAATGAGCGCGAAAACCTGTTTTTCGTGATGTTCGACCTGCTGCAACTGGGCTTTCTTCTGTATCTGACGGGCGGGCTTAATAATCCGTTCGCGATTCTGGTTGTCGGTCCGGTCATTGTCTCGGCCTCGTCGCTGTCCACACGCTCCACATTCTTTCTCGGTCTGACCGCGATCGCCATCGTGACGGCTCTTTTCTGGCTCTATATGCCGCTGCGCACGGATCAGGGCGATATTCTACGGATGCCGGACATCTATCGGTTCGGCTTCTGGCTCGCCATTGTCATCGCCGTCATTTTCCTTGGGGTATATTCGCGTTGGGTCGTGTCGGAAATGCAGGCGATGTCACAGGCGCTTCAAGCAACACAAATGGCACTTGCCCGCGAACAGAAACTGACCGATCTGGGCGGCGTCGTTGCGGCTGCCGCGCATGAACTCGGAACTCCGCTGGCTACGATCAAGCTCACCAGTTCCGAGCTGGCCGACGACCTTCCCAGCGGCAGTGACGCTCACGAGGACGCCCTTCTGATCCGCGAACAGGCCGACCGGTGCCGCGACATCCTTCGATCCATGGGGCGTGCCGGCAAGGACGATATGCACCTGCGGACAGCCCCCCTCAGTGCCGTTCTCGACGAGGCCGCGGAACCCCATGTCAACCGCGGCAAGACCGTGATCTGTGAACACGGCTCAGGTGGAGATCTCGCAGGGCAGCCCTTCGTTTTGCGCCGGCCCGAGATTATTCACGGGCTGCGCAATCTTATCCAGAACGCCGTCGACTTCGCCACCGATACCGTCTGGATCGAATCGAGATGGTCTGCCGAAAACATCACCATTCGGATCATGGATAACGGGCCGGGCTTTCCTGTCCCGATCATGCCCCGCATAGGTGAACCTTTCATGCGCCGCCGAACCCCGCGCTCAGACGCAAGGCGACCGGAGTATGACGGGATGGGTCTCGGCCTCTTCATCGCCAAAACGCTGCTCGAGCGTTCGGGCGCCGATCTCAGCTTTGCCAACGGTGTAGATTCGTTTTCCGCCGGTCACCGCAAATCCGAACGCACCGGCGCAGTGATCGAGGTTGTCTGGCCCCGCGCCGAACTAGAAACCGGAACCGAAGGGCGGCGTGCCGCTCTTGGAGATAATCAGCCAATAAAAGGCTGAGCACACGTCACAGCGGACCGCTGTTAACCACTTGTTCACCTTAGCGGACCACCCTGCCTATGAACTGGAAGGTAGGGTGTGGGCCATGACCTCTGATTTTCTGAACTGGATCATGACGATATCAACCGCGTTCGCCGGAACCGGAGCCGCGCTTTGGTTCATCTCGCGTCTGAAGTTTTCCGACCGATCCAACACCGTGCCTCAAGATACCCATTCTCGGCAGGTCTCAACGCTTCTCTATCGGGACGGAGCACTTATCGACATGGAAAATTGCGGCGCCCTCTCTGATCGGAACGTCGCCGACACATGGTGCGCGCTACGGGTTTGGCTTGCGCCGAGGTTTCCTGACCTGCCCGAAGATTATGCGAAACTTGAGACACCCATGACCGCTCAGGCCAATGACGACGAAAAGACACAGCTGCACCTTCGCCCGTCGCCGGACCACCTGCAGGTTATGCTAAGCACATCGCGCCCCGCCGACCCGATAGAACTGCATGAGAGTGCTCTTCGCAAACGCGAGTCCACGGCCTTGAGCAGCATGACAATGCAATGTCCCTACCCCGTCTGGCACCTCGATAAGGCGGGCGACGTCACTTGGCGGAACAACGCAAGCACAACCTTTTTCAACCGCGGCGGCGCACAGCATACCTTGGCGCTCCCAAAGCCGGGCCAAACCGCGGTCGAACGCATTATGCTGAACCTTCCCGGAGACGCCTCGAACATCTGGTTCGACGTCCGAATCCTGGCACAGGAGGGCGGCTTTCACTGCTATGCCACAGAGATCACAGACGCCGTTCGCGCCGAATCCGCACGGAGCGAATTCATTCAGACCCTGACCAAAACATTCGCCACCCTGCCTATCGGACTCGCGGTCTTTGATCACACTCGCAAGCTGGTGCTCTTCAATCCGGCGCTTACCGATCTCACCCGCCTTCCCGTCGACGTCCTGAGCGTGATGCCAGACCTGATGAGCTTTTTCGATCATCTGCGCGACCGACAGGTGATGCCCGAGCCGCGTGATTACGGGACGTGGCGGCATCAGATTCAGGATATTCTCAGCTCGGCCGAAAACGGCCTCTATCAGGAAACCTGGGCCCTGCCCTTCAACATAACCTACAGGGTAACCGGACGCCCGCATCCCGATGGCGCCGTGGCCTTCCTGTTCGAAGACATCTCCGCCGACATCGTTCTCTCGCAACGGTTTCAGTCCGAACTGGCAAGGCGCGACGCCATGATCGAAACGATGGACGAGGCGGTAATGATGCTCGCCCCCGACGACACGATCTCATTCAGCAATGCGGCCTTCCGCAAGATGTTCGCGGTCGATCCCGATAGCCGCGCGGTCGAAATTCGTTTGGAGGATGCCCTGCGGATGGGTCAATCCCGCTTGCCCCATAATGAATTCTGGTCAGACCTGCGGCAAATGATCCGGTCGGGCGACCGTCAGGGGCATATCTTTCACCAAACCAATTCCCCCTCGGCCGGTCCGCTTTCTGCACGGTTCTTGCGTCTGCCCGACGGCACCCGCCTTGTGATCGTGACCCACGTTAATCAGAATTCGCCCACCGAACCCGCCTGATACCGATCTCGCTGTTGAAGCCACGGGCGCCGCGTGTAACCTGCGCCCATGATCAGTCCGACGCATGATATTGACCTTGAGAGTGCCGCCGCAACTTGCGCCTTCGCCCGCAAAATCGGGGGCCATTTGCGCCCGGGCGATACGATCCTCCTTGACGGTGAAATCGGTGCGGGCAAGACCCATTTCTGCCGCTGCCTCATTCAGTCTCTGGTCGACCCTCCCGAAGATGTGCCATCCCCCACATTTACGCTGGTTCAAACCTACGACTCCCCTAAGGGCGAGATTTGGCACGCCGATCTTTATCGCCTCAGCGACACGTCGGAACTTGTCGAGCTTGGCCTCTCCGATGCCTTCTCCGAAGCGATCTGCCTCGTGGAATGGCCCGACCGCCTTGGGTCGCTTGCGCCCGCGAACGCACTCAGCATAGAGTTCGTGACCGGTGGAACAACCGAGGCCCGCACCGCGCGTATCTCGTGGAGCGCCGACAAATGGAACGACCTTATTGACAGGGTGAAACTTGACCAAACGTAGCGACATCCTGACAGATTTCATAGCTCAGAGCGGTTGGAGCGATGCTGACAGCAAGGTTATTGCCGGCGATGCCTCGAACCGCCGTTACCTGCGACTCACGCGGCCCAATGGAGCGTCAGCGATCCTGATGGATGCCCCGCCGGACAAAGGCGAGGACGTGAGACCTTTCATACACATTGCCGAGGTGCTGACCGATCAGGGGCTCAGCGCGCCTCAAATCATGCACCGCGATATCAAACTGGGTCTACTCATCATCGAAGATCTGGGAGATGATCTTTTCGCGAGGGTTCTGAAAACCTCGCCTGAGCTGGAAAACCGTCTCTATTCCGCGGCAACTGATGTTCTTGTCTCGCTTCATGATACCGCACCGCCATCGGGACTCGAGCCCTACTCCATACCCATGATGGCCGACATGGCGGCGCTGGCCTGCGATTGGTATGCCGACGGTCTTGACGCCTCAGATCCGGTGGGTCGTCAGCGCCTCAAGGACGCGATGACCGGCGCGCTTGCTCTGCTCGACGGGCTCGAAGATGTGCTAATTCAACGAGACTATCATGCCGAAAACCTGCTTTGGCTGCCCGAACGGTCGGGAAAGGCGCGGGTCGGCTTGCTCGATTTTCAGGACGCTATGCGCGGGCATCGCGCCTATGATCTCGTCTCGCTGCTTCAGGACGCGCGCCGCGACGTGAGTCCAGAGGTCGAATCCGATATGATCAAACGCTATGTGACCGCGTGGGGCGGCAATCCGGCGGCCTTCAATACGGCCTATCATGTGCTCGGAGCCCAACGAAACCTGCGGATTATCGGCGTTTTTGCCCGGCTTTGCCTGCGCGACGGTAAGGCACATTACGTTGATTTCATTCCGCGCGTCTGGGATTACCTGATGCGCGATCTGCACCACGCCGCGTTGGGCCCTCTCTTGACTGTCGTTCAAGATGTTCTGCCACACCCCACCGAAAGTGCGCTTCAAAGGCTTAGAGCAAAATGCGCAACGCAATTGACGTGATGCTTTTTGCCGCGGGCTTCGGCACGCGAATGCGCCCGCTGACAGACAGCAGGCCCAAGCCGCTCATTTCAGTGGCAGGTCACCCCCTGCTTCGGCATGCGTATGATATCGCAAAGGCCGCCACAAATGGGTCTGTCATCGTCAACGCACACTATCTGGCAGATCAGGTGATCTCATATGTCAGCGACAAAAACGTCGTTATTTCGCTGGAAGAGAGCCGCATTCTGGACACCGGTGGCGGGCTTAAGGCGGCACTGCCTCTGATATCCGGGAATGTGGTTGCAACCCTCAACACCGATGCGGTCTGGACCGGGGCCAACCCGCTTCAAACGCTTTTGGGGGGGTGGGACAGTCACGCCATGGATGCACTTTTACTGTGCATTCCCCAGGACCGCGCGCTCGGTCGCACCGGAGCGGGCGATTTTTCGATGTCGCCTGAGGGGCGCATGTCACGCGGTGGCGATCTCGTCTACACCGGGGCGCAGATCATCCGGACCGATATCCTGCATAACTGGCCCGAGGATGTCTTTTCCTTGAATGCGGTCTGGAATGACATAATGAATCGGGGGCGCCTGAGCGGAGTCGTTCACCGCGGCGGTTGGTGTGATGTCGGCCACCCCGGCGGGATTGAGCAGGCCGAAGCCATGTTGCGTGAGGCGAATGATGTTTGAAGTCACCGACGCGCCACGGCTATTCGCTCTCCCTCCCGGTGTCGATTTTAGCCATGAACTGATCGCCGGTCTGCGACAGCGCCTACAGGGTCAGCCGCCAGAGGCGCTCGCTCGTGTCACGCTCATCGTCAACACCCGGCGCATGGCGCGGCGTCTCCGAGAGATTTTCGACACTGGTCCGCCTTGTTTGCTACCTCGCATCGGCACAGTGACGTCCCTCGACGCCCTCTGGCCCATGGCCGAGGAGCCCCCCGCACTCCCGCCTCTCAGGCGCAAGCTCGAACTGGCTCAACTTGTTTCAGCCCTTCTTGAGCGCGAGGAAAATCTGGCGCCGAGGTCCGCGCTCTTCGACCTTGCCGACAGTCTTTCGGCCCTGATGGACGAAATGCACGGCGAGGGGGTGGGTATGGACGCGCTGGATGCGCTGGATGTCACCGACCAGTCGGGGCATTGGGCTCGGTTGCGTGCCTTTCTATCCATCACCCGTGAGTTCGAGAACCGGACCGAAAGCGCCGGCGCTGAGGCTCGCAATCGCCGCATCGTCACGGCTCTCATTGACCGTTGGAACACCGATCCGCCCGACACTCCGGTCATTCTGGCGGGCTCTACCGGATCGCGCGGGACCACCCGGATGCTGCTTGAAGCCATATCGCGCCTTCCCCAAGGCGCGGTGGTGCTTCCCGGTTATGATTTCGACATGCCAGCCCACGCATGGCAAGCACTCGACAACAGGATGGGCGGCGAGGACCATCCACAGTTCCGCTTTCGCGCCCTGCACGACGCCGTGGACATCGCGCCTGATGCGGTCATCCCATGGACCGGAACCCTCCCTGCCTCTCCAGCGCGGAACGCGGTGCTTTCCTTGGCCTTGCGCCCCGCTCCCGTCACCGATCAATGGCGCGTCGACGGCCCAAGCCTGAGCGATATCGGCAACGCGATGCAGGATGTCACCCTCATTGAGGCCCCCAGCCGCCGGATCGAAGCGCTCACCATTGCGATGCGCCTGCGCGAAGCTGCGGAGAACGACCAAACTGCAGCGCTCATCACGCCCGACCGTGACTTGACACGTCAGGTCGCCGCGGCGCTTGATCGCTGGCGTATCCTGCCCGACGACAGCGCCGGCACACCGCTGCACCTCACCTCGGCCGGTCGCTTCCTGCGCCATGTCGCCGCTCTCGGGACAGATCGGCTCTCAAGCGAGGCGCTTCTCACATTGCTCAAGCACCCGCTGACTCACCGCGGAAGCGGCCGCGGAACCCATCTCCGCCTGACCCGAGAGCTTGAGCTTTACCTGCGACGCAAAGGGGTGCCGTTTCCCACCTGCGATCACCTGACAGAATGGACCGACGGGCAGGAGGAGCCGCTTGTTCAAAGCTGGACAAGCTGGCTCGGCGATACGCTCTTGGCCGAGCGGCCTTCCGGCCCCGCCCCGCTAAGCGAGATGATCGAGCGCCACGTCGCCCTTTCCCGTCATATCGCATGGGGGCCCGAGCCTTCTACCGATTGGCCCGAGGCTTGGGGAGACGATGCCGGAATTGCGGCGCGCGCCTCACTTGACGAACTTATGGCGCAGAGCCCGCATGGTGGCGACATCGGTGCGATGGACTATGCCAACCTTCTGCACAACCTTCTGTCCTCTGGCGAGGTGCGCAACGCCACGCGCGCCCACCCCCTTATCCGTATCTGGGGCACGATTGAGGCAAGGGTTCAGGGCGCTGATCTGGTCATCCTTGCCGGGCTCAACGAAGGAACGTGGCCCGAAACGACAGGCCACGACCCGTGGCTCAACCGTGCCCTGCGCAAGCAGGCGGGTCTCCTCCTGCCCGAAAGGCGTATCGGCCTTGCCGCGCATGATTTCCAGCAGGCAGCACTCGCTCCCGAGGTCTGGATCACACGGTCGGTCCGGTCGGACGAGGCTCAAACCGTGGCAAGCCGCTGGCTGAACCGTCTGCTCAATCTGCTTTCCGGGCTGCCCGATACAGGCGGCACCGATGCGCTCAGGGCGATGCGCGACCGGGGTGCCATGTGGCTTTCACGCGCTCACGCGCTCGAAGCCGTGTCAAAGTCGGACCCCGAACCGCGGCCCGCTCCGTGCCCGCCGATTATGTTGCGCCCGACGCGCCTGTCGGTCACCGCCATCGAGCGGCTCATCCGCGATCCTTACGCCATATACGCGCGTCACATACTCCGTCTTTCGCCGCTTGATCCGGTTCAGCGGATGGCCGATCCGATGATGCGCGGCAATGCAATCCATGCTGTGCTCGAGGCTTTTGTCGAAACGACCCAAGATGATGATGACGCACTGACAAGCGAAGGATTTTTCGCCATAGCAGACCCTATTCTTGCCCAATCTGTCCCTTGGGCGCAGGTTCGTCTGCAATGGCGCGCGGGGCTTGAGCGTGTGGTCAGGTCATTTCTTTCTGACGAAGCCAACCGGCGCCTCCTTGCCCGCCCTGTCGCGTTCGAAGCGCTAGGCCGGGCCACTCTTCCCGATCTCGGATTTACGCTTATTGCCAAGGCCGATCGCATTGACATGACAACCGAGGGCGGCCTGATCCTTTATGATTACAAGACAGGCGCACCGCCAAGCAAACCAGAACAGGAATCTTTCAACAAGCAACTCCTGCTCGAGGCCGCCATGGCAGAGCGCGGCGCTTTTGCTGATCTGGCACCGGCAAACGTGTATCGCGCCGCATATATCGGTCTCGGCTCCAAATCCGGAGAGGCCGAAGCCCCTCTCGACACGATGCCCGCAGATCAGACTTGGGCGGAACTGGCCAAGTTGATCGCCGCCTATCAGGAACCCGATAAGGGCTTTGTCTCAAGGCGGGCCATGAAAAAGATCACGGACCGAGGCGATTTCGATCAGTTGGCGCGCTACGGCGAATGGGATGTCACCGACAAACCTGTCCTTATCAGACTGGAGACAGACGATGGATGACGCCACCCGTCGTCAGGTCGAGGCCGCGCTGCCCACACGCTCCACATGGCTTTCGGCCAATGCCGGGTCGGGCAAGACGCGCGTGTTGACCGACCGGGTCGCGCGCCTGCTGCTCGAGGATGTGGACCCACAGAACATCTTGTGCCTCACCTACACCAAGGCCGCCGCCTCCGAGATGCAGAATCGCCTGTTCGACCGGCTGGGCGAATGGGCAATGCTTGATGATACAGAATTGCGCGCTCAGCTGACTGCACTTGGCGTCACCACCGACGATCTTTCCCTGCCCAAGGCACGCCGTCTTTTTGCAACCGCGATCGAAACCCCGGGCGGGTTGCGAATTCAGACCATTCATGCGTTTTGCGCCTCGCTCCTGCGTCGCTTCCCACTCGAGGCGGGGGTAACACCGCAATTCACCGAAATGGATGATCGCACCGCCGAGATCCTGCGAAGCGACGTGATCGAGGACATGGCTCGCGGGCCACAAGCGGGCTTGCTACACGATCTTCTGCGCATTTACACCGGGGCCGAGTTTGACAAGTTTCTTCAAAATATCCTGTCCTTCCGGGATCGCTTTGCAACCGATGTCGATATTCGCGCGGAATTGGGCCTTGCCCCCGGCACGACCCGCGAGAGCATTGCAGCCTCTGTGTTCCTTGGAAATGAGCACGACATCCTCCGCGATCTTATTCCCGCCCTTCGACAAGGTGGCACTCAGGATGCGTCGGTTTGTGAACGGCTCTCAAACCTTCCCGATCTGGGGTTCGAGGCGCTGGCCGCCCTCGAGGCCACCTTTCTGACGGCCAGTGGCAAGGCACCGTTCACAGCCAAGATCGGCAAACTGCCGACCAAACCGACCCAAAAACTTATCCCGCATATCATCGATCCGTTGAACGCTTGGATGCAGCGGGTGGAAGACGCCCGCACCGATCGCCTCGCCCTACTTGCCAACGAGAGAACCGAGACACTTCATCGGTTCGCGCGATGCTTTCTCACCAACTATGACACGGCCAAGGAACGCCGCGGGCTTCTTGATTTTGATGATCTCATTCACAAGACACGCGATCTGCTCACCAGCCCATCGGTGGCCGAATGGGTACTCTTCCGGCTCGATGGTGGCATTGACCACATACTGGTCGACGAAGCCCAGGATACCAGCCCTGCACAATGGCAGGTCATCGCGCAACTTGCTCAGGAGCTGACCAGTGGCGCGGGCACGCGCTCAGACATACTGCGCACCGTGTTCGTCGTCGGCGACAAGAAACAGTCGATCTATTCCTTTCAAGGGGCCGATCCGCGCGCTTTCGATGACATGCGCGCGTTTTTTGCCGACCGGCTCAAACACGCCGAAACGCCGCTGGTCGACAGTTTGCTTGAACATTCGTTCCGGTCCTCAACCGCCATTCTTGACGTTGTTGACACGACATTCTGTGACGCAGTCGAGGCGGGTTTTACCCCGGAACAAACCCACATCGCGTTCCATGCCGATCTTCCCGGGCGCGTCGATCTCTGGCCCCCCATACCCAAACCCGAGAAGCCCGAGGATCCGCCATGGTATTCCCCGGTCGATACGCCGGCCGAAAATGACCCCGCTATCCTTCTCGCCGAGAAGATAGCAGACCGTATATGCGCCATGATCGAAGCCAAACAACCGATCCCGGACCGGGATGTGCCCGGCGGTTGGCGACCGATGTCGGCGGGCGATTTCCTGATCCTCGTGCAATCACGCACGAACCCCGTTTTTCACGAGGTGATCCGGGCCTGCAAATCCCGCAAACTTCCGGTCGCAGGCGCCGACAGGCTCAAGCTTGGAGGCGAGATTGCGGTGCGCGATCTTGCGGCACTGCTGTCCTTTCTGGCCACGCCCGAGGATGACCTCTCCCTCGCCACGGCGCTGCGCTCCCCGCTTTTCGGCTGGAGCGAACAGGAGCTCTTCGCCTTGGCCCAGCCACGCGGCGGCGCTTACCTCTGGCAGGCCCTTCGGAAGGCGGATGCACGACACCCCAAAACGCTCTCGGTGCTGCACGATTTGCGCGGCAACGTGGATTTTCTACGCCCCTATGATCTCATCGAACGTATCCTGACGCGGCATGGTGGTCGTGCGCGCCTGCTCTCCCGTCTTGGGCCCGAGGCCGAAGATGGCATCGACGCGCTTCTGGCCCAGTCGCTTCAGTTCGAGCGCAACGCTGTCGATAGCCTCACCGGCTTTCTTGTCTGGATGGAAAAGGACGATGTCGAGGTCAAGCGCCAGCTCGACAATGCCGGCGATCTGATTCGTGTCATGACGGTTCATGGCGCCAAGGGCCTCGAGGCACCGATCGTCATTCTCCCCGAAACCCACAAGCGCGGCGGCGGACAGGAACCCGACCTGCTCGCCAGCGACAAGACCGTTTTCTGGAAGCCCCTTACCGCCGAACTCCCCCCCGCGCTCATCACCCTGCGCGAAGCTCGCAGGTCCGCACAGCAGGCCGAACGGGATCGCCTGCTCTATGTCGCCATGACCCGCGCCGAGAAATGGCTTATCGTCGCGGCGGCGGGCGATACCGGGCAGGGACGCGACAGCTGGCACAGCCAGATTACCGCCGGAATGACCGCCCGCGATGCCGCCCCCTATCCAAGCCCCACCGGGCCAGGCCTGCGTGTTGAGCGTGGCACGTGGCTCTCGACCGTGCCCGAGACCACCCCCGACAAAGCCGCCGATCTTCCCACCCTCCCCGATCACTTCTCGCGGCACGCGGCAACTCCCACGCCTCCCGCCAAGACGCTCAGCCCATCAGACCTACCGGGTGCCAAGGCGCTGCAAGGTGAGGGTGGCCGCGATACCGAGACCGCCCTGCGCGAAGGCCGCGCCCTGCACGACCTGCTTGAGCGTCTGCCGATGATCCCGCGCGATCATTGGCCCGTGCTTGATCCCGGCGCTCAGGCGCAAAACCTGATCGACGCGCCGCACCTTGCTCATATCTTCGCCCCCGGCACTCTTGCCGAGGTTCCAGTCTCGGCCACCCTCGCGGAGCTTGGAAACCGGCGCATCCACGGGGTGATCGACCGACTGATTATCGCGCCCGATCACCTGCTGATCGTCGATTTCAAATCCAACGCCGTCATTCCCGAAACTCCCCTCATGTGCCCCGAGGGGATCCTGCGACAGATGGGCGCCTACCGCGCCTGTCTTGCACAACTTTACCCGGATCGGCGTATTGACACCGCGATCCTCTGGACCGAGAAGGCCAGTCTCATGATGCTGCCACACGATCTTGTGACAGATGCCCTCGCCAACACCCAGATACCTTGACCTCGGCGGGGGGCGTCCATACCTTCTGACAAACTCGATTCATTCCGCTAGGAGAGCTGCCATGGCCACCGTTGCCGTTACCGATGATACTTTCGACGCCGAAGTCAAAAACTCGGATATTCCCGTTGTCGTAGATTTCTGGGCCGAATGGTGCGGACCCTGCAAACAGATCGGACCGGCTCTGGAAGAGATCGCATCCGAGATGGACGGCAAGATCAAGGTCGCCAAGGTCGATGTCGACAGCAATCCGAACGCTGCTGTTCAGATGGGCGTGCGCGGCATCCCCGCCCTCTTCATCTTCAAGAACGGCGAAGTTGTTTCGAACCGCGCTGGCGCCGCCCCCAAGGCCGCGCTGCAAAGCTGGATCGAAGACTCGATCTGAGCCTGAATAAGGCGTTTCGCAAAAAGCAGCGAACAGCTTTAGTGACTGATTTCAGGGCCTCGCCATCCGCGGGGCCCTTTCTTTTTCCCGCTTCTTCTTGGCAATAATACTCAATTCCCCCATATGGGTCGGAACCCGAGAGGAGACAGAGATGCGCAACGAAGAATTTCCCGGCTGGCATGGCACCACGATCATCGGTGTCAAAAAGAACGGCCAGATCGTGATCGCAGGCGACGGTCAGGTGTCCTTGGGTCAGACCGTGATCAAGGGGTCCGCCCGCAAGGTCCGCCGGCTAAGCCCCGGCGGCTTTGATGTCGTGGCGGGCTTTGCCGGCTCCACGGCTGATGCCTTCACCCTGTTGGAACGCCTCGAGTCCAAGCTAGAAGCAACGCCCGGCCAATTGCAACGTGCCTCTGTCGAACTCGCCAAGGACTGGCGCACCGACAAGTATCTGCAAAAACTCGAAGCGATGCTCATCGTGTCGGATGGGAAGGATCTGTTTGTGATTACAGGCGCGGGCGACGTGCTGGAGCCCGAACATGACATCGCGGCCATCGGCTCGGGCGGAAACTACGCGCTTGCCGCGGCCCGCGGCATGATCGACAGTGATCGCACCGCAGAAGAGGTGGCTCGCGCCGCCATGGCCATCGCGTCCGACATCTGTGTCTATACCAACGGAAATCTGACGGTTGAAAGCATTTCAGGCTGAATCAGTGCCTGTTTTTCATTCTGAAACACGTCTCAGGAGTATCCCGTGACCGAACTTACCCCCCGCGAAATCGTCTCAGAGCTCGACCGTTTCATTATCGGTCAGAAGGACGCAAAGCGCGCTGTTGCCGTGGCGCTCCGCAATCGTTGGCGCCGCAAACAACTTGCCGATGACCTCCGCGACGAGGTGCATCCCAAGAATATCCTGATGATCGGTCCCACCGGTGTCGGCAAGACCGAGATCAGCCGCAGGTTGGCCAAGCTTGCCCGCGCGCCCTTTATCAAGGTCGAGGCCACGAAGTTCACCGAAGTCGGCTATGTCGGTCGGGACGTCGAACAGATTGTGCGCGACCTTCTGGACAGTGCCATCGCCATGACACGCGAACACATGCGCGAAGAGGTCAAGGCCAACGCACATCACGCCGCCGAGGAGCGGGTTGTCTCTGCAATTGCCGGAGAAGACGCCCGCGAAGGCACACGCGAAATGTTTCGCAAGAAACTCAAGGACGGTGAGCTTGACGACACGGTGATCGAGCTCGACATCGCCGACACGTCGAACCCGCTCGGCATGATGGATATCCCCGGTCAGCCGGGTGGCGGTCAGATGGGGATGCTGAACCTTGGCGATCTATTCGGCAAGGCCATGGGGGGACGCACCAAACGGCAGCGCATGACCGTTGCGGAAAGTTATGACATCCTGATTAGCGAAGAGGCGGACAAGCTTCTCGATGATGAGATTGTCACCCGCAAGGCCATCGAGGCTGTCGAAGAAAACGGCATTGTCTTTCTCGATGAGATCGACAAGGTTTGCGCCCGCTCTGACGCCCGCGGCGGTGACGTTTCCCGCGAAGGGGTGCAACGTGACCTTCTGCCGTTGATCGAAGGCACCTCCGTCTCGACAAAACATGGTCCGGTTAAGACCGATCATATCCTGTTCATCGCGTCGGGCGCATTTCACGTGGCCAAGCCGTCTGATCTTCTGCCTGAACTTCAGGGGCGTCTACCGATCCGCGTCGAATTGCGTGCCCTGACCGAAGCCGATTTCGTGCGCATCCTCACAGAAACCGACAATGCCCTGACCCGTCAATACGAGGCGCTCATGGGAACCGAGTCCGTCACTGTATCCTTTACCGAGGACGGCATCGACGCGCTTGCCCGTATTGCCGCCGAGGTGAACCAGTCGATCGAGAATATCGGCGCGCGGCGACTCTATACCGTGATGGAGCGCGTGTTCGAGGAACTGAGTTTCGTCGCACCGGACCGCGTGGGCGAAACCGTCGAGGTGAACGCCCAATTCGTCGAAGACAATCTCGGTGAACTGATGCGCTCTACTGACCTGAGCCGCTACGTGCTCTGACTTTTCCTCACATCGCCACAAGACCCTGACCCACCGCGCGCGCCCTGACGGGCCGCGCGGTGTTTTCACTCATGCGCTTTGTCGAAATCGCACCGACGCATTACCGACGTGAATACCGACGTGGATACCGACGTCCTGATCTGCCCCTTCAGATCGCGTTAACGATTTCACTTTCCTCTCCGGGAAATTCTGGCCACCTAGAGCCATGAACTCTCTTAGCTTCCTCCGAGAAAACACACCTTGGCTCGCTGCGGGCTTTCTCATGACGTTCCTCAGCAGCTTCGGACAGACCTTTTTCATCTCTCTTTTTGCCGGTGAAATCCGCGAAGGTTTTGGCTTAAGTCACGGTGACTGGGGTCTTATTTATTCATTGGGAACAGCAACTTCTGCACTCGCGATGGTCTGGGTCGGAGGACTCACCGATAGGTTTCGAGCACGCAATCTAGGAATGATCGTCCTTGTTCTGCTCACCTTTTCCTGTCTCTTCATGGCCCTCAACCCGGTATGGTGGCTCCTGCCTCTGGTGATTTTCCTGCTTCGGTTCACCGGGCAAGGAATGCTCAGTCATATCGCCGTCGTATCGATGGCGCGCTGGTTCGTAGCCTCCCGCGGCAAAGCCCTCAGCGTCGCCACCCTCGGCTTCGCCTCCGGCGAAGCACTGCTCCCGTTACTCTTTGTTTCACTTATGGTTTTTGTGGACTGGCACTATCTCTGGATGGTCACCGGGCTAATCGCGTGCCTGGGCATTCCGGCTCTCCGCCTCCTCCTCAGAACCGAGCGCACACCCCAAAGCATTTCCGCCCAATCCAGCTCCATAGGTATGCTCTCACGGCACTGGACACGGCTAAATGTGATGAAACATTGGCTTTTCTGGCTTATGGTGCCTGCGCTTCTCGGGCCATCAGCTTTTAACACGGCCTTCTTTTTTCATCAGGTCCACTTCGCGGATGTAAAAGACATCTCGCACCTTCAGCTGGTCGCCTACTTCCCGTTTTATACCGGCGTTTCGATCATTGCGATGATCCTGAGCGGTTGGGCGCTTGACAAGGTCGGCACTCCACGGCTCATCCCTTTCATGCAAATCCCGATGGTCATTGCCTTCGGTATCTTTGCCTACGCTTCGGACGGGGCGGCCATGTTCGCGGGTTTCCTTTTTCTCGGGCTGACATCGGGCTTCAACACGACCTTGCCCGCTGCCTTTTGGGCGGAATTTTACGGAACGCGGTTCATCGGATCCATTAAGGCCATGGCGGCGGCAATCATGGTTCTGGGATCTGCCATAGGGCCCGGAATTACCGGCTATGCTATCGACCAAGGTGTCGGAATTGAGACACAGTATCTAGGAGTTGCCGCATATTTCGTGATGACAACCATACTGATGACCATTGGCGTTCTGCGCGCCCGGCCGATGCTATCGACGGCGCCTTAGATACACATAGAATGCGCCACCTCCACCGTGGCGCCCATGCGCTTCGGTGACCTGCAAAACCATTTGATTGAGCGGCGGCAAGGCTAGCCAATGAGGAAGCTGAGTTCGCAGGACACCTTGCCGTTCGGGTAGAATGCTTTCGCTTTTGGTGCGTTTGCCTTTGCCCGTCACAATAAGCACCAACCGCAAATCCGAAGCGTGGCAGCGCAGAATGAATCCTGTAGTCGCGTCATGCGCACGGTCCAGTGTCATGCCATGAAGATCAAGCGTCGACTGAGGTTTTAGCTTGCCGCGCTTCATCCGGTCGAATGCCTTTTTATCCATACGAAGCGGCTGCTTGGTCGGCTTCATGGCTTCGCTTGATACCCCGCTTTTCTCTGCACTTTCTCCGATCTGAAACGGAGTCAAGGCGCGCTCCTGCTTGGTCGGGCGCTTCTCGGTCAGAGCGGGTGTGTTCAGAGGAGCATGAGTTGTCTTGCGTGGATGAAGCGGTTTCGCTGTATCTGCAACCTGACGCCAAAGTGCCAGTTCATCTTTGTCGGGCCTACGGCGTTTCACGGCAGCGCCTCGGGTGCCATTGCATAGGCACGCTGAATTGGCATCAGAACCATCATTCGACCGGGATCGCGGAGCCGTCCAGCAGATCTGCCGGCTTTGTCGCCTGTTCCCATGAAGATGTCGGCCCTCTGAGCCCCTTTGATTGCCGACCCGGTATCCTGAGCGATCATGAGCCGGTTGATAGGCTGGGCGCCCTTCTTTTCGATCCATACAGGAGCGCCCAGAGGAACAAACTTGGGATCAACCGCGATACTGCGACCGGTGGTGATCGAACGGTTCATGGCGCCTCGTGGTCCTTTCTCGGCGGGTATGGAATCGATCCGGCGGAAAAAGACATAAGCCGGGTTGTGGTACAGCAATTCCTGCCCATCGACCGGGTTGCGCCGCACCCAGTTCTTGATCACCTGAGCGGATACTTGATGCGGCTTATAGACGCCACGACGCACAAGTTCTGCACCGATCGAGCGATAGATGTGGCCATTCGAACCACCATATCCGACGCGGATGACGCTGCCATCACGAAGACGAATGCGGCCTGAACCCTGAATTTGAAGAAAGAAAAGCTCGACCGGATCATCAACCCACGCAATTTCAAGCCCTCGGCCTTTCATGAAAGTGCCTGTCTCTATCTCTTTGCGAGTGAGCCACGGATTGATTGCCTTGGCGATTTTCGGCTCTCGGTAGACAGGATAGCGATACTTGTCAGAGCGGCTTCGGGAGCCGTTCAACTCGGGCTCAAAATATCCTGTGAACAGGGCGTCTTTGCCGTCAGAGATAAGGACCGGTCGGAAGAAAAGCTCAAAAAATGGTTTGGCAGCGGGCTTTTGCTGAGCCAAGGCGCATAGCGAGAGCCAATCGGGATCGCGCATGTCCGGACATGTATTGAGAAACACCTCAAGCGCAGCCTCATGATTGTCGGAGTTCCATCCCTTGAACTCCTCGAATGTGAGGATATCGTAATTCAACTCTTCCGAGACCGCCCGGTCGAACGCAAGCGATGCAAAAAATCCCAGCGCGAGGACAGCCGCGCGGATCATCCGCCAGTAGCAACCAATCGCCAGTTGGGATCATTCGATCCCATGACACGTTCAAAGGTCCATGTGTCTTTCTGACGCTTGGATTTCCCGGGGGCGCCTTCGATTATGTTTCCGTCCTTATCGCGCACAACGAAAATCAATTCTCCGACGAATTTTACCGTAATCTGAGCTGTTTTGGTGCTGTCATCCAACTGGGCGTCGGCCAAAGTCAGGTCGCGCACGCCGATGAATTCAGCTTCAACTACGAGACCTTGTTCCTGACGGGCATCAACGACCTGCGAAAACGCTTCGTAGACATCACTCGAAAGGAATGGCGTGATTTGGTCGAGCTTACCATTCTCAAAGCTCATCAGGATCATCTCATAGGCGCCTCGAGCCCCTTGAAGAAACTCGCTGACCGAAAAGTCATTTTCAATTCTTTTCATCTCCGCCAAGGCGGAAGCGGCGTCTGAATCTTCGGGGACGTGATCGGTGATATCTCGGTCCGGGCCACCCTCGATAACCTCGAATTCCTGACGTCTCGATGAATCCTGAGCGGTCTCGACGCGCGGAGGTTCATACCCGTCGCGAGAACCCAGTACCGATCTCAAGCGCAGGATTAAAAATACCGCAATTCCTGCAAGAACAAGCAACTGAATCATGGGTCCGGTCATTTTTGTCTCATTTTCCTTTAGAGCGTGGAAAGCAGCGGGTACTGCCCTTATGTAGGTGACCGGGTCGGGCGAGTCCACTGTTTGACCCCTTGAATGCTGGGAGATACCTACATGTGGCTTTTCATCGCTTTTTTGTCGGTGCCTTTGATCGAGATTGCGCTTTTTATTCAAGTTGGCGGATTTATCGGCCTATGGCCGACTTTGGCTATCGTCGTGCTTACCGCAATACTTGGAACCTTGCTTGTGCGTGCGCAAGGCTTGCAAGCGATGGCCGACATACAGAATGCCCTTTCGCAAACAAAAAACCCAACAGAACCGTTGGCGCATGGCGCCATGATCCTTTTCTCGGGCGCTCTGCTTTTGACGCCGGGGTTTTTCACTGATGCCGTCGGTTTCGCATTGCTGATCCCGGCAGTTCGACTGGCGGTACTTCGCTATGCAAGAAAGCGAATCAAGGTTGAAACCCAAGGTTTTCAACGACGCGAAGCTGATGGACCGACAATAGTTGAAGGCGAGTATGAAGAGATTGACCCTCGTACCAGTCATGAGCCCGGAAACTCGGGCTGGACAAAGCATTGAGGCCCGATCACCGACCTGATAGAGGGCATGCAATGTTTTCTTTGCGAGGAGTCCTGTAATGGAAGAACAGGAAAATGGTGCTGCGGCGGAAACGCCGCAAGTTAAGATGTCAACGCTAACGCAATTCGTGCGCGACCTCTCGTTTGAGAATATTCTCGCTCAAAAGGGAACCGGGGGTGAAGTTCAGCCCGATGTTTCGGTTCGGGTAAATCTCGATGCCAAGAAGCGCTCTGGTGAACATCAATATGAAGTTCTTACGAAACTCAAGGTGGAGTCGAAGAACAAGGAAGACGGCAATCACCTTTTCGTGATGGAGATGGACTATGTTGGCGTGTTTCACATCGAGAACGTGCCCGAAGATCAACTTCATCCGTTTTTGATGATCGAATGCCCGCGGATGATGTTTCCGTTCCTACGTCGGATCGTCAGTGACGTGACGCGCGATGGTGGTTTTCCGCCTCTCAATCTTGAGAATATCGACTGGGTTCAGATATACCGCAACGAGATCGCTCGGCGTAAATCGGAACAAGAGCCCGAGATTCCTCAGGCTTGATCAACCTTGCTCCATAGGGATTCGGCGCCCATGCTAGCGATGAAATCAGCATGGGCTTCGCTTTCCTTCGAGGTTAGCCGAGAAGGCAGTGGCTCAGAGCGTGGTTTTGGCCTCCAGTCGGTGACATCCACACCTGGCTTCGGGGCCGTTTCGACAACATTTAGAGCGAAATCCGGTTGTCGTCCTCCGATAAGTTGAAGGTAGACTTCTGCCAGTATCTCGGAGTCGAGCAAGGCCCCGTGCAGTGTTCGCGCGGAATTGTCGATCGCAAACCTGCGGCATAGCGCATCGAGCGACGCGGGTGACCCCGGAAATTTCCGCCGCGCGATATCTAACGTGTCGATTGCACGGTCCTTTGGCAGGGCGGCAACACCTATCCATCCAAGCTCAGCGTTGATGAACTTCATGTCAAATGACGCGTTATGGATTATGAGTTTCGCATCGCCGATGAAGCTTATGAAATCCTGAGAGATCGCGCTGAATAGCGGTTTGTCCCGAAGAAACTCATCGCCCAAACCGTGAACCTCAAACGCCTCTTGGGGCATTGACCGTTCGGGATTGATATACTGATGATAGGTATTGCCGGTGGGCATATGATTGAAAAGTTCGACGGCACCGATCTCGACAATCCTGTCACCTTGTTCAGGGTCGAACCCGGTGGTTTCTGTATCCAGAACGATTTCACGCATTTTCAATCCTTTCGCGAATATCAGTCACGATACGCTCTACCTGTTCACGCGCATGATCAACTGTATCGGTGATGACTACATAGTCTGCCTTGGGTCGTTTATCGGCATCGGGCATCTGTCGGGAAAGAATGAATTCAAATCTCTCTTCTGTCATGCCTTCACGGGCAAGCACTCGCTCACGTTGCGTTTCGGGGGGAGCGGTAACAACGACAACCGCATCCATCTCTTTTTCTAAGCCGTTTTCCAATAGCAGCGGAATGTCCAGAACTACGATATCGGCATTGCTTTTCTCAATGAAGTCATGTCGATCACGCGCGACAAGTGGATGAATGATCGCTTCGATGCGGCCCAGAGCGGTCTGATCCTCTGCAATTATGCTTCGCAGTCTGTCGCGCGATACCATGTTGTTTTCAACGGCCTCGGGAAACGCAATTTGCATTTCTTCCAGAGCAGCGCCGTTTGCTCCATACAAGCGATGAACAGCCGCATCCGCATCCCAAACCGCGCAACCCTGATCCAGAAAAAGACCCGCCGTCGTGGATTTACCCATTCCGATAGAACCGGTCAGACCTAGCACAAAAGTCATCTCAGAGCCGCGGCGCGCGTTGCACTGTCAACTTCCGGCCGCTCACCGAACCAACGTTCGAAACCTGGCACAGCCTGATGTAGAAGCATTCCCAGACCATCGACTGTAGAACAGCCCATTTCTTCGGCTGTTTGGAGAAGTTTGGTCTTCAAAGGTGCGTAGACCAGATCCGTAACAAGTGTCCCTTTACGCAACCCATCAAGCGGCACACGTAGTGGAGGCTTGCCAATCATGCCAAGAGACGTGGTGTTCACGACCAATTTTGCCGTATCAAGCATGTTGCCGGCTTGAACCCAATCGAACACGGTGATCCGTTTCCCGAATTCCGATTGCAAAGCCTCGGCGCGGACCCGTGTTCTGTTTGAAATCATGATTTCCGGCACACCTGCATGCAGAAGCGCCGCAACCACAGCCCGCGCCGCGCCTCCGGCCCCAAACAGTGCCGCCGGCCCAGACCCGGGCTGCCAGCCTGACTCAGCCATCTCAAGGTTTTTCATGAAACCGTAGCCATCGGTATTATCCGCAAGGATCTTGCTATCTTTTCGGAAAATAAGCGTATTCGCCGCCCCTATAAGCGTGGCACGATCTGTGCAGATATCGGCAATCTCGAGAACCCGCTCTTTGTGCGGAATAGTAACGTTAACGCCGACAAAACCGGCTCTGGGCAAAGTTCTTATAACGTTTTCCAGATCCTCAGGAGTCACGTCCATTGGGATATAGTGACCCGAGATTCCAAGCGTTCTGAGCCAATGCCCATGAATTTGAGGTGACTTGGAATGAGCTATCGGGCATCCGATGACGCCCGCGAGAGGGATTTTGCGATTTTCCATGTCATATATCTCCGCGCAATGTCAGATATGACAGAAGGTCAAGGAGCGGCAAACCCAGCACGCTAAAATAATCACCCTGCACCGCAGAAAACAACCGAACGCCTTCCTCTTCAAGTTTATACGCCCCAACAGCATCTGACACGCTTGGCCAATTCCTATCGAGATATTCATCCAGTTCCCGATCAGAAAAGGAACGCATTGCCATATTGACCTTGGTCACCTTACGCCAAACTGGCTTGGGCCCTTCACACACTACGGCAGCGGAATGCAACTCATGCGTCCGCCCCCTCAGAGAGATAAGTTGGTTCCGGGCGGTGTCTCGATCCTGCGCCTTTACCAGAATTTTCGAGTCGACCGAGAGAATTTGATCGCAGCCTATCACCAAGGAGCCTGAATTCTTGGATCCGACCTTGGTTGCTTTCATCTCGGCCAAATTATCCGCGATATCACGAGAAGGCGCTTTCGATGCGATCATGGATTCTATGATCGATTCCTCATCGATTCTCGCTGGAATAACGGTGAATTCAACACCTGCGTTACGGAGCAAAGTTTGACGGATTTCCGATCCAGAAGCGAGAACGATGTGCATGGACATGTGGAGAACCCTGCGGGTGAAAGCGATGTGGTTTATGTAGGAATTTGACCTCTAACAGTGGTCGCGTGTTTGTCCAAGATTCCGCGAGCTGTTCTAGGCTTTAACTCACAGGTTATCCCGTGTGGAAAAGAGCAAGTCGTGTCGTGGACAGAGTCTCTATTTGCTATCTACGTTAGGTAGAAATCTGGCGATAAACGTTATTAATACGTTGTAAATAAATGTTTTTTATGGCCTTAAACACGCTAAAAATAGAATACCGCGATTTGAAGCTATGGGATAAGTCTCTGGATAAAAAATCAATCCACCAAAATCTATCACCCTACAAAAACATCATCTTTTTTCTTTCTCTTAATTATATTTAAGTTAGAAAGGCCCCGATCCGGAAGGACGATCAATGAGCTACTTCGATGGTTTTCAGAACTTTCTTTCTGGTGCTTACCCTTATGCGAAATCGCTGCACATTATCTCGGTCGTCGCATGGATGGCTGGTTTGTTTTATCTGCCCAGGCTTTTTGTATATCACGCCGAATCTTCGAGTTTCAGAGATGAACGGGACACTCTTCTTCAGACGATGGAACTCAAATTACTCCGGGTAATTATGAACCCGGCTATGATCGCAACTTGGTTTTTTGGGCTTTTTCTAGTGGCTACTCCGGGAATCGTGGATTGGTCGGCTGTGTGGCCCTACACGAAGCTTATCGGCATTGTCGGACTTACGTGCTTCCATATCTGGTTGGCGCGACGGAGAAAGGATTTTGCGATTGGACAGAATAGCATTGCCGGTCGCAAATATCGTTTGATGAACGAAGTGCCGACGGTGCTTCTCGTCCTAATTGTGTTCTCGGTCGTGGTCCGGTTCTGATCCTGGTCGCGGGAGATTGACTCGGCGATGAAGGAAGCGTAGGGACAGCCGCAAGTCCCCGTCCGGGGCAAAAACTCTTCCGCAAATACTTCGCTTGCCGTGATCTGTCACGCAACCAAGGAACTATCCCATGTCCCAAGATCGCCTCAACCTGTCTGACTTGAAAGCGCAGACTGCCAAGGATCTGCTCTCGATGGCTGAGGAGCTCGAAATCGAGAACGCCTCGACAATGCGCAAGGGCGAGATGATGTTCTCGATCCTGAAAGAGCGGGCTGAAGAAGGCTGGACGGTTTTCGGTGATGGTGTTCTTGAGGTCTTGCAAGATGGGTTTGGGTTTCTCCGATCACCTGAGGCGAACTATCTTCCTGGTCCGGACGATATCTATGTGTCTCCGGATACCATTCGGCAGCATTCACTTCGCACCGGTGATACCGTTGAAGGAGAGATCAAGCAGCCAGAAGACAATGAGCGCTACTTTGCTCTGACGTCTGTGTCGCAGATCAACTTTGAGGATCCGGCCAAGGCACGACACAAGATCGCTTTTGATAACTTGACCCCGCTCTATCCTGATGAGCGACTGACGATGGAAATCGAGGATCCGACGATCAAGGATCGTTCCGCACGGATCATCGACCTTGTCGCTCCAATTGGTAAGGGCCAACGGTCCTTGATCGTGGCGCCACCGCGAACGGGTAAAACCGTTCTTCTTCAGAATATCGCGGCGAGCATCGAGAAGAACCATCCGGAATGTTATCTGATCGTTCTTCTGATAGATGAGCGGCCCGAAGAAGTGACCGATATGCAGCGGAGCGTGAAGGGCGAAGTTATCAGTTCCACCTTTGACGAACCTGCCGCGCGGCACGTCGCAGTTTCAGAAATGGTGATCGACAAAGCTAAGCGCTTGGTTGAGCATAAGCGAGATGTTGTTATTCTTCTGGATTCGATCACAAGACTTGGTAGGGCTTTCAACACAGTTGTACCATCTTCGGGCAAGGTTTTGACCGGTGGTGTGGATGCGAACGCGCTTCAGCGGCCCAAGCGTTTCTTTGGCGCCGCTCGGAATATCGAAGAGGGCGGATCACTTACTATCATATCGACAGCCCTGATCGACACAGGCAGCCGTATGGACGAGGTGATCTTCGAAGAGTTCAAAGGGACCGGCAACTCGGAAATCGTTCTCGACAGAAAGATTGCAGATAAACGCGTGTTCCCTGCCATCGATATCCTCAAGTCGGGGACACGGAAGGAAGAGCTTCTCGTGGACAAGGTCGACCTTCAAAAGACTTTCGTCCTCCGCCGCATTTTGAATCCGATGGGAACAACAGATGCGATTGAGTTCTTGATTTCAAAGCTGAAGCAAACCAAGACCAACTCCGAGTTTTTCGACTCAATGAACACTTGATGTTGTCCTCGGCAACGAGGTTTCTGCCATGGATACAATTTTCGCGCTTTCATCCGCTCCGGGGAAAGCGGGGGTCGCGGTCATTCGCATATCCGGACCGCAGGCGTTTTATGTCTGCCATGCGCTTGCAGGTGCGGTTCCGCCAGCACGACAGGTTTCCCTGAGAGAGCTTAGAAATAACGACAGCCTCCTTGATCAAGCGTTGGTTTTGACGTTTGAAGAGGGTCACAGTTTTACCGGGGAAAAAGTGGTTGAATTCCACGTTCACGGCAGTGTCGCAACCGTATCTGCTATCTGCGAATGCCTTGGACGGTTCGAAGGGTGTAGACCCGCGGAAAACGGAGAGTTTACACGGCGCGCTTTGGAAAACGAGCGTCTTGATCTGACACAGGTAGAGGGGTTGGCGGATCTACTCGAGGCTGAGACAGAATATCAGCGGCTACAAGCTTTGAAAACATTCTCTGGCGAGCTCGGTCTGAAGTGTGGGAGCTGGCGCGCAGGTCTGATCCGGGCGATGGCGCTCTTGGAAGTGACCATTGATTTCGCTGATGAAGATGTTCCAGAAGATGTTACTGATGAGGTGGCCTCTTTATTAGAGCAAGTTGCTCAGGGTTTATCTCAGGAAATTGCAGGGTTCGGGGCTGCGGAACGCATACGCATAGGGTTTGAAGTCGCCATTATAGGTGCGCCGAATGTAGGGAAATCAACGCTTCTCAATAAACTTGCAGGACGTGAGGCAGCAATCACGTCACAGGTTGCTGGCACAACAAGAGATGTGATTGAAGTGCGAATGGACCTGTTTGGGCTTCCGGTGACATTTCTAGATACAGCCGGATTGAGAGAAACCGATGACGTCATTGAAACGATGGGTATTCAGCGAGCTGTCGCTAGGGCAAAGGACGCTGATCTTCGGGTGTATCTTACCGAGAATGAAGGTGTTGGACCCGATTTCCTTGATGAAGGCGACATATTACTAAGGGCTAAGTCAGATTTGTCGGAGTACGAAGATGGTATTTCGGGTTTGACCGGACAAGGTATAGCAGAGCTTGTCGAACGTATCGGAACAACGCTTTCACAGAGATCGGCCAATGCTGGCGTTGCTACGCATTTACGGCATAAGAGAGCGATGGAGCATGGGAGGGAAGCGCTCGGACATGCGCGCGCAAAACTATTGCAGGGCGATTATCCATACGAGATTATCGTAGAGGAAATAAGAATTGCAGCTCACGCGCTTGACTCTTTGGTCGGCCGTGTCGAGGTAGAAAATCTTCTGGATGAAATTTTCTCGAGCTTTTGCTTGGGTAAATAAGGAGTGTTTCACGTGAAACACAACCCATATAATGTAATCGTCGTAGGGGGCGGACATGCGGGCGCGGACGCCGCGCACGCTTCTGCTCGATTTGGGGCGCGCACTTTACTCGTAACTCTTACTTTAGATTCAATCGGTGTTATGTCCTGTAACCCGGCGATCGGCGGATTGGGTAAGGGACATCTTGTTCGGGAAATTGACGCATTGGATGGCGTTATGGGCCGGGTTGCGGATAAGTCCGGTATTCAATTTCGTCTTCTGAACAGACGTAAGGGCCCAGCAGTTCAAGGGCCCAGAGCGCAAGCGGACAGGCGTATTTATCGCTCTGCTATGCAATACGAAATGGCATCACAGGAAGGTTTGGATATTGTCGAAGGCGAGGTTGCCGACTTTTTGATGACCGGCAACGCGGTCTCGGGGGTCGTCCTTGCTGATGGATCCGAGATTTATGCCAGAGCGGTGGTTTTGACCACAGGCACGTTTTTGCGCGGCATTATCCATATTGGCGACGTTTCGCGGCCCGGCGGGCGTATGGGCGATAAGCCTTCAGTCAAGCTTGCAGAAAGAATCGACGATTTCGGTCTGCCGCTTGGTAGGTTAAAAACTGGGACACCCCCGCGCTTGAATGGAAAAACCATCAATTGGGCTGGCTTGGAAATGCAGCCCGGCGATGACGATCCAACTCTGTTTTCGTTCCTTTCGGGCAAGCCAACGACATGCCAAATAAGTTGTGGCATTACCCATACTAACGAGCGCACGCATGAAATCATAAATGAAAATCTAGACCGCTCAGCTATGTATAGTGGGCGGATTGATGGTGTAGGCCCTCGGTATTGTCCGTCCATCGAAGACAAGGTGGTGCGGTTTTCAGACAAAAACTCCCATCAGGTGTTTCTGGAGCCCGAAAGCCTATCTGATGACCTGATCTATCCAAATGGGATTTCAACGTCTTTACCTCTTGAGATTCAGGAGCTTTACGTTCGATCGATATCGGGACTGGAAAATGTAGAGATAGTTCAGCCCGGATATGCCATAGAATATGACTATGTTGATCCAAGGGCGCTGAATTCAAATCTTGCCTTGAAAGAAGTTCCTGGATTGTTTTTTGCAGGTCAGATCAATGGAACGACGGGTTACGAGGAGGCCGCCGCTCAGGGCCTTGTAGCAGGTTTGAATGCGGCGGCGATGTCGTTAGATAAACCACCCGTATCATTCAGTAGGAGCGACAGCTATATCGGGGTGATGGTGGATGACCTGATCACCCGAGGTGTGAGCGAACCTTATCGAATGTTCACGTCCAGGGCCGAGTTCAGGCTTTCACTGAGAGCGGATAATGCTGATCAAAGATTAACGCCTTTGGGTATCGCCCTAGGCTGTGTTTCAGAGGGCCGAAAAGCGGCTTTTAATGGGAAATTAGATCGGCTGGACTCAGCGCGTTCTCTGCTTGAATCTCAGGTGTTTACTCCAACCAAGCTTGTTGAAGCAGGATTTTCTGTCAATCAGGATGGAAAGAAGCGCAACGCGTATGAGCTACTTGGCTTGCCGCAGTTTGATTTTGAAGCGCTCGCGTCATTGGACAAGACCTTTGCCACGATTGATTCTGTTTCGCGTAAGCAGCTCGAGCGGGATGCTTTGTATGCTGGCTATATCGATCGCCAGAAGAAAGATGTTGAAAGCCTTAAGAAAGATGAAAAAAGACAGATACCGTCTGACTTTTCGTTTTCCGATATTATGGGGCTTTCCAGCGAGCTAAAGACTAAGCTTGATCACATCCGCCCAGAAAACATGGGGCAAGCAAGTCGTGTAGACGGCATGACACCGGCTGCTTTGACGCTAATACTTGCGAAGTTAAAGCAGGCAGAACGACAAAGAGCGGTGTCTTAATGGGTGTAGGCGATAATGTTTCACGTGAAACAAGCGAGCGACTAAAGATATTCAGAGATTTGCTTACGAAGTGGAATAGCAAGATAAACCTCGTGTCGCCAAGCTCTTTGCTAAATTTGGAAACCCGTCATTTTAAAGACTCTTCTCAGGTGCTTGATATAGCTCCGCCTCATTTCGAAGATTGGGTTGACTTGGGCTCAGGTGGTGGATTTCCCGGCATTATTGTTGCAATTCTGTGTGCCGAACTTCGACCAAAAGCGTGCTTTAAGCTGATCGAAAGCGATCGCCGTAAGTGTGCATTTCTAAGAAGTGTTTCACGTGAAACAGGTCTTTCGGTAGAGATTATCAATGAACGTATTGAAGATATTCCACCGTTGCATGCAGAGGTAATATCAGCGCGCGCACTCGCCCCACTGAATAGACTTCTGGAGTATGTTGAACGCCATCTTGCTCCAGAGGGTACAGCCATCTTTTTAAAAGGCGAGCAATGGCAAGAAGAGCTTCGCGACGCTCAAAGCCGGTGGAAATTCAAATGCGATGCGTTTAATAGTTCAACAAGCACTCAAGCACGGATTTTACGAGTAAAGGAAATCTCTCGTGTCTGATCCAAGTCGTCCTCATGGACCAAGAATCATTGCGATCGCCAATCAGAAAGGTGGGGTTGGCAAGACCACAACAGCGATCAACCTAAGCGCGGCAATGACTGCGATTGGGCAAAGAGTCTTAGTGGTAGATATTGATCCACAGGGCAATGCTTCTACGGGTCTTGGTGTAGGGAAGGAAGATCGGCAGACAACAACCTACGATCTACTGCTCGAAGATATAGATTTGCAGTCCGCTATCGGTGAAACCAAGACGCCAGGGCTTTATGTCATTCCGGCAACTACGGATCTTAGCTCTGCGGATATTGAGCTTTATTCGAGCGAGAAACGAAGCTTTCTGCTACGTGATGCTCTGAGACAGCCGGCTATGGACAAATTTGAGTTCGATTTCATTATCATTGATTGCCCGCCATCTTTGAATTTGTTGACCGTTAACGCACTTGTGGCGGCTGATTCAGTTCTCGTTCCGCTCCAGAGTGAGTTCTTTGCGCTCGAAGGCCTTTCACAATTGATGCTGACAGTTCGAGACGTGAGAGAGTCAGCAAATTCAGCCTTGAGAATCGAGGGGATCGTGTTGACCATGTATGATGCTCGCAACAATCTTTCTCGTCAGGTCGAGGACGATGCGCGAGAGAACTTAGGTGATCTGGTTTATAAGACGCGAATTCCAAGGAATGTCCGTCTGAGCGAAGCGCCCTCTTATTCAGTCCCGGTGCTGTCTTATGATCCGACGTCGTCTGGGGCGCGGGCATATGTGGAGCTTGCCAAAGAAGTCATGCGCAACGCGCCACAGCTTGCCGCTTAGAAAGGTCTGACTATGAGCGATAAAAATCCAAAGCAGCGTGGGCTGGGCAGAGGTCTTTCGGCGTTGATGTCTGACGTTAACGAGAGTGCGCCGAGTGCAGGCCAAGATTCCGGACGTTCGGCACAAACCATTGCAATTGATTTAGTGTTTCCGAACCCTGATCAGCCTCGACGCAGCTTTGACGAAGAAAAGCTTGACGACCTTGCTAACTCGATCAAGGAAAAGGGTATCATTCAGCCTTTGATCGTTAGGACGCATCCCAAAAAGCAAGGATGCTTCGAGATTGTTGCTGGTGAACGCCGTTGGCGCGCAGCTCAGCGAGCGAATGTCCATCAAGTACCTGCTATCATTAAAGAATTTAGTGATACAGAAGTACTCGAGATCGCCATTATAGAGAATATTCAGCGTGCTGACCTGAACCCGGTTGAAGAGGCTGCAGGTTATGTCCAGCTGATGGAAAAGTTTGGACATACGCAAGAACAGCTTTCGAAAGCTCTTGGCAAAAGCCGAAGTCACATTGCAAATACGATGCGGTTGTTGCAGCTTTCACCACAGCTCCAAGAATATCTGGCGGATGGGCGTTTGTCTTCGGGCCATGCGAGAGCGTTGATCACCGCAGATGATCCCGATGCACTGGCCAAGACAGTTATCAGTAAGGGTATGTCTGTTCGCCAGACCGAGCAGCTCGTTAAATCTGCACGCGATAATGTATTTACCGAAGACGGCCGCAGTAAATCAAAAAAGAATTCGGTGCCAAAAGATGCGGACACGCGGGCATTGGAAAAGGATCTTTCTGCCAATTTGGGGATGCAGGTTGCGATTGACCATTCACCAAGTGGGACTGGCCGGATCACCTTGTCTTACCAGTCACTGAACCAGCTTGATGCGCTATGTTCAATGTTGAGTATGGGCCTTAAATCTAGTGAGGAATAGAACGCGGAGCCAGTTAGTCTGAACTGGCGATTTCGGCCAAGATGGCGTTTAATATTGGCCTACCGCGTTCCGTTGCCCGGATTGTGCTTTCGGTAAATTCGATAACACCCAATTCTGAGAGCTGACCCAAGGTGACATCAGGAATCTTGTGACCTGCAAGCCGTTGAAACCTCTGCCTATCAATGCCTGAAGTCAGCCGCATTCCCATCAATAGATACTCAGTCGCTTGATCTGCTGCTGAAACGGAAGAAAAGATGCTTTCTCCGTCACTACTGGAAACAGCGTCTAACCATGCCTTTGGATTCTTGTGGCATTCTGTTGCGTATTTTTGGCCACCCACTGTCACCCGCCCATGGGCACCGGGGCCGATGCCGATATAATCCCCGTAATTCCAATAGATAAGGTTGTGACGGGATTCACTTCCGGCCAAAGCATGATTCGATATCTCATATGCTGCCATGCCAGCAGACGCGCAAATGTCTTGGGTTATCTGAAACATATCTGCTGAGATATCATCTTCTGGCAGCCCCTTCAGAAGCCCGCGTTCAAAGCGGTCACCGAAGGCTGTGCCGTCTTCTATAGTAAGCTGATACAATGACAGGTGGTCAGCGGCCATAGTGAGTGCTTGGCTCAATTCCGCTTCCCAATTTGTGATAGTCTGGTCCTGGCGAGCATAAATCAAATCGAAACTCACGCGATCAAAGCAGTTTTGCGCGATGTCTAAGGCTGACTGTGCTTCTTCAACCGTGTGAAGGCGACCTAATCGTTTAAGATCGTGATTGTTGAGCGCCTGCACACCCAAAGATACGCGATTGACGCCGGCAGTTTGATAACCTTGGAAACGCGAAGCTTCTACGGACCCGGGATTGGCCTCAAGCGTGATTTCCAAATCATTCGCGGTGGTCCAGTTCTTTGCAATAGCGTCAATCACGCCGGAAACGACATGCTCCTGCATCAGGCTCGGTGTTCCCCCGCCAAAAAAAACCGAGTTCACGACCCGGTTGGGAAGAAGACGAGAATACCGGTCAAGTTCTTTTAGATAGGCGCTGAGCCATGCCTCCTGATCGACGTTATCAGAAACGTGGCTATTGAAATCGCAATATGGGCACTTTGATTGGCAGAAGGGCCAATGCACATAAATGCCGAAGCCGCCATTTTGCCAGTCCTCAGTCAAAGCAGCCCGTCACAAGCTTGTCAAAGGCATCGGCACGGTGGCTGATCTTGTTCTTTTCCCACCTGTCCATCTCGCCGAAGGTCACATTATAGCCGTCGGGAAGAAAAATGGGGTCATATCCGTGGCCATTTTTACCACGCTGAGGCCAGACTATCCGGCCTTGCACTTCGCCTTCGAACACCTCGTCGTGTCCGTCTGGCCAAGCCAGAACCAACGTACAGCAAAATTTCGCTAGCCACGGCTCCAAATTGCCGCTCTCCTTGAGGAGCACATGAACTTTGTTCATTGCCATGTCGAAGTCCCTACCAGTCTCGGTTTCTGCCCAATCGGCAGTATAAACCCCTGGGGCACCGTTTAGCGCGGCAACGGAAAGTCCGGAATCATCGGCAAGCGCGGGAAGGCCGGTAGCCTTCGACGCGGAGTGCGCCTTGATGCGAGCATTTCCAAGAAAAGTAGTTTCTGTTTCGTCGGGTTCCTGCAAATTTAACTCGGCCGCTCCGCACACGGAAACCGAATATGGTTTCAGCAGATGCTCAATCTCTTCAAGCTTTCCTTGATTGTGGGTTGCAACCAAAAGACGATCTTCAGCAAATTTACGCATTTACAGCAGCCAATTGTATATCAGCTAATTCGCGCACTCCCTTTTCAGCCAAGTCGAGCAAGCCATTCATCTGGTCGCGGCTGAAGGTCGAACCCTCTGCCGACAACTGTGCCTCGATCATCTTGCCCGAAGCGGTCATTATGAAATTGCCGTCAACACCGGCTTCGCTGTCTTCCGGGTAATCAAGGTCAAGGAGAACTTGCCCGGCATAGATGCCACAGGACACTGCCGCGACAGGATCGGTGAGGGGGTCAGACACAACCTCACCCGCTTTCATTAGCTTGTTTACTGCTAGTTTTAGAGCGACCCAGCCGCCGGTTATTGAAGCACATCTAGTGCCGCCATCCGCTTGGATAACGTCGCAGTCCACGGTGATCTGACGTTCACCAAGTGCGACACGATCGATACCGGCGCGCAGTGACCGACCGATCAACCGCTGAATTTCCACCGTGCGACCGCCCTGTTTGCCAGCGGTCGCCTCACGCCGCATCCGACTCGTGGTGGAACGCGGCAACATGCCATATTCAGCAGTCACCCAGCCAAGACCCGTGCCCTTGACGAATGGGGGCACCCGTTCCTCGATTGTTGCGGTGCAAAGGACGTGGGTATCGCCAATGCGGATCATACATGACCCTTCGGCGTGTTTGGTTACGCCTGTTTCTATGGTAACGGGGCGCATCTGGTCGAGGTCTCTGCCGGAAGGGCGCATCTGATCATCCTTGTAATTGCTCAACCCGCAAATACCTTTGTCCTTGATGGAATGAAAGTAGGATTGACCCGAAGAATCAACGACCTTTAATGGTCGGACGCTGATCAGAGTTGAAACCTTAATGACAAACACAGGTAAACTTCTTGAAGAACTCAATGATCGCTCGCGAGAGGTATTTCGCCGCGTTGTTGATTCTTATCTTCTAACCGGAGAGCCGGTTGGCTCCCGTACGCTGACACGAGAAATGTCAGAAAAGGTAAGCGCGGCTACGATACGCAACGTAATGCAGGATCTTGAGTATCTCGGTCTTCTGAGTTCTCCTCACGTGAGCGCCGGGCGCCTTCCCACACAGGATGGGTTGAGAATTTTCGTGGACGGGCTCCTTGAGGTTGGTAACCTGGGCTCGGATGACCGGGAGAAGATTGACGCCACGGTTTCGGGCAATTCACAGGATGTCACCGATGTCCTTGATCGGGTAGGCTCGGCTTTATCTGGTGTGACCAAAGGAGCGTCGTTGGTGCTTGCTCCGAAACACGAGGCACCCATAAAACACATTGAATTTGTGAGCTTGGCTCATGATCGGGCTTTGGTGGTCTTGGTCTTCGCAGACGGAAACGTTGAAAATCGGATTTTTACCCCACCTCCCGGTCAAACACCGAGTTCGATGCGAGAGGCGGCAAACTTTCTGAATGCGTTGATTGAGGGAACGACACTGAGTGATCTCAGATCGCGATTCAACACCGATATCTCGGTGCGCCGGCAAGAGATTGATGTTCTTGCTAGGGAGCTTGTGGATAGCGGGCTTGCCGTTTGGGATCGGGAAGGTGATTCGCCTGAGCGACTTATCGTACGTGGCAGGGCCAATCTTTTGGGCGAAGACGGTGACGAAGGTGATCTGGAACGTATTCGTGAGCTTTTTGATGACCTTGAACGCAAGCGAGACATTGCTGAGTTCTTGGAACTGGCGGACGAAGGCGAAGGTGTTCGCATTTTTATAGGTTCGGAGAACAAACTTTTCTCACTTTCGGGTTCCTCTTTGGTGGTGTCTCCTTATATGAACGCTGATCGTAAGATCGTCGGCGCGGTGGGGGTTATCGGACCAACGCGACTCAACTATGGGCGCATCGTGCCGATCGTGGATTATACAGCACAGCTGGTTGGCAAACTGATTTCCGACCGCGGTTGAAGAGGTAAGAAATGGCAGAGTCCCGAAACGATGAATTCCTTGATGATATTGACCAAGCGCTTGCAGAAGAGCTTGAGTCAGAGACATTGGAAGTGTCGGATGAAGAAGTCGAAATTGATGCATTGAAAGCAGAGCGGGATGCTCTCAAAGACAAGTTCATGCGTGCATTGGCAGACGCGGAAAACGCACGAAAACGTGGAGATAAGGCGCGCCGTGACGCTGAACAATATGGTGGATCGCGTTTGGCGCGGGATATGCTGCCGGTATATGACAACCTTAAACGCGCCGTGGAAGCAGCGACCGACGAGCAAAAAGATGTCTCCAAGGCTTTGATCGAAGGTGTTGAACTGACGATGAGAGAGCTTTTAAGCGTGTTCAAAAAGCACGGCATCACAATGGTTTCGCCGGAGGTTGGTGACAAATTTGATCCGCAACATCACGAAGCGATGTTCGAGGCACCGGTACCAGGCACGAAAGCTGGTGAGATTATTCAAGTTTCGGCCGAGGGCTTCATGTTGCATGACCGCATGCTGCGGCCCGCGCAAGTTGGTGTTTCTTCCAACAAAGGATAAAGCCAACGGTCAAAATACAATAAGCTTATACGCGACCTACGCATGCGGCGGGCCGACTACATGGCGTGTATCGTTGGCCTGATCACTCTTTGTCGACGAGCGATTTAAGCTCGTAAACAAGCGCCAAGGCATCGCGAGGGGTAAGTTCATCGGGATGGACGTCAGCAAGCCGCACTTCAACCTTGGCTGGAGCGTTGGCTTCGCTTTTCTTGGGATCCGATTGCGCGGCTGAGAATAGTGGCAAGTCGTCGATAATGATCTCACGGGAGGCGCCGTCTTCGCGTTCGCCTTTTTCAAGCGCTTCGAGAACGACACGCGCGCGCTCGACCACCGAAGCAGGCAGTCCTGCGAGTTTGGCGACTTGAACCCCATAGGATCTATCTGCGGATCCTCGCTTAACCTCGTGTAGAAAAATGACGTCTCCATCATATTCCTTGACGGATATAGTCGCGTTTTCGACACGAGCCAACCGATCTGAAAGGCGCGTGAGTTCATGATAATGGGTGGCGAATAGCGCTCGGGATTTGTTGACTTCGTGCAGGTGCTCAAGCGTTGCCCATGCGATTGAGAGCCCATCATAGGTGGCGGTTCCGCGACCTATTTCGTCAAGAATGACCAAGGCGCGATCATCTGCCTGATTTAGGATAGCGGCGGTTTCCACCATCTCGACCATAAAAGTCGAACGCCCCCGGGCAAGATCATCAGATGCGCCCACACGGCTGAAAACCTGACTCACCATACCGATATGAGCACTCTCGGCAGGGACGAAGCTTCCCATCTGTGCAAGTATCACGATGAGAGCATTTTGACGCAAAAAAGTGGATTTGCCTGCCATGTTCGGGCCGGTGAGAAGCCAGATGTTCGCGCTTGACCCGAGATCGCAATCATTGGCTATGAACGGATCACCAGAGTTAGCCTTAAGCGCCTGCTCCACAACAGGATGGCGTCCGCCTGAAACTACCAGAGATCGGCTGTCGTCGACCTTGGGCATGCTCCAATGCTGCTCTCTGGCGATGGCGGCAAGCGAAGTATAAAAATCAAGCTCTGCTAAAGCGGCAGCGGCTTCGCAAACACTGGCGTATGATCCTAAAATTTCGGACTTAAGAGTGTTATAGAGACGTTTTTCTATTTCAACTGCGCGGCCCCCGGCATTCAAAATGCGGGTTTCCATCTCGCTCAACGGTATGGTGGTAAAGCGGACTTGATTGGCAGTTGTCTGACGATGTTTGAAGGTCTCATTCAAAGGCGCAGACAACATCTTGTCGGCATGCGTGGCCGTTACCTCTACGAAGTAACCCAAGACATTGTTATGTTTGATCTTAAGAGACTGGATGCCGGTTTGTTTGGCATATTCACTTTGCATTGAGGCGATAACGCCGCGACCTTCATCGCGAAGTTTTCGACTTTCGTCTAGCTCAGCGTCAAAGCCGGCTGCGATGAAGCCACCATCTCGGGCCAATAGCGGTGGTTCAGAGACCAGAGCTTGGTCGAGGCGATTCAGAAGATCGTCATGCCCTGTCAATTTTTCTATCGCCGTTTCGAACTCTTTGGGGCAAGCACTTGGCCTTTCAAACCGCGCGATTTCACTGGCTTGTTCCAATCCATTTCTTATGGCGGCAAGATCGCGGGGGCCACCCCTGTCCAGACCTAACCGAGATAACGCACGATCCATATCTGGCACGCGGCGTAGCGTTTCCCGAAGACTGTCGGAAAACAGACTCTGTTCCAGCGCAAAATCAACACATGTCAGGCGAGACTGAACTGTCCCAAGGTCACAGGATGGGCTGGAAAGACGTTGCTCAAGAAGTCGGCCTCCACCGGCAGTGACTGTTTTATCGATAACAGAAAGCAGCGAGCCTGCGCGCCCGCCTGAAAGAGAGCGAGTGAGCTCAAGATTTCGTCGTGTGGCGGAGTCAATCTGCATCGCGCCGCGAGAGTTGACTTGGCGTGGAGCCTGCAAAAGCGGCAGGTTGCCCTTTTGCGTCACCTCGAGATACTCTACCAAAGCGCCCATAGCCGCCAGTTCTGCACGCGTAAATTGACCGAAGGCGTCAAGTGAAGCTGTTTCAAACAATTCGCATATGCGCCGTTCCCCCGCTGTGCTATCGAAAGCGGCCCTGCCTAGTTCCGTGAGGGATGCGCCACTCTCTTCTACAGTGTGAACTATTTCCTGATCAGCACCTTCGGCCAAGATAACTTCGGCGGGTGTAAGACGTGCAAGCTCGGGCCCAAGTTTAATCTGCGGAAGCGCCATGACCGTGAAAGCGCCGGTAGAGATATCCACCCAAGCGAGAGCAGATACGTCTCTAACACTGGCAAAACTGGCCAGAAAATTATGCCGTCGCGCTTCGAGCAGGGTATCTTCGGTCAAGGTTCCCGGCGTAACTAGGCGCACAACCTCACGCCGGACGACAGATTTCGAACCACGCTTTTTGGCTTCGCTTGGGTCTTCTGTCTGCTCACATACGGCAACACGAAATCCCTTCCGGATGAGTGTTAGAAGGTAGCCTTCTGCAGAATGAACCGGCACACCGCACATGGGTATGTCCTGACCCTGATGCTTGCCTCTCTTGGTCAGCGCAATGTCGAGCGCCTGCGCAGCCGCTGCAGCGTCGTCGAAGAAAAGCTCATAGAAATCACCCATCCGATAAAAGAGCAGTGCGCCCGGATACCCCGACTTGATCTCGAGATACTGTGCCATCATTGGCGTTGTCGCAGATGTTACTGTTGTCACCGGGTCCCCCAATTTGAAGTCCAAGATAAAGATGGTCGGGAAGGTGTGAAAGGGCGTTCTGGTTGTCGAAAGTGCTGGGTGGAGATAAGGATTGGAAAACTGAACTTTTCAGCCAAGCGAGCGACATGTCCAAACCCAAATTCACACGCGAAGAGGCGTTGGCCTTTCATCTCGAACCCACGCCCGGCAAGTTTGAGATCACCGCAACGGTGCCGATGACAACGCAACGTGATCTGAGCCTTGCTTATAGCCCGGGTGTTGCGGTTCCTTGCGAGGCGATCGCCGAGAACCCCGAAACGGCATACGATTATACGAACAAGGGTAATCTTGTAGCCGTAATCTCGAACGGAACGGCGGTTCTTGGGCTTGGCAATCTAGGTGCGCTGGGATCGAAGCCTGTGATGGAAGGCAAGGCCGTTCTTTTCAAGCGTTTCGCAGACGTAAACAGCATAGATATCGAGCTTGATACAGAGGACCCGGAGGCGTTTATCAATGCGGTAAGCCTCATGGGTCCGACCTTCGGTGGGATCAATCTCGAAGATATCAAAGCGCCGGAATGTTTCATCATCGAGCAGCGGCTCAAGGAGGTGATGGACATCCCCGTCTTCCACGATGACCAACACGGCACGGCGGTGATCTGTGCGGCCGGATTGATCAATGCACTGCATCTGAGTGGAAAGCAGATAGAAGATGTCAAAATCGTTTTAAACGGTGCAGGTGCGGCGGGTATCGCCTGTATCGAATTGCTGAAATCCATGGGCGCGAAGCATGATAATTGTCTCGTATGCGATACCAAAGGCGTGATTTATCAAGGCCGCAGCGATGGAATGAACCAGTGGAAATCGGCGCACGCGGTCAAGACGGAGCTGCGCACACTGGAAGAAGCCATGGAGGGGGCCGACGTTTTCTTAGGTGTCAGCGTACGGGGCGCTGTGACATCAGAAATGGTCGAGAGCATGGCCAAGGATCCCGTGATCTTTGCAATGGCAAATCCCGATCCCGAGATTACCCCGGAAGAAGCACATGCCGTGCGCAGTGATGCCATCGTAGCGACCGGGCGCAGCGATTACCCAAACCAAGTCAACAACGTCTTGGGCTTTCCTTACCTTTTTCGGGGCGCGCTTGATGTGCATGCTCGTGCCATCAATGACGAGATGAAAATCGCTTGCGCACAGGCCCTGGCCAAGCTGGCGCGGGAGGACGTGCCCGACGAGGTGGGCATGGCCTATGGTCGCAAGCTGTCATTCGGTCGAGATTACATCATACCAGCTCCATTCGACCCGAGGCTGATATATACCATCCCGCCTGCGGTCGCCAAAGCATGCATGGATACAGGAGCGGCACGGCGGCCCATTGTGGACATGGAAGCCTATGAGGTGACGCTAAAGACGCGGATGGATCCGACAGCGAGCATGCTCCGCTCGATCAATGCTCGAGCGCGTGCTGCACAGGCAAGGATGATTTTTGCCGAAGGGGACGATCCGCGGGTATTGCGCGCAGCGGTACAATACCAAAGAGCCGGATTTGGGCAGGCCTTGGTAGTAGGACGTGAAGCGGATGTGGCCGAAAAGCTCCACGCGGCAGGGCTCGGTGATGCGGTGAGCGAACTGGAGATCGTGAACGCCGCCAACACCGATCATCTTCGTGACTATAAGGCCTTCCTTTACGGGCGACTACAACGCAGGGGCCACGACCGGCACGATGTGCATAGGCTTGCAGCGCGGGACCGACATGTATTCGCGTCACTCATGTTGGCCCATGGACATGGCGATGGTTTGGTCACCGGGGCGACGCGAAAGTCAGCGCATGTTCTCGATCTGATCAACCATGTTTTTGATGCGGATGCGGACCATGGTGCAGTCGGCGTAACAGCGGTGATGCACAAAGGGCGAATTGTCTTGATTGCCGATACGCTTGTGCATGAATGGCCAAATGAAACTGATCTTGCGAACATTGCTGAAAGGTCTGCAAGCGTAGCGCGGCACCTTGGACTTGATCCACGTGTCGCCTTTGTCAGCTTTTCGACGTTCGGCTATCCCAGATCAGAGAGAGCGGAAAAGATGCACATCGCCCCGCGTGTCCTTGAGCAACGCGGCGTTGACTTTGAGTTCGAGGGAGAAATGACTGTTGACGTCGCTCTCAATACCGAGGCGCAAAAAAGCTATCCTTTCCAAAGGTTAACTGGCCCCGCCAATATACTTGTGGTGCCTGCTCGGCATTCGGCATCTATTTCTGTGAAATTAATGCAGGAAATGGGAGGCGCCACCGTGATCGGTCCGATTCTTACCGGTGTCGATAGGTCGATTCAAATTTGTTCGTCGACATCCACCGCCAATGACATTCTGAATATGGCGGTGCTGGCAGCCTGCAAGGTCGGGTGAGTTTCATCATCGCTCGTGATCAGATTAGGGATGGATAATGGCCCTTTATTGCCTCGGGTCGATCAACGTGGATTTCACCTATAGGGTCGATCGCTTACCCGGTCCCGGCGAGACCGTCATCGCTACAACTGCCTCGCGTGGGCTGGGCGGAAAGGGCGCCAACCAATCGATAGCAGCGTCAAGGGCCGGTGCGCGCGTTTATCATATTGGACGGATCGGCCCCGAGGGCGAATGGTGCATTTCATCAATGCATAACCTTGGTGTTGATATCAGTCATGTAAGCGTGAGTCGGAAGCCGACTGGGCATGCCAACATCTGCGTTGACGAAACGGGCGAAAACCAGATTACGGTATTGCCCGGCGCCAACCTTGATCAGGATTTGAAATCTATTTCGCGGGCCCTTGAAAAAGGTGGAGCTAACGATTGGCTTCTGCTTCAGAACGAAACCTCTCATCAGGTCGACGCAGCCAAGCTTGCGCGCTCCAAGGGTATGCGTGTTGCATACTCTGCCGCTCCCTTCGAAGTGGAGTCAGTTAAAGAGATATTGGACCTGATTACGCTCCTTATTCTGAACGAAGGAGAAGCGTTACAGTTCGAACAATATTTTCAAGGCTCACCCGCCGTTGATTTGATTGTGACCAAGGGTATCGATGGCGCTGAATTGAGACGAAACGGTCACACGGCAAACGTTCCGGCGTTTGGTGTCAACGCAGAGGATACCACCGGAGCTGGCGACACTTTCGCGGGCTTCCTGCTTGCTGGACTTGAGAACGGTCAACATTACGAAACTGCGTTGAACCGGGCTATGGCAGCGGCGGCCCTTCAGGTAACACGGCGCGGATCGGCAGAAGCCATTCCCTCGGCAAAAGAAGTCGATACCTTCATGCTGAATTTGAAGCGGCAGTAATCTGCATTTTCCACTTATTATTTGGCAAACGGGGCTTCATCGCCCCAAAGTGACTTAACACGCGCGTCACGGCCACAGCCCTTTCGATAGCGCTTGTATGCGACCGATTTCTTGACTCCGAGTCCAACGCTTGAAAACGCAAGCCGATCGCTACTCTTGTAGTAATCCTGATGATATTCATCGACCTTATAGAAGGTTTGTTTTGGAAGTATCGGCGTAACAACCTCCTGACCCAAAGCCTTCTGTGCGTTGGCTTTCGCTTTTTGGGCTTCGGCCTTTGCGGCAGGGTCTGAAACGAAAATAGCACTGCGATAGCTTGAGCCACGGTCACAGAATTGACCACCAGCATCCGTGGGATCAATGGACCGGAAGAACATATGAAAAAGCTGGGAGCGGGATACCTGTGATGGATCATAGTGTATCTGGACGGCCTCATAGTGCCCAGTGTCGCCGCCGGTCACTTGGTCATATGTCGGGTTCTTGAGGTTGCCGCCGGTGAAGCCGGAAACAACTTCCGACACGCCTTTGACGGATTCGAAATCTGCTTCGACACACCAGAAGCAACCGCCTGCAACAGTCAGCGTTTCATGGGCCTGAGCATGTGCTGGATGCTTTTGGGCGCCAATTCCGATGATAATCAGGGCGGTAAGAAGCGCGGATTTCCACATTTTAACTGTCGATGGCATTGGGTGCCTCCTCTGTTTCTATTAAAATGCCAAAGCTTGACCGAGACAGAAAGGTGAGGAGCCCCTCAGTCACAGGATGGTGACCGCTTTTTACGGGTTGGCAGTGTGAATCCGGGAACGTAGCCTTTCACTGAAACAAACCGGAAAGCGAATTGTTACCGATGACAGACCATCAGACGACCCATGCCGCACAAGAAGACAGACGAAACGAGCAGATACTTATCTGGTTGAATGGTAAGCTGGTTCCGAAATCCGAAGCAATGGTCAGTGTATATGACAGTGGCTTCATGCTTGGTGACGGGGTGTGGGAAGGACTCCGTCTTTATGAAGGGCGCTGGGCATTCATTGACGAACATATTGATCGACTATTCGAAGCGGCCAAAGCCATTGATCTGGATTTGGGGCTAAGTCGCTCAGACTTGATTGCAGCGATTCTTGAAACACAGCGCGCGAATGAAATGACCACTGATGCGCATGCCCGATTAATGGTTACCCGAGGCGTGAAGACGAGACCGTTTCAACACCCCTCTCTCTCGCGTCAGGGGCCGACCTTGGCGATCATAATGGAGCATTCCAAGCCAGCGATCGCACGCCCCATTCGGCTGGCCACGGTCCCGCATATGCGAGGGCTGCCAATGACGCAGGATCCCAAGTTGAATTCTCACTCCAAGCTTAACTGCATTCTGGCCTGTATAGCCGCCGAGAAGGCGGGGGCGGACGAAGCGCTCATGCTGGATGTGCATGGTTTCGTGAACACGACTAATGCATGTAATTTCTTTATTGTGCGCAAAGGTGAGGTTTGGACCTCGACTGGGGATTACTGCATGAATGGGATCACTCGGCAGAAGGTCATCGATGTGTGCCGGGCCGAGGGGATTAAAATCTACGAGCGAAACTATTCTCTGGTCGATACTTATGGTGCAGAAGAGGCTTTTCTTACCGGAACTTTTGGGGCGCAGACACCGGTCGCCGAAGTGGATGGACGCACGATCGGCACAGGCGAACTGGGGCCAGTAACGAAACGCATCCAAGAACTTTACAAAGCCTTGATCGCCAAGGAAGCGGCCTGAAATGCGGATTGCAATGTGGTCGGGGCCGCGCAACCTCAGCACTGCGATGATGTATTCATTCGGGGCGCGTAAAGATTGTGACGTAATCGATGAACCGTTTTATGGCGCCTACCTTGCCTTGACCGGATTGGAGCATCCGATGCGTCATGAAATCATGGAGTCGCAACCTCTTGATCCTCATGCCGTCGCGGCGCGGTTGACAGCACCAATTCCCGAAGGGCGTGTGGAATACCAAAAGCACATGAGCCAGCATATGATCGAGGGCGTACCGCGCGATTGGTTGGGCCAGTTGCGAAACATCTTTCTAATCCGTCATCCAGCACGGGTGATTGCGAGCTATTCGGCCAAACGGGAAAACCCTACGCTCGACGACATCGGGTTTCGCCAACAGGCCGAGCTCTATGAAATAGCCACTGAACTCGGGGATGACCCGGTTGTTGTAGACAGTCATGACATTCGAGACGACCCGGAGGGGATGCTCCAAAAACTATGCGCCTCAATTGGACTTGAATTTGAACCAAGCATGTTGTCCTGGCCAGTAGGGGGCCATCCCGCAGATGGCATATGGGCTTCACATTGGTATGGAGCTGTGCACCGTAGCACTGAGTTTGCCGGAGCGGAGGGCCCCTTGCCGGAAGTTGTAGGGCCTCTCAAAAGCGTTTTGGATGCCGCCTTACCCTATTACGAAATGCTGAGGGCCAATAAGATCTGAGGATTGCCCAGCCAAGTCACGACACGCGGAATTCACAAGTTAGATGAACGTCATTCAGAAAAAGCAACGTAGCCAAGACCTTGATCCCGAATAAGTCCACAGCTAAGGATTTGATAGATCTCTTCAAATTTTCAGTCTGCGGCATGCAAGTAACATCGTGCTACCTTTGTGCCCAATTTTGTGGATTCGTCGGCACTGCGGGTTGAAAGATGGTGGCGTTTCCGGGCAAACAAAGAACATATCGGAGTGGGGACATAATATGCTGAAGAAACTGGTGCTGGCTATCAGCGTGGCTGCGGTATCTGGGTGTGGGGTTGCCTATATTTCCCCGAAGGTTGCGGCAAGTGACGGCAAAGTTCGAGTGCTGTCGTTGACGGCCGATTCGGTCAAAGCCGCCAACAGTTCCGCCTATTATCCCAAAGAACTTCCTTCGGTCTTTTTTGCCAATGCTGGAGGCGGCCGCGGTGTTCGCGGAGCAGGAGCGACGCCACCTCCATCTCTTGAACGACAGAACCGTCCCTCCGCGCTTGAGATGAGAGTGCCGCCGGCGGTCACGCCTGGGCCCTATGAAATTGGTGTTGGTGATGTTCTGCTTCTTGCGACCAAGACCCCCGGGAACACCGTCGAAGAGCTGAGTGGCCTTTTAGCGGCGCAGAACAGTCGTCAAGGCTATACAGTTCAAGATGATGGTGCGATTGCCGTTCCAGAGGTGGGACGTGTTATGGTCGCCGGTCTGACCCTTGAGGAGGCTGAAGCGCAGCTATTCCAAAACCTTGTGGAAAACCAGATCGACCCAACCTTCAGCTTGGAAATCGCAGAGTTCAATTCCAAGCGGGTAACGATTGGTGGTGCCGTTACGGCACCCCAGATCGTCCCTGTCACGTTAACACCATTGACCCTTGATGAGGCCTTGGCTGCGGCGGGAAGCATAAGCACGAAAGATCTCGATTATGCGTCGATCCGTATCTATCGCGAGGGGACACTGTATCAGATCCCACTCAACGCTTATTTGCGGCAACCCGAGCTTCAGAAAACACGCTTGATTGATGGTGACAATGTCTATGTTGATACCGAATATGAACTAGACAAAGCGAAGGCATACTTTGAAGAACAAATAACCTTGGCAGAATTTCGACAGCAAGCACGTGTTCAGGCGCTTAATGAGCTTAATTCCGAGGTTTCTTTGAGGCGGGCTGCGCTCGAGGAGGAGCGCGCAAACTTTCGCGATCAGCTTGAGTTTGATGCGGTTGATCGGGATTATGTCTACATGACTGGTGAGGTCTTGAAGAATGCTCGTTTTGCTCTCCCCTTCGGACGTAAAGCTTCGCTCGCGGACGCCCTCTACGATAGCGATGGCTTTGAAAACAGAACGGCCAACCCTAGCCAAGTTTATGTGCTTCGTGGATCGCCAGAGCCGGGCAATCCTGATTTGGTCACGGCTTGGCACCTGAATGCCAGTAACGCCAGCAACTTCCTTTTGGCCACCAAAATGGAGATGCGCCCGAACGACGTAGTCTTTATCGCAGAGCAGCCGATAACGCGCTGGAACCGTGTTGTGCAGCAGCTTGTCCCATCCCTGCTCACCAGCAGCGCCAGCCTGGCGGCGCAGTAATGAGTTTGGCCTGATTATCTGATCAGGGCAGATGTGCGAGACATTGAACGGGAAGCCAGAAATTGGCTTCCCGTTTTTTTCATGTCTGTCGGAGAGATAAACAACTCAGCGACGACCCGTGGCAGATCACAGTATTTCCAGGTTTTGCATTGGGTAAATGAAATCTGCTGAGCTAGAACCCGGGGTTTGAGGCCGTAAGGACGTTAGCGCAAAGACTGAATGGCGATGTAGTCATTCAGTGGGCTGTGCCACTGACGAGATTGCACAACCCGTCCGCCCGGTGTGACCTGATAGGTGTTGGTAAAGACAAGATCGTCTGAAAGACAGGACTCTGTGACCTTGGTGACTGGAGTGTCGATCACTCCCATCGTGAGGTGACCTTGACTGTGCGGATTCACATTACAAAAAAGCTGTTGCGAGACGGTTAGATTCTCACCATCTAAAAAGCGATGTATGCGCGGGGCCGAGCCAGTGGCGCGCTTTGCGATCAGACCTTGGACCGCATTTGTTTCTGAGGACATCAAGTCTTCGCCCAGTCCGCGCGAAGAGGTCATAATGCCGTTCTTAAGAGTGATGCTCTGACGGGTTGCAGTGCCGAACGTGACATAAGGACCGTTTCGTTCAATCTCCTGCATCACCGACAGCGCGTTGGACTGTGGAATGGCGACCACTATGACTTGACCCGAAGTGCTGGCCAATGCTTTGGCGGCTTGTTGCGATACGGCGTTTACATCTGGCCCAGAAGGCTTGTTGCCATCAAAAAGACCACCGACGATCCCCTTGGCAATTCCAACGGCTGTCACGTCATTTCCAGTTCCGCTGCTACAGGCGGCAATAGAGAGACAGAACAGACCAAGTGCCGAGTTTTTCAGGATACGTTGTTTTCTCATCTCCAGAATTTTCCCCAGGTCTTGGCCATTTCGGGACGATGAGTATCCTTGATCTCGTCGTAAAGGCGCCCATTCACGTCAAGTCGTGCGCCACCGTCGCGCGTTAGCGACTGAAGAACAGTGGTTGATTTTTGCAATGTCGGCTTTCCTGTTCCCCAAGAGAACGGGATCTCGATCTTGATTCCTTTGTCAAACGACCCTTCTCCGAACGTGGCGGAGCTTACGTTTGTTTTTGTGGCGTAAGCCCCGATGCTCCAGCCGTTGGCGAAGACACGATCAATCGAGAGCGTCGCACCCCAGTCTCCGGCCAGATAGCGACCTGCGTCAAGCTGTGCGTGAAATCCGTAGCCGACATCATAATAGGCGGACAAATGACCATTCCACTCAGGAATCACACCTGTCGAGGTCGCACGCGTCCGTATGTCGAACTTCTGGTCGAAGTCGCGGGGCAGGACGTAGTTGACCTCGGCGCCCAGCGCCAAACGGCTGTCGACCGGCTTCCACAAAACTTCTGCAGAAGCGCCTGCATACATACGTTCGAGATAGCCAACTGTGACTCGGCTATAGACACTTTTCGCTGGTCGTCCGTACTTGGCCAACGTCAAGTAGTCGATCGTTGGCTCTTCTGTTTGGTTGTAGAATGCTACATTTGATCGCACGCGGGGCAGACCCGACGGACCAGGAAGCGACACGTCATCCAAATTCCCGATTACTTTTTGCGAAATTGATCCCGAAGCGATCCAACCTGGCGCTATGTGATATTCGCCTTTTGCCCGGATTCCAGCGGCATAACGAACCGGATTTTCCGGATCGAAGACCGAAAAGCGGAGATATGGCCCAATGTTGTATTCGAAGCGCGGAAATGTATCTGGCATCAGCGTGATACCCCGATCCGTTACCGCGCCATCCTGAATAACGCTGGCGGCAAGGATATCTGACGCAGCAGAATGCTCCAGACGTTCAACATCTGTGCGCGACAATGTGACAGAGCTGGTCGGCTGCCCTTTGATAATTTGAGTTATGGTGAACGTTTCAACAGAGGCTGGCAGCACGCGTGTCATGGCGCGCGCGGTGCGCCCTACCGCCTGAGGCCGCATATCGTATCGTGTGTTGCGGATTTGAACGTGCGCCTTTTTCGGTCCAACTTGCAGCCCATGCAGTTTGATCCCGTCACGCTCCAGAAGCCCATCAAGTGAATTGATCGACTTGGCCTGTTGAACTTGGTCAGTGGTCCAACCAAGATCTGCAGCGCTTCCGGGTGCGCGTGGCGCGACCGGAAGGGGCGCACTCTCAATCCCGCCTTTAACGGCAGGCTTCCGCACGTTAAGCGACAGAGTTGCTGTTACCCCGATCTCGTCTCCGTGCAATGAATAAGCGCTCGCCTGAAAGGAATCGCTGAACTTGTATGTCAGGCCGAAATTCCAAGGTGATTTGCGGGTCAACGCACCATCTGAGACTTCGCGATCGTAAGCGTCCGAGGAATACTCGGCGGCAAAGCTGAGCTTGTCAGTGAGCTGAAAATCCACCCCGCCAAAGGCCGCGACGTCGCCGCGAAACCACCGATCATAAGTAGGAACACCGCCTTGACCAAGGAAAGCGTTGGGTCGGTTGCCAGTGTTGGCGAAGCTAGAGTAGCTACCTAGGCGGCCCCAACCGATACCTCCCGTAATTCGAACACGTGGTCCAAGGGATTTCGTCGCAACAATATACTCGCCACTATACAGCCCTGTTCCAATGAAATCCTGAAGTCCAACCACTACGGATGGGCGCCAATTTGTTTCATCTAGCAGTCTATAGCGTAGATCAAAGCTTCGATCATAAAATGTGGTAAATGCAGGTCGTCCAGCGGCAGGGGTCAAGCCGCCTATACCGGAGTATCGAAAACTCGCGCTGACCCGAGGAAGCATCTGAAATGTGAGGGTCGTGCGCGTGGTAAGATTGTTGCCCGATCCATAGGCGGACACAGTTGTCGATAACTGGCCTTCCGGCGCCATCTCGGCGGTCGGCATGTCGATCAGACCACCGGGATTTCCGTAAACGTTGGTTTGAGTTGTCGTCAGGTTCTCGGCCACGCCCAGCACCGGAAGCCCGATGATGAGAGTAACCACCGTCCCCATGATCGCTTTATTTCTTACGATCACTTCAATCCCTCATCTGCCTGCGCTACTTGCTGAGAACATACCTAACGAAACTCCAAAACCCTAGGCCCAAATTGCCCTGTTCCAAGTGGTCGCCCTATCAGGTGGTGCATGATTGTCACTTTGATCTGATGGTAACTCGATCAACATATAAACAAACGCTTTTGATAGGTTCATGTCAGGCGGCTTCATCGATGGAATATCTAAAGCCCCTGCCCCCATTTTCAGTCAACGGCCTTTTAGTCGTCTATCGCGAGCAGCCAAAAGCTTTAGCCTAAGAGCATTCAGCTGGATAAAGCCAGCAGCGTCTTTCTGGTCATAGGCCCCCGCGTCTTCCTCAAAGGTGACATGTGCCTCGGAGTATAGAGAATGCTCCGACCAGCGGGCTACGCAAGTTACGGAACCCTTGTAAAGCTTCAGACGAACAGTGCCGGATACATGCTCCTGGCTTTTATCAATCGCTGCCTGCAGCATCTCGCGTTCGGGCGAGAACCAAAAACCGTTGTAGATCAACTCGGCATAGCGCGGCATAAGGCTATCTTTAAGATGCCCCGCACCACCGTCGAGAGTGATTTGCTCAATACCGCGATGAGCCTCAAGCAGGATCGTCCCTCCTGGTGTCTCATAGATACCGCGGGATTTCATTCCGACGAAGCGGTTCTCAACGAAATCGAGCCGGCCAATACCATGGGCCCCTCCAAGCTCGTTGAGCTTTGTCAGTATCGTGGCAGGCGACATCGCTTCGTCATTGATGCTCACTGCATCGCCGCGTTCAAACCCTATTTCGATATACTCGGGCTTGTCGGGTGCTTGTTCCGGGTCGACTGTGCGTTGAAATACATAATCCGGAGCTTGGTCGCCGGGATTTTCCAAAACTTTGCCTTCTGACGACGTGTGAAGCAGGTTCGCATCCACAGAAAAAGGCGCCTCGCCTCGCTTGTCCTTGGCGATCGGGATCTGGTTTTGCTCAGCGAATTCAAGAAGTCGCGTGCGGGAGGTTAGATCCCACTCTCGCCAAGGCGCTATCACCTTGATCTCGGGATTGAGAGCATAAGCTGCAAGCTCGAAGCGGACCTGATCATTACCCTTGCCCGTGGCGCCGTGAGCGACCGCATCTGCACCCGTTTCCGCAGCAATCTCCACCAGTCTTTTGGAGATGAGCGGTCGTGCTATTGATGTGCCCAGAAGGTATTGACCTTCATAAAGTGCATTGGCGCGGAACATGGGAAACACAAAGTCGCGCACAAACTCCTCACGGATATCTTCGATGTAGATATTGGTGGGCTGAATCCCCAATAGCTCGGCTTTCTGACGCGCCGGCTCCAGCTCCTCACCTTGGCCCAGATCGGCGGTGAACGTCACAACCTCACAGCCATACTCTGTTTGAAGCCACTTGAGGATGATCGAGGTGTCGAGGCCGCCGGAATAGGCAAGGACAACTTTTTTCGGCGCGGACATGGATGGGTTCCTCCTGATCTCGTATGGCGGGCGGATAGCCGTTTTTGAGAAGGTGAGCAAGGTGTGGCCCTTGCCACGCAGACTTGAATGCGCCAGTGAAACCAAATGAATGAATTTGTCGACAAAGCCCGCGCAGCCGAGCGCGCGATGAGAGCGGTTTTTCCCGAGACACCGCTGTTGCGCAACGAACACCTTTCGGAACGCTATGGTGCAAACATACTGTTGAAGAGGGAAGATCTTACTCCAGTGAGGTCTTACAAGCTGCGCGGTGCGTTTAATGCGATGCGAAAGGTTCTGGCGGGTGGCGACGCACCCGAGTTCGTATGTGCGAGTGCTGGAAATCACGCCCAAGGCGTTGCTTTCATGTGTCAGCATTTCGGGGTGCGGGGCGTCATATTCATGCCAGTGACGACGCCACAGCAGAAGATAGGAAAAACGTCCAAGTTTGGAGGGGATAGTGTCGAGATACGGCTTATTGGCGATTATTTCGACGACACCTTAACGGCCGCACAGGCGCACTGCCGGGACATCGGCGCGCACTTTCTACCGCCTTTCGATGATGAAGATGTCATAGAGGGTCAAGCATCGGTTGCTGCGGAGATTGAGGCGCAGTTGGGTGGAATGCCTGATCACATTATCATGCCAGTTGGAGGTGGCGGCCTTTCGGCGGGCGTACGCAGCTTTGTCGGCGACAGCACAATTTTGACACTTGTTGAACCGGACGGCGGCGCGTGTCTCAATGCGGCATTGGCGGCGGGAAAGCCAGTTCGACTGTGTCATGTGAACAACTTTGCCGATGGTGCGGCCGTCGCTCAAATCGGGATCCGCACTTTCGCAAGACTCAGTGATCTTGACCCTGCCCGGTCTCGCACGATCAGTGAGGATCGTCTTTGCACTACGATGATAGAAATGCTGAATATCGAAGGCATTGTTCTTGAACCTGCAGGGGCTCTTTCCATCGATGCGCTAAAAGATATGGGCGATGAAATCGTTGGAAAGACGGTCATCTGTGTGACCTCTGGGGGAAATTTCGATTTTGAGCGGCTGCCTGAGGTCAAGGAGAGGGCACAGAGGTATTTAGGCGTGAAGAAATATTTTATTCTTCGAATGCCACAACGGCCAGGTGCGCTGAAAGATTTTTTGGCAATTTTGGGACCCGAAGACGATATCGCCCGATTTGAATATCTTAAGAAATCTGCACGAAACTTTGGTTCGGTCTTGATCGGAATCGAGACGAATGCCGCTGTAAATTTTGAACGCATCGAAGCTGCGCTTGAGGCCAAGGGCTTCACGTACCAAGATATCACAAATGATGAGGTTCTGGCCGAGTTTCTGATTTAGATTGGTCGGGCCGTGTCCTTTAGGCCAGCCAGAAATTCCATCTTTGAGCGGTCATAGGCATCAAGGGTTGCAGACAGGTTGATGTTTTCGAAATCACCACGTGCAGCTGCTGTTTCGCCGTCTTGGCAGAGCAACGAAAACTCGTGGAACCCAAGATTGAGCGCACTTCCCTTGAGAAAATGAAGTTTGTTTTCGAGGTCAGCATCCGGGACGATGCCGCGAAGAGCCCCAAGCTCTATCTCCACTTCCTCAAGAAATATGTCCACAATGTCCGCGAAATCCTCGGCACCAATTTCATTCTTTAGTTCCGAGACGCGCGCCCAATCAATCATTTTTCTACCAGCCAAAGTTTTGCTGAGCTTATCTCGAGTATGATTAACGCTCTTACCTCGTCCGATAGAAATGTATTTAAAAGTCTCTCATTCAGGGCCTGTTAATCCGACATATGCGATGCGGATAGGGAAATTGATTGAGTTGCCCTTTGAAAACCTTAGCCCAGCCCCAGAATGAATTGGCGCTTCAAGCGCCTGCTGTCCACGATGTGCTCGTCGTTGATGACAGCCGATTACAGCGACGCATACTCGTAAGCTTGCTGACTAAGTGGGGATTCTCAGTGCGTGAAGCGGAGTTGGCTGAGCAGGCTCTCGATCTTTGCGCCGAAAAGGCACCCGACCTTGTTCTAAGCGACTGGATGATGCCAGGGATGTCCGGGCTCGAATTCTGTCGTGCATTTCGTGAAACGGCTCGTGACCGCTATGGCTACTTCATTCTGCTGACATCCAAGAGCGAAAAAAATGACATTACTGCCGGGCTTGACGCCGGAGCCGATGATTTTTTGACAAAGCCCGTAAACGCAGGCGAACTTCGTGCGCGGATCGAAGCGGGCGAACGCATCGTGCGAATGGAGAGGGAGCTTGTTGAGAAGAACAGACTCGTCAGATCGACACTGGAAGAACTTCAAAATCTCTACGACGGGTTGGACAAGGATCTTCTTGAGGCGCGAAAGCTTCAGCAATCGCTGGTTCGAGAGAGATTCCGCGAATTTGGCGTAGCTGATGTTTCTCTTTTGCTCCGCTCCAGCGGACATGTGGGCGGTGACCTTGTTGGTGTATTCGACGTCAGCGAAGAGCAAATCGGATTATTCAGTATTGATGTATCTGGGCATGGGATAAGTTCGGCACTGATGACTGCGCGGCTTGCCGGATACCTATCTTCCTCGTCCCCGGACCAGAATGTCGCACTATTTCGTGACGATGATGGTGGGTTCCGCATGCGGTCGCCAGCCCAAGCTATAGAAACACTTAACGCCCTCTTTCTCGATGAGCTTGAGACTGAGCATTACTTTACCATCCTGCTGGCCGAGGCAAACCTTACCACAGGATGTGTGAGAATGGCTCAGGCCGGACATCCCAACCCCATCGTTCAAAGGGGTGACGGGGAAACCGAGAACATTGGCACGGGCGGCCTTCCGGTGGGCTTAATCGAAGGCGCCACCTACAAAGATTTCGAGGTGATGCTAGAGCCCGGAGATCGTTTGATGATCCATTCAGACGGCATTGTTGAATGTGCGGACGAGCAAGGGCGGCTTCTCGGTGACGAAGGTATGAGAGATTTTCTGGAACAGTTGAAGCAAACGCACGGTATGGCTTGCTTGGAATCGATCATCTGGAAGCTCTCGGAGTTTGCAGGTCATGATCACTTTGATGACGATGTATCAGCGGTTCTGCTTGAATTTAATGGTAGATTGCCGGTGGGATAGAGGCTTTCAGGAGATAACTGATCACAACCCGCGGCTTCTAACTTTATCTTATTTGCGGAAATTCTTGATGAACATTCTGTCACCGGTGCTGGCCACCCGGGTCGCGGCAGTTTCCCAATCAGTAAATACCGCACTATGGCCGTCTTCGCCCGGTTCTGAAATTCGGCGTACTGGATGAGCCACGAAAATTGTACAGATCTTCTCGGCCCATAACTCGTACTCAGGCATGAAAACAAACCGCCTGTAGAAACCCAAGCGTCTGGGAGAAGCGATCCGCCAGCCTGTTTCCTCGAACACTTCCCGATGCAACGCCTGAAGCGGTGATTCGCCGGGATCAATCCCGCCACCGGGAAGTTGAAGCTCAGGCTCTGGCCTTTCCTGATGAGTTAAGAGAATACCCGCATCTAACGGCAGCAGGGCGTAAACGCCCGGTCGGCTTCGATAATTAATGTCAGATCTGACCGCTTCACCCACGCGCCGCATGATTTGCTCAACCCCTCTTGGAGCGCTCCTTGCTCCACCCTATTTAGACGCGATATGCCAAGTTCAGGCCCCTAAGGAAACCCCATGACACTTGCACAAAAAATCGCTTGGGACGACACTGTCCTACCCTTTCAGCTTGATGTAAGCGACGTTCGCGGACGGGTGGCGCGGCTGGACGGTGTGCTGGATGAAGTGCTGAAACAGCATAATTATCCAGCCGAAGTCGAAGCGCTCATTGCGGAGATGGCGCTTCTGACCGCGATAATAGGCCAAACGATAAAATTGCGATGGAAGCTGAGCCTTCAGGTTCAAACCAAGGGCGCCGTACGGATGATCGCAACGGATTACTTTGCGCCATCCGAGGAAGGAGAGCCGGCGCATATTCGAGCATATGCAAGCTTTGATGCAGACAGGATAACCGATGCGCCGCCATTTTCTCAGCTGGGCGAAGGCTACTTCGCGGTTCTGATTGATCAAGGCGAAGGCACAACACCGTATAAAGGTATCACACCTATTTCGGGTGGAAGCCTAGCCGCTTGTGCAGAGGCATATTTCGCGCAATCCGAGCAGCTGCCGACAAGGTTCAAGCTGAGCTTTGGTCGATCAACCGAGACCGGTGGAGATGAGCATTGGCGAGCAGGCGGCATGATGCTTCAGCATATGCCGAAAGTCTCACCTTCGGCGTCAGAAGGAGGCAGTGGCGAAGGCGGTCTATTGCAGGCCGCCGATATCATGGAAGGGGAAGACGGCGAGAATTGGAACCGGGCCAACCTGCTTCTGGATACCGCAGAAGAGTTTGAGCTGATTGGGCCGTCAGTTGCGCCAACGGACCTGCTTTATAAACTCTTTCATGAAGAGACACCTCGTGTCTTTGACATGCAGGCCGTTCGTTTCGGATGCACCTGTTCTGAGGATAGGGTTCGTCAGAGCCTGTCGATTTACTCTGCGAATGACATCAAAAAGATGACGACAGATGAGGGTAGAGTGACGGCCGACTGTCAATTTTGCGGTGCGCATTACGATCTTGATCCGGCCACGCTGGGATTTGACGCGGGCAAAAATGTCTGACGATCTGAATAGCGTCCTTCGGGCGCTGAATCGACCGATGCGCGCATCATCGGATTTTGACCTGAACCGTCTGGAGGGTTTGCCCGAAGGGCGCAAACTTCGCCCTGCTGGCGTTTTAATAGCCATACATCAGAAATCGGAAGGCGCCTCGGTCATTCTTACGAAAAGATCGTCGTTGCTCAAGCATCACCCGGGCCAAATCGCCTTTCCGGGCGGCAAGCTGGATGCAGCCGATCAAAGTGTGGTATGTGCCGCCTTGCGCGAGGCACGAGAAGAAATCGGACTTGTTCATACAAATATCGATATTTTGGGAACGTTGCCGGACCATGAGACGGTAACCGGCTTTCGCGTGACACCGGTGGTGGCACGCGTAAAGTCAGTGTTCGAGCCCGTGCCAGAGGCAGGAGAGGTGGATGAGATTTTCGAGGTGCCGCTTTCACACGTATTGCAATGTGACCGATATCGTATCGAGGGGCGGTATTGGCGTGGAACGATCCGCCGCTACTATGTAGCGCCTTTCGGTCCCTACTATATCTGGGGTGCTACGGCGCGTATGCTACGACAATTGGCCGAGGCGGTGCGCGATGAGGCTTGAGGCAGATTGGCTCAAAGCGCCTCAGTTGCGCGCGATATTCGACATGCTCGAAGGGGCTGGCCATCGGGTATATGTCGTGGGCGGTGCTGTGCGCAATAGTGTCATGGGATATACTGTTGGTGACATGGACATTGCCACCGACGCGCGACCCGAGCGTGTTATAGACCTTGCCGAAAATCGAAACTTGAACGCGATTCCAACCGGGATGGATCACGGCACCGTCACGGTGATAAGTGGCGACGTGGCATTTGAGATCACCACCTTTCGGCGTGATGAAGAGACTTATGGACGTAAGGCGCTGGTGTCTTACACCGACGATATTCACGAAGATGCGCGCCGGCGTGATTTCACGATGAACGCACTCTATGTTGGATTGGACGGCGAAATTCTGGATCCTGTGGATGGGCTTGAAGACGCGATTGCTGGTCGGGTTCGGTTCATCGAAGATGCAGTCACTCGGATCAAGGAAGATTATCTGCGGATTTTGCGGTTTTTTCGGTTCACCGCAGTCTATGGGTCTAGCGCGATAGATGCCGAGGCGCTGGCGGCGATTGCGCAGTGCCTTGATGGTTTGGACGGTCTCGCGCGAGAGCGGATCGGAACCGAGATGCGCAAATTGTTGGCTGCGGATGATCCTTCGGTAGCACTGGCCTCGATGTCAGCGGTGGGCGTTCTGGGTCAAATACTCCCCGGAGCAGAAGCCAGCGCCGTGCCGACCTTAGTACATCAGGAAAAGCTGATGGGCCTTTTACCCGATGCGATGCGCAGACTGGCTGCTCTCGGTGGCGAAGATGCCGAGAGCGCGCTTCGGCTGAGCCGGAGTGAAGCCAAACGTTTGACACGGTATTGCGACGGTATCGTCTCGGCGCAGCCGCCAGATGAGCTTGGTTATCGCCTTGGTGTCCATGAGGCACTCGGTGTTCTAGCCTTGCGCGCGGCGATGGGGTTTCCGCTGCCGCTTGGTTGGTGCTCGAATGTGACAAAAGGGGCAAAAGCGGTGTTCCCGATATCCGCAAATGACCTGATGCCTATGTATGAGGGCCCTGCACTGGGAAGACGTTTGCGTCAGATCGAGGACGAGTGGATAGCCTCTGGGTTTTCAAAATCCAGAGAGGCGTTGTTGTGAGTCAGAAGCATTGGGTTATCGAGCGGCTTGGGCATCACGGCGACGGGGTCGCCGAAGGGCCGGTGTTCGCGCCAATAACGCTTCCCGGAGAGGAAGTAACAGGGCGACTTGAGAGTCAGCAGCTTGAGGATGTCCGCATTATCAAGCCAAGCGACGCAAGAGTAACGCCGCCGTGCCGCCATTTTCGATCATGCGGCGGTTGTTCTGTACAGCATGCATCAGATGAATTCGTAAGTAACTGGAAGCAAGACATTGTCAGGGTGGCCTTGTCCAATCAAGGCATTGATGCCGAGTTTCTTGCGCCGCATGTATCGCCGCCAATGACGCGGCGGCGGGCATCTTTTTCTGCGCGAAGAACCAAGAAATCTGCGATGGCAGGATTCCATGCACGGGCATCGAATGCGATCGTGGAAATTCCTGACTGCAAGATTCTGCATCCCGACCTGTTGGCAGGAACGAATATTGCCTGCGAACTGGCTCAAAACGGAGGCAGCCGGAAAGCCGAGCTTTCAGTCTCTATTACCGTGACTGAGAATGGGCTGGATGTAGAGGCCCGTGGTGGCAAACCGCTGGATGGTCCATTGCGAGCGGCGCTTGGGGATATTGGGCGACGGAACCGTGTTGCACGGCTGTCTTGGGAGAAAGAGGTGGTGTTTCAAGACAGACCACCCGAGCAGAGGTTTGGTCAGGCGCGAGTCGTTCCTCCACCGGGCGCCTTTCTGCAGGCCACTCGGGAGGGCGAGCTCACATTGATCGAAGAGGTGCGCGCGCATTTGGTCGGTGCCAAGCGTGTGGTCGATTTGTTTGCTGGATGCGGGACATTCACCTTTCCGCTCGCCGAGAATGCACAGGTCCACGCGGTTGAAGGTGATGCTGAGATGGTAGAGGCTTTGAAAACCGCTTGGCGCAATGTCCAAGGTCTCAAAACGATCACAGCGGATTCGCGTGACCTATTCAGGGACCCTTTGGAAGCCGCAGAGCTGACGGATTTTGATGCTGTCTGTCTTGATCCGCCTCGGGCAGGCGCCGAGGCGCAGGTCTGCGCTCTGGCAAATAGTGATGTTCATAGAATTGTTTACGTATCATGCAGCCCTACCAGTTTTGCCCGGGATTCGCGTATGCTGATCGACGCAGGGTTTGAAATGTCTCGGGTGAAGGTGGTGGATCAATTCCGGTGGTCGCCGCACGTAGAGCTTGTCGCCGGGTTCACACGAAACGCCTAATCCCTCTATCCGGATCGGTTGCTCTGATGTATTAAAGGCAAAAAAGAGCAGGAGGCATGGGGCAAATGCGTTTAATCAACATTCTTGCGGTCATGCTGACCGTTCTGTCTTTGTCGGCCTGTGGGTCTAAATTCAAGACCTATAATGGCCCTGAAGTGACCCATGTTGTTATCAACAAGGGCGACCGGAGAATGTTTTTACTGCACCATGAAGACGTCTTGAAGCAATATCGGGTTGATCTCGGGTTTGCACCTGCTGGTCACAAGCGCATCAAGGGCGACGGTCGGACACCCGAGGGTCTATACCGCGTTGATCGAAGAAACCCCAATAGCGACTTCCATCTTTCGATCGGGATTGATTACCCAAACGCCAAAGACCGCGCCTATGCTCGCTCTGTGGGGAAAAGTCCCGGTGGGGACATTTTTATTCACGGCCGCCCCAATGGAAAGAAACGTGGGCTGGGCCCGGATTGGACTGCCGGATGTATCTCGGTAAAAGACCGCCACATTGAAGATATCTATGCAATGGTCCGAAATGGAACGCCGGTCACGATCAATCCCTGACCGAGCCATATGTTGGTTACCTTGGTGGGCGTCACTCGCCCATCACAAGCGTCCACCAAATTTTGCCATTGTCTTCCTGAAGCCAAGCGAAACCCATATTCCGCGCGTCAGGAGAGAGGATAACGCGGCGCGACCCTTCGTCTTTCATCCATGCTGCCAGAGTTTCCGTCTCAGTTTCATAGGTTTCGGAAATAGCTTCTCCGACGAGTTTTCCTTCGTATCCGATCCGGCGCACTCGGTCGATGGGTGAAGACCCGTCCGAGCCAAAGTGCCACGGTCGGTTCTGAACCGACATGTCACGGGCATGTGTCGCGGCTGCCGCCGTCAGCTTGGGATCCAGCGATACGATTGGTTGGCCAGCTGCTTGACGCAGTGCATTTACTGAGTCGAGCATGCTATACTGAATACGAGAAGTCGCACCCGAACGGATGCGATACACTTTCGGCAGCGGTTTGCCATCGGCACCCATTTGCGGAATGGGCGCTGGTGCGGCACAGGCACCAAGCGTGAGCACACCTGAAAGAAGAACCACCAAAAGACGTTTCATGCGATCGCTACCCGACTCAATTTCGTATCGAGGCTGTCTAGCCCGACTGTCGTTGCTTATCAAACCCACATCCGCGGTTCTTCGCTTTCTGACAATTCTTTGAATTGCGACTGAGGCATTCGGGCAATATATCAATGAGACCGTAACCCACGTTACGATTTCTAAACCTTGAGAAACTGGAGGGATGCCGTGTCGCGGTTTTTCGAAAATTCTTTGAGCAGGCGCCGCTTTCTTGCAAGTTCGGCAGCGCTGATCGGCTTCCCGGCAGTCGCGCAGGATACGTCTGACTCCAGCACAATCGAGATGGAGCCGGCCATCACTCAGAAAGTGCGCCGCAATACTTCTGCGTTCCGCACACTTGACTGGCAGCCCTACTTTTCGAATTTGAACAGGGGTGCGATCCTTGTGGATATAGACAGTCGTGCTTTGCACTTCTGGGACGAAAGCGGGCAATACTTCCTCTACCCATCAAGCGTGCCTATGTCCGAAGAGTTGACGAGGCGCGGGCGCACCAAGGTTGTTCGCAAGGTAGTTGGCCCGGATTGGCGTCCTACGCCGTCGATGCTTGAACGAAATCCTGATTGGCCCGCATACGTAGGGCCGGGCCCGGACAATCCTTTGGGCACACACGCCCTATACCTGAGCTGGACGTATTATCGCATTCACGGAACTCATGACACGCGCAAGATCGGGCGCCGTTCATCCAACGGATGCATCGGTCTCTATAATGAGCATATTTCTCAGCTATTCGAAATGACTGAAGTTGGCACGCAGGTGTTGCTAATTTGACAAATTGCCCGTGATTCGTGCGGGCCCGCCTCCGAGATACGTTTGCTTCGTAGATGATTGGCTGCATAGGAAGCCTCACGAGGTAATTCTTTGCTTGGCGTGCTTGTTTTGCACGAAGGGCCAAAATCGGAGGAAATAATGAAAAAACTCGCACTCGCCACCGCGCTTGTCGCAGCTGCTACAACCGCATCGGCCGGAAACCTGTCCGAGCCCGTTATGGAAGCTCCGGTCATCGTTGAAGAAACGGCCGCAAGCTCTTCAGCTGCAGGTGTTTGGATTCCGCTGCTGCTTCTGGCCGTCGTGGCCGCAGTTGTCGCAGCTGACTGAACGCATTCTTGTTCAAAAAAGGCGGTGATATTTCACCGCCTTTTTTTCTGCTTATTTTATCAATTCAGGACACCCACCCCCCGAGGTTGTCACGGATGATCGATGTAAGAGCCCAGATGTGATCCTCTGATGCATTGAGACAGGGAATGTAGGTAAAATTCTCGCCGCCCGCATGTTCGAAACTTTCGCGAATTTCTTCATTTATCTCTTCCAAAGTTTCGATGCAGTCTGCCGAAAAAGCAGGTGCGATTACGGCGATCTTTTTCTTGCCGTCTTCCCGTGCAAGGCGGGCAACCTCATCAACGGTGTAAGGCTTGAGCCATTCTTCTGGTCCAAAAACCGACTGAAAAGTTGTGGTAATATCCGCATCAGTCCAGCCTAGCCGCTCCTTGAGCAGGCGAGTCGTTTTCTGACACTGACAATGATATGGATCGCCTTGCATCAGGTATCGCTTGGGCATTCCATGATAGGACACAACGAGGATTTCTGGCCGCTCAGAGGTGTTCTGATAGGCCGTCTCGACAGATTTCGCGAGAGCATCGATATATGCGGGATTTTCGAAATAAGGTTCAACAACTCTCGCTGTTGGCTGCCATGTTTCCCGCATCAGAGCGCGAAAAAACTGATCGTTAGCGGTGGCGGAGGTTGCGCCAGCATAATGAGGATAGAGCGGGAAAAAGAGAATGCGGGTGCAGCCGGCCTCAACCATTTTCCGCACCTTGGAGCGGGTTGAGGGATTGCCATAGCGCATGCAAAAATCGACCATAACCTGTTCGCCATAATCTTCGGTCAGGGCATCCGAGATTGCATCCGTCTGTTCGCGCGTGATGGTCATGAGCGGACTTTCGTTCCGCTCTTCATTCCAGATCGATTTGTAAGCCGCACCGCTTGAGAAGGGCCGCTTGGTCAAAATGATAGCCTGCAAAAGTGGCTGCCATTTCCAGGCCGGATAGTCGATAACCCTCTTGTCCGAGAGGAATTCGTTCAAGTAACGGCGCATGGACCAGTAATCGGTCGCATCCGGTGTTCCTAGGTTGGCCAAAAGGATACCGGTGCGACCGTGTCGCACTGGCGGATGATCCGGGCCTGCGTGGGCGGGTCGTGTTGCATTTTTCATGAAGACGTTCCGATAAGGTGCGTTGAAGGGCGAAATAAGCTACTAAGCGCATGCGTTAATCTTTGAGCGGCGTTTCCTTGGTGCTTAGCGCATCGGCGAGTCGGGTGCTTGCGGACCCCGGTCTAAGAGGCTGGGGCTGTGAAGCATCAGGCGCCCAACCGGTAAGCATAATGAGATCAAAACTGGCGTTGACGCGATGATGATCCGTGGAGAAATGCATCTGATAGATGTCTGACGCCCGGTCAAAAAGGGCGCGCCCGGAGAAGTGACGTATTCGGGCAGCAAGTGCATTTGTCTCACCCATTCCACGCAGATCGTGACCAAGGTGCCAAAGATCACGGTAGGACGCGCGTATCGGAACGATATCCGCCACCGGAAGCGCAAAACCTGCGCGCTGCATCAAAGCGCCCAGATCACGTATTTCTGCCATCGGTGCGACACGCGGAGAAAGTCCGCCAGAAAGCTCAACCTCCGCTTGGGCGAGTGCGGTGCGAAGCTCGTGAAGCGTTTCACCGCCGAGAACCGCCACAAGCAGCAAGCCGTCGGGCTTGAGCGCTCGGCGGCATTGAATGAGTTGTCCCACAGGGTCTTTGGACCAATGAAGGCACATGGCATGCAGGATGAGATCGTGTGCTTCGGGATCAAGGCCAAGCGTTTCGGCATCCTCCACGACTGTCGCATTCGGGAAAGCGGGCGTCCATATCTCGGGATGACCAGTTATCAAAGCGACAGAGGTAAACGACTTGTTAACCATCGAAAGGCGATCATGCATTTCGTCGATGGCCGCCTCATGCAGGAAACGGACGGGCTTCCGAGAGGCGCGCGCTCGATGACTTTTCAGTGCGGAACGATCTGTCAGGTCAGGAGGCGATGTCATGCGTTGCAGATATACGTGAAGGCGACCGGTGTGCAATCCGTACTGCGCTTGATTTATCCGCCACGCTGTCTTGCCTGTGGAGAGATCGTAGAGACGGATTTTGGTTTATGCGGCCCCTGCTGGAGAGATACGCCATTCGTGACAGGCATATGCTGCGAAATGTGTGGCACCCCGCTTCCCGCAGGGCCGGATGCGCCGGGCGCCGTGTGCTGTGACGATTGCCTCACGCATGTGCGGCCTTGGTCATCGGGTCGAGCGGTCATGACATATGGTGCGAATGGAAGAAAAATCGTGCTCGCGCTCAAACATGGGGATCGCCATGACATTGCGAAACCTGCCGGTCGTTGGCTCGCGCGTGCTGCCACGCCAATAATCGACTCCGAAATGATTGTGGCTCCGATCCCGTTACATTGGATGCGGATGTTGAAAAGGCGCTTCAATCAGTCAGCACTTCTTGCGCGCGAATTGGCGGCGGAAGCCGGCCTTGCCTATTGTCCAGATCTACTAACTCGAACACGATCGACGCAAAGCTTGGGGGGCTTGGGATTCGAGATGCGACACAAAACGATGCAAAATGCCATCAATACCCACCCGCGCTGGCGAGACAGGATTGTTGGTCGCTCCGTGCTTCTGGTCGATGATGTCATGACATCAGGCGCGACCCTTTCGGCGGCGACACAGGCCTGTCTGGCCAATGGAGCAGCAAGTATCAGTATTGTTGTACTGGCGAGGGCGGGAAAGGATGCCTAGATTGCAACCAACCACAAAGGATGCATGCATGAAACAAGTTGAAATCTACACCTCCCCGCTTTGCGGCTTTTGTCACGCGGCAAAACGTCTTCTGAAGCAAAAAGACGTTAATTTTCAAGAGATCGACGTTTTTGCCGACCCATCGCGCAAGCCTGAAATGATCCAACGCGCCAATGGCGGCAGAACCGTTCCGCAGATTTTCGTTGGCGATGTTCATGTGGGCGGCTGCGATGAGCTTCACGCGCTTGAGCGCGCGGGCAAATTGGATGCCATGCTGGCGGCCTGATCATGATACGGGCAGGCCTTCTTCAACTCAATTCAAGTGATGATCCAGAGGCGAACCTTCCCCGGACGCGTGCGCTCTTACGCGAAGCCGTCGAACGTGGCGCGGAGGTCGTGCTAACCCCAGAGGTAACGAATTGTGTTTCGGCCAGTCGGGCGCGGCAAGAATTGGTTCTCAGGCACGAAAGTGAGGACCCAACGCTTGCGGCGTTGATCGGAGATGCGCAGGCTTATGATATTTGGCTGTTGATCGGGTCGTTGGCCGTCAAGACGGATGATGTGAATGGTCGGTTTGCCAATCGATCTTATCTCATCTCGCCTGACGGAAAGATCGTGGCGCGATATGATAAGATTCATATGTTCGACGTCGAAATTTCGGAAGATGAAAGTTATCGGGAATCAGCAGGTTATCGGCCGGGCGAGCGTGCGATATGCGCAGAGTCAGCGCTGGGGCGGTTTGGGCTGACGATTTGCTACGATCTGCGTTTCCCTACTCTTTATCGCCATCTGGCTCAGGCCGGTGCCGAAATGCTGACCGTACCATCCGCCTTTTCACCGGTTTCGGGTGCAGCGCACTGGGCAAGCCTTCTTCGCTCGCGGGCAATTGAGACCGGGTGTTTTGTTCTGGCGCCTGCGCAATGTGGAACCCACGAAGCAAAAGAAGGGAAGATGCGCAAGACTTGGGGGCATTCGCTGGCGGTAAACCCTTGGGGCGAGGTTCTGCTGGATGGTGGAACGGCGGCAGGCGTGTTAACCGTTGATATGGATATGGCCGAGGTGGCAGAAGCGCGACAGCGCATTCCGTCGCTTAGTCATGACAGATCGTTCAAGAGCCCCATTCGATATGACCGATTCCACGAGTAACTCGCTCGCAGTTGCATTGTTCGGAGAAATTCTGATCGCCGATCAGATGATCCGGAGCAGGCTCTCGCGTGTCCTCCCCAAGGGGATGGAAATTTCCCATTTTACATTGCTCAACCATTTGGCGCGCGCGGGCGGCGAACGCTCTCCCGCCCAGTTGGCGAAAAGCTTTCATGTGACGCGGGGGGCTATGACCAACACTCTGCACAAACTCGAATGGGCCGGCTATGTGCATATCCGACCGGATTGGGATGATGCGCGGCGCAAGATGGTGGCGATTTCACCGGCAGGGCGTAAGGCGCGTGATGTCGCAATGTCGGCAATCACCCCGATCATATCGGAAATGGTGGCCGAGTTGGGCGATGACCGAGTCCGTGGCGTTCTTCCGGTGCTTCGCGGGCTCCGGGACAAGCTCGAATCCGAGGCATAATGCTGGATTTTACGCTTTGATGCTGGTGGTGACATAGTTCACGCTCAGATCACGACTGGACAGAGACCAAGACCAACTGATCGGGTTGAAAATAAAGCCTTTTTTATCAACCGGTTTCAGGCCAGCTTGCGACAGAAAATCATAGAGTTCCTCGGGCGTGATGAACTTTGACCATTCATGGGTACCCTTAGGTAGCCACCTCATGACGTGTTCGGCTCCAACGATAGCCATGACATAGCTTTTTGCGTTTCGGTTCAACGTCGAACATATGTGAAGCCCTCCGGGCTTTAGAAGTTGCTGACATGCCATGAGATAGATCAGCGGGTCTGACACGTGCTCGACCACTTCCATATTCAGGACCACGTCGAACTGTTCGCCTGCTGCCGCCAAGTTCTCGGCGGTTGTATGACGATAATCGATTTCGAGACCGGAACGTTCGGCATGGATTTGCGCTACTGGAATATTGCGTTCGGCGGCGTCGGCCCCAACGACGTCTGCCCCGAGCCTCGCCATCGGCTCGGACAGAAGGCCACCACCGCATCCGATATCGATGATGCGCAGCCCAGCGAACGGCTTGTCGTCAGAAAGGGAACGATCAAACTCAGACGCAATCTGCGCAGTGATATAGTCGAGACGACAGGGATTGAGCATGTGCAGTGGCTTGAACTTTCCCTGTGGGTCCCACCACTCTGTTGCCATCGCTTCGAACTTGGCAACTTCGGAAGGATCAATGGTGGTCTGGGTGGCTTGCATTCTGATCTCCATGTGATCATTTGTGTTTGTCTTGCTATATAGGTCTTTGATGGACAAGTTCCCGGAGCAAAAAAGCGCAGTACAGTATCTTTACGCGCCGGTTGACCCGTTCGACCGCCGGATGCTGGATGTTGGCGATGGACATCAGATCTATGTGGAGCAGTCTGGTAACCCTAACGGCATGCCAGTCGTTGTGCTTCACGGCGGTCCGGGCGGTGGATGCAGCCCTGCAATGCGCCGATACTTCGATCCTGCGATATATCGAATTGTCTTATTTGATCAGCGCGGGTGCGGTCGGTCACGCCCTCATGCGGAAGTCAACAATAACACCACCTGGCATCTTGTTCGTGACATCGAATTAATTCGCGAAACACTGGGCATTCATCGGTGGATTGTCTTCGGAGGGAGCTGGGGGGCGACCTTGTCGCTTATTTATGGAATCAAACACCCTGACAGAATCAGACATCTCGTGCTGCGTGGCGTCTTTCTGATGACACGGCCTGAACTTGATTGGTTCTATGGGGGCGGTGCCGGTCATTTCTGGCCTGAAACATGGAACAGATTTCAGAAGCTTGTGCCGGAAAACGAGCGTGGGGACATGATCGGTGCCTATCACAAGCGCCTCTTTTCAGGAGATCGCGCCACTGAGATCACCTATGCGAAGGCTTGGTCCGCATGGGAAAATGCGCTGGCCTCAGTGCGGTCAACAGGTGCTCTGGGCGATGCACCGCCAGAGTATGCCCGGGCCTTTGCAAGGCTCGAGAATCATTATTTCACCCATATGGGATTCCTTGATGAGGACGGTTGGATTCTCAAAAATGCGTCAAAGCTTCGGGATGTGCCGGGCGTAATCGTGCAAGGGCGCTACGACATGATTTGCCCGCCTGTTTCGGCTTGGCGGCTGGCTCAGGTATGGGACCGCGCAGAGTTGCAAATGGTTCAAATGGCCGGCCACGCGCTGAGTGAGCCGGGGATAAGCGCAGCCTTGGTCAAGGTAATGGATGCGTTAGGCGCCAGAAAATGATCGCAGGCCAGAGTATGGCGCCGCTGACAGCGATTTATTAGAGCTGATTTTCCAGAAGGTTGGTATGAATTGGATTTGCGAATGCCCAATGGACTTGCAGACTCAACCAACTCGGCGTATATGCCCCCTAACAGCGGCGCGTGCGGGTCCTGACCCAGCGTTCCACCGGGAAAGATCGACGGGCCGCGGGCCCGTTTTTTTGTGCTTGGACGACGAATGACCAACGACCTGATTGCAAAGGCAGCGATAGATCGGCGACTCGCCGAAATCGTCACCCCAGTTATCGAAGACATGGGGTTCGAACTTGTGCGCATCCGGCTAATGGGCGGTAAAACTTCGACGCTTCAGATTATGGCCGAGCGCCCAGAGGGGGGTATCGAAGTTGACGAATGCGCCCGTATCAGCACCGAGGTGAGCGCGGTGCTCGATGTCGAGGATCCGATTATCGATACCTATACACTAGAGGTGTCCAGTCCTGGCATTGACCGACCTCTGACCCGGATCAAGGATTTTGAGACGTTCGAAGGTTATGAAGCAAAGCTTGAAACCAGCGAGCTGATCGAGGGCCGCAAACGGTTCAAAGGTATTCTGGCGGGTGTCGAGGGTGAGGAAGTCCTTGTCAATGTCGAGGAAGGCACCATCGGGCTTCAGTTCGACTGGCTGTCAGATGCCAAGCTTGTCCTGACAGACGAGCTGATCAAAGAAATGCTGCGCCAACGCAAAGAAGCCGGCGTATTGGATGAAGACCAGTTCGACGCGATCGAAGATGACGCGTCGCGGGAGGAGTGAAAATGGCAATTACCTCTGCAAACCAGTTGGAACTCTTGCAGACCGCGGAAGCGGTGGCACGCGAGAAAATGATCGATCCCGGCCTCGTGGTCGAGGCGATGGAAGAAAGCCTCGCGCGCGCTGCCAAGAGCCGGTACGGCGCCGAGATGGACATCAGGGTCAGCATCGATCGCAAGACGGGTCGCGCCACCTTCACCCGTGTGCGCACGGTGGTCGAAGACGAAGAGCTTGAAAACTATCAGGCCGAAATGACCGTCGAACAGGCGAAACAGTATCTGGAAGATCCAAAGGTCGGTGATCAATTTACTGAAGAAGTCCCGCCTGTCGAAATGGGCCGAATTGCTGCGCAAAGCGCCAAACAGGTGATCCTTCAGAAGGTACGCGAAGCCGAGCGTGACCGTCAGTACGAAGAATTCAAGGACCGCGCAGGCACGATCATCAACGGCATGGTCAAACGCGAGGAATACGGCAATGTCATCGTTGATGTTGGCCGTGGCGAAGCGATCCTGCGCCGCAACGAGAAAATCGGTCGCGAAAGCTATCGTCCGAACGAACGTATCCGCTGCTACATCAAAGATGTGCGCCGCGAGGCACGTGGCCCGCAGATTTTCCTGAGCCGAACCGCGCCGGAATTTATGGAAGAGCTTTTCAAGATGGAAGTGCCCGAGATCTATGATGGTATCATCGAGATCAAGGCTTGTGCCCGTGATCCGGGAAGCCGGGCCAAGATTGCCGTGATCTCCTATGATGGGTCCATTGATCCGGTTGGTGCCTGTGTGGGTATGCGCGGCAGCCGCGTGCAGGCCGTGGTCAACGAACTTCAGGGCGAAAAAATCGACATCATCCCTTGGAACGAAGATCAGCCGACCTTCCTTGTGAACGCGCTTCAGCCGGCTGAGGTGAGCAAGGTCGTCTTTGATGAGGAGGCCGAGCGCATCGAAGTGGTCGTTCCCGAAGACCAGCTCTCACTCGCTATTGGTCGTCGTGGTCAAAACGTTCGCCTTGCCAGCCAGCTCACAGGGCTGGACATCGACATCATGACCGAAGCCGAAGATAGTGAGCGTCGCCAGAAGGAATTCGAGTTGCGCACGCAACTTTTCATGGACACGCTGGATCTGGACGAATTCTTCGCTCAGCTTCTGGTGTCCGAAGGCTTTACCACCCTTGAAGAGGTGGCATACGTCGAACTGGACGAGCTTCTGGTGATTGATGGCGTTGACGAAGACACTGCGCAGGAATTGCAGGCGCGCGCACGCGATGTCCTCGAGGCACGCGCCAAAGAGGCCCTCGAAAAGGCGCGTGAGCTTGGCGTCGAAGACAGTTTGATCCAGTTCGAAGGGCTTACGCCTCAAATGGTTCAGGCGCTTGCGGGGGATGGCGTCAAGACGCTGGAAGACTTCGCAACCTGCGCTGACTGGGAGCTTGCTGGCGGCTGGACGATTGTCGATGGTGAAAGACAAAAGGATGACGGTATACTCGAGCCCTTCGATCTGAGCCTCGAGGAAGCTCAGGCTATGGTGATGACGGCCCGTGTGATGCTTGGATGGGTGGACCCTGCCGATCTCGAAACCGATGAGCCCGATGAAGAAGAGGGTGACACAACAGAGGAGGTCGGGGCCTGATTCTTTCAGGCCTCGGTGTCTATCATGGGTAGCGCGGTGCAGCCCAACGACCGAAGTGAAGGTCCCGAACGCAAATGTATTGCAACCGGTGAAGTACGACCTAAATCTGAACTGATCCGGTTTGTGGTCGGACCCGAGGCTCAAATTGTGGCGGACGTTGCCGCAAAGTTGCCGGGACGCGGCATATGGGTCACGGCGTCGCGTGACGCCTTGGAAAAGGCCGTTGCAAAAGGTCTGTTCAAGCGCGCTGCAAAACAGCATGTGAACGTACCGGAAGATTTGGTGGCCCAAGTCGAATCGATGCTGGCGCGGCGTGTCATAGATTTGATCAGCCTGAGCCGGAAAGGTGGTGGTGCCGTCTCGGGCTATGAAAAGGTCAAGGATTGGCTTTCAAAGGAAGAGGCGGTCGCGCTCATTCAGGCCCGCGATGGCTCAGAGCGCGGAAAATCGAAGCTAAGCACGCCCCATCGGGGCAAATTCATTGGATGGCTGACCGCGAATGAGTTGGGTCAGGCGTTCGGGCGCCAAACGACGATCCATGCGGCATTGCGCGCTGGAGGTTTGGCGCAACGTGTTGTAGAGGAGGCGCAAAGGTTGAAGGGCCTGCGTGCCCCGGACGGCGGCAGCAGTCGCCGGAAAGGAAAGTAGAACCAGATGAGCGACAACGACGGAAAGAAAACATTGGGTGTGCGCGGCGGTCCCCGCTCGGGGAATGTGAAGCAGAGCTTCAGCCACGGACGCACCAAGAACGTCGTGGTGGAAACCAAGCGCAAGCGCGTGGTCATGCCCAAGCAAGGCGGAGCCGCGTCGGGTGGAGCCGCGTCGAAAGGTGTGACCGGCGGTGATCCTAGCAAGCGTCCCGCAGGTATTTCTGATGCTGAGATGGAGCGTCGCCTAAAGGCACTGCAAGCCGCGAAGGCGCGCGAGACCCAAGAGGCCGAAAAGCGCGAAGCCGACGAGAAGGCCCGAGAAGATGAGCGTCAGCGTCGACGCGAGGAAGCTGAAGCCAAGGAACGCGAAGAACAGGAGCGCGCTGAACGCGCTCGCGTCAAGGCCGAAGAGGACGAGCGCAAGCGGCGCGAAAGCGAAGAAGCCGCCAAGGCAGCTGCCGCAGCTGCCGCAGCTCCGCAAGAAGCCCCTTCAGCAGGACGCGCCACACCGGCAAAGCAGCCGCAACCGGCGCGAAAGCAGGACAAGGATCGCCCCGAGCGTCAAGGGCGCGGGAAGGGTCGCGACGATGGCCGCCGCTCTGGCAAGCTTACATTGAATCAAGCCCTTTCGGGAGAAGGCGGGCGTCAGAAATCGCTTGCCGCAATGAAGCGAAAGCAAGAGCGCGCTCGGCAAAAAGCCCTCGGAGGGGGCGAGTCGCGTGAAAAGGTTGTGCGTGGCGTTCAGCTTCCCGAAGCGATTGTCGTCAGCGAATTGGCCAACCGTATGGCCGAGCGTGTCGGTGATGTCGTGAAGGCGCTGATGCAGAACGGCATGATGGTGACACAGAATGAAACCATTGACGCCGACACCGCCGAGCTGATCATCGAAGAGTTTGGACACAAGGTTGTGCGTGTTTCTGATGCCGACGTTGAGGATGTCATCGACACGGTGGATGACAAGCCGGAAGACCTCAAGTCGCGCCCACCGGTGATCACAATCATGGGCCACGTTGACCATGGTAAGACGTCGCTTCTTGATGCGATTCGCGATGCGAAGGTCGTGTCGGGCGAAGCGGGCGGCATTACACAGCACATCGGTGCCTATCAGGTCACCACGGATAGCGGATCGGTTCTTTCATTCTTGGATACTCCGGGGCACGCGGCGTTCACTTCAATGCGCTCGCGTGGCGCGCAAGTGACGGATATCGTTGTGCTTGTCGTGGCGGCCGATGATGCGGTGATGCCGCAGACCGTCGAGGCCATCAATCACGCCAAGGCGGCCAAGGTGCCGATGATCGTGGCGATCAACAAGATTGATCTGCCCGCTGCCGACCCCGATAAAGTGCGTGCAGACCTGCTGCGCCACGAGGTGGTCGTCGAAGCTATGTCAGGTGATGTGCAGGACGTCGAAGTCTCGGCGGTGAGTGGTCAGGGCCTTGAAGAACTGCTCGAAGCCATTGCACTTCAGGCAGAGATTCTCGAACTCAAGGCCAATCCGAATCGCGCCGCCGAAGGGGCGGTGATCGAAGCACAGCTTGATGTCGGGCGTGGCCCCGTGGCCACCGTGCTGGTTCAGAAAGGTACTCTCAAGCAAGGCGATATCTTTGTCGTCGGTGAGCAGTACGGCAAGGTTCGCGCGCTTATCAGCGATACTGGTGAGCGGGTCAAAGAAGCGGGCCCATCTGTCCCTGTAGAGGTTCTTGGCTTGAATGGTACACCAGAAGCCGGTGACGTCTTGAACGTGGTCGAAACCGAGGCCCAAGCTCGTGAGATCGCTGAGTATCGTGAGAAGGCTGCCAAGGATAAGCGTGCCGCAGCCGGTGCCGCCACAACTCTGGACCAACTTCTTGCCAAAGCCAAAGAAGATCAGAATGTCGCTGAGCTACCTATTCTTGTGAAGGCCGACGTTCAGGGCTCTGCTGAGGCCATCGTTCAGGCAATGGAGAAGATCGGGAACGATGAGGTACGCGTTCGCGTGCTGCATTCGGGTGTGGGGGCCATAACCGAGAGTGATATCGGATTGGCCGAGGCCTCAGGTTCACCGGTGCTTGGCTTTAACGTTCGGGCAAATGCGCCCGCGCGCAACAGCGCCAATCAGAAAGGCGTAGAAATACGCTACTACTCCGTGATCTATGATTTGGTCGATGATGTTAAAGCTGCGGCCAGTGGTCTCCTTGGTGCCGAGATTCGAGAGAAGTTTATCGGTTATGCGCAGATCAAAGAGGTCTTCAAGGTAACCGGAGTGGGTAAAGTTGCGGGCTGTCTCGTGACCGAAGGTATCGCGCGGCGCTCGGCTGGTGTTCGCCTCCTGCGCGACGATGTGGTTATCCACGAAGGCACGCTGAAAACTCTCAAACGCTTCAAAGATGAAGTTTCCGAAGTTCAGTCCGGACAAGAATGCGGGATGGCATTTGAGAATTACGAAGATGTGCGCGAAGGCGATGTCATCGAAATTTTCGAGCGTGAAGAGATAGAGCGCAAGCTGGACTGACACGCTACGAGATATTCTGAAATAAAAAGGGCGGCCTTTAATGGCCGCCCTTTTGGCATTGAATCATTCCAATTTTAGGCAGCACGTGCCGTAACTGGAGTTCCAGCGAAGAGCTTGTCGCCTACTCGCACCTGCATACGCCCGTCGGGCAGCAGACGAACAAATATTCCCTGCACCGAGACGCAACTTCCAAGTTGAATTGTACGTAACATGCCATATCCCCCCAGATGTGACGCATTTTCGATCGTGATTTCAGGTCACTCAAAAATGGCACCATCAAACAAACCCCAATCAATATACTTCAAGTTGCGATCTGGGCCACTGGAAAGTCCTGAGTTAATTCAAGTTGTTACAAATACCTAAATTTTCAGTTAACCAATCCTGTTTTTTTACAGCCAATCTCGCAGAATCGGGATCAAGGGTAAGTCTGCCGGCGGCATGGGGTAAGCCTTCATTTCGGTAGGCCGTACCCACTTGAGATTTTGACCTTCTCGGGGGTACGGCACTCCTTCCCACTTACGGCAGGCAAACAACGGCATCAGCAAATGGAAATCTTCATAGCGGTGACTTGCGAAGGTGAGGGGCGCCAAGCAACTGGCCCAAGTGTTGATGCCAAGCTCCTCCTCCAGTTCACGTATCAGCGCCTGTTCAGGCGTTTCGCAAGGTTCCATCTTTCCACCGGGAAACTCCCACATTCCTGACATGGGTTTTCCCTCGGGGCGTTGACCCAAGAGTACGCGCCCATCAATATCGATCAGAGCAACAGCCGATACGAGAATTGTCTTCATCACATCTTCTTCGAAAAAATTGGAGCGAAGCCGAGCAAAGACCTCATGAGCGATAGTCGGCGTTTATCTCAATATAGCGATGGGTGAGATCACAGGTCCACACATGAGCGGTTCCGCCACCCAGACCCAGATCGACACTGATCTGCAAGTCGGTCTGCTGCATATAGTTTGCTGCGGTCTCTTCGTTATAGCCCGGGCTTACCCATCCATTTTCGGCCACGAGCAGGTCGCCAAACCATATCGAAAGAAGGTCACGATCCGCCGGAGCGCCTGATTTTCCGATTGCCATAACGATGCGCCCCCAATTCGGGTCTTCGCCGGCGATGGCCGTCTTGACCAGAGGTGAATTGGCGATCGAAAGCGCATGGGTGCGGGCGTCCACGTCTGATGATGCACCTGTAACCACGATTTCGACGAACTTGGTCGCCCCTTCCCCGTCTCGCACGACTTGATGCGCGAGATCCAACATGACGCGTCGAAGGCCTTCCATAAAGTTTAGAGAGGTCTCATTTATCTTGACCCCCGATGCGCCCGTAGCGGCAACGAGAAGCGTGTCTGATGTCGACGTATCGCTATCGACCGTGATGCAATTGAAGGTCTGTTCATTGAGGGCGGACACCATGGACTGAAGGACAGGCCGCTCTACAATGGCGTCGGTGAAGATGTATACCAACATCGTCGCCATATCGGGGGCAATCATGCCTGATCCTTTGGCAATCCCGGCGATGCGTACAGTCTCTCCATTGATCTGAATCTCGGCGTGTGACCCCTTGGCGAAGGTGTCGGTCGTCATGATAGCACGCGCAGCTTCGGCAATAGTGGCTTCGCTTAGTTTGTCTGCCAGATTATGGATCTTCGAAACAATGCGGTCATGCGGCAGAGTTTCGCCAATGACGCCGGTAGACGATGTGAAGACCCGAGCCATCGGAACGTCAAGTGCCTCCGCAACAGCGGAGGTAACTGCCTTCACGGATGCAACACCATGCTTTCCAGTAAAGGCATTGGCATTACCGGAGTTTACAAGAATTGCTGCACCGGCTTCACTATGCACCCCAATCTTTTCCTGACAATCGAGCACGGGCGCGGCCCGTGTGGAAGATTTTGTGAAGACACCGGCGATGGTGCTGCCAGCAGCGAGATGCGCGAGCATTACATCCGGGCGACCGGAATATCTGACACCGGCCTCCACGGTGGAGAAACGAACTCCACCGATAACTGGCATGGACGGGAAAGAACTAGGCGCAAGCGGGGAAACCGGGATATCTTTGCCCATTCACTACTCCTCGAGAAGGTCAATATTGTTGAGCACCGATGGATCCATCGTCTCGGCAGAATCGCGATTTACCTCGACAGCCTTAGAAAGCTCTTCGATCCGGGCCTGAACTGCCTCTTGACGTATCTGCTCTTCAATTTCGCCCCGTACCTCCGCAAGATCGGGTGTGCCTTGAAGGCGGGTCTCTTCCAACTTGATCACGTGCCAGCCAAATTGAGTCTCAACCGGGTTTGAAACGCTACCGGGCTCCATTTCGGCCACAGCGGAGCCAAACGGCTCAACCATCATATCAGCAGTAAACCAACCAAGCGCACCACCATTGGGGCCTGAGGGACCGGTAGAATGCTCACGCGCCAAAGTCGCAAACTCGGCTCCGTCTTTGAGAGACGCTACTAATTCGTTGGCCTTTTCTTCGGATTCGACAAGGATATGCGAAGCTTTGAATTCGGTTGGCTTGGCCGACTCGGCATAATTTTCTTGATAGACCTGTTGAACTGCTTCGTCCGTAATCGCGTTTTTACTGATCCGTGCGAGAATTTCGCCAGCAATGATCGCTCTGCGCTCATTTTCAAGCGTGAGCTGCGCTGTCTTGGAGAGTTCTCCTTCAAAGTTTTCCTCAAGAATGGCTTGCTGGATCAACTGATCCAAAATGCCTTCGAACAGAATCTCTGCCGGAAGCTCTGCCACTTGTTGGGGCAGCCCTGCGCGCAACACGATCATATGGCCAAGCGTTATGTCGGTTCCATTCACAGTTGCCACAACGGTGTCCGCCGTTGGTGCTTCGTCCGCGAGCGTCGGCACGCCAGCAGCAGACATTGTAAAGACGGCGGCAAAGGTAAGAGGACGGAGACTATTTAGCATGTTGGTATCCTTTGGACATACAGCCCGTAGAGCTGCGTGGGTGCGTGACGTTGACACTCAAGAACCAGCCCCTTACATCGCCTTAAGATCAAGGCGGAACCCGTGCCTTTACGCCTGTTGTAGGGTGGTGTGAAACAGGGGGCAAGCAATTGCCCCGAATGGGTGGCCAAATGAAAAAAGCGGAGCGGATATGCTGGGATTTGGAACGGTTACCAAAAAGATTTTTGGCACGCCGAATGACCGTAGGATCAAGGCAACTCGCCCGTTGGTCGCCAAGATCAATAGCCTTGAGCCAGACTTCGAAGCCCTGAGCGACGACGAGATCAAGGCAAAGACCGAGGAATTGGCCACGCGGGCGATGAAGGGTGAAAGTTTGGATGATCTCCTGCCCGAAGCTTTCGCAAACTGCCGAGAAGCAGCTAAACGTGCGTTGGGCCTGCGTGCATTCGATGTTCAGCTTATGGGCGGCATTTTCCTCCATCAGGGCAATATATCGGAGATGAAAACCGGCGAGGGCAAGACGCTGGTGGCGACTTTTCCCGCCTATCTCAACGCACTTACGGGCAAAGGCGTGCATATCGTCACCGTGAACGATTATCTCGCCAAACGGGATGCGGATTGGATGGGTAAGGTCTACGGAGCTCTCGGTCTTTCGACTGGTGTGGTCTATCCCCAACAGCCCGCCGGCGAGAAAAAAGAGGCTTATGCCGCCGACGTGACCTATGCCACCAATAACGAGTTGGGTTTTGATTATCTGCGCGACAATATGAAATCCACACTCGAGGAGATGTCGCAAAGGGGGCACAACTTCGCGATCGTGGACGAGGTGGATAGCATTCTGATTGATGAAGCACGGACGCCCCTCATCATTTCTGGTCCCGCTGAAGATCGCACTGATCTTTACAAATCAATCGATATAGTCATTCCCGAGCTTTCAGATGAGCACTTCACCATCGACGAGAAATCTCGAAATGTTACCTATACCGACGAGGGGAACGAGTTTCTTGAAGAGTTGCTTCACCAACGTGGGCTTCTGCCGGAAGATCAGTCCCTTTACGATCCGGAAAGCACGACAATCGTTCACCATGTGAATCAGGGCTTGCGCGCGCATAAGCTGTTCCAGAGGGACAAAGATTACATCGTTCGCAACGGTGAGGTCATGCTCATTGATGAGTTCACCGGCCGGATGATGCCGGGCAGGCGCCTCTCCGATGGCTTGCATCAGGCTATCGAGGCCAAGGAAGGCTGCAAGATCGAACCTGAGAACGTGACCATGGCGCAGGTGACATTCCAGAACTATTTCCGCCTCTATAACAAACTTTCGGGAATGACCGGCACCGCAGCGACCGAGGCTGAAGAATTTGCCGAAATTTATGGGTTGGGCGTGGTCGAAGTGCCCACAAACAAGCCGATCACGCGCGAAGACAAGGACGATGCTGTATATCGTTCCGTAGAAGACAAATACGCGGCGATCATTGATGCAATTGCCGAGGCACATAAAAAGGGTCAGCCGATTCTGGTTGGAACAACGTCCATCGAGAAATCCGAAAAGTTGAGTGAACTTCTCACTGAAGCCGGCATAACGCACAACGTCCTCAACGCCCGCCAACACGAGCGCGAGGCGCAGATCGTGGGGGATGCCGGTAAGTTGAATGCCGTGACAATCGCGACAAACATGGCCGGGCGCGGCACCGACATTAAACTCGGTGGCAATGTCGAGATGAAAATCATGGAGGCCATTGCTGCTGATCCCGAAACAGACCCCGAAGAAATTCGTGAACGGATCGAGGCAGAACATGCCACGGATGAGCAAGCGGTCATAGAGGCCGGAGGGCTTTTTGTCTTGGCCACTGAACGGCATGAAAGCCGCCGCATCGACAACCAGTTGCGGGGTCGCTCGGGACGTCAGGGAGATCCCGGTAAATCAGCCTTCTTTCTAAGCCTCGATGACGATCTGATGCGCATATTTGGCTCGGAACGGCTTGAAAAGGTGCTGTCAGGTCTTGGCATGAAAGAAGGTGAGGCGATTATACATCCTTGGGTGAATAAGAGCCTTGAACGGGCCCAAGCCAAGGTCGAAGGCCGGAATTTCGATATCCGCAAACAACTCCTGAAATTCGATGACGTGATGAACGAGCAGCGGAAGGTTATCTTCAAGCAGAGACTCGACATCATGCAGGCCGAAGACCTTTCGAATATCGTTCAGGACATGCGCAACGAGGTGATTGACGATTTGGTCGATCAGCACATGCCGCAGAAAACCTATGCTGATCAGTGGGACACCGAAGGACTGCATGAAGCTCTCAAGGAAAGCCTGAACATGGATCTTCCTGTCATTGCATGGGCAGACGAAGAGGGCGTGGATGATGAACAAATCGCAGAACGTATCGAATCCGCCGCTGACGATATGATGGCCCAGAAAGCTGTGAAGTTCGGGCCGGAGACCATGCGCATGGTCGAAAAGCAAGTACTCCTGAGCACCATCGATACCAAATGGCGCGAGCATCTGGTCACACTGGAGCATCTGCGCAGTGTCGTTGCCTTCCGCGGTTATGCGCAACGTGATCCCTTGAACGAATACAAGACCGAAGCGTTCACACTCTTCGAATCTATGCTCGACAGCCTTCGTCAGGACGTGACACGCCAGCTTGCTATGGTGCGGCCCATGTCCGACGAAGAGCAGAAAACCATGATGGATCAGATGCTGGCGCAACAGGCCACGGTCGAGGGCAATGGTGATACGGAAGAAGCCGAAACCAAGACCGAAAAAATACCTGAATTTGACGAAAACGATCCGTCGACTTGGGGAAATCCGGGGCGGAACGATCCATGCCCGTGTGGCTCCGGCAAGAAGTTCAAACACTGTCACGGCAGGCTTTGACCAAGTAGCCAAAGCCCTAGAACGATCTTATCAGCGCCATATGTGCGCCCAAGTCTGAAGGCACAAATCTTCCATTCCGAAGGCGGATTGGGAGATTTGGTATGTCCAAGATCAAGTATGCATCACTGGCCTGTGGCACCTTGGCGGTGGCCATTACCGCTGCGCATTTCATGCAAAGTGACAACGCGCCCCGGCAATCAATGATGCCCGCACAGACGCAAACTGACGCGACGAAGGTGAAGGCTGCGGACCAAGCCGAGAATGCCACCAATAGCCTTCAAATTAAGGATGTCACGCTGACGTCGGCGCTTCCGTCAATGCCGGAGGCGTTTGATAGCCCGCTGGCCGCGTTGCCAGCAGCGGCGCCCGCGCCGGAAATTGCGGAGCAGGCTCCTTTGCCGGATTTACCGCAGGAGGAAAGCGTTCCAAGCTTGAATTGCGAATATCTTCTGACCGCGAAGGCCGAAGTGCGCGCTATGGTGCGTCTAACACTTAACGCCCGTTGTCTTGAAAACGAACGCTTCACATTGCACCACAATGGCATGATGTTCACAGGCGTTACCGATGCCGAAGGCCAAAGCGAAATGCTTGTTCCGGCGCTTTCAACCGAGCCGGTTTTCATCGCTGCGTTCCTGAACGGAGAAGGCGCGGTGGCAAACGCCAAAGTGCCTGCGTTCACGGAATATGACAGGAGAGTTGTGCAGTGGAAGGGTCCAAGTGGGCTTCAGTTGCATGCACTGGAAGCGGGGGCGGAATATGGTGATCCAGGTCACATCTGGGCCGGTGCCGACCAAGACAAAGCGGCGTCTGATGGATTTCTGGTTCGGTTGGGAAACCCTCAAGCCGCCGAGCCTCTGATGGCTGACGTCTATAGTTTCTCAAGCGGAGCGGCCTTGAGCGCAGATGTAGCATTGAGTGTTGAGGCGGAGGTTACGCGCGAAAACTGCGGACAGGATATTGAGGCGCAAACACTGGAGTTTTCGACCGGTGGCGAAATACGATCCCAGGATCTGACACTCTCAATTCCGGATTGCGGTGCGGTTGGTGATTTTCTGGTGTTGAAAAACCTTCTCGATGACCTGAAGATCGCGGGCAACTGATCCGCAGCGAATTCGGGGGCTTCCCATGAAAAGGCTTTGTGCGGCGATATTCGCCGCACTTTCAATTTTGGCCTCTGGGTTCCAGGCCCATGCGCAGGATGTCACCCTGACGTCCCGCGATGGCTCGGTTGAAATCAACGGTGACCTGTTAAGTTTCGATGGTGAATTCTATCGCGTGAATACCATTTATGGCGATCTGACCGTCGATGGGTCCGGCGTGCTCTGCGAAGGCCCAGGATGTCCAGATCTCACCAATTTTGTTGCGGAAATACGTTTGTCCGGGCCGCCGGTTGTGGGGCGCGTGTTGATCCCTGCACTGCTTGAGGCGTTCGGTCAAAAGGAAGGCTATGAATTGGTGATCGTCGACGGCGACGAAGCTCGCCGTGTCACCTATTCTCTTCTCGACCGGGATACCGGAAAACCACGTGGCAGGTTGTTCTTTCACTTGACCAACGCGGACGAAGGCTTTGCCGATCTACTTGCCAACGAAACAGACATTGTCATGACGCTTCGCGAGGTGCGGAAAGCTGAGGCGCTCAGAGCCGAAGAGGCGGGCATAGGCGATCTAACAGATCGGAGACGAAGCCGGGTTTTGGCACTTGATGCACTGGTGCCACTCGTCACGAACGACAACCCCGTTCAAAGTATCACCACGGCGCGCCTAGCTGAGGTTCTGTCTGGAAAAATAGTTAACTGGCAGGAGCTTGGCGGCCCTGACGCGCCGATAGCGGTACACCTTCTTGCGCCTGAATCAGGGCTGGGACAGGCAACGGAAGACCGCATGTTGATTGGTGAGGAAACATCGTTTTCAGAAAATGCGACCCGGCACCGCGATTCGCGTGCCTTGGTCTCTGCCGTCACGCGTGACCCATTCGCCATCGGTGTTGGCAGCAGGTCGGACGCGGGATTGCTTCGCGAAGTTGCCCTAACTGGCGCATGTGGATTCGAGATGATGGCAACACGCCAAAGCGTCAAGACCGAGGATTACCCCCTTACGGCGCCCATATTTTTGTATAGCCCCGCACGGCGTTTTCCGAGGCTGGTACGTGAATTTCTTGCTTTCTTGAACACCCCCTCCGCCCAGCTTGTCATCCGTCGTGCAGGATTTGTTGATCAGCTTCCCGAAGAGATCCCTGTCGATTCACAAGGCGACCGCTTTGCCAATGCGGTATTGCGAGCAGGCGACGAAGTGAGCCTTGAGGACTTGCAAAAGATGGTATCGTCGCTGACACCGCTCAAGCGGCTCACGACCACCTTTCGGTTCGAAGCGGGCTCTGCGCGGCTTGACGCTCAATCAAGGTCTAATGTCACACAGCTGGCTCAGGCGCTGGAGCGCGGTCTCTATGACACCCGGCGTTTGGTGTTCGTGGGGTTCAGTGACGGCGACGGGCTGGCCAATGTCAATCGCCGTATCGCGAAGCGTCGCGCCGCTGCGGTACAGTCGGCCGTGACCGAGGCCGCGGAAACAGCCAACCTTGAGCGTTTAAAGATTGAAACTCTGGCATTTGGAGAAGCAATGCCCATGGCTTGCGATGATAGCGAGTGGGGAAGGCAGGCCAATCGACGTGTCGAAGTATGGGTCCGCTAAAGGCGTGTCAGCGGCGCCTAAATATAGCCGTCTGCCCGAAAGCTTAAATTGCAGGTCTGCCCGACGATTACGTGATCGTGAAGCCTTATGCCCATGGTTCCTGCCGCCGCCTCTACCCTCTGGGTCATCGTGATATCGCTTTCTGACGGAGTCGGATCGCCGGAAGGGTGATTGTGAACCAGAATCAAGGCCGAGGCATTCAATTCGAGTGCGCGCTTGACCACCTCCCGCGGATAGACCGGAACATGGTCCACAGTCCCGCGTGCCTGTTCCTCGTCGGCGATAAGGACGTTTTTCGTATCTAGAAAAAAAACCCGGAACTGTTCGGTTTCGCGATGTGCCATCGCAGTTCTGCAATAGTCGAGCAATGTCGACCAACTGCTTATCACCTGCCGGCGCATCACCCGCGCACGCGCGAGCCTATGAGCAGCGGCTTCGACAATCTTGAGTTCGGCCACGACCGCACTGCCAACGCCGTCTATTGAGATCAGGCGTTCCGGTGCTGCGGAGACAACCCCATTGAAATCTCCAAACTGATCCAGAAGCTGGCGCGCCAACGGTTTTACATCCCGGCGGGGGATGGCACGGAACAACACAAGCTCCAGCATCTCATAATCAGGGAGGGCGTTTGCGCCGCCGGCAAGAAATCGTTCGCGCAGACGCTTGCGGTGGTCGCGGATATAAGAGGGTTGCCCCCTGTCTTCCGGTGCGGCCCGAGAGATCGCTTTATCCGGTTCGAAGAGTGGCAAGGCTGGATCTGAGAAACCGACGGGGCGCGACATGTCTCAAAAATGAGGCATAGATGGTTAACACCGCGTTAAACTCCGGCCAACGCGCCATTGATCCGCAGGCCCGTATTGTCGCATACCAAGGGCGAACCAGCCGAGGATATCGAAATATGGATCTTAGACCGATTACTGATGGCTTTGCCGTTGCACCGCAAATTCTGCCTGAAGATGTGATCGCAATTCGTGACGCCGGATATCACAGTATCATCTGTAACCGACCCGATGGCGAAGAATACGGTCAGTGCAGCCACAGCGAAATCGAGACAGCCGCCCGGGAAATCGGACTAGAGTTCAAGATGCTACCAATTCAGTCCGAAATTGTTACGGAAAACGCCGCTGCTGAATTTCAAGATGCTTTGCAGACCTTACCCGGCCCGATCCTTGCGTACTGTCGTAGTGGGACACGCTGCACGATGCTGTGGAGTATTGTAAAATTCGGAGAGTTGCCACCGGAGGTCATTTTGCAGAAAACCGCAGAGGCGGGTTACGACATGTCGGGTCTTGTCGCTCAACTCCAAGAGATGCAGAACCGATGACAGTGAGCTGGGTCGCCATTGGGCGATATGGGAACACGTGGTTGGCTTGCCTCATGGACGGTGCCGTCCTTGTGGAAGAAACATTTGAATCCACGAGGGAAGAGGCGCTTTTTGGTAAGAAGGTCCGGCCCGAACGTGTGATCGAAATTGGAGGCGATGACGCGGCTGCGCCGATTGCACTCTTGCCCGAAGCGGGTAGGATTTCAGAGGTTGTACAGGCGCGGCCAGCAGATCGATTGACCGCCTGGACTCGTATCGAGATCGCTGGATTTCTTGATACGCGGCCAAATTGGGATGGTGTCATTTGTCGTGTGACCCGTGATAACACATATTGGATTCACGTTAGCGCCAACGAGATCATTAGTTTTCAAGGATTTGCCACCGGCCGAATAATCGTCGCCTTGGGGGGCGCCGAGACTGCAAACATCGACGCTATGGACGAAGCTATATCACGGCCCGAAACGCTTGCGTTGCTTCTGCGACGAGCCGAGCTGGCTGAGAAACCGGATGCCGTAACCGGCGCACTCTTGGGCGCGGAATTGGCTGCTACAAGGCCTTACTGGCTGGGTCAGGCCGTAGGGCTGATCGGATCGGAGTGGCCTTATGTCGCTGCGCTGGATCGAATGGCAGTGCCGAGCGAGCAAGAAGCGCCCGAGGACATGCGCGCGCGTGGTCTGGCTGTGGTCGCGCGGCGATTTGGGTTTGCAAAGCTTGGCCCATAAAGCTTCTGAGGGCCACTTGAAGCAGACGACCAGTATATTGTGGTCGCCTGCTTTAGGTTAGTTTTCTGCGTTCATGAGCCCTTCTGGCTGACCCACGACCACGAAGGTGAGTTGATCCGGTTTGAGGTATTCCCGCGCAGCCCGGTTGACATCCTTGAGCGTGACGGCGTTCACCCTATCGTTTCGGGTCGCGATATAATCCACGGGCAAGCCTTCCATCTGCATACCGACGGCGATATTGGCAATCGGGCCGTTTCCGTCAAACCGAAGTGGATAGGCGCCGGTGAGATAGGTTTTGGCGTCTTCCAATTCTTCTTCGGTAACCCCGTCGTTGCGAATTTTTGCCCATTGATCACGGATCACCTTGATGGCCTCGGCCACGCGGTCGTTTGCAGAGGAAACTGAGCCTGCCCAGAGGTCGGCGCTGTCCTTGTTGACCAGATATGTATAGACGCCGTATGTCAGTCCGCGTTTTTCTCGCACTTCTTGCATGAGACGGCTTTCGAAGCCACCGCCTCCGAGAATGTGGTTGAGAAGATAAACCGCAAAGAAATCGGGGTGATCACGATCAATTCCGGGTTGTGCGAATACCGCGACAGATTGCGGCGTTTCGAAGGGAATGACCTTTGTCTCGCCTGTTAAGGTCACCTCAGCGCGTGGGGGCAAAGGCGCGCCGGTTTTCGGCAAACCATCAAGCAAGTCATCGAGTAGCGTTCCCAACTCTTCCTTGGTGATGTCTCCCGCCGCGCTGACATAAAGTCTGTCGCGCGCCATGGTCGTGCGATGAGCGGCAACAACGTCCTCCCGTGTGAGCGAGGAAACAGACGAGACCGTGCCGTTGCGCGATGTGGCATAGGGATGGTCATCGTAAATGAGCGTGTCGAGCGCATTAGAAGCAATACTGCGGGGCTCCTTCTTATCTGATCGAATGATCGACAGAATTTGCGCGCGGACCCGATCGATGGCGTCTTGATCAAAGCGCGGGTTGATCAGGCTCTTTCGCAGGTGGGCTATGGCTTCATCACGATTTTCGCTAAGAAACTTGGCCGAGACGGTCAGGACGTCGTCATATACGTCATACTCGAATGACGCAGCAAGCTCTTCGGTGCGCTTTGCGAACTCGCGGGCGTTCATATCGCCCGCACCTTCTTCAAGCGTCGCGGTCATCAAGGTCACCGCCCCGCGCTTTTCCGGTTCATCCAGGGCCGCGCCGCCCCGAAACCTAAGCTCCAGCGCAACAAAGGGGATCGAGTGCTCTTCGACCAGCCAAGCTTCTATTCCGCTGGAAGTTGTGAACTCAGTTATATCCACCTCTGCGGTTGCCGGAGCAGCAATCGCAAGTGAGAACAGGAACAAAACGAATGCACGCATCATTGCGACACCTCCGAAGCTGTCAGCCAGCCGGTGACGGAGTTTCTGGCTTGGAATACATCACGGGCCGCGCTCATGATCTCGTCCGCTGTGACCGCATCAATTATATCTGGCCACGCCTGTATGTCCTCAACCGAAAGCCCAACCGCAAGGGCGCGTCCATAGCGGTTTGCCAAGGCTTGAACGTCATCGCTGGCATAGATGCGCGCGGCCCGCAGTTGCATCTTCAACCGTGCGAGCTGATCCTCGTTCACCCCTTCGTCAAGAAACTCTGCAATCGCCTTGTCTAGCGCCGCTTCGGCCTCAACAAGAGAGACTCCCTCGACGGGCACGACGCCAAGGCTGAACGTTGAATCATCAAGGACGGTACCACTATACCAGGCCGAGCTTTGAACCGCGATTTGCTCCTCGAACTGAAGCTTTTGAGTTAGAACCGACGTAATACCACCCCCCAAAATTTCACTCAGAAGTGTAAGAGCTGCGGCTTTTTCCTGATCTCCGGAATCACGTTCGGGCGCAAGATATGTGCGAGAGACATACGGCTGCGCAACGCGCGCATCTTTCATCTCCATGCGTCGTTCCGCCAACTGCGGCGGTTCTTGCGGACGGTCTCGCGGGGGCAGGTCCTTGTTTGCGGGGATGGGAGCATAGTGCTTTTCAGCAAGAGCGCGGACGTCTTCTGGGGTTACATCCCCGGCCACGACGAGGATCGCGTTGTTTGGCGCATAATGCGTTGAATAAAAGTCCAAAGCATCGTCAAGATCAAGCGCTTCCATTTCGTGCCGCCACCCGATGATGGGGACACCGTATCGGTGGTTAAGATACTGTGCTGCACGGCGCTGCTCGCGAAAGAGTGCGCCAGGGCTGTTTTCAACCCTCTGATTGCGCTCTTCGATGATCACATCCCGCTCGGTTGCGATATCTTCTTGTGAAAGTTGCAGGTTGACCATCCTGTCGGCTTCCATCTCCATCATCAAGTCAAGACGGTCGGCGGCGACACGCTGGAAATAGGCGGTATAATCATAGCTCGTGAAGGCGTTATCTGACCCGCCGTTGCGTGCGACCGTCGCAGAAAGCTCTCCCGGCTCAAGGTTTTTTGTGCCTTTGAAAAGGAGATGTTCAAGGAAATGGGCTACGCCAGACGCGCCGGGAACTTCGTCGGCCGAACCGGCCTTGTACCAAACCATATGAACGACCACAGGGGCGCGGTGATCTTCTATGACCACTACCTCCATACCGTTGTCCAATGTAAAGTCGGTGACCCCTTCCGCGGCTTGGGCGGGCAGGGCAGAGATCAGACAGGTCGCAACTATCGCAATCAAAGCGCGCATCGGTCCTCCAAAAGCAGGTGTTTCATCAGCGGATAGATACGCTCTTTCGACCCGCATTCAACCGCACTGACGAGGACGTGAGCAAGAACCAACTCGCGCTTATCATTCAGGCGGTGGTGCAGAGGGGGTGGCTATGCCTCGCCGCTGCAACCTTTGACGCTCGGCATCGGCATCAAGCCATTGGCGCTTGTAGGCCGTTGTATAGTCGTCCACCGGGCCGATACGCAGGATATTGACCCGCCCGTGTTTGCGGCGCACTTCCCTGTCTTCTTTTGCAAGAGTTTGGCGAATGCCGGGTGTTACGCCTTCCCGGCGCACATGATTTATGAGACCTGTCTCATTGGCGGAAACCCCGCGACTAAGGACAGCAGCGTTACCACCCAATGCCTCTATGCCTTCTGCTTCGGGGTTCTGATCGACAAGGTTTACGCCGCCCGGATTAGGGGCCGGCAAATTGTTGTAGCTGTCGGGTGATTGCAGGGGCTTCGTTGGCAGAATGGTGAATTCATCCGGTCCTTCGCCTGAGTTCTGAAAGCGCGTCAGCTTCACATCCCCATTGCGGTTTCCACACGCCGTAAGTGTGACCGCGACCGCCGTAAGCATGATAAAGATGTTAGCCTTGCGCATCATGTGCCTCCACAGGATTTGCCCGGAGTTCTAACGCATCGTGTGACCGGCGTCACGCGGGCTTTTCGGTATTGCTGAAAATCACCACACCTAGGGCACCGGCGAATACCGCAATATCTGCGACGTTGAACGCATAAGGGTTATCAAGACCGCAGCAAGACATGTTGAGAAAGTCTGCAACCGCGCCATAAACAATGCGATCTACGACATTTCCCAAGGCGCCACCAACCAAAAGCCCGGCGGCAATTTTTTGCCACCGGCCAGCGGGGTCCGCGCGGACCCACCATAGAACAGACGCCGAAATGACAATCGCAACGAGGATCAATACCCATCTTGTCAAATCCGAGTCGCCGGACAAGAGGCCAAAATTGATCCCATAGTTCCACGCCATGCGAAAGTTGATGAATGGCGACCAAACATCAATGGCGCCAACCTCGCGAAGGTTCATCGCATGAACGACGATGTACTTGGTCAATTGGTCCAAAGCGAAGGTGATCAGACCGGCCCAGAATACCAGACGCATCGAGTACCTCCTCAATGCCTGAAATGGCGCATGCCGGTCAGGACAACGGCCAGCCCCGCCTCATCTGCGGCGGCAATCACATCGTCATCGCGCATTGATCCACCGGGGTGGATGACCGCCGTCGCCCCGGCCACCGCCGCAGTCAAAAGTCCATCGGCAAACGGAAAGAACGCGTCGGAGGCGACGACCGAACCGCGTGTAAGCGGTTCGGGCAGGCCAAGCGCCTCGGCCATATCGAGAGCTTTGCGCGCGGCAATCCGGCAACTGTCGATCCGGCTCATTTGGCCTGCGCCGACACCAACGGTTGCCCCGTCCTTGGCATAGACAATGGCATTTGATTTCACATGCTTGGCGACTTTCCAAGCAAACAGCATATCACTCATTTCCTGCTTGGTCGGTGCCCGTTTGGTAACGACCTTCAGATCACCTTCAGAAATCACACCGTTGTCCTTGTCCTGCACCAGAAAACCTCCGGAGACTTGAGCGATGGTGCGTACCGCTGCCGCGGGATCCGCAAGGTCGCCGGTCGTCAGCAGGCGTAGGTTCTTTTTGCCAGCAAAGACAGCTTTCGCATCGTCATCTGCGCTAGGCGCGATGACAACTTCGGTGAAGATCTGGCAAATCTCTTCGGCTGTGGCTCCGTCAAGCGGTTGGTTTAGCGCGATGATCCCGCCGAACGCGGAGGTTCTATCACAATCGAAAGCCCGCATATAAGCTTCCTTGAGCGTCGCGCCACGGGCCACACCACACGGATTTGCATGCTTGATAATCGCACATGCGGGCCCCTCCCCGGGGGCAAGTTCGCTTACCAATTCGAATGCTGCATCCGTGTCATTGATGTTGTTATAGCTCAGCTCTTTTCCCTGATGCTGCACTGCGGTCGCGACACCTGGACGCTTGGAGCCATCGACGTAAAACGCGGCATTCTGATGTGGATTTTCACCATAGCGAAGCTCTTGGGCAAGAGTGCCGGCCACCGTGCGGCGGCGTGGTGTGCGGTCCTGCTGCTGATCCGCCATCCAGCCCGAGACCGCGGCATCATACGCTGCGGTGCGCGAATAGGCCGTCATGGCCATTTTCTGCCGGAACCCGAGTGTCGTTTGCTGATCATTGGCGCGTAACTCGGCAAGCAATGCGTCGTAATCTTCGACATCAACAATGGTCGTAACAAAACCGTGGTTTTTGGCTGCCGCGCGGATCATCGCGGGCCCACCGATGTCTATGTTCTCAATGCAGGTTTCGTAATCTGCCCCTTCCGCGACCGTCGCCTCGAAGGGATAAAGATTCACAATCAGAAGGTCGATCGGTGCTATGTCATGCTTTTCCATGGCGGCCGCGTGCGCTTCGTTATCCCGCAAGGCCAGAAGCCCTCCATGCACCTTGGGATGAAGTGTCTTGACCCTGCCATCCATCATTTCTGGAAAACCGGTGAGATCAGCGACATCTCTGACTTCGAGATCCGCGTCACGCAGGGTCTTGGCGCTGCCGCCTGTGCTGACAAGGTCGATCCCCATCTTTGCGAGTGCCCGGCCAAGCTCAACGAGACCGGTTTTGTCTGAAACTGAAAGTAGCGCGCGTTTTACGGGCGCAAGATCGGAAGAAGGCATGGGCGGCAATCCCTAGTTGGTCGTGTCAATCGGGTCCTCTGCCGGCGGGATCGGATCGTCAAGTGTGACGTCGCGAATACCGATTGGCGTATCCTGAGCCTTTGCCAGGGACCATCTGATGCGGGTCGCATACTCCATTGCGCGCCCGGATAGAACAATCTGTTTGGTCGCACGTGGCCTTAAACGCGATTTTTCCAGATAGACACTCGCCGCGACGGACATCTTGGCCGATCCATCGCACCGAAATATCCATATCTCACCACTTTTGAGCGCGACTGAGATTGCGTTGCCACCCATGTCCATTGTGGCGTCGGCATCCGGGTGCAGGTGAAAGCGGATATCGAAGGCAAGCCCATCCAAAGTTGTCGCATCGAGCGCACGGTCAAACCGGCTTTTGCCACGGTTATCAAGCGCGATCAGCATATCTTCCCCGGCGATCCCGCGACCATCGAATGTCATGTCGATACTGCGAGCGTGTGTTAGCCCGAAACGCCGCACATATCCGTCATGAGCGCCTTCGAAACGCAACCCGTCACTCGCCTGATGTAGTTCGATAGGCACCTTTGTTGGTCCAGAGACGAGCCAGTTCTCGCTGGGGCCTGGTGGGCCCAGACGCGCGCTTGATTCCCCTGCCAAAACCAATGTCGAATGCGAAGGTGTCGCGCGTCCCGCCCGCCGCCACTCAGGACCAAAGCTTTGGCCTGAACCACAATTTACAATGAGGGGGCGGCGCCCCGACGTAAGCTCGAACGCCAGCGTCGAGGCATGTGCTTCACCTGATGCCGCACCTGCGGGCGGGGCACTCGCATCAATTATGATGCTCGTTCGCCCGGCACTGAGGCGGGCAAACCCCATCGAAAGGCCGTCGGGCGCGCGCGTCTTGGTTCCGCTTGAGGCCAGTGCCGAATCGAGCCGACCCTCCAGACCGCGCCCGCCCCCATGAAACCGAGCAAGCCCTCCGTCGGCGTGCCGTAAGGTGCGCAACGTCGGAGCAATGAGTTCGATCGCGTTTTGAAGGGGGTCTTTTGGCGTCTGACCCGCCTCTTCAAGCGCGGTGGCCGCCCATGTCAGCAACATAAAGACATCCAGAAGGTCTTCCGGGTTACGTGATGGGAGCAATCCGGTATGGGAGAGCCCAGTGTCGCACTCTTTGGCAAGCGCCGTATTGGCGGGAGCGACAAAGGTGCTCATCCCTTCCAGTGAAAGCCCGGCATATAGAAGCCCCGTCAGAGCTTCGATGCGGGGCAGGCCGGGGCGTGCAGCATGCCATCGTTTTCCAAGGAACTGTGCCTGCTGCCCGAGTGAGCGCATGAAGGCCTCGGATTGTTGGGTATCCAGCCCGCGCATGATGAAAAAAGCGTGACTGATCCAGCGTATCAGGCGCCGACCGGTGAGGTCTGGCGTCCAACCGGGCCCCGAGCCGGAGCCATAGCGCTGGGTCCACTCCCAGATCCATTGCTGGGCCTTTTCGCGCGCGGTTATGTCACCCGTCGCCGCGAGATCATCAAGCCATGCGAAGCCGTGAAGCTCTTTAGAGAAGGGCTGATCCGGCGCAGGTACATCCCAAATGCTAGTGTCCGGAGCGTGAACAAGTTGCCCGGCAAAGAGAAAATTACCCGAACAAAGTTGCCTCCCCTTGGCGAAGCTACCAATCGAGCGCGGCTCAGGTTGCGAGAGGAACGCCGTTGCGGGGCGCGTCATCGCAGCCCGCCAAGCCGTAAGCCGGTTCATGAAATGCGCCCAACGCGCGGATATCTCCCGGGACGTCCACATCAACCTAGCCTCTACGCGCTCTTGTCGGCGCCTCTCCGCTCAAACTATACATAGCAGGAACGGGTGAGTCACCGCCAAAGGCGTCACCGGCGAAGAAGTGCCATGTAAAAACCATCCATCCCGCCCCGTTCAGGCCAGTAATCGGGACGAAGGCGAAGTCCTCCTTCTTCGGTTACCCATCTCGGATCAACCCCCTCAATTTTAAGAGCGTCCCGGTCCACTGATAGACCGTCATGACGGGCAAGCGCCTCTTCGACTTGGCATTCGCCTTCGTCGGGGAGCAGGGAACATGTGCAATACATGAGGCGGCCACCCGGCCTGAGCAGTCGCAGCGCATGATCGAGCATCTCGGCTTGAAGGGAAATCATCTCTCCTATATCCGAGCCATCCTTGGCAAACGGCAGGTCAGGATGACGCCGAAGTGTGCCCGTGGCCGAGCATGGCGCATCAAGCAAGATGGCGTCGAACAGTCCTTCATCATAGTCCTGCGCTTTCATCGTGATGCATGTCGCCGAAAGGTCGGTCCGTTCAAGGTTTTCTCGGACGCGACGCATCCGTTCTTCGGACATGTCCAAAGCGGTGACATCAGCCCCAGACGCCGCAATCTGAAGAGTTTTCCCGCCTGGTGCCGCGCATAGGTCAAGGACGGTTTCGCCTTGTTTAGGGTCTAGAATTCGGACCGGAAGCGCCGCTGCCGCGTCCTGCACCCACCACTCTCCTTCGGCAAAGCCGGGCATCTGGGATACTTGTCCAGGGCTCGTGACGCGCACGGACCCACTCGGAAGGACCATGCCATCGGTTTGTTGCGCCACATGCTCCGCATCCTCCTTCGGAGTCAGATCAAGCGGGGCACCGGCGTAATGCGCAGCCTCCATTGAGGTAACCGCACCCGGCCCATATGCCGTCAAAAGCGGAGACCGCAGCCAACTGGGAAGGCGGGGCGTTCTAAGATCGTTCCACGATCGTGGCGCTGTATCGCTCAACTTGCGTAAAACAGCGTTGATTAGACCCTTGTAACGAACCATCCGATTGTTTGATGAAACCATTCCGACAGCTTCGCCCACAACACCATGAGCGTCCCCGCCACGAGCCAATTCAACCGTGGCAAGCCGCAATATGTTGCGAATGTGCAGGGGTGGCTTCTTTTGAATGTGGCGCCCAATGAGCCTGTCAGCGCGCTCGATGCTTCGCAGCGTGTCGGTTGCGAGGCGCTGCGCACGGGCTCGCTCTGCTGGCTCAAGTCGTAAAAAGCTGCTGGTGGTCAGCAAATCAGATAGCATGCGTCCGTCACCAATTACCTGATCAAGCAGCCACACAGCACTTCGACGTGCAGAACCCTGTGGTTTGCTCATGTTGGCTCTCCTTGATCATTGCCAGAGGCGGCATATAACAATGACTGAGCAGTTAAGGAAGCCTGACATGAGTAAGCCCGAAAACAACCTGACCCCCGAAGCGCTGAGGGCGTTGGCCGAAGCCGAGGCCCGGAGACAGACTGAAAAGTCAGAACCCTTGCCCAAAGAATTGGGTGGTAGACAGGGGCCAGAGCCGGTGCGCTACGGCGATTGGGAAAAGAAAGGCATTGCCATCGACTTCTGACCGGGGATGGCTTGCCTATCGAAGGACAAGATCGGCGAATTCGCCCTGACCTCGATCAGAGATAAATCTCAACGTGCTTCCTTGCACCGCGACCGCCTGACAATTCGCACCGAGATTTCTCGATCCCCAATAAAGCTCTCGGCAAAAATAGCCCGAGGACCATTGCCAGGCACCACTGACCTCACGACCGAAGGCCCGGCCTTCGATATCTCCGGTAGGCGTAACAGAGAGTCGAATTCCGAAACGGGTCAGGTCGCGGTTTTGGATGAGTGAAACAAATCGGTCCTTATTGTCGATCTTTATAAAATCTCCGGCGACCGCAGGCAAAGCCACGCCCACTGTCAGAACCATTACTATTAAGATACGCATGGGTTTCCCCTTTGCTGACATACCTTCGGTCTACGTGCTGAAGTGACGATCAGATCAAAATTGGTGGGCTTGAAGTTTTAGGTGGGGTGCATGGGACGCCCAGATCAAAAGGAGAAGATGATGGCCTCCCTACCGGATTTCAGGCTCGAAACGCATTTCGCCAAGTGGGAGTTTACGGCCCGCTATCACCTTACGGCGTCCGATGCTGAAAGCATGTCATTGCCTGACCTTCTGGCGATGGCATCGGATGAAGATAGGGCGGGTTTCGAAGAAATGTGGCTCGGATACACCGAAACCTGGGGTGCGCCTGATCTTCGTTCTGCCATCGCAAATACTTATAAGACACAAACAATGGACCACGTCGTCTGCTTCGCTGGAGCAAGCGAAGGGATATTTGCGGCCAACTCGGTTCTTCTCGAAGCTGACTCGCATGCCATTGTTGTCACACCTAACTACCAGTCTCATGAAACACTCCCCCAATCTATCTGTAGCGCCACCGGCGTGCCGCTCGATCCGAATGATGGATGGTCTCTCGATATTGATCGCGTGAAACATGCGATTCGCCCGAACACGCGGCTTCTCACCATAAACTTTCCCCATAACCCGACCGGAGCAATCCTCCCGCATGACAGGTATCTCGCGCTAATTGACCTGTGCCGGCACCATGGAATCTGGATATTGCATGACGAGATATTTCACGGGCTTGGACCAAGCGACGCCGAGCATCTTCCTTTCGTTGCCGATGAATACGAACGGGGGCTTTCCCTTGGTGTGATGTCGAAATCCTACGGGCTGCCAGGGCTTAGGGTTGGCTGGATCGCCTGTCAGGATCGGACCGTGCTCTCAAAAATGGAGCGATTGAAGCATTATCTTTCGATATGCAATTCCGGGCCGAGCGAGCGGCTAGCCCTGATCGCACTCAAGAACCGCGAAGCAATCCTGAGGCGCAACTGCGGGATCGTGGACGAAAACCTGCCGAAATGGGATGCGTTTTTCGCCCGGCACCCTGATCTTTTCGAATGGCAGCGTCCCGATGGCTCATGCATGGCCTTTCCGCGTTACCTTGGCTCTGAGGGCGTCGAGGAATTCGCTCGATCATTGGTCGAAGAGGCGGGTGTGCTTCTGCTGCCGTCCACTATTTATTCATCCAGTCTGACGGACACACCGAAAGACCGGTTTCGTCTTGGGTTTGGGCGGCGCGGTCTGGATCAGGGACTTGCCGCGTTGGATGCCCATTTAAGATGAAACAGAGACTGATTTCAGCTTAAGCCAAGAACATCCAGCATGTCGAAGGCACCAGGCCCTTTGCCAATCCCCCAAAGCGCGGCCTTGAGTGCGCCCCGCGCAAAAACACCACGATCAGTGGCAACATGGCGTAAAACGATACGCTCGCCCGCTCCTGCAAAAAGGACATCGTGCTCTCCGACGATGTCTCCGCCGCGAATGGCGGAAAAACCGATATGCCCGCGTTCTCTTTTTCCCGTGATCCCATCGCGCCCACGGTCCGCTGCGGCATCAAGCGATACGTTTCTGCCTTCCGCAGCGGCCTGCCCCAACATCAGCGCGGTGCCGGACGGGGCGTCGACCTTCTGATTATGATGCGCTTCGATCACTTCGATATCGAAATCCTCGTCAAGCGCTTCCGCGACCTTGCGAGTAAGTTGAACGAGGAGATTGACGCCAAGGCTCATGTTGCCGGCACGAATGATAGTTGCGTGGCGCGCGGCGGCGTCAATCTTGGCCGTGTCGTCTTCGGTCAGACCAGTTGTTCCAATCACATGAACAGTACGGGCCTGCGCCGCGAGCGCGGCATAGTCGACCGAGGCAGCAGGCGAAGTGAAATCGATCACGGCCTGAGCCTGCGCGATGGGTTCAAGCGGATCATCCGAAACAATAACCCCGAGCTTGGCGCCGCCCATAGCTTCCCCAAGATCATGACCGATCCAAGCGTGCCCAACACGTTCGATGGCGCCTGATACGCGGGCTTTGCCACTTTCGGTGATGGTCCGGATCAGCATCTGGCCCATACGCCCCGACGCGCCAGTAATCACAATGCCCGGCAATTCTGTCATTTCTGGACTCCCCTTCTTTCCGCCCTTCCTTAGCGCCATGCCGCCGGCTTGGCAAAGGGCGTGAGAAGGCTTAGATGGGGCGAATGGCAAAGAACAAGTTTCATGACGGGCCCGGCCCTTCGCAAAGACAACTTCGCGTCGGAGAACTTATCCGGCGGACTCTCTCGGATGTGCTCATGCGGGGCGATATTCACGACCCGGACCTGAATCGTTTTTCGGTAACGGTTGGTGAAGTCAGAACATCACCAGATCTCAAGGTGGCCACAGCATATGTGTTACCGCTTGGCGGAGAGGGGCAGGATGAGATCGTGGGCCTGCTTGCCCGCAATCAGGGCGAGTTGCGCCGAATCATCGGTCGAAAGCTTTCGCTGAAATACGCGCCAGAACTTCGCTTCAGGCTAGATAGAACCTTCGACCGGATGGACGAGACGCGCCGTTTGTTCGAGCAAGACGACGTTCGCCGTGACGTGGAGGACTAGCCTCGCGGGCCTTTTGGGCCTGATTTTGTCGCCACAGGTGGCCGGTGCAGTAGAGTGTGAACGTGTCACGCATCGCGGTGCAGCGTTCACCATCTGCAAAGTCGACGTGATCAAAGAGCATGTCCGCCTTTTCCACAGTTACAACGGTGAGGTTTTGGGAAGCTTTCCGCGCGTTGCCCAACATTTGGAGTCCGAGGGAAAAACCCTCACCTTCGCTATGAACGCGGGAATGTATCACAATGATCTTTCGCCGGTCGGGCTCTTTATCGAAGAAGGCGTGGAGACCGCCCGCATCGTAACCTCCGATGGCCCAGGGAATTTCGGCCTGCTTCCCAATGGCGTCTTTTGCGTGCGCAGCGGCCGCGCGGATGTCATCGAGAGTCTGCGCTTCGTCGAGGAGCAACCGAATTGTCGCTTTGCCACTCAATCGGGCCCCATGTTGGTGATCGACGGAAAGTTGCATCCAAGGTTTCTTGAAGACAGCGATAGCATTCACATCCGCAACGGGGTCGGCACATCCCGTGACGGTCAAACCGTGGTTTTTGCGATTTCCGAAGACCGGATCAATTTCCACACATTCGGAACGCTTTTCCGCGATGTGCTCAAACTCCCAAATGCACTTTATTTCGATGGTAAGGTGTCGCGCCTATATGCGCCGCAAATGAACCGACATGATCGCGGTTTTCCGATGGGCCCCATAGTGGGCGTTGTGGAATAGCGGCAATAGGCGCCGTCTGACGTGGACCTTTTCCGCCTCCCTGCTAGTTAGCGTTTCGATGACACGCCACCGTTCAAAATGATTACGGATCAGGACCTCAATCGCGGTTCTGTCGGGCGGGCGCTTACACGTGTAAGCGCCCCGATGACCGTTGGCATATTGGGTATTCTGTCTGTCGGTTTGGCCGACGCGTTTTTTCTTGCGCGTCACGGCGAAGCCTCCTTGGCCGCCATAGGTTTCATTTTTCCGGTAATCACGGCACTCACCTCACTGTCCATCGGTCTCTCGGCCGGGACAAGCGCCGTTCTTTCTCGCGCTATCGGCAGTGGCGCGCAAAGCGATGCACAGGTCCGCATGACACTTCATGCCATCCTTTTGGGGGCGGGCCTGTCTTGCGCCGTTGCCATCGTTTTTTACAGCGGTGCTCGTGAGTTGTTCTCGCTCATGGGAGCTCGGAACGAGGTGCTGGAGGCGGCCTTGGGTTACGTGCCCTATTGGTGTCTGAGTTTTCCTCTGCTCGTGATGGGCATGTCCCTGAATTCGGCCTTCCGGGCAGCCGGGAAAAGCGAGGTCGCGGCGATCGTGATGGTGTTTCAGGCAGCAGCCAATATCGCACTCGACCCGCTGATGATATTCGGGCTTGGTCCCATCCCCGAGCAAGGCACAGCGGGGGCTGGTCTCGCGACGTTGATCGCCCGCGCACTCGCTTTCACCGGCGTGTGCCTCTTCGCGGCAAAGGTCCGTGCGCTACGATTTGATTGCGCGCCCTTGCGCAACATTTGGATTTCGTTCCGCGCTATCGGGCGCGTCGGCGCCCCCGCCGCCTTGTCGAATGCCATCAACCCGGCGGGGATGGCAATTGTAACGGCCGCAGTTGCCACGATCGACGACTCAGCGGTTGCGGGCTTTGGTGCGGCAGGACGTGTTCAGGCCTTCCTGATTGTGCCGATGCTGGCGTTATCTTCAGGCATCGGGCCGGTCGTTGGACAGGCATGGGGAGCGGACAAGACCGAGCGCGCAAGGAATGCTGTGCGGCTCTGTTTCCTGACCTGCCTTGTCTACGGGCTGACCGTGGCGGCGACACTTCTGGTGCTTGCCGATCCCGTCGCCGATCTCATGACCGGCGGCGATGGCGCAGCGAGTTACACCGCCTCCTACCTGAGATATGTGAGCTGGGGTTTCTTCGGATACGGCATATTGATCACCGCAAACGCCGCCATGAATGCCCGCGATCGCGCGCTTTGGTCCATGACACTGAGCGCGACACGTATTTTCGTGATTTACGTCCCGCTGACATGGATCGCCGTCTGGGTGGTTGGTTATTCAGGAGTGCTATTCTCAACTGTTTTTGCGAATGTTCTTACGGCTTGGGGCGCGCTAATCGCGTGTCAGGCGGTGGGCTTGCTGAGCGTGCGGCAGAGATTGATATCTGTGCCTGCTGAATGGGTTCGGTCGAAGCTTGAGCGCGCTTGAATTGACAGGCCCGCAGGGCTGGGCTAGGTCGCGCCTTTCCGGGAAGCACGAGGATAGTTCGAGTGGCACGCAGACGTAAGGGACGGGACATTTCTGGCTGGCTGGTGGTGGACAAGCCGGCCGGAATTACGTCCACAGCCGTGGTGAACAAGGTCCGCTGGGCATTGCAGGCCAAGAAGGCAGGGCATGCTGGAACGCTCGATCCCGAGGCAACCGGCGTCTTGGCCGTCGCGCTTGGCGAAGCCACCAAGACGGTGCCTTTCGTGACAGATGCGCTCAAAGCGTATCGCTTTGTCGTGCGGTTGGGGCAGGCAACCAATACCGATGACGCCGAAGGAGAGGTGACAGCCTCGAGCGACCTGCGCCCGACGGACGCCGAGATCAAAGCTAAGCTGGGGAACTTCGTGGGCGAGACCATGCAGATTCCGCCCAAATTCTCCGCCGTCAAGATAGATGGTCAGCGCGCCTACAAGCTCGCCCGCGACGGCGAGGATGTCGAGATCGAGGCACGACCGCTATGGGTCGAGGAACTGACACTGATCGATCGGCTCGACGCGGATCGGGTCGAATTGGAAATGGTCTGCGGCAAGGGTGGCTATGTGCGCGCGATCGCGCGCGACTTGGGTGAGGCACTCGGATGTTACGGGCATGTGGCGTGGCTGCGTCGTGTATGGTCAGGCCCTTTCGAAGCGGAGCAGGGCATCTCAACTGAAGAAATCGAACGTCTGGCACATGATCCTGACTTGGATGCGCATATTCTGCCATTGGAAGTTGGGCTTTCCGATTTGCCCGAGCTTCGCGCAACCCCGGAGGGTGCGGCACGAATGCGCAATGGCAACCCCGGTATGGTTTTCGCCGCCGGCGACACTGAGTATGGTGAGGAATGCTGGGCCTCGTTCGATGGCCGCGCGGTAGCGGTCGGAGTTTACAAGGCAGGCGAGGTGCATCCCTCCCGGGTCTTTGTCGACAGTTCAAGCTCCTGAGTCGTTTCCTCCTCTTGCAACGGCTACAGGAGCGGGGCACATAACGGCGATGATCACGCGTACCCATCTCAAAGGCGACGCCCAGTCCACTGCCGTTTACTCGGACTGTGAGCAGTACCGCTATCTGTTGACACGCGTCTGGGATACGACTGCAAAGCGCGTGCTGTTCATCATGCTTAACCCGTCCACGGCAACCGAGATTCAGAATGATCCGACCGTAGAGCGCTGCGAACGCCGCGCGCGCGCTCTTGGCTTCGGGGCCTTTCGGGTCACCAATATCTTTGCATGGCGCGACACCGACCCAAAGGCAATGCGTGCCGCACTCGACCCGGTCGGGCCTGAAAACGATGCGGCGATCCTCGAAAGCATGCCTTGGGCCGATCAGGTCATCGCGGCTTGGGGAAGCCACGGCGCTCACCGAAATCGCGGGGCCGAGGTTGCGAGACTTCTGCGTGATACGGGTCAGCCAGTTTTTCACCTTGGTTTGACCAAGGCGGGCCATCCCAAGCATCCGCTCTATATCGGTTACTCCGAAGCGCCTCGGCCATGGTTGACCACGGATCTCGCCAGCCTCGCGGACTAGTATCCGTTAACCAGCCTTCCAGTTCTGAATTGAACGGTTTGAAAGACTGTGGCCGAATGCCCGAGGGGTATTGTGGATGGTGACAAGATGTTCCTGCTTGCGGGTCTTTTGGGTGCGATGGCGGTTGGTGCGACCGCAATGTTCGGGATGTCTTCGGATAGCGAAGACGAGGAAGAAACCGTCCCTAGTCCTGAGGCCGAGGCGAAACCGGATGCCAATGGCGAAGGCGCTGAGAAAGATGATCAATCCATAACGTCTTTCGCCACTGCCGACACGCCGGATGAGCCCTACGAGACGCAAGAGCGCGGTGACGCCGAAGATGAAGAGCCCCTTGATACCGACGATACCACGGCGCCTGAAGTCCCGAAAAACGAAGCTGTCACGCCCGATGACGCGGAACGGATTATCGCAGGGTCCGAACAGCCAGACTCCGAAGAAGGAAGCCCACAACGCGATCTGATCAATGGCTATGGCAGCGACGACACACTTGCCGGAGATGCTGCAAATGATGGGCTTTGGGGCGAAGCTGGCGATGACACGCTTGAAGGCGGCCCCGGTGATGACACCCTTCACGGAGGCGAAGGAGATGATAGCGCGGATGGGGGCGACGGTGACGACGATTTGATGGGGTATGGCGGCGCCGACACTCTTGTCGGAGGAGATGGCGACGATACACTCATCGGCGGCGCTGGCGACGACACCCTTTCTGGCAACGCGGGAGACGATGTTCTGCATGGTGGCTTGGGCGATGACGCGCTCTCCGGCGGCTTGGGCGAGGATTCGCTTTTTGGCGGCTGGGGAAATGACACCATCACCGGTCACGATGATCAGGAAGGGATAGCAGGCCGCGACTTTCTGAATGGTGGCGGCGGTGATGACCTGATTTTCGCCGGACAGGACGACATTGTCACCACCGGTGACGGCACCGATCGGGTCGCTCTGGGGGAGTGGCTGACCTCGGATCATCAGGCCGAGATTATTGATTTCTCGCATGATCACGACACACTCATGATCGTTTACGATGATCTGATGGATGCTGATCCCGAAGTCGCGGTAGAGCCGGACGAACAGGATCCGACCAAGCAATACATAAGCCTCAATGATGAACGTATTGCGGTGATTCATTCAGGGCTTGCGCTGCACGTCTCTCACATAAACCTTGTCGGCCAAAGCACACTCCAAGCGGCCACGGGCGTCTGAATTCCCTCTTTTCTTTTTCACGCAGGCGTCCTATACGCTCGCATTCCGCCTGCTGGTCAGGCTGGATTCTCCATTGGACCTTGCTGGACGACATCCCGGCTTGCGCCCTTCACCTTCAGCTCTGAAAGGAGACCCCGATGTCGATCACTGCAGAAGAAAAAGCACGCGTCATGAAAGACTTTGCGACCAAAGACGGCGACACTGGTTCGCCCGAGGTTCAGGTCGCAATTCTTACTACGCGGATAACCACGCTGACCGAGCACTTCAAAACCCACAAGAAAGACAATCACGGCCGCCGTGGTCTTTTGAAGATGGTCGCACAGCGTCGGAAGCTGCTGGACTATCTCAAGAACAAGGACGAAGGCCGTTATCGCGACCTGATCAAGCGTCTCGGCATCCGCCGCTAAGATTTCGATCCAACCGGGTCATGCGCCTGCCTCTTAACCGAGGCAGGCGTTTTTCGTCTGATAGGGCTTCAATTGCCTTTCCGTCTCCGGCAAACCTGCCACGGACGTTTCAGGTCAAGGCCGCAGAAAATGCAAACCACCACTCTCCTCACTGTCGCGGGCCTCGTATTGGTCGCGACAAGTCTGGTTGTCGTCGGTGACACGGCCGGTAAGCTTCTCACCCAAGGCGGCGTCAGTCCGGTTTTCGTCGCTTGGGCACGTTTCGCACTTGGCGCTCTGATCATTCTCCCGCTGAGCGGCATACATATTGGAGAAATCCGGAATTTTCTGAACCCCAAGGTCGTGATGCGCGCGGTATTCATAGCCGGGGGTATCTGCTCGATTCTGACAGCGTTGCGCAGTGAACCAATTGCCAATGTTTTCGGGGCATTTTTCATCGGGCCGATGGTCTCTTATATTCTTGCGGTCGTATTTCTAAAAGAGCCCATCACAAAGTTACGCACGATCCTCCTTTTGATTGGATTTTTGGGCGTGATGCTTGTGGTCAAGCCCGGCTTTGGCGCCACGCCCGGTATCGGTTTCGCGTTGTTGGCAGGGTGCTTCTACGGTGCGTACCTGACGATGACGCGCGCGATCTCGGGCGACTTGCGCCCCCGATTTCTTCTGTTATCGCAGTTGGTGGTCGGGGCGATCCTGCTTGCCCCTATTGGCGCCACATCTCCGTGGCCGGAGCCTTCGCGCACTGCCTATCTCCTGATTTTGACAAGCGCCGTGGCCTCGGCAATGGGAAACTACCTTCTGGTCCGGGCCAGTCGTATGGCAAGCGCGACGATCATCGCACCGTTCATCTACAATCAGCTCTTCGCGGCCACGATATTGGGCGTGCTTGTCTTCGATGAGCTTCCTGACGCCGTCTCGCTCTTGGGGCTGGTCCTTATCGCGCTGTCAGGTTTCGGCACGCTTCTGGCTGTAAGGCGGCAGGACCTTGGGCGAGTCTAGCACTCCCCGCTTTCCAAATCACCGAAACTCATGTATGGCCCGCGCATCTGAGACGTGACGCCTTCGATCCCGGGCGCATGAGACACGATTGGGGTCGGCGGCAATGGGGCCGCCATTGAAACGGAGGACCGGGCAGGGGCCCGGAGCGCCTCCAGACAGGAAACGATAGATGTTCAACGAAGTTAAAAAATCGATCCAGTGGGGCGAGGAAACGCTGACACTGGAAACGGGCAAGGTTGCCCGTCAGGCGGATGGCTCGGTCATCGCCACATTGGGTGAAACGACGGTGATGGCAAACGTCACCTTCGCAAAGGAACCGAAGCCGGGTCAGGACTTTTTCCCGCTGACGGTTCATTACCAGGAAAAATACTACGCTGCGGGCAAGGTGCCCGGAGGCTTCTTCAAGCGCGAGGCGCGCCCAACCGAAAAAGAGACGCTGACAGCACGTCTGATCGACCGTCCAATCCGGCCGCTTTTCGTGGACGGGTTCAAGCACGAAGTGCTCGTCATGTGCACTGTGCTGAGCCATGACCTCGTCAACGATCCCGATATCGTTGCGATGATCGCAGCAAGTGCTGCCCTGACGATCTCAGGCGCGCCCTTCATGGGCCCGATTGCTGGCTGCCGTGTGGGATATGAGGGCGGCGAATACGTCCTGAACCCGACCGTGGATGACATGCATGAACTGCGCATGAATCCCGATCAGCGCCTTGATCTTATCGTTGCTGGCACCAAAGACGCCGTAATGATGGTTGAGTCCGAGGCATACGAACTCTCCGAAGAAGAAATGCTCGGCGCCGTAACTTTCGCGCATGATCAGATCAAGCCTGTTGTAGACTTGATCATTGATCTGGCAGAAGACGCCGCCAAAGAACCGTTCGACTTTCAGCCGCCGGATTACTCCGCGCTTTATGACGCGGTCAAAGCCGCGGGTGAAAAAGAGATGCGTGCGGCATTTGCCATCACCGACAAGCAAGAGCGCACAGCTGCGGTTTCCGCTGCCCGTCAAAACATCAAGGGCGCATTGACCGAAGAGCAACTCGAAGACCCCAATCTTGGCGCCGCTCTCAAGAAGCTCGAAGCGAGCATCCTGCGCGGAGATGTCGTGAAAGGCGGAAAACGCATTGACGGTCGTGATACGACAACGGTGCGCCCGATCGTCTGCGAAACCGGCTTCCTGCCCCGCACACACGGCTCGGCGCTCTTCACGCGCGGTGAAACGCAGGGCCTCGTCGTGACCACGCTGGGCACGGGCGACGATGAGCAGTTCATCGATGCGCTGCACGGCACGTTCCGGTCAAACTTCCTGTTGCACTACAACTTCCCGCCCTACTCGGTCGGTGAAGCGGGTCGCGTTGGTCCTCCGGGTCGCCGTGAAATCGGTCATGGTAAACTTGCATGGCGCGCGCTTCAGGCCGTTTTGCCGGCCGCGACAGACTTTCCCTACACGATCCGTCTCGTTTCGGAGATCACCGAATCCAACGGCTCGTCTTCGATGGCGTCAGTCTGCGGCGGCTCGTTGTCGATGATGGACGCAGGTGTTCCGCTCAAGGCGCCGGTGGCCGGTGTCGCCATGGGGCTCATCCTCGAAGATGACGGCGATTTCGCCATTCTCACCGATATCCTGGGTGACGAGGATCACCTTGGCGACATGGACTTCAAGGTCGCAGGCACCGAGTCTGGGATCACCTCGCTTCAGATGGACATCAAGGTCGCGGGTATCACGCCCGAGATCATGAAGCAGGCACTTGCCCAAGCCAAAGATGGGCGGATGCACATTTTGGGCGAAATGAACAAAGCCCTGAGCAGCGCCGGAGACTTCTCTGTTCACGCGCCGCGCATCGAGACGATGAACATCCCGACCGACAAAATCCGCGAAGTGATCGGGTCGGGCGGCAAGGTCATCCGCGAGATCGTCGAGGTGTCTGGGGCCAAGGTCGATATTAACGATGAAGGCGTTATCAAGATTGCATCGCCCAACGGTGACTCGATCAAAAAAGCCTACGACATGATCCACTCGATCGTGGCTGAGCCCGAAGAAGGTCAGATCTATGACGGCACAGTCGTCAAGATTGTTGATTTCGGCGCCTTCGTTAACTTCTTCGGTAAGCGCGACGGCTTGGTCCATGTCAGCCAGATCGAGAACCGCCGCTTAAACCATCCCAGCGATGTGTTGAAGGAAGGTCAAGACGTGAAGGTCAAGCTTCTGGGCTTTGACGATCGCGGCAAAGTGCGTTTGTCGATGAAAGTCGTCGATCAGGAAACCGGCGAAGAAATCGAGCCGGAGAAAAAGCAAAAAGACGACGACTGATCACTTTGGACAGTGAAGTGAGTGGCCCCGGTGGAAACGCCGGGGCCATTTTCGTTATCTACGGAAAATCAATAGGAATACTCTGGGTAAATCCGATCCAGATCACCGTTCCATTCACCGTGATACCGGTCAAGAAGTTCGTCTGCGGGCACCTTGCCGCTATCCACGCTTTCGCGCAGTGCGTTGAGAAAATGCGTCTCGTCAGGGACAAGTCCGCCTGCACCACTTCGCGCGCGTGCGCGCAAACCGGCCTCGGATATGTCCAGAACTTCGCGCGCCAGATTGTGCATGTGTATGTGATCAACACGCGCATCCAAGGCGCTTTCGCTTGCGGCAATACGCATAGCCTCGCGGGTGGACGCGTCCCAACCTTTGACAAGATCCCACGCCGCATCAAGGCTGCTTTGATCATACATGATCCCGACCCAGAAAGCGGGCAGCGCGCATAGCCTGCGCCACGGGCCGCCATCGGCACCGCGCATCTCCATGAACTTCTTGATCCGCGCCTCGGGGAAGATTGTCGTAAGGTGGTCGGCCCAGTCGCTCAGCGTCGGCTTCTCTCCCGGCAGTGCCGGAAGTTCACCTTTCAGAAAGTCACGGAACGACATGCCGAGTGCATCAATGTACTCGCCGTCACGATAGACGAAATACATGGGCACATCGAGCGCATACTCCGCATAGGCTTCAAAGCCGAACCCGTCCTCAAACACAAAAGGAAGCATTCCGGTGCGATCGGCATCCAGATCGCGCCAGACCCGGCTGCGCCAGCTTTTGTGTCCGTTTGGTTGTCCTTCAAAGAAGGGAGAGTTGGCAAACAGCGCGGTCGCAACAGGTTGAAGCGCCAACGCAACGCGCAGCTTTTTCACCATGTCGGTCTCTGAGGAAAAGTCCAGATTGACCTGCACCGTGCAGGTGCGCCGCATCATGGCTTGACCCATGGTGCCGACTTTCTGCATGTAGGCATCCATCAGCTTGTAACGGCCTTTGGGCATCATGGGCATCTGGTCATGAGTCCACTGCGGTGCCGCACCAAGCCCGATAAATCCCACGCCGACCTTGTCTGCGATATCCTTCACGTCACGCAAGTGGGCGTTCACTTCGTCGCATGTCTCGTGAATGGTCTCGAGAGGCGCGCCCGACAGTTCAAGCTGCCCACCCGGCTCAAGGCTTACGTTGGCGCCGTCTTTCTCCAACCCGATGAGTTTGCCGGCTTCCTCTATAGGTGCCCAGCCGTGGCCATCCCGAAGCCCTTCGAGAACGGCCAGAATACTGCGTTCACCTTCAAAGGGGATCGGCGCGAGCGTGTCACGGCAATATCCGAATTTTTCGTGCTCAGTGCCAATGCGCCAATCTTCTTGCGGCTTGCAGCCACTCTCAAGGTACCCGGCCAGTTGGCTATGATGTTCGATAGGTCCGCCGCCGGACTGGGGAATGGACATGGCTGTCTCCGCAGGAAAGTTTGGGAAGTCGTGGCGAGGAACCGCATGGGTGTCAAGGCGCGATGGCGCGGGCCATTTGCCTCCTATTGGTGTGTGACTGCATCGGGCAGTGGCTTTTCCTCGCGCTGCCAAAGGCGCGTGCGCAGCGTATCATGCCCGTTGGCGGCACGGAGTAGGCGTTCGATCCGAATGCCTGGAAGGCTCGAAAAATAGTCGAACAGCGCATCCGCGCCCGAGGCCGTGACGGGGATATGAAGGTCGGGCCCCCCGCTGTGACCAAGAACCCAATGCGCGGGCTTTCCGCTCGGGTCATAGTCAAGAGAATTGAGGTTCGATCTTGCGATCGCGCCGCCTGTAAGGGGGCCGAAATAGCTGATCTGCCCCTCGGTGACAGTCACGACCCCCGGACCGTCCCGCATCGCGCTAAAGCGAAGACGCTGCCACCCTGTCCAGAGAAACAAGACCCCCGCCGCAACCGCAAGCCAGCCCAGCCACATGAGAACACCGAAACTGACCATGATCGACCAAAGACCAAGCACAATGATCGCCCCGCCAACCAATATGTCCCGCCACTTGAGAAGCGCCTCGATCGCGTCCTGCCGGATCATGACTGGCTCCAATCACCGAGCTTGGCTTGCCAAAGTGTCATTGCGGCCACCGCCGCCGTATCGGCGCGCAGGATGCGCGGACCCAAGCTGACGGCATGGGTGAATGGCAAATCCCGCAGACGTTTGCGTTCACGTTCCGAAAAGCCGCCTTCTGGCCCTATCAGGATGCCCCAGGGTTGCCCGCTCGACTTATCTGGCAGCGGCCCTTTATCACCCGCCAGCCCTTCATCGCAAAACATGAGCTGCCGTTCCTCGGGCCACTCCGTCAGTAAAGTATCCAGCCGCGCAAGCGGTGCCACCTCGGGAACATATGTTCCGCCGCATTGCTCGGCGGCTTCGATCGCATGGGCCTGAAGCCGGTCTTGCCGGATGCGCTCGGAATTGGTGAATTCGGATTGAATGGGCAAGATGCGCGCAGCACCCATTTCAGCGGCCTTTTCAACGATGAAATCAGTGCGCGCTTTCTTGATCGGTGCAAACATGAGCCACAGATCAGGTGGCAGCCTGAGGGGCGCTGTCTGCTCCTGCACTTCCAGCGTGCCCCGCCGTTTGCCTGCCTCCGCGACAGTGGCGCACCACTCTCCGTCGCGGCCATTGAACAGCGCAATACTGTCCCCGGGCTTGAGCCGCATCACATTGAACAGATAATTCGCTTGGTCACGGCCAAGAAGAACCGATTGCCCCGCCCCCAGCGTGTGATCTACATAAAGTCTGATATTAGTAGCCGACATGAAGGCAACATATGACCGGCACCCAAAAGACGCCAGAGCCCATGACCCATGTTGCGGATGCACCTCCGGAAAACTGGGTGGATCGCTATGCCCCGGTTTGGGCGAGCGGCTATCTACGGTTGAGCCGGGCTGACCGCCCGATTGGCACATGGCTTCTTCTCTTGCCGTGCTGGTGGGGGCTTCTGCTTGCGATGCTCCATACTGGTAACGCGGGATGGCATGATCTTTGGCTCTTTTTTGCAAGTGCGGCGGGCGCGTTTCTGATGCGGGGCGCGGGGTGTACCTGGAATGACATCACCGACCGGCATATCGACGGCTCGGTCGCGCGCACCGCGTCGCGGCCCATACCGTCCGGACAAGTCAGCGTGCGCGGCGCTCTTGTCTGGCTGGCACTTCAGGCGCTGATCGCATTTGGGCTTCTTCTGACATTCAATCTACCTGCGATCATCCTCGGAATTGTTTCGCTCGGGCCGGTCGCGATCTATCCATTTGCGAAAAGGTTCACGTGGTGGCCACAGGTTTTTCTTGGAATCGCGTTCAACTGGGGCGCTCTGCTGCTCTGGGCGGCACATACCGGCGCGCTGGAATTGCCGGCGATCATCCTTTACCTCGCCGGCATCGCGTGGACACTTTTCTATGACACCATCTATGCCCATCAGGACGCCGAGGATGACGCCCTCATTGGTGTCAAATCAACCGCGCGGTTGTTTGGAGACAACACCCCTTCGTGGCTTGGGCGATTTCTTGTTGCGACCGTCTTGCTGATGACATTCGCGGTGATCCTCGCAACGGTCGGTGGCGACCTTTGGGCGCGCCTTGTTGCTTTGCTTGGTCCATGGGCGCTCGGGCAACATCTCTACTGGCAGACAAGGCAGTTTGACCCTCAAGACAGCTCATCCTTGCTGAGGCTTTTCCGCTCCAATCGCAATGCCGGTTTGTTGCCTTTGCCGTTTTTCGCCGTCGCCATCCTCATCTGATTGAATTCATGGAATCATCAGCATAAATATGTGCGGATAGCGCGCCATTCCGGCGCTCCGCGGGGCGAGGCCCCTTTGAACCTCTGGTGGCCCTGAAGCATGCGACTGTCTTCCATCTTTGCATTGATCGGAACTTTTTTGGCTGCCGGAGTGCTGGCGGTCATCGCCGCAGGGTTCTCGGCCCAGTTTATTGAGGATGGCTCCAAGACCGAGGTGCGCCGCGCGCTCGAACTCGCAGACATGGGCTGGACCGAGGTGGATGCCGACGGGCTTCAGGTGTTTCTTGCCGGAACCGCCCCCACAGAAGCCAGCCGCTTCAAGGCGGTTTCGATTGCCGGTGGGATCGTGGATGCTACGCGTATCATAGATCAGATGCTTGTCGAGGACGCCGCCGAAATCGCGCCTCCAAGATTTTCGCTTGAAATACTGCGCAATGATGCAGGTATTTCGCTTATTGGTCTCATCCCGACCAATGCCAACAGCGAGTCCCTGTTCGAAACCGTCAACGACGTTGCCGATGGTGCCGAGGTTACCGATTTCATAGACCGTGCCGATTACCCGGTCCCACCCGGCTGGACCGAAGCGGTGCGCTATGCTGCGTCCAAGCTTGACAAGCTGCCGAGGGCCAAAATCTCGATAGAGGCCGGCCTCGTGTCGGTCAAAGCAATGACCGACTCGCCCGAAGCCAGACGCGAACTCGAGGCTGCGTTGTCGCGCCGTGTTCCACCCGAAGTCGAGGTGATAACCGACATTTCCGCGCCACGCCCTGTCATCACACCATTCAACTTGCGATTCCTCATCGAAGAGGGTGTCGCAAGATTCGATGCCTGCTCGGCGGATACCGAAGAGGCCCGAAAGCAAATCATTGCGGCTGCTCGGGCCGCAGGCCTTGATGGGAGCATTGATTGCACGATCGGGCTTGGCGTCCCGACACCGCAGTGGGGGCGTGCGGCCGAACTCGCGATCAAGGCAATCGGAGAACTGGGTGGTGGGTCGGTGACATTCTCAGACGCCGATATCTCGTTGCTTGCGATTCAGGGAACGGATCAGTCCAAATTCGACGATATCGTCGGTGGGCTTCAATCGGACCTGCCGGATGTGTTCGCCCTGCACGCTGTCTTACCGCCTCCAGCTTCGGATGCAGAGCCGGTCGTGCCGGAATTCGTGGCCACGCTTTCTCCCGAAGGTCTGGTTCAAATGCGCGGACGGGTCGGAAGTGACAAGCTCAGGCAGACAGCGGATAGTTTCGCGCGTGCGCGCTTCTCGTCCGATGGCGTGTATACAAGGGCGCGCGTGGTCGAAGGTTTGCCCGAGGACTGGCCGGTTCGCGTGCTGGCTGGGCTCGAAGCATTATCCTATCTCACGAATGGCGCCGTCACCGTCACGCCTGATACGATCAACGTAAGTGGCGATACCGGCAAGAAGACCGCCAGTGCCGATATCTCTGGATTCTTTTCCGAAGCTCTCAGCGAAAGTGCCCAGTACGAGATCAACGTGACATACAAAGAAAGCCTTGATCCAATCGCGGCTCTTCCCACGCCGGAGGAGTGCGTGTCGCGGATTCAACTCATCGTGTCCGAGCGCAAGATCAACTTCGAGCCCGGCTCTGATACCATCGACGCCAGCGGTGCCGACATCATGGATGATATCGCCGAAGTTCTTAAGCAATGCGGTGAGATCGAGATTGAGATCGGTGGCCACACGGACAGCCAAGGACGTGAGTCGATGAATCAGCAACTGAGCAAGAACCGTGCCCTCGCTGTTCTTGAGGCTTTGCGCGCGCGCCGCGTCATCACCTCGACCTTCACCGCCGAAGGATATGGTGAAAGCGACCCAATCGCCGACAACGATACCGAGGAAGGCCGCGAGGCAAACCGGCGTATCGAGTTCAAGCTGATTAGGCCCGAACCCGAAGAAGACACAGAAACGGGGCTTGAAAGCCTCGAGCAAGACAGCGAAGAAGAAACATCACAAGAGACCGATCAGGACGACAGCCAAGATGAACAGAACTGAATTTATCATCGCCACAGCGATCATTCTGTTTGTGGCGTTCTGTCTTGGATGGTTTGCAAACTGGCTTGTGCATCGGTTCATTCGCGTAAATCAGTCCGAAATGGGTGAGCTTGATAGGATGGCACAGGAGCTTCACGAAGCAGAAGAGACCCGAGATCAGGCGATCACGTATCTGCAACAGCGCGAAGCCGAACTGACCAACCAGCTCTCCCAGACTGAGGCCGAACTCTCGGCAACGATGGAGGGCCTGCGCGAAGCCCGGCAAGAGGCCGAGATGATGCGCGCGCATCTTGAACGTAAGAGCGCCGGCTAAAGCATCACGACCATGCCACGTCGGCCAGGAATATGTATCCCGCGCCATAGATCGTCTTGATCAGCTTTGGATTTTTCGGGTCTTCACCAAGCTTCGTGCGCAGTCGCGAAATCCGCACATCCATTGCCCTGTCAAAGCTTTCACCAGCACCACCACCCAATTCATCCAGCATCGCGGTCCGCGTAACAAGCCGCTTTGGGCGCTCAAGGAAAAGCCGCAAGACTTCTCCTTCGGCGTGGGAAATAGATGTTTCCAAGCCGTCGTCCCGCTCAAGAACGAAGCGATCAAAGCGCGCCGTCCAGTTTAGAAAGGTTGCAACATTTCGCCCCGACGTGGCAGGCGCGTCACGGCGAAGGCGTGCGCGAATCCGCGCAACAACTTCGACCGGGTCAAATGGCTTGATGATATAATCATCTGCCCCAAGCTCGAGTCCGGTTACCCTGTCCCGCACCTGAGCGCGCCCCGAAATGATGATCACCACCGCCCCCTTTTCAAGCGCGAGCCGATGTACGAGCGAAAGCCCGTCCCGGTCAGGCAACGACAGGTCGACAAGGCAGACATCCGGCGTAACGCGATTGAGCGATGCTTCGAACTCGGTCGCACGACCGAAGGAAACCGTTCGATACCCGGCCTCTTCCAACGTATCCACGAGAATGGTCCGAATGGCGGGCTCGTCATCGAGTATGGCAATAAGCGGCGCCGTCATTGTCCATCATCCTTTCGACCCAACAGGGCGCGCAACTGTTCGACCGTGACTGGTTTCCGAAGAACAGGGGCGATCTTGCGGGCCGCGACATGGCGGGGATCATCATTTGGCAGAGATGTCATCATGACAACAGGGCATCCGCTATCTCCCATACCCCGAACAAGATCAAGACCGGTCTCTTCACCTTCAAGAACGATATCTGAAACAAGTGCGGATATCTGCGGTAATTCCGCCTGCAACGCACGGGCTTCCGCGACGGATGAAGCTTCGATAACCGCGTGCCCCTCATCACGAAGCATATCACGAAGCGCGATCCGAATTTCGGCATTGTCTTCAAGCAGCAGGATCAGGCTGGGCTCTTCTTTGGTTGTGACGCGCCGTAACGGCAGGCGCAGGGTCACACAGGCACCACCCGCGACATTGCCAAGCTGGACACGTCCGCCGGCCACCACGGTCATGTCATAAACCATGACCAGCCCGAGCCCCGATCCGTCGTCGCCCTTGGTGGTATAAAAGGGCTCAAACGCGCGGTTCAGGGCTGTCTCGGAAAAACCTCCGCCGCTGTCGTGAACCGCCAATTCCACCCAGGTATCCTGAATCTCCCGCGCGCTCACTGAAATATGGCCCACAGGGGCGCAGGCGTCGCGAGCGTTCAGCACGAGGTTGAGCAATGAATCCTGCAACATTCCCGGATCCATGAGGAATTGCCCTCGCGAAAGTGTGTTCTTGACGTGGAACGACACGCCCTGCGGCAGAATGGATCGGGCTAAGGGCTCAAGGTCACTGAGAAACACACCCATGTCCACCGGAATCGGCGAATGTGCGCGCTCACCGGTCATGTCGGCAATTTGGTTGAGCAGACCTCCGCCACGTTGCGCCGCGGCCACGGTCGCCGCGACAAGCTCCTTGGCATCGGTCGACAGATCCATACGTCGCAGCTTTGACTGCATACCAAGAATGATTGTCAGTAAGTTCGAAAAGTCATGAGCAAGACCGGATGTCATTTGTGCGGCGACCTCGCGTCGTCGGGTCTGTTGAAGCGCGGCCCGCGTTTGAGCTTCCTCGGTGATATCCATCGAAAGAATGTAGACGCCGCCGGTTTGCTCGTCTGGTGTAAATGCGGCTCTGATACGGCGGGAACTGGTGGCATGAGTGAATTCGAACACCGACGCTTTGCCGGAAAATGCGGCGTTCAGCTGGTCTTCGATCACGGCGAAATCATCGGCACCAAGTGCTTCTTTCACGGTCTTTCCCACGATCAGAGCCTCGCTCCCGGGCATGATCGAACTCAGGCGGCGATTTGAATACGTATAGAAACCGTCGGGCCCGACATGGGCGATATGGGCTGGCATCATTTCCGTGGTGAGACGCATGCGCGCCTCCGAAGCCATAAGCCGGCGCTTGGCTTCTTCGAGCGCGGTAATGGTGGCCTCAAGCTTTCGGTTGGTCGCGGTGAGCTCTTCGGAATATCCTGAAAGCCGATCCGAAAGCTCGTCGGACCGCGACTTGAGAAGCGCCTCTTGCCGCTTGGTTCTCGTGATATCGGTATAGACAGTGACCCACCCTCCTTCGGGCAAGGGCGTTCCCTCTACCGAAATCGTGCGCCCGTTGGCGCGGGTGCGCTCCATGTAGTGAGGCTCGAAAGCGCGGGCGATTTCGACCCGCCCACGGACGAACTCTTCCAGATCACCCACATCTCCATAATCTCCGCGCTGTGCCAAAAATCGGATGGTATCGTCAAAATTGGCCCCGGCCGTTACCAGATGAGATGGCAGATCGAACATCGCCTGAAACCGCGCGTTGCAAACCGCCAGTCGCAGGTCCCGATCGTAGATCGTGAGTGCCTGCTGTATAAGATTCAGCCCCGCCATCGTCATCGAGTCAGTGGCTGGAGGTGACGTGTCTTTTTCGGTCATTTTCAGATCCCTGACGAAACGGCTACCACCCTCCGGTCGTCTTGCCAAAGGTCAAAGCGGTCCTGTTACAATTCGTAAGATTTTAGCAAACTTGCGGAAAGAGTTGACCAAGAGAAATGTTCGTGCACCCTCAAAGGGGAATTAAACCGCGTCTGCGGACAAGTTCGGGCAAACCCGGACATAGGGAGGAAAAGATTTGGCACAGGCGTCGGAGGCGGCCGAAGGACTTGCGTCCTTTCCGGCCCTGCTTGACCGGAACGTCCGGGACTATGGCTCGCGCCACGCTTACCGTGAAAAGGAATACGGTATCTGGCAGTGCTGGACTTGGGCGGAAGCGGCGGATGAGATCGAGGCGGTCGCGCTTGGCCTGCTTGATCTGGGTGTGAACGAGGGCGATTTCATCGCGATCGCGGGTCGCAATAGGCCCTATTTCTACTGGGCGATGGTCGCGGCCCAATCTGTGGGCGCAATTCCTGTCCCTGTCTATCAGGACAGCGCCGCCGAGGAGATGGCCTATGTCATGGATCACTGCGGCGCGCGCTTCGCGATCGTCGAGGACCAAGAGCAGGTCGACAAGATTATCGACATTCAGGATAGCCTGACTGAATTCGAACATATGATCTACGTCGACCCGCGAGGGCTTCGGAAATATGACCACGGAAAGCTGCACCAATTCAGCGAGATGCAGGAAGAAGGGCGCGCCGCGCGTGAAAAATACGCGAGCGAGCTTGAAGCGCGTCGCAGCAAGCTGACCTATAACAGCACCTGTGTCATGCTCTACACCAGCGGTACGACCGGCAAACCCAAGGGCGTCGTTCTCAGCAATCGTAACATCATCGAAGCCTCTAAATCGTCGTCCGAGTTCGACAATCTGCGCCAAACCGAAGAGGTGCTGGCTTACCTGCCAATGGCGTGGGTGGGCGACTTCATTTTTTCGATCGGTCAGGCATATTGGTGCGGGTTCTGCGTCAATTGTCCCGAAAGTGCGGACACCATGCAGACGGACCTGCGTGAAATCGGACCAACCTATTACTTCGCGCCGCCCCGCGTTTTCGAAACCCAGCTGACCAATGTGATGATCCGGATGGAGGATGCGAGCGCCTTCAAGAAGAAGCTCTTTGATCATTTCATGGAGCACGCGCGCAAGGTTGGTCCTGATATCCTTGATGGGAAGCCAGTGGGGAGTTGGGATAAATTTTGGTACGGTGTCGGGCAGCGGTGCGTCTATGGGCCGCTCAAGGATACACTGGGCTTTTCACGGGTTCGGGTAGGATACACAGCGGGCGAGGCGATCGGCCCCGAGATTTTCGAATTCTACAGATCCCTCGGCATCAACCTCAAACAGCTTTACGGTCAGACAGAGGCAAGCGTGTTCATAACGCTTCAACCGGATGGCGAAGTCAGAAACGATACGGTCGGCGTGGCCGCACCTGGAGTCGAACTTCGGATCGCAGACAGCGGTGAGGTTTACTATCGCAGCCCAGGGACGTTTGAAGAATACTACAAGAATCCCGAAAGCACCGCCTCGACCAAGGATCCGGAAGGTTGGGTCGCAACGGGTGATGCCGGCTTCTTCGACGAGGCGACGGGTCATCTTAAAATCATCGACCGCGCCAAGGATGTCGGCAAGATGGCCGATGGTGCGCTCTTCGCACCGAAATATGTTGAGAACAAGCTCAAGTTCTATCCCAACATCCTAGAGGCGGTTGTCTTTGGCAATGACCGAGAGGAATGCACCGCCTTTATCAACATCGACATGTCGGCTGTCGGTAACTGGGCTGAGCGGAACAATATCGGCTATGCGTCCTATCAGGAGCTGGCAGGTCATCCGCGCATCCTCGACACGATCAAGGGTCATGTCGAAGAGGTGAATCGCAGCCTCGCCGAAGATCCGATGTTGGCGCATTGTCAGGTTCACCGGTTTCTCGTTCTCCACAAGGAACTTGATGCCGATGACGGCGAGATGACGCGAACACGCAAGGTGCGCCGAAACGTGATCTCCGAGAAGTTCGATGACCTTCTCGCTGCGCTTTATGACGGGTCCGAGGAAATCTTTACCACCACCGAAGTCACCTATGAAGACGGGCGCAAAGGCGCGATCAGCGCGACGCTCAAGATCATCGACGCAGACGTGGTGCAAACCGAAACACAAAAGGTGGCGGCGGAATGAGTTACCTTGCAGCCAGTTCCGACCGACGTAGCCAAACAGTTGGTATGAAAGGAAAGTTCCATGCTTGATACCAACGAGGCCTATACCACCGAGGATGGCCGCAGGATTGGCGAAGTGGTGATGGAGATGAAGAATATCACCTTGCGCTTTGGCGGGGTGGTGGCGATCAAGGACATCTCCTTTGATATCCGAGAAGGCGAAATCCGCGCGATCATCGGACCCAACGGGGCGGGTAAATCCAGCATGCTCAACGTCATCAGCGGGTTCTATAATCCGCAGGAGGGCGAGGTCTGGTACAAAGGCAAGAAACGCCCACAGATGAAACCTTATCAGGTGGCGCGACAGGGCATCGCCCGGACGTTTCAGAACATCGCCCTCTTCGAAGGGATGACGGTTCTCGACAACGTCATGACAGGGCGTTTCCGTCAGATGAAAACGAGCCTGTGGGCGCAGGCGATCTGGAAGGGACCGGCCGAGCGGGAAGAGGTCGCAAACCGGGAAGCCGTTGAAAAGATTATCGACTTCCTGGAAATTCAGCACATCCGCAAAACGCCGGTCGGACGCTTGCCTTATGGGTTGAAGAAGCGGGTCGAGCTTGCGCGCGCACTGGCCGCCGAACCGAGCATCCTTCTTCTGGACGAGCCGATGGCCGGTATGAATGTCGAGGAGAAGGAGGACATGAGCCGCTTTATCCTTGATTTGAATGACGAATTTGGAAGCACGATCGCGCTGATCGAGCACGATATGGGCGTGGTCATGGACCTGAGCGACCGGGTCGTTGTCATGGACTATGGCAAGAAGATCGGAGACGGCACACCCGACGAGGTGCGCAAAAATCAGGCGGTTATCGACGCCTATCTGGGGGTGGCCCATGACTGAACTTTCGGGGTCGGCATCCACGTCGGTATTCACGTCGGTGCGTTCGGCGCACCGGTCAGCATGGAGGCCACTATCATGCCTGAGCAACTGATCTGGGGGATGGAGGTCTTTCTGAACGGCCTCATGGCAGGGGTGCTCTATGCACTGGTCGCGCTCGGCTTTGTCTTGATCTTCAAGGCCTCCGGCATCTTCAACTATGCGCAGGGGGTCATGGCGCTTTTTGCCGCGCTGACACTTGTCGGGATCATGGAAGGGCAGGTGCCGTTCAGTCACTTGATCAATGCCGTCTTCGGCACCGAGATTCACCACTTCGGCTGGCATGTGCCCGCGTTCCTGGCCATCGTGTTTACGATGGTCGTGATGATCGCGCTGGCATGGGCGGTGAACAAATTCATCTTCCGACATCTGGTCAATCAGGAACCGATCATCCTGTTCATGGCGACGATCGGTCTGGCGTATTTCCTCGAAGGTGTCGGCGACATCATGTGGGGGTCGGACATCAAGAAACTGGATGTCGGCCTGCCGCAGGGGATCAACCTTGCCATCGACGAGGTGACCTACAACCTCTTCGACTACGGGTTCTTTATCGACAACCTCGATCTATGGGCCACGCTGGTCGCTGCGCTGTTGGTGATCGGGTTGGTTATCTTTGCACAATATACCAAACAGGGCCGGGCCATGCGGGCCGTGGCCGATGACCATCAGGCGGCGCTCAGTGTCGGGATCTCTCTCAACTTCATTTGGGTGATGGTTTGGTCGCTGGCAGGGTTTGTCGCCCTTGTCGCGGGGATCATGTGGGGCACGAAATCAGGTGTTCAATTCTCGCTTTCGCTTATCGCGCTCAAGGCGCTGCCGGTGCTGATGCTGGGTGGCTTCACCTCGATCCCCGGCGCCATCGTCGGCGGGCTGATCATTGGCGTGGGCGAGAAGATTTTCGAGTTCATCATGTCGAGCGACGCGCTGGCCGGTCAATGGTTCGGATTCACCATCAGTGCCACAGAAAACTGGTTCGCCTACGTGCTGGCGCTGCTGTTTCTCGTGTTCCGGCCACAAGGTCTATTTGGGGAGAAGATCATTGAGAGGGTTTAGGGAAGTAAATCTAGTGGCATTTGCGGCGCTTTCCTTTGCGCTCTTTGCGCAGCCCTGTTTGGCATTCGATATGAATGTCGAGAGAAACGCGCTGCTCGAGAAGTTTGATGAATATCAATTGGCTGATTTGACTGTTGGGGATGCAGGACTTTTCGAAAAATGGAACTCGGTTTGCGTAATGGATGGTGTTCTTCACGCAGTGGGTAGCGCAAGAGTGACCGATTCAGAATACGGACCCCTATGGAAACTAAAGGTCATCCCAGGTGGGAAGGTAGAAGCGGAAGTCATCGGAGATGACGGTGGTGCGCCTAGCGAGGACGACCTCGAACAGGTTCTCAAACATCTGGCGTTCGAGATTCCGAGTTGTGAAGGTATGACGGCGTACTTTTCATCATATGAAAATGACTTTCGCGAGATCACGACAATAGATGGTTCCTCGGATTTCCGCGCCCTTTTGAACCTACACCATGAATAGGAAATCTCACATGATGAGCAACGAAAGGGACGCAAATGTTCTATCGTGAAGCGGGCGACTTCAAGACGTCCTATGTGGATGACAGCCAGACCTTTCCGATCAAGTTCGATCGGTATCGGTATTATGCGGTGCTCGTGGTCGGTTTCGCGATCATCCCGTTCATCATCAACGACTACTGGGTCAATGCCATCTTTTTGCCGTTCCTGATCTACGCGATTGCCGCGATCGGGCTCAATATCCTGACCGGCTATTGCGGGCAGGTGAGCCTTGGCACGGGCGGGTTCATGGCGGTGGGGGCCTATGCCTGTTACAAGCTGATGACGGCCTTTCCGGATGTGAGCATTATCCTGCATGTCATTCTGTCGGGTGCCATCACGGCGGCGGTGGGTGTTCTTTTCGGCCTGCCAAGCTTGCGGATCAAGGGGTTCTACCTTGCCGTCGCAACGCTTGCGGCGCAGTTCTTCCTTGTCTGGCTCTTCAATCGTGTGCCGTGGTTTTACAATTATTCGGCGTCGGGACAAATCAGCGCGCCCGAGCGCTCGGTGCTTGGCGTCTCGGTCACAGGGGCCGAAACCGTGCCGTGGGCGGCTTATCTCTTCTGCCTCGTCTTTACCGTGATCTGCGCACTTGTCGCACGCAACCTGACCCGTGGCATGGTGGGCCGGAAATGGATGGCCATTCGCGACATGGACATCGCCGCCGAGATTATCGGGGTCGATCCGTTGCGCGCCAAGCTCAGTGCCTTTGCGGTCAGTTCGTTCTTTGTCGGTATTTCGGGCGCGCTCTTTTTCGCGGTCTATCTGGGCGCGGTCGAGGTGGGCGAAGCGTTTGGGATCACCAAGTCGTTTCTTGTGCTTTTCATGGTCATTATCGGTGGATTAGGGTCGATTTTCGGAAGTTTCGCGGGCGCCGCGTTCCTTGTCATTCTGCCTGTGTTCCTCAAGGTGGCTCTGGCGGATTCGGCCGCCGTGAGCGACACGTCACTTGTTCTTTCATGGCTGTTTTTCGGGGTCATGTGCATCACCGGCGCTCTGGCGCTGCTGCGTGGTGTGCTCCGCCTTGCCGGATCGGAGATATGGGCGGGCATGGGGCCGTTCCTGTTCGGGCTAACCATCGTGTTCTTCTTCCTGTCGGCCTTCTGCGCAGGCGGCCTCGGGTGGCCGACGGATCTCGTGGCGCATTTCCAGTTGATGATTGTCGGCGCGCTTATCGTCGCCTTCCTTGTGGCCGAGCCGCATGGGCTTGCGCAGTTGTGGCGCGTGTCGAAAGAGAAGCTGAGACTATGGCCGTTCCCGCACTAGGGCACGGTGGCTGAGATGGTGAGCCAAGGCTCATCCTATACCAAATCGGGAAAACCTAGGGAGGATACAAACCGATGAAACAGAAACTCATGACAGCGATGGCCGCGGCGGTCATGGCCGCCAGCCCGGCGATGGCCGAACTGGTCATCCCGGACCTGAGCTATCGGACCGGAGCCTATGCCGCGAGCGGTATTCCGTTCTCGGACGGTTATCAGGACTACTTCACCCTGCTCAATGAACGTGACGGCGGTATCGGCGGTGAACCGGTGCGCCTCGTCGAGTGCGAGACCGGCTATAACACCGAGAAAGGCGTGGAGTGCTACGAAGCCACCAAGGGCGAAGGCACGCTTGTCTATCAGCCGCTTTCGACCGGGATCACCTATCAGCTGATCCCCAAGGTCACCGCAGACGAAATCCCGCTGCATTCGATGGGTTACGGTCGGACCTCGGCTGCGAATGGCAAGGTGTTCAAGTGGGTCTTCAACTATCCGGGCACCTATTGGGATGCGGCCTCGATCATGGTCAAGCACGCATTGGATGTCGAAGGCAGTCTTGAAGGCAAGACCATCGCGCTCGTCTATCACAACTCGGCCTATGGCAAAGAACCGATCCGGACGCTGGAAAAGCTTTCCGAGAAGCACGGGTTTGAGCTGAGCCTGCTGGCGGTGGACCATCCCGGACAGGAACAGAAGTCGCAGTGGTTGCAGATTCGCCGCGAGCGGCCCGATTACGTGTTCATGTGGGGCTGGGGCGTGATGAATCAGGTCGCGATTCAAGAGGCGTCGAACATTCGCTTTCCGATGGAAAATTTCATCGGCGTGTGGTGGTCGGGTGCCGAGCCTGATGTGCTTCCGGCAGGCGACAGCGCGCATGGCTACAAGTCGGTGAATTTCACCGGCACGGGCACCGACTATCCGATTTTTGACGACATTCAGAAATTTGTCGTGGATGCCGACAAGGCGGCCGGCGACGGCACCAGCCTTGGTCAGGTTCAGTATAACCGTGGCATGTTCGCGGCGATGCTGGCAGCCGAGGCGATCAAGACCGCGCAGGAAATGCATGGTGTCTCCGAGATCGACCGGGCGATGATGCGCGACGGCATGGAGAACCTCGAGATCACGGATGCAAAGCTTGAGGCCCTTGGCCTGCCCGGCTTCGCGCCGACCTTCGAGGTGACCTGCGAGAACCATAGTGGTCCGGGCAAGGCGCTTGTTCAGCAATGGGACGCGAACGAGAAGTCCTGGAACGCGATTACCGACTTCATGGTAGCCGACCGGGAATTGATCATGCCGCTCGTGATGGAAGACTCGATGGCGTATGCCGAAGAGAACGACATCGAGCTGCGGTGCGAATGATCACCTGAAATCCCCGGCCGCGGTGCGGATCGCGGCCGGGACATCTGAGTATTTCTGGAACGATGAAAGCAGGGGCGGGAACCTGATCCGCGCCGACCTGAACGGAGAAACGGGACATGCTGGACGCTGGCCAGACACGCGAGACACTGCTTGAGGTCAATAATATCGAGGTGATCTACAATCACGTGATCCTCGTGCTCAAGGGCGTGAGCCTGAGCGTGCCCAAGGGCGGGATTACCGCGCTATTGGGAGGGAATGGCGCAGGCAAGACCACGACACTCAAGGCGATTTCGAACCTCCTCAAATCCGAGCGCGGAGAGGTGACCAAGGGCAATATCCGGTATCGCGGAGAGCGGGTACAGGATCTGGCGCCTTCGGACCTTGTGAAGAAGGGCGTTATTCAGGTGATGGAGGGGCGGCATTGCTTTGAACACCTGACGGTCGAGGAAAACCTTCTGACCGGGGCCTATACGCGTAAGGCGGGACGTGGCGATATCAACGCCGATCTGGACCTTGTCTACAGCTATTTCCCGCGCCTCAAGGAACGGCGCAGAAGTCAGGCGGGCTATACCTCGGGCGGGGAGCAGCAGATGGTGGCCATTGGTCGCGCCCTGATGAGTCGGCCCGAGATGATTTTGCTTGATGAGCCAAGCATGGGGCTTGCGCCACAGCTTGTTGAAGAAATCTTCAACATCGTCAAAAGCCTAAATGAAAACGAAGGGGCGACATTTCTTCTGGCTGAACAGAACACCAATGTGGCGCTTCGCTTCGCGCAATACGGATATATCCTGGAAAGCGGTCGCGTGGTGATGGACGGCCCCGCCAAAGAGCTGCGGGAAAATCCGGATGTGAAAGAGTTCTATCTTGGAATGTCGGATGAGGGGCGCAAGAGCTTTCGCGATGTGCGGTCCTACAGGCGGCGCAAGAGATGGTTGTCGTGAGTGGAGCATGGAGTGGTGACATGACCCGATATTTCGATGAACTTGAAACGCGCAGTCCAGAGCAGCGGGCCAAAGACACGGCGAGGTCACTGCCCGAACAGATCGCCCGCGCCCGCGCCTTGCCGGGCTATGGCGGCACCCTGAAAGACATTGACCCCAAAAATATCACCTGTGCCGAGGCGCTGGCCGGTCTGCCGGTGCTTCGCAAGTCCGATCTTGGTCGTGCGCAGGCTGACGCGGCCCCGTTCGGAGGGCTGACAACGCGGGCTCCAAGCGGTTTCGCGCATGTCTTTCAGAGCCCCGGTCCGATCTATGAGCCGGGGGGCGGGGCGCATGACTGGTGGCGTATGGGGCGCTTCCTCCATGCCTGTGGCGTGGGCCACGGCGATATCGTGCATAATTGTTTTGGCTATCACCTCACCCCGGCGGGTATGATCTTTGAAAGCGGCGCGCGGGCCGTGGGTGCATCAGTGCTCCCTGCGGGCACCGGCCAGACCGAACTTCAGGTGCGCGCCGCCCATGATTTAGGGTGCACGACCTATGCCGGGACGCCAGACTATCTCAAGGTGATTCTGGACAAAGCCGATGAGATGGGAATGGCCCTTGGCTTCGCTAAGGCGGCGGTCGGAGGGGGCGCGCTGTTCCCCTCTCTGCGGCAGGAATATGCCGACCGCGGTATCACTTGCCTGCAATCCTATGCCACCGCTGATCTGGGGAATATCGCATATGAAAGCCCGGCTCAGGAGGGCATGATCGTGGACGAAGGTGTGATCGTCGAGATCGTGACACCGGGCACCGGCGATCCGGTTGCGCCGGGTCAGGTGGGGGAGGTTGTCGTGACGACGCTTAACCCCGACTATCCGCTGATCCGGTTTGCCACAGGTGATCTGAGCGCGATCATGGATGGACTAAGCCCTTGTGGCAGAACGAATATTCGGATCAAAGGCTGGATGGGCCGTGCCGATCAGACGACCAAGATCAAGGGCATGTTCGTGCGCCCCGAGCAGGTGGCCGCGCTTGTTGCCCGTCACGAAGAAGTGGCCCGCGCCCGCGTCGTTGCCCGTCGCGAGGGGGAAATGGATGCCATGATTGTCCAGATCGAAACCGAATGTGACGATTGTGATCGCTACGCCGGATCTGTGGTTGAGGCGCTTAAGATGAGAGGCCGGATCGAGATCGTGCCGCGTGGCAGCCTTCCCAACGATGGAAAAGTGATAGAAGATCAGCGCAACTACGAGTGACATGAGCGTCGCGGAGGGGCGGGATGTCTGGTCTCAGGACTGTTGCTGTTGTGGCTTTCTGGCTGGCTTACGCGGCTGGCGCGCAGGCTGCGGATGTCGCGCTTATCCTTGGTGATCGCGGGCAATCCGCCTTTTTTGGCGGGTTTTCCGGCGGCGGTTCTTCGGGAATTGCCGATACCCTCGACGAGGCCGGGTTTGACGTGATCGAAGCGGCGGACCGCGACGCCAAGAGTATGCGAGAGGCGGCGCGCCGTCTCGAGACGCGGCTAGAAGAGGGCGCGGTCGGGCGTCTGCTTGTCCTTGTCACCGGACCTTTTGCAGAAAACGGGCGCGATTCATGGGCGCTCTCGAATGATGCTGTGGGTGTATCGCGTGTCACTGTCGGGGCGGTCGGTATCTCGATCAATGCGCTCTCGGACCTTGCCGCGCGGGCAAACCGTGGTGTTGTCATGATCGCTCCGGGCACTGCGCCGCGCGCACTTGGCCCCGGTCTCCGGCCCGGCCCGGGCGAGATCATGCCGGTGGGACGTGTGACATATTTCAAAGGTGACGTCGGACAGCTTCGTGATCTTCTCAAAACACAGTTGCTTGACCCCGATCAAACCTATGCGGACGTGGCGCGCTCCCTGCCATCAGAGGTGAACATGGCCGGTTTCACATCTGCACGCGAAGGCTTTACCGGTGCGCCGCAAACCGCAGGCCCGGAGGTGACCGAGGAGGCCGGGTATTGGCGCGCTATGCGTGAGATAGACCTGATCGATGGCTACCGGCGCTATCTGAACGCTTATCCGAAGGGACGGCATGGTCAGGAAGCCAGAGCGCGCATCGCCTATCTCAGGGAAACGCCGGCGCGCGAGGCAAAGGCCGCCGAAGCCGCCCTCAACCTGACACGCGCCGCGCGCCGGGAGGTGCAACAGAGCCTCAAGCTGCTTGGCTTTGATCCCCGTGGCATCGACGGATTGTTTGGTTCCGGAAGCCGTGCCGCCATCTCGGCTTGGCAGCGTGCAAACGGCTTTGTCGAGACCGGTTATCTGACCGGGAATCAGCTTTTTCGGCTCAAGGACATGGCGGCGGCCAAACGCGCCGAGATTGAGGCCGAAGAAGACCGCGCGCGCAAAGACCGCGAGCGCCGGGATCGGGCTTATTGGCGGGATACCGGCCGGGACGGCGGCGAGGATGGCCTGAGGGCGTATCTGGACCGGTATCCCGAGGGCACCTTTGCCGAACTTGCGCAGGAGCGGCTTGAGGAGATCGAGGCAGATCAGCGCGAAGCCCGTGAGGCCGAGGAACGTGCATCGTGGGAAGAGGCGCGCGAGGGCGGGACACCGGATGATTACCGTGCGTTTCTCGAAGCTTACCCAGACGGGCTTTTTGCCGGAGACGCGCGCAAGCAACTCGATATCATGGTGACCCCCGGCCCGACACAGGCCGAGATAGCCCAGGCCCGCGCCGAAGAGCGCCGGGCGGCGGGAAACACGGTGGCACGCCTTCTTGTGGAGCAGCGGCTTCGGTCTCTGGGCTACAACCCCGGCACAATCGACGGCACGTTCAGCGCGCGCAGCCGCGAGGCGATACGACAGTATCAGACCGATCGCGGACTTGCCGCCACCGGCTATGTCTCGGATGCCACCGTGCAGCGCCTTTTGCAGGGCCAGTAGCGCGAAAAACATTTGTAATTTGATTTGTTAAGGCCGCAGTAAGTGCCGCCCTGCTACCCCTGATCCCGGGTGAGAAAAGGTGGTGAGTCATGAGCGCGCAAAGCAATGCGGCGCCCATTATCATCAAAAGGAAAAAAGTCACTGGTGGCGACGGGCATCATGGGGGTGCCTGGAAAGTCGCTTATGCCGATTTCGTGACTGCCATGATGGCTTTCTTTTTGTTGATGTGGCTGCTGAACGCAACGACCGAAAAGCAACGCAAGGGGTTGGCGGATTACTTCAGCCCGACAATCCCGATCAGCCGCGTGTCTGGCGGTGGCAACGGTGATTTCGGTGGCGAAAATGTCTTTGCGGAGGATACCCTTCCAAAAGACGGCACAGGTGCCGCGCGCGAACATGTGACGGAATCCCAAGTGGCACGCGGTGAAACGGGGCTTGCCTCCGAGGGGGCGCAAGCCGAGTCCGAGGCACTCAAACGCACGATCGACGAGGCGCTGAAGGGACTGACCGGCGAAAGCCTCGTTAGTCTCGATCTCAAACGGCATATCATCACGCGGGTGACCGACGAGGGTCTCGTGATCGAGCTCTTCGATCTTGACGGTGCCACGCTGTTCGAGCGCCAGAGCGACGCGCCCACTGCTCTCCTGGAGGCTCTGACCGAAGTTGTGGCAAGCTTGTCGGGAATTGTCGTCAACCCGATGGCGGTGGCGGCTCATACGCGTGCCGAAGCGGTGCCGTTCAAGGATAATCCCGTTTGGAATCTGAGTACGGCGCGGGCCCAGCGGGGGCGTCTTATGTTGGAACAATTCGGCGTTGAAGCTCTGCGTTTTCGCCGCGTGACGGGGCATGCAGATCGCTCTGCTGCTGTGCGCGACCCGATGGCGCTTCGGAACAACCGGCTTGAAGTGATCTTTCTCAGAACCGGGAGGGAGTGAACGACATCCGATTGAGCAGGGAGAGTTGCACGTAATTTTATCTGTTAGCCCGGTGTTAAGCGACCGGCCTTATGCCTGATGCCAACAGCAGATGATGCAGCAGAAAGGCGTGTCCATGACCATTTCCTCTTCGTTGAATGCCGGTGTCGCAGCGCTAAGCGCGAATGCAACGCGGCTTGCGGCGATCTCCGACAACATCGCGAACTCGGCCACACATGGGTATAAACGGGTTGAAGCGGATTTTCAGTCTCTGGTGATCTCGCGAAACGGGGGAAGTTATTCCGCCGGGGGCGTCCGGTCTTCGACACAGCGCCTGATTGACGAGAGCGGCTCACTCGTGACGACATCGAATCCAACCGATCTCGCGGTGCGAGGCCGGGGGTTTCTTCCTGTCGCTGCGGCCAGTCAGGTCGAGGTCGGCAACGGCGGAAGCCAGATGTTGCTGACGACAACCGGATCTTTCCGCACCGATGCCGACGGTATACTCAAAACGGATTCGGGGCTGGTTCTTCTTGGTTGGCCGGCGAACGCGGACGGGTCCGTGCCGGAGTTTCCGCGCGACACGAGCGACGGGCTTGAGCCGGTTCAGATCAACGTCAATCAGCTCACCGGCGAACCGACAACCGCTATCCGCCTTGGCCTCAACCTGCCCGCGACCGAAACCGCCGCAGCTGCGGATGGGACGGGGCAACAACTCTCGGTGGAATATTTCGACAACCTCGGAAAATCGGAAAACATTCTTGTTGAATTCACCCCGACTGTGCCGGCAACCGGCAATTCGAACCAATGGACAATGACGTTCAAAGATTCGGCGCAAGGAAATGCGGTTGTCGGGGAATACACGCTTGATTTCGATGATGCCCGCGCGAGTGGTGGGACACTTCTGGGCGTGAACACCGTGTCCGGCGGAACCTACGATGCCGCAACAGGTCAGGTCATCGTAAATGTCGAGGGCGGGCCGATGGAGATCAACATCGGTCAGCTTGGCAGTACCGACGGCCTCACGCAGCTTTCCGATAGTTTCGCACCTCTTTCGATCTCGAAGGATGGCTCGCCCGTTGGCAATATGACCCAAGCGGAGGTTGATGAAAACGGGTTCGTTCATGCGTCGTTCGACACGGGCATCACCAAGATCATCTATCAGGTGCCGCTGGTCGATCTGCCCAATCCGAACGGCATGGTCTCACTTGATCAGCAGACCTATATGCCCTCGCCGGACAGCGGGTCGTTCTTCCTTTGGGATGCGGGCGATGGCCCGACAGGTGATGTTGTTTCTTTCGCCCGCGAGGAATCGGCAACAGACGTCGCCGGTGAGTTGACTGACATGATTCAAACGCAGCGGGCCTATTCCTCGAACGCCAAGGTGATCCAGACCGTCGATGAGATGTTGCAGGAAACCACCAACATCAAACGTTGATGCCGTCCCGTCCACGGTCCGGCTATCGCCACCAAACACCGTTAACAAGGAGGATGTGCGCCATGTCGCTCACGCATGCACTGTCCAATGCCCTGTCCGGCCTCACAGCGAATTCGCGGGCGGCGAGTGTCGTGTCGTCCAACCTGGCGAACTTGCACACGCCGGGTTATGGCCGCCGCGAAATCGAGCTAAGCGCAGATGCGCGGGGAAGCTCCGGCGGCGTCAAGGTTCAGTCTATCGTCCGCCACATGGATCGCGGTGTCCTTGCTGATCGTCGTGCTGCGGATGGCGCGATGGCGCACGCGCAAACGGGGGCCGCATTCTTTGAGCGGCTCGAAAGCGTGGTCGGAACGCCGGAAAATCCCGGCTCGCTCGGTGCGCGGCTTGCCGCCTTCGACGCCGCGCTTGCGACAGCGGCGAGCCGCCCGGAGGCCCCGGAAAGGCTTTCTGCGGCTGTGACGCGTGCTGCGGCTGTGGCGACAGCCTTCAACGCCATTTCCCAAGAAATTCAGTCGCAGCGCCAATCCGCGGAGGCTCAGATCGCAGGCGCGGTTGACACACTCAACACTTCTTTGACGCAGGTTCAGAGCCTGAATGCACAGATACAGGATGCGCATCTGCGCGGTTTCGACGTCTCCTCGCTTGAGGATCAGAGACAGGTCATCGTGGACCGGATCGCCGAGATTGTCCCGGTCAGGGAGGTGCCCGGCGATCATGGCAGGGTGGGTCTCGTGTCGACAGGTGGGGCCGTGCTTCTTGACCGCGTCCCAACCGAGTTCGAATTCACGCAGGCGAATGCCATCGTGGCAGACATGACCGTGGAGGGCGGCGCCCTCTCGGCCTTGCGCATGAATGGTGAGCCTGTCGCGACATCCGGCGGCGCCGCCCAAATGAAAGGTGGGCGCATGGCGGCCCTTTTCGAGCTGCGTGACGATCATGCCGTTTCCGCACAGTCCCGCCTCGACGCGCTTGCGCAAAACCTCGTCGAGAGGATTCAGGCCCCTGGCCTGGATACCAGCCGCGCCGTAGGTGAGCCGGGGCTTTTCACCGACAGTGGGGCCAGCTTTGCGCCCGGCAACGAGACTGGCCTCGCCGGGCGTCTGCAACTCAATGCGCGTGTCGACCCGGATGCCGGAGGGGACATCGGAAAACTACGCGACGGGCTTGGTGCCACGACCCCCGGTGCCGAAGGTGATGCCACTTTGCTCAATGCTATGCGGGTAGCAATCGCGGATCGCCAACCCATCCCGTCGACCGGGTTTTCTGGTGCTGGGGCCTCTCTCGCCGGTCACGCGGGAACATTCCTGTCCTCGATCGCACAAGAGCGTTTGACCCAAGAACAGAGCGTCAGTTTCGCAGGGGCCAGACAAGGCGAGCTGGATGCATTTCTTCTGAAAGGTGGGGTGGACTCGGACGCAGAGACACAGCGCCTTCTGATCATCGAACAGGCCTTTGCGGCAAATGCGCGGATGCTTGAGGTGGTGGATGACATGATGCAATCGCTACTGAGGATATGACCATGAGTTTCACGTCAATCGGTGATTTGTCGCAGAGCCTGATGACCACGCGGCAAAACAGTTTGCTCAAAACACAGCTGACCCGGCTGACGCAGGAGTTGGCGTCGGGCCAGGTCGCGGACCTGAGTGCGCATCTTTCGGGGAACCTGTCGCACCTCTCAGATATCGAACATCAGATCACGGTGAACACCGCGCTGGCCAACGTCAGCAAGGAGGCAGGTTTTGTCACCGAGGCCATGCAGACCGCAATGGAGACCATCCGGGACGAAGTTTCGACCCTCGCCTCTGCGGCGGTGCTGATCAACGACAGTGCCGGACCACAACAACGTGCGGCGGTCACCTCGCTTGCCGAAGGTGTCCTTGATACGGTGACTTCGGCTCTCAATATCAATGTCGCCGGACGTCCCCTATTTGCCGGCACAGATGTGTCCGGCCCCGCGCTTGCGGGCGCGGATGACATTCTCATAGCCGCAAGAGCGGCGGCGTCGGGTGTGACCGATCCGGCATCCCTCAATGCGGCGATGGACGCATTTTTTGCGCCGGGCGGCGCTTATGAAACCTTGGTCTATACCGGGGGCACCACCGACATGTCGCCCTTTGAGCTTGGCGCCGGTCAGTCGATCGCGCTCGATCTGCGCGCCGATAGCGATGTCTTTCGCGACGCCCTTCGCGATACGATCACACTGGTGGTCGCGGGGGATGCTGCGCTGCCGCTTACCGAGGGCGAACGCGCCGACCTGATGTCGAATGCCGGTGCGCGGCTTTTTGGCGTTGAAGCCGCGGTTGCAGGTGCGCAGGCCGATCTGGGGTATGCGCAATCGCGTATTGATGCCGCCTCGAGCAGGATCGCGGCAGAGCAGACAAGCCTGGGCTTGGCGCGAAACGACCTTCTGGCGGTCGATCCCTTTGACACGGCGACCGAGCTTGAGAATGTTCAGTTTCAGCTCGAGATGCTTTACACCGTGACCGCGCGGTCAGCGCGCCTCAACCTGATGAATTTCCTCTCATGATGGCATATCTCCGATCTTTCGCCCTCTTTTTAATCGCTATTGTGATCTCTTTCGAGCCGGCCCGGGCCAACCAGATCCGGATCAAGGATTTGGTGGAATTTGATGGGGTGCGGGGCAATGATCTGGTCGGATATGGCCTTGTCGTCGGTCTCAATGGCACCGGTGATGGCCTGAGAAACGCACCCTTTACCGAAGAGATCATGGCCAACATTCTCGAACGGCTGGGCGTGAACGTCAGCGGTGAGCAATTTCGCCCCAAGAACGTGGCTGCGGTCATCGTCACGGCCAGTCTGCCGCCCTTTGCCCGTGCAGGTGGCAAGGTTGATGTCACCGTCTCGGCGATCGGTGACGCCAACAGCCTGCTGGGTGGAACGCTGGTCATGACACCCCTGAACGCCGCTGACGGTGACATCTATGCCGTGGCCCAAGGCACCATCATCGCCGGGGGGGCCGCCGCCGAGGGCGATGCCGCCGCAGTTGTTCAAGGCGTGCCGACATCCGGTGTGATTCCCTCGGGCGCGCGGGTCGAGCGCGAAGTGGATTTCGATCTGTCCTCACTGGAAAGTTTGCGACTGGCGCTCAGAGAGCCCGATTTCACAACGGCGCGCAGGATCGAAACCGAGATCAACCGTGCCTTTGGCCGCCCGGTCGCTGTCATGCTCGACTCGGGAACCGTGCGGCTTGATATCGCGCGCACGCGGGCGGCCTCACCGGCGCATGCGCTCGCGACTGTGGAAAATATCCTCGTGGCGCCCGAGCGCAAAGCGCGGGTCGTCGTGGATCAACGCTCGGGGACAATCGTCATGGGGGACGATGTGCGCATCTCCCGGATCGCGGTTTCACAAGGGAACTTGACGCTTCGGGTCGAGGAGACCCCGGTCGTCGTTCAGCCCAACCCATTTGCCGAGGGCGAGACAATCGTCGTCCCGCGAACAAAGGCAGAGATCGAGGAAGAGCCCGGCACAGGTTTGGCGGAAGTGCCCGAAGGCACGACGCTTTCGGAAGTGGTTGCCGGGTTGAATGCGCTGGGGGTGTCACCGCGTGACATGATCGACATCCTCAAAAGCATCAAGGCGGCAGGGGCGCTTCACGCGGAGTTCGTGGTGCGCTGAGTTTGCCGGGCTCGCTCTCAAGCAAGTCGCGTTAAGGTCAACAGCGCAGCGAGCCACACCAGATGCCGGCGCGCAAGGAGGCAACGCAAGGGCCTGTCTGCCAAGTGCAATCCAGTTTTGAGGCGAAGTTTGACTTGGACCGCCCCGCGCGTCCCGGCTGTCATGGTTGCTTCGCCCCATGATGCCCGAGCTCTCGACTGAACGCGTTATGGGCTATCGGGTCTCGCGCCCGAGGCAACAGAAGATCGGCCCTCGCACGTCATATGCATCCACAATGGCGGGTAAGGGCTGTTCGGGCATCCCCTCTTGGTCAAGAGCGCTCTGGATAGACATGCGCGTGATGGGCCTCTGAGACGCACCGCCGACAGGGTTCGTAAACCGGCCAACGCGTGCGTGCCGCATTCGCCGTCCGGGTGGCCCAAGGCAAATATAGTCTGCCGTAGGCGTGGACCGATAGCTACTCAAAGCACCCGAAAGATCACGTGCTAGAAGTAACTTCGCACCAAACTATCGGCGATGAGGCGCCAGCCATCGGCGATCACGAAAAAGGCCAGCTTGAACGGAAGTGAGACGATTGCAGGGGGCACCATCATCATACCCATCGACATGAGAACTGCCGCAACCACCAGATCAATGATCAGAAATGGCAGAAAGACCAGAAAGCCGATCTGAAAAGCGCGCGAAATTTCGGACAGAAGGAAGCTCGGTATCATGACGGATAGCGGCGCCTCGGGGCCGGGCACGAGGCCTTGGGTGTCGGGCCGCAGGGCCGCCATCGAGGCGAATGTTTCCCCGTCCATGCGTGCCGCCATGAATTCCCGAAACGGCCCGATAGCGCGGGAAAAGGCATCTTCGGGCGCGATCTCTTCGGCAAGAAGCGGTTCGATACCAAGCGTCCAGGCTTCGCTGAACACCGGTTCCATGACGAAATAGGTGAGAAAAAGCGCAAGGCTCACGATCAGCATGTTCGGTGGCGATTGTTGAAGGCCGATCCCCTGGCGCAAAATCGCCAGCACAGTGACCATGAACGGAAAGCAGGTGATCATGATCGCCAGCCCCGGCGCCAGGCTCAGGACGGTGATCAGCGCGATAAGCTGAATCGTCCGGACCGATAGCCCTCCATCTTCGCCCAGAGAAATCGAAACATCCTGGGCAAAGCCGGGTGTGGCCATGGCCAGTACCCCGACCAGACATGCGACCAGCCAGAGGGCGCGCCTGATCATCCCAGGTTTTCCCGCAGATCTGCAACCTCGGTCAGGCGCACCGAAAGCTGCCCTTTATGTTCGCCCTCCATCTCCTCAAGCTCACCGCGCGCGATAAGCCTGTCCCCGACATAAAGCTCGACAGGATCCTCCACGCGCTTGTCCAGCGGCAGCACGGCGTCACGGCTCAGGCTGAGCAGATCGCGGATAAGAGGACGCGCCTTCCCGACCGAAATCGTGATTTCAATCGGCACACTTGCGAACGGGTTGCCGGGATCGGTCGCGCGGCTGTCAGCGGATCGGGAAGCATCGGTCATCAGGCTGTTTCCTTCTGGTCCTGTTGGGGAAGAGCGTCGAAGAATGTCGCGACCGCGTCTGAAATGTCCGAGAGCAGCCGATCGAGATTCAACTCATGCTCGCGCGTGCCAAAGCTCAGATGAACCTGACCCGGCCCGAGTGTCGGTTCCGATTTCAGCGACACCGGCAATGTGCCGCTCTCTTCACAGAGCCTTTCCAGCATCTCCGCATGCTCGGGCGCCGCGACGATCTCAATCGGTGGCTTGGCCCCGTCTTGGGCGGCGGCGAGCAAGAGTTCTGAAATGCGCGGGCCAAGGCTATCTTGTGCGAGAGGGGGCAACACCTTGCTCACCATTTCCTCCAGCAGAGGGCGCAGATCGCGGAGCATGCCCTGAAGGGCCTCTTCGTAGGTGAAGGACAGGTTTGCGAGGTTGCCGGCGAAATCTGACGAGATGCGCCGGGTGTCTTCCGCTTGTGCCGTGACGGCATCGTCCCATCCGGCCTTATACCCGTCTTCATAGGCGTCAAGGCGCAGGTCCTCGAGAGCGCCCTCGCCCAGATCAGCCATATCCTGCGCGCGCCCGGCTCCGAAATCTTCCAGCAGATGAGATATGCCCATCACGCCTTTTCCTCCTCGCCTTCAAGCCAGTTGCGCAGAATTTCGACCGTTTCGGTCTGGCGTTCACCGATCATGGCGCGAAGCCGGTCCACCGGATCACCATTGGCACCCTCGCGCGCCAACTGAAGCGCGGTTTCAGGGTCCGTAGTGCGAGAGGACGGATCGGTGGGGACAAGGGACATCGTGGCAGGATCGAGATCGCCGTCGTCGATCTCACCGGTCAGCGAAGCAAGCGGAGCCCCTGTTTCGGCAGCCGAGATATCGCCAGATGGTCTTTCGCCCGCGGCAGGTGGGGCGATCCGCGCCACATCGCCCGAGCGCGCACCCGAAAGGATTGGCCTGATCACGAAGAGCCCCAATATCAGCGCCACGACCGCCAGAACGAGGGCCTGCGCCAGTGACATCATGTCGATCCCCAGCGAGGTCAGGAATGATGGCTCTCGCAGGGTGCCCGCCTCGATCGGGGGGGAAAACTGCATGGTCTTGATCGTGATCACGTCACCACGCGTTTCGTCAAACCCGATGGCCGACGAGACAAGCTCGCGCAGCGCGGCAAGCTCTTCTTCAGGGCGCGGCGCGAATTCTGTGGACCCGTCCGCGGCAGTTTCGGTGCTGCCGTTGACCAACACTGCAACTGTCAGCCGCTTGACCGCGCCGGGCGCAAGTGTGAGTTCCCGCTCGGTCTGCGAAATCTCATAGTTCACGCGTTCCCGCGTTTCGTTTGTCTGGCTGCTTGAGTTGCCGCCGCCAGCGGCATCGCCTTGCGGAAGATTCGAGGCCACCGTCACGTCGCCACCGCCCTTGTCGGATGACGAGTTGGTGCGCTCCTCGGTGTCGGTCGAGATGGCCACCCTGCTGCTTGGGTCGATGCTGCGTTCGCGGATATGCTCGGTTGTCTTGACGATATCAACACTCAGTTCGACAACGGCATTCCCCGCCCCTACACGCGCCTCGAGAAGGCGATGCACGCGCTGCCGCAAGGTATCGGTCAGGTCTTCGCCCGCGTCGCCCTGAACATCGTCCGGCGCACCAATAAGGCCCCCGGAACTGTCTATGACCGACACATCTTCGGGTGTCATGCCGGGCACGGCCGACGCGACGAGATATCGGATCGCCTGTGCCTGTTTCGTCGGCACGTCTGTGCCCGGCGCGGTGACCATGACCGATGCGGATGGCGAGATATCCCGCTGAAACGGGTTGCCGCCGGTGTTGGCGAGATGCACACGGGCCGAGGTGATGTTCGCGCTTGAAACCAATGTGCGCGCCAGTTCGCCTTCTTTCGCGCGCCAATAGGCGGCATCGAACATCTGTGAGGTGGTGCCAAAGCCCGACAGCCCATCCAGAAGCTCGTATCCCTTGCCCGAGTTTGCGGGTAGCCCTTCGGCGGCGAGAGTCATGCGAAGAGCATCACGTTTCGCGGCGTCCACGAAGATCGAGCCGCCACGCACTTCGTAGGCGACGCCACGCTGTTCCAGCGCGCTCACGACATCGCCCGCAGATCCGCTTTCCAGACCTGAATAGAGTAGCGAGAGCGATGGCGTGGCCACCATTTGCCCCAGACCCAGAACTGCACCGAACATGGCGAGCGTGGCCACACCCGCGATCACACGCTTCCTGAGGTCGAGCCCGGACCAGGCATTCACGATCTGCTGCAATTCTTCGCCTCCTCATGGCGGGCGTTCTGCCCATCCTGCGACTCCCTGTTTCGCCGATCAGGTTTAACAATCGGTTAGTGCCTCCCGGTTAAATTGCCCAAGTGACAGAACACGGGTGCCCGAATGAGTGAAGAAGACGAAAACGAAGAGAGCGTCTCGAAAAAACCTTCGAAATTACCTTTGATAATCGGGGTTTTACTTGCTGCCCTTGGTGGCGGTGGTGGATTTTTCGCAGTGAGTTCCGGCATGCTCTTTGGCCCCGAATCGGAAAAGACCGCGAAGGCCTCCGACACCGAGAAATCCGCGGCGTCGGAGCTCCCGGATTTGCCTGATGTCGCCTATGTGCCGGTGCCCGCGCTTGTGGTTTCGCTGGGCGAGGGGGCGACCGGAAAGCACCTGCGTTTCTACGCTCAGCTTGAGGTTGGCGCAGGTCATCAGGAGGAGGTCGCGGCACTGATGCCGCGGGTCGTCGATGTGCTCAACAGCTATCTGCGGGCGCTGGATGTGCGCGATCTCACGGATCGGGCGTCACTGACCCGGCTCAGGTCTCAGATGCTGCGGCGCGTCCGGATTGTCGCTGGTGGTGAGCGGGTCAAAGACCTGCTGATCATGGAATTCGTTTTGAACTGAGGACATGTCATGGAAATGATTGCTGATATTCTGCTTGTGGCCGGGGCCCTTGGCGCCGCGTTCTACTGCTTCGTTCTGGCCCGTAGGCTAAGCCGGTTCAACGATCTCGAGGAGGGGATGGGCGGCGCTGTCGCGGTGCTCTCGGCGCAGGTCGATGATCTGACCCGCACATTGCAGGCCGCGCAAGGAACCGCCGTCGCATCAACAGAGTCACTGGACGAACTCACCGAACGTGCGGAGGGGGTGGCCAAGCGGCTAGAACTCATGGTGGCGTCCATGCATGACCTTCAGGAAGAGCCGCCGGAACCGGCGCAAACCCCCACAGAGACATCGCCCGTGGGCCCGGTCTTTCGCCGCCGTGAGATGGAGGGCGCCGCGTGATGACGGGTGGAACAAAACCGCGTCGGCGCCCGCGCCGCATGAAGGGCGCGCTCATGATCGTGGCGGGCCTGATGATCTGTTCGGCCATGCTTCGGATGGGGCAAGACGCCGGTCAGGCATGGGCCAAAGGGCAAAGCGATACCGAGGCGACCGCTCTCGCGGCCGCGGGTCAAACCACTCACTGTGAGACACCGCCGGATTTTCAGGAGATGCTCACCGCGTTCGAGACCCGCGAGGCCCGCCTTCAAAAACGGGAAACCGCGCTTTCCGAAAGGATGCAGGCGCTTCGCGTCGCCGATGAAGAGATCGAGCGCAAGCTTGCCCGCCTTGTCGCCGCCGAAGAAAAGCTGGCTGAAACCATTTCCATCGCCGATACGGCGGCGGAGGACGACATAGGGCGTCTTGTCAGGGTCTATGAAAGCATGAAACCCAAACAGGCCGCGGCGCTTTTCGAGGAAATGAGTCCCGAGTTTGCGGCGGGTTTTCTCGGCCGGATGCGGCCCGAGGCGGCGGCGGGCGTCATGGCCGGACTAAGTGCCGGGGCCGCGCTCGGAATCAGCGTCATTCTGGCGGGACGAAACGCCGATGTTCCCACTGAATAAGTTGCTGACGCTCAAGGAATATTAACTTGGACCTGCGACAGTCATCCGATGAACAGCCCGGGAGCATGCAATGATCGGTATCGTCGGAATTCTGGTGATCTTCGTGATGGTGTTCGGCGGCTATCTGGCCGCTGGCGGCAAGCTTGGAATCATCATGAAGGCGCTGCCGTTCGAGATGATGATGATCGGCGGCGCCGCAACAGGCGCCTTCCTGCTGAGCAACGACATGGGCACGGTCAAGCAAACCGCCCGGGATATCGCCAAGGTCTTCAAGGGGCCGAAGTGGAAGCATGCCGATTACCGCGATCTATTGTGCCTGCTTTTTGAGTTGATCCATCTTGCACGGCAAAATCCGGTCGCCATCGAAGAACATATAGAAGCGCCCGCCGACTCTTCGATTTTCGGCAAATACCCCAAAATCCTGAAGGATCGTGAGGCGGTGGCCCTGATAAGCGATACGTTGCGCTCCGCGTCGATGAACTATGACGATCCTCATCAGGTCGAAGAAGTTCTTGAAAAGCGAATGGAGGCAAACCTGCACCATGCGCTCCATTCGAGTCACGCGTTGCAATCTGTGGCGGATGCGCTGCCCGCGCTGGGGATCGTGGCTGCGGTGCTTGGTGTGATCAAGACCATGGCCTCGATCGATCAGCCGCCGGAAGTTCTGGGCAAGATGATCGGTGGCGCGCTTGTCGGGACTTTTCTGGGCGTGTTTCTGGCCTATGGGCTGGTTGGGCCATTCGCGAACAAGGTCAAGGCCGTGGTCGAGGAAGACGGCCATTTCTATCAACTGATCCGTGAGGTTCTGGTCGCCAACCTGCACAACCATGCCACCAATATCTGTATCGAGGTGGGGCGGCAAAACACACCGTCGCATGCGCGACCCGATTTCAACGATCTCGAAGAATCGCTCAAGGCCATCAAGCAGGAGGCGGCCTGATGTGGCGCCTGGTAGGAGCCATCGCGATCAGCCTTCTGGCAGCGGATGTGCAGGCTGAGACGGTCGAGGTGCGCTCTGGCGTTCATCCGACTTTCACGCGACTTGTTTTGCATATGCCCGAGCGCGTCGGCTTTCGGATGTTGCAAGATGGGTCCGACCATCGGCTCACCCTTGAACGCGACGGGATGGAATTCCGTCTGAACAGTATTTTCGACCGGATCGGCAAGGAACGGCTGGCCGCTGTGGCCCCGCTTCGCACCGGATCGGGGCTGCGGCTTGAACTGGCGTGTCAGTGCCGGGTCGACGCCAGTTGGGCGGGCACGGCGATGCTTGTTCTCGACATCCGTGAGGATCCGAATGCGGAACTGCCAGAACGGGCTACCGGTGACACCCCTGACAGAGCTTTGTCTAAAGCACCCAGCTTTGCCGTCCCGCTCACTCCGAAAGGTAGCGGGCTGGTTGCCACCGCGCGTGATCTTGTCGCTGCGGGGTTTCAGTTTGGGTCATATTCGGGTGAAACAGTCTCTGGTTTAGCTACGGCTTCGGAATCATCGCCAAACAAGGTGGCGAAGGTCGATACCATTTCTATGCGCCACACCCTTTTGCGTGAGATTTCGCGCGCCACCGCTCAAAATCTGCTCACACCCCGGCGCCATCAATCCGAGCCCACGCCACAATCAGGGGCCAAGGGTGCCCCTGACCGCCCACAGAGCGAAGAGGCCACATCGGGGTCTGAAACACCGTCTGAAACATCCCTGAGTCAGGCGAACATGGCCACCACAACGGCTATGAACTTGCCAGGTGCCATGCATTCCACGGCGCAAACGCCGGATGGCGGCCCTTGCCTCAAGGCTGAATATCTCGACGTCGCGGCTTGGAACGATGACACCGAGTTTTCCGTTTCGATCGGACGGTTGCGGTCCGAGATGAGTGGTGAGTTCGACAAAACAGACCCTGAAACCGCGCTTCGGTTGGCTCGCACCTTCGTTTTCTTCGGGTTCGGTGCCGAGGCGCGTCAGGCACTTATGCTGATTGAGGGGGAGGATACCGTGGCTGCCCGGGTCGTCCGGGCCATGGCCGAGATCGTGGATAACGGATCGGCCTCTGCCCCCGGTGTTCTGGATGGTCAGGCCGCGTGCGATACGAATGCTTCCTTCTGGTCTGCGTTGGCGCAGGATCCGCTGCCGCCCGCTCTGGCGATCAATCAGAATGCGATGCAGCGGACTCTTGGTGAGCTTCCTGCGCATCTGCGGGATCATCTTGGCCCTGTTTTGGCCCGGCGGCTTCTGGCGGCGGGCCATCGTAAGGCGGCGGACCGGATATTGCGGCGATTGAACAGGACGCCGGAAGCGGCGTCGGACGAGGAGCGTCTCGCGCGAGCCGAAGCCGGACTGGCAAGCGGCACGGAGGGCGCCTCGGAGGCCGATCTTGATGCCGTGGTCGCGGGCAATTCCAATCATGCGGCAACCGCCCTTGTCCATAGCATCGACACACGGCTCGCGGCGGGCCGCGGGATAGCCGAGGACATGGCCGAACTTGCCGGTTCCTATGCGCTCGAATTTCGGGACGAACCTGTGGGAAAAGACCTCATCCGTGCCTACATCGCCGCGATTGCCGGGGCGGGTGATTTTGGCCGTGCATTCACTGAGTTTGAGCGCCTCACACCTGACTTGGACGAAGCTGCGGTAATTGGGCTGAACGATGTCCTGATGCAGCTTCTTGAGCGGAACGCGAAGGATTTGACCTTCATCGCTCAATCCATCCGGTTTTCACCCGAAGACGTGCCGTTGCTCGATACTGTGGTCGCCAACACGGTGGCGCAACGTCTGCTCTCCCTTGGCTTCCCGGATGCGGCGTCGCGCTTTGTGGATCAGCCGGCGGAGGGTCGTGCCGGACGTGACCGGCGGATCATCCGCGCCGAGATCGCCCTGTCGCTGGGACACCCCCGAAATGCCGAGGTTGCGCTTCTTGGGTTACAAGATGATGAGGCCAATCTTTTGCGGGCCCAAGCACGCGAAATGACCGGTGAGACCGATGCTGCTCGCATTCTTTTCGCCTCCGCCGGGCGCGACAAGGATGCCCGGCGCACCGCAATAGAGGCGGAAGACTGGGCTCAGGTTCCCGGTGATACGGCGCCGGATATCGCGGAGCTGGCTGCCGGTTTGACGGATGGCGCCGAACCTGAAAACCCCGAAGCGCCGCTTGGCTCGGGCAGGGCTCTTTTGACCGAAAGCAGCGTCTCGCGGCAGCGTATCAAGGCCATGCTGAGCGCCCGTCCGCTTGCCGATGATTGAGGTCGTTCATCGGCGCCGCCGTATTTCAAGGATGTGTCGGGGTGCGAGACCCATGGCGTGTGGCCCGCCGCAGGGGCGGCCCCCGATCAAGTTCCTTCGCGCTCCTGATCCTGCTTACCGAATCTAAAGGCTTTGGCCCTAGACACGGAATCGGAGCGGCAGAACGCCGCCATGAGGCGAGGACAGAATGACCGATATGCCCGTGCTGAAAACCCGCCCAAGGCAAGGGCTGGAACATCGCTCCGGCCCGCCTGTGTGGATGCTTAATTGCGGTTTAATCGTGTTTTTCATGTCATTCGGAACGATGCCGGGCGCGGCCCCGGCGGCGGCCAAAGCGGGCGAGGTCGCACCGAAACAAAGCTGTGACCTTGCCGCCCGCCACGCCTCTGTCGCGACAGGGGTTCCAATCACGGTCCTGCGGGCAATCACACGCACCGAAACCGGGCGTTATCGTGACGGCCATTCACAGCCATGGCCCTGGACCGTCAACATGGAGGGCAAGGGACACTGGTTCAGCACGCGCGCAGAGGCCCGGATATTCGCGCAAGCGGCGTTTGACCGAGGCGCGCAAAGCTTTGATGTCGGATGCTTTCAGATCAACTACCGCTGGCATCACGCGGGTTTCGCGTCGATCGATTCCATGTTTGATCCACGTCAGAACGCACTCTATGCGGCGCAATTCCTCAATCGCCTCTATCGCGAGACGGGTGACTGGTCACTTGCCGCCGGTACCTATCACTCTCGCACACCGGCCTACGCAAAGCGCTATATCGCGCGCTATGAGCAAGAGCTCAAGGCGCTGCCGCCCGAACATAAAACGCCGCGTCAGACCCGCAGCCGGGCCGTGGCGACCAAAAGCCGCCCCCTGTTTGCGAATAGCAATGGCGGTGGGCGGCTGGGATCGTTGGTGCCAGCCCGGCAAAGCCGAGACCGGGCGTTCGTCACGAAATCAAACGTGACAGGCGCGAGGTCGTCCAGATGAGCCTATCCTTGCGCGCGCTCTTTCAACCGACGGTGCTCTTGTCGATGGCGCTCATGGCGATCATCGTCATGATGATTTTGCCCATGCCGGCCTGGGTGCTTGATATCGGGCTGGCCGCGTCCTTTGCCCTGGCCATCCTGATCTTCACCACAACCTTGTTCATCGAACGGCCGCTTGATTTTTCGGCCTTTCCCACGGTGCTTCTGGCGTCGCTCATGCTGCGTCTGTCGCTCAACGTGTCCTCGACCAAGCTGATCATCGGTCAGGGTCATACGGGCACCAGTGCGGCAGGAGATGTCATTCAGGGATTCGCCAGCTTCGTGATGGGGGGAAGCGTATTTCTCGGGCTTGTGGTGTTCGCGGTTCTGTTGATCGTCAATTTCATGGTTATCACCAAGGGCGCGGCGCGAATGGCCGAGGTCGGGGCCCGGTTCGCGCTGGATGGGATGCCCGGCAAACAGCTTGCCATCGACAGTGATATGTCCGCCGGGGCAATCACCCACGAAGAAGCGCGCGCGCGCCGCGACAGGGAACAACAGGAAACCACCTTTTTCGGTTCGCTCGACGGGGCGTCGAAATTCGTCAAGGGTGACGCGATCGCCGGGCTTCTCATCACCTTGCTGAACCTTGTGATGGGGCTGATCATGGGGGCGGTCGTGCATGGCATGCCCTTGGCCCAGGCGTTCAAGACGTATGCGATCCTCACCGTGGGCGACGGTCTTGTGACCCAGATACCGGCGGTGGTGATTTCCATCGCGTCGGCACTTCTTTTGGCGCGCGGCGGTGCGGTCGGATCGACTGATCTCGCGCTGAGCGAGCAGCTTGGCAGGCATCCCATCGCGTTGGCGACGGTTGCGGTGCTGATGGGGCTCTTCGCGCTTATCCCCGGGCTGCCATTCCTGCCCTTCATGATCGGTGGTGTCGGCCTTGGCGTGACGGCCTATGTGCTGAATGGCCGGGCAAAGGTCCTGCAAGACAAGTCCCCCGAGGTCAGCGACACACCCGTGCCTTCACAGAAGACGATGGGCGACGTGCTTGAGCTTGATGATATCCACGTCGAATTCGCGCCGGACCTGGTGTCCATGGTTCTTGACCAAGGGACCGGGCTCGACGCCCGGATTGCCAACATGCGCGCGCATGTCGCGACGCGTTACGGCCTTATCCTTCCCGAAATCCGCCTGACTGATGATCCGTCATTGCCCCCCGGGGCCTATGTGATCCGGATACTTGGCGTGGAGCGGGCCCGGGCCTGGCTCAGGGCGGAGCAGGTTCTCGTTCTCGATCCCGACAATATTCCGGGTCTTCCCCCTGGCGAAGCGGTGAGCGAACCTGTCTACGGGGCGCCCGCCCGCTGGATCGGGTCGGAAAGCCAAGAAGACGCGGCGCTGGGCGGAGCAACGGTCGTCGCCCCGCCCGAGATACTGGCGACTCACCTTCTTGAAATCATCCGCAAGAACCTCAGCCGTTTGCTGAGCATGAAGGCGATGCGCAGGCTGCTTGATGAAATGGTCAACCTGTCTGATCCGGCACGGAGCGAGGCGAACCGCAAACTCCTGGATGAGCTGATCCCCGATCGCGTGCCAACGGACCTTCTTCATTCGGTGCTGCGGCTGCTCTTGGCCGAACAGGTGTCGATCCGCAATCTGCCACTTATCATCGAGGCGGTTGCCGAAGCGCGTCAGACCAATAGCCAACCAGAGGCGATCTGCGAGCATGTGCGCCAAAGGCTGGGATTTCAGCTTGTCTCGGCACTGATGCGTGATGACGGAACGCTGCCGCTGATTCAACTGGCCCCGGAGTGGGAGGATATCTTCGCCAGCTACCAGATGGATGGTGATCGCGGGCGGCTCGATGTGGCGCTGCCGCCGCATCTGTTCAATTCGCTCACAGGCGGGGTCGCCGAACAGGTGGAGACTGCGGGCAATCAAGGCATCGCTCCCGCAATCGTCACGGCATCGACGCGGCGTCGATTCCTGCGCACGGTGCTTATGGCCCGAAATATCACCAACCCGGTGCTCTCGTTCGAGGAGGTCGGTGTTGAGGCGCAGCCATCGCTCGTGGGGGTGGTCGCCGCATGACGGGTGCAGCTGCCCTTTTGTCGCTTGGCCACGAAATCGTGTGGGCGCATTTTATTGTTTTTCTGCGTGCGAGTCCGGTGATGTCGCTCTTTCCGGGGTTCGGCGAAAACTCGGTTCCAGTGCGGGTCAAATTGGGGCTTGCCATGGCGCTCACGCTGATCGTGACGCCGGCGATCCGGCCCTATATCGGCGCACCACCCGGTTTTACGGCGTTGATACCGCTCATCCTGATCGAAGCGGGTATCGGTCTTTTTATCGGTATAGGCCTTCGCCTCTTCCTTCTCGCGCTTCAGACCGCAGGATCGATTGCAGCTCAGGCGACATCGTTGTCACAGATCCTCGGATCGGCGGGGACCACGCCGATGCCTGCCATGGGACATGTGCTTGTCATCGCTGCACTGGCCCTTGCCATGCTTCTTGGCCTGCATGTGCGCATGGCCGAGATGTTCATCAGGACCTATGGGGTTTTTCCCATCGGAGCCCTGCCCGATGCCGCGGCCGTGGCGGACTGGGGTATCGCACAGGTCGGCGCGGCCTTCGCGCTGGCCTTCCGGCTGGCGGCGCCGTTTCTCATCGTGTCGGTGCTCTACAATCTCACTCTCGGTATCATAAACCGGGCCATGCCACAGCTCATGGTCGTCTTTGTCGGGGCCCCCGCGATAAGTGCGGCCGGGCTTCTGGGGCTCATGCTTCTGTCGCCGGTGATGCTGAGCGTCTGGATTCGTGCGCTTGAAACCTTTGTCGCCAATCCTTTCGGAGGCTGACCATGTCAGCGCAGGATCCCGATACCGACAAACCGCACGAGCCGACACAGCACAAGCTTGACGAAGCGCGCAAAAAGGGTGAGCTCGCGCGCTCGGCGGACCTGACATCGGCGGCGGGATATTCGGGCGTCCTGCTTGCCGCGCTTGTGGTGGGCGGGCCCAGCGTCGAGCATGTGGCCAACGCGCTCATGACGCTTCTGGCACAGCCCGACAGGTTGCGCGCGACATTCTTCGACGGCCCGGCACAGCCGGTGGTTGGCGGGTTGATCTGGTCGGTGGCCGGTGGGCTTCTGGCGTGGTTTCTCATCCCTGCCTGTCTTGCGCTGCTCGCGGTTATCGGCACACGAAGCTTCGTTCCAGCCCCCGATAAGCTCAAGCCGAAGCTTCAGCGGATCAATCCTCTTTCGAACGCCAAGCAAAAATACGGGCCGTCGGGTCTTTTTGAGTTTGCCAAGAGCTTTGCCAAGCTGACCTGTTACTCTGTGCTTCTGGCTGTTTTCCTGGTTCAACGCCTGCCTGTCATGTCGGGCGCCGTTCATGCCGAACCGCGGGGCATCGGCTTTCTCATGGTGCGGCAAATGTTCGATTTCATGCTGGTGGTCGTGCCGGTCGCGCTGATCATCGGGGGAGGAGACTTTCTCTGGCAGCGGTTTGATCATCTAAGGCGCAATCGAATGTCTCATCAGGATATGAAGGACGAGCATAAACAGCACGAGGGCGATCCGCATATGAAACAGCAGCGTCGTCAGCGTGCGAGCGAAATCGCCTCATCCCAGATGATGGCCGATGTGCCCGGCGCAGATGTGGTGATCGTGAACCCGACACACTACGCTGTGGCCCTCAAATGGAGCCGTGCGCCGGGGTCGGCACCCGAATGTGTGGCCAAAGGACTTGATCACATGGCGCTTGCCATCCGCGACGCCGCGACAAAGGCGGGAGTGCCGGTCCGTCATGACCCGCCCACGGCGCGCGCGCTTTTCGCGGCCGCCGAAATCGGAGAGGAAATTCCGACCGACCAATATCGCGCCGTGGCGGCGGCGATCCGCTTTGCCGATGCCATGCGCCGCCGGGCACGGGCATTCGGATGAGCGGGACCCGAGATGACCTGATCGATGTAACCCGGCTTGCGTTCGAAGCCGAGAAGAACCGGTTGCGTGCTTTCCTTGAAAAAGAGGCCGCCCTGCGCAGCGACATAGCAAGGCTCGATGCTCACAAGCGCGATATGGCGATGCTCTCACCCGATGATTTGCATGGGGCGCGGGCCATTGGCGCAGAAATCGCATGGTCCGCATGGCATGATGCCAAGCGGATGGACCTGATGCGCCGTCTGGCGCGGCATCTTGCGGGAAAGGAGGCGGTGATGACCCGCCTCAGCCGGGCACATGGCAAACAATGCGCCGCTGAAGATATTGCCGCGACCGCGCGCAAAGATCGGCGCCGCCGTCTGGCGCGCACCGATGAAGACGCACGGCTGGCGCAGCTTCTGCTGTCCATCGCCGACCCGCGCTTCTGACAGTGGCGAGGCCAAAGGCGTATCGCGCACCCCGTCTGTTTCTGACTTGGCCGGCGACGCGCGGTGTCGGTATCGGGCTCTAGGATGCTTGCCGCGCGATATCTGTGATGAGAACGTCGGACACGATGGGGCCCAGAACGCGCAGTGCCACTTCGCCGAGGCTGACCTTCAATGCTTCAAGGCGATCGGCTGCTGTGAAATCACCGTTGAATCCGCCCATGTTCGCATGTTCGAACAGCACTTCAAGGAACTCGTCGCGCAGTTTCGGCTCTTTCACATAAACGGTGTCGGCGCTGCCGCGCACAAGCTCGAGGCTGAGCGACATGATGATCAGCCCGCGCATCTCGTCGCGGTCGACAAGGGGCACCACGAACTGATTGTCGAGTTTGACATAGTCATACTGGCTGTCCGCACCTTTGTCTTGGGCCGGGGGGGTCTGCGCCGCTTGCGGGGCATCGGCTGCGGGCACGCAAGTTTCGGTCGTGTCATGTGTTACCGGCGGTTTGCGTAACGCGAATCCCGCGCCCACGCCGCCACCAGTTCCAAGCATCATCATCACCAGTATCAGAAGCATTTTCTTCATGGGCCAACCTCAGAAGGGAAGGACCGCATCCAGAACTTGCTGGCCGATCCTTGGTTGTTGAACGTCGGTGATCTGTCCGCGCCCACCATAGGAAATGCGCGCCGAGGCGATCTTGTCATAGGTGATTTCGTTGCGGCGCGAGATGTCCTCGGGGCGGACGTAGCCGGTGACCAAAAGCTCGCGCAGCTCGAAATTCACCCGCACTTCCTGAGAGCCCTGTATCTCAAGAACTCCGTTCGGCAGCACTTGCATGACCGTTGCCGCGACGCGAAGCGTCAACTCTTCCCTGCGGCTGACCGATCCGTCACCGCCCGACTGCGAACTGCTGTCGAGTGCGACGGCGTTATCCATGCTCGCCCCCTCGGGTAGCTCTTCGTTGATCCGTTGTGGCAGGCCCAGAAGATGCGGCACGCTCATGTTTTCGGACCCGCTGCGCGAGCGCGAGGTAGAGTTGGAAATCTCCGCCTCCTCGTCGATCTCGATGACCACGGTCAGGATGTCACCGCGCTTGATCGCGCGCCGATCCCCCAGAAGCGAGCGCTGTCCGGCGGTCCAGAGCGATGAGCCGTCCATGGCGCGTCTGCGCTCGGTCGCCCTTGGCAGTCCGGGGTCAAGCATGGCCACATGCTCATCGCCGTTCATGGTCGGGCTGAAGCTGGGCGGTTTGCCAATGTGATCCATGCGACCGCATCCCGAAAGAATAAGCGTGGCGGCACCGCCGATAAGAACCATCCGGTAGGTCATGACAACTCCTAGTCTGATACGTAAATGCGGCCATCCGCGCTCACCCGGCCGCTGACCGTGATGCGCGATTCAAGGTTCATGACGCGGATGTAGTCGCCGGTTGCGGCCCGCATGAGGGACCGGCCTTCGCTCCGGATCATGAGGCCGGCACGGTCGAAGACAAGCGGCACGATCTGATTGCGCTCGATGATTGCGGGCGGTCCCACGTCGCCGGGGCGGACGGGACGGCCCGCATAGAGCGCGACACGTGTTTCAAGCCCGACGATTTCGTCGATGGATCGGGCGGCCCCGGCCACGTTCACATCTTTGACCACGAGGTCCGCCGCCGTGACGATGGTTTGCGCGCGCAATGTTCGCGCGGCCAGAACCGTTTCGGCCCCGGCGGGTGCGGCAAGCGCGAGGAGAAGGGGCAACACCAATCGCATCAGCGCACCTGTGTCGTCGCGCCAAGCATCTGATCGGCTGCCGAGATGACCTTGGAATTCAGCTCATAGCCCCGCTGCGCCTCGATCAGTTCCGTCACTTCGCGCACCGGATCGACGGAGCTGTCTTCAAGATAGCCCTGCCTGAGCGTGCCAAGCCCGTCCTGACCGGGCGTCGTGACGATGGCGGGCCCCGAGGCTTCGGTCTCGGAGAAAAGATTGGCGCCCAGCGCCTCGAGACCTTTGGGATTGGTGAAACCTGCAAGTGAGAATTGCCCCAAAAGCCGTGAATCCGTGGCGTCGGCGAAAAAGGCATACACCTCGCCCGCGCCGTTGATCGAGATCGAGCGGGCATCGTCGGGGATCGTGATCTGAGGGGCGACGGCAAAGCCGTCCGAGGTGACGATCTGACCATCGGCAGACCGTTTCAGGGCACCGTCGCGGGTAAAGGCCGCTTGCCCCGAAGGCAGTTCAATCTCAAAGTATCCGTTCCCCTCGATTGCGATGTCAAGATCGCCACCGGTGGCCGACAGCGACCCTTGAGAAAGATGCACACTCACCGCTGAGGGACGGACGCCAAGACCAAGCTGCACACCGGTGGGCAGCACCGTGCCATCGGCGGCGTTTACCGTGCCCGCGCGGGCAAGTTGCTGATAATGCAGGTCGGCAAACTCGGCCCGACGGGTGTTGTAGCCGGTGGTGGACATGTTCGCGAGATTGTTCGAGATCGTTTCGACCCGCATCTGTTGCGCGGCCATTCCGGTCGCGGCTATTTTCAGGGCTCGCATATCATTCTCCTCTACTATGGGTCGCGACACGGGGATGTTCGGTCATGCGGCCGCGTGAAACGTCAGGAACGGACAAATGTCTGAAGCGCGGACCGGACCCGCTCATTTTCGGCATCGAGAAAGCTCTGCCCCATTTCATAAGCGCGCTGAACTTCGATCATCCGTGCGATCTGGGACACGGGATCGACATTGGCGCCTTCGAGGAAGCCCTGAAGAATGCGGCCTGTTTCGGCGGGCTCATGCCCGGCCTCGGACCGGAACATCACGCCATCCTCGCGCACGAGGCCGTTGATATCCGCGGGCCTGACCAGCCCAATTTGCGATAAAGGGCGCGCATCCGCGCTGAGCGTGCCATCCGCGGATATTCCCAGGCCCGTCGCATTGGGCGGCACAAAGACCGGCGCACCGCCGGCGTCGAGAACCCGAAACCCGTCCGGTGTCACAAGATCGCCCGCAGCCGAGAGCGCGAAGCTTCCCGCGCGGGTCAGCCGCTCACCCGCCGGTGTCTCGATCAGAAAAAACCCCTCGCCCTCGATGGCCAGATCAAGCGCGCCGCCTGTCTGGGTCAGCGCGCCCTGCATCATCGAGGTGTGCCGCACATCAGCGGAGGCCATCGACAGCGACGGCCCCGCTTCGGTGCGTTGCACGTGTTCGGCAAAGACGAGCCCCTCCTGCCGAAACCCCGTTGTTGCGGCGTTGGCTATGTTGTTCGCCACGACCTGCATTTCGCGCATCAGCCCCGATTGCCGGGTCAAGGTCGTGTATCCTGCGTTTTCCATCGGTCAGCCTCCTGCGATGATCGGGATCAGATGATCCTGAAAATATGAAACGAGCGTCTTGGTCATGAACCCCATGCTGAGCCAGAAGACCGCCACGATCGCGGCGAGCTTCGGCACGAAGGTCAGGGTCAGTTCCTGAATGGATGTAAGAGCCTGAAACAGGCCCACGCCCAGACCGGTCACCAGCGCGACCATCAGGATCGGGGTCGAAACGATGACCGCGACCCAGAGACCTTGCCGGAGCGTGTCGAAAAAAACGACTTCGCTTTCCATGGCTCAGACCGGCATCCGAAGGATTTCCTGATAGGCTTCGACCACTTTGTTGCGCACGGTGACCGCTGTTTCGACTGCCAGCTCCGCCTGAGCCAGAGCCTGAACAAGCGCGTGGGGATCGGCCTCACCGGTCATGGCGCCGGTTGCGGTGGTCTCGGCCTCCTGCAAGGTCGTGGCAAAATCATGGACCATTCTTTGCGCTGCGTCACCGGGTGTGACGGACGGGTTCGGGGCCGTGGCAGGACGCTGGGCGGTGTATTTCTGGGCTGCGCTGAGTGCATTGATATCCATTCTGGATATACCTCCTTTTCTTGGGGCTTTCGGGGTTTTTAGCGGCGGAGAAGATCCATCAGGCTGGATGACATCTGCCGCACCTGATCGAACATTTTCAAATTGGCTTCATAGCTTCGCTGCGCCTCGCGCGCGTCTGCGATCTCGATCACAAGATTGACGTTCGATCCGTCGTAATACCCTGATGCGTCGGCCATCGGGTGCGCGGGATCGTGGATGCGTGCCAAGGCACCGCGATCAAGGTTCACCGAACCCGCCGAAACCAGAGCCGGCCCATCCGGGCGGCTGGTCCCAAGCTCGAACGGAACCGATTTGCGGCGATAGCCGGGGGTATCGGCATTGGCGATATTTTCGGACACATGCCGAAGGCGTTGCGCCTGAGCTTTGAGCCCGCTGGACGAAACGGTCAGTGCGTCGGAAAAATCATTCATGTCAGGTCTCCTTATCTGCGGCCCAAAGCGCTGCGCAGGATGGTGAGCGAGGAACGGTAAATTGCGAGCGCGCGGTCGTGATCGCGTTTGACCTGCACCGCCGTCATCATTTCCGTCTCGAGCGATACGGAATTGCCGTTCGGGTCCGCTATGGCATCGCGCCGGTCAGAGACCACGGCGGGCGTGGCGCTGTCGTGAGCACCCAGATGACCCGGTCGTGTCGCGCGCAGCGACGTGGCGGAGGCCGCGCCGGTCATGCCGATAAGATCGCCAAAGGGCTGCACATCGCGCGACGCATAACCGGGCGTGTCCGCATTGGCGATATTCTGCGCCACAACCGCCTGCCGGGTTCCGGCATGACGGGCCATCATGTGTGCCAGTTGAAATACTTCGAGATTCTGGAACATCGGACAATTCCTTCGGGTCGTTTCAACCAAGGCTTAACCGTGATTCCTTTAGAAATTGTTTTCAGAAGATTTTTGGAGAGTTCTATGTTCGCACCCGAGTTGTCCGGCCTCTGCGCCGAAATCGCTTCATTACGGGCGGGGCATGTCGTCGGTCGCGTGACGTCGATCAGCGGTCATACCCTGCGCGCCTGCGGCCTTGCACAGAGCGCGGGCCTTGGGGACCGTGTCGCCATCACACGCCGAAGCCACGATGTTACGGCGCATGTGCTCTATGGGGAAATCCTGCAAATGGATGCCGATACGGCCCTGATCCTGACCGAGGACGCGCCGGTCGGCGTTTCCCTTGGGGATCGCGTGGTGGTCGAACGTGACGATGATATCGCCCCTTCCCGGAGTTGGATCAGACGTGTGATAGATCCGTTCGGTCTACCGCTTGATGGCAAGCCTCTGATGCGGGGGGCGGTGCCGCGCGCACTTCGGTCCGGGCCGCCGGCCGCATCTGCACGCCGTGCGATGGGCCCGCGGCTCGATACGGGGATGGCCGTGTTCAACACGATGCTGCCCGTGGTGCGCGGTCAACGTGTCGGCCTATTTGCCGGATCAGGCGTCGGAAAGTCGAGCCTTCTGGGCCATCTTGGCCGCCACATGCAGGCGGATGTGGTCGTGTTCGCCCTGATCGGGGAGCGCGGGCGCGAACTCAGGGATTTCGTCGAAACCGTGCTGGGCCGCGACGGGATGCGCCGGTCGGTCGTCGTGGCGGCCACCTCGGATCGCTCGCCTCTGATCCGGCGGCGCTGTGCCTGGACAGCGATGTGCGTGGCGGAACATTTTCGCGACGCGGGGGCGCATGTGCTCTTCCTCGCTGATTCGGTCACGCGCTTTGCCGAGGCCCACCGCGAGGTTGCGGTGGCGGCAGGCGAATTGCCGGCGCTGCGCGGCTATCCGGCCTCGACCGCGCATATGATCATGTCATTATGCGAAAGGGCCGGACCGGGAGCGGGCGCGCAGGGCGATATCACCGCCCTTCTCAGTGTTCTGGTCGCGGGCTCGGACATGGACGAGCCGGTGGCCGATATCCTGCGCGGTGTGCTCGATGGTCATGTCGTGATGGACCGTGAGATCGCCGAGCGCGGGCGTTATCCCGCGATTGACCTGTTGCGCTCCGTCTCCCGGAGCCTTCCTGCGGCGGCCACCGATGACGAGAATGCGCTCATCTCGCGCGCTCGGGCTCTCTTGGGTGCTTATGACCGGTCCGAGACGATGATTCGCGCAGGGCTTTATAGCGAGGGCGGAGATGCGACACTGGATGAGGCGGTGCGCGCCTGGCCCGAACTTGATGCCTTTCTCGCCGAAAAGGAAGCCGGGGCAATCAGCGACAGTTTCGACCGGCTCGCGCTGATGTTGCGGCGGGCCGGGTCGGCGCGTTCCCCCCGGCAGCAAGGTCCGGCCAGCGTGCCACCGGGCCCGCCACAGGGCGACCGGCCCGCCTTGGGCGCCTGAGCGACGGCCGTCATCCGTGCCGGTCTGATGCGGTCGGCATGGAGGCGGTGTCACGCCCGCACGGGGCGCATGTTCTGCAAAAGGGTCAGCGCGGCTGAACCGGGTGTCTGAGTGGCGAACCCAGCCACCTGATCACGTAATATGAAAAGCTTAACCAGCTTTTCCATGTTTGCTGGATCTTCAAGCTCTGAAAGGCTTTCTAGACCAAGCTGTCGCTGTGCCCTGTCCGAGAATTCCTCCACCTGCCGGTCAAGGGGGGCTTGCCCGAACCCTCTTGGCACGCCCAGAGCCGTCTCGAACACCTCCCGGAGCGGCGGATCGCCCATGATGCGAAGCCATTTTGTCCTCTCGCTGCCTGTTCCGACGGTCTCGGGCAGGGCTCTCTCGGCGTTGAGTGCGAGGCGTAGCGCCTGATCCTGATTTCCCACGGCAATCTCGAACTCGCGGGCATGGAACTGCCCGGTGATCCGTTCGGCAAAGCCCGGATCGCCGGTGCGCACGCCGGACGGATCACCAAAGCCGAATTCCTTGGCGAAGGCGAGGTATCTCGAATCGGTGAGGCGGTTTGCCAAGGCGTCGCTTTCGACCGATCCATCCTCGAGTATCTTGCGCAGAAACGCCCTGTTGTTGAGGTCATCGCCAAGCCCGAATGCACCAAGAGCCACCCGAAGCAATCTGCGGTCTGCCACGAGGTCTTCGGCTTTGGTCACGGTGCCGATGTTGGCTTCGAAATAGGCGGTGTCACGCTGAAGTCGCGGTGCCTGATCAAAGCTTTCACGCTGGGCTGGCATGGTCGCCTTCAAGATGCGCCATCCGGCAAAACCGCCGGTCGGTATGACAGGTTGAAAGGTCACGACGCGGCATGTGCCAGAAGTCTGGCCTCGCGTGGCAAAAGGGCGCGCAGGGCCTTCAGGCAGCGGTAATACTGCTCATCAAAGACCGCCTCTGTCGCTTGGGTCAGATGGGCGCGGCTGTCCTGATCGGTCAGCACCCTGCTCAACTCCTCAATGTGCCGCAGCAGCGAGAGGTGGGCATCGGCGGGATCGGCATCACCGGACAGGATCAGTTGCACGGCATAACAGACCCGGCGGACCGGGGTGTTGGCATCCTCGGGATGAATCGCATCTCGCAGGCGCAGGATATTTGCCCCGGGTGTCAGGATCGAGACCCGCGACCGTCGATCGCCATTCTCGATTACTGCGCCGTTGATCAGAACCCGTTCGCTCGGGCCGAGCTTCAGGACAAGGCCGCTCACAATGCCGCCCCCCGGTTTCGTAGGCCGCTCATCACGGTGCTGTTGATCTCGATCAGTGGGTCGGCGTTTGCCGTGCGGTTCAAAACCGCCTGACTGTGAAGCTGCGTGAATTCGGCCAGATAGACGATACGCGCGCGAAGCTGTGGCGGAAGCGGGTTGTTATGGTCCGCCACATCGCTGGCGAGGATGGTCCATAGGCGGCGGTTGTCGTGCAGCGCCGCCACAAGCTCGGCAAAACCTTCCGGCCCGCGGTCTTGGGCATTCTTGAGGTGCATCGTGACCCGTGCGAGGGTTTCGTATTCGGCTCCGCGCGGTGTCTTGATCGAGTTGGCGCCAGGTCCATAGGCGGTCTTAGCCTGTCGAATCGCGTTCACATCTGATCCTTTCGGGGCTGGTCAATTGCGTGGCATGGGGTGGGCCGGGGGCACCAGTCAGGCGCCCCCGGCGCTCAACCTTAGCCGCGGAAGAGCGACAGGATCGCCTGCGGTGCCTGGTTGGCGATCGAGAGCGACTGGGTCGCCAACTGCTGCTGCACCTGAAGCGCCTGAAGCTGGGCCGAGGCCGCCTCCATGTCGGCATCCACCAGTGAACCGATGCCCGACTTGATGGCGTCAGTCACCTTGCCGACAAACTCGTTCTGGTCGGAAATCCGCTTGGCCGAGGCCCCGAGCGCAGCGGCACCGTCAACCGCCGTCTGGATATGCGTCTCGATGTTGGCCAAAGACCCATCCGCCGCGGTCGCACTTGAGACGTCGATATCGCTCAGGTCCAGATTGGTCTCGAAATCCACCGATGCCACGGTGATGTTTGATGCGGTCACCGTGCCGCCCGCGTCACGGTCAAGCGAGGACAGAACGGTGATGTTGCCCCCTGCGGTGTTCAGCAGATTCGCACCATTGAACTGTGATGCCGAAACGACCGAGTTCACCTGGTTGGTCAACTCGGTCACATCCGCTGAGATCTTGGTATGGTCGACGTTTTCACCCGTCGCGGCAACGACCTTTTCCTTGATCTCGTTCAGCAGGTTGGTGATCTGTTCGGCCCCGGCCGAGGCCACGGCCACTGTCGATTCACCCAGTGACAACGAATCTGAGACGGCCTTGAAGCCGCTCACATCGGATTCCATCACCTTGGAAATGGCAAAGATGGCCGAATTGTCCTTGGCGGTAGCAATATTCTTGCCCGTTGAAATCATGTCCTGGGTCTTGGCCAGATTGGTGTTGACCGATTTGAGGGTTTGAAGCGCAACCATTGCGCTGTTGTTCGTCAGAATGCTCGACATAGCATGATCCTTTGGTTTTCGATGCTTTTGCACCGGTTACACGTCCCGTCCCTGAACTGGGCGGTCTCGGCAGTCGTTCTGACTTCTACAGATCGCGTGGTGCGACTTGTGCCATCCTGAGGGATGCAGACGCACCATGCCCGCCGAGGTGCTAATGGAATGCTAAACCCCGCCGCCCATGTTGGCGGCATTTTAGTCAACTTCGGATCAGGCCCGTTTTTCGACCTTGCGCACAACCTCGCCCTGAATGGTCCGGCGTTTGCCGTCGCTGTCATAGGTTTCCAGCGTTTCACGGATCCGCCTGAGGGTGGCGATTCGGGTCGCCACCCGTTTGATCCCGATGAGCGCGCCGTTCAGAAGTGTCTGGTTCCGGTCAAGCTTGCCATGCAGAAGATCAAGACCGTTGGGCGGTGTTTCAAGCGCGTTGAGCGCGCCGACCACCCTGTCCTTGTCCTCGATCAGAGGGGCGATCCGGTCGATCTTACCGGCAAGTAGCGCATCGCGCTCGGCCTCCAGAAGATCGTCAAGTTTATCCATCAGTATTTGCGCTTGATCATGTGTCATCGCTTTGCTCCATCATGGCCCTGAAAAACATTTCGGCGAGTCCGATCCCGCCCTTCTCGACGATGGCATCGGCCAGAAGATCGCGCTGAAAACTGGCGAACTGCGCTTCGCCGGGCCCTCCGCTAAAGCTGTTCTCCTGCTCCCCAAGACCCGCGGATTTAAGCATTTCCGACAGGAAAACCGACTCAAGCTTCTTTGCGGCGTCCTGCGCCCGAGCGGGGGATTGCGGCGTGGGGCCCTGTGCGAACTGTTGGGTAATGGCTAAGAACTCGGTCACGGATTTGCCTCGAATTGAAATGAGTTGGGGCCAATAAACAGCAAAGCGGTAAAGAAGCGGTAACCGAAATCTGAGAAGCATGTCCTCGTGGAAGAAATCCCGGAGCCTGCATCATGTTCGAAACCCTGCTTTCTGCCCGCTCTCCCGAGGTGACGCGCGCCGCGCCGTCGCAGGCAAAGATTGATGTGGCCCCTGCCGGGTCTGCTGCCTTCGCTGCGGTTTTCCGTGGAGGTGATGATATTCTTCTGGCCGAGGGACAGGTGCCAGCCGAAACATTGCCTCCGCCAAAGGAGGCGGCGATTGCGAATGATACCAAGGATGGTGACCCGGCAAAGACCGCTGCGCGGGTCACTGACGCGCCTTTGCAGAACGCGCCGGACGCCGAAGCATCACCCGATACCGCACCAACAATTGATGAGCCTTCGGAGCAGGACACCCCCTTGCCTCAAGTGGGGCCCGATCTGTCTCTTGGGCCCGAGATGACGAAGCGCGCGCCCGCCCGACCGCACCCCGGCTTGCCGTCAGATTGGCCCGCCCCACCAACCGAAGAGCAGGGACAATGGCCCGGCGCGCCGCGCACACATTCCGACCCGGTTTTCAAAACCGTGGAAAAGCTATCCAAGGGCGGCCCCCCTGGTTCGCGCAATGCTCTCACGACAGAGGAGGCGCGCATCGCGCACCCTGCTGACGCGGTCAACGATGTGCCGCCTGCCCTGTTGCGAAAGGCTGGTGACTTGCCTTTGGCTGCGTCCACGCCTGCTGTGCCAGTGTCCCGGGCCAGTGCCGTTTCCGGCTCGATGTCAGCGCCTATGCGTTCGGAAACTGAAAGGGGCGCCGTGGCGACGTCCAATATCGTCGCAGATCAGCCTGCGGATAGCCGCGCATCCGTTGCCGCATCGCAGACCGCGCAGAGCCCTGCTGACATGGGCATCGCGCGCGGCCATGAACAGACTGACAAGGCGCCGGGCCAGGTGACAGGAGGGCAAGATGATACCGCTCATCTTCTGCCCGGAGAACCGCGTGCGGGCCATGCTGGCCGCGCACAGGATGCTTCGCCTCGGGAGGCCATGTTCATGCACCCCCCGCGCAATGCACCGCAAGCTGGCCATGAGGCATCGGACATTGCCGGTGCCGCGCCCAAGGTGGCCACAGCCATGCACAACGGCTCGGCTTCAATACCCGATCAAGCGGGCGCTTCAGGCCCACAGCGCCAATTGGCACAAAGCGCGCACGATGATCTGCCGCACGCCAAGGCAGATAACTTGCACCGGGTGGCCCGCGCCACGCAATCGGGCCTATCGGAAACGTGGTCCAAACCGCCCGTACCTGATCGGGCGGCGGTCGATCTCGCCAAAGCTCAGGCAGCGCAGGGCGCGCTTTGGTCCGAGCCTGCTGTCGGCGGCGCGCGGATGACACAGGCTGACTCAACCGCCTTCCCCGAAATGGTTGCCTCCGTCGATACGCGTGCCAGCCCCGAGGTCGCCCGCACCCTTGTCGACCCGGTCCTGTCACAGCCCCGTGCCGCGGATATCACGCGGCAGATCGTGGCCCATGTCGCACCCCCCGCAAGTTCAAACGGTGAACAAAAGATCGAAATCACGCTCAACCCGGCCGAACTTGGCCGTGTGCGGCTCACCATGACGCCCGGAGATGCGGCGATGACGGTGTCTATCACCGCCGAGCGCCCCGAAACGCTTGACCTCATTCGGCGGCATATCGACATCCTCGGTCAGGATTTCCGCGATATGGGCTATGAACGGTCCGAGTTCAGCTTTTTCCAAGGACAGCACCGCAGCCCCGATAGCGGAGAGCGGGCAGAGGCGCCTGTCGATGCTTTGACCGCTGCGTTGGAAGATACTTCCGATCCTGCACAAGGCCGGGCGCTTCGGGTGGCGCTTGACGGGCTCGATATCCGTATCTGAGCCTTATCCTATCCACACCGGCGATGGCCGCTCCGCAAAGGAAAGAACATGGACGTAACACAGACACAGACACCCGCCGCAGCCGCCTCAGGCGGCGCAGCCACCGCGACCTCGGGCTCGGGTGCGCCGGCGCTTAGCTCGGATTTTGAGACCTTTCTCAGGATGCTGACCGTTCAGATGCAGAATCAAGACCCTCTGAACCCGGTCGAATCCTCGGATTTCGCGGTTCAGTTGGCGCAATTCTCCTCCGTTGAGCAGCAAGTCCGCACCAATGATATCCTAAGCTCTTTGGGTGACAGGCTGGGGGCTCTGGGCATGGGGCAGCTTCTTGGCTGGGTGGGAATGACCGCGCGGGCGGAAATGCCGGTTGTCTTCGATGGCGCCCCGGTCCCCGTCAACCTGAGCACCGAGCCGGGCGCGACCGAGGCCCGGCTTGTCGTGCGTGACCAGAACGGAGCCACGGTTCAGACGCTTCAGGTTCCGCTTGAGGGAGGTGAGTTCGATTGGGCAGGCGTGGGCGACAACGGCGCCCCCCTGCCAAACGGCACTTACACCCTCGCGACCGAATCATATTCGGGTGAGTCATTGCTTGCCTCGACCCCGGTCATTCAGTCGGCTGAAATCCTCGAGGCCCGGAATACATCCGGCGGCACCCGACTCGTTTTGGACAATGGTCAGGAAATCAAGGCTGATGAAGTGATTTCTTTGCGTAACTCTGTATGAAACCGCTGCAAGAATGCGACAGTTTTGCCCGTCGAACAGATTTTACCAGCTGCGGCTCGCTTGAAAGCCAAGATAGAAATAAAAATGGTTTTTTTCGCAAGCAGGCTATGTAATATTCATAAGCGAGCGTGGGTGACCACGCGCCAGAAACTGGTTTGGAGAAAAGTTATGAAAAAATTTGCAACTCTTGCAGCTGCTACCGCGATTGCCGCGGCCGCCGCTGCGCCCGTCGCAGCTCAGGATGCCAACACGAGCGCGGACCCCTTCGTTTCGACGCAAGGTGGGTTCAACCCGTCGCCCGGCCTGATCGCAGCAGGTATCGCGATCGGTGTTATCGCGATCGCATCCATCGACTCGAGCGACGACACCTGATCTTCAGGATCACGAGTGATTTAGAGAAAGGCGGCCTCAGGGCCGCCTTTTTCATTTGGTGCCCCAATGCGCCGCGATCTCACCCTCAGACGAGCCATGATACAAGCAAGGCAATCGCTGCACCGGCCCCTGCGCCCACGCCCCCGGCCAGGACTATATCCCGGCGCTTGCGGCGTGGCGGGGTTGGCGCGGGCTCGGCGCTCTGGCGAACCAACGCGGCCTCCACCATCTGCGGCAGGCGTGGACCGAACCGTGCGATCACCTGCGCCGTGCGGCCAAGGTGCTTGGCCACCGCCTTCGGCCCGATCGACGCCCGGATGTAATCCTCGACCACCGGCTTTGCCACCTGCCAGATGTTGATCTGCGGGTTGAGCGACCGGGCCACGCCCTCGACCACGACCATCGTGCGCTGTAACAGGATCAGCTCGGTGCGCGTCTCCATCCCGAACCGCTCCGTTACTTCGAAAAGATAGCTGAGCAGGCTGCCCATCGAAATCCGGCTTGCGTCCATGCCGAAGATCGGCTCGCCCACGGCGCGCAGCGCACGAGCGAATTCGTCGACATCACGGTCTGCCGGCACATACCCGGCTTCGAAATGCACCTCGGCCACCCGGCGGTAATCACGCTTGATGAACCCATAAAGGATCTCGGCATAGACTTGGCGCGTGTATTCGTCGATATGCCCCATGATCCCGAAATCATAGGCCACGATGTCCCCGTTCGGCGCGACCTTGAGGTTGCCCTGATGCATGTCGGCATGGAAATACCCGTCGCGCAGCGCATGGCTGAGGAAAAGCTGCAAGACCCGCTCGCCCAGCGCGGCACGATCATGCCCTGCCGCATCGAGCGCCGCATTATCACCCAGCGGCGTGCCATCCACCCAACCCATCGTCATCACCCGGCGGCTCGACAAATGCCACTTTACATCCGGTAGGCCGAACCCCTCATCCCCTTCGGTATTCGCGGCGAATTCCGATGCCGACGCCGCCTCAAGCCTCAAGTCAAGCTCGCCCATCACCACGCCCTCGAAATGCGCGATCACGTCCGTGGGTCTGAGCCTGCGGGACGCGGGCGACAGGAATTCGACCATCTTGGCCGCGAAATAGAAGGCGTCGATATCCTTGCGGAACGCCCGCTCGATACCGGGACGAAGCACCTTGACGGCCACGTCGTCGCCCGTGTCGCGAAGCCGCGCCTTGTGCACCTGCGCGATCGACGCTGCCGCGACGGGCGCGCTGAAATCATCGAACATCGCGTCCACCGGCGCGCTGAGCTCACTTTCGATACTGTCTTTGGCGGTCTCCACATCAAAGGGCGGCAGTTTGTCCTGTAACACCCGCAACTCGGTGGCGAGGTCGTCGCCCACAAGGTCGGGCCGCGTGCTAAGGATCTGGCCGAACTTGATATAGGCCGGACCCAGCGCCGAGAGCGCCCGCACCGCCGGTGGCGCGCCCGGATCGCCGCGATAGCCCAGCCATTGAAACGGCCAGGCCAGAAACCTGAGCGTGCCGCGCACCAATGGCGGCGCATCCATCGCCTCCATGATCAGGCCCATCGCGCCGGTGCGCTCCATCGTGGCACCCGTGCGCACGAGACGCAGAATATTGTGCGGTCCCCGCATGCTTCAGATTTTCCAGCCGGAATAAAGACAGGCGATACCCATGGTCAGGTTGCGGTATTTCGCGTTTTCGAACCCGGCATCGCGGATCATCCCGAGAAACGTAGCCTGATCCGGGAACTGCCGGATCGATTCGACAAGGTATTGATAACTGTCGCGATCTCCGGCGATGGCCTGCCCCATGCGCGGTATGATGTTGAAAGAATAAAGGTCATAGGCCTTCTGCATCAGGTCGTTGGGAATCTGGCTGAACTCCAGCACCATAAGCCGCCCGCCGGGTTTCAGAACGCGAAAGGCTTCGCGAAGCGCCGCGTCGGGGCGGGTAACATTCCGAATCCCGAAGCTGATCGTATAGACGTCAAAGGTGGCATCGTCGAACGGAAGGGCCATCGCATCGCCCACCACCCAGTCAAGGCTCTCGGCCATCTGTGCGGCTTCGGCGCGCTTGCGGCCCTCCATCAGCATCGGTTCGGTCAGGTCCAAAACGGTGGCATGGCCCCGGCCCGCCCGCCTGAGAAACCGGAACGAAATATCGCCAGTGCCGCCCGCCACATCCAGAAGACGCTGGCCCGCACGCGGCGAGAGCCAGTCCATCATCGCATCTTTCCAGACCCGGTGAATGCCCATGCTCATCGCGTCGTTCATGACGTCGTATTTCGACGCGACCGACCCGAACACGCCTTTGACGCGGCCGGCCTTCTCGTCTTCGGGAACAGTTTCGAACCCGAAATGCGTGGTTTTCTCGCTCATGGGTCTTGCCCTGTGATGTTTCGCCCCTTCCTTATATGGTGCCGGGGGGCGGTGACAATGCGACGTTATTACGGGCGCGGCAGCCCGTCGAGCCACATCCACGCGTCGGCCGCAATCTGTGGGCCGACCTGATAAAGCCAATGCGTGTGACCGGGAATCAGCATCAACTCGGTGTCATGACCCATCGTGGCGAGTGTCTTTGCCGTCGTTCGTGCATTCTCGACCGCAAAGATATGGTCCTTTGTCCCGAGATAGAGCCTGAATGGCTTGGCCGTCATTGGTGGTCGCATGATCTTGGTCGGCGCGTATCCGGCGTGCAGAACAGCAGCGGACCACGGCCCCTCGACCCGATTGAGAAGATATTGCCCGTAAACGGCCCCCGCCGAATGTCCGAAAAGATAGACCCGGTTGCGATCAATCCCGTGTGCCTCCGCCATCCTGTCGACGACCATGGCGAGAAAAGGGGCGTCGGCCTCGCTGAATGACCATTCGTTCCCGATGCCGTCCGGTGCCAGAAGCGCCACACCTTCCCGCGCGGCGACATCTTTCCACATCTCGACAAGGGATAGACCGTCGCGCCCGGATCCGTGCAGCAAGATCACCAAAGGCATGTCAGACCGACCTTCGGGGACAACTTCGTACCAAACACGTTTGTGCAACCCGTTCCACCCTGTGTGCCGACTGGCCAGATCACGCGTGGCCTGCGAGGGGGCAAATTCGTAGGTCGAGAGCTGGCGGATGCGGAAATCATGGCGGCTACGCTCGAGAAATTGCCCCGGCTCCGGTGTCGTCTTCGCGCTTGCCATCGCAGTCGCGCCACCGCCGTCTGGCTGCTGGGCCTGCCATTCGTATGCCGCGCCGATCACGGCCAAAGCGACCAAAGTGATCCCGACCGTCATCAGTCCCAATCTTACCAGTGTCATCGCAAACCCCCTGTTCAATTAGACGGCCTCAGCGGTCCGTGACAGAAGCGGCCTCACTGAGGCAGTAGGCCGACGAAAATTGGGCATTTAGCAACGACTGCGCGCGTTATATACGCCAGTATCCGCCACACGAGGATCCACCATGCCCGAATTGCCCGAGGTCGAAACCGTCCGCCGTGGATTGGCCCCCGTTATGGAGGGGGCGATCATCGCCCGCGCCGAAGTGAATCGCCCGGATCTGCGCTGGCCGTTTCCGCGTGACATGGGTGCGCGGCTCGCCCGCCAAACGGTCTTGGGGCTGCGGCGGCGATCCAAGTATATCCTCGCTGATCTCGCCTCGGACGAGACATTGCTCATCCATTTGGGCATGTCCGGGCGAATGCTCGTGTCCGGCGATCCACTCGGTGTGTTCGCCCATGATCACCCCGCCCCCGAGAAGCATGACCACGTTGTGCTGCACATGGATAACGGGGCCCGTATCACGTTCAACGATCCGCGTCGATTTGGCGCGATGGATCTCATGCCCACGTCCGAGGCCGCGACGCACCCGCTTCTGGCCCGTCTCGGACCCGAGCCGCTGGGCAACCAATTCAATGAAGAGTATCTCGTCACAGCACTCAAGGGCCGGACCATGCCGGTCAAATCGGCTCTCCTTGATCAGCGAATCGTGGCTGGGCTGGGCAACATATATGTCTGCGAGGCTCTTTTTCGCGCAGGTATTTCGCCCCGGCGCCGGGTAAACCGGATCGCCGCGCGGCGGATTGCCTTGCTCGTTCCGATTGTTCGCGACGTGCTTCGCGATGCCATCGCCGCAGGCGGCTCATCCTTGCGCGATTTCCGGCAAGCTGATGGAGAATTAGGATATTTTCAGCACCGCTTCGATGTCTATGACCGCGAGGGGCTTGCCTGTCGCGCGCCCGGATGCACGGCGAAAGTGGCACGGATTGTGCAATCGGGGCGATCATCGTTCTTCTGTCCGCAGTGTCAAAGATAGGTTGAACAGCGCCCGATCAGTGCTATGAACGCGGTCCAGACAGGAACAAGCGAAAGCGAAAATCCATGGCCTATGAGACGATCATCGTCGAAGTAGAAGACCACGTCGCCCTTATCACCCTGAACCGCCCCGATGCCCTGAATGCGCTGAATGATCAGTTGCTGGGCGAGGTGGTGAAGGCGCTTGATGAGGCGCAGAAAAATGACAAGGTGCGCTGCATCGTGATCACCGGCTCGGAAAAGGCATTCGCCGCCGGGGCCGATATCAAGATGATGAGCCAGATGGGCTTTGTCGAGGCGTTCGGAAGCGATATCTTTGGTCCCGAGGCCGAAGGAATCACCCGTATCCGCAAACCTATCATAGCCGCCGTATCGGGCTATGCGCTGGGCGGCGGGTGCGAACTGGCTATGATGTGCGATTTCATCATTTGCTCGGACACTGCGAAGTTCGGCCAACCCGAGATCAATCTCGGTGTCATGGCGGGCATGGGCGGATCACAGCGTCTGACCCGTTTCATCGGCAAGGCCAAGTCGATGGACATGAACCTCACGGGTCGTTTCATGGATGCCGACGAGGCCGAGCGCGCAGGACTCGTGAGCCGCGTGGTGCCCGCCAAGAAGCTGATGGAGGAAACCATGTCGGCGGCGAACAAGATCGCCGAGAAGTCGATGATTTCCGTCATGGCGGTCAAGGAGTCCGTGAACCGCTCCTACGAGGTGCCGCTGCGTGAGGGCCTGCTCTTTGAGCGGCGTGTGTTCCAGTCGCTCTTCGCGACCGAGGATCAGAAGGAAGGCATGGCCGCTTTTGCCGAAAAGCGCGAGGCGCAGTTCCGCGACAAGTGAAGCATCCGCGTGATCCAGCTGAATTTGATGCCCGCCCGTCCCCGACGCGGCGGGCATTTTCGTTGGCGCAGCGCCCCGCATAGGGTTAACGCAACGTCCCGACGCACCGACGTGATACTGACGTGAATGCCGACGTGTATGCCGACGTGCCGATTGGGGCTTTGCTTTCGGGGCGAAAGTCGCTATATGCCGCGACCATACATGCGCGTGCGGCCCGCTCCGGCCAGAATCACACCGGCATTCGGACTGCCGGATCGGGTTGACCCTCGTGCTAAGACATATGCAATAGAACCCGATATAAAGGTCTGAAAATCATGGCAAATACGCCCCAGTCCAAGAAGCGCGCCCGCCAAAACGAGAAGCGTTTCGCCGTCAACAAGGCGCGCCGCTCGCGCATCCGCACCTATCTTCGCAAGGTCGAAGAGGCCATCGCCTCGGGCGACAAGGACGCCGCAGCCGCCGCTCTCCGCGCCGCCCAGCCCGAACTCATGCGCGGCGTCACCAAAGGCGTTTTCCACAAGAACACAGCATCGCGGAAAATCTCGCGCCTGTCGTCCCGCGTGAAGGCGCTGGGCTGAGTTTATTCGGCTAAAGCATTGATCGTAAAAGGCGCCTTTCGGGGCGCCTTTTTCGTGGCCGCAAAGGCCGAAGGATTCTTTTCACGCATTCTCCGAGTCAAGCGTGAAGTTAAGTTGCCGCCTTGCCCGAGAGATTGCTAACTTGGACCTGCGATTCACGCTTGGGGGGACAGGCTGATTCCAAATCTGACCGCGAAGCACGGCTTCTGACAGGTCTTGATTGGAACGCAAATCTTGGGGGATTTGCGGCATGTCCGAAAAGGCGCAAATCTGTGTTCCAGAGGCACATGGCTAGGGGACAGCCATCGCCTTGAAATTGGGTATGTAAGGAATGTGGCTTCCCTTTTATCGGGGCATGTTTCCTGTTGCCGGATGTCTGGTCATCGCACGGTTTGCAATAGCGTCTGGATCGCGTCGGGAGTCCCGGCGCGAGGTGCGTCGGGTTTAATGAAACATGACGAAACCGTGGACCGAAAGATAATGAAAAATGACGACTGGGGTCAGCTAAAGCAGGAACTCAAACAGACTATCGGTAGTAACAACTTCACCACTTGGATTGCTCCGCTTGAGCCGGTTGGCGTGGAAGATGGCGTTATGTCCTTCGCCGTGCCCACAAGCTTTTTCGGGTCTTATGTCTCGCAGACATTCGGAGATCAGCTTCTCTATCAAATCAAGACCATCGATCCTTCGGTCCGCCGCGTGAACTTTACCGTTCCGCAAAAGCCGCTTACCGCCAATGGCGGTGCGACCACGTCCGGCCCGACCCCGAAGCGTGAAGCGACGCCCGGATATCAGGGGTCGTCCGAGAGCCGAATTCCGACAGCGCCGCTCGATCCGCGGTTCAAGTTCGATACATTTGTCGTCGGAAAGCCCAACGAGCTTGCCCATGCAGCGGCCAAGCGGGTGGCCGAAGGCGGCCCTGTGACGTTCAATCCGCTGTTTCTTTATGGCGGCGTCGGCCTTGGTAAGACCCACCTCATGCACGCCATCGCTTGGGAGTTGAAGGACCAGAAGCCCAGTCTGAATGTCGTTTACCTTTCGGCGGAACAGTTCATGTACCGCTTTGTTCAGGCCCTGCGTGAACGCAAGATGATGGACTTCAAGGAGATGTTCCGCTCGGTCGATGTTCTCATGGTCGATGACGTCCAGTTCATCGCCGGCAAGGACAGCACGCAAGAGGAGTTTTTCCATACGTTCAATGCTTTGGTGGATCAGCGCAAGCAGATCATCATATCGGCGGACAGTGCCCCGGGTGAGATCGAGAACCTCGAAGAGCGTATTCGCTCACGTCTTCAGTGCGGTCTCGTGGTGGATTTGCACCCCACCAACTATGAACTTCGCCTTGGGATTCTTCAGTCCAAGGTCGAGTATTACCGCGACCAGTATCCTGATCTGGTGCTACAGGACGGCGTGCTTGAATTCCTCGCGCATCGCATCACCAAGAATGTTCGGGTGCTCGAAGGCGCGCTGACACGGCTTTTTGCCTTCGCCTCGCTGGTGGGACAGGAAATTTCGCTCGAACTGACTCAGGATTGCCTTGCCGACGTGCTGCGCGCCTCCGAGCGTCAGGTCACGATCGAAGAGATTCAACGCCAGGTATCGGATCACTACAATATTCGCCTGAGCGACCTTGTCGGGCCCAAGCGCCTCCGCGTCTATGCGCGTCCGCGTCAGGTGGCCATGTTCCTGTGCAAGCAGATGACGAGCCGCTCTCTTCCGGAAATCGGTCGCCGCTTTGGCGGGCGCGACCATACCACGGTGATGCATGGCGTGCGCCGGATCGAGGAACTGTGCCGGAACGATGTCCAGATTGCCGAAGATGTCGAGCTTCTGCGCCGCACACTGGAAGAATAACACGCGTCTGCCGAGCGGCACTTGACGGTTTTCGCGATACGTCTCAAAACATGATAAATGAGTTGAGCGGAGGGGCAAAGGTGATACCTTGCCCCTCCCGGCGTCACAGGACGCCTTCTGAGGGAGCAAGAACATGAAGTTCAGCATCGAACGCGGCACGCTGCTCAAGGCGGTATCCCAGGCGCAATCCGTGGTCGAGCGGCGGAACACGATTCCGATCCTTGCCAATGTGCTGATCGAGGCCGAAGGCGACACGGTGCAGTTCCGTGCCACCGACCTTGATATCGAGGTGGTCGACAAGGCGAACGCCACGGTCGAGCGCGCGGGCGCCACGACCGTTTCGGCGGTCACGCTGCACGAGATCGTGCGCAAGCTTCCCGATGGCGCGCTGGTCACGCTTACCGACGATAGCGCGGCAGGGCGTCTTGCGGTCGAGGCGGGCCGGTCGAGCTTCAACCTCGCCACGCTTCCCAAGGAAGATTTCCCGGTCATGGCGAGTTCGGAATACGCATCGAACTTCTCGGCCAAGGCACCCGAGCTTCGCCGCCTGTTCGACAAGTCCAAATTCGCGATTTCGACCGAAGAGACACGCTATTACCTCAACGGTGTTTACATGCACGTCTCCGAGGCGGATGGCGGCAAGGTTCTGCGCTGTGTGGCGACGGACGGCCATCGCCTTGCCCGGATCGATGCGGACCTGCCTGATGGAGCCGCCGAGATGCCGGGCGTGATCGTGCCGCGCAAAACGGTGGGTGAGCTTCGTAAGCTGCTTGAGGATGACGACGCCAGCATCGCGGTGTCGGTCAGCGAGACGAAAATACGTTTCGCCACGCCCGAGATCACGCTCACGTCCAAGGTGATCGACGGAACGTTCCCCGATTACACCCGCGTCATTCCGCAGGGCAATACCCGGCGTCTCGAGGTGGATGCCGCCGAATTCGCCAAGGCCGTGGACCGCGTCGCGACCGTCAGTTCCGAACGTTCGCGGGCGGTCAAGCTGGCGCTGGACGAAGACCGGCTGATCCTGTCCGTGAATGCGCCCGACAGTGGTGCCGCCGAAGAAGAACTGGCCGTGGCCTATGGCGATGAACGGCTCGAGATCGGCTTCAACGCGAAATACCTTCTTGAAATCGCTAGTCAGGTGGATCGTGAGAACGCTGTCTTCCTGTTCAACTCCTCAGGCGATCCGACCCTGATGCGCGAAGGGAACGACACGACGGCGGTCTATGTCGTCATGCCGATGCGCGTTTGAAAACGCCGGTCGCCGTATGTTGCCTGCAAAATGAAGAGTCATGAATGGCCGGTCTCTGGCTGTCTTCCCTGACCCTGTCGCATTTCCGGTCTCACAAGGGGTCGGCACTTCGCTTTGATGAGCGCCCGGTCGCGATCTTCGGGCCCAACGGGGCGGGCAAGACCAACTTGATAGAGGCCGTTTCGATGTTGTCCCCCGGTCGGGGCCTGAGGCGGGCGGCGGCACAAGACATGACCCGTCGGCCCGAAGCTCTGGGCTGGAAGGTGACGGCGGTCCTGCATTCACTGCATCAAGTGCACGAGATTGAAATCACCTCGGAGGAAGGCGCGGCACGGCGCACCAAGATTGATGGCAAGCCAGCGGCGCAGGTGGCTCTGGGGCGGATTGCGCGCCTGTTGTGGCTAGTGCCGTCGATGGACCGCCTCTGGATTGAGGGGGCCGAGGGGCGGCGGCGCTTTCTCGACCGGATGACGATGAGCTTCATCCCCGAGCATGCCGATCTTGCGATCGCCTATGAGAAGGCCATGCGCGAGCGCAACCGCTTGCTCAAGGATCAGGTGCGTGACGGGCATTGGTATGTCGCACTCGAAAGGCAGATGGCCGAGACGGGCGTGGCGCTTCACGATAACCGTTTTCGCGTGCTTGACCGGATCGCGACGGCACAGGCGGGGGCGGCAACGGCCTTTCCGGTGGCCGAACTCGAACTGACCACGACCGAGGGCGCGATGCCCGCGACGTCAAGCGATTTCCGTGATGCCCTTTCCGAAAGCCGCTTTCGCGATCTGGCCGCCGGGCGCACATTGGTGGGCCCCCACCGGGCGGATATGCGCGGTGTCTATGCCGCCAAAGGCGTCCCTGCCGAAGATTGTTCCACGGGCGAGCAGAAGGCGCTCCTTGTGTCTCTCATCCTCGCCAATGCGCGCGCGCTTCGCGATGATTTCGGCGCACCCCCCATTCTTCTTCTGGATGAGGTGGCGGCCCATCTGGATGCGTCACGGCGCGCGGCGCTCTATGACGAGGTCTGCGCCCTCGGAGCGCAGGCATGGATGACAGGCACCGGACCCGAGCTTTTTGCCGAACTGGAAGACCGCGCTCAGCGGGTCTCGCTGAGCGATGTGGACGGGATCACGAAACTTGATGAAAAACAGGCTTGAATTGCCATTTGATCGGCGGAAAATAGTCGCCGCCGGCGCGTGACATTCCCCTGTGAAACCCTTAAAAACGAGCGAAACGAACAAGGATTTCAAAGATGTCCGAGGCAGCAGCCGCGCGCGATGAATATGGCGCAGATTCCATCAAGGTTCTCAAGGGCTTGGAGGCCGTTCGCAAACGGCCCGGCATGTATATCGGTGACACCGATGATGGCTCGGGCCTCCACCACATGGTCTATGAGGTGGTGGATAACGGTATCGACGAGGCGCTGGCCGGTCATGCGGACCGCGTGAGGGTTGTGATCCACAAGGATTCCAGCGTTTCAGTCAGCGACAATGGCCGGGGTGTTCCGGTCGAGATCCACGAGGAGGAAGGCGTTAGCGCCGCCGAGGTCATCATGACCCAGCTACACGCCGGCGGGAAATTCGACAGCAACTCCTACAAGGTTTCGGGCGGTCTGCACGGTGTGGGCGTTTCCGTGGTCAACGCGCTGAGTGAATGGCTCGAACTGCGGATCTGGCGCAACGGCAAGGAGCATGTCGCCCGGTTCGAAAAAGGGGAGACCGTCAAGCACCTCGAGGTGGTGGGCGACGCCAACGGCAAGAAGGGCACTGAGGTGCGCTTTCTTGCGTCGACCGAGACATTTTCGAACCTTGACTTCAACTACGAAACGCTTGAGCGGCGACTGAGAGAGCTGGCTTTTCTCAATTCCGGCGTGCGTATCCTTCTGCGTGACGAGCGCCCCGAAGAGCCGCTTGAGACCGAGTTGCACTATGAGGGCGGGGTCAAGGAGTTCGTCAAGTATCTTGATCGCCACAAGAGCGCGATGATCGATGAGCCGATCTTCATCACCGGAGAGCGCGACGACATCGGCGTCGAGGTCGCGATGTGGTGGAACGACAGCTACCACGAGACGGTGCTGCCCTTTACCAACAACATCCCGCAGCGCGACGGAGGGGCCCATATGGCCGGCTTCCGTGGTGCGCTCACCCGGACGATCAACGCCTATGCCCAGTCGAGCGGCATCGCGAAGCGCGAAAAGATCAACTTTACCGGGGACGACGCGCGCGAAGGGCTGACTTGTGTTCTATCGGTCAAGGTGCCCGATCCCAAGTTCAGCTCTCAGACCAAGGACAAGCTTGTAAGCTCCGAGGTGCGCCCCGCGGTCGAGGGCCTGATGAACGAGAAGCTTGCCGAGTGGTTTGAGGAAAACCCCAACGAAGCCAAGCAGATCGTGGGCAAGATCATCGAGGCGGCACTGGCCCGCGAAGCGGCCCGCAAAGCACGCGAGCTGACCCGTCGCAAGTCTGCGATGGATGTCAATTTCCTTGCTGGCAAGCTCAAGGACTGTTCGTCCAAAGACCCGACCAAGACCGAGCTTTTCATCGTTGAGGGCGACAGCGCCGGCGGCAGTGCGCAAACCGGACGTGACCGGGGCACGCAGGCCATTTTGCCGCTCAAGGGCAAAATCCTGAACGTGGAACGCGCAAGATTCGACAGAATGCTCGGCAGTCAGGAAATCGGCAATCTGGTGATGGCGCTTGGCACGGGGATCGGTCGGGACGAATTCGACATCTCCAAGCTGCGCTATCACAAGATCGTTCTGATGACCGATGCCGACGTGGACGGGGCGCATATTCGAACATTGCTTTTGACGTTCTTCTATCGGCAGATGCCCGAACTGATCGAAGGGGGCTATCTCTATATCGCACAGCCGCCGCTCTTCAAAGTGAGCCGGGGCAAGTCGGAGGTCTATCTCAAGGATCAGCCCTCGCTTGAGGACTATCTCATCGCGCAAGGGACCGAGGATGCGGTCCTGCGGCTTGGGTCGGGCGAAGAGATCATCGGGCGCGATCTGGTTCGCGTTGTCGAAGAGGCCCGGCAGGCCAAGCGGATCATCGAGGCGTTCCCGACGCATTATCCCCGCAACATCGTTGAACAGGCCGCAATCGCGGGTGCCTTCATGACGGGCCGCGCGGATAGCGATCTTCAGGGCGTGGCCGATGCGGTGGCCAAACGTCTGGACCTGATCGCCTTTGAATACGAACGCGGCTGGTCTGGGCGGATCACGCAGGATCACGGCATCCGTTTGACGCGTATGCTGCGCGGGGTCGAGGAGGTGCGAACCCTTGACGGCCCCATCCTGCGGGGCGGCGAGGCGCGGCGCATCGGACAACTGACCGAGGCGCTTCGGGATGTCTATGCGCTTCCTGCCACATTGATGCGCAAGGATCGCGGGCAGGCGATTTATGGACCGCTCGACCTTCTGGATGCGATCCTGAAAGAGGGTGAAAAGGGACTCGCGCTGCAACGCTACAAGGGGCTGGGCGAAATGAACCCGAATCAGCTTTGGGAAACCACGCTTGATCCCGATGCACGCACCCTTTTGCAGGTACGCGTGGATGACGTGGCCGAGGCCGATGACCTCTTTACCAAGTTGATGGGCGATGTGGTCGAGCCACGCCGTGACTTTATCCAGCAAAACGCGCTGAACGTTGAAAATCTCGATTTTTAAAGGATCCGGTGCGAACCTACCCTCCTTTCCAGACCGTTTGCAAAGTTGCGTTCTGAAAGTCGCTCAGAGTGGTTGACTTGGGACCGAGAACTCCCTAGCTATACGCCGTTAGCACTCGGGTTACCTGAGTGATAACGGCCCGCTTGACGGGCCATAGGGAGTAACTTTGAGCCTAAGGAGCCTCGGAGATGGCATTTAAACCGCTACATGACCGCGTACTCGTACGCCGCGTTGAAAGCGAAGAGAAAACTTCTGGCGGACTGATCATACCTGACAGCGCCAAGGAAAAACCGAGCGAAGGCGAAGTTGTCGCCTGTGGCGACGGCGCCCGCAAAGATAACGGCGAACGGATCGAGATGGCTGTGAAGGCCGGTGATCGTGTTCTGTTCGGCAAATGGTCGGGCACCGAGATCACGATCGACGGCGAAGAGCTTCTGATCATGAAAGAGAGCGACATCCTGGGCGTTCAAGCCTGATGACTCTCTGATGGGTGCGCTGCAACAGCGCATCAGATGAAACGTTAATTCAAAGGAAATCGAGATATGGCTGCAAAAGACGTCAAATTCGATACCGATGCCCGCAACAAGATGTTGAAGGGCGTGAACATCCTGGCCGACGCGGTCAAGGTGACGCTTGGCCCGAAAGGCCGTAATGTCGTTCTGGACAAATCCTTCGGTTCTCCGCGCATCACCAAAGACGGTGTGTCGGTTGCCAAGGAAATCGAACTGGAAGACAAGTTCGAGAACATGGGCGCGCAAATGGTGAAAGAAGTCGCCAGCCGCACCAATGACGAAGCAGGCGACGGCACCACCACCGCGACGGTTCTGGCTCAGGCCATCGTCAAGGAAGGCATGAAATCGGTTGCCGCCGGCATGAACCCGATGGACCTCAAGCGCGGCATCGACATGGCCACCACCAAAGTCGTCGAAGCGATCAAGGCCGCGGCGCGCGACGTGAGCGACAGCGCCGAAGTGGCACAGGTCGGCACGGTTTCGGCCAACGGCGAAGAAAGCATCGGCACGATGATCGCGGACGCGATGCAGAAGGTCGGCAACGAGGGTGTCATCACCGTCGAAGAAAACAAGGGCACCGAGACCGAAACCGATGTCGTCGAAGGCATGCAGTTCGATCGCGGCTACCTCTCGCCCTACTTTGTCACCAACTCCGACAAAATGATCGCTGATCTGGAAGACTGCCTGATCCTGCTTCACGAGAAGAAACTCTCGTCGCTGCAGCCGATGGTTCCGCTGCTTGAGCAAGTGATCCAGTCGCAAAAACCGCTGCTGATCATTGCCGAGGACGTCGAAGGCGAAGCACTGGCCACTCTCGTGGTCAACAAGCTGCGCGGCGGCCTGAAAATCGCGGCTGTCAAGGCACCCGGCTTCGGTGATCGCCGCAAGTCCATGCTGCAGGACATCGCGATTCTCACGGGCGGTCAGGTCATCTCCGAAGACCTTGGCATGAAGCTCGAGTCGGTCACCATGGACATGCTCGGTTCGGCCAAGAAGGTTTCGATCACCAAGGATGAGACCACCATCGTCGAAGGTGCCGGTGAGAAAGCCGAAATCGAAGCGCGCGTGACACAGATCCGTAACCAGATCGAGGAAACCACTAGCGATTACGACCGTGAGAAGCTGCAAGAGCGCGTGGCCAAGCTGGCCGGTGGTGTTGCTGTCATCCGCGTCGGCGGCATGTCCGAGGTCGAAGTGAAAGAGCGTAAGGACCGTGTCGATGACGCGCTGAACGCCACTCGCGCAGCCGTGCAGGAAGGGATCGTCGTCGGTGGCGGTGTTGCCCTCGTGCAGGCCGCGAAAAGCCTTGATGGTCTCACAGGTCAGAACAACGACCAGAACGTCGGCATCTCGATCGTTCGCAAGGCGCTCGAAGCGCCGCTGCGTCAGATCGCGGAGAACGCGGGCGTTGACGGATCGGTTGTCGCGGGCAAGATCCGCGAAAGCGAAGACCTCAAGTTCGGCTTCAACGCTCAGACCGAAGAATATGGCGACATGTTCAAATTCGGTGTGATCGACCCGGCGAAAGTCGTGCGTCACGCGCTGCAAGATGCCTCGTCTGTTGCTGCTCTGCTGATCACGACCGAAGCGATGGTCGCTGACAAGCCGCAGAAAGAAGGCGCCGGTGGCGGCGGCGGCGGCATGCCCGACATGGGCGGCATGGGCGGCATGATGTAAGCTCGATTTCGCCTTGGCGAAACCGAACTGAAAAAATCAAGGGTCGCCTTTGGGCGGCCCTTTTGCTTTGCGCGTCGCGCGGGTTGTCCGCCATTTGGGTTGGGTATTCGTGACCTGACCGACGCCACCCGACATCGCCTTTCTGGACAAAGCCGCGCGCCTGTGACAAAGCCGCCGCAACACTGGAGCATCTGTCATGACCGTAACCCGTTTCGCCCCGTCGCCCACTGGCTATATCCATGTGGGCAACTTGCGCACCGCCTTGATGAATTTTCTCATCGCCCGGAAAGAGAGCGGAACCTTCATTCTGCGGATCGACGATACCGATCCCGAGCGGTCGAAAGAGGAGTATGTCGATGCCATCAAGCAGGATCTGGAATGGCTTGGCCTGACTTGGGACAGGGTTGAGCGGCAATCGGCGCGGCTTGACCGCTATGCGGCGGCGGCGGACAAGCTTCGTGATATGGGCCGCTTCTACGAGGCGTTCGAAACGCCAACCGAACTGGATCTCAAGCGCAAGAAACAGCTCAACATGGGCAAGCCGCCGGTCTATGATCGTGCGGCCCTGAGCCTGAGCGAAGCCGAGCAGGAGGCCCTACGGGCCGAGCGGGGCGCAGGCGTCTGGCGGTTCAAACTCAATCAGGAACGGATCGAGTGGACGGACGGGATTCTGGGTGATGTCTCCATAGATGCCGCGAGCGTCAGTGACCCGGTTCTTATACGTGGCGACGGGCAGGTGCTTTATACACTCGCCTCAGTTGTTGACGATACCGAGATGGGCGTGACCCATGTCGTGCGCGGCTCGGACCACGTGACTAACACGGCAACGCAGATTCAGATCATCGAGGCGCTTGGCGGCAATGTCCCCCGCTTTGCGCATCATTCCCTTTTGACCGGGCCACAGGGCGAGTCGCTCTCGAAACGGCTGGGCACGCTCAGCTTGCGTGACCTGCGCGCCGCCGGGGTTGAGCCGATGGCCCTTCTGAGCCTGATGGCACGACTGGGGTCGGCCGATCCCATCGAACTGCGCAGCGAGATGGAGCAACTCATCGAAGGGTTCGACATTGAGCGCTTCGGCGCGGCGCCAACGAAGTTCGACAGCAACGATCTCTATCCCCTGACGGCGAGGCACCTGCAATCGCTGCCGTTCGAAGCGGTCGAGGAGCATGTTCGCGCAACTGGTGTGCCCGCCGATCTTGGTCCGCTTTTCTGGGAGGTCACGCGCGAGAATATCACGACACTGCGCGACCTTGAGGCATGGTGGCTTATGTGCCGCGATGGCGCGCAACCCGTGATCGAGGACGAGGATCGCGAGTTCGTGGCAGAAGCGATGGCACTGCTTCCCGAGGGGCCGTATGACAGGGACAGCTGGGGCAGTTGGACCACGGCGGTAAAAGACGCCACAGGCCGCAAGGGCCGCGCGCTTTTCATGCCTTTGCGCAAGGCACTTACCGGGCAGGCACACGGACCGGATATGAACAAGCTTCTGCCGCTTCTGCAAAATATCCGCGCAAAAGGCTGAACCGCTCGGCGCGCTATGCGCCGGAGCGCCTCACAAGAGCATTTCGCGACCTGCTCAGGGCAATCTGGACAGGGTCACGCCGAGATCGCGGAGATGCTGATCGACCAGTGCCACCTCATCACGGCTGACTGTCTGATGCCGTGGATAGCGGGGCGCGGGGCGGTCATCGATGATCGGTGCATCCCAGCCATCGGTCGTTTCGAAAAAGCGTGTGACACCGGCCTCACCGTATTCGTTGAAATAGCCCTGCACGACCACGTCGATATAGCTTAGCAGAACCGGCCCCTTGGCCTCAGATGTCTGCCGCAGGCTTTCGGGCACAGAGTAAACCGCGATGTCGGGTGCATGATCCAGAGCGTGCGCGACCTGATGTGATGCCGGCACGCGGTCATAGGCGCCTTCGCGTTCATCCAGCGCGGCCCAGTCATCGGCGGGCACTGCGGCGATCAATCCGTCGATCACGCTTGTTTCATCGGCGACAACCGTAAGGTAGGCCACGTCGCGCAACGACGTATGCCGCCAGACCCGACGCCAGCCACGAAGCTGAGCGCGATGGGCATCGCTGAAATGGTGTGTCTTTCGGTTCACGAGGCTGCCATACCCAAAGAAATAGGCGTGATGGGTCTGCATGGTCGGCGGTTTCCCTTGATCTGCGTCAATGTTGCCTTTGAGTAATGGCGGCATGATGCGCCAAGTGCAACCGAGAGGCCGATGGCGCATGCGTATTACGAAGCGGAGCAATATCGCGATGCGCATCTTGATGTTTTGCGCCGTGCGGGACGACCATGACAGGCTCGTTACCCGCGCCGAGGTGGCGTCGCGTTGCGAGGTCTCGCCAAGCCATCTTGCCCAGATCATCAACCGTTTGGCACAACTTGGGTATCTGGAAACCCAACGGGGCCGGGGCGGCGGGATTTGTCTGGGAATGGCGCCGCGCGACATCGTGATTGGCGACGTGTTTCGGGCGCTTGAGCCGATGTTTCCCGATACTGGATGCTTTGCGGATTCCGACGACACGTGTCCCTTGCATGACGCCTGTCGCCTGCGTCCGGCCTTGCGCGCCGCCGCAGATGCCTTTTATGGGCATCTGGATCAGATCACGCTTGATCGGTTGGTTTGCGACAATGATGCATTGGCGGGACTCTTTGGATTGCCGCGATGTACCGCTCGGGCGGAAAGCCGTAGCGCGGTGCCCGCCTAAAGCATTTCGGCCTTGCTCGGACTGCTTCGGGGATCGCTCCCTGAAGATGTTGCTCACACAATTTTCTTGTCGCGACTCGACACGTATACTAAAGCATACACTATCGGATCGGGAGAACCGGCAGTCGCCGGTGCCGAAGGAGCAACCGCCCCGGAAACTCTCAGGCCCAAAGGACCGCTCCGATACGACAGGACTCTGGAGAAACCTCACCAAAGGCGAGGGGCCGAAGGGATAGCGATCTCAGGCAAAAGGACAGAGGGGGCATCGTGGCGGTTTCCGATGAGGAAAGCGCGGAAACGGTGCCGTATCGATCCCGGATCGCCACGGCCACATGCTGGGAGGCCGCAATGAGCGATCTGCACACGACACCCCTCAATGCGCTGCACCGCGAATTGGGCGCCAAGATGGTGCCCTTTGCGGGATATGACATGCCTGTCCAATTCAAGCCCGGCGTGATGAAGGAACATCTGCATTGTCGGGCCGAGGCTGGGCTTTTCGATGTCAGCCATATGGGCCAGGTAATCGTGCGGCATGAGGGGGGCGTTGCTGCGGCTGCGCGCGCGATGGAGGCGCTGGTGCCGGTCAACGTGCTGGGGCTGGGAGAGATGCGGCAACGCTACGCCTTTTTCACCAATGACAACGGCGGGATCATGGACGATTTGATGATCGCCAATCGCGGTGATCACCTGTTCGTCGTGGTCAACGCGGCCTGCAAGGAACAGGACATCGCCCACATGCGCGCAAACCTCGCGGGCTGTGATGTCGAAGAGATCACCAACCGCGCGCTTCTTGCGTTGCAGGGGCCCAAGGCCGAGGACGTGCTTGAGACGCTGGTGCCGGGTGTGGTCGCGATGCGGTTCATGGATGTCGACATCACGCCGTCCGATTGGGGCGAACTCTGGATCTCGCGCTCGGGCTATACCGGTGAGGACGGCTATGAGATTTCGGTGCCCGCCGAGCGTGCCCGCGCACTGGCCGAAGTGCTGTTGGCGCATGACGCGGTCGCGCCTATCGGGCTGGGCGCGCGCGACAGTTTGCGGCTCGAGGCGGGGCTTTGCCTCTACGGGCATGACATTGATACGACAACAAGCCCGGTCGAGGCACGCCTCACATGGGCCATTCAGAAAGTGCGCCGTAACGGCGGAGATCGCGAGGGCGGTTTTCCGGGTGCCGGACGCATTCTGACGGAATTGCAGGACGGTGCCAGCCGTGCCCGAGTCGGGCTGCGCCCCGAAGGACGCGCGCCGATGCGCGAAGGCACCGAGCTTTTTGCCGAGGCCGAGGGCGGCACGCCCATCGGTCGCGTCACGTCAGGCGCGTTTGGTCCGACGATCGAGGCACCTATGTCCATGGGCTATGTGCCCACCAACCTGAGTGAGCCCGGAACCCGCCTTTTTGGCGAGGTGCGTGGCAAGCGGCAGCCGGTCGAGGTGACAGAGTTGCCGTTCACACCTGCCAATTTCAAACGCTGATCATCAAGGGAGACAGAGCAATGAAATACACCGAGGAACACGAGTGGCTGCGCGAAGAAGACGGGTTCATCGTGGTCGGCATCACCGAGCACGCGGCCGAGCAACTGGGGGATGTTGTGTTCGTGGAACTGCCCGATGAAGGCAAAGAGGTCAGCAAGGATGACGAGGTTGTGGTGATCGAAAGCGTCAAGGCGGCCTCTGACATCCTCGCCCCGATCGACGGTAAGATTGTCGAGGTCAACGAAGCGCTCGCCGATAATCCCGGCAAGGTGAACGAAGACCCTCTGGGGGATGCGTGGTTTTTCAAGATGAAAGCCGCGGACCCCTCCCAGATGGACGACATGATGGACGAAGCCGGATACAAGAAATTTGTCGGCTGAGTGCGTGCCCCTCCGATGTGGGCCGTTTTTTGGCCTCCGGCGGGGATATTTTGAGCAAGAAGAAAGCCGGAAGGGCGGCGGACTGCCCCCTTCTGCCCGATGAAAACGGAGACAGGTATGGCCTTCACGCCGACGAACTATCTTCCCTATGATTTTGCCAATCGCCGCCATATCGGGCCCTCGCCCGAAGAAATGGTCGACATGCTGGATGTTGTCGGGGCGAAGGATATCGACGACCTGATTGACCAGACCGTGCCAAAATCTATCCGTCAGGCCGAACCTCTAAACTTCGGCAAACCGAAATCCGAGCGTGAGCTGATGCATTTCATGCGCATGATCGCGTCAAAGAACAAAGTCTTGGTCAGCATGATCGGGCAGGGGTATCACGGCACGGTCACCCCGCCCGCGATTCAGCGCAACATTCTGGAAAACCCGGCGTGGTACACCGCCTATACGCCCTATCAACCCGAGATCAGCCAAGGCCGGCTTGAGGCGCTTCTGAATTTTCAGACCATGATTTCCGACCTGACGGGACTCGAGATCGCGAACGCCTCGCTTCTGGATGAGGCAACGGCCTGTGCCGAGGCGATGGTCATGGCCCAGCGCGTGTCCAAATCCAAGGCCATGGCGTTCTTCGTCGACCGTGATTGTCACCCGCAGAACATCGCTGTGATGCAGACCCGCGCCGAGCCACTGGGCATCGAGATCATCGTTGGCAACCCTGACAAGATGAACGCCGAAGACGTTTTTGGCGCGATTTTCCAGTATCCCGGAACCTATGGTCATGTGCGCGATTTCACCGACCATATCGCCAAGCTGCATGACGCGAAGGCCATCGGCATCATGTCCGCAGACCCGCTCGCGTTGACCCTGCTCAAGGAACCGGGCCAGATGGGGGCAGATATCGCCGTGGGCTCGACTCAGCGTTTCGGCGTGCCCATGGGATATGGCGGGCCGCATGCGGCTTACATGGCGTGCAAGGATGCCTATAAACGGTCCATGCCCGGCCGGATCATAGGTGTCAGCATAGACGACCATGGCAACCGGGCCTACCGGCTTAGCCTTCAGACACGCGAACAGCACATCCGCCGCGAAAAGGCGATGTCGAACGTGTGCACCGCACAGGCGCTGCTGGCGGTGATGGCATCGATGTATGCGGTCTTTCACGGACCAAAGGGCCTCAAGGCGATTGCCCAGCGTATCCACCGCAAGACCGTCCGTCTTGTTAAGGGGCTGGAGGAAGCAGGCTTCAAGGTGGACCCCAAGGTGTTTTTCGACACCATCACCGTTGATGTCGGGCCGCTTCAATCCGCCGTGTTGAAGTCTGCCGTGGACGAGGGGATCAATCTGCGCCGCGTGGGCGAAAGCCGGGTGGGCATCACCCTTGACGAAGCCACGCGCCCGAAGAACATCGAAAGCGTCTGGCGCGCCTTTGGGATCACCCGGAAGGACGATAGTTTCCCGGATGAATACCGGGTGCCGGAAGACCTGCACCGCACGACCGAGTATCTGACGCATCCGATCTTTCACATGAACCGGGCCGAAACCGAGATGATGCGCTACATGCGTCGTCTCGCGGATCGTGACCTTGCGCTCGACCGCGCGATGATCCCGCTTGGCTCCTGCACGATGAAGCTCAACTCGGCCGCCGAGATGATGCCGGTAAGCTGGCGCGAATTCTCGCGGCTGCATCCCTACTGCCCCACCGATCAGGCCGAAGGCTACACGGTGATGATCGACGATCTCAATGCAAAGCTGTGTGAGATTACGGGCTATGACGCGATTTCGATGCAGCCGAACTCGGGTGCGCAGGGGGAATATGCGGGGCTATTGACGATTTCCGCCTATCATCGTGCGAATGGCGAAGGGCATCGCAATGTCTGCCTTATCCCGACAAGCGCCCACGGCACCAACCCGGCCAGCGCGCAGATGGTCGGTTGGAAGGTGGTGGCGGTGAAGTCGACCGAAAACGGTGATATCGACATCGACGACTTTCGCGAAAAGGCCGAGACGCATTCCGAGAACCTTGCTGGCACGATGATCACCTACCCGTCCACCCACGGCGTGTTCGAAGAGCGCGTGCAGGAGATCACACAGATCACCCATGACCACGGGGGTCAGGTTTATATCGACGGGGCCAACATGAACGCGATGGTCGGTCTCGCGCGTCCCGGCGACATCGGTGGCGATGTCAGCCATCTCAACCTGCACAAGACGTTCTGCATCCCGCATGGCGGTGGCGGCCCGGGCATGGGGCCCATCGGGGTCAAGGCGCATCTGACACCGCACCTGCCCGGCCATCCCGCGACGGGCGGAGACAACGGCCCGGTCAGTGCCGCGCCCTTCGGCTCGCCGTCGATCCTGCCGATCAGCTGGGCCTATACGCTCCTGATGGGGGGTGAGGGTCTGACACAGGCGACGCGGGTTGCGATCCTAAATGCCAACTATATCGCGAAGCGGCTGGAGGGCGCGTATGACGTGCTCTATCGCGGGCGGAATGACCGCGTGGCGCATGAATGCATCATCGACACCCGCCCGTTCGAGAAAAGTGCGGGCGTCACGGTTGATGATATCGCCAAGCGGCTCGTGGATAACGGATTTCACGCCCCGACCATGAGCTTCCCGGTTCCCGGCACCCTGATGATCGAGCCGACCGAATCCGAGAACAAGGCCGAGCTTGACCGCTTCTGCGATGCAATGCTTTCGATCCGCGAGGAGATTCGCGACATCGAAGAGGGTCGCATCGACCCCGATAACAATCCGCTGAAACACGCGCCGCATACCGTCGAGGACTTGGTCGGTGACTGGGGCCGGCCCTATAGCCGCGAACAGGCGTGTTTCCCGGCGGGTGCGTTCCGCGTGGACAAATACTGGCCTCCGGTCAATCGCGTGGACAACGTCTATGGCGACCGCAACCTTGTCTGCACCTGCCCGCCGATGGAGGATTACGCCGAAGCGGCGGAATAGGCCCTATCGAATACAATGATCACATCGCCCCGGTCACAGTGCCGGGGCGATTTTTATTCGCGTCCCCGCAGCACGCGCGCGGGCCGCACGGCCAGTGGTGCCCAGACAAAGGCCAACCCCGCCAGAAGTGTCACCACAATGCCGGCGCCGACCACGGTCAGGGCCGAGGGCCACATCACCTCGAACCCGGTTTCCATCACAAAACGGCTGACAGCCCAGCCGCCCAGAATACCGGCGAGAAGCGCCACACTCCCGGCTGCGGCACCAAGAAGCGTGGCGCGCAAGGCGAGACTGGCCAGAATGCGGGCCCGGCTGGCGCCAAGAGTCCGAAGAACCGCGGCTTCGAAGATTCTGGCCCTCTGGTCCGCCGCTGCAGCCCCGATCAACACTAGAAACCCCGTGAGCAACGTGGCCGACGCGCCCCACGCCGTCGCCGCCGCCAAGCCGCCGAGGATACCTGCGACCCGCTCGATCGCATCGCGCACCCGAATTGCCGTGACATTGGGCATGGCCTTGGAAATATCGCTCAGGATCTGGGTCTCGGCCTGTTCGTCGGCATAGACCGTGGCGATGAAGCTATGCGGTGCCGAGGCAAGTGTGGCTTCGTCCATGATCATGATGAACCCCATGCCAGCGGTCGAGAAATCCACCTCTCGGAACGATGTGATCGTCGCCGTCATATCCCGGCCCAGAATGTTGACCGTGATCTCGTCACCAAGGCTCAGGCCCATCTCGGCGGCTTCCTCGGCGGCAAAGCTCAGTTGCGGTGGCCCGGTGTAATCGCCCCCCCACCACGTGCCTGCGCGCAGGTCGGTACGCTCGGGCAGAGAACCGGCATAACTGATCCCCCGATCGCCGTTCAGAACCCAGTGATCGCCTGCCACCTCGCGCGCGGGCTCTCCGTTGATCCGTGTGATGATACCGCGCAGCATCGGTGCGCTGTCGATCCGGCTGACGCGATCGTCCGAGTTCATTCGGTCTCGAAAATCGGGCATCTGATCTTTTTGTATGTCGACAAAAAAGAAGGCCGGGGCCCGGTCGGGTAGGTCGCGTTCTATGGCGCCACGCAGGTTGCCGTCGATCTGCCCCACGGCAGCCAAAACCGACAGCCCCAGCCCAAGCGAAAGCACAACCGAGGCAGCCGAGGTGCCGGGGCCCCCGATGGCGGCCAATGCCCAGCCCAGCGCAGGGCGCCCCCGCGCCACACGTCGCCCGCGGGAGGCAAGCCAGCGGATGCCAGCCGCCGAAAGACCCAGAAGAAGCAGAGCGCCGGAAATACCCCCCGCCGTCCATAGCGTGAGCCACGTATTCCCGGAGAACCATGTCGCGACACCGACAAGCGCGGCCAGCAACAGCGCGATCGCCACCAGAAAATGCCAAGCCGGTAGGCCGCGCCCGGAGTCATCGGCCCCTCGGAAAAGGCTGGCCGCCCGCACGTCTGCCGCCTTGGACAATGGCCAAAGCGTAAAGATCAGCGCCGCCAGCACGCCATAGATCGCGGCCTCGATCATCGGGGCGGGATAGAGGCCGAACTCTGCCGGAACCGGCAGGCGCGCGCTGATCACTGGCGCGAGAAGCACGGGAAGCCCCGCTCCGAGGATCACCCCGAGAGCCAAACCCAACAGGGTAAGCAATCCGATCTGCACGAAATAGGTGGCAAAGATGGTCCAGCGCCCGGCGCCCAACGTGCGCAAGGTGGCGATCACATGCACCTTGCCCGCAAGATAGGCACGGATCGCCGTCGCGATGCCGACACCCCCCACGGCCAGACCGCTAAGGCCGACAAGCACGAGAAACGCCCCCAACCGATCAACGAATTCGGCCACGTCCTGCGCGCCGTTGCGCGCGTCGCGCCATGTGAGACCACGATCCGGGAACTGCGCGGCAAGCGCCTGTTTTCGGGCATCGAGATCGGTGCCCGGCGGAAGATCGAGCCGGGTGCGCGTGGTATAAAGCGTTCCGGGCGCAAGCAGGCCGGCCTCCTTCAGATCGACCTCGCGCAGCAGTGTCCGGGGCCCGAGTGCAAAGCCGCTCGTCACACTGTCGGGTTCATGTGTCAGCGCGGCCATCACGCGAAATTCCTGCGTTCCAAGGCGAAACGTATCTCCCGTGGTCACGCCAAGCTGCGCCATCAATGTCGGATCAAGCACCGCGCCGGGCAGGCCATTTTCGCCATCAAGTGCCGTGGTTAGGTCCATGGGGGGATCGAGTCTGACACTCCCGACAAGTGGATAGTGATCATCGACCGCCTTCACCTGAGTCAGCGCGCGCGCATCGCCCGCCACGGCCATCGAGCGAAAATCGGTGATCATCGAAACCCGGTCCGAAATACCTTCAAGATAGGCGCGCTCTTCTGCGTTGGGGGCGCGATAGGTCAGCTCGACCTCGGCGTCGCCGCCCAGTAAGCGCGCGCCCTCGGCACTCAGCCCGGCCTGAATGCTTTCGCGCACCGTGCCGACTGCGGCAATGGCCGCGGCGCCCAGAATGAGACAGCCAAGAAACACGCGGAACCCGGCCAGCCCACCGCGCATTTCGCGCAGCGCGAAACGTATCGCAAAGCCCGGCCTCATCCTGTTGGGTCGACGTCGAGCCGTCCGTCGATGAGCCTGATCACCCGATCGCACCGCGCCGCCAGCTCCGTATCATGCGTGACCAGAACAAGCGTCGATCCATACCGTTCGCGAAGACCGAACAGAAGATCGACGATCACCTCACCGGTCGGACCGTCAAGATTGCCGGTGGGCTCATCCGCAAGCACCATGCGCGGCCGGGGCGCGGCGGCGCGGGCAAGCGCGACGCGCTGTTGCTCGCCTCCCGAAAGTTGGAATGGATAATGGTCTGCGCGGTGCCCGACCCCCACAGCGCGCAGTTCATCTGCCGCGCGGTCAAAGGCATCATCATGTCCGGCAAGTTCAAGCGGCGTCGCCACGTTCTCGAGCGCGGTCAGCGTCGGGATCAGATGGAAGGATTGGAAAACCACACCGACATTGTCGCGCCGCAGCTTGGCCAGCGCGTCTTCATTCATTTTTCCAAGATCATGGCCCAAGGCCCGCACAGTGCCGCCGGTCGCGCGTTCGAGTCCGCCCATCAGCATCAGCAGCGATGATTTGCCCGAACCCGAAGGGCCCGTCAGCCCGACAGTTTCACCTTCATGGACATCAAGGGTGATGCCATGCAGGATATCGACTCGGCCCGCGTTCGACCTAAGTGAAAGCGACGCGTGATCGAGCGAAAGAAGGGGTGAAGACATGCATTCTGGCCTTGTGACACGGTTCCTGACATATGGGACGATGGCCCGCCTCGGCAAGGTGTTTTGCCTGCTCCTTATGGTCGCGGTCGGGCCTCGCGCGGGTGCGGCATCTGATGTCACGGTTCTGGCTTTGGGCGATAGCCTGACCCAAGGTTACGGCCTTCCCGAACACCACGGGTTCGTTCCGCAACTCGAGGCATGGCTGAGACGCGAAGGGGTGGCTGTGGACGTGATCAACGCTGGCGTTTCGGGTGACACCACTGCCGGGGGTGCGGCGCGCGTCGATTGGAGCCTGACCCCCGATGTGGACGCGATGATCGTGGCCCTTGGGGGCAATGATCTTTTGCGCGGCATAGACCCCGAGGTGAGCCGCGAAAATCTCGAAACGATACTCGAGAGAGCGGCGGCGCAGGAGGTGCCGGTATTGCTTGTCGGGTTGGACGCGCCGTCGAATTACGGCCCGGATTACAAGCGCGCGTTTGATGCGATCTACCCCGATCTGTCACAGGCCTATGACACGCTTTATGCCAAGGACTTCTTCGGCGGCTTGCCGGACCGGGATCCTTCAAAGCTTCGTCAATATTTTCAGGCGGATGGCATTCACCCCAACAAGGAGGGTGTCACGCTGATCGTGGAGGAGTTGGGCCCGGATATTCTGCGCCTGATCGGGCGCACGAAATGAAAAGGGCCGCACGCGGCGGCCCTTCCCTGAAACTGTGAACGTGGTTCAGACCAGTTCGATGTTGCTCGCCGATTCGCGGCCGTCACGGCCGGCTTCGAGGTCGTAGGTGACCTTCTGGTTGTCAGCGAGGCCTGTCAGGCCGGCGCGCTCAACTGCGGAAATGTGGACGAAAACGTCCTTGCCGCCGTCTTCGGGCGCGATGAAGCCGTAGCCTTTGGTGGTGTTGAACCATTTAACGGTGCCGTTAGCCATACCGTTGTCTCCTTAGATTATCACTGCCCACAGTATGTGGCAGCCTGGCTCGTCAGTGCAGAATCGAATGCTGAGCCTTCTCAGGAAGCAGGTAGTCGATAGTGGTAACGTCGCAGGTCACATATGTGCGCATGGCCGCCGCAAAACAAGGGGAAATTTTAAATCCGCTATTTCAGGCGCTTGGTCGCCACCCGGCTTGGCTTGGAAGGTTTGGGCGCAGGGGATTCGGGGCCTGCGCTTCGCAAGGCGCGCAGGGCGATGCCCGGTAGGCGCAGTATCGTGAGGCGCAGGATGCGGGGATATTCGCACTCACCGTTGAGCAGGCGGATGAACTCTTTCTTGAGCACGCGGGAGCGGCCGAAGCTGCGTTCGAAGATGGGCCGGAACCGGGCCGAAAAGATCAGCGGCCTGAGCCAGCGGGCCAGACGCAGGGAGCGTCGGATAGGTCGCACGGAGCGGCGATAGATCGGCAATGCACGGGCCGCATCACCTTGGGATATCGCGGCTTTGGCGGCCAATGCGGCGGCGTGGCCCGATTGCATCGCATAGGCGATCCCCTCACCGGTGATGGGGTCGACATAGCCCGCCGCGTCGCCCACAAGAAGCGTCGTGCCATGGCCCGGTGTGCCCTTGTCTTCGCCGGCGGGGAGGAAATGCCCCTTGACTTTCGCCCTGCTGTCATCCTTCAGAAGTGACTGATATTGCGCCATTTTATTTGCCATGTCGGGGTTAAGCACATGCATCCCGCCAATGCCGATGGTGGTTGTCCGGCGTTTCGGAAAGGACCAGCCATAGCCCCAATCCGCCGCGTCGAGATCAATGCGGATGGGGGCGTCGGGGCCGGGGTCTGTGTCGTTCGGCGCCTCGATCTCAAGCGCGAACCCGATGCGGGCGGGGTCAAAAGCGCGACCGAACAGCGCCTTTGCAACAATGCTCTGGACACCGTCGGCACCAATCAGGACGGACCACGAAATCGTCTCGCCCGTGGCAAGGCTCAGGTGGCGCGCCTTGGGGTCGAGCGTGGTCACACGGCAGCCGGTGAAATCCTGCGCCCCGGCATCACAAGCCATTGTTTTGAGATGGGAATCCATATCCCATCGCATCGTCACATGCATCGGTGAGGCGGTCTCTTCCGGGCCAAGCCGTGCGCCGCGAAGATAGAAGGCGAAGCGCCGTCTTTCATCGAAAAGCGCAGGGTCGAGAGGCCGGTCGAACACCTGCTGAAACGCGGCGCGGGCGCGACCGGAAAAGAGCCCGCCACACAGCTTGGCCCGTGGAAAACCGGCCTTGTCGATCAGCGCGACGCTGAGCCCCGCGCGGGCCGCGGTGAAGGCCGCCGATGCACCCGCCGGGCCGGCGCCGATGACGACGAGGTCGAAGAAAAGCGGTCTTTCAGGGTCCATCCCCGAAGCTTTACGCAGGGTCGGCACAGTTGCCAAGATACCATGTCGGCATCCACGTCGGCATTCACGTATGTATCACGTCGGTGCAACGGGACGCCTTGATCGGGAAACCTTAACGATGTCTTGCGAGTGTGACGCAAATCGCATCGAGGGAGAAACCGCCATGACCGCCCCCAGCCCGGCCCGCCGCCTGACCAAGACCGAGCGCATCGCACAAGACGCGTTGATAAAGAACCTCATCCACCTGCAACGGGACACATGGGTTACGACCGCCCTGCGCGACGAGGTGCCGGATGCGTGGCATACGCTCGAGTGTGATCTGGACGTGTGGGAAAAAAAGCAGAAGGTGACGCTTTACCTCGAAACCTCGGTCGCGAAATTCTATCGCGCCATGGGGCCGGGGTATCAGGCGCGGATCAACCGGCTTCTGGCCACTTATGCGCAGATGAAGATTGCAGGCGAGGCGCGGGTGGATGAATTTCTGGAGAAACGGGTGGCGGGGGAGGAGTGAGGGCTAAGGGTGTGGCACGGGCGTGATTGGAGATAGCGGGCCCATTGCCCCCAAGGCCAACCGACGATCGTTTACCGACCCTTAACCAAGGTATGGGCAGAGTCGGTGGATGTCGCGTTATGTCCGCCCCCGCATGCCCGGTTCGCGCATTTTCTTCACCGTCAACCTCGCACGGCGGGGAGGCGAGGTTCTGGTGGACGAGATTGTGCGGTTGCGGGCTGCTGTCCGCATGGTGATGGCGGAGCGGCCCTTTCACGTGGACGCATGGGTGGTTCTGCCAGATCACATGCACGCGGTATGGACATTGCCCGAGGGGGACACGGCCTATTCGGTGCGATGGGGCGCAATCAAGGCGCGTTTTTCAAGGGATTTGCGTAGGGCGGGGTTTAGCCCGCCGGACCGGTTGCCGATTGTTCAAAACGGCCGGTATGCCGGGGTGACCCCCGGCCTACGCCACGCCAAAGGGGAGGTTGGCATCTGGCAGCGCCGGTTCTGGGAGCACCATATCCGGAATGAAGCCGACTACGCGGCGCATATCCGCTATTGCTGGGGAAACCCGGTCAAGCACGGCTTCGTGCGGCGCGCCGTCGATTGGCCCTATTCTTCGATCCATCGGGATATCCGGGCCGGGCTGATCGAGCCGGAATGGGCGGGGGAGGTGCCGGAAGGGCAGTTTGGGGAGTAGGCCGGGCTTCAGCCCGGCATAATCGACCCCATGTGCCGGGCTGAAGCCCGGCCTACGGCGTGCTGTAGGCACACGTAATAGATGCGTCTTCTTAACAGAGTTAACGGGCTTTGATTTTCGGGAATTGAATGCCTCGCGGCTTGTTTCCCAGAACGCGGGGCGTTCGACGTCACCTCGCAAACTTCTTGTGCTTGATCCGCTTGGGTTCGAGTGCGTCCGCGCCAAGGCGGCGTTTCTTGTCTTCCTCGTAGTCCTCGAAGTTGCCTTCGAACCATTCGACATGGGCCTCGCCCTCGAAGGCGAGGATGTGGGTGCAGATGCGGTCGAGGAAGAAGCGGTCGTGGGAGATGACCACGGCGCAGCCGGCGAAATCGACCAGCGCGTCTTCGAGGGCGCGGAGCGTTTCGACGTCAAGATCGTTGGTCGGTTCGTCGAGCAGCAGGACGTTGCCACCATCTTTCAGCAGGCGCGCCATGTGGACGCGGTTGCGTTCGCCGCCCGAAAGAAGAGAGACCTTTTTCTTTTGATCGCCGCCCTTGAAGTTGAACGATGAGCAATAGGCGCGGGCGTTTACTTCGGCATCGCCCAGTTTGATCACGTCCTTGCCGTCGGCGATCGCCTCCCACACCGTTTCGTCGGGTTTGAGATCGTCGCGCGACTGATCGACATAGCTCAGGTCAACGGTGTCGCCGTATTCGATGGTGCCGGAATCGGGCTCTTCCTGTCCGGTGAGCATCTTGAAGAGCGTCGATTTGCCCGCGCCGTTGGGGCCGATCACGCCGACGATGCCGCCGGGCGGGAGCGAGAAGGTCAGATCCTCGATCAGGAGCTTGTCGCCCATGTGTTTCTTGAGGTTCTCGACCTCGATCACCTTCTGGCCAAGGCGCGGGCCGTTGGGGATGACGATCTGGGCGCGCGCGAGTTTTTCGCGCTCGGACTGATTGGCAAGCTCGTTATAGGCGTTGATCCGGGCCTTGGATTTGGCCTGACGGGCCTTCTGCCCCTGACGCATCCATTCAAGCTCGCGTTCAAGGGTCTTTTGCTTGGACTTGTCTTCGCGCGCTTCCTGCTCAAGCCGCTTGGCCTTTTGTTCGAGCCATGCGGAATAGTTGCCTTCGTAGGGAATGCCGCGGCCACGGTCGAGTTCGAGAATCCAGCTGGTAATGTCATCGAGGAAATAGCGGTCGTGGGTGACGATCAGGATCGTGCCCTTGTAGTCGATGAGGTGTTGTTGCAGCCAGGCGATGGTCTCGGCGTCGAGGTGGTTGGTGGGCTCGTCGAGGAGGAGCATCTCCGGGGCCTCGAGCAGCAGTTTGCAGAGCGCGACGCGGCGGGCCTCGCCGCCCGAGAGGCTTGAGACGTCGGCGTCATCGGGTGGGCAGCGAAGTGCCTCCATCGACACGTCGATCTGGCTGTCGAGATCCCACAGGTTGTTGCTGTCGATATCGTCCTGAAGGGCGGCCATTTCATCGGCGGTCTCATCCGAGTAGTTCATCGCCAGTTCGTTGAAACGATCAAGCTTGGCCTTTTGGGCGGCGACGCCGAGCATGACATTCTCGCGGACGGTGAGATCGGGGTCGAGCTTGGGCTCCTGCGGGAGGTAGCCGACCTTTGCGCCCTCGGCGGACCATGCCTCACCGGTGTAGTCGGTGTCGAGGCCGGCCATGATCTTGAGCAGGGTGGACTTACCGGCACCGTTGGGGCCGACGACGCCGATCTTGACGCCGGGCAGGAAGCTGAGATGGATGTTCTCGAAGCATTTCTTGCCGCCGGGATAGGCTTTGGACACACCCTGCATGTGATAGACATATTGATAGGCCGCCATGATCTGCCGCTCCCTTGTGAATACCGCGTTCGGACCCGTGTGTATCCGGGGTGCGCGGCGGGAGCAATGGGCCTGCGCGCCTAGCGTGCCAGCGGCCGGGGCGTGCCGTCCGGCGCACCGGGAAAGGCCAGTGGCGCGGGCAGCGGAAGCTTGCTGGCGAGCCAGTCGAGCATGGCCGGAACCGGCATCGGACGGGCAAGGCCGAAACCCTGAATGCAGGGACAGCCGGCGCGGCGCAGGATGTCGAGCTGACCTTGGGTTTCGACGCCTTCGGCCACCACGTCCATGCCGAGAAGCCCGCAAAGCCGGATGATCGACCTGGTGATCACGCGGTTGCGCGGATCGGCTTCGAGGCGGCGGACCATCGAGAAATCGAGCTTGATCGCGTCGATCTCGAAGGCGGACATATGGGCGAGGCCGGCATAGCCGGTGCCGAAATCATCGAGCGCCACGCGCACGCCCAACCGGCGCAGCCGTTCCACCGCGGCCACGACATCAAGATCGCCGCCATCGAGAATCGTGGTTTCGAGGATTTCGACACATATGCGCCCCGGAGAAAGCCCGCGGGCCTGTAACGCCCAGTCGAGCAGTCCGGGGTAATTCTCATCCGCGAGGATCGGGCTTGAGACGTTTATCGACATGGTCATATCGCGATGCCCCGCGTCATCAAGCGCCTTGAGTGCATCAAGCGCGCGGATCATCGAGATATAGTCTACATCGGCCAGCAGCTGCGAGCGACGCGCCTCTTCGAGGAATTGGCCAGGGGGAAGGATGCCCTTCTCGGGATGCTGCCAGCGGATGAGCGCCTCAAAACCGGTGACTGTATCGTCGCGCAGCCGGAGCTGCGGTTGCAGATAAACCTCGAACTGATTTCGCTCGACCGCGATGCGCAGGTCATTGGCAAGCTGTTGTCGGGCGCGATACCGGCGGCCCAGATGTTCGGAGTAGAAGGCGACATGGCCTCGTCCGCTCGCCTTGGCGGAATAGAGCGCCTGATCGGCCTGCTGAATCAGCGCCTCGCCCGTGACGGTGTCGGAGACAGGCATGCTGGCCCCGATCGAGATGCCGACGCATATCTTTTGATCCTGCCAGTCGAGCGGTGTCGAAATATCCCGGAGCACAAGTTCGGCGCGGGCCATCAGCGCCTCCTGAGAGGCGACGCGGGCACAAATCAGAAGAAACTCATCGCCGCCGGTGCGGCAGACAAGATCATCGGCGCCCGCGTTGCGCCGAAGCCTGTCGGCCACGTGGCACAGGGTGGCATCGCCCGCCGCATGGCCCAGCGTGTCGTTTATCTCTTTGAATTTGTCGAGGTCGATCTGAAGCACGCCGATCTGACCGGCGCGAACAAACTCGACCACCGCATCCGACCGCATGTAAGCCGAGAGCCGCTTGCGGTTGGCAAGGCCGGTCAGATCGTCGTGAAACGCCGCGTGTTCAAGCTCGTCCTTGGCCTGATGGAGTGCGGCCTCGGTGCGGACCTGATCGGTGATGTCGCGACAGGCCACGACGACAAGCTTGTCATCGGGGCCGGGGCCAAGGTCGATCAGGGCGTGGGTCTGTTGATTCCAGAAGCGCGTGCCATCGGCGCGCACATGCTCGGCCACCCGGAACCGGCGGAAAAGCGAGCTTTGGGTGTCATACCGGAACTTCGCAAGTGCGTCCGGGGCGCGGCGCCGTTCGGGGGGCAGCACGAGTTCCTCGGGATTGCGGTCTTTCACCTCGTCCAAGGAGAAGCCGATCATCTGCGCCAGCGCGCTGTTCATCCATTTGACCCGCCCGTTCATATCGAGCACGCCGACACCGTCGCCCACATGTTCGAGGACGAGTTCAGGCAGCGGACGACCCGAGGAAAGCCCGTCGGGATACCGCAGCCGGTGTTGCGCTGTATCGTCCTGTTCCGTCAAACCGAATCCGTCCTGACACGTCTCCCGCGTGGGACTATGCAAAGGACGGCTTAACATTCGGTGCCCAAACCTCTTACAGAGGGTTAAGACGCATCGCTGAAGCCCAGCCGCCAGAAGGAGACCGACCGGGTGCAAGATATTCGCCTGCCTCTTATTCGCCCCGGCCAAAGTGTCGGACTGCTTGGGGGATCGTTCGATCCACCGCACGAGGGGCATGCGCATATCACGCGGGAGGCGCTCAAGCGGTTCGGCCTTGATCGGGTGTGGTGGCTGGTCAGTCCGGGTAACCCGCTCAAGGCGCGCGGCCCCGCCCCGATCGAGCGGCGGCTGTGCGCGGCGCGCGCGATCATGGATCATCCGCGCGTCGCGATCACCGATTTCGAGGCGCAGATCGGATCGCGGTATACCGCCGAAACCCTGAAGGCATTGCGCGCCGCGCGGCCCGGTGTGCGCTTTGTGTGGCTGATGGGGGCGGACAACCTTGGGCAATTCCACCTTTGGCAGGATTGGCAGGATATAATCGAGAACGTGCCGGTGGGGGTGTTGGCCCGGCCCGGCACGCGCACATCAGCGCGCGGCGCCAAGGCGGCGCGTGTCTATCGTGCGGCGCGTCTGCCCGCGCGGCGTAGCCAAGAGCTTGCTGATCGTGAGGCGCCGGCATGGTGTTTCATCAACGTGCCGATGAATGCGCAATCCTCAACTCGGCTGAGGCACAGGGGCGCATGGCCGTCATCCCCCGAAGGCGCATGAGCCGTGCATGATATGTCCATGGCATTTCCCGCGAAACGCTTGAATCGCGCCTTGTCTGAGCCGCAATGCTGCGTTTTAATTCGCGCATGAACAGGTCATTCACACGCCGGTTTTTCCTAGGTTCCGCGATGTCGGCAATTGCCGTGTCCGCGCAGGCGGGCGCGCCCGCCAAATCCCTGCGCCCGCAGCTTCGGCCCGATGGTCTGGGCAAGCGGACGGCGCCGGAGGCCGAGGCGCTGATCCGCGCGGCCAAGCTTGGTGGCGAAGTGGATTTCGCGGTGGTCGATATCGCCACGGGCAAAACGCTCGAGTCGCGCGGCGCAGAGGAGGGGCTGCCTCCGGCCAGTGTCGCCAAGGCGGTAACGGCGATGTATGCGCTTGATACGCTGGGACCGAATTACAGGTTCCGCACCCGGCTTGTTGCGGTGGGGCCGATCGTGGACGGGGTGATCGAGGGTGATCTCGTTCTGGCCGGCGGGGGCGATCCGACGCTTGATACCAATGCGCTGGCGCAGATGGCGGCGGACCTCAAGGCCGCGGGCATCCGGGCGGTGACAGGCAAGTTCCGGGTCTGGTCAGGTGCGCTTCCCTATACGCCCGAGATCGACGACACGCAGCCCGATCACGTGGGGTATAATCCGGCGCTTTCGGGCCTGAACCTCAATTTCAACCGGGTGCATTTTCAGTGGAAACGCGCCGGGGGTGGTCACTCTGTCACGATGGATGCGCGGTCGGACAAATACCGCCCGGAGGTGCAGGTCGCGCGGATGAGCGTCGTGAACCGAAGCTTGCCGGTTTATACCCATCGCGACGGCGGCGACCACGATATCTGGACCGTGGCGCACAGCGCGCTGGGCAATGGCGGCGCGCGGTGGTTGCCGGTGCGGCACCCGGCAAATTACACTGCGGAGGTGTTCATGACCTTCGCCCGCGCACAGGGCCTCCGGCTTGATGCCGGGGCGGCGGCCACCGCGCGACCCGAGGGAACCGCGCTTGTCACCCACCGGAGCGATAGCCTTAGGGATATCCTGCGCGGGATGCTGAAATTTTCCACCAATATCACCGCCGAGCTTGTCGGGCTCACCGCGTCGGCGAACCAAATGGGCAAGGTGGAATCGCTCGCGGCTTCGGCCCGGGAGATGACGCGCTGGGCCTCGGATGAGCTGGGCCTGACGGATGCGCGGTTCGTCGATCATTCGGGGCTGGGCGACAGGAGCCGGATCAGCGCCGGCAGTCTTGCCGCGGCGCTGGCGCGGGTGCATCGCGACGGGGAGATCGGGCCGCTGCTCAAGGACGTCCCGATGCGGCACGCGAACGGGCAGGTCGACAGAGCCCACCCGGTCAAGGTGCAGGCCAAGACCGGCACGTTGATCTTTGTCAGCTCGCTCGCGGGATATGCCACGGCTCCCGACGGCACGACGCTTGCCTTCGCGATCTTTGCCGCCGATGCCCGGCAACGGGCCACGATCGACCGCGCCAGCCAAGTCACCGCTCCGGGCGCACGCAGCTGGAACCGGCGGGCCAAACGCCTGCAACAGGCGCTGATCGAACGGTGGACACTGACCTATAGCGGATAAGCCCGCGCAATCCCCTTGCACCGCGCCCGCGTCTATTCTAAGTGGAAGTTCACCGCATGGTCAGGCGAGTTGGCGGAGTGGTGACGCAGCGGATTGCAAATCCGTGTACACCGGTTCGATTCCGGTACTCGCCTCCATTTATTATCGCGAAACGTTTTATAGATTGTGGGTATCTGCGGGAGGCTCGAGCGCGCTGACAGAGCGGCGAACCGGACGGGTATCGCCGAAGTGGTTGGTGTCAGGACGGGCGCTTTATTTGAGACTGTCGTGCAGCCGACGGATTATCGCCGGGATCCCCGATGATGCCTTGGGCCTTAGCGAAGCCATGGCGGCGGGGTGTCGGGAGCAAAGCCTTTGACGGCCGCCTCAACGCAGTCCCCAAGACTTCCAAGACGCGCGTGACGACCGGACAGCCCGTGAGCATAGTGAGCATACTTGCCGGAATTCGTCATCAACCCTTGGGTATGCGGCGGAAATATCGGTTCGATGATCGAACACCAGCAAAGGTCGGGTATCAATCGCACCCCGGCATTTTGCAGCCGGTCAACAAGCCCCTCGTTCCGCGCTGCTTGCAGGACATCTCTGCCGATTGTGATGATCATCTGCGTGGATGAATTGCAGCTCCGGTCCCCGAAAAGATCCGCCACACGGCGCGCTTCGGACAACGAAGCATGCGGGCTGCCGATGGCGACAAGGTCAATCTTTCCTTTTCCACGATTCAGCTCAGTCCAGGCCTCAACGAATTCCGGCAGGCCAATGTCGTGCCGCCGGGCATCAGGCGCAGGGTCAAGATGCGCTTCGGGTGTGTGGCCCGCGATATGAAGCATCGGCGCACCGGAGGTCGTGCCGAAAGCGGCGCAGAGCGCCTTTAGATCATCTTGCGACGGGTCCACATCTTCCAAACCGGTCAAAAGTGGAATTGCCTTGGGAGAGGCCCGCCCTGCCAGCCATCCGATCAGCGGCCAGAGCAAATCATCATGACCTGACGGAGGGGGGGTCAGTTCTATGATCGTGCAAGGGGCGCGGCCTTTTTGCGTGTAAACACCCGAAGCCGGAGCGCGCCCTGTCATGGCGATAAACAGGTCAAGGTAGTCGGGATGTTTGGGGCTGCGCGCTCCGAGCACGCTATTGGCGAAAATAACGGCATTGGATTCTGACCATCCGATAACCTCGCCGCATTCGGGCGCATCCTCAAGAAGATAGGGCGCGCAGGTGAACACCGGACGCGCGCCCATCGTCACATACGCATCCGCAAGACGGCTTGCGCGACTGCCAAAATCGGGCGGGACGTTCTGCGATTGCCAATTTTCCCGATCGACCGAAATGGCGTTGATCGTTGTAGGAACCGAAACTTTGGCACCCATTTCGGCCAGTTTTTCAGCAAAGATAAGGTTGGCCGAATGCGCGAGGATGCAGCCATCTATGTGGCCTTTGGTGACATCGATCAGCTCTTCTGTGCCTTCTTTTGCCGCCATGAGGCAGATGATTTCCATCGCAATCTTGGCGGCGGGGCCCGCATCACCGCTTAGATACCACGTGTCGCGCTCGGACAGATTCAGATCGCCGGTCACCGCTGGCGTGAGTTCAAGCCCGATACCATCAGCTTTGAGGAGGGTTCCGGAAATTGATGCCGTTTCGCACAAAGCGAGGCGCTCATATACGGCCCGAGGCAGCGAGATTGTCGGAAGCGGCTTGCCAAAGATGCGATCAGACACCAGCGCGCCCAGGGTAAGGATTTCTTCATCGTCGCAAAAGACAAGCGCTGCCGGGGCCAATCCGTTCATTGACAGTTCGAGCAGAACGCCACTCCCGCTGCAAGAGCCACGGGATGTGGGCATCATCAGGATCTTGCCGGACACCGATGCTCCGTGGTTGGGATGGTGAACGTCAATAATCGTTCCGCTCTCAGGATCGACCCCGCCCCAAAAGCTGAGCCCTTCGATACAGGTAAGGATCTTTCCGTCTGCATGTCCTGAGATAAGAATCCGGCCTGTTTTTTCGGCCTCGTGCGATGGAGTCTTCAAGATATATCCAGAATTATAATACGTGTTGGCGGTGATCTTCGGATTGGCAAGCGGTGTCGGGTCTAGCTTGTCGGAGCATTTGGGAAGTGTTCGAGAAGCGAAAGCTTGGCGCCTTGGATGTGATCCCGCAACAACAGGCTGGCGCGATCGGCATCACCCGCCTCGCAGGCCTCAAGGATTGCAAGATGCTCGATTTCGGCCCGCTCCATTCCGTTGCTCATGACGAGTTGTGCGCGAATGTAGCGGTCGACGCGATCCATGGCGTTGTCTGTCACTTCAATGAAGTATCTGAGATTGCTCGCTCCATATAGGGTCTTGTGGAACACACGGTTGAGGTTGCCCCACTCCATTGGGTTGGGAGACGTCGAAAAGGCCATGCAGTGATTGCGGGCCTCAGCAAGGCATTCTTTGGACATTTCAGGAACCGCGTCTCGGAGAATCGCAGGCTCAAGAAGTGCGCGGAGATCGAATACCTCCGCTGCTTCATCGGCTGAAAGCCCGGCCACCACGGCGCCCTTGTATCGCTGTGTCTTTATGAGGCCATGTTCTTCGAGCCGCGAAATAGCCTCCCGCACAGGGATGCGGCTGGTGTTGAACATATTGGCGATCTCATCCTGACGAAGCGGCGCACCTTCGGGAATCTCGCCTTCGATGATGGCTTTGCGCAAAACATCAAAAACGATCGTCGAAGCCGATGCCGTTCTCGAGATGTCTACAGCCTTCAGCTTCATCTTGGATCATCCTCGGAGGCTTATCATGATCGCCTGTGTTGCTTCGACCACGAGAGAGCTGTGAATGCAACGTGGACATTGGATACAATATGGGATATTCTATTTTTATAAAATATAATAAGCAACGACCAACACCAACATGGAGAAAGACAATGCTTAAGAGGCTTTTGGGGATCGCCACGGCGTCCCTGTTGATGGCTGCACCAGCCACCGCGGACACACTGGACGAAGTCATTGATCGTGGCACATTGCGTTGCGGCGTCGTTCTGGATTTCCCGCCCATCGGCTATCGTGACGAAAACAACGAACCTGCTGGATTCGACGTTGAATATTGCAACGATCTTGCCGCCGCTCTCGAAGTGGATATGGAGCTTCTTCCGCTGACATGGTCCGAGCGCCTGCCGGTGATCGTGACCGGGCGCGCCGATGTTGTCTTCGGTGCCACATCCGATAGCCTGGCACGCGCCCGTACCGTGGGCTTTTCGATTCCCTATGCCATCTACTATGCGCAGGGCGTGGTAAATTCCGAGAGCGGGATCAAGTCATTTGAGGACATCCGCGGAAAACGTGTCGCGGCCGCTGTCGGAACTGTCCCCGAGCAAGAGTGGCTGAAGATCGCAGAGGAATGGGGTGAAGAGAACCTCTATCAAGGGTATCAGTCCGAGAATGAGGTCTTCCTCGCCGTGGCGCAGGGCAAGGCCGATATCGGTATCACCACCAATACGGCAGTGAAGCCTATCGCGGCGCAATACGACAATGTCGATCCTGGGCCCCGCATGCCCTGGACCACCGACTACACATCTGTCGTGGCCAAGCGGAAAGACGTGAGCTGGCTCAACTATCTGAACCTCTTTGTGACCCATCAGGTGCGCTCTGGCCGTTATCAAGAGCTTTGGGGTGCGTATGTGGGTGGAGAAGCGCCCGAACTTCGAATCCCCGGCGTTATGTACTGACCTGAGAGCCTTCAATTTTACCTCCGCCCGGATGACTGGGCGGAGGCGTTGCCGGGATCATCGCGATGTTCGACTACAACTTTCATTGGCGTCCGGTGATCCGCAGTCTGCCGGACTTGCTTGAGGCAAGTCTCTTGACCTTGCAGGTTGCAACCCTGTCGATGCTGATCGGCATCGTGATCGGGCTTGGACTGTCCGTCATACGGTTGAGAATGCGGGGGCCGCTATACTGGTTTGCCACCGCATGGATCGAATTGGCGCGCAACACTCCGGCGCTCTTTCAGCTATTCTTCTTTGGTTTTGGGCTGGGAGCATTGGGCTGGCATATGACGCCCTACATGATCGTTCTGTCAGGTCTTACCTTCAACAACGCAGGCTATCTGGCCGAGAATTTTCGAGGCGGCTTTCAGGCCGTCCCAGAGACACAGATGCGCGCGGCGCGTAGTCTGGGCATGAGCCTCTGGCAGACCTACACACGCATATTGGTGCCGCAAGTTCTGCGGATTGTTTATTATCCGATGACCAACCAACTGGTCTGGGCGGTGCTGATGTCGTCGCTGGGTATGCTGGTCGGGTTCCGTGAGCTGTCGGGAGAAACGCAGTTCTTCGCCAGTCGGACTTACCGGATATTTGAATATTTTGCAGTGACCGCCGTGATCTATTATGTGCTGGTGAAGCTGATCCTCCTGGCGTCGCGGCTGCTTGCCATGCGTCTTTTTAGATACTGAGGGGCGGATCATGGACACACCCATCAGCTTCTTCAGCGGTTTCGGACTACAGGACGTGCTTTTCATGGCCGAGGCCGCTTGGCGCACCCTGCTCATTTCGTTGATTTCGATCTCTCTAGGCACGCTTTTGGGGACGCTCTTTGGGTGGATGCTATACGAGGGGCGCATCTGGGCGACACTGTTCCTTGCACCGATCCTCGATGCTTTTCGCTCGGTGCCTCTGATCATCCAATTGGTTCTTTTCTATAATTTTGTGCCAATCATAGGTCTGAACCTTGATGCATTTCAGTCGGGTCTGGTGGTTCTGACGCTATACACGGCCTCGCTCGTGGCGAATGTGGCACGCGGGGGAATCGAGGCGGTTGGCACGCCTATGCGGCGGGCCGCGCGGTCGCTTGGCATGAGTTACTGGCAGGATTTGATTTATGTCGTCTTCCCCATAGGGGCCCGGGCGGTTTTCCCATCTTGGGTGGGGGTGGCTCTTGGTGTGCTCAAGGATAGCGCGCTTGTCTCGGTTCTAGGCTACGTCGAACTGCTTCGTGCGAGCCAGATACTGATGACACGCACGCAAGAACCGCTCCTGATAATCTCGATCGCGGGCGCGTTCTACTTTGCGCTTTCGTATCCAATCTCGCGCTACTCGGCCAAACTTGAGAAGAGGTGGTCCCAATGATCGAAATCACGGGTTTGCACAAGTATTTCGGTGCGTTGCACGTTCTGAAGGGCATCGACCTCACGGTGCAGAAGGGTGAAGTGCTGTCGGTGATTGGCGCATCAGGATCGGGCAAGTCCACATTGCTTTACTGCATCAATGGGCTTGAACCGATCCAGAAAGGAAAGGTCCTTGTTGATGACACGGATGTTCATGCCAAGCAGACCGACCTCAACACCTTGCGTCAGAGGATGGGCATGGTGTTTCAGCAATGGAACAGTTTCCCTCATTTGACCGCGTTGGAGAACGTGTCTCTGGCGCCTCGTTTGGTGAAGAAGAAGTCCAAGACGGAAGCCCGCGAGATCGCGTTGAAGCAACTAGAGCATGTCGGTCTGGGGGATAAAATCGACGCCTATCCCAGCGCCCTGTCCGGAGGGCAGCAGCAGCGCCTTGCCATTGCCAGGGCTTTGGCAATGGACCCACAGTATATGCTTTTTGATGAAGCGACCTCTGCGCTGGACCCGGAGCTTGTTGGAGAAGTCCTCGACACGATGCGGGTCTTGGCCGAGGAGGGCATGACGATGATCTGTGTCACCCACGAGATGGGGTTCTCAAGGGACGTCTCCGACCGGGTCGCCTATTTCCACGACGGCGTCATCGAAGAAATCGGTCCTCCCGAACAGATTTTCGGGGACGCTCATTCTGAAAAAACCCGCAAGTTTCTGGCCAAGGTGCGCTGAACCCCGATCAAGCGTCCCGGCTCTGGCCAAATGAAACAGCCTGATAAAAGTCGGGGCCGAACGCCATCGACAGTGAGAGAGGAGATCACCATGTCGTGCGAAGTGTTCACGGGCTGCATGCCTGCCCTGATGACCCCATGTTCCGATGATCGGAAACCCGATTACGACGCGCTTGTTCGCAAGGCGCAAGAATTGATCGGCGAAGGCATGTCAGCCGTCATTTATTGTGGCTCGATGGGCGACTGGCCGTTGCTAACCGATGATGAGCGCATGGAAGGTGTCTCTCGTCTGGTGAAGGCGGGTGTTCCGGTGGTTGTTGGCACAGGGGCCGTCAACACCCGTCAGGCGGTGGCCCATGCCGCCCATGCCGCGCGCGTCGGTGCGCTTGGGTTGATGGTGATCCCGCGGGTTTTGTCGCGCGGCTCCTCCGCCGAGGCGCAGCGCAACCATTTCAAGGCAGTCCTCGCGGCGGCCCCTGATCTTCCGTCCGTGATTTACAACAGTCCCTATTACGGCTTTGCCACCCGGGCGGACCTGTTCTTCGCGCTTCGCGCCGAGCACTCCAACCTTGTCGGCTTCAAGGAGTTCGGTGGTATCGACGATCTGCGTTACGCGGCCGAATACATCACGTCGCGGGACGAAAACGTCACCCTGATGATCGGAGTCGATACGGCGGTTTATCATGGGTTCGTGAATTGCGGGGCCACCGGTGCAATTACGGGCATTGGAAATGCCCTTCCCAAGGAGGTGCTGCTTCTCACCGAGCTTAGCGAGATGGCCGCGAAGGGCGATGCGCTGGCGCGTCGCCGCGCGCAGGAGCTAGAAGAGGCGTTGGGTGTGCTGTCGAGTTTCGACGAGGGGCCCGACCTTGTGCTGTATTACAAGCATCTCATGGTTTTGAACGGAGAAGAAGAATACCGCCTGCATTTCAACGAAACGGATGCCCTTTCGGACGCGCAGCGCCATTACATCGAGGCGCAGTATAGCCTGTTTCGCACATGGTTCGATGATTGGATCAGCCGGGAAGGGCTCTGACCATCATGCGCGTGATATTCGACAACGGTTCGGACCTGGGCCCGGACCGATCACCACGCGCGCGGCACCACACCTAGAGTTGGAACGTTAAGGAAGAGATCGGCCATGCGAAGCACGAAAACCATCCACGTCATTTCATGCCACGCCGAAGGCGAGGTGGGCGATGTCATCGTCGGGGGCGTCGCCCCTCCTCCGGGGCAGACGCTCTGGGAGCAGAGGAGCTTTATCGCCGAGGATCAGACCCTGCGCAATTTCGTTCTGAACGAGCCCCGCGGCGGCGTGTTTCGGCACGTAAACCTTCTTGTTCCGCCGGTAAGTGTCGAGGCAGATGCCGCCTTCATCATCATGGAGCCGGAAGACACCCCGCCAATGTCCGGATCGAATTCGATCTGTGTGGCCACGGTGCTGCTCGACTCCGGGATCGTGCCGATGACGGAGCCCGTCACCGAAATGCTACTCGAAGCACCCGGCGGCCTTGTTCGCGTGCGCGCAGCTTGCCGAAACGGCAAGGCCGAACAGATCAGCGTCCAGAATGTTCCGAGCTTCGCCGACAAGCTCGATGCGCATCTTGAGATCGAAGGGCTTGGCGCGCTCACCGTCGACACAGCCTATGGCGGTGACAGCTTCGTTGTCGTGGACGCCGCCGCGCTCGGATTCGACCTTGTGGAGGATGAAGCCGCCGATCTGGCCAGATTGGGGGTCAAGATAACGCAGGCGGCGAATGCACAACTCGGATTCAGCCATCCGGAGAATCCCGATTGGGATCACATTTCCTTCTGCGCATTCTGCGGGCCATTGACGCCGACGGAGACGGGTATCAGCGGACGATCCGCGGTGGCGATCCGCCCCGGAAAAATCGACCGATCGCCAACAGGAACGGCGGTATCCGCGCGCATGGCGTTGATGGCCGCCAAAAACCACTTGACGCTTGGCCAGACGTTCGAGGCGATCTCGATCATAGGCTCGACTTTCACCGGAAAGATCCTCAGCGAAACGCAAATGGCCGGGCGGCCGGCGATCATCCCCGAAATCACCGGACGCGGCTGGATTACTGGCATCCACCAACACTTGCTCGATCCCGATGACCCGTGGCCGGAGGGTTACAGGCTGAAAGATACCTGGGGCGTCTGACCGTTGGGCTGATGCCAAAGCCCGGTTCATGGATCGGGTCAAAAAGGACATAGAGGAAGGAAGATCACCGTGATTGGAAAACACCTTATCGCAGGCGACTGGACCGGAGGCGACGAAACGTTTTCGAACATGCCGGTAGAGGGCGCCCCCGCCCGGTTTGCCGTTGGCACCCCTGCGCATGTCGATCAGGCCGCGCGCGCTGCGGAAGCTGCTTTCGCATCTTATGCGGGCCTTTCCCGCACGGCTCGCGCGGCGTTTCTTCGCACCATCGCCGAGGAGATCGACGCACGGGGAGAGCGGATCACTTCGATTGGGACAAAAGAGACAGGGTTGCCCGCTGCCCGTCTTGAAGGGGAACGTGGCCGCACCACCGGACAACTCCGGCTCTTTGCCGATCACATCGAAAAGGGCGACTATCTGGACCGCCGTCATGATCCGGCCCTGCCCGACCGTCAGCCGGCACCGCGCCCCGAACTGCGGATGATGCAGCGCCCCATCGGTCCGGTGGCGGTGTTCGGGGCATCGAACTTTCCGCTGGCCTTTTCCACGGCTGGTGGCGACACGGCCAGCGCATTGGCCGCCGGTTGCCCTGTTGTCGTCAAGGGCCACGGCGCGCATCCCGGCACCGCCGAGATCGTGGCAGAGGCCATTCTGGCCGCGATCAAGGCGCATGATATACATCAGGGCGTCTTCTCACTGGTTCAGGGCGGAACCCGCGATGTGGGGCGAACGCTTGTGCAGCATCCGCTTGTTCGGGCGGTGGGCTTCACCGGTAGCCTTGCCGGCGGGCGTGCGCTTTATGATCTTTGCGCGGCCCGGCCGGACCCCATCCCGTTTTTCGGCGAACTGGGTTCGGTCAACCCGATGTTCCTTTTGCCTGAGGCCGTAAAAGCGCGCGGAAACGATATCGCAAGCGGTTGGGCCGCGTCCCTGACGATGGGGGCCGGACAGTTCTGCACCAACCCTGGCATCGCGATCTTACTTGCGGGCGAAGACGCCGATACCTTCACCAAAGCGGCGGTGGCGGCCCTCGATCCGGAGGCGGCACAGGTGATGCTCACGGATGGCATTGCGCAGGCTTATCGCGCCGGTCGTGACCGTGTCGCCGCCAGCAAAGGTGTGCAGGAGGTTTTGACATCGACCTGTGATACTCGGAATGCCACGCCCTATCTTTTCACAACCACAGGCAAGGCGTGGTTGGCGAACGAATATCTGGGTGAGGAAGTGTTCGGGCCTCTTGGCCTTATCGTGCATGTGACAGATGCAAGCGAAATGCGGCAGGTTGCGCAATCGCTGCAAGGGCAGCTCACCACAACGTTGCATATGGACGATGCCGATCTCGAAATGGCGCGCGGCCTTTTGCCCATTCTCGAGCGCAAGGCGGGCCGCGTGTTGGCCAACGGTTTCCCAACCGGTGTCGAGGTGTGCGATAGCATGGTTCATGGGGGGCCGTATCCAGCGAGCACGAATTTCGGACATACCTCGGTTGGCACATTGTCCATCCGCCGTTTCCTTCGCCCGGTCTGTTACCAAGGCATTCCCGACGCGCTTCTTCCCGACGATCTGAGGTGATCGGCGTGTGGGTTGCCCGCCTGAACGGCCATCCGCTGCTGTCGCTTCCCCAAGGGCCAAGGATGGTCATCCACAGGCAGTGGGCATTGCCACGAGTGCGGCAGCTACATTGCACCGGTTCGGGGAATATCGCGAAAAACGACCCCGCATTTGCAAGTCGCTCACTCTCAGGAATAGGATGGGAGCGACGGGAGGAAATTTAATGGACATCAAGAAAAATGGCTCACGGCCGTCGTCCGTGGCGTCGGCAGATTACTTTACCGGAACAGTCCGCATGGACCCTGTAATCGAAGCACCTGATCCGTCCCGCGTCCGGTCTGTCGTAGTAACCTTTGAGCCTGCGGCGCGAACCGCATGGCATACGCATCCACTTGGTCAAACACTCATCGTTCTGTCAGGAGTCGGGCTGGCGCAATCTTGGAACGGCCCGGTTCAGGAAATCCACCCCGGCGATACCGTTTGGTTTGAACCTGACGAGAAGCACTGGCACGGAGCCTCGCCAAATGTCGCCATGACGCATTTGGCAATTCAAGAAGCCTTGAACGGTTCGGCGGTGACTTGGCTCGAATACGTTTCAGATGAGCAGTACCCGGCATCGCAATAGCCCTGACGAAGGCAAGCCCTGACCGGTCGGTTGGCATAGAACTGTTTTCAGCAGAGTCGGCCCAAGTCGGATATTCCATTCACAGTCTGACACTGGACATCGGCCATCAAAGCGTGTCGCCGTTCGCGGATATCGTGTGGGAGCGAGGCCGGGCAGACGCGCGACATTTCCTGCTCTCGGTCAACCGTGCCGCCCTCCCTATAGAAGAGGTCGCGGACGGCCCAAGCACCAATGCTGCGGAGCAGCGACGGGTACACGGTTATGATGCTTATCGCGTTGGCCGTCTCTCATAATTCAAGAGACCAGCGCAGTCTTTTGCGCGTGCCTAGACTATCCTGCTTGTCAGCGAAGATTTCGGGACTGGCTCAATCTGAGCGATATTCATATACTATTACCGTGACGTTTTGCGTGTGGGGTTATGGGACAAGTGTGATGCTTATGATTTCGCTGATGGCGACCGCGTTGGTTGGGCTTAGCCTCTATGAGATTTTCGATGACGACGGGGACTCGGAAGATGCGCAAGTAAACCAAGTTGGACCTGACGACGGAAACGAGATTGACGGCACCTCTTTGAACGAGATCATTTTCGGTGGGCCGAGCGATCAGTCGATTGATGGCCAAGGTGGCAATGATACAATCGAGGGGCGGGGTGGCGACGACACGATCGTGACGGCTGCTGGTGACGACGGCATCCGGGGCGGTGAAGGGAATGACAGTATCGACGCCCTTGGCGGAAACGATTTGATCGAGGGAAATGACGGCGATGACACGCTACGCGCCGGCATCGGTGAAGATACAGTGCAAGCCGGCCCGGGCGATGACAGCCTTATGGGTTGGCGCGGTGCGGACGATCTCGATGGCGGCGCCGGAGACGACCTAATCTTTGGTGGCGATGATGATGATACGCTGACCGGTGGGCTGGGCGCGGATATCTTGTTCGGGCAGGAAGGCGATGATTTCATTCGTGACGATGAGGGCGCGGATTTGCTGTCCGGTGGGGATGGCAATGATACGCTCGATGCCATTGATGGCGTGACGGATGCACCTGATACACTCTTTGGCGGTTTGGGCGAAGACAGGTTGCGCGGCGACGCGGGTGACACGCTCAGCGGCGACGAGGGCTTTGATGTTTTCGAGGTGATCGTTGATCCGGCGGTAAGCGAGCCCGTGGTGATCACCGATCTTTTCGGGACGCGGCCGGAAGGTGAAACCACTTTCCCTGAGAATGGGCGGGTCATTTTTTCTGATGCGAACGGCGATTTCCTATCGGCCGATGCGTTGAGCGGGTCCAACGGCATTAACTTCTCTGAGCAGAGTGACGGAACCATGGTTCTGGTCAACAATCAGCCCGTGGTCTTTCTGCAGGATACCACGCTTGGCAGGCTCTTGAGTAACAGTGCGTGGATTGCCAACTTCCGTCTTGATGAGTTGGACCCCCTTTAACTTGGTGATGGTGTTGGCATCCCCGTTGTTTGGCGGGGATGCTTCACCCTCACACGAAGATAAAATTGTCGTTGTTTGAGATCGCGTTGTATGAATATTCGCTGGTATCTTCCGGTAAGATTGAGAAGCTCTGCCCAACCTTGCTGAACGAGGTTTTATAGCCATCGACATCCCCGCATACGCGGTAAATTTTCAAGTCGCTTCGGCTGGCAACACCATCGACATCGAGTTTTATCAAATCTGTGCCGGGGTCGAAATCTGTGATCAGCTCGTTGGCCACCATCTCTGATTGCCTGAATATTAAGGTGTCAGCACCCTCTCCGCCATATAGCCGGTCTCGTCCATCGCCCCCGAACAACGTACCATCATCACCGCGCCCAACGAGCTCGATGGGCCTCAGACGCCGTCCCCCCGGGCTGACGGCTTCGGCGGGTCACGTGGCGGGGACGCCGATGATCATGGGGTGCGCCCAGATGAGGGCCGCGTAGGCGGCTCCGCCGGCGGCAAGTCTCAGGAATAGGCCCGGCCATGATGCGGGCGCGTGCGCAAGCGGGGCCTGATGCACCGCGTTTTTCAGGGCGGCCCAGTTCGCGTGCCCCATCTCGCGCTGTTTGCGGCGGTCGATGAGCCATCCCCCGGCGAGCGCGAAAGCGCCCAGAACGCCAAACAGGATCACATGCGCGAGATCGCCGTTCGGCAACAGGTGAACGCCCGCCCAAAGCGCCAGCGCCAGAAGCACCGGATGACGGCACCATCGGGCGAGACCCGGCCGAGAGGGATCGAAGCGATCATTCCGCGCCCCACCGAACGAGAGCGGATTGGGCCGCGCGATGGCAAGCGCGAGGATCATGCAGACGGCCAGCATGCCCAGATGCGCGGCATGACGGTGCCATGGCATCTGGACCCAGAGCTGAACATACGGGGCCCGGCCCGCCGACCAGATCAACAAGGCAAGCATGCCCACCGAGAGTGCGGAATACCCAAGGGTAAAGCCGCGCGTGCCGATGATCGCGGTAACGCGCGATTTGACCGCCGGGCGCACGGGAACCGAATGGGTGAGGAAAAATGCCGCGAAGATCGCGGCGAAACCGGCCCATGACATTGACCTATCCTTTCCTTGACGGGCGCAGGAGCCGCGGGCCGTAGACCATCACGAAACCGCCGAAGGCCGCAAGCCATAGCAGCCCCGACACTTGTGTCAGCAGCGGCGCGACCTCTGTGCCAAGCCGCGCGACCGCCGCGCCGAAAATCGCAAGATAGATCGCCAGCGTGGACCGGTCGGCGTGCAGTGGGGCCCCCGTATGGCCCAGCGTCGCCCGTGTCATCACCGCGAGGGTCATCGCCCCGATCGCGCCGGTCATCCACAAATGCTGGGCCGCGGGAGCGGCCAGACCACCGGTGAGGATGGACGCCCCGAGTGCCAGCGCCCCGAGCGGGATGAACCCATAGGACACATGCAGCACCCAGACCAAAGGCTCCGCCCCGGTGCGGTGCCCCTGCCAGCGTGTCAGGCGCAAAAGGTGAAGCAGACCGAGAATGATCAGGCTAAGCCCCGACAGAGGCCGCTCGGGGGCGGCGATCCAAAGCGACAGGCAGGCGATGCTGATCAGCAGAACAGCCTTGTCAAGCCGCTGCATCGGCGGCGCGGGGCGGGCGTCATCGCCGCTCCGCGCCAGCCAGTTCCGGGTGAAGGACGGCACGATACGCCCGCCGATCACCGCGATCATCATCACCGCGCTGGCCACGCCAAGGCGCAGTCCGAGGCCCTGAGCGGCGTACCCTCCGCGTGCGGCCTCGACATGAAAGATCAGGTTCGCCACGGTAAAGACCCCGAGCAATCCCAGCACCATGAGGTTGCGCCAGTTCCGGCCTGCCACGATCTCGCGCAGGATCACCGCGCCGAGCACGAGGGGAAAGGCCAGATCTATCGCAGGGGCGAGCCAGCCGGGAATGGCCGCAGAGATCAGCACCGCGACGCGCCCGGCGCACCAGAGCGAGAAAAGTGCCGCGAGGCGCCATCCCACCAACGGCAACCGCCCGGTCCAGTTCGGAACGGCGGTCAGAAGAAACCCCGCCAACACCGCGCCGAGATAGCCAAAAAGAAAGGCATGCGCGTGCCATGATACGGGATCAAGCCGCGACGGGAGGTCGAAGCCTCCCGACAGCGTCACGATCCAGAGCACCATGGCGAGCGTGACCCAGAGCGCACCAAAAAGAAAGAAGGGCCTGAAGCCGAAACTCAGGACCGCCGGTCCCGTCCAAGCGCGCATCTGTTCGGCCGAGGATTGGGTCATGTCATACCTCCTGCTGTGTGGCCCGCGTCTCCGCCACCGTCATCAGGCGGCGGATGTGACGGGCGAATGCCCATGTCGCCGGGGCGCCGATCAGGCAGCCCAGTAGGATCGACCAACCAGCTGAGAGAATCGGACCGCCCACCCAGCTAAAGATCAGGGACGCAAAGAAGACGTTAACCGCCGCTGCGCCCGCACCGAACGGGTAGAGCGCCAGCGCGATGCGCCGGGTTGACCAGCCACCGCCGGTCATTTGCGCGACACCATGCGATGCACCACGTAAAGCGCGGCGATCAGGGCGAGGCTGCTGAGCGCGAACCAGAGCTCGGCTGTGGCGGATTGCGCTTGCGGGATCGGTCGATCAAAGCCCTTGGCAAGCGCGAGCGTCGGCGCGCTCATGAAAACGAAGAGAAGCAAAAGGCATCGCATATCAGGTCTCCTGTGTCAGGGTGCGGTATATGTCGGGCAGCGCGCGCGTGAGCCGGGCCGGTTGCGGCAGCAGGGTAAAGCCGCCGCGCCCGAAGATGCGGGCGAACCAATCTTGCCCGTCCTCGTCGATGATGACGCCGTGCAGGCTGTGGCCGGCCATGCGGGCCTCGCGGACGGCCATGTGACTGTCCTCGATCCCATGCTGGCCCTCGTAATGATCAAGGTCATTGGGTTTGCCGTCGGTCAGCACGATCAGCAGCTTGCGCGCGCTGGGCTGTGACGCCAATTGTGCGCTGACATGGCGGATCGCGGCGCCGAGGCGCGTGTAATGCCCGGGTTTCAGCGCGCCGATATTGGCTGTGATCTCGGGGCTCATCGGGGTGTCGAACCCCTTGCAGCGGGTGAGAAAGACCCGGTCGCGACGCAGCGAGGAAAAGCCCCAGATACCCAGCCGATCGCCTGCCGCGTCGATGCCAGCCGAAAGGGCCGCCATGGCCTCGCGGGCGACCTCGATCACCGATGTTTCGCCGATCGCGGCCTCGGTTGAGCGTGAGGTGTCAATGAGGAAGGCCACCGAAAGATCGCGTTCGGCCTGACGGGCGGATTGCCAGATTCGGTCGGAGCCGCGCCCGGTGGCCAGCATGTCGGCCTGCGCGGTCAGAAGCGCGTCGAGGTCAAGCTCGGCCCCGTCGATCTGACGCGGATGCAAGATGCGGCGCGGGCGCAGGGCTTCGAACTGACGGCGCACTTCGCGCACGCGACGTGGATCGGGGATGTAAGCCGTGCCGGAGTCGGTTCTGGCGGGCGCTTCCAAAACCCGGCAATGATCGTCCATGTAACAGCGGGCCCGGTGGTTCCATTCAGGATAAGTCTGCACCCCGGACAGCGCCTCGTGATCGGCGTCGGCGGGTGAGAGATCAAGGTGCAGGCGCAGGCGTGTCGCGGTCTTGCGATCATGTTTGGACAGGGTGATGCGATCCTGATCGTCCGCGGCCTTCTGGGCGTTCTCGTCATCGTCGTCGTCGACGCTGCGGTTGATGTTCATCGACTCGACCCACGAGAGGATGGCCTCGAAGCGGTGGATGATGAAGCTGTCCTTGCGGGTTTGCTGATCCTGATCCTTGCGTTCGCCGAGCTTTCTGTCGGTGCGGGCGGCGGTCGGCGGCGGGGCCGTGTGATCGGCCTCTTCTTCGGGGGCCGCGTTGCCTGTGCCGGGCGCGCTGAAGCGTAGCCAAATGGGAACAGGGGCAACGGGCATATAGCCGCGCGTCTTGGATGTGGTCAATGATACCGGGGTCTGGCCGCAAAGCTGATCCCTCACGGCCCGTTCAAGGGCGGCTTCCTGTGCGGGGCGGCCAAGGTCGGGGCGGGCCGCGGCACAGAGGCTGGCCATCTGAATGTAGGGATCGCGCAGGCCCGGACACAGCGCATAGGCGCGGTCGCAGGCGGCGGCGTTGGCACGAATTTGGGCGCAATCGTTGGCCGCGCCTTCGGGCGGCAGATCAAGGGCGCGCGGATCGCTCACAGCCGCGAGGGCGGTCAGCCAGAAATAGGCGGCGCGGTTCAGGCGTGCATCGGGAAAGGCCGCCAGAACAGGGGGCAGTGACAGACGTTCGCCATCGAATGCGGCGACCCATTCGCGGTCACGCTCGGCGCCCAACCGGTGGCGCACCGGGCGCCGGTGACGGACGAGGGTGGCAGGGGCTTCGGTGAGTTCGATGCCCGCCTGACCGCCAAGCGCGCGAAAGAGGACCGCAAGGCTGGGCCGGACCGAGGCGAGCGGCACGCCCGCCTCGGCATGATGTGTGCCGGCGGCCAGGCCGCTGGCCATGTCGTGCCAGAGGTTGCCGACCGTTTCCTCGGGTTCTATGAGATCGAGGAGGCGCATCGCGGTCACCCGTAGATTGTCGAGACGAGATCGCGCAGCGCCATGACTACATCGGGCTCGTCTGTGAGGGGTTGGATGATCGCGGTCTCCAGTGCCTGATCGACACCGGTGCCGCCCGCGATAAGCGTGGCCGCATAGATCAGGAGCCGGGTCGAGACCCCTTCTTCGAGATCCATACCCGACAGGGAGCGGATACGCGCCGCCAGCCGCACCAGCGGCGCGACACGCCCGGCATCAAGACCACTCTCGCGCGCCACGACGGCGATCTCGGTCTCTTCTTCGGGAAAGTCGAATGCCAGCGCCAGAAACCGTTGCCGGGTGGAGGGTTTGAGCCGCTTCAGCACGCTTTGGTAGCCGGGATTGTACGAGGCCACCAGCATGAAGCCGGGAGGGGCAATCAATTCTTCTCCGGTGCGGTCGATCATCAATGTTCGGCGCGTATCGGTCAGCGGGTGCAGCACGACCGTCACGTCCTTGCGGGCCTCGACCACCTCGTCGAGATAACATATCCCGCCTTCGCGCACCGCGCGGGTCAGCGGCCCGTCGACCCACACGGTCTCACCCCCCTTGAGCAGGTAACGCCCGATCAGGTCGGCGGCACTTAGGTCATCATGGCAGGCGACGGTATAGAGCGGCTTGCCCAGTTGTGCGGCCATGTGTTCGACAAAGCGAGTCTTGCCGCAGCCGGTCGGCCCCTTCAGCAGAAGGGGCAGACCTTTTTCGTGGGCCGTGTCGAACAGCGCGCATTCATGTGCGGTGGGCTGATAGAACGGCAGGCGGGCCAGGGTTGCTATGGTCATCGGATCACTCCCCTGCCACGGGATTGGCCGCGCCCGGTTTGATCACCTCGCGGCGGCGGACGACCAGTATCGCGTAGATATAGAGCAGCGCGCCGATCACCACGGCCGCCCCCGCACCAAAGCGCATCAGGTAGAAGACCGAAAGACCGTCCTGCACGTCCATGTAGTAGTCGCCCACCACGCGCTGCATATGCGTCTGGATGGTGCCCGCGAAGGTCAGCACGAAGGTCATGAAGGCCATGCCGCCGGTCATCAGCCAGAAGGACGCCATGTTCAGCACCTGATTATAGGGCGCGCGGCCCCGCAGCATCGGCATCGCATAGGTGAAGATCGCGAGGTTCAGCGCCACGTAGGCTCCGTAGAAGGCAAGGTGGCCGTGGGCTGCGGTGATTTGCGTGCCGTGGCTATAGAAGTTCACCCCGTGCAGCGTGTGCAGAAAGCCCCAGACGCCCGCGCCGAAGAACGCGACGGTGGAGGAACCCAGCGACCACAAGAGTGCCGCCTTGTTGGGATGGTTCTTGCGGCCTTTCCAGACCATGACGAAGGCAAAGGACATCATCAGGAAGAACGGGATCACCTCGAAGGTCGAGAAGATCGAGCCGACCCATTGCCAGTAACCCGGCAGACCGATCCAGTAGAAGTGGTGCCCGGTCCCGAGGATGCCCGAGAAAAGCGCCGTGGCGACGATGACATAAAGCCATTTCTCGACCACCTCGCGGTCCACCCCGGTCAGCTTCAAGAGCAGGAAGGCAAGGATTGCCGCCATAACCAGTTCCCAGGTCGCCTCGACCCAGAGATGGACGACGAACCACCAATACATCTTGTCGAGGCTGAGGTTGTCGGGGTTGATGAAGGCAAAGATCCAGAGCAGCGACAACAGCCACATCCCCATCAGCAGGACGTTTGTGATCGCGGTCTTCTTGCCCGCCAGCACCGTCATGGAGATGTTGAGCAGAAAGATCAGTGCGGCAACGAGAATGCCAAACTTGACCCAGAGGGGCTGTTCGAGAAACTCGCGCCCGCCGTGGATGCCCACGAGGTAGGAGCCGACCGCCCCGAGCGTGCCGACAACAAGAATGATCAACTGGAGATAGGCCAGTTTCGGCGACCATATCTCCCGCTCCGATTCCTCGGGGATGAGGAAATAGGCGGCTCCGAAAAAGCCCAGCAACAGCCAGACGATCAGGGCGTTGGTGTGGATCATGCGGATGATGTTGAACGGCAGGATCTCGGCCAGAAAATTCGGCGAGACATAGACCCAGCCCGCCAGCAGCCCGCCCAGTACCTGAATGCCGAAGAGGGCGATGGCGCAGACGAAATAATAAAGGGCGACTTTTTGTGATTGGTATTTCATTGTTATGGTCTCCTTATCCGGCATCGGTGGGCGGCCAGCCCTGCGTGTCGGTCTGATCGGCCCAGCGCAGGAACTCGGCCAGTCCGCGCATCTCTTCTTCGGTGATCTCGAAATGAGGCATCTGGCGGCGCCCTTCGATGCCGCTTGGCTGAGCGTTCATCCAACTGTCGAGAATTTCATAGGCGCCTTCGGGATCGTCCTGCACGCCCCATCGGGTCATCACATTGCCGACTTCGGGCGCGAAATAGGCCCCCTCGCCGTGAAGCGAATGGCAGTTGATGCAGGAATGACGCTCCCACACATGTTTTCCGAGGACCACCGCCTCGGAGAGCTCCATGCCAGCGGTCGAGGTGGTCACGACATAGCGGTGGCTGTGAACGGTCATCGCCACGAAAACGACGACGAAAAAGATCGATCCGCCGTAGAACACGTTGCGCGCCCGCGATTTGGTCAGAATTTCAGCCATGTTGCGGCCTCCTTGAACTCGGGATGGCCAGTGCTAACGCGGTCCGCAGTGGCGAAGTTTGCGCCAGCGCAACCTTTGGCGGGGTTCGTCTGTCTAGGGTGGTCGGGGAAAGGAGCGCCGCCATGCGTCAGCCTCGCATAGATGATCCCGATATGCCTCTGTCCGAGCTGATGACGCTTTGGCCGCAGACAATACCTGTGTTCATGCGTCACCGAATGCTATGTGTGGGATGCCTCGTGGGGCCGTTCCACACGGTCACGGATGCCTGTGCCGAATATCATCTGGACGAAGAGCAATTTCTCGATGAATTGCGCCGGGCATTGGCCGGGAATGGATGACCCTTGTTCAGGGGCGGGGCGTTAGCCCTGACTCAGAAGCATCAGGGCATGTGGATCGAGCACCACGATCCGTTTGCGCCTGCTCCGCACGAGACCTTGTTTTTCCCACCCGCTGAGAAGTCTGCTCGCGGTGTGGAGAGTCGTGGCGGTCAGTTCCGACAAATCCTGCCGGGTGATCGGGAAATCAATCTCGATGCCGTCGCTCACCTTGCGCCCGGTTTGATTTATGAGGCGCAGAAGCGCGTTGGCGACGCGTTGTTCGACCTGCTGAGTCGCCAGTTCGACGATGCGGTTGTTCATCTCACCGACACGGTGGCCGAGTGTCTTGTAGGTTTCGGTGGCAAAACTTTCGTATTCGGTGACGAACGTATCCCAAAGCCGGGTCGGCCAGCTTAGCGCGATGGCGTCCGAGGCGGTCATGGCGGTGGCGGGATAAGTGTCACGCCCGAGCGCGCGGGCAATGCCCAGAAGCTGACCTGAAGGGATGTGCAGCGCGGTGACCTGTTCGCCCAGAGGCGTGATGCGGATCACCCGCACATACCCATCAAGCAGCATGTAGAACCGTTCGGCCGGATCGCCTTCGTTGAAGATGGCGGTTCCGGCCTCATAGCGCCGGGATGTTGCCTGATCGAGAATCGTGCGGATGCTCCGTCGCTCCAGCCGGGCAAAGGGCGGGAGATGCGTCAAAAGGCTTTCATCGAGCCGGGGGAGGGTCTTGCCGTGGGCATCGGGTTTCATGCCACCTCTTTGCCATATGCGCGGGCGTGATGCCAGTTGCATACGGGTCGCCGGCGCCCCCGATGAGAAATCGCGCCAAAGCTTGCGCCTGCGCAAACTTCGTGTCGGCCGGATCACTAATATTGGACCCAAGCGATCAATCAGAAAAGGACGAAAAGATGATCAAGACATTCCTAACCGGCCTCGCGCTTGCCTCGGTGATGAGCGCAGGTGCTTTCGCAGAAACGTTCGAGGTTCAGATGCTCAACAAGGGGAGCGATGGCGAACGCATGGTCTTTGAACCGGCCTTCGTGCAGGCCGCCCCCGGCGACACGATCAAGTTTCTCGCCACTGACCGGGGCCACAACGCCGAAATCGTCAAGGGCATGATCCCCGAGGGGGCCGAAGGCTTTGCCGGCAAAATCAACGAGGAGATCGAGATCACTCTCGATTCCGAAGGGGTCTATGGGGTGATGTGCAAGCCGCACTTCGCGATGGGCATGGTGATGACCATTGCCGTCGGAGACGCCGAGGCGCCCGAGGATTTCCTTGAAGGCCGCTTGCCGCGCAAGGCCAAGGAGCGGTTCGAGGCGCAAGTCGGCAATCTTTGATCCACACGCCATCACCCGGGCGGGCGGGCCAAGTCCCGCCGCCCGGTTTAAAATCCGAGGAGGAAAAAATGACCAAGTTCATTAACCCAGGTCTGATGAAAACCAACCGCCGCAATGTCCTTCGGGGCTCGTTCCTTGCGGGGGCGGCCGCGATGAGCGGTCTGGGCGCGATGGCCGCGTCGCGGACGCATGTGCCGATGCCCCGAAAGGCCGATGCCGCGTCTGCCAAGCTTTACAAGGCGGCAGGCGAGGTAAAGGCCGAAAGCACGGCGAAACCCGCCGATCTGTCGGGCTATACCCGCGTCAAGCAAGAGCTTGTTGCGCCCCCCTTCGCCCCCCCGCATGAACAGGTGGCGACCGGCGGTCCGAAGCTTATCGAGATCACGATGGACACGACCGAACGCCTGATGGTGGTCGACGAGGATACCGGCGCATCTGTCTGGGCGCTGACCTATAACGGGTCTGTTCCCGGTCCGCTGATCATCTGCCACGAAGGCGACATGATCGAGCTGACGCTGCGCAATCCCGAAGACAGCATGATGGAGCACAATATCGACTTCCACGCATCCACCGGTGCACTGGGCGGTGGTGGTCTCACCCATGTCTATCCGGGCGAGGAATGTGTCCTGCGCTGGAAGGCGACGAAGCCGGGATGCTTTACCTATCACTGTGCGCCGGGTGGGGCCATGATCCCGTATCACGTGACCCACGGCATGAACGGCGCGGTGATGGTGCTTCCGCGTGACGGGCTGAAGGACGGAAACGGCAATCCGCTCAAGTATGACAAGATCGCCTATATCGGTGAGCAGGATTACTACCTGCCGCGCGATGAGAATGGTGATTACAAGTTCTATGAGGCGGCGGGCGACGACTATGCCGACAGCCTTGATGCGATGCGGACCCTGACGCCGACCCATTCGGTGTTCAACGGCGCGGTCGGGGCCCTGACCGGAGAAGGCGCGCTACATTTCAACGTGGGTGAAACGGTTCTGATGATCCACAATCAGGCCAACCGCGACACCCGTCCGCACCTTATCGGCGGGCACGGAGATTATGTCTGGGAGACATCCTTTTCCGACGCGCCGCATACCGGGATGGAGACCTGGTTCGTGCGGGGCGGATGTGCGGCGGCGGCGATGTACACCTTCGAGCAGCCGGGCGTCTATGCCTATGTGAACCACAACCTGATCGAAGCGGCTCTGCTGGGTGCCACGGCGCATTTCATCGTCAAGGGTGAGTGGGACAACAACCTGATGGAACAGGTGGTCGCGCCACGGCCCTTCGCAACCTGACCCCAAAGAGGAGACCAAGCCATGGCCGCCGCCGCCCTGAAACCCGCACTGTCATCCGTGTCCCTTCGGCTGGCAGCGGTTCTCGGGTTGGCGGCGGTCATCGGACTCGCGCTTTTGGGGCGCGGGTCCGAGCCTGAATTGGCGCAGATGCCCGAGATGGCGCACAGCCCGGTCGCGATGCCGGGCGGTGCGCTTTTCTATGCGCAAAAGTATGAGGTTTCGCTGGCGGATTGGGCGGCCTGCGTTGGGGAAGGGGCCTGCGCGCTCGATCTGCGGGCGCGAGCGGATCAGGCCCCGGAGGCGACACCCGCGACCGGCCTGAGCCATGTCGATGCGGGTGAGTTTGTGGCGTGGATAAGCGCGGCCACTGGTCATCCATTCCGTCTTCCGACGGTGGCCGAATGGTCGCAGATGGCGCGCGGGGTCGTGGCCGAAACGGCCGATCCGATCTTTACCGATCCGTCGCTTACATGGGCGTCGGCCTACCTGACCGAAGGGTTGGGGGCGCGCGCGCTCAGGCCTCGGGGCAGTTTCTCGGTCTCGGGCGAAGGCGTGGCCGATCTCGACGGGAGCGTCTGGGAATGGACACAGGATTGCTATGCGGGTTCGGGCGACGGCACGGACCCGGCGCGGTGCCCCGCCTATTTCGTCGCCGGAGAGCATATTGCCGCGATGTCTTATCTTGTCCGTGACCCTGCGCGCGGCGGCTGTGCGGTGGGGACACCGCCCGCCCATCTGGGCCTAAGGCTTGTTTCGGATAGTCCGTTCTGAGGGATGCGGCGCGGTCGCGATGTGCGACCTGCAAACGCCGCCCTTTGCACCCCTAGGCCCGCTTCTGTGTCGGTTTGACAACCCAGGGGCGCAAGATATGCGGACCTGTTCAATTTTCTCTGACCGGATTGAAAACTATGTTACGGTGACAAAAAAATCGCCGGGCCTATTTGGGTGTGGACGATATAATGAGGCAGAAATTGAGCATCGCAGCGCAGCAGGACAAGTTCTTGCGCGTTTCGCTTCGGCACTTATCGGCCCTTCGAGACGCGCAAGATGGATCAACCGTTCCGTTCCCGGAGGGGTGGTTTGACCTGCCCGAACGGCAGTTGGCCGATCTGGGGGCGATGGTCTTTCTCACGTCTGTGTCCAAGTTCCACAGGCAGCGGCCATTGGCACAGGTCTTTGCGAGCCTCGAGCCCCCGCTGCGCCTTGGGCAATACCGGATATTCCGAACTGACGGGCATCCGCGCGCCTTCGTGACATGGGCCGGCCTTGACCATGCGGCCGAACGGCGGTTTGGGGTCGATCATGTGCCTCTTCGCAAGGAACAGTGGAATTCCGGGCCATCGCTTTGGGTGGTCGATCTGGCGGCGCCCTTTGGTCACATAGATCAGGTCATTTCCATGCTGGCGGCGAACCGGCAGACCAACCGCGTGCGCACGCTCTGGCACAACAAGCTGGGCACGCGGGCGCGGGTGATCGAATGGACTCGGCAAAACCCCGACAGTGAAATTTCGGTCGCCTCCTATGGCGAAGGGCAGTTCGCGAAGCTGCTTGCGCAAGAGGTGTGAGCGATGGGCACCCCGACCATAGGCGGCGATCTGACCGGGACGATCGACGAGGGCGATACCAGCCTCACTGGTGATTTTGATGATGTCGGCCTGTTGACCGGTAATGATGATGACATCTTCACTGTCACGGCGACGGGAACCTATGGAACCGCCACGATCAATGCGTCCACCGGCCAATGGACCTATACGCTTGACAATAGCGACCCCGCCGTAAGCGGGCTTGGCCCCGGAGAGACACTGACGGATATCTTTACCGTCAACATGCTCGATACCGCCGGGACGGGTGCCGGGCAGTCGGATACAGCCGATGTGACGATCACGATCAACGGCGTGGTTTGTTTTGTTGCGGGCACCCTGATCGAAACGCCCGACGGCCCCCGCCCGATCGAGGCTTTGCAAGCGGGCGACATGGTCCTGACGCTGGATCACGGGCCACAGCCTATCCGCTGGATTGGTCGGCGCGACATACCCCGCTCCGAGCGGAGCGCCAACCCCAAGCTACACCCGGTGCGCATCATGGCAGGACATCTGGGCGAGGGCCTCCCGACGCGCGATTTGCTGGTGTCACGGCAGCATCGCATTCTTTTATGCTCGCGGATCGCTGAGCGGATGTTCGGAACGCCCGAAGTGCTGATCCCGGCGATCAAGCTGTCTCGGCTTCCGGGGGTCTTCGTCGATGAGAGTGTCGAGGAGGTGGCGTATTTTCACCTGTTGTTTGACCGCCACGAAGTGATCTTTGCCGAAGGGGCCATGGCCGAGAGCCTGTTTGCCGGCCCCGAGGCGCTCAAGGTGATAAGTGCTGCGGCGCGCACGGAAATCCTGTCGCTCCTGCCCGAGGTTGCCGCGCTTGACCATGCTCCGGTTCCAAGCCGGGCGATTCCGCCCGAAAAACTGCAAAAGCAACTGATCGACCGGCATATGAGAAACGACAAAAGCCTTGTGAGCCGCGAGAGTGCGATCTCTTTGTGATCGCTGGCGCTATGGCACGCCGGTCCGGGGGGCCAACGGTTGGCGTGCGTGGTTATTTGCGCGCCAGGTGGGCGTTGGTGCGGGTTGCTTGGCAGTCAACGGCACGTGGGTCCGAAACGCTTCAGCCTGACATGGTAAGGGCATTCGCATCCCTTCGATGAGCGAGGTTGCGAGAGTGCCGCCAATCGCCAAGCGGTGGCCTGTTGTTTTTCACGTGACGCTGAATCAGTTTTTTCAGCTTTTTCCCCGAGGCAAATGGTCGGGCAGGTTTCATATCCGCGATGTTCGCATCGCCAAATGTCGACTTGAATTCGATATACTCCTCCCGGCTCAGGTCTTTTCGCACATTGCGCCCAAGATACAGGCTTTCGGTCGGCAATCGGTTCGCAAGGACAAGTGCGTGATGGTCGAAAAGCAGGTGAATATATTCAACCGGGCCTGTGACGTCTTCTCGTTCGATGCCTTGGAACCCTATGAGTTGTGCTGCGGGTGAGAGCACCTCTGAAACGCCATACATGCGAAAAATCACCCTTGAGCATAACAATATCCGATGTTGAGGCGAGACACGGAGGGGATTGTCGGGAAATCCCGGGCCGAATGCGCCCGCAGGGATGACAATTGGTGCGTGTCGCGGATGTGCCACCAAGTGGTCCCGCGACATCTTGCGCCGCCTGACCCAAGCCAACCTGACAGGTCCGCGATCAACAGTGTCGATCAGGTCACCCGGCCGGAGCCATTCAACAGGGCGCTGCCCGCTTGGCGTCGAAATCCGGGTGCCGGGAAGAAAGCAGGGTGGACCCAAATCCTTGAGCAGGAGCGGCCCTTGCGTGGTTACAAATGTTGAGGAAACGAATTCGCCCGGCTCGAGAACCTGACCATCTGTCGGCGTGAAAATGGCGCTATTGTCACTCAGGTAGAGGGTTGTGCCGGAATATGTGATGTCGCCTTGGCCGGCCACGTTGATTGTCACGGTGTCGCTCGGCCAGGATGCGGTTACATCAAGACCGTTCGCTGCGTCTTGATCGAATTCATCAATATCCCCATCGTCATTCTGATCGGTCAACGTGTGTTTCGTTACGTTGACCGCGGTTCCGGCTGGGGGCGGGTTGGCTGGATCGAACGAAAAAAACTGGTCTGTTACATGAGTCGGCATGGGCAGGCTCGCGGCATTTTTGATGGGTCGCGCCGACATGCCCTGAAGTTTCTTTAGTCTGCTTTAATTTCTGGAAAAAGATGGGTCGAATTTTAAAACTTTTCGTCTTTAACCTGAGACATCAGCGCAGGGCGAAACGCTTGGGTGAATAACGTATCTGTTCAATCCGGGCGGGGCGGCGGAGAGTGAGCCGGTCTTTTGCCGCAAGGGGATGTCACCATGTCAAATTCCATCAATCTCGAGGGCTGGATCGGACGGTCGCAGGTGATGACGGAGGTCTTGCGCCCACAGCCCGCGCGGTTCCTTCAGGCCACGCTCGACTGGGAGCCGGACCTGTCCGACGGTGACGCCCTGCCGCCGCTCTGGCACTGGCTTTATTTCCTCGAGGCGGCGAAGGCGCGCGATCTCGGACGGGACGCGCACCCCAAGAAAGGCGGCTTCCTGCCTCCGGTGCCGTTGCCGCGCCGGATGTGGGCGGGGGGGCGGTTCAGCTTTGACCGCCCGCTTGTCCTTGGACGCGAGACGCAGAAGCGCTCAACGATCACGGCAATCTCGGAGAAAGAGGGTAGCACCGGGCCGCTTTGTTTCGTGACGGTGCGGCACGTGTTGTTCCAAGGGGGTTTGGACCTTCTGACCGAGGAGCACGACATCGTCTATCGCGACGACCCCGCACCCGGCATGCCCGCGCCCACGCCATGTCAGGCCCCCCAAGGGGCCGAGTTCGCGCGCGAGATCACCCCCGATGAGGCGCTGCTGTTTCGCTATTCGGCGCTGACCTTCAATGGCCACAGGATTCACTATGATGCCGATTATGCCCGCGACGTCGAAGGCTATGAGGGGCTGGTGTTTCATGGGCCTCTGACCGCGACGTTGCTGCTTGATCTGGCGATGACACAGACCCGAGACATGCCACGGCGGTTTACCTTCCGGGGCCTGGCGCCGATCGCGGGGCTCCGCCCGTTTCTGATCGAGGGCCGTCGGGAGGGCGCGGCGATCACGCTTTGGGCGCGGCGCGCGGACGGGGCCTTGGCGATGACCGCCGAAGCCGTGTTCTGAGGGCGCACGCGTCGGGGCCGGACAAAGGGTGTCGGAAACCGGCTGCATGCGGCGGCGCAATCTGTATAGATGGCCCAGACACCAAGCAGGAGTGACCGCCATGGAAGACGACGAAAACGCCCGCCACACCGAGAAGATGCGCAAGATCAAGGCGGTACGCGACAAGCTCATGGCCACCAAGACCGAGGAAAAGGGCCTGATCATGGTCCATACCGGCAATGGCAAGGGCAAGTCGTCGTCGGGGTTCGGGATGATCATGCGCTGTATCGGGCATGGCATCCCCTGTGCCGTGGTGCAGTTCATCAAGGGCAACTGGGAGACAGGCGAAAAGACCTTTCTGCGCGACCGGTTCAGCGAGGAATGCCGGTTTTTCGTCTCGGGCGAGGGGTTCACATGGGAGACACAGGACCGAGAGCGCGACATCGCGGCGGCGCAAAACGGATGGAAGATCGCCAGGGAGCAGATCCTCGATCCCGAAATCCGGTTTGTCCTGCTGGACGAGATTAATATCGCACTGCGCTACGATTACCTTGATATCGACGAGGTGGTCGATTTCCTGCTGACCGAGAAACCGCATATGACCCATGTCTGCCTGACCGGGCGCAGCGCCAAGCCCGAATTGATCGAGGCGGCGGACCTCGTGACAGAGATGTCGCTGCTCAAACATCCGTTCAAGGATGGCGTCAAGGCGCAGGAGGGCGTGGAATTCTGACGGCTGTTCAGCCTTCGTAGAGAATTTGCAGCTAAGTTGTGACAGACCCGCGCCGAATTGCTAAGCCGGGTGTAAAGCAACGGAGAGGGGCTGACGGCAACCCGATGCAGATCGAACGAACGGCGCTTGACGGCGTGCTTATTCTCACACCCGCGCGGCATGGCGATGCGCGCGGCTTTTTCAGCGAAAGCTGGAACCGTGCGACACTGGCCGCGCACGGGATCGAAATCGACTTTGTGCAGGACAATCATTCGCTCTCGGGGCGGGTGGGCACGATACGCGGCCTGCATTTTCAGACGCCTCCACATCCGCAGGCCAAGCTGGTTCGGTGCGGGCGCGGCGCGCTTTTCGATGTGGCGGTCGACATCCGCAAAGGCAGCCCGACCTTCGGCCAATGGGTGGGCGCCGAGCTCAGCTTTGAGAACGGTCGACAGCTGCTGGTGCCGGTCGGGTTCGCGCATGGGTTCGTGACGCGCCTGCCGGAGACTGAGATCATCTATAAATGCTCGACCCCCTATGCGCCGGAATGCGACCGGGCAATCGCGTTCGACGACCCGGATATCGGCGTGGATTGGGGGGTGGCCCGGTCCGACGCGCATCTATCCGAAAAGGACGCGACGGCCCCGCGCCTGCGCGAGTGCGGCACGCCCTTTGCCTTTGGGGACGCGCCATGAAGCTTCTGGTGACCGGCGGGGCGGGTTTTATCGGGTCCGCGGTCGTGCGGCTGGCCATCGCGCGGGGGCATGAGGTCATCAATCTCGATGCGCTGACCTATGCCGCCTGCCTTGCCAACGTGGCCAGTGTTGCGGACCATCCGGGCTATGTGTTTGAGCATGCGGATATTCGCGACGCCGCTGCCATGGACAGGATACTTGCCAAGCATCGGCCTGATGCGATTCTGCACCTTGCCGCCGAAAGCCACGTTGACCGCTCCATCGACGCGCCGGGTGTGTTCATCGAAACCAACGTGACGGGCACCTACACCCTTCTTCAGGCCGCGCGCCGCTACTGGGAGGGGGCGGGGCGCCCAGAGGGTTTTCGCTTTCATCATGTCTCAACCGATGAGGTGTTCGGCAGCTTGGGCCAAACCGGCCAATTCACCGAAGACACGCCCTATGCGCCCAACAGCCCCTATTCCGCCTCGAAGGCGGCGAGCGATCATCTCGTCCGTGCATGGGGCGAAACATTCGGCCTGCCCATTCTGATGACCAACTGCTCGAACAATTACGGGCCCTATCATTTCCCAGAGAAGCTGATCCCGGTGGTGATCCTCAACGCGCTCGCCGGTCGGCCCATCCCGGTTTATGGTGACGGGTCGAATGTGCGCGATTGGCTATATGTCGAGGATCACGCCGACGCGCTTCTGACGGTGCTGGACCGTGGAACGGTGGGACGCAGCTATAATATCGGTGGCGAGAACGAGTTGAGCAATCTTGAGCTGGTGCGCCGCCTCTGCGCCATACTGGACGAGCTGCGCCCCGAAACCGCGCCGCATGACAGGCTGATCACCTTTGTGACCGACCGGCCCGGCCATGATGCACGGTATGCCATTGATCCCGCGCGCATGCGCTCCGAACTTGGTTGGCGACCCTCGGTGACGGTGGATGAGGGTCTGCGCCGCACGGTGGCGTGGTATCTCGCGCATGAAGACTGGTGGCGCGCGCTTCAGGATCGCGATGGGGTCGGGGACCGGTTGGGCAAGGCATGAGGTGAGCATGGTATGACATTTCTGGTCTTTGGCAGCACCGGACAGGTGGCCCTCGAATTGCAGCGGTGCGGCGGGGTGACCGCACTCAGCCGCGCGGTAGTCGACCTGACCGATCTCGCGGCGGTTCGCGCGGCGATCAGGGCGCACGCGCCGCGTGCGGTGATCAACGCCGCCGCCTATACCGCCGTGGACCGCGCCGAGGAGGAGGAAACCCTCGCCCATGCGGTGAATGCCGAGGCCCCGGGCGCGATGGCCGAAACCTGTGCGGCGCAGGGCATTCCCTTTGTCCATGTCTCGACCGACTATGTCTTTGACGGCAGTGGTGAGACCGCGTGGCGCGAAACCGATGAAACCAGCCCGCTTGGCGCTTATGGACGCACAAAACTGGCGGGTGAAAACGCGGTGCGCGCGGCAGGGGGCCGGCATGCGATCCTGCGCACGGCATGGGTGTTTTCGGCCCATGGCGGCAACTTCGTCAAGACGATGCTCAGATTATCGGACACGCGCGACACGTTGAATGTCGTGGCGGATCAATGGGGCTGTCCGACACCCGCCGACGATATTGCCCGCGCGCTTGTGACCATGGCCGAAGCAATGGCCGCGGGTCACGCCGGGGGCACATATCATTTCGCCGGCGCCCCGCCGATCAACTGGGCCGGGTTCGCCCGCGAGATATTCGACCGCGCGGGTCGCACGATGCTGGTGTATGACATTCCAACCACCGACTACCCGACCCCCGCCAGACGCCCGGCCAATTCGCGGCTTGACTGTGCGGCGATCGAACGGGATTTCGGGGTGCAGCGGCCTGACTGGCGTGCCGGCCTCGATCGTGTTCTGTCCGAACTGGCGGAGGGGGTGACGGGATGATGAAAAACGTCCTGTGGCGCGGCGCCCGTGACTTTTCCACCCAAACGGCTGCGAAACCATGCAAGGGTCTGTTAACCCGTTTCGGAGATACCCGAACGGGACCATTCCGATCCTAATCGACCAAAGGACCAAGGCGCATATGACCAAACGCAAGGGTATCATCCTCGCCGGGGGCACCGGATCGCGGCTTTTCCCGATCACCGCGGCGGTGTCCAAACAGCTCATGCCGATCTATGACAAGCCGATGATCTATTTTCCGCTGTCGGTCCTGATGCTGGCCGGGCTGCGCGACATCGCGATCATCACGACCCCCGAAGATCAGGATCAGTTTCGCCGCCTTCTTGGCGACGGATCGCAATGGGGCCTGTCGCTAAGCTATATCGAACAGCCTGCGCCAGAGGGGCTGGCACAGGCCTATCTGCTGACCGAGGAGTTCCTTGATGGTTGCCCGTCGGCGATGGTGCTGGGTGACAACATCTTCTTCGGTCACGGTCTGCCGCTCCTGCTCAAGTCCGCGTTGGCACAGGAGGAGGGCGGCACCGTTTTTGGCTACCGGGTGTCCGATCCGCAACGGTACGGGGTCGTGGCGATGGACGGGGACGGCACTGTCACCGATATCATCGAAAAACCTGCTGATCCGCCGTCGAACTATGCCGTGACGGGCCTTTATTTCCTTGATGCGACCGCGCCTGAGCGGGCGCGTGCGATCACCCCTTCGGCCCGAGGCGAACTTGAGATCACGACGCTGCTTCAAAGTTATCTGAGGGATGGCACGCTGAGCGTTCAGCAGATGGGGCGTGGCTATGCCTGGCTTGATACCGGGACACATGCGAGCCTTCTGGATGCCGGCAATTTCGTGCGGACCTTGCAATCGCGACAGGGCCTTCAGGCCGGGTGCCCCGAAGAGATCGCCTATGAACAGGGCTGGATCGACGATGCCGCTCTCAGGGCGCTGGCCGAGACATATTCCAAGACCGAATACGGCACATATCTTGGGCGATTGCTGCGCGAATAAAGCATTTCGCGAAACGCTTTAATCATGGTGCGGGTGAAGGGACTCGAACCCCCACGCCAAAGGCGCCAGAACCTAAATCTGGTGCGTCTACCAATTCCGCCACACCCGCATCCGGGCGGGTCTTTAGCAAGGCACGCGGCGGGATGCGAGCGAAAATGAGACAGCTGCGCATCAAACTATGAAAATAAGGCGACATTTACCGTGAATTAAGCTATTATCGGCTTAATAACGAGCAGACAAAACGAAAGAGACGCCATGAAACCGAACACGGTCAGGCGCTCGCATGGTCAGGCCCATGCCGACGCTTCCGAAATCACGGGTGGTGTGCCCGCCGGGTCCATCATCCTCACCATGTCGGGCGAAAGCCCCGTCGAACATGTTATGGCCGGGGACCGCGTGATCACGCGCGATGCCGGGGCCGCCGTCGTGCGCAATGTGCTGCGGCGCAAGGTGACATGCCGCGCGGTCAAGATCCTTGCCGGAAGCTTGGGCGACACGCGCCCCGATTGCGATGTCATCCTCCCCGAGGAACAGCCGGTCCTTGTGCGCGACTGGCGCGCCAAGGCACTTTTCGGCCTGCGCGAGGCGACGGTGCGCGCCGGTGCGCTTGTTGACGGGGAATACATCACCGCGCTGGGCGAGGTCGAGCTTGAGGTGATCCTTTTGGTCTTCGACGAGGCGCATGTGCTTTACGTCGACGGGCTTGAAGTGGCCGGTCATGTGATGGGAGAGGCGGCCCGGGCCGCAGCCTGAAACGGTTCGCCCGGCGCGTCAAAGCGCCAGGTCGCGGAACACCTTTGGCACCTGTTCGGGCAGATCCTCGGCAATCAGGCCGGGGCCAAAGGACAGCGCACATTCCACATGCAGCCACGCGCCGGTTTCCGCCGCCTGCATCGGTGCAATCCCACGCGCCAGCAGGCCGGTGATGAACCCCGACAGCACATCGCCCGACCCGGCCGTGGCCAGCCACGGCGCCGCGCGGTCATACTGTGCCGAATTGATGCTGCACCGCCCGTCGGGCGCGGCGATCACCGTGTCGGGCCCCTTGAACAGAACCACGCACCCCGCCCGCTGCGCCGCCTCTCGCGTTGCGTCCACCTTGGAATAGGCCGGGCCTTTGGTGGGCGCGGCAGTGAGTTTCCCGGCGATGTCGGGGAACAACCGTGCGAACTCGCCCGCATGGGGTGTGAGCACACACGCCTCATGCAGCATACCGAACAACCCTTCCGGCTCCTCGGCATAAGCCGTCAGCGCATCGGCATCCAGAACCACGGAGGGTGTGTGCTCTGCACCCAACGCCTCAGGCACCAATGCGCGCGCCCGGTCAAGGCCAAGCCCGGGCCCGAGGGCAAGGGCATTGATCCTGTCGTCCCCAAGCACCTCGCGCAGAGCCTCGCCGTCCTCCACCCGCTTGAGCATAAGCGCGGTAATCTGGCATGCCACCTCCATTTGCGCCGATCCCGGCACGCCCACCGTCACCAGACCCGCGCCCACCCTCAGCGCCCCAAGCGCTGAGAGCCGCGCCGCGCCGGTTGTGACCGCGCCGCCCGAAAGAATAAGGGCGTGGCCGTGGGCGTATTTGTGCGCGTCCGCTTTCTTTGCCAAATGGTGTGTTTCGGCAACCGCCAGCGTGACGGGGGTGTGTTCTGCCGCGTGCGGCGTTCCCGAGCCGTGTTCAAGGCCGATAGATTTGACCACCAACCGGCCGCAGCGCGCCGGCCCCCGGTCAAGATAGTGACCGAGTTTGGCCCGATGGAAACTGACGGTAAGGTCCGCGGTGGCGAATGCGCCAAGGTGCTTGCCGCTATCCGAACAGAGCCCCGAGGGCAGGTCGATCGCGACAACTTTTGTGCCCACCCCCTCGCGCAAGCTGTTCACGTCCTGAAGGATTTGTGCCAAATCGCCTTCAACAGGCCGCCCGAGCCCGGTTCCGAATAGGCCATCCACAAGAATATCCGGCCTTGTGAGGTCACTGAGCGCACTCGGCATGGACATGTCCTTGGTGTGTCCCAGCGTCGCCCAGCGCTCATAATTCGTTCTGGCGTCGGGCGGCAATTTCTCGGGATCGCCATACAGCAGCAGGTCAACATCCCAGCCCCACTCCGTGAGTAGCCTGGCCACGACAAACCCGTCGCCGCCATTGTTGCCGGGACCACAGAGCACCACCGCGCGCTGCGGGGTGCGGATCAAATCCGGCCATTCCTCGAATACCGCCTCGACCACACCGCGCCCGGCGCGCTCCATCAGTTCAAGCCCGGTCACCGCGCCCGACTCGATGGCGGCGGTCTTGATGGCGCTCATTTGCGCGGCGGTCAGCAGTTCGGTCATCGTGGTGGCCTCGGCGGATTCATTAATGCTCAATAATTGCGCAACATGATTAAATTTTATGCATATGCCGGTGCAGCTATGCGGACCCGCATTCGGGTAAACCCTATACGATTGTGCCCCTCGCCGGGAAGTGGTCGAAAACGCCCAACACCCTCGGACAGGAGCCCGTCATGAAAAAGATCGAAGCCATCATCAAGCCCTTCAAACTCGACGAAGTGAAAGAAGCGTTGCAGGACGTGGGCGTTCAGGGCCTCAGTGTCATCGAGGTCAAGGGTTTCGGCCGTCAGAAGGGCCACACCGAGCTTTACCGCGGCGCCGAATACGTTGTCGATTTCCTACCCAAGGTGAAAATCGACGTGGTGCTTGACGATGATCAGGTCGATGCCGCGATCGAGGCCATCTCGGAGGCTGCCAAGACCGACAAGATCGGCGATGGCAAGATTTTCGTCAGCCCGGTCGAGCAGGCGGTCCGCATCCGCACCGGGGAAACCGGCTCGGACGCGCTTTGACATCATCACATGACCGGTCCCGGGCCTGACCTCGGGGCTTCAGAGATCAACCAAGTGACCCCGGACCAAGATCCGGGGCGCGACACAAAGAACGAAGGATTTTAATCATGAGCGCACAAGACTTGCTCAAGACCCTTGAAGACGAAGACATCGCCTATGTTGACGTCCGTTTCACCGACCCGCGCGGCAAGCTTCAGCACGTGACGCTGATGGCCGATCAGGTCGATGATGATTTCCTCGAAGAGGGCTTCATGTTCGACGGATCAAGCATCGCCGGCTGGAAGTCGATCGAAGCCTCGGACATGAAGCTGATGGTCGATACCGCCAGCGCCTATGTCGATCCCTTCTATGCCGAGAAAACGCTTTGCGTGCATTGCACGGTGGTCGAGCCCGATACCGGCGAACCCTATGACCGCGATCCGCGCGGCACCGCCGAGAAGGCCGAGGCATATCTCAAGTCCTCGGGCATCGGTGACGATTTCTTCGTGGGCCCCGAGGCGGAATTCTTCATCTTCGACGATGTACGTTTCTCGAACTCGATCAACAAGGTCTCGTATGAGGTCGATGCGCAGGACGCGTCTTGGAACACCGATACCGAGTATGAAATGGGCAACATGGGCCACCGTCCGGGGGTCAAGGGCGGCTATTTCCCCGTGAACCCCATTGACGACGGTCAGGACATCCGCTCGGAGATGCTCAGCACGATGAAGCGTCTCGGGATGAAGGTGGACAAGCACCACCACGAGGTCGCCTCGTGTCAGCACGAGCTTGGCCTGATCTTCGACACTCTGACCAAGCAGGCCGACGAGCTTCAGAAATACAAGTATGTGATCCACAACGTGGCCCATGCATACGGCAAATCCGCGACCTTCATGCCCAAGCCGATCTATGGCGACAACGGCACCGGCATGCATGTCAATATGTCGATCTGGAAAGACGGCAAGCCGCTTTTCGCCGGTGACAAGTATGCGGATCTGAGCCAAGAGGCGCTGTGGTTCATCGGTGGCATCCTCAAGCACGCGAAAACGCTCAATGCCTTCACCAACCCCTCGACCAACAGCTACAAGCGGCTGATTCCCGGTTTTGAGGCGCCTGTGCTGCGCGCTTATTCTGCGCGTAACCGTTCGGGCTGTGTGCGTATTCCGTGGACCGAAAGCCCCAAAGCCAAGCGCGTCGAGGCGCGGTTCCCCGATCCCGCCGCGAACCCCTATCTGGCGTTCTCGGCCCTGCTGATGGCCGGCCTTGACGGTATCAAGTCCAAGGTCGACCCCGGTGAGGCGATGGACAAGAACCTTTACGACCTGCCTGCCGAAGAGCTTGAGGGTATTCCGACGGTCTGCGGCTCGCTTCGCGAGGCGATGGAAGCACTGGCGGCCGATCACGAATTCCTGCTTGCGGGCGACGTGTTCACCAAGGATCAGATCGCCGGTTACATCGCGCTCAAGATGGAAGAGATCGAGCTTTATGAACACACGCCGCACCCCGTTGAGTTCGGCATGTATTACAGCTGCTGATCCGGTTCGGATCACGATAAGAAAGGGCGCCTTCCGGGGCGCCCTTTTCGGTTTGCGTCCGGTCTTGAAGCGCACTTTGCAGGATCGGACGGCTTCGCTACACTGTCTTTTGTGTTGATGTTGTCAGACCGGATATTGCCATGCCCCGTTATCCCCTTGCCGCACTCGCCACGCTGATCTCGGGCCTGCTCCTCGCGCAGCCTCTTGCGGCCCAATGCATTACTTCCAAGGGCGCGTTCGGTCAGTACAAACAAACCCTGCAACAGCGCGCCGCCGCGTCGGGCATCGGAAAGCGGGGTCAGCAGGCGCTGGCCCGTGCATCGCTTTCGGGCATCACGTGGCGGTTCGAGTCCAGCCCCTCAAGCCAGACGGGCGTGTCCCAAGGTGATCCTGCGCGTTTTCTGGCCAAACGCTCGGGCAGTTCGGCGCAACGCTTCATCTCTCAGACTCGCGCGCGCATCGGGCGCAACCGAAACACATTCGCCGCCACCGAGCGCAATTACGACGTCCCCGCCAGCATCCTCGCGACGATCTGGGGCCTTGAGACAAGCTGGGGCGGATACCTCGGCGGCACACCCATCGTCAGCGGTGCGGTAACGCTCTCATCCTATTGCCGCCGATATCCCCGGTTCGAACCGCATGCCATCGCGGCACTGCGCCTTGTGGATCGGGGCGTCATCTCGGCAGGCACGCGCGGGGGGCCGTCGGGGGAATTGGGACATATGCAGTTTCTTGCCGGAAATTGGGAGCAATACGGCGTTGATGCCGATGGCAACGGGCGCGCCGATCCTTATAGCGCGGTGGACGCGCTCGCCTCGGCGGCCAACATGCTGCGCCGCAACGGTTGGAGACCGGGGAAGCCTTTTGGGCCGGGCACGCGCAATTTCCGGGTTTTGTCAGTCTGGAACGACAGCGGCAACTATCAGCGCGCCATCGCATATGCCGCGGAGCGGATCGGGCGATAACCCCGTCCCGCCCGCAGAGCGGTATCAGCTACAGCTTTCGTAGACGCCCGTCACACCCCCCTGTGGCGCACAGATGATGCCGCCCCACACATATCCGGTATCCCCGTTCTCTTCGCGGATGAAGAACCATGGATAGCCATCCAGCATGACGCCCGTGTTCTCCTCAAGCGTGATCGGCGCGCCCTGCGAGATTGAGCCGACCCGTGCGTTCTCGGTGCCCGGCCCGCTTCGGATGTTGCCACCAAGCGCCATGGCGGGCGCCGGCAGGGGGCTCCCGGCGGCATCCTGCGTCGCCTCGCCCATGCCGTCCTCGCCGCCGGCATCATAGACGACACAGGTGGATTCAAGGTCGTTGTCGGTCAGGGTGGCGACGTCGCCCTTGCCCCGAAACTCAAGCCCTTCGCCGGTATAGCCGAAGCCGGAGGCCGTGACGGCCCGGTCAAGTACAATGTCACCGCTGCGCCCGCCAAGGCCGCCGCTCAGCACATAGACCGCAATCGCTGTGTCGGGTGTCTCGGGCGAGATATAGACGCTATAGGCCCCATCTCCGAGTGCTGTGCATCTGAACTCGACTGTCTCGGATGCGGACGCGGCCCCGGCGGTCAACCCACAAGCGACAACAAGATGAGATAGGCGAAATGTCATGAAGCGTCTCCGGCCGTGGCGATCTCATGATGCGTCAGTCATTTGGATTTGACCAGCCCCGAGCGCGGCGGCGCAGTTGACGGCCGGGGGCGGGGCCTTGGTTTGGGCGTGCCGGGATGCGGCTATATGGCAATTTTCAGGCAGATCGCATGGATTACATTCTGTGACGCATGAAAATAACACGTCATATCAATCGAGTGCGCGGATTTTCAGATTGTTTCCATTCGCATCGTATTTTCAGAAACAATCCATAATCGAACCTTATTCCCTGCGCTTTCTTAACGGATGATTAATATCTGAACAGCATGTGGATAGATCTCATGACGAGAATAAATGCGAAAAAGATACAGAATTTCAGTCTGAAAACCGGCGTGCAACGGTCCCGGTTCATGGGTCGCCACCCGGTCAAAGCTCGACCGTTCTCCGCGCCGATCTGTCTTCCTGACATGCGCGACGGTTCCTTGCATGGCCCGGCCAAGGCGGGCGAGGCGCGCCTGCCGCCAGTAGAGGAGACGTTCAAACGGCTTGAGGCCGCGATGGCAGAGCGCGATCCCCGATCCTTGATGGGCCGACCGCAGGCTCAGAACGATCTGCAGCAGAACGGTGGGCCGTGGGCCCGTGGGCTTGCATGGGGCCTGTGTGGGATTCTGACCGTCATTGCCCTGCCCGTGGCCACCGCGCTGGCCATCATCTCGCTTCGCAAGGGGGCAAACCTCAGGCTTGCGGCGCAGTCCGTCGCGCTCACCGGAACTTTCATCGCGCTTAACGGCAACGCGGCCACGGCCAGCACGCTTCACGCCGTCTCGCATTTCCTGTCCTGAACTCATCGCCCGAGGTTGATACTCTCATGTCCTGCACAAAAGGCGCGATCGCAGCCATACAGTTCAACACCAAGCCGCCGCTTGATTTCGCGGATATCGTCGAGGAGTTCGACATTTCCTTCAAACCGGACGGCCTCAAGCGCAGCCTGACATGGGATTGTGACGACATCGCCTTGATGGATCGCGGTTTCCTGCGGATCGGTCTTGGATGGCTCGCGCCGGACGATGACGAAGGGGCGTGGTATCTGGTGCTTGCGGTCGGGCCGGGGCCGGACGCCCCAGAGATGCCGGATACCGATATCCTGTGCAACCGGCTGACCCGGCACATCCTCAGGAAGACCAAGGCTTATCTGCCTTTTGATACGGTTTATCATGGAACGGTTTCCAGCGCCGTGGATGCGACCCTGATCGATTCGGTGATCGAAGCCTTGCAAGCGCTTGGATCGCAGACCTGCGATGATGAGCCATGGGTGCCGCCTGTGGCCGAAATCGCGGATGCCCGTCCCGGCAAAACGCGGGCCGCGAACACCGACGCAAGAGGTGCGGGTTACACGCCGAGTGCCCATGCAGAGCGGGACGCCGACAGACAAATCACAGTGCCCATGCATCTGAGCATATACGCGCTCGGTGCCACCATGCTGGTTCAGGCCCCGCCGGTGGGGGCGGCGCTGCTTGTCTATACGATGCTCCGCGAAGAATTCGCCACTGCGGCCTGACAGGGCTGGTTACGCGGTGTCGCGATTGCGGACAACATAGCTGTGAATTGAGAACACCACCGCGCGCGTCCGCGGCAGGCGCAGAACGACCTGCCTCTCTGAACGCAGATAGGGCGCCTCTTCCGCCGTGACCGGGGCCTTTTCATAGGGTTGGTGCAATTCGGGATCGGCATAGGTCAGCAGGTTTTGCCGCCTGAGAGGGCGCCCCTCACGCACACCGTCAAAAAGCCGCTGAACCCGCCGGGCGACGCCCGTGTCATATTCCGTGATCGGTGCGTGTATCGTGGTAAGCGGGCGTCCGATCTTGTCCGAGAGCCGCCAGCTTGCCGGAAAGCAGAGCACCGCCCCGACAAGGACATGCTCTGTCCCCCGCGTCTGCAACAGGCACAGATCCTCCTGTATCAACCTTCCCAACGTGCCGAGCGGATCAGCCGAATTGAGCGTGATCCTCACACCATCGGGCCTCAGGACATCGGTGTCCGACACCTTGTAATCCGCCTGCGCCGAAAGCTGCGTCAGCACAGTCTCAAGAAGCTCCGTCGCCGCGTCGTGCGCCTCGGGCAAAAGCGCGATGACCGCTTCGCGCCGGGTCGTGACAAGGGTGTCACGCCGCGCCATCTGCGCCGCGAACGCCTCATCGGTGACAAGCCAATCGTCCAGCGCGATGGGCGTCACATTCGGCAGGGGGCGGCGCTCATGGGCGGCGTCGGGCAGGGCGGCTTGCAGGATTTCAGTCATCGGAATCCGGATCGAAACTTGATTAAAGCGGTGTCGTGCAGGTTCTACGCACTCTCACGCGAAAGGAAAAGCGGCGACCATTGATGTCGGTTTCTGGCAAGCTGCGATGTTGCCGGGCACCCATTCTGATCCGCAAAGGGAGCACCGCCATGAACCAGCACTACCGCGACACCCGCAAGATCGATCCGGCCCGTGGCGCCATGCTTGGGGATAACACCCCTAACGACAATGACCGGATCGAGATCGGGCCGAGCCAGCTGGCATTCGGGGAATGGGCCGCTGCCGGGTTGGACCTACCCGATCTGCAACGCATGCGCGAATATCGCTGGACGCGTCTGACACAGGCGGTGGTGGATCGCGACTATGGCGGGGTGCTGATGTTCGACCCGCTCAATATCCGCTATGCCACCGACAGCACCAACATGCAGCTTTGGAACACGCACAACCCGTTTCGCGCCGTGCTTGTCTGTGCCGATGGCTACATGGTGATCTGGGATTACAAGAATTCGCCCTTTCTCAGCACCTTCAACCCTCTGGTGCGGGAGCAACGCTCGGGTGCTGACCTGTTTTATTTCGACCGCGGCGACAAGGTGGATGTCGCCGCCGATGTCTTCTCGAACGAGGTGCGCAGCCTCATCGCCGAACATGGCGGCGGCAACATGCGGCTTGCCGTGGACAAGATCATGCTGCACGGCCTGCGCGCGCTTGAGGCGCAAGGCTTTGAGATCATGGAGGGCGAGGAACTCACCGAGAAGACCCGCGCCATCAAGGGCCCGGATGAGATCCGCGCCATGCGCTGTGCCAGCCACGCCTGCGAAACCTCGGTCGCGGCGATGGAGCGGTTCGCGCGCGAAATGGTGCCGCAGGGAAACACCTCGGAAGACGATATCTGGGCCGTACTTCATGCCGAGAACATCAAGCGCGGTGGTGAGTGGATCGAGACCCGCCTTCTGTCATCCGGTCCCCGCACCAACCCGTGGTTTCAGGAATGCGGCCCCCGGATCGTGCAGAACAACGAGATTATCGCCTTCGATACAGACCTCATCGGAAGCTATGGCATCTGCGTGGACATTTCGCGCACTTGGTGGGTGGGGGACGAAGCGCCGCGCCCAGATATGATCTATGCGATGCGGCATGCGCATGAGCACATCATGACCAACATGGAAATGCTCAAACCCGGTGTCATGATCCCCGAGCTTACAGCGAGCTGTCACCGTCTGGACGATCAGTTTCAGGCCCAGAAATACGGCTGCCTGATGCACGGGGTCGGGCTGTGCGATGAATGGCCGCTCGTGGCCTATCCTGATCAGGCGGTCGCGGGGGCCTATGATTATCCGCTCGAGCCGGGCATGGTCTTGTGTGTCGAGGCGGCGGTCGGTGCGGTGGGGGCTGACTTCTCGATCAAGCTCGAGGATCAGGTTCTCATCACCGAAGACGGCTTTGAGAACCTGAGCCGGTATCCGTTCGACGCCGCGCTGATGGGGGAATGACAGGCGGCCTCAATGCGTCACTTCTCTGTCGGCACCATGTCGTAGAACCCCACCGATTGCACTTCGTAGGTGTCGGCTTCTTCGGTGTTCGGCGTCACCACCAATTCCATTGTCAGTGACATTTTCGGCGCGTCGAGAGCCTTCTCGCCTTCCATCTGGAAGTTGAGCTGCGCCAGTTTGCCCGGTGCCAGAAGTGTGATGCGCGAGGCCGAACTCGAGGTGCAGTTGTAAAAACTGCTGTTGCATATGCGCAGCCCCGACCAGTTGCCCTTGTAGGTCATAAAGCCGCCGTTGCCGTCCGAGACCGACAATGACTCGCGCACATACGATAGCGCGATCGGCACATCGCTTGTGTTCTTGAACCGGATCGACACGCTCATGTCGCCGCTGTCCTTGGAATAGATCAGGCTGCTCACCAGGGCATCATAGACATTCGAGGAAAACTTCTTTGACGGCGCCGTAAGCCCGCCGCCCTGACTGTCGGTGCCCTGATCAATCACGACCACTTGTGTGCCGTTGCCGGTCTGCGCTGCGTCATCTGTTCCCGCGCTAAACCCGCATTGTGCGCGGCTTCGTGTTGTCATTATTTTGGCCACGCTGCCCACGCTGGGGAAACTTGATCTTGCCGTTGCGAAAAGCCGCCCGTTCTCGGTGCTGATCATCCGGGCCTGCATTTTCACCTGCTCACCGAACTGGATAAGCGAGCCGGTCACGACCGCGTCCACCCCCTCGATCTCGCCCAACTGTTTGGCCGCATCCGGCGCGATGGTTCCGTCAAAGACCAGCTCCATCTCGCGGAATATGGCGCTGAGCTGGGACCGTTCGATGATGTTGATCTGTCCTTGTCCGGCGTTGAAAAGGCTGTCCACGATGAATTCGGTTACGTAATTCGACAGATCGGAACAGGTGCCGTCGCCATGGGTGAAGGTTGAAATGCCGATGGTGGGCGGCTCGTCCGCGCCAGTGCGCGCGACGATCTGCTCGGCCACCTCGTCAAGGCTGCCATCGACCGATCCCGCGGCCTGAACAAAGCCGCCGGACCATCCAAGGGCCAAGGCGGCGCACAATGTAGTGAAGCGTTTGCGTATCATTCGTTTTCCAATTTGCTGCATGAATCTCCAAAATCCTCTGCTGACAGGGCCGGTGACAATCCGTGTGCGGCGGCGTCGGTGGCGCGTGCCTCATGACCCGGCCCCTTGCCCGATCCGGAAAGATCGACCATGGCAACCGTTCCGCCGCCCCTGAGCGTCACCTGCGCCTCGAGGTAAAGACTGTCGAAGCCCGATGTCGCCTCGGCGGCCGGTGTGAACCTTGGCGACAGGTCAAGTGCGGCCAGTGTAATGCCCTCACAGCCCAGACGCTCAAGCTCAAGCCGCAGGCGGTTGGCAAGCCGGGCGCGCAGCGGGTTGCCGTCCGTCTCCTCAGCGGGTGGTTGGGCTGCCGGTGCTACGGTCGCGGCATCGGTGGTCGTTTCGGCTGTCGGTGCTGGGATGGCGATGGCGGCCGGCTCCGGCGCGGTCGTGGCCGGGTCGGTCCCGAAAACGGAGCCTGTCGCCCGCCAGCGATCAATCAGCCCCACGCCGTCATAAACCGCGCCAAGCACGGCACCGCCGAAAATGGTGACGGTTACAATCTTTGCCGAATGACCTGACAAAATGGTCCTGCTCTCCCGAAAGGCTCGGATGTCAGCCTACAATTTGATTTGCGATCTGGTCCAGTGGCAATACGGGCTGCCCAGACATCGCATCGTCCGCCGGGTTAACGCCGCCGGATGCGGCCAATCGCACCGACGCGATACCGATGTGAATGCCGACGTGTATACCGACATTGCGTTCGGTGCCGATTGGCCAGTGTTAACAGGTGATTCGTCCATATCGTGCGGTTTGACCCACAGATGATGAGCTCGCCACGTCAGGAAAGCATTCACATTCGGGGTGCGCAGCCCGCTTTGCCCTGCGCGCCTGCTCACCTTGCCGTGACGTTCCTTTCAAGGTTCTGGTTTTGCCGGCCTCGGACCACTACCATCTGAGGACGCCCTGAAAAGGAGAGCCAATGCCAACTGAACGCTTCACATTCGCCGGTCACGACGGTGCCGAACTGGCCGCGCGACTTGACCTTCCCGAGGGGCAGCACCTTGCGACCGCGCTTTTTGCGCATTGCTTTACCTGCTCAAAGGATATCCACGCCGCGCGGCGCATCTCGGCCCGTCTCGCGGGGGCGGGTATTGCCGTTTTGCGGTTTGATTTCACAGGCTTGGGTCACTCTGGCGGAGAGTTCGAGAATACGACCTTCACCTCCAATATCCATGACCTGCGCCGCGCGGCCGAGGCGCTGTCTGATCGCGGCATGGCGCCCAGTTTGCTTGTCGGTCACTCGCTAGGGGGTGCCGCCGCGCTGGCCACTGCGCGCAGCCTTGACAGTGTGAAGGCAGTCGTCACCATCGGCGCGCCGTTTGATCCCGGCCATGTCACGGCGAATTTCGGAGATGCGCTTGACCGGATCAAGACCGAAGGCGCCGCCGAGGTCAATCTTGGCGGGCGCCCCGTACGTATCGGTCGCGATTTCGTCGAAGATGTGCAGGCCGAAGGGCTGGAAGGTGAAATATCTAAACTTAACAGGGCATTGCTGGTTCTCCACGCGCCGCGCGACAAGGTTGTCGGGATCGAGAATGCCGCGGAAATCTTCGGGGCGGCCAAGCATCCCAAAAGCTTTGTCACGCTCGATGATGCCGATCACCTGATCTCGGGGGGCGACGATGCCGAATACGCCGCCGAGGTGATCGCGGCATGGGCAGCGCGCTATCTCGATCTGCGCCCCTCGGCCCCGCCCCCCGGCGCGCCCGAGGGTGTCGTACGGGTGTCCGAGGCCAATCCCGAAGGCTTTCTTCAGGACATCAACGCAGGCCCCCGGCATCATGCCCTCGCGGATGAGCCCGAGGCCTATGGCGGCACGGATCGGGGCATGTCCCCATATGGGTTTCTCTCGGCGGGGCTTGGAGCTTGCACCTCGATGACGATCCGTATGTATGCCCGTCGCAAGGGCTGGCCGCTATCTCATGTGCGTGTCGATGTGAGCCACGATAAGGTGCATGCGCAAGATGCCGAGATGGCCAAGGACGCCAAGGATGCCAAGGCCGACAAGTTCACCCGCGTGATCACGCTCGAGGGTGATCTCGATGCGGATCAGCGCAGCCGCCTTCTTGAGATTGCCGACCGCTGCCCGGTTCACAGAACGCTTGAGAAAACCTCGGTTATCGTGACGCGGGCGGCTTGACGCTGCGCCGCGCATCTCTTAATTCACATGGTGCTGAGCGGGTATGGTGAAATGGTATCATAAGAGCCTTCCAAGCTTAAGGTGCGGGTTCGATTCCCGCTACCCGCTCCATAAAACCACTTGATATCATGGCCTTTTGACGACAAAGACCGCCCTGCGGCGGCCTTTGTCTTATGGTGTGTTCCGGGCCCGGTATCAGAGCTTTTCGAGGATCGACTCGCCTGATGACACGTCGCACTGGCCGGGGTTGTCCTCGACTTCCAGCGCCGTGACGGTTCCGTCCTCAACGATTATGGCGTATCGCTTGGACCGGTCGATCAAACCCGCAGGCTTGCCGGTGAAATCCATCCCCATCGCCTTGGTGAATTCGCTTTCCGCATCCGAGAGCATCTTGATCCCCGCCGCCTGCGCGCCGGTGATCTCGGCCCATGCGGACATCACGAAGGGGTCGTTCACGCTGATGCAGATAACATCGTCCACGCCCTTGTCGCGGATGCTGTCCATGTTGCGCACGAAGCTGGGCAGGTGAGCGTTGTGGCAAACCCCCGTAAAGGCCCCCGGAACCGCGAACACGACCAGCTTGCGGCCTTTGGCCAGATCCATGATCTCGACCTGTTCGGGTCCGTCCGAGCCAAGCCGCAAAAGCGTCGAAGAGGGGATATTGTCGCCGATGGAAATGCTCATTGTCGGTTCCTGTCTGGTTCTTGTCCATAAATTCACGCTAGATATAGAGCGGGTCAGTGCGCGTGGCCATGACAATCGGAGGGGACATGTCGGATATCGTTGTGATCGGGGCAGGGCAGGCCGGATCTTCACTTGTGGCCAAGCTTCGCAACGAAGGGTTCGAGGGATCGGTGACACTTGTCGGGGCCGAGCCCGCGCCCCCTTATCAGCGGCCGCCATTGTCCAAGAAATACCTTCTGGGCGAAATGGAGGTTGAGCGGCTTTATCTACGGCCCGAAAGTTTCTATGCCGAGCAGGGGATTGACCTGCGGCTCGATGCGACGGTCACTGCCATTGATCGGGCCACCAAAGAGGTCGTCATGGGCGAGGCACGCTTGCCCTACGGGCGTCTTGTGCTCACCACCGGGTCCGCGCCGCGCCACCTGCCGGCGGCCATCGGGGGCACGTTGCGCGGCGTCTATACCGTGCGCGACCTTGCCGATGTCGACGCCATGGCGCCCGAGTTTCAAGACGAGGCCCATGTCCTGATCGTGGGCGGCGGGTATATCGGGCTTGAGGCGGCGGCTGTTGCGGCCAGCAAGGGGTTGCGCGTCACGCTTGTCGAGATGGCCGACCGCATCCTGCAACGTGTGGCTGCGCCTGAAACATCGGATTTTTTCCGCCGTCTGCACGCGGATCATGATGTCACCATTCGCGAGGCGGTCGGGCTTGAAACCCTGCTGGGGGATGACCGTGTGAGCGGCGCACGCCTGAGCGACGGGAGCGAAATAGACGTTGATTTCGTCATTGTCGGGGTTGGCATCGCGCCCGAAACAGCCTTGGCCGAGGCTGCGGGTCTCGACATCGACAACGGCATCGCGGCCAACGCGCGGGGCCAGACATCGGACCCGGATATATGGACCGCCGGCGATTGCGCGTCGTTCCCTTATCGCGGTGGCCGGTTGCGGCTTGAAAGCGTGCCAAACGCCATCGACATGGCCGAATGCGTGGCCGAGAACCTGATGGGCGCGGAAAAAACCTATGTGCCGAAGCCTTGGTTCTGGTCGGATCAGTATGATGTGAAGCTTCAGATCGCGGGCCTGAACACCGGGTATGACCGCATTGTCAGCCGTCCGGGAGACGAGGGTAACAGCGCGTCGTTCTGGTATTATCGTGGCGATACATTATTGGCCGTGGATGCCATGAACGAGCCGCGCGCCTACATGGTCGGAAAACGCCTGATAGATGCGGGTAAATCGCCCGATCCTGCGGCGGTGGTCGACCCGGCCACGGACCTCAAGACCTTGCTCAAAGCGTGAGGATCATCGCGGGAGACCATCGTGGGCGCCGCCTTGCCAGTCTGGGCAAGGGGGATATGGCCGCGCATCTGCGCCCGACGGCGGACCGGGTTCGCGAAAGCCTCTTCAATGCGCTTTTCGCGGGCTATGACGATCCGGTGACCGGGGCGGTTGTCCTTGATCTTTTTGCAGGAACCGGCGCGCTTGGGCTCGAGGCGCTGTCGCGCGGTGCGGAACATGTCACATTCGTCGAGAGCGGGCGTGTCGCGCAGGGGCTGATTGCCGAAAACATCGCGCTTTGCCGTGCGCAGAGCCGCACGCGCCTTATCCGTCGTGACGCGCGCCGACTTGGTAACTGCGAGGGGCGCGCGGCGGACCTTGTTTTTCTCGACCCACCCTATGGCAAGGCCCTTGGCGAGGCGGCCCTTGATGCGGCGCTTGCCGGTGGCTGGATCGCTGCGGGCGGTCTTGTCGTTTGGGAGGAAAGCGCCGAGATATCACCGCCGGCGGCGCTGAGCCTTGTTGAGGCGCGTCGATATGGCGATACGGTGATCTCGGTGCTGCGTCAAAACGAGATTTGACGGCCTTCGAGCACGGAAAAGGGCTGTAACTCTCCGCTATGGAGCCACGCATATCCGCCGTCGTCGGTGCGCACCACGCTATAGGGCGTCCAGCCGGAATGTTCCCACCAGCTTTCGTATTGGTCGGTCTCCTCATTCACCCGCCAGCGCCCGCGCTCGGGCTGACCGCCCTCCGGGGCATAGACGGTCAGGCCACTTTCGCCATAATACGAACGATAGGCCGTGCCGGACCATGAGCCGATAATGGTGTTGCCGTTCAGCAGCGCCAAGATTTCCTCGGCGGTCATCTTCTCTTCGGATGCCGCGCCGGTAGCTGTCAGCGAGGCAAGCGCCACGCCTGCGATAAAAGTTCTACGAAACACAAAGATCACCTCTGACTGTTTGAGGTATTGATCAAAGCACATCTTGCCGAAGAGGTCGACTCAGGTTGCCGGGAGCACCAGAATCGCCCGGAAGTCATTGACATTGGTGAGCGTGGGGCCGGGCACGACCTGAGCGCCGATATGATCAAAGAAGCTGTGGGCATCGTTGCGATCAAGCGCGGCGCGAGGATCTTCGCCGACGGCTTTTGCTTGTGTGAGGCTGTCCGGTCCGATGATCGCACCCGCCACTTCCGCAGCGCCATCGACGCCGTCGGTATCGCAGGCAATGGCGTGAATGCCGGTCGCTTCGTTCAGGGCGAGCGCAAGGGCGAGCGCATATTCGGCATTGGGCCCGCCCACACCATCGCCCCGGCGTGTCACGGTAAGCTCTCCGCCCGACAAAAGCAGCATCGGGCGCGCACCGGGGGCAAGCCCGGCCTGTTCATTCAGGGCCAGTGCGGCATGATCGGCTGCGATGTCCCGTGCCTCGCCTTCGATGGCATCGCCAAGGATGACAGGATCGATCCCCCGTTCACGCGCGAGGTCGGCGGCGGCGGCGAGCGATTGGGACGGTGCGGCATAAATCACGTTTTCGACCCGGCTAAGCCGCGGATCATCAGGCGAAAGGGGGCTCCCTCCGTGGCCAAGAAACTCCGCGATCGACGCGGGCGGCGTGATGCCCCAGCGATCCAGCACCGCCAAAGCCCCAGCGGCATCGCCGGTGGTTCCGACGGTCGGTCCGCTTGCGATGTCGCCGGGATCATCGCCCGGAACGTCCGAGATCATCAGGCTGATCATACGCGCGGGATAGGCCGCCGCCGCGAGCTTGCCGCCCTTGACCGCCGAGATCTGCTTGCGAATGTCGTTGATATCGCCAATCGGCGCGCCACTGGCCAGAAGCGCATCGGTCAGAGCCTGTTTCTCGGCAAGCGTGATACCGTCTGCGGGCGCGGTCAAAAGTGCCGATCCGCCACCTGAAATCAGCGCAAGGGCGGTATCGCCTTCGGCCAACCCTGACAAAAGATCAAGCATCCGGGCCGTCGCGCGTGCGCCCGCTTCGTCGGGGACGGGGTGGGCGGCCTCGACAATCTCGATACCTTCGCAGGGACGGGCATAGCCATAACGCGTGATGACGAGTCCTTCGCAAGGGCCCCAAATGGCTTCGACCGCCTCGGCCATGCGTGCCGAGGCCTTGCCCGCACCCACCACGAGAAGGCGCCCCTCGGGCCGTGGCGGAAGGGCCGCGCCAAGGCTTTGTATCGGATCGGCGACTTCGACCGCGCGGTCGAAGAGTGCGCGAAGCAAAGCGGGAATGTCGCCGTTGATGTCAGTCATGATGCATGGTCCGTGAATTGGCCCTATGGTTGCGCTATCACCGCTGAGGGGGCGGTCTGTCAAGTCTCGTGCCGGCCTGAGCAGCCCCAACTTGACAAAGGCCCACCCGCGCGCGATGGACGCGCCCATGATCATGTCATTTCTTCAGGTCGCCGCAGGCGGAGCCATAGGCGCAACGATCAGATACGGGGCGGGTCTTGCTCTCGTGCGTCATGTGCAGTCGGGATTCCCGGTGACGATCCTGACGGTCAATGTTCTGGGGTCCTTTCTTATGGGGGTTTTCGTGGTGTGGTCATTCCTGCGCGGGGTCGAACACTGGAACCTGTTTGTCATGACCGGTGTGCTTGGCGGCTTTACCACGTTCTCGGCGTTCTCGCTTGAGACGGTGACACTGTTCGAACGGGGACAATACGGTTCGGCCTTGCTCTATGTGAGCCTTTCGGTCGTGCTCTCTGTTGGTGCGCTGGTTGCGGGCGTGGCCATGGCCCGGGCGATCTGGGCATGAGCGGGGTTCAGACCATCGTGATCGCGTCGGAGGATGCCGATCAGCGCCTTGACCGCTGGCTTCGGCGCCGGTTTCCGCATCTCGGTCAGGGCCGGATCGAGAAAATGTGCCGCAAGGGAGAGCTGCGGATAGATGGTGGCCGGGTCAAACCCGCGACACGGCTCGAGGCTGGCCAAAGCGTGCGTGTGCCGCCGATCCCCGACCCCGGCACGACCCCTCAGCCGGTGACGCCCCGCATCACCGATGCCGATGCCCGCATGATCCGCGCAGCGGTGATCTATCGCGATGATCACGTCATCGCGTTGAACAAGCCGCCGGGCCTTCCGGTGCAGGGCGGATCGAAGCAGACGCGGCATGTGGACGGTCTTGCGGCGGCCCTGCGATTCGGTCTTGAGGAAAATCCGCGCCTTGTGCATCGCCTTGACAAGGACACGTCAGGTGTTCTGCTCTTGGCGCGCACGCGGGCAGCCGCGTCCAAGCTTACGGCCGCATTCCGCCATCGTGCCACGCGCAAAATTTATTGGGCCGCCGTCGCGGGCGTGCCGCAGCCGCGGATGGGCACAGTGAAATACGGTCTGGTCAAGGCGCCGGGCCACGGCAAGGGGGGCGAGGGTGAGAAGATGCTCTGCCTGCACCCGCGCGACGTTGATCAAACCCCCGGCGCCAAGCATGCCACCTCCGATTATGCCGTGTTGGAAAACGCGGGACAGCGCACCGCATGGGTTGCGTTGGTGCCTGTTACGGGCCGCACCCATCAGCTTCGGGCGCATATGGCCGAGTTTGGGCATCCGATTGTCGGCGATGGCAAATACGGCGGGTCGGGTCAGGAGAACCTTGGCGACGGTTGGGGCGCGCAACTTGGCGGCGATGTGAGCCGTAAGCTTCATCTGCACGCGCGCTCGCTGACGATAGAACATCCGGTGACGCGTGCCGTTCTGCACCTGACCGCGCCCATGCCCGAACATATGATACGCACTTGGGACCTGTTTCAGTGGCAGCCCAACGAGGTGCCGGAAGATCCGTTCGAGGACCCGGAGACGTGACGGTGGGGCGGCTCAGACTGATTATCTTTGATGTCGATGGCACATTGGTGGACAGTCAGTCCGACATCCTTGCCGCGATGGGGCAGGCCTTCGCGCAAGAGCGGCTTCCGGTTCCCGACAAGGCGTCGGTGCTGGGCATTGTCGGCCTTTCGCTTCCCGAAGCGTTGCTGCGCCTTGCACCTCAGAGCGCCGATGACGCGCGTGCCCGGATGGTGGCGGGCTACAAGGATGCCTATATGAGCCTTCGCGCCAAGGCCGGTGTCGCGCAATCCTCGCCCTTTTATCCCGGCGCCCGCGACATGCTGCACCGGTTGCAGGCGGTTCCGGAACTCCTTCTCGGGGTGGCGACGGGCAAGTCGCGTCGCGGTCTGGACAAGTTGATCGAGGGACATGCGCTTGAAGGTATGTTCGTGACCCGCCAGGTGAGTGACCATCACCCGTCCAAACCACACCCCTCCATGATCGAGGCCGCACTTGCGGAAACCGGCGTCGCGCCCGAAGACGCGGTCATGGTGGGCGATACCGTCTTTGATATGGAAATGGCCAAGGCCGCCGACATTCGGATGATAGCTGTGAGTTGGGGGTATCACCCGCCCGAGGCACTTGCGGGTGCGGATGCGTCGATCGACCGTTTCGATGACCTGCCGGACAGGTTGAATGCGATGTGGGGGACACGGATATGAGCGAGTGGAAGGCCAAGCGATTCTGGGCGGAGGCCACGGTTGAGGAGACGGACGGCGGATTTACCGTGCGCCTTGACGGGCGGCCGGTGCGCACCCCGGCCAAGCGCGCCCTTGTGGTGCCGACACATGCCCTTGCCTCCGAGATCGCCGCCGAATGGGACGCGCAGGAGGGCGAAATCTCACCAAAGTCCATGCCATGCACCCGAAGCGCGAATGCCGCGCTCGACAAGGTGGCGCCTCAGAAAACCGAGGTGGTCGACATGATCGCCGCCTATGGCGAAAACGATCTTCTATGCTACCGCGCGGAGTCTCCGACCGAATTGGCGGCGAAAGAGGCCGCAGAATGGGATTCTTACCTGAACTGGGCCGAATCGGACCTTTCTGCGCGGCTCGACGTGATCATCGGGGTCATGCACCGGCCCCAACCTCCCGAGGCGATTGCGGCGCTTCACCGGCAGGTGGCGGATCAGGATAACTTCGCGCTTACCGCGCTTCATGACCTTGTCAGTCTGTCGGGGTCGCTTGTTCTGGGACTTGCCGCGCAGCGGGGCCGGGAGGCGCCGGAAGAGCTTTGGCGCGTTTCCCGGATAGACGAAGATTGGCAGACAGAACAATGGGGTGAGGATGAAGAGGCGACGGCTCTGGCAACGCTCAAGCGGAACTCGTTTCTTCATGCCGCGCGCTTTTTCCAATTGTCGCGCGCCTCGTGATAATCGCATTAAAATTAGATGACCCTAGGTAAATGGCTGTGGTAAAAGATTGTTTTTCGGCATGCAGCCCTTGACCTTTTCCGAAGAATGCATCCAAACTCGACCTCGCTGGAGGGAAAAATCCTCCGTGTATCGCCCCGGCCCATCCAGGAGCCGGACATAAACGCCTTTGGGAGAGGGCGGAAAATCAGGAAGAGGTAAACATGAAAAAATCCGTATTTCTTGGCGCGTTGACAGTTGCTGGCTTGACGGCCGGCGCCGCAGCTGCTGCTACGCTTGACGATGTCAAAGCGCGCGGCACGCTGAACTGTGGCGTGACCACCGGCCTTGTCGGCTTTGCTGCACCGGACGAAAACGGCCGGTGGGAAGGCTTCGATGTCGGCGTCTGCCGTGCCGTTGCCGCCGCTGTTCTGGGTGACCAGGACGCCATCGAGTTCGTGCCGACAACCGGCAAAACCCGCTTCACCGCACTGGCTTCGGGCGAAATCGACATGCTCGCCCGGAACACCACATGGACGTTCAGTCGTGACGTCGACCTGAAGTTCGAATTCACCGGCATCAACTACTATGACGGTCAGGGCTTCATGGTTCCCAAGGCATTGGGCGTGACTTCGGCCAAGGAGCTGAACGGCGCGACCGTCTGTATCCAGACCGGCACGACCACCGAGCTCAACCTCGCGGACTTCTTCCGCAAGAACAACATGGACTATGAGCCGGTTCCGATCGAAACTAACGCCGAAGGTCAGCAGCAATACCTTGCTGGTGCCTGCGACGCCTACACGACCGACGCATCGGGCCTTGCCTCGACACGTGCCGCGTTCGAAAATCCGGGCGATCACGTGATCCTGCCGGAAGTTGTGTCGAAAGAGCCGCTGGGTCCGCTGGTGCGTCATGGTGACAACGAATGGGGTGATGTGGTCCGCTGGACCCTGAACGCCCTGATCGCCGCCGAAGAATATGGCGTGACCTCGGCCAATGTCGGTGACATGTCGAATTCGCCGACCGACAGCCCCGAAGTCAACCGCCTGCTCGGCACCGAAGGCAACCTCGGCGAGATGCTCGGTCTCGACAAGGAGTGGGCCAAGCGTGCCATCATGGCCGGTGGTAACTATGGTGAGCTTTTCGAGAAGCACATCGGTGAAAACACCCCGATCGGTCTTTCACGTGGCCTGAACGCCCAGTGGACCGATGGCGGGCTGCTCTACTCGCCGCCGTTCCGCTAAGATACTAGATCAAGGGCGCGGCAAAAGCCGCGCCCTTGGCACCTATAGAGTCAAAGAAACCGGACCCGCTGCACTTGCGTAGTGCGGAAAAAACAAAAGGGCCGGAACACGGGGATACATCCAAATGACTGCATCGACCGACCCTCATAAGGAGTCGTTCCGGCTATCCATGCTGTTGAACGACAAACGCTATCGGTCCTACACGTTCCAGTTCATCGCACTGCTCGCTCTGATTGGCGCGATTGCATATCTCGGTTCGAACCTCATGGCGAACCTTCGCGCCGCGGGCCTCAACATCTCTTGGAGCTTTCTGGGCGAACCTTCCAATTACGACATCAACCAGACCCTGATCGAATATGACAGCCGAAGTTCGCATTGGCGCGCATCGGTCGTGGGTATTCTCAACACGCTGCTTGTGGCCTTTCTCGCCTGTATCACGGCGACGATCCTCGGCGTTGTCGCGGGTGTTCTGCGACTGTCGAATAACTGGCTCATCCGCAAGCTCATGGCATTCTATGTCGAAGCGTTCCGCAATGTGCCGGTCCTGATCTGGATCATCATTATCTTCACGATCATGACGGCCACGCTGCCGCGCCCGAACGCCTTCCGGGGCGACAACGCGACCGCCTCGATGGTGTTTGACAGTGTCGCCTTCACCAACCGCGGGGTTTATTTGCCGCGCCCGGTGTTCGAAAGCGGTTCATGGCTTGTCGTGTTGGTGTTTCTCGCGTCGATCGTTGGGGTCTTTATGTATCGCCGCTACGCGACAAAGCTTCTTTACGACACGGGCAAACTCCTGCCGACCTTCTGGCCGTCACTGGGGATTCTGTTCCTGCCCAGCATCCTGTTCTATTTCATCATGGGGCAGCCGATTTCCCTCGAATATCCGTCGCTTCAAGGTTTCAACTTCTCAGGGGGATGGACAGTGCGCGGATCGCTGATCGCGCTGTGGTTCGCGTTGGCGATCTACACCGGCGCCTTCATCGCCGAAAACGTCCGCGCCGGTATTCAATCGGTGTCGAAGGGACAGACCGAAGCCGCAGCCTCGCTGGGTATTCGTCCACGGCGGATCATGAATCTGGTGATTTTGCCGCAAGCGCTTAGGGTCATCATCCCGCCGCTCATCTCGAACTACCTGAACATCACCAAGAACAGTTCGCTCGCCATCGCGGTGGGCTACATGGACATTACCGGCACGCTTGGTGGCATCACGCTCAATCAGACGGGCCGCGCCATCGAAGCGGTGCTCCTGCTGATGCTGTTCTACCTTGCGATTTCACTGGGTATCTCGGCGGTGATGAACATCTATAACAATGCCGTCCGGCTGAAGGAGCGTTGATATGTCTGACATGATGCAACATCAGATTGACGCTTATGTCCGGCGCGAAATGCTCCCTGAGCAAGAGCCGCCGGTGACCGAGCGTGGCATCGTCAAATGGATGCGCGAGAACCTGTTCTCGAACGTCACGAATGCCATAATGACGCTCATCGCGATACTCGCGGTCTATCTTATCCTCACAGCGACCCTTCCTTGGTTGCTCAACGGGATATGGGATGCACCGTCGATTCGTGCCTGCCGGGAAATTCTTCAGGGTGAGGTCGGGGGCTGCTTCGCGGTTCTAACCGAACGCTGGAACCAACTCTTGTTCGGCTTCAAATATCCAGACACGGAATATTGGCGTCCCACGCTGGCCTTCGTGCTTCTGTTCGTCGCCGCGGCACCGGTGATGTTCTACAAATATACACCACGGGTTATGCTGTTCTTCACGGCGCTTTATCCGTTCCTTGCCTATTGGCTGATCTGGGGCGGGACGATCCTGACGCCTGTGTTTGCCCTTCTGGGCTTTGTCGCGGGCTATGTCGTGTGGACCGTGCTGGTGAAGCGGTCCTTTGCGGGGGCTTTCTTTGGCTCGATCGCGGCGGCTGTGGTCACATGGTGGATCGGCGGCATGATCACCGGCGCCATGGCAACCGAGAATACGCTGCTCATCGCGGTGCAATCGCGGGACATGGGGGGCTTCATGCTCAACCTGATCCTTGGCACCGTCTGTGTGTCGCTGTCGCTCCCGATCGGGATCGCGTTGGCGCTTGGCCGACAGTCGAGCATGCCGATCATCAAGTGGATCTGCGTGATCTTCATCGAGTTCATCCGGGGTGTTCCGCTGATCACGTTGCTATTCGTGGCTAACGTGGTTCTGGCCTATTTCCTGCCGCCGGGGACGACATTCGACCTGATCCTGCGGGTGATCATCATGATCACGATGTTCGCCTCGGCCTATATCGCCGAGGTGATCCGGGGCGGCCTTGCCGCCTTGCCGACAGGGCAATACGAGGCGGCCAACAGTCTCGGGCTGGATTATCCCCAGTCCATGCGTCTCATCATCCTGCCGCAGGCCCTCAAGATTTCGATCCCGGGCATCGTGAACGTGGCCGTGGGCCTCTTCAAGGATACGACGCTCGTGTCTGTCATCTCGATGTTCGACCTCGTGGGCATGATTCGTGGCCCGATCCTTGCCTCGACCGAATGGAACGGGGTCTATTGGGAGCTTCTGGGCTTTGCCGCGCTTCTGTTTTTCGTCGTGTGCTACGGCATATCGCAATATTCACAATGGCTCGAACGTGAGCTGAACACAGATCACCGTTAAGGGGAGGGGCCTGATAATGGCTGAAACCGCACAAAAGTTGCAGGTCTCGGACGAGATCGCCATTCAGATCGACAGCATGAACAAGTGGTTTGGTTCGTTTCATGTGCTGCGTGACATCAATCTTTCGGTTCACCGGGGGGAACGGATCGTGATTGCAGGGCCCTCAGGCTCGGGCAAGTCCACGCTTATCCGGTGCATCAACGCGCTGGAAGAGCATCAACAGGGCCGCATCGAGGTGGATGGCACCGTGCTCAGCTCGGACATCAAGAACATCGACAAGATCCGGTCGGAAGTCGGGATGGTGTTTCAACACTTCAACCTGTTCCCGCATCTGACGATCCTTGAAAACTGCACGCTGGCCCCGATCTGGGTGCGCAAGACGCCCAAGCGCGAGGCCGAGGAAACGGCGATGCATTTCCTTGAAAAGGTGAAGATTCCCGAACAGGCCGATAAGTATCCCGGTCAGCTTTCGGGCGGGCAGCAACAGCGGGTCGCCATCGCGCGGTCGCTTTGCATGAAGCCCCGGATCATGCTTTTTGATGAACCGACCTCGGCGCTTGACCCCGAGATGATCAAGGAAGTTCTCGACACGATGGTCAGCTTGGCCGAGGAGGGCATGACGATGATCTGTGTGACCCACGAGATGGGCTTTGCCCGTCAGGTGGCGAACCGCGTGATTTTCATGGACCAAGGCCAGATCGTCGAACAGAACGAGCCCGAAGAGTTCTTCAACAACCCGCAGAGCGACCGGACCAAGCTTTTCCTCAGCCAGATCCTCGGACATTAAAACGGGTCGGGGAAAAACCTACGGCGCCGGTTTTTGCGAAACCCCTTGGCGCATCGTCTATATCAAAGCGGAAAAGGGCGGGATTTTCCCCGCCCTTTGCTATTTCAGCAGGTCGCGCGGCACCATGAATTGCAGGGCTTCGCCGGTTTCTTCGCCTAGGTCGGGCCATTGGTCTATGGCAAACTCTGCGACCAGCGTTGCACAGGTGGGATAGTCCGCGAACCGCGTGTGGTTGGGCGGCTGTGAGAGCAGCATCTCGGCAAACCACGCGATGCCGGGATTGTGCCCGATCATGAGCACGCTCCCCCCGGTGGCGCCGCGCAGCACCGAGAGCATATCATAAGGACCAGCGTGATAGAGTTTGCGGGTGAACGTGGCTTCGGTGGCGAACCCCAGACAGTCGCAGGTTTCGCGCGTGCGCTCTGCGGTTGAACTGAGGATCTGATCGGGCGTCGCGCCAATGTCGCGAAGCCATTTGCCCATCGCCTTGGCCGAGCGGCGACCACGATCGTTCAGCGGGCGGTCATGATCCATCATGCCGGGGTGGTTCCAACTTGATTTCGCGTGTCGCATGAGGATGAGACGGCGGGTCATGTTGTATGAAAGTAGCGCATGTGCAGCGCCGATTGCGCCGGGCTTCGGTCAAAGCTTTGGCTGATCGGACAGGCGCGGCGGACAAGGCAGCCGCCCTTCATGCAGATCGCACCGGGCAGCGTGTCGAGATAGCTGTGACAGTCCTCGACCTTGTAGAAATGCGCATCGCTAAGCGCATTGACCGGGCAGGCTGTGAGACAGGGTTTGTCCTCGCAACTGTCGCACGGGGAGGTTTCTGGCGCGGGTGGCAGATCCAATTCGCCCCTAATTCGCAAGGCGCCGCGAAAAGAGACCATCATTCCCGCCGTGCCATGAACGAGCATTCCGACCGGGCTTGACCAGGCGTGGCCCGAGCTGAGCGCCCAACGGAGGAAGGGTTGATAGGGCGGGCCGCCGAAGGGGAACACCGCCTCGGAGCCCACCGTGTCGGCCAGCCGGCCGATCACCCGTTCGGACCAGCGATCCATCGGGTCGGGCGCACCATCCTGCATCTCGGGTGTGTCGCGGAACATCTCCCAGAAGCCGTCACCGGGGCCAAGAAGAAGGACGGTGTCGCCCTTTTCGTGCAGGGCACAGAGGATAATCAGGCATTCCCCCGCCACGAGGGCACGGACGCCGTCATAGGTCACTTCCTCTGAAACGGCAGCCATAGGCTCCATCCGAGTTTCGAGGGTCTTTCGTCCTGCCATTCCAGTCCTATCGTCATCGCCTCGTGCCCGTCTTTGGGCTGTGCAAGATATGTGCCAAATAACCTGTCCCAGACCGAAAGAGCAAAGCCATAATTCGTGTCATGCTCGCCGCGGTGGACCGAGTGATGGACCCGGTGCATGTCAGGAGTCACGATCAGCTTGCGCAGAAGGGCATCGGCGCGGGGAGGCAGCGCGATATTGGCGTGGTTGAACATGGCGGTCCCGTTCAGGACAATCTCGAACACAACGATGCCGATGGCGGGCGGGCCAAGAAGATAGACCAGACCGATCTTGAGCAGCATGGACAGCGCGATCTCGACCGGGTGAAAGCGGATCGCGGTGGTGACGTCTATGTCTCGGTCGGCATGGTGAACGCGGTGCAAACGCCACAAGATCGGCACCTTATGGGTCACAAGATGCTGTGCCCAGATGGCCAGATCAAAGATCAGAACGGTCAGGGGAATCGTCACCCAAAGAGAGAGGTCGAGCCGGTTCATGAGGCCCCAGCCTTGTGCCTGAGCGTCGAGAGCGGCACCAACCGCGAGAAGCGGCATGGCAAGGGCCAGAGCGCGCAGGGCGAGGGTGCTGAGGATCACGATCCCCCAGTTGGTGATCCAGCGCCGTCCGCGCGGCTCCTGCCGGGTGCGGCGGGGTGCGTAGGATTCGATCGCGGCCAGTAGCGCGAAAAGGCCCAGAAAGATGGCCAGTCGGATGAGGGCTTCGTTCTCCATGATCAGGAGATTAGGCGCTTGTCGGGGCCGTGCAAGAGGGCCGTGTCAGGACGCACGAATAATTGACCCCGCACCGTGATCGGTGAAGAGCTCAAGGAGCGGTGCATTGGGCGCGCGCCCGTCAAGAATGACCACCGCACGCACCCCGCCAGCGATGGCGGCAAGGGCGGTTTCGGTTTTGGGGATCATCCCGCCGGCAATCGTGCCATCATCGGTCAGACGCCTTATTTCATTGGCCGTAAGCTCGGTCATGACCTGACCCTCGGCGTCACGGACGCCGTCTGTATCGGTCAGCAGGAGGAGGCGGTCGGCCTTGAGGGCGGCGGCGATGGCGCCCGCTGCGGTATCTCCGTTAATATTGTATGTCTCGCCCGCACGTCCCGCGCCCAGAGGTGCGATGACCGGGATCATGTTGTCGCGGAAAAGCGTGTGCAAAATGCCGGGATCAACCTCGGAGGGGGTGCCCACAAGGCCCAATTCGGGGTTGGCTGCATCGCAGGTGACAAGGTTCGCATCCTTGCCCGAAAGACCCACCGCGCGTCCGCCCTGTGCGTTGATGGCCTGCACGATCCGTTTGTTCACGGTGCCCGAGAGCACCATCTCGACCACCTCCATGGTGGCGGCGTCCGTGATCCGCTTGCCCCCAATGAAATCGGATTTTATGCCAATCTTTTCAAGCATCTGGTTAATCATGGGACCGCCACCGTGGACGATGACGGGATTGACCCCGACCTGCTGCATAAGCACGACATCACGGGCGAATGTTTCCATGGCCTCGGCGCTTCCCATGGCGTGTCCGCCAAGCTTGATCACGACGATGGCCTCGTCATAGCGCTGCAGGTAGGGCAGGGCTTCGGAGAGGGTGCGGGCGGTGGCGATCCAATCGCGGTTCATGGGGCGGGTCTTCATCTTAACTATCCTCGTTCAAGCGGTTATCGCCGGTGGAACCGAGCCGCGCAAGGGCCGCGTGAATAGGAAAGGTTAACGGGCCGGGCCCCACGTCGGTACGACGTCGGTATTCACGTCGGTATCGCGTCGGTGGAAGGTGAGTCGCGCCGTGCATAAACGGCGCGCACGCAACGGTCTGCCCCGTCGCAATTTCCGCCCGGACGATTACGTGACATTCAAAGGCCGCGCAGATGCCGCGAGAGGCCGCGAAACAATCTGGTCCGGCGCGGGTTGCACAACTGAGATCGCAAGCCCGTCAACCACGTCATCTCGGAAAGGATCAAGACCGATGAAAGCAGCGATGCACGACGAATTCGGAGAGCCCGCAAAGGTTCTGTCATGCCGGACCACCGACGCGCCCGAGCCGGGGCAGGGCAAGGTTCGGATCAGGATGAAGCTGTCGCCCATCCACAATCACGATCTTTGGACCGTGCGGGGCACCTATGGCTATAAGCCCGATCTGCCCAGTGCGATCGGCGGATCCGAGGGCATGGGCCATGTCGAGGCCGTGGGCGAAGATGTGGACGATGCAATGATCGGCAAACGGGTCACGGTCGCGGGGGTGCATGGCGCTTGGGCGGAGTTTTTCACTGGGCCCGCCGAGAGCGTGCTGCCCCTGCCTGAAGAGATTTCGGACGCAGACGGTGCGCAACTGATCGCGATGCCGCTGAGCGCGCTGGCGTTGCTTGAGACGCTCAAGGCGAAGGAGGGCGACTGGATTATCCAGACGGCGGCGAACGGCGCGGTGGGCAAGATCATGGTGACGCTGGCCCGGTCGCGCGGCATTCACCTTGTGAACCTTGTCCGGCGCGAAGGCGCGGTCGAGGAGATGCAGGAGGTTGCGGCGGAGAACGTGATCAACACCAGCGAGGCCGGTTGGAAGGACCGGGTGCGCGATCTGACCGGTGGGGGCGCGGTGTCGGCCATCGACTCGGTCGGGGGTGAAACGGGTGCGGCGCTTTTGGACCTTTTGGGCGAGAATGGTGAGCTTGTCGTCTTCGGCACCGCGACCGGGGAGCCTTTGCCGGTTGCATCCGGGCCGATGATCATGAAGCAGATCACGGTCAAGGGGTTCTGGGCCGCGCGGATGAGCCAACACCTGAGCGATGAGCGGCGCATGGAGATGATCCAAGAGCTTGTCCGTCTTGCCATGAAAGGAGACCTGCCTTTGGATGTGGGCGATACCTTTGCGTTGGATGCGGTGACAGATGCGGTGAAGGCAGCGCAGGAGCCGGGGCGCGGCGGGAAGATCCTGTTGCAGCCGTAAATGCAGTAATGCGCGGCTCGAAAGATCAGGGGAGCGGCGCCCCACGGGCGGGGTTGTCCCGGCGTTTACCTGAAAGGGTCAGACATCAATCCAATGTCGCAATAGTGGCCCGCAGCGTCGGGATGCCCCAGCCCTTTTCGCTCGATGTGACCATGAGTTCGGGAAAGGCCGCGGGATGGGTGGCCAGCCGCGTGCGGACCTGATCGAGAATCTTCTCGCGGTCCTTGTCCTTGACCTTGTCGGCCTTGGTCAGGACGGTTTGAAACGTCACGGCCGAGGAGTCTAGAAGCGACATGATTTCTTCGTCCACGGGTTTCACGCCATGGCGCGCGTCGATCAGCACGAAGGCGCGGCGCAGGTTGACGCGGCCCGAGAGATAAGACTTGAGCAGGGCCTGCCATTTTTCCACGACCTTGAGCGGGGCGTTGGCATAGCCATAGCCGGGCAGGTCCACGAGATAATGACTGTCCGAGAGGGTGAAGAAGTTGATCTCTTGTGTGCGGCCCGGCGTGTTCGAGGCCCGTGCCAGCGCCCGGCGCCCGGTAAGTGCGTTGATCAGGCTCGACTTGCCCACGTTCGAGCGCCCGGCAAAGCACACCTCGACTCGGTCGGAGGGCGGCAGGCCGGACATGGCGACGACCCCCTTGAGGAAATCGACCTCGCTGGTGAGAAGCTTGCGCCCTGCCTCAAGCGTCTGTGGGTCCGGTTCCGGGGTGAGAGGGAAGGGAAGCTGCATGGTCAGACGGGCTCGATCGTGTCGCCGATGGCAATGGTGCCGGCGCGGGTGACCTCGGCATAGATTCCGAATTCCTGTTTGCCGCGAAGCCGGTCAAGCGCGCCGAGCGTATCGAGGTCGCGCGCGCCGGTGTCAGGATTGGCGGTGGTGGCGCGGCAGCGGATGATCGGTTCGCGCACCAGAAGCTGAGCGGTGCCGATGCTCAGTGTGTGACCGATCCAGCCGTCTTCGGCCCATGGGAGTGCGCCATCGAAGATGATGTTGCCGCGCCACCGCTGTGGCGAGAGGTCGGTGCCAAGAAACATGGCAAGATCGGCGTTCGAGGCGAGATTGATCAGGCTTAGCGACGGAAATTCGCTATCGGTCATGCCGCGGTCGGGCGCGCGCACGATCCCGGTGGACTGTGCCCGAGTTTCGGGCATGAGGGGGCGCATCCAGTCAAGGAACGCCTGTTCTTGGGTTTCGGGGTCGAAGTGAAGATCGGGGCGGTCGGGATGCGACAGGGTGACGGTGCCCGTCGTCTCGTCGGTGTGTGAGGTGATGGCCATGAGTGCGGGCACTTTGGCCCCGCGGGTGAAATTCGCACAGGGTGCCCACTCCGAACCGTCGGCCCGGGTCGCTTCGTGGGTGACGGCCCAACGCCGGTCCCAAGGCATCGTCTGACCTTCGGCAAGGGTCACGGACTCAAGCGTTTCGCGGCCGTGCCCCTTGATCGGATGCCGCCAGAGGGCACGAATGCGGGCGGTGCTGCTCAAGACTTGTCGTCGCCGGACTTGGGCTTCTGGGTGGTATCGTCGGCGCCGCCAGTGTGGCGCTTGAAGCTTGACATGATGTTGCCGAAGACGTCGGGCTTATACCCTTGGCTACGCATGATGGCGTATTGCTGGGTGAAGGTGATCGTGTTGTTCGCGATCCAGTAGACGACGAGCCCGCTGGCGAAGCTGCCCAGCATGAACATGAAGACCCATGGCATCCAGGCAAAGATCATCTTTTGCGTCGGGTCCGTGGGCGCGGGGTTGAGTTTCTGCTGAAGCCACATGGAGATGCCGAGCAGGATGGGCAGGATCCCGATGAAGATGAGCGCGAGAATGGTGCCCGGTTCGGGCGCGGACCACGGCAGCAAGCCAAAGAGGTTGAAGAGCGACGATGGGTCAGGTGCCGAGAGGTCGCGCAACCAGCCGAACCAAGGCGCGTGACGCAGTTCGAGTGTCACGAAGATCACCTTGTAGAGCGAGAAGAAGATCGGGATCTGTAGAAGGATCGGCAGACAGCCCGAGGCCGGGTTGACCTTTTCCTTCTTGTAGAGCGCCATCATCTCTTTCTGAAGCTGCTGACGGTCATCGCCGGCACGCTCCTTGATCTTTTCCATCTGGGGCTGAAGCTCTTTCATCTTGGCCATTGAGACGTAGGATTTATAAGCGAGTGGCAGCAGCACTAGTTTGATGATCAGCGTGAGCGCGATGATCGCCCAGCCCATGTTGCCGATCACGGAATTGAGCCAGTGCAGCAGGGCGAAGATGGGTTTTGTCAAGAAGAAGAACCAGCCCCAGTCGATCGAATCGTCGAACTTGTCAACGCCGGCCTCTTGGTATTCCCGGATGGTTTCCCATTCCTTCGCACCGGCGAAAAGCTGGGTCGTCACCTCTGAGCTTTCGCCCGGCGCAAGGGTAAGCGCGGGCTGTTTCACCGTGGTCTGGTAAATGTCGCGCCGCGTGTCGCGGAACGTGCTCATGGTGAAGCCCGAATTGGTCACGGGGATAAGCGTGGTCATCCAGTAGTGATCGGTGAAACCGGTCCAGCCCTGCGAGGAAACCGTGATATTTTCGTGCGCGGTTGCGGTTTCGAAATCGTCGTAGTCGGTCTCGGTCAGTTCGCCATCGGTCATCCGCACGGCACCTTCGTGCAGAATGAAGAAGTTCTTGAGGTTGGTGGGCAGGCCGTGGCGGGCGATGATCCCGTAGGGCGCAAGGGTCGCCGCGTCACCGCTCGTGTTTTCAACCGACTGCGTGACGGTGAACATGTATTTGTCGTCGACAGAGATTTCGCGACGGAAGGTCAGGCCCGCGCCGTTGTCCCATGTCAGGGTAACAGGGCTGTCGGGGGCAAGTGTCGCGCCTTCTTCGGCGGACCAGATGGTGTTGGCGCCGGGCACCGTGTCAGGTGTGAGACCCGCACCGGGGGCCCAACCAAAGAGCGCGTAGTATGGTTTCGCGCCGCCCGTCGGCCGCAGGAGATCAACGATATCGGCGCCGGGATCGAGGCTTTCGTGATAATTGCGCAGCGACAGTTCATCGAGCCGACCACCGCGCAGCGAGATCGACCCGACAACGGCGGGTGTCTCGATCTTGATCCGGGGAGTGGCATCCTCTGCGGTTGCAGCGTCGGCGTCAGCCACCGCGGCCGGGTCGCCGGTTGCGGCCGGATCACCGGCGGTGCCGGGTGTTACGGCGGTATCACCGGTGACGGGCTCCGTTGTCGTGTCGGCCGTGGTGTCAGTGGCGGCATCAAGGGCGGGGTCGGGTTCCGGCGAGGGGAATACGTAAAGCCAGACGACGATTACCAGCAGGCTGAGCAGGGTCGCGAGAAGTAGGTTCTTGTTCTGATCGTCCATTACGCCGGCTCATCCGTCTCGTTGAAGGGCTTTGCGGGGGTTCAACAGAGTGCGCGACCAAAGGTCAAGGGATTTCCCCCGCACCGGGCCTTGTGACGCGGGGGTTTTCGAGAAGAAAACGCCTGATGGCGGGGTCGGGTTCAGCCAATGCCGCGCTGGATGAGCGGGAGAGGCGGAATTGAGGCGGCATGCGCGGCAATCCAGTCGGCGCATTGATCGGCGGGCATGGGCCGCGCAATACCGAATCCCTGCACGTGGCGGCAGCCAAGCTGCGCCAGAAGCGCATGCTCGGCCGGGGTTTCGACGCCTTCGGCCAGCGTGTCGAGGTCAAGCTGTTCGGCCATGAGCAGGATGGCCGAGACCAGCCGCTGTTGACGCGGTTCCCGATCGAGGCGCGAGACGAAAGACCTGTCGATCTTGAGCCGGTGAACATCGACGCCCCGCAATGTCGAGATTGAGGCGTGGCCGGTGCCAAAATCATCAAGGTCGATCCGGCAGCCCATCGCCGCAAGCAGGCCGATTGTGCGAGCGACGATATCATCGTCCGCCGCCGAGGCCACAACGGTTTCCAGCAACTCGATGCACAGGCGATCCGGTGCGATGCCGTGGCGATCAAGCGTCCAGCCGATCTGATCGGCGAGGCGCGGATTGCGCAATTCCTCGCCCGAGAAATTCAGGCTGACATGGGGCACGTGAAGCCCGGCGGCATCCCATTTTCGCAGGTCAGAGAGCGCGTGATCGAGCATGATGCGCCCCAATTTCCCAAGCCTGCCCGCGTCTTCGAGGGCGGGCAGGAAGCCTGCGGGCGCGATCATGCCGCGTGCCGGGTGGCACCACCGCGCCAGTGCCTCGACCCCGGTGATGTGGCCTGTTTCGGTGCTTATCTGGGGCTGATACCATGGCCGGATTTCGCCGATGTCGAGCGCGGTCGCAATCTCGGGGCAGAGCGGAGTTTTCGGCGTGCCGCGCATGTCGTGACAATGGACACGCACGGCGGCAGGCCCATGCTGTTGTGCGTCATCAAGCGCGATCTGCGCGGCATCAAGAAGCGCGGTCGCGGAGCGGCGGCGCAGTGTCCCGGAAAGCGAAACGCCGACCGACGCGGTCAGGTGCGCAGGCGGTGTTCCGGTCACGCCCCCCTCGACCGTGGCCTGAAGCCGGTCAGCCAGCCGCAGGACGTCATCCGGCGAGAGGGTCGGAACGGGTGACAGCACGACACAGAATGTGGCGGTGTCCGCGATCTGAAGGTGGTCCTGTTCGCGCAGGCACCGCCCAAGCCGCGCGAGAAGCCGCGCCATGGTGTCATCCAGTGCCGCGCCCCCGAAACGGTCGGTGAGGTCCGCCGCACGGTCAAGCGCGACGAGAATGCATGCCGTTTGACGCTCAGATATCTGGGCGCGCGTCACGAGTTTGTTCATGACATCGAGAAGATCGTCTTCGTGTGATGCATCAGCGCCCTGGGCGCCGCGACGGGCCCGCGCGATCGCCGCAACCGCAAGGCCAGCAGGCAATAGCAGCGCGAGAAGGATCATCGCCGCCTCCCCCCCCCAGCCAGAAGAGGAGAAGCATCAAGGCGGGCAGAGAGGCGACCATCACACCGCCAAACGCGGGGTGCAGGGCGCGGGATTTCATAATAAGGCCCTTTGGGCGAAGTGACATCGGCAGACCCCGCGATCGGCAAGCTGTGCGGCCTTTGCCACACCGTTGCCCGGACCCTATCGAAGGCCCGCGAATGTCCGCTTAACGCAGCACCGGGATTTCCGGCGCATTTTCATCAACTTCGCCAGAGTGGCGGACAAGTCCCTGAAAATCGAACAGTTTCGGATCAAGTAGGTGCGAGGGCCGCGCGTTCATCAGCGACCGGAACATGACCTGACGACGACCGGGGCTGTTGGCCTCCCATCCGTCGAGTATCTGTTTCACCTGTTGCCGTTGCAGCCCGTCCTGAGAGCCGCAGAGATCACAGGGAATGATCGGATAGTCCATCGCGCGGGCGAATTTGCCGCAATCGGCCTCGGCCACATAGGCAAGCGGGCGATAGACGAAGAGGTCGCCTTCTTCGTTGACGAGCTTGGGCGGCATGGTGGCGAGGCGCCCGCCGTGAAAGAGGTTCATGAAGAAGGTCTCAAGGATATCATCACGGTGATGCCCAAGCACCACGGCCGAACACCCCTCCTCGCGTGCGATGCGATAGAGGTGCCCGCGCCGGAGCCGGGAGCAGAGCGCGCAAAAGGTCCGGCCCGCCGGCACCTTGTCCACGACGACGGAATAAGTGTCCTGATATTCGACCCGGTGGGGAACGCGCATATCCTCAAGAAATTTCGGCAGCACCGTGGCCGGGAAGCCGGGCTGTCCCTGATCCAGATTGCAGGCGAGAATTTCGACCGGCAACAGGCCACGCCATTGCAGTTCGTGCAGAACGGCCAGCAGGGTATAGCTGTCCTTGCCGCCGGACAGGCAAACCAGCCATTTTGGCTTGGTCCCGTCGGTGGGGCGTTCGACCATGCCGAAATCCTCGACCGCCTCGCGGGTTTGGCGCACGATCCGTTTGCGCAGCTTGCGGAACTCCGTGCTGCGGGGGGCGCCATGGAAAAGCGGGTGGATATCGTCTGTGTCGTCCAGCATGAGCGGGGCATAGAGGATGCGCAGACCCGAGACAAGACGGGTGAGAGCGCGGCGCGGGTGGCCTTGGCTCTGCAACTGGGCTAGCCATGCAGGTGTGAGGTGAGGAGAATCGTCATGGCACAGCGCCCGATCCGCATCGCGATCAACGGGTTTGGCCGTATCGGCCGGGCCATCCTGCGTATCCTGATGGCCAATGGTGACGATCTGGAACTGGTCCTGATTAATGATATCGAGCCGCTGGAAACCTGTGCCTATCTTTTCCAATATGACAGCGTGTTCGGCCCGTGGCCCGGCACGGTCGAGACGCAAGACGAGGCGCTTGTCGTTGATGGCCGGGCGATTCCGTTCCGGGCGGCATCGGATCTGAGTGAGCTGGACCTCTCTGGTGTGGACGTCGTTCTGGAATGCACGGGCATGGCGGGCGCGCGCGCCGTGGCCGAGCGCGGGCTTGCCGCGGGGGCGGCGGCGGTTCTGGTCTCGGGGCCATCGAAGGAGGCCGATATCACGCTGGTCCTCGGGGCAAACGAGGGCGATCTGCGCGATGAGCGGATCATCTCGAACGCGTCTTGCACGACGAACGCATTGGCGCCGCTGGCGCGGCGTCTGGACGAGGCGTTCGGGATCGTGAGCGGGCAGATGACGACGGTGCATTGCTATACCGGGTCACAGCCTACGGTCGACAAGCCGCGCGGCGCGCCCGAGCGGAGCCGCGCCGCCGCGCTGTCGATGGTGCCAACGACCACGAGCGCGCAGCATCAGACCGGGCTGGTTCTGCCCAAGCTCAGGGGGCGGATCGAGGCGCGGGCCATCCGGGTGCCGACAGCGAGCGTATCGGCCATCGACCTGACCGTGCAGACCGGGCGCGACGTTGATGTAAAGACGGTGAACGCGATGCTGCGCGCGGCGGCGTCTGAGGGGCCGATCTTTGGCTGGACCGAGCAGCCGCTCGTGTCGAGTGACCTGCGCGGGCGGTCTGAATCCGTGGTGATGTGCGGGCATGAAACCTCGGTCAGCGCGGGCGGGTTGCTCAGGGTGTTCGGCTGGTATGACAACGAATGGGGGTTTTCGTGCCGCATGCTTGATATGGCGCGGATCATCGCGCGAAGGTCTGCGTGAAACGGACCTTGCGTCAATTCGGTCTCGCATCTTGGCGCGGGATCGTGTATTAGATAGTTTAATACTAAACTATGTGTGCATAAAGGGAGACGACCACCGATGGCAGCCCCGAAAAAGTCAAACAAGCCAAATGTATCCGCTGAGGAACTGAAGTCGTATTACGGCGACATGCTTCTGATCCGACGATTCGAGGAAAAGGCCGGTCAGCTTTATGGCATGGGCCTGATCGGCGGTTTCTGTCATCTTTATATCGGACAGGAAGCCGTTGTTGTCGGGCTCGAGGCCGCAGCCAAGGAGGGCGACAAGCGCATCACCACCTATCGCGACCACGGTCACATGCTGGCGTGTGGGATGGACCCCAAGGGTGTCATGGCCGAGCTGACGGGCCGCGAGGACGGATATTCCAAGGGCAAGGGCGGCTCGATGCACATGTTCTCCAAGGAGAAGGATTTCTATGGCGGACACGGCATCGTGGGCGCCAATGTGCCGCTGGGGGCGGGCCTCGCTTTTGCGGACAAATACAAGGGTAATGACAACGTGACCTTCACCTATTTTGGTGACGGCGCGGCGAACCAAGGGCAGGTCTACGAGACGTTCAACATGGCCGCGCTCTGGTCGCTTCCGGTGGTTTTCGTGATCGAGAACAACCAATACGCGATGGGCACTTCGCAGAAGCGGTCCACCTCGACCCCCGATATCTTTACCCGCGGCGAGGCGTTCGGCATCCCCGGCGAAGCGGTGGACGGCATGGACGTGCTTGCGGTTAAGAATGCCGGCGACAAGGCCGTCGCGCACTGTCGCGAAGGCAAGGGGCCTTATATCCTTGAGGTGAAGACCTATCGCTATCGCGGACACTCGATGTCGGACCCGGCGAAATACCGGACCCGCGAAGAGGTGCAGAAAATCCGTGAGGAGAAGGACTGTATCGAGCATGTGCGCGATCTTCTCCTGCAGGGCAAGCATGCTAGCGAGGATGATCTCAAGGCGATCGACAAGGAGATCAAGAGCGTCGTGAACGACAGCGCCGAATTCGCCAAGGAAAGCGCCGAGCCGGATGTGGCCGAGCTTTGGACAGACATCTACGTGGAAGCCTGAGAGGGAGGGACAGACAATGCCGACAGAGATTCTCATGCCCGCCCTGAGCCCCACGATGGAAGAGGGCACACTGGCCAAGTGGCTGGTGAAGGAAGGTGACGAAGTCAATTCCGGCGATATCCTCGCCGAGATCGAGACCGACAAGGCCACGATGGAGTTCGAGGCCGTGGACGAAGGCACCATCGGCAAGATCCTTATCGAGGAAGGCAGCGAAGGGGTGAAGGTCAATACGCCCATTGCCGTGCTGCTCGAGGAAGGCGAAAGCGCCGACGATATCGAAGACGCCTCTTCTTCGGGTCAGAGCGCACCCGAAACGGACAGAGAGGATGACGGCGACGGTGACGCCATGGGCAAACCGCTTCCTGCCGAGGTAAAGCCCGATACCGGCCCGGCGGAGGCAGAGAACCTTTCGCCCAACACCGAGCCCGACTGGCCCGAGGGCACCGAGATGAAATCCATGACGGTGCGCGAAGCGATCAATTCGGCGATGGCCGAAGAGATGCGCGCCGATGAGGATGTTTTCATCATGGGCGAGGAGGTGGCCGAGTATGAGGGTGCCTACAAGATCACTCAGAACCTTCTTGATGAATTCGGCGCCAAGCGCGTCATCGACACCCCGATCACCGAGCATGGCTTTGCCGGGGTTGGCGTTGGTGCGGCGTGGGGCGGACTCAAGCCTATCGTGGAATTCATGACGTGGAACTTCGCCATGCAGGCGATCGACCAGATCATTAACTCGGCAGCCAAGACGAATTACATGTCGGGCGGTCAGCTTGGCACGCATATCGTGTTCCGTGGTCCGAACGGTGCCGCCGCACGCGTGGGCGCGCAGCACAGTCAGGATTATGCGGCATGGTATTCGCATATTCCGGGGCTCAAGGTGGTTCAGCCCTACTCGGCCTCGGATGCCAAGGGTCTTTTGAAAAGCGCGATCCGCGACCCGAACCCGGTCATCTTTCTTGAGAACGAGATTCTCTATGGCAAGTCCTTCGAGGTGCCCGCGATCGACGACTTCACCGTGCCTTTCGGCAAGGCGCGCATCTGGCGCGAGGGCACAGACGTGACCATCGTGAGCTTTGGCATCGGCATGACCTATGCGCTTGAGGCCGCCGAGAAGCTGGCCGAGGACGGCGTGAGCGCCGAGGTGATCGACCTGCGCACGCTGCGCCCGCTCGACTATGACACGGTGATCGCGTCGGTGATGAAGACAAACCGCTGTGTCACCGTCGAAGAGGGATTCCCGGTGGCGAGCATCGGCAACCATATCTCTGCGACACTGATGGAGCGGGCATTTGACTATCTCGATGCGCCGGTGATCAATTGCACGGGCAAGGATGTCCCGATGCCCTATGCCGCGAACCTTGAGAAACTGGCCCTGACATCGACCGCCGAGGTGATCGAGGCGGTGAACAAAGTGACCTACAGATGAGTGATGGGTTCGAGTTCAACAGCAGCCGCGATGCCTATGTCCTCGAGGGGCCTTCGGGCGACGGGCGCTATCGCATTGTCGTGCCGCGCGAGTTCGTGGACGACGAATTGGAAGAAGGTGCGAGCGATGATCAGCGTCATGCGTGGCTGATCGATAATCTGCCGCATATCCTTGGGGCCTATACCGCCCGGATCGACGGTGGTTGGGTCAAGGCCCCATGGGACCGCGTTCTTGTCGAGGAGATTGAGTGATGCCGACAGAAATTCTGATGCCCGCCCTTTCGCCCACGATGGAAGAGGGCACACTTGCCAAATGGTTGGTCAAGGAGGGTGACGAGGTCAATTCCGGCGACCTTCTGGCCGAGATCGAGACCGACAAGGCCACGATGGAGTTCGAGGCCGTGGACGAAGGCACCATCGGCAAGATCCTTATCGAGGAAGGCAGCGAAGGGGTGAAGGTCAATACGCCCATCGCCGTGCTGCTCGAGGAAGGTGAGAGCGCCGATGACATCGGCGAGGTCAGCGCCGAGCCGAAGCCCGCAGAGGAGGGCAGCGGAACGCAGCCCGGCCCCGAGCAAGAGCCTGCCGCCGGTGGTTATTCGGGTGAGGAGGCGGCGCCGAAATCGGGCGCCCCGGCCTCCGACACCAAAGCACCCGCAGCGCCTCAGGATGCGGATGGCAAGCGTATCTTCGCGTCGCCTCTGGCACGGAGGATCGCCGCGGACAAGGGACTTGACCTGAGCCAGATCGAAGGATCGGGCCCGCGCGGACGGATCGTCAAAGTCGACGTGGAAGCGGCGCAACCGGGCAAGGCCAAGACCGGGGAGGCCCCGGCCAAGAAAGCCGACGAGGCGCCGAAAGCAGCCGCACCGTCCGGACCGTCGGCCAGTCAGGTCGCCGCCATGTATGAAGGGCGCGACTATGAGGAAGTCACGCTCGACGGGATGCGCAAGACAATCGCGGCGCGTCTTACCGAGGCAAAGCAATCGATCCCGCATTTCTATCTTCGCCGGGACATCAAGCTTGATGCGCTTTTGAAGTTCCGCAGCCAGCTGAACAAGCAGTTGGAAGGCCGGGATGTGAAGCTTTCGGTGAATGATTTCATCATCAAGGCCTGCGCCCTGGCGCTTCAGTCGGTGCCGGATGCCAATGCCGTCTGGGCCGGTGACCGGCTGCTCAAGTTGCGCCCGTCGGATGTGGCCGTGGCCGTGACGATCGAGGGCGGGCTCTTTACGCCGGTGCTCAAGGACGCCGAAATGAAATCGCTTTCGGCGCTGAGTGCGGAGATGAAAGACCTTGCCGGCCGTGCGCGCGACCGGAAGCTTGCACCGCATGAATATCAGGGCGGAAGCTTTGCGGTGTCGAACCTTGGCATGTTCGGGATCGACAATTTCGATGCCGTCATCAATCCGCCGCATGGCGCGATCCTTGCCGTCGGGGCCGGGGTCAAAAAGCCGGTGGTCGGCGCGGATGGTGAACTTACCGTGGCGACGGTGATGTCGGTGACGCTTTCGGTTGATCACCGGGTCATTGACGGCGCGCTGGGGGCCGAGCTTCTTGAGCAGATCGTGCAGAACCTCGAAAACCCGATGGTGATGCTGGCGTAATGCTCGAAATTGAGATTTGTTATCGGATAACAGCCCGCCGCGTGCGGGCTGTTTTTGTATAGCACATACGGATTGTTCATCTTTGTCGTGCAGATTTCATCGCGCGAAAAGATGGAGGTGAACATGACAAAGGCACTGACGATAACAGCGACCGTTGCATTGATGGCCCTTGCCCCATGGCAATGGTCAAGCATCCAAGTGGAGGAAGTTCACCAACTGGACGCTCCCTCACCTGTCTCTGTCGAGCGTCTTGAACAGGGGTAGTAACGCGTGCAACGCCTGAATGTCGCGCCGCGTTTCGCAAAAATCTGTGGTCTGGGTTTTTCGCAAAACGCTTTATCTTTGCGCATGTTCGAGGGGCAAAAGGCCGAGCCCGTCTTGGGCCACGCGCTTTAGCGCACGCCCAAAAGCTGATCCATTGCTACCGATGGCTGTGCGCAGCCTGCCTCGCCGACGATTTTGGCGGGAACGCCTGCCACCGTTTTGCAGGGCGGCACTTCTTCGAGAACCACGGAGCCGGCTGCGATGCGTGAGCAGTATCCGACCTTGATATTGCCCAGCACCTTGGCGCCCGCGCCGATGAGAACGCCGTCGCCGATCTTAGGGTGGCGGTCCTCTTCTTCCTTGCCGGTGCCGCCGAGGGTGACCGAGTGCAACATCGACACGTTGTCGCCCACCACGGCGGTTTCACCGATCACGATGGAATGAGCGTGATCGATCATGATGCCTTTGCCAACGCGGGCGGCCGGGTGGATATCCACGCCGAACACCTCGGAGCAGCGCATTTGAAAGAAGCGCGCCATGTCCTTGCGGTCATTGTCCCAAAGCCAATGGGCGATGCGGTAGGCCTGAATGGCCTGAAAGCCCTTGAAGAACAGCATCGGCAGCAGGAAGCGGTCGCAGGCCGGATCGCGATCGGTGACCGCAACGATATCGGCCCGCGCGGCGAGTGATATGTCGGGGTCGTTGGCCATGGCCCAATCACAAATCTCGCGCAGGATCTGCTCGGGCATTTCGCTGGACGCGAGCTTGAGCGAGATTCGATAGGCAAGGGCCGATTCGATGGTTTTATGGTGCAGGATCGAAGAATGGACGAGGCCACCCATCAGCGGCTCTTGCGTGATGGTGTCCTTGGCCTCTTCGGTAATCCGCTTCCAAACCGGGTCGAATTCGGCCAGTTTCGCATGTGTGTTTGCCATCGGGCTGCTCCTAGAACTCGGGCGTCAGTATACCAGATAAGAACCGGAGGGAAAATGCAAAGGCGTGATCGGGAGGATCAGCAGAATGAATGATGCCGAACTGAACAGATTTCGCGAAATCATTGCGGCGCGTCTTGATGCCTTGGCGCACGAGGACGAACTGGGCAGCGAAGGGCAGGCAACGGTAGAACTTGACCAGCAGTCCGTTGGGCGCCTGTCACGCATGGACGCATTGCAGAACCAAGCCATGGCCAAGGCAAGCGCAACCCGCCGCGATATAGAGCGACGGAGGCTCAAAGCCGCTTTTGGACGCATTGATGAGGGCGAATACGGATATTGTGAAGATTGCGGTGACGAGATTGCTCATGCGCGGCTGAACCTTGATCCGGCCTCGCAGAGATGCGTGCAATGTGCCAAAGGGTGACGGTCAGGCCGTGATCTCGAGGCTTGCGAAGGCACCGGGACCGAAGAGACCGGAGATTTGTGCGACCGCGAGCGTGATCCCCCCGGTCAGTCCATCCGATGCACGGTTTGCGGCGCTGTAGGTCCAGTTGGGCGTCTCAACGATCTGTTCGCGCAAAACGGAGCCGTTCTGACTGACCTGGACGAGGTAGAGTTCGCGCTCCTCTCCGAGCGGCACGTCAGGGGTTTCCCAGCGGTCACCGTCGATACGCGTGCGACGCACCCATGAGAGGGTAATGCCGCCGCCCGTGTCGCGCGCCGTGAGATGCACGGGAGCAAAGGGTCGCAGGCCGACCCCTTCGAACGCGATCACCGCGTGTTGGTAGGATGGGTCGTCAACCGGTCTGCCGGTGGGGCCGATCCGGTAGTGCCGCGCGCGGCGGCGCTGTGCATCGGCAAGCTGGATTTGCTCGGGTATGCCATCGAGCATGACAATATAGCTTCCGCTCGGCCATTCGGCGGGCATCAGGGCGTCGGTTCCAAGCTGTCCGCGCAGGCGGGTGTGCAGGAAATAGGTGTCCTGATCTACCAGTTCAGCGTCGCGGAACTGCATGATCTCCCATCCATCGGGTGTCCCGTCGCCGATGGCACAGAGATTGCCCCCGGCGAGTAAATCGTCCGTGGAAATGCTTTCGAGCTGACCATGCAGCATGCTGACGGCGAGCCCTTCGCCACGATCCAAAAGGCCTGGTGCCGCCGCGAGGAGCGGGGTCTGTGTGATGCCGATGCGCGACCGGATGTCGACCACGCTGTTCAGGCGGTAGTTGGCATCCGCGTCAGAGGCATAAATCGCGGCGGACCCGGGCCAAGGTGTCCCGCCCAGTGCGATATGCGGTGCATGCGGAACCTCGGCCCCTGTCATGAGGGGAAGGTCGAGAAACAAGGGAAAGACCGGAACGGGCGAGATGAAGGGCCGCGTTGCGGGGGGCTCCTCGGTGATGTCCACGGGGCGATAGGATTCAGGTTCGATCCGCACGGCCTCGATGCTTTGGGCGGTGCCCATCTGTTCGACGCGATCGATTCGGAAATGGCCGCTACCGCCCGCTTCGGCAAGTGCGATCACATCACCTGCCCCCAATCCAAGCGATGACGGGGGCAGGGTGAGTTGCAAGCTGTCTGTTGCCACGCGTGCCTCGGACAACCAGCGCTCGACCGTGGCACGCCCTTCGGCGCGGGTCATCGCGAGGGGCATTTCGGAGGTTGAAACGGCATGTGTCGCGTCATCGGGCAGGATGGCCTCTTCGGCGATCACCTCGAAATCGGCGTCCGCTTCGACGAAGCGCAATCGCACGCGGCCGGCAATTTCGGTCATGCTGGCGCGGGTTTCCTCAAGGGTCTGACCGGATTGAGGATCGCGGACAAGGTGTGCGGGGTCTATCACGGCATCAGGAAGGCCATCGCGCATTCGGAACAGAAGTTTGCCATCACGTTCAATCGCATCGAAGCCGTAGCGCAGCATCAGCGGTTGCAGCGCCGCGCGCGCCTCGCCGACCTGCTCGACCGAATAGCCACGGACAAATCCGTGCAGGCCCGAAACATCGTGATGACGCATCCCTGCGCGGCTAACGATCTCATCCACCACATTGGCGAGCGTTCGGCCCGATATACGGCCGCTGATCCAGTGGCCGCGAGCATAATTCGCGCCGTCTGCCCAACGTGTCTGATTGTTGGGAAAGAACGGAAAGGGACGCGCATCCCATGCCCAAACATAGGCGCGCTCCATGTCGATCATCCGCCCGTCATACTCTGGGGACAGGGGATTGTTTTCAGGGGTGGACCAGTATTCGGTCATGGCACGCAGGTATTGCACCTGCATCAGATCGTCCCGGCGGCCCGAGGAAAAATAGGGCAGTGAGGATTCCGAGGATTTCGGGTCAACGAACTTGTTGGGCTGGTTCGTCCCCTTGTCGATGGCCGCGCAGCCAAACTCGGTAAAGCGGATGGGTTTGGATTTTGGAATCCAGGGCGATGCAACCTCGAGCCGGACGCCGTTCACACGGTCATGATGACCGTTTGACCACCAGTTGCGGATGTCCTTGTAGCGCCATACCCAAGGCTCGGATTCGGCCTTGTCTGTGATGGGGGTTCGGATCTGGGCCGAGCGGGCCTCGTCCGAGTGATAGAACCAGTCATAGCCTTCGCCGCCTTCGATGTTGGATTTGAGATAGCCGGGATCATAGATCGAGCCGACGCTGGCATCGAGGTGATCAGTGCCGTCGCGCCAATCGGAAAGCGGCATGTAGTTGTCGATACCGATGAAGTCGATGTTGGGATCAGCCCAGAGCGGATCGAGGTGAAAGAAACGATCACCCGGGCTGTCCTTTGGCTGATAGCCCCAATATTCGGACCAATCTGCAGCATAGCTTATCTTTGTATCGGGGCCGAGGATCATGCGAACTTCGGCGGCCAGCGCGATCAACTGATCCACGGCGGGAAAGCTGTTGCCGGGCCCACGAATCTGCGTCAGGCCGGGCATTTCGGAGCCGATACAGAAACTTTCGACGCCGCCGGCGGCGGCACAAAGCGCGGCGTTATGCAATATGAAGCGGCGATAGCCCCATTCCTCGGGGCCTGTATAGGTCACTGGGCTGTGCTTGACCACGCCGCCATAGCTTAGCAGGTCTTTGGCTCCGTTGGATTGGGTGGGCGCGGACGTGCTGACCGGAGAAATGGTGAAATCCACTGCGGTGGCCGTTCCGAAGAAGGTGGCGACGTGGGTCACTGCGGCCGGTGTGCCGTCGTCGCTGTTGGTGCGCGCGGGTGCGACAGGCAGGGTGATGCGCCCGCGCCATGGCAGCACGGGTTGAGACAGGGCTTCGCTATAGGGGTCGGGCAGGGTATTACCCGCCGTTTGATCCATGAGGATGAACGGATAGAACATCACCTCCTGACCTGACTGCTGAAGCCCCAGAATGGCTTCTATCACCGCCGCGTCTGCGGGCGTTCCTCCATAGACGATGCTGCCGCTGCTATCTTCGGGAACCGGCTGTGCCGTTGCTCGGGTCAGGCCGGTGACCTGCCATGGCATGTTCGAGGCGTCGTATTGCTGCTGCTCAACCTTGGGTCGGATTGTGCAGCTGTCACAGCGCAAGTCATCCCCGAACCAGCTTACGATAAGAGATGTGGCCCCGCAGTTGGGGAGTTCGCCCGTCAACGCGTCGAGCGCGGTGGCGAAATCAGACTTGCCAGACGGAGAGTTGACGTTGGCCAAGCCGGATGACCCCGCCCCGAAATTCATGGTCACGGGCGTGGTGGCGAGAGTGTATTCACCACTGCCGGGAAGAAGCGCGACCGCGCGTAAGGCGTGAACGGGATCATCTGAGCCGTTTTGCTGATGGGGTTGTGCGGGACGTGTCACTTCAAACGTGAATTGGGGCACACGGTTGCCGTAGCTTCCAAGGTCCAGATCCTCGATCACCACATAGGCGGTGCCCCGGTAGGCCGGCACCGTGCCTGCCCCCTCGACTGCTTCGATGCGGGGGTCGGGGAGCTGATCGTGTGTGCCCTTGTAAATGCGCATGGCGAGACTGCCGGGTGCGATCTCCGTGCCGTCGGCCCAGACCCGGCCCAGATTTGTGATTTCGCCTTCGCAGATCGCGATGGCCAGACTCACCGAGTAGCTGTAGTTGCGCGTGGTGGGTTGCGGCGGGCGCGGCCTTCCTTTGCCGCCGCCGCCGCCGCCGCCACCGGTCACGGTGACGTCCTGACGGAACTCGGTGGCCCAGATGATCTGTCCGGCGATGCGCATCCGGCCATAGACCTGTGCTACGGTGTCGCCCTCGCCCGCACCTGTAAGGCGCAGGCGGTTGGCACGTCCGGTTTCCACGACTTCCGAGCCTTGACCCAGGAGCCTTTGATCAATTGACCGGCCGATGACCCCCCCAGCAAAACGGCCGATGGCAGCAGCGGAAAGACCCAGCACAGAGCCACCGATAGAGCCGCCGACCGCGGCCCCGACAGCCGAAAGAACGATAGTCGCCATCAGAGAACCTCCTCGGGGAATGAAAAGCGCGCTACGACGCGCCGGTGCCATGGCGGGCTCAGCGGGCTTTCAACGACCGCGTGACCTGAATAGGCATGAATAAAGCTTGCCTGTTTGCCGATACGGCCCGCGATACCCAGATGTTTGGCCACAGACCCATCACGCATCCGAAACAAGAGCACATCTCCCGGTGCTTCGGACAACAGAGGCTTGGGGTGCAGGTGTCGCCGTGCCGCCGCCCAGAGAACCTCATCGCGCGACGGTTCGGACCAATCCATCGAATAGGCGGGTGGCGTTTCGGGTTCTTTTCCCAGCACCTCGCGCCAGACACCGCGAAGCAGGCCCAGACAATCGGCGCCAGCGCCCTTTATCGCGGCCTGATGTCGATATGGCGTCCCGATCCAGCCACGGGCGGCGGTGACAACCTTGTCAGTCAGATCGCTCATTTTCTACGGCTGCCTCCTGATAGATCACCTGCCTTGGCCGGGTCCGTGAGGGTCCAGTCATCGCCGGGGATGTCGGGAAACCCCTGAAAGTTAAGCAGGTTGTTGAATTTTGCGCGGCAGGTTGCAGAACGCTTGTCGCAGCCGGCGCGCAACATGACCCGGTCCGAGGCGTCGAGCGTGTCGCGGATCGGGTGCCAAAGCTCGATCACTCGCACATCGTGTTCGGCGTAATCCCGTTTTATCGACCCGCTGAGGCCCTTGGCCCTGCCGGTTTGGGCCTTCAGGATACCGTGCTGAAACCAGCCGGGTTCGAACCCGGCAAGAGGCTCGAATCGAAAGATGCGCCGCTCTTCGACCGAGACAGGCATCAATTCGACGCTATAGCCGGGTGACCCAAGCGCGACGCCGCAATCGCGATCGCCAAGAACCGCGGTGCATGGTTTCTGATAGACGCGGCCCAAGGGACGGTTCAGCGCATCGGTCAGCCCGCGCAGCTCTGCGTCAAAGGCACCGCCGCTTCGGCGCAGCTCTCCGATTGTGCCGCGAAACTGAAGGTGCCGTTGTGCGACGTCGGTCCAGTTGACGAGCCAGGCGCGGATCTCGGCCCCGTCATAGCGGCCGGCCTCGACATCGGTTTCCGTGATGGCCGCATCGGTCAGGGCGCCGATCGCTTCGGTGTTATCGACCGACAGGCCGGTCGATTGCTGCAAGGCGAGTGCGCTCAGCCCGGTATTCGCCTTGAATTTGATCCCGTCGAACTCAAGCTGGCAGTCATGGTCGGTGAAGCCCAGAACGGTGCCATCAGGGCGGGTCAGCGCCCAACAGCGGCAGGTCGTGGTGAATCCCGTTTCGAGGTGGGCCTGCAAGCCTGCATCAAACCCGCTCATACCCGGATCTCCACCACAGGCACATTGGGCACATCGCCGGCCTGAAAGCTGGCCATGCTTGTCTGAATGCGATCCGTATCAAAGCGCACCGGCACGTCGAATTCGAACCCCGCCGTGATCTCAAGGCCGGTATTGGGGGGGTGGGCGAAGGTCACGATGCCGGTGGCGGTGTCGACTTCAAAATGAATACCTTCCTGTTGCTGTTCTTCGGAAAGGCCGACCTTGACGGTGCCCTGAACGGGTTTGGTGATCGGGCGATAATAGCTGTGATCACCTGATCGGTATGTCTTGGTCAGGGGGAAAGACGCGGTCAGGTCATCCCCGATGGCGATGATTTGATCCCGGTAGTCCGGCTCGGCCAGCGCAGACCCCGATTTGTAATCTGACCAGTCTTTCCAGCGAAAGCCGAAAACCTGCCCCTGACGGGCTTCGAAAAACGCGATGAGGGTCTCGATGTCATCGAGACCACGCATCGCCACGCCCGCATCATAGCGACGGCGCGAATGCGCCCACGGCGTGTTGCGCTCTTCGAACCCGTTCGCAAGTGTGACCACATCGGTGTGCCGTTCCGGCCCGCCGATCGAGCCAAAGCTCAGATTGGCGGGAAAGCGTATCTCGTGGAATCCCATGATCCGTCTCCCTTTGTCTTACCTGTTGCGCTGACCGCGCCCGATGGCGCGGCCCAACTGCGCGGCGATCTGCCCTTGGCTTCGTTGAAAGCCTCCGACATCCGGGGTGGTGATGTTCATGACCACGTTCACAGGCGCGCCCGCGCTGGCACTGCGCACTCCGAGCTTGCCATCCGGGCCGCGCGCCAACGGCATGATCGCTTCGGGCCCCGCTTCGCCCATGAGCCCCGTGCCGCGCCGCATCGGAAAGGTGACGGGGCCGTTGACGACCCCACCATTGGCAAAGGGCATGACCCGCCCCTGAGCAAAGCTTCCGCCCTGTTCGAACTTGAAAAGCCCACCAACGAGGTTGCCGACCCCTTTCGCCAGAACCCCACCGATATGATCCGTGACGGGTCGCACCGCGGCATTGAACGCGGTGTTGATCATCGTGCTCGCCAGAGACCGGAGTGACGAAGAGAGGCTGTCGCCATCCACCACGGCGCCCTTGATCGCGCGGCGCAGGCCGGTGCTCATGCCGCGTTCAAGCGTGGCGACATCGCGCCCCGTGCGTTCGAACGAGTTACGGACACGGGCCATTTCGGAATTGAAGGCCGCGGCCACATCCGCCGCGCCTGACATGCCCGTTTCGAGTGAGTCGAGCTGGCTATCGAGGTCATCCAGCCTTTCCAGGTCATCCATTTTCGGTGTCTCCAGTTTGATCGGGATAGGCGTGCATGAGGTGTTCGAGCCGGTCACGGTCCAACGCGACAACGCCGTTTCCCTGACCAAGCATCATCGAAAGCTCGACAGGGGTGAGCGCCCAGAATTGACCGGGTTGCAGCCCAAGGCGGCACAACCCTGCGCGCAGAAGCTCGGGCCAGTCGAACCGCGTCATGTTTCCTCCGGTAGGGTAAAGGCCCGCGCCAACAACTCGGCGGCGACGCGGGCGGCCTGCACCGGCCCTCCTTCGATGTCGGCGGACAGAAGGTCGGAACCTTGGCCTGTCCATCCGCCACCGCGAAGCCCCGCCGTCACAAGCGCCAGAACATCACGCGTTGAAAACTCAGTGTTCTCGAACCGTTCCACAAGGGCGATCAGCGACCCCGAGCCAAGCGTGGCCTCGAGTTCCGCCAGAGCCCCTAGCGTCAGCTTGAGCACCCGGCGTTCGCCATCCATTATCAGTGCGACTTCTCCTGCCCATGGATTCGCCATCGCTTCATGCCGCCGTGAAAGTGATCTGGCCTGCCGATGACAGTGACAATTCGTAAGTCGCCTCGCCGTCATGGGTGCCTGCATAATCTATTGAGGCGACCTGAAAGGCGCCGGTCACCGTGCCGAAATCAGGGATGATCACCTGAAAATCCGGGGTCTCTCCATCGAAGAATATCTGCCGCACGCGTTCATCCGATGCCTCGTCGCGAAAGATGCCCGAGCCGCTGATGGCGGCGGTTTTCACGCCCGCGCCCGACAGCAATTCCCGCCAGCCGCCTTGGCTTTCAAGGCTTGTCACGTCGACGCTTTCGGCATTGAAACTGATGCGCGTGGCGCGAAGCCCCGCCACCGATTGGAAATTTCCATCGCCCGTCAGATCGACCTTGATCAACAGGTCCTTACCATTTTGAACAGCCATTCTCGTATCTCCGTAAATATGGGATCAGTGCGTGTCTTCCACGCGAGCGCGGAAAGTGATGTCGATGCGTCGTATCTCGCTGCTGCCTTCGCGTCGGGCGCGGGCTTTGTAGAAATTAAGCGCCGAAAGCCGCCCACGCGACAGCGCAAGCGATGCGTTGCACAAGGCATCGCTTAGCGCCCCGGCAGCATCCTTGGCGGCCTGAAATCCGGCCCCATCCGTGATCACCGAAAGGGTGATGCGGTGCCATGCTCCGCCGCCGCTCTGATCTGTGGCAGGCCGCACATTCTCGGGGCCAAGCACGACATAAAGAGAGGGGAGCGGACCGGCGGGCAGAGCATCATAGATGGCCGAGCCGACGAGCGTGGTGAGTGCGGCGTCATCTTTCAGGTGCTGAAAGATGGCCGATTGCAGGGCGGATGACATGCCATAACTCATACGGCCACCTCCTCTTCGCAATAGCAGACCAGAAAGCGCGCATCGGTGTCGCGGTCTGCGACGGACACGATCCGAAACAGCCGGTCGCCGTCGCGAAACCGTTGATTGGGAGAGGGCCGTGAGGGCGCGCCGAACGGAGCGGAGCGAACCGTGATCCGATAGGCGGTTGTCGACAGGACGGCACCGCCACCGGCCGTTTCGCGCCCCGTGCGGGCCGCAACTTGGGCCCAGATGTGCCCGGCCGCGATCCAGGTTTCCTGATAACCCCCGGCGCTGTCTGGCTGTCGTTGCGGGGTTTCGAGTGTCAGGCGGCGGTTGAGTTGAACAGAGCGTCGCATCAATCACGTCCTCCGCCCAAAAGCCTAACGGTGCGATAGCGTTCGATCAGGCTCGATACTCCGAAAGGTATGTTGCCGTCGGACATCGCCGTTTCGTTGCGATGTTCGTAGAAATGCGCCGCAAGCAGCAAGACCGCCTGTCCCAGATCCGCAGGGAGAGCGCCCCAAGTGGAGCCAAAGCCCGCGATAAACCTGATATCCGCTGCGCCGCCCTTTGGAATGACGGGCAGGTTCACGCCAGTTGAACGCATGACAGGGCGCTGCATATCCGGCAGAAGCTTGTACTCCGAAGGATCGACAATCTCTGTGTCGTCCATCCTGTTGCGGAGTCCAAAGCTGATGATCAGAGAGATCGGCGCAACCGGCATCGCCTGTTCACATGGAGTCTGCCAGCGTGTGAGCTCCCAGGAAAACTCGCGTTCGATCAGGATTTTGCCGGTGCGGGCTTCGATCGTGGCAAACGCGGCTCGAAGAAAACTCTCCAGAACAGCATCCTGCACGTCATCGTCAGAAAAACCTGTGCCAAGGCGCAGATGGGCCTTGAGCTGGACGACAGGCAACGCAGCCTGGGGGACAGCAGTTTCTTCGATAAGAATCATGGATTTACTCCGAAATAGTCGACACCATCGGGACGCTCGGCAACTGGTTTGGCCGTTGGATGAGCGTCTTGGGCGGGGCAAGCCCCGCCCGTTGATGGTTGGATCAGGAGGTGGCGAACTTCAGCAGCTTGATCGCGGCAAAGTCGCTCACGTCACCGCCCACGCGCTTGGTCGCGTAGAAGAGCACGTGCGGTTTGGCGCTGAAGGGATCGCGCAGAACACGCAGATCAGGACGTTCCGCCACCGTATAGCCCGACGAAAAATCTCCGAAGGCGATCGCCGTCGCATCACTCGCGATATCCGGCATGTCCTCGGCGACAACCACGGGATACCCCATCAGTCGCGCCGGTTCACCCGCAGCGAGACCGTCGGACCACAAGAAGCGGCCATCGGCATCCTTCATCTTGCGCACGGCGCCTGCGGTCTTGGAATTCATCACGAAGGTCGCATGTGCGCGGTATTCGGTGCCAAGGGCATAGACCAGATCAATGATGGCGTCCGCACCGTTGAAATCGCCGTCTGCGCCGGTTGGCACATAGCCAAGATTACCCCACGCCCAGACATCATTGTCCACGGCCGTCTTGGTCAGGAAACCCGTGGGTTTGTCCACGCCGTCACCATTGACAAATGCCGACGCCTCGGCCCGCGCAAACTTGTCGGCGATGCGCGTCGCAAGCCAGCCTTCGATGTCGAACGCACTGTCGTCCAGAAGGCGCTGAGAGGCCTTTGGTAGCGCGCTCAGTTCATGAAGTGGGATTGTGATGCGGTCTATGGCGGGTGTGCCCGTTTCGGTGACAGCGGCGGTTTCACTGGCCCAACCGTGACCGAGATCCGTGTGGTCGATCAGCACATCGAACGACGTGGCCTCGACGCTGACGACATTTGCGATGGACCGGATCGATGCGGTCGCAGAAAGCGTCGTTTTGATCGTATTGGCGGTTTGGGGATCCACGAGGTATCCGCCATCAGCCGCAACCGAACCAGACAGCGCCTTTTCCTCGAGTTCGAGACCCCGAAGCGCGTCATCGTCCCCCGACCGCAAATAGGCATTGAAAGCTTTTTGATGCGGTGCGCCCGCGTCCGGATTTGCCGCGAGCGTGGGGCGAGCTGGTGCAAAGGTCTTGCGTTCGATCATTTTCATTTTCTCTTCCTGATTTTGGAGTCTCGTGTCGATGTCGGCCCGAAAGCCTTTGAAGTCGGTCATGAACCCCGCCATCGCGGATTTCACCTCGGCCACCGGAGACACATCTTCCCCGGTCCGAGAGGTTTCCTCGGTATTGCTCATCACATGATCCTGTATTGGTTCTGAGATCGTCCCAGGCGCTACATCTGCGCCAACTCCCGGCGTGCGGCCTTTATGGTCGCCGCCAGTTCACGCAGGTCCGTAGCGTCGGCCAATTCGCCCTTCGCCCCGATCCGCGCACTGGGAAGCATCGGGAACGTCACGAGTGACACTTCCCACAGCTCCAGTTCCTTCAAGAGCCGCTGGCCCTTGTCATTCTTGACCGCCTTGACGGTCCGGTATCCGATGCTGAGCCCGTCAATCGCGTTCGCCGCGATCAATGCCGCTGCCTCGCGCGCACGGGCGACCGTTTCAAGGAGGCGGCCTTTCACATAAAGGCCACGCCCGTCCTCGCGCACTTCATCCCATACGCCAATCGGCTGCGCGGGGTCATGTTGCCAGAGCATCTTGACCTGCCGCCCGCTATTCCCGAGTGCGACGAGAGACTTGGCATATGCGCCCGGCTCGACGATGTCGCCCCCCTTGTCTTCGTCGCCGAACAGGCTTGCGTAGCCTTCGATAATCGTGCCTTCGGCAACTGTCAGGCCGTCTCCGAATGTGCAGAATTTTTGTTCAAGTCCGCTGTGTGGGGTCATTGCGCAACTCCTTGAGAGAGGGGGATCGTCGGGCACCGACACCAAGCCCCTGTTCGGCTGATTATCCATTCAAGACGCTCCCTTGCATGACGAAGGACATGAACCCGCCCAGGATCGCCGCGATGATCAGCCAGACAAGCCGTGAAATATGTCCGTCGATCTTGTCCAGGCGACGGTCGATCTCGTTGAACCGTGCCCCCATGAATTTGCGTTTTTCCTCGCTCACGGCCCGGTCCGTTTCGATGGCGCCGAGATGTGTTTCAACGGCAGAAAGCCGCTTTTCGAGGTGCCGGAACATCGCCTGCGTGCTTTCGAACGGCACATAGGGCGGCTTGTCGCCAAGGGTGGTTGTATTGTCCGTCACTCGGCATCCTCCGCCTCGGTTGGAAGGCCAAGGATCGTTCGTTTTTCCGCCCGCGTCAGAAAATCTGCGGCGACAACGCGATTCCATTGTGCATCGCGTTCAGCGGCAAGCGCCGGAACCTGATCGAGGTCGGGAGAAAGCTCGAGTGCATCGACCGAAAATCCGGAGAGCCAGTCCGACAAAGTGGCGCTGACGCGCGCGGCCAACGGCAGGATCGTCAGGCGATAGAACGCGCGATTTGCTTCCTGATAGTTGGCATAGGTCGCGTCGCCCGGAACACCCAGAAGCATCGGAGGCACACCAAAGGCCAAGGCGATCTCGCGTGCCGCGTTCTCTTTGGTCTTCTGAAACTCCATGTCTGATGGGCTGAACCCCATTGGCTTCCAGTCGAGCCCGCCTTCCAGCAGCATTGGCCGGCCTGCATTTCGGGCGCCCTGATGGTGGCTTTCCATCTCGCTTACAAGGCGGTCGTATTGATCCGAACTCAGGCTGCCTTGACCGTCGGTGCCGCGATAGACGATCGCGCCCGACGGGCGCGCCGCATTGTCGAGCAACGCCTTGGACCATTTGCTTGCGCTGTTGTGTACATCGACCGCCTGTGCCGCCGATTGAAGCGGGGAAAGACCATAGTGATCGTCCTGAGGATGAAAGCTTTTCAGATGGCAGACGCTTGGGTGGCCTTGGCTCACGTCAAACCGATGCTTTCGGCCACTGACGTTGTATTCATAGCCCATCGGCCATCCGTCCGCGCCGGGGATCACGCTCATCCGGTCCGAGCGGAGAATGTGAAGCTCGACGGGAAAGCCCGCTTCCTGTCCAACCGCTTCCACGTATCCATTGCCGGTCAGCAGGATTTGCCCGTAAAGCGCCTCAAGAAGTTCGGCGCGGCCCTGCGCCGGATTGGGGCGACGCAGCAATGAAATGAGAGGATGCTCACTATAGCGTTGGGTTCGATCCTGAAGCACCAGTGGAAGGGCTGCGGCAGCCTCGGCGATCATCTTGACACACCGAAAGCCCACGGGATTTCCGCTGAAGGCATTCCGCGTGAGGCTGGCCGTGTCGCGAGGGGTCCACGCGACGCGGCCCACGCCGTGCCACGCCATGACAGGCCCCGCCGCGCTGGCCTTGGCTTCCGGCGTAATAGCCTCTGCGGAAGTCTGGCGAAAGAAGTCGAGGATCATGCGCTGCTACTCCTGATGAATGTCACTGGGTGCCTGACCCGTTTGAAAGCATTCCAGCCTGAAAAGTTTAAGAAATCTGAATCACACCGCGCGCACGCTCGGACGGCGCCATTTGGCGGATGGCTCGATAATCAATTCGTGCAGAGCCCAGACAAGCGCGTCCAACCGATCAGGGCTGCCGCGGCCCTCATAGCCCATTGCCGTCATTGCGCGCATCTGGTCCTCCAGACGTTCCAGATTTGACCCATGTGAAATCCGCCCCTGCTCATAGAGTGCGGCAACGGGCTCTGCTCGGGCCGTTTTGCCGCGGCTGGCGTGAACGGATTTGAACGGTATCAAGGGGTCGATCTGGCGTATGACCGTCTCGACCAGGTCGCCCCCCTGATTGACTTCGGCGACAAGTTTGTCCGCGCCGAATTCTTCCATCGCGCGGACTGCGGCCCCGGCCCAGCCAGACGGGCTTTCTCCGGTCACGCTCCGGTCAGCAAGGACATGGCCACGCCATTCCTGAACCGCCCCCTTGCAGACCACGCCGGCGACAATGATACCGCATTCGTCCGAACCTGCGTGTCCCGTGACCGGCGGGTCAACCGCCACGACGATCCTGTCGAGGTCGGGGGGGCTGTTCACGCGGGCCGTGTCCAGCATTGGCAGGGTCCAGAGCGCGCCTTCGGTCTCGTCCAGAAGAACACCGTCCAGTTCCTGTCGTCCCAGCCGGGTGCCGGCATACCTGGCCCTGACCTCTTCGAGGAAACTATCGGCAAGGTTGGCACGATTGGCTTCTGTGGGGGCGTGGGTGGCCACCGTCGTGGCGGCCGTGAGTATATCCTTCAACACCCCCACATTGCGCGGTGTCGTGGTGATGCAGATCCTCGGATCGTCCCCCAGCCGCAGGGCGAATTGCAGCATATCCCACGTGTCCTGTGCCTTTTTCCATTTTGCCAGTTCATCCAGCCATGCCGCGTCGAATTGCGGTCCGCGCAGGGCTTCAGGCTCGTGCGCCGAAAAAACCTGTGCTTCGGCGCCGTTGGGCCAAACAAGGGTTTTTCGCGAGGCTTGCCAATCCGGCTTCCTGTCCGGGGGTGAACAGGCCATGATACCGCTTTCGCCAAACACCATGACCTCGCGCACCTGATCCACGGTTTCGCCCACAAGGGCGAGTCGGCGGCAGGGGCCGGGATCAAGCGGCCCCGCACCCTCGACCCGTGTTCGCACCCATTCCGCGCCGGCGCGTGTCTTGCCCGCGCCGCGTCCGCCCATGATGACCCAGGTTTTCCAATCTTCGGCTGGGGGTAACTGATGCTCAAGCGCCCAGAACTCGAACAGATAGGGCAGCGCCAAAAGCTCTCGGTCGCTGAGATCATTCAGGAAGGCGTCCTGTATCTCTGGACCGCCTGAGACGATCCAATCGGCACCCGATCGAATGCTTTGCCGCGTCGAGGTCAAGGTCGTATCCGACCGATGAATGGTTGGTTTCTTTTCCACGTCTCTCAAGGTCTGCCTCCGCTTCCATTGCGATTTTGAGCCACTGTCGGATATCCGCGATCAGTCGCCCCGAATTGCCCAGCACGCCTGGCGTGCCGCGGCTCAGCTGTCGCTGAATGGTTTCAAGTTCGAGTGTCATGTCACAAAGCTGCTGCTGCAGCCTGACGACCGAGGTACTCAGCCCGTGCGGTTTGCTGCCGCGCGTATCTGATGTCATGCTTGCTCATTGCCTCATGCGGGTTGATGAAACTCCCTGCGCACGAGAGGCACGAAAAAAACGGCCGCGGGCATGACCCGGACCGTTCAGACGTTTCCTCCAATGTGACACAACCTATACGTGATATCGTGCGCTCTGTCAAAATGCGCCACGGACGCAGGTCTCAGGCATTCTTAACCTTCACCCTCCGTGCCCGGCGCGCTAAGGCGTTTCGCGAAAATCTGTGATTCAGGTTCTTCGCAAAACGCTTTAGGGTCGCGCTCATGACACTTTTCCCCGCTGATGACAGTTTTGTCAGATCTCTCAAAGGCGCGCTGCCCGAGGCCGCGTTCCGCTTGGTTGAGCCACGCTATCTCGAGGAGCCGCGAGGCCGCTGGACAGGCGTCGCAGGTGCGGTCGTTGCGCCGGATTGCGTGGAGGATGTGGCAACGCTGATCTCCATGGCCAATGCTGCGCATGTCCCGGTGATTCCCTATGGCGGGGGCACGGGCCTTGTTGGCGGGCAACTGTCCCCGAATGCCCCGGCCCCCGTGCTGCTTAGTCTGGAGCGAATGACCAAGGTTCGCGACATTCATGCCAGTGAGAATGTCATGATCGTCGAGGCCGGTGCGATTCTGTCCGACATCCATGATGCGGCGGCACAGCAAGACCGTCTTTTTCCGCTAAGTATCGCGGCCAAGGGCACCGCGCGGATTGGCGGCCTGCTCGCCACCAATGCGGGCGGGGTCAATGTTCTGAGATACGGAAACGCGCGTGACCTGTGCTTGGGGCTTGAGGCCGTGTTGCCGGATGGACAGATATGGCGCGGCCTCAAGCGCCTTCGAAAAGACAATACCGGCTATGACCTTCGGAACCTGCTTATCGGGTCCGAAGGGACGCTGGGGGTTATCACGGCTGCGGCGTTGCGGCTTGTGCCTCAGCCTGCGGGCGAAGGAACCGCACTTTTGTCGGTGGCCAGTCCCGAGGCCGCGTTGAGCCTTCTGCACATGGCTCAGAAACTGACGGGTGGCGGCATAAGTGCATTCGAACTCATGCATCGTCAGGGGCTGGATTTCCTGAAAGAAACGCTTCCGGATATCCGACGTCCTTTCGACGAGCCACCCGAATGGATGGTTCTTGTCGAAACTGGTCTGCCCGACGGGCTTGATCCGTCTACCATGCTTGAGACCTTGTTCGAAGCGGGGTTCGAAGCGGGTCTCGTGAGCGACGGGATCATTGCCCAGTCACAGGCGCAAAGGGCCGAACTTTGGGATGTGCGGGAACATATCCCCGAAGCGAATCGGCGCATCGGGTCGGTCAGTTCGCACGATATTTCCCTGCCGCTTGGCGAGGTGCCGGGCTTTATCGCGCGGGGCCGCGAGGTCGTGGCCGCGATTGGCGAGTTTCGGATCAACTGTTTCGGGCATCTTGGCGACGGCAATCTGCATTACAATGTCTTTCCACCCCACGGGGAGACACGGCAGGACCATCAGGAGGCTAGGGACCGGATCAAGCGAGCGATCCATGACCTCGTGCATGAGATGGGCGGCTCGGTCAGTGCGGAACACGGGATCGGACGCCTCAAGGTGGATGATCTGGAACGCTACGGCGATCCAACCAAACTTGCGGCGATGCGCGCGATCAAGGCCGCGCTGGACCCTCACGGGATCATGAATCCGGGGGCGGTTTTGCGTCCGATTTAAAACGAGAAAGGCGCCGGAGCGGGCCCCGGCGCCTTTGTAAACAGCGATGCCGTCGTGGTTACTTCCAGCCGACTTCGTTGAAGATTTTCTGAGCTTTGCCAGCATTCTCGCCGAACGATGCGGTCATCGTTTCATTGTCGGCAATGAAGAAGCCAAGCCGTGCAGTGTCTTCATCGAGCCCGATCCCGGGCACTGCCGGATATTCATTGTTCTGATTGGCGAAATGCTGCTGGGCAAATTCGCTTGTCAGAAACTCGAGAAAGGTTTTGGCGGCATCCGGATTCGGTGCGCCTTGGACCATGCCCGCCGCAGCGAGGTTGAGGTGCGCACCGCGGTCGCTTTGGTTCGGCCAGACCCAGCCGATGTTGTCGATGCCCGACGTCAGGCCATCCACGTCACTGTCGAACCCGCGCAGGAAATAGTAGTGGTTCGCCACTGCGATATCGCATTCGCCCGACACGAGGCCACGAAGCTGATCAGTGTCGCCACCTTCGGGGTCGCGTGCCATGTTGGCCACGATGCCCTCGGCCCAGTCCTTGGCCGCCTCTTCGCCGTTGGCTTCGATGATCGAGGCCAGAAGCGATTGATTGTAAATGTTTTTCGAGGAGCGAATGCAAATTTTACCTTTCATGTCCTCATCTGCCAGCGCCTCATAGGTGCGGGGTGGGTTATCAACGCGATCCTTGGCATAAAAGATGATGCGCGCCCGCTGCGAGACGCCGAACCACATGTTCTCGGGGTCGCGCAGGTGTGCGGGCACAGCATTTTCTATGACGTCCGAGTCGACTGCTTGAAGCACGCCGGCTTCTTCGGCGCGGCCCATCCGCCCGATGTCGACGGTGATGAACACGTCTGCAGGGCTGTTTTCGCCTTCGGCTTTCAGCCGCGCGATAAGCTCATCCGCCTTGCCTTCGATGCGGTTGACCGTGATGCCGGTCTCTTCCGTGAACTTGGAATAAAGCGCATCGTCCGAATCATAGTGCCGGCTGGAATAGATGTTGACCTCCTGCGCCATGGCGGCGGTCCCCAACGTGGTAAGTGCGAGCGCGGCTCCGGTCGCACGTGCGAAGTTAGTGAATGTCATCGTGGTCCTCGCTTTTCTGACAGAATTACTCGGCAATAAGTGAAGTTTCTGATAAAAATAGTCAAGTCAATTTTCGAACCCCATCGAGCCATCGCTTTGCCTGCCGCAGCGTCGCTTTAAACGCTGCGTAAAACTTGCGTGACAAGCCAAAGCCTTTCATGGTTGTTCGACGAAATAGGCGTGGGTGAAGCCGCGCGAGGGAGGAGATAACTATGAGTTTCAAAACGCGTCAGGACGTGCTCGATATCGAGGGCGAATCCTCTTGGGAGGAGCTTGAGAAGCCCGCAACGCTTTACCAGATGCTGAGCGATACCACAGAGGCGTTCCCGAAGCGACCCGCGATCACCTATCAGCTTTTCTCTGGTCCGACCGATCCGTCTGTCACGCTGACATGGTCCGAGTTTCACGAGCAAGTCTGTCGTGCGGCCAACCTGTTTCGTAATCTGGGCATAGGTGAGAAGGACGTTGTCGCGCTTGTCCTGCCCAACTGTGTCGAAACTGCCGTGGCCACGATCGGGGGTGCGATCGCGGGTATCGTCAATCCGATTAACCCCTTGCTTGAGCCCGAGCAGATCGGTGCGATTTTGCGCGAGACGGGGGCGAAGGTGGTTGTCACACTGCGCGGATTTCCCAAGACCGACATCGCACAGAAAACAGCCGAGGCGGTGCGTGAGGCCCCCGACGTGTCCACCATCCTCGAGATCGACCTCAACAGGTATCTCACCCCGCCAAAAAGCTGGATCGTCCCGCTGATCCGGCCGAAGGTGTCTGGTCCGCGACATGGCGACATTCGCGATTTCAACAAAGAGTTGGGCAAACAGTCTGCCACGCTTGATTTCGCGGATAGTGCCGGGGATCGCGTTGCCGCCTATTTTCATACCGGCGGCACGACCGGTATGCCCAAGGTGGCGCAGCACCGCTATTCCGGCATGGTCTATAATGGCTGGCTGGGGCATAAGCTCCTTTTTACAGAAGAAGACAGCGTTATGTGTCCGCTGCCGCTCTTTCATGTTTTCGCCTGTCACGTGATCCTTATGGCGATGATCAAGTCTGGAGCGCGGGTCGTTTTTCCGACGCCTGCGGGCTATCGCGGCGACGGCGTGTTCGATAACTTCTGGAAGCTGTGCGAGCGATGGAAGATCACGTTTGTCATCACCGTGCCCACAGCCACCTCGGCGCTTATGCAGCGGCCCGTGGATGCTGACCTTTCAACCGTCAAGAACGCCTTTTCCGGTAGCGCGCCGATGCCGCTCGAACTCTTCAAGCGTTTCGAAAAGGCGGCCGGCATGACCGTGATCGAAGGATACGGCCTGACCGAGGCGACGTGCCTTGTCTCGTGCAACCCGCCCGAGGGTGAAAAGAAGGTTGGCTCGGTCGGTGTGCCTTTCCCGTACACCCGCATCAAGATCGTTAAAAATACCAATAACGGCCCTGTTGAATGCGAAGTGGACGAGGTGGGCGAGATTTGTATTTCAAACCCCGGCGTCTATGCCGGACATACCTATACCGATCCGGCCAAGAATGCCGATCTCTACTACTTCAACGAATACCTGCGCACTGGCGATCTGGGTCGTGTCGATGGCGATGGATATTTGTGGATCACGGGGCGCGCCAAGGATTTGATTATCCGGGGGGGTCACAACATCGACCCCGCCGAAATCGAAGAGGCGCTCATGGGTCACGATCAGGTGGCCATGGCCGGCGCGATCGGGCAGCCGGACGCGCATTCGGGCGAAATCCCCTGCGCCTATGTCGAACTGGTCGATGGTGGTTCGGTGTCCCAAGAGGAACTGATGGCCTATTGCAAGGACCACATCCACGAGCGTGCGGCGCAGCCCAAGTATATCGAGATCATGGATGAACTGCCGAAAACGGCGGTGGGAAAGGTCTTTAAGCCGGACTTGCGCAAAAGCGCGATCAAACGCATCTACAACGCGGCGCTTGAGGCGGCGGACGTGAATGCCCGCGTCATCACGGTCGTCGATGACAAGAAGCGCGGTCTTGTCGCCAAGCTCGAGAAAACGGGTGAAACGGATGACGCGTCGGTGAGCACGGCTCTCGGGTCATTCACCCGCCCGTGGGATTGGTCCGCCGAGGCCTGACGCCGACTGGGCTTTGATGGAAAACCCCCGCCACATCCTGTGCGGCGGGGTTTTGCATTCAGTCATTCGGCGAAAATCCGTGACACAGGTTTTGGCGAACCGTCCTAGCCCAATGCGTCGGAACAGCGCTTGCAGGTCTCGGGGTGCTTATGCGTGCCCACATCCGGAAGAATTTTCCAGCACCGCTGACATTTCTGCCCTTGCGCCTTTTCGAAAACAACCGAAACGCCATCGGCCTCGGGCAGGCGGAACGCTTCGGCGGGGCCGGGATCACTGGTCAGGACAATGTCGGATGTGATGCAGACATCCTCGAACGCCACCGATTTCAGCACCTCGAGCATTTCAGGTTCCTGAACATGCACCACCGGTGCGGCTTCGAGCGATGAGCCGATGACCTTCTCGGTGCGTTGCACCTCGAGTGCGGCGGTCACCGCGCGCCGTGCGCGCCGCACCTTCGCCCACTTCTCAGCCAGATCCGGATTGAGCCAGCCAACGGGAGTTTCGGGCATGTCCTCAAGGTGAACCGAGCTTTGGTCACCGGGGAACCGTTCAAGCCAGACCTCCTCCATGGTGAACGCGAGTACCGGGGCGAGCCACGTGGTCAGACGATGGAAAAGCAGGTCGAGAACCGTCCGCGCTGCGCGTCGCTCGGTGCTGTCGCCATCGCAATAGAGCACGTCCTTTCGGATGTCGAAGTAGAACGCGGACAAATCAACGGTGCAGAACTGGAACAGGGCCTGAAACACGCCCTGAAAGTCATACACCGCATAGCCGCTACGGACCCGCGCATCGAGTTCGGCCAGACGGTTCAGCACCCACCGCTCAAGTTCGGGCATCGCCTCGACATCTATGTGGTCGTCCTCGCTCACATGGGCGAGCGCGCCAAGCATGAAACGCATCGTGTTGCGCAGCCGACGATAGCTGTCTGCCGTCCCTTTCAGGATCTCCGGACCAATCCTCTGATCGTTGGTATAGTCGGTTTGGGCCACCCAGAGGCGCAGGATATCGGCGCCATATTGTTTGACGACTTCCTCGGGCACGATGGTGTTGCCGAGGCTCTTGGACATCTTGTTGCCCTTGCCATCAAGTGTGAAGCCATGGGTCAACACGCCGCGATAGGGCGCGTGTCCCCGCGTGCCGCAGGATTGCAGCATCGAGGAATGGAACCAGCCCCGATGCTGATCCGTGCCCTCGAGATAGAGATCGGCCATGCCGTCCTCTGATCCATCCTCGCGGTCGCGCAGCACGAAGGCATGGGTCGAACCAGAATCGAACCAGACGTCGAGGATATCATCGACTTTGCTCCATTCATCCGGGTCATAGTCGTTGCCCAAAAAACGCGCCTTGGCTCCGTCTTTGTACCACGCATCCGCGCCTTCGGTTTCAAACGCCTCGAGCACGCGGGCGTTGACCTTTTCGTCGCGCAGCAGGTAATCGGGATCGGTCGGCATCGCACCTTTTTTCACAAAGCAAGTGAGCGGCACACCCCATGCGCGTTGGCGCGAAAGCACCCAGTCGGGCCGCGCCTCGATCATTGAGTGGAGACGGTTGCGCCCGGTCTTGGGCGTCCAGGTCACAAGCTCGTCGATGGAGCGCAGCGCGCGTTCGCGGATCGTTTTGCCATAGGTGTCCTGCCCGTCGCCTACGGGACGGTCGATGGCGGCGAACCATTGCGGGGTGTTGCGGTAGATGACCGGCGCCCTGGAGCGCCAGCTATGCGGATAGCTGTGCTTGATCTTGCCCCGCGCCAAGAGGCCGCCGACCTCTACGAGCTTGTCGATGATCGCCTTGTTGGCGGTGCCCTCCTTGCCCTTGCGGTCGAGGATGTGCTTGCCGCCGAAGAAGGGCAGATCTTCGCGAAAAGAGCCGTCTTCCATCACGTTGTAGGTGATGACCTGTTCCAGCATCCCGAGACTGCGGTAGAGCTCGAACTCCTCCATCCCGTGGCTCGGCGCGCAATGGACAAAGCCGGTGCCCTCCTCATCGGTGACGAAATCAGCGGCGCGGAAATCGCGCAGGTCATCCCATTCGCCTTTGGAGCCTTTGGCGCCGTGGAGCGGGTGTTGGAGTGAAAGACCAGCAAGCTCATTGGTGCTCACGTCGCGGACGCGTTTCCACATGCTGTCTTCCAGCCGGGCGTGCGCCATGACATCACCTGCCAGCTTGTCGGCCAGCAGGAAGCGGTCGCCTACATTGACCCAGCATTCGCCGGGTGTGTCGGTCACCTCGTAGAGGCCGTAAGCGATGTCCTCTCCATAGACCACGGCCTTATTAGATGGGATGGTCCAGGGGGTGGTGGTCCAGATGACGACATGAGCCCCGAGCAAGTCATCAGCTCTCACTCGCAATTCCGTGGAACGCTGTTCTCGTTTTTCTTGTGCTTTGTCCGCATCATCAGATTGCCAATAAGCATCTGAATGTTCAACTTCGACAACCTCAAACTTCACCCAAACCGTAAAGCTTTCCTTGTCGTGATACTCCACCTCCGCCTCGGCGAGTGCGGTCTTTTCGATGGGCGACCACATCACCGGCTTGGAGCCCTGATAGAGCACGCCGGACATCAGGAATTTCTGGAACTCCTCCGCGATGATCCGCTCGGCACGGTAATCCATCGTCAGGTATGGCTTTTCCCATTTTCCCGTGATGCCAAGACGTTTGAATTCATCGCGCTGCACGTCGATCCAGCCTTCGGCGAACTTGCGGCATTCCTGCCGGAAGTCCACGACATCGACCTTGTCCTTGTCCAGACCCTTGGCGCGATACTGTTCCTCGATCTTCCATTCGATGGGTAGGCCGTGGCAATCCCACCCGGGGATATAGCGCGCGTCGCGTCCCATCATCTGCTGGCTGCGCACAACCATGTCCTTGAGGATCTTGTTGAGCGCGTGGCCGATATGAAGGTGGCCGTTGGCGTAGGGCGGGCCGTCATGAAGGGTAAACGGCGCGCGGCCCTCGTTGCGCTCGCGCAGGCGGTCATAGATGCCGATCTCTTCCCACCGGGCAAGCCATTCCGGCTCGCGCTTGGGAAGGCCCGCGCGCATCGGAAAATCGGTCTTCGGCAGGTTCAGCGTTTCTTTGTAATCGGGCGTATCAGAGCACATATGTGACGTCCTTTGTCACTGGTCATTTCGATCTTTTGGGTGTGGGGCGGCGCGGGCAGGGCCGACGCCATTGTCCCGGCGGCTCGAATATGTCAGAGCGCCGGGCACGTAATTCGAATGATGATCGCGAATATCTGCGCCATGGCCCGGGTTATAGGCCGCGTGCGCCGCGCCGTCCAGAGCGGGTTTCATCTCAGACGACCGCGCGGCGCGCTGCGGCAATTTGGCGGATGTCGGCAGGGTTTCGGCGGTGACACTCTTCGCGGGGAAACAAGGATTCAACCATGCCTCCCAGCCCATTACGCCTGTTCGACATCACACCGGATCAGATCGCCCGTGTCGTCCGGGCGTTCTATGGGCGTGTCAGGGTTCACCCCGACCTCGGCCCCATCTTCGCTGCGCATATCGCCAATGACGACTGACCCGGGCACGAGGAAAAAATCATGCGTTTCTGGCGCAACGCAATCCTGCGCGAGGGGTCTTATTCCGGCAATCCTATGCGGGTTCACATGCAGGCGCGTGACGTGCAGCCCGAACATTTTCCCATATGGCTTGGGCTTTTCGACGAGGTGCTGGACCAAGAGCTTCCGCCAGAGACGGCTCAGGCCTTTTCCGCGCTCGCACATCGGATCGGAAACGGGTTTGTGTTTGGGTTGACCCAGATGCGTCAACCGCGCGACGCGCCGCCGGTTCTGCGCTAGCTCAGGGGTTGGTCGCGCTTGCCGTACGGCTTGCGCGCAGGGCGAACACCACCTCGATCAGCGCCGCTCCGACGATAAGAACCGTGCCGGCCATCTGGATCAGGCCGAACGGCTCATCAAGAAGTATCGCGCCCGAGGCAACGCCGGCGCAGATTTCCAGTGTAAAAAGAAACGTGAGAAGCGCGGGGGCAAGGCGCTGCGCACTCCACAGGGTCGCAAAAAGGCATGGCAGCGCAAATGCAGCGCCGAGCAAGGCACCAATGGTCAAAATGCCGGGCGACGCCACGGGAATCACCGCGACACCAAGAAGAAACCCGACACCTGCCGCGACAAAGGTTCCCGCGATCATGGTGACGAAAGTCAGGGTAAGCGCGGTAGATTTTCGACCGGTGAAAATGAGCGTCGCACCCACCGCCCACGCGATGCCGGAGCCCACGGCCAAAAGATCGCCCACGCTCAGCGCGGCCATGGAAATGCGCCCGCCCAGAATCAGCACAGCCCCGGTGAGAGAGGCGGCCACAGTAAGCGTGGAGGCCCACCGCCACCGCTGCCCCATAAAGGCCCATTCGATGATCTTGCTCCAGGCCGGAGCGAGATAGAATAGCAGGATGACCCGGACGACATCGCTATAGGCGAAGGCGATCGAATACGTCGAAAGCGCCACCCCAACGAGGGCCCCGCCCAGCAACGCGCGCGGGCCGATGCGCGGGGTCTGCCGCAGGACCAGCAAACAGATCAGCGCCCCCAATGCGGCCCCGATATTGAGCAAGACCCCGGCCTGTGGGCCATTCATGCCACCACCGGTCAGGTAACGCACGGGAATCCACCACACGCCCCATGCCATTGCCGCGATTGCCGTCATGAAGATCGGCGCCAAGGGGGAATTGAGGCGTGACATGGTTCCGGTGATCAGCCCGATGCAGAAGACTGGCTGTCAAGCCAGAGCAGAAGGGCGCGGACCTGTCCGTCAAGCCAGAGGCGCAACTGATCGACCTGTGCGACATAGGCCTCGAGCATATCGCCCGCGGCGGGCACCAGCTCGGTTATCTCGGCGGCGTAGACATAGACCAGAAGGGCAATGACCGCGAGGAGCACGACAAGAAGGAAACCCCGCCTAAAGCCGCTTCTGCGGCGGGGCCCGGTTTCGGCCTCCTGGTATCCGGCATCGGCATAATCCTCGGTCGCGCCGTTGTTCTCCGAGCGCAGTGAGGAATTGATCTCGTCGATATCGGGAAGCAGGTCGCGCCGCGATGACGGGTCGATTGCGTCATCCACATCGTCTTCTGCCGGATCGGGTTCCCCTCGCAGGCGCGCCACGCGCGACCGTGCCTCGCGCGACCGGCGGGCGGCCTCGTCATCGGTTCCCGCGCCAAGCCCAAGATCTGGCTGGGTCTCGACACCGCCGCGATCGGCGGCGCGGGCTTCGGCCTCGCGTCTGGCCTCTTCCTGAAGAATGTCGCGCACACCCGGATCGAGTTCGCTTCGGGTCGCCTCTGGGGTCGGGGCTTGCGCTTCGGTTCCGGTCTCATGCGCGTCCCAATCAGTGGCCTGATCGGCAAGGTCGTGATCTTCGGCCATGTCTGGCGTCTCGGACGCCGCGTCGGGCATGTCCTGCCAGTTGGCCGGATTCTCGGGGTCTTCGTCCTCGATCGTTTCGCGCTCGGTGTCGGGGATATGGTCGGGATGATACTGAAACCACGTATCGCCACAATTCGAGCACTGCACGTCGCGGCCCGCTTCGGGTATCACTTCGTCGGGGACCTCGTACTGAGCCTCGCAATTGGGGCAGGTCAGTCGCATGCAAACACCTGTCTGTGCCTCTCACCGGGTCCGTTTGTCGGACGCTTGGTCATCGTGGTTTAGTCTATGCTGTAAAGGATTGGCGGAAAAGAGCAACGTATTTGCTGTGGTGCGATTGCATGACGTGCGCCTCTGAGGCATTTAGGAAACGGGCAGGATCGGAAAGGGTGGCCGTGATCGAGCTTGAAAATGTGGCCTACAGCTATGGCGGAGGAGAGCTTCTCAGCGATATCTCCCTGCGGCTTCAGCCGGGATCTTTCCATTTCCTGACAGGGCCTTCGGGGGCGGGCAAGACGACGCTTCTCAAGCTGTGTTATGGCGCGCTCATACCGACCGCCGGGCATGCACGCCTGTTCGACACGGATGTGCGCACTCTGGAGCGGGATGACGTGGCACTTATGCGGCGGCGTATCGGCGTTGTGCATCAGGACTGTCAGTTCCTCGATCATCTGAGCGTGGCCGACAATATCGCGCTTCCGCTGGCGGTCTCTGGGCGCGACACTCTGAACGAGGTGGCGAACCTGCGCGAGCTGATGGGCTGGGTCGGGCTCAAGTCGCGGGCCGACGCGCTGCCACCGGAACTTTCGGGCGGCGAACGTCAACGCGCGGCGCTGGCCCGGGCGGTGATCATGTCGCCTGATGTCATCCTTGCCGACGAGCCGACGGGCAACGTGGATTGGGATATGTCACAGCGGCTCATGCGGCTTCTGATCGAACTTAACCGCATGGGTAAGACGATCATGATCGCGACCCATGACCTTGCCCTGATCCGCGCGGCGAAATCGCATGTGCAGGCACGGGTGCTGCGCATCTCCAACCGGCGAATTCAGTTGGCGGGGGCGGATCTGTGAAAGCGGCGATATTCAGTATAACAGAGAGATTTCAATCTATTGCGGTTGGAGATACGCAAGCGGACCGCGTTGTTCCACCAACCGGTTTCACGGCGTGGCTCACGCTTTTCAGCGCGGGTGCGATGGCGTTTCTGGCGGTGTTCACCATGGCGCTTTCCCTTGCCACAGACAGGCTTGCCGATCGGTGGGGAGAGGAGTTGGCCCGCTCCTCGACCTTGCGCATTTCCGCGCCGCAGGGTCAAATTCAGGCCCAGACCGAAGCGGCGCTCAGGGTTCTTGAGACAACGCCTGGCATCGCCTCGGCCCGTGCTCTGAGTGATGATGAGCAGCGCACCCTTCTGGAGCCATGGTTCGGTCCTGATCTTCCGGTTGAAAGACTTCCCATTCCGCGTCTGATCGAGATCATCGAAGACGGTGACGGGTTCGATGCCGAGGGGTTGCGTCTACGGCTGGCCGCAGAGGCCCCGGGGGCTGTGCTTGATGATCACACCCGCTGGCGGCGACCATTGGTCAAGGCGGCTTCGCGTTTGCGCCTTCTGGGCTGGCTTGCGCTGGTGCTGATCGGGGGGGCGATGGCGGCGATGATAACGCTGGCGGCGAACGCGGCGCTGGCGGCAAACGCCCAGGTGATCACGGTGCTGCGCCTTGTGGGCGCGCAGGACGCATACATAGCGCAAGCTTTCGTGCGGCGGTTTACGCTGCGCGGACTGGTTGGTGCGACGGTGGGCACGGTGGCTGGCTGCCTTGCCACGCTCACCCTGCCTTCGACGGATATTGCCGGCGGTTTCCTGACCGGGCTGGGATTTGTCGGGTGGCACTGGCTTTGGCCTTTGCTCATTCCGGTGATGGCGGCGGTCGTCGCGTTCCTCTCAACCCGCGCGGCCGCGCGGCGCACCTTGAGGAGCATGTCATGAGATATGCGGTTCAATGGCTCAGGTCGCTGGTCTACGTCGGGCAGCTTTATTTCGCGATGCTGCCCATCGGGCTCGCATTTCTTCCTTGGGCGCTTCTGGATCGGCGTGGCGCGATCATGGCTTGCAAGACCTGGTCGCGCTGGGCGGTTTGGTCGGCCCGCTGGATGGTTGGGATACGCACCGAGGTGCGCGGCACGCCTCCGACGAACGAAGTGGTCATCGCATCAAAGCATCAATCCTTTCTCGATATCATTCTCATCTTCAAATCCATTCCGGCGGGTAAGTTCATCATGAAGCGCGAGCTGATGTATGCGCCGATTATCGGGCAATATGCGCTCAAACTCGGGTGTGTGCCGGTGGATCGTGGCAAACGCAGCCAGGCTATCAAGAAAATGGTCGAGGATGTGGAAAAAGGGCGGTTGGCCGCTGGTCAGCTCATCATCTATCCGCAGGGCACGCGCATCGCGCCGGGGGTCAAGGCGCCCTACAAGGTGGGCACCGGCATCCTTTATCAGGAACTGGGTCAGCCATGTGTCCCGGTGGCGACCAACGTGGGTCTCTTCTGGCCCAAGAGGGGAATCTATCGAAAGCCGGGCCTTGCCGTGGTGGAATTCCTGCCCCCGATCATGCCCGGCAAATCCAAGGCCGAGTTCATGTCTGAACTGGAAGAGGTGATCGAGACCGCCTCGGACAAGCTGATGAAGGAGGCGGGTTTTGAAACAACTTCAATGGGTTGAGGATATTGCCGAGCTTGAGGCCGTTTACGGCGCTCCGGGCGCACCATCGCTTCGCAAGGTCGCCACACGGCTGACTCCACTCTATCGAAAGTGGATCATGACAGCACGGTTTTGCGTGCTCACAACGGTCGGGCCGGAGGGCACTGATGGCAGTCCGCGGGGGGAGGATGGGCCGGTGGTGACGGAGTTGGATGCGCGGACGCTGGCGATGCCGGACTGGCGCGGGAACAACCGGATGGACAGCCTTCGGAATATCGTGACGGATGGGCGTGTCTCGCTGATGTTCATGGTGCCCGGATCGAACTCGGTTGTCCGGGTGAACGGGCGGGCGCGGGTCACGATGGACGAGGCGCTCCGCATCCGCTTTGCGGACCGGGTAAAGCCGCCGAAATCCGTAATTGTCATAGATATTTCAGAGATTTACATCCAATGCGCCCGCGCCCCGATGCGGGCGGACCTGTGGCACCGGAACGACAGCGCGGACCTGCCCACGGTGGGCGATATCCTTGCTGAACAGACCGGTGGCGAAGAAGGTGGCAAGACCTATGATGACGCTTGGCAGACCCGCGCCGCCGAGACGATGTGGTGATGCCTGACCGCAAAGGTTAACGCGCCGAACCGGACGTCGGTATTACGTCGGTATCACGTCGGTAGTAATGTCGGTGTTGAGTGACTCGTCCGACCGGTAAACCGAGCGTTCGGTAACCCTTCTGTAGCGGTGATATCGGCCTGTCTCGGCCCCCAACAAACAACAAAGCCGCCGATGTGCCGGGGCCTTTGCAGACCGTGGAGCATCTGCTGAGAGACGCGGGAAGGGGGCGGTCGTGGCGTTATACACAAAGAGCGGTAATGCGGGGGGCGAGACTGCGAACCATGGTGGCTCTTCACGCCGCTTTCGGCCCGAAGCCGTCATTAGCGCCAGGCGGAGCTGATGACCGGTCGCAGCCCGAAACGGTCATCAACGCTTCTAACTGCGGCGGCAGAAGCGGACCTTGATAACAGCATGTTCGGTGACCAAGAATTTGGTTGAGCACACGCGAACCCGACGGAAAGCGAGGTAAAGTCAAAAGCGCTTTTCAAATCGACATCGGCTGTGTTGAAGTCATGAAGGATAAGTCTAATCTGGGGCGCACATGCTTGAGCAAGAGAAACACATCTTTGATGCAATGGCGGTAATTGACCCGATCCTTGCTGAGGAGGAGGCCCCGCTGAAGACTAGGCCGCTCTCCGCCGCATTGATATTCGTCAAATATTTCATTGCAGAGGTCTCTCATGGAAACAAGGAGGATCCCATTGAGGAACCTTGGTTTGCCATAATCTATCATCATGTTCGAGAATGGTATGAAGATACATACGGCAAGGCTTGGACCAACGGAACGAGTGGAATAACGGGAGCGATACGTATCCGAAGAATCCCAACTGGGTTTCAGGTTCCCAAAACCAAATCTAAAGCGGAGGTCGAGGGCGAGTCATCTTGGTTGACATTCCCGTCAAAGATTGACGACGACGAGAATCCAGAGAAGTGGTTGGTAAATCCACCTAACCTTGACAGACTTACTCAGGCAGAGACTGAAGCTCTTGCGGTCGATATGGTGAAGGTGGCTTCCTGTTTGCGACAGATTACTGTTTTCGTTAATACTTGCAAAAGCCCGAACTCGGAATTTTCAAGCCTTTCAAAGGGCATTCTGGACGAGCTGGAGGCCGCAGCCAAGAGCCTGGTCGCCAATACTTTCAGTTCGATACAGTCTTCTATCTGGTCTATGCAGATGGCACTTGAAAGGGCTCTAAAGTCCTTGTCAATTCAGCAACGCGGGGAGTTTCTGCCGACTCATGACTTGTTTGCGCTATATGATGACTTAAGCGACGTGTCAGCGTCACTCGATCGAAATTCCCTCAAGAAGTTTCCTCGCTGGCGGGAAAATGTAAGCCGCAGATACAGTTTAGGAACAGATGCTGATTTAGAAAAAGCCTTTGATCTCTATAAATTAACTCTACAATATATTCGAGACGTTACCGAGCTTTTCGAAAGAGAGATCAGAATTCTCAATGGAGGATTCTTAGTCAAAAAGCCTAGGTTCGCAGACTTAGAGCAAATTAAAATCTATAAACACAGTCAGTCATAGAAATTTCTGCGAAGATTCCCCGGACTTTGTCATGTTCTGCGCTTGACTTAGATGGCGGCTTTCGGAAAGTAGGCTCGACTTTGCAAACCCCGCTCCCTGCGCATTGCTGCCGTCGGTGCGATGCGCGGAAAACTTCCGCTTTCGGCCCTTTGCGGACATATACCGTGCCTTCGCTCCGCTGCGGTGCGTTCCGTCAGACCGGACTTTCGCTGCAGGTGCATTTTCCTGGCTTTGGCCTATGCCTACGTCCATCGGTGGTGCAATCGCTGGGGTTTCTTGTTTCGATGATGGCCATTGACCTTTCCGGACGGTCGCACCGTCGGCATTCATAACGATTTTGGGCGGCCTTGCGTCGTTCTCTCAACTGGGTCAACCTCACTCTGGATGATCGCAGACCCAAACACCGAAACGGCGCCGCTGCTATGGCGCGTGCTCGTTCTTACCGGAATTGCCCTTGTCGTCGGGGGTGCGGCCTCGCTGGCGGCCGTCGCATTGGTTGAGCTGGTTGCGCTGCTGAACACCGGTCTGTTGGTCGCCCCCAAGGCGCGGGTGCAATGGGAAAGCCTTCCCTGGCTCGTGGCCACGGTCACGGTCCTTGTGCCGACGTTGGGCGGGCTCATCGTGGGGCTGGTGCATCGTCACCTGTCACCGGCCGGGCGGCCGCTGGGCCCGCCGGACGTGATCGAGGCCGTGCAGTTCCACAAACCGCTTCCGGGCCTTCGCAGCGGCTTGATCTCGACCGGAACCGCCGCTCTGTCGCTGGGCGCGGGCGCCTCGGTTGGCCAGTACGGGCCGATGGTCTATCTCGGCGCGATCTTCGGCGGCTTTGCGCGGCGTCTGCGCCTCGGCGTGCCGAATCTGGCCAGTATCGCGATTGGCTGCGGCGTGGCTGCCGCGATATCGACTGCGTTCAACGCTCCGATTGCGGGTGTTCTCTTCGCGCATGAGGTCGTCTTGCGCCATTACGCCACCCGCGCCTTTGCGCCGGTGACGGTCGCGTCGGTCACTGGCTATGTCGTCGCCAATGTGATCTTCGAGCGGCCCGCCTTGTTCCGGATCGAGTCTCCCGGCATCGCACATGGCTTTGAATTCGCTCTTGTCGCGGCTCTGGGTCTTCTCGTGGCATTGGGGGCCATCGTCTTCATGCACCTGCTTATGGCAATCGGACCCTCGCTGGCACGGTGGATCAAGCGGCCCGAGTTGCGCACCGCCATGGCGGGCCTCGCGGTCGGTCTGACGGCGTTGGCCCTGCCGGATGTGCTGGGCATCGGCACATCGACATTGCGCTTCGCCACCATCGACGGTGCCTTCGGGTTGGGCGAAGTGATCGTGTTGATCGTCGCCAAGACCGTGCTGACCGCGCTCTGCATCGGCGCTGGCTTCTCAGGTGGCGCGTTCAGCCCGTCCCTTCTGATCGGGAGCCTGATCGGCGTGTTCTTCTGGACCATGGCGTCGGGTGTTGCGGGCGTGCCAAGTTCCGGTGCGGCGATCTATGCGATCTGTGGCATGATGGGGTTTGCCAGTGCGGTGATCGGGGCGCCGTTGACCTGCATCCTGATCGTGTTCGAATTGACCCGAAATTACGATGTCACCATCGCTGCGATGGTCGCCGTCGTGTTTTCCAACCTTGTGTCGCATCGCGCTTTCGGCCGGTCCCTGTTCGACGTGCAACTGGCCCGCCGCGGCATCGATTTCTCGCAGGGGCGGGATCACGCGCATCTCGCGGCGCTGAAGGTTGCTGACTACCTGCAAGCCCATGCGGTGACTGCCACTGAGGATGATACACCGTCAGATGTGACGACCCGTTTGCATGAGCACGGATGGCGCGAAGCTTTCGTTCTGGACCGGGACGGCGCACTGCTCGGCGTATTCACGCCCGCCGCCCATGGCGATATCGGCGATGTCGAGGCAGGCACCGTAGCGGCCAGGTTGATCTTTCAAGATACCACCGATCTTGCTGAAGCGATGGAGCGCCTGCGTGGTTTCGTCGGTGATGCGGTGCCCGTCGTGTCGGGCGAAAGCGGGAAATACCTTGGCGCGGTATCGGAGGCGGATCTCATTTCGGCCTGGCTCGATGAATCGGCGCGTCTGCGAAAGGAAGAGAATGCGTCTATCTGATCTCTGTTTGGCCTGTGCGCTGAGCGCGGCCCCTTTGGCCGCGGACGAGTTGACGATCGTGTCATGGGGCGGGGCCTATGAGGCCGCGCAACGACAGGCCATCATCGCGCCCTTCGCAGAGAACAGCGGTCACGATATCGAGGTGGACGTCTACGATGGAACCTGGACCGCCCTGGCCGAGCGCGGACCGGCCGAGGGCTGGGACGTGATCGATATGCTGGCCGACCAAGCTCGCGTCGCCTGCGCGCGCGGCCTTTTGCTGGAGATCGACTCGCGCGCGCTCTTCTCTCCGGAGGCGCTACAGGATTTCACACCGGTCGGCCCGGACCGGTGCGCCGTGCCGCAGAACGCCTATGCCCGCGTGATGGCATTCGATGACCGCGCATTTCCGGGGGTCAAGCCGACACGCATCGAGGATTTCTTCGACACGACGCGGTTTCCCGGTCCGCGCGCGATTCAGCGCAGTCCGGATGGCATTCTCGAATGGGCCCTGCTGGCCGAGGGCGTGCCCCCCGAACAGGTCTATGGCCTTCTGAGCACCGATCGCGGGCTGCGGCTGGCGTTCCGCAAGCTCGATACCATCCGGGACGACATCGTCTGGTGGGACGACCCGGCCGAACCCGCCGAGATGCTGCGCGATGGCCGGGCTGTCATGGCGGCCGGCTTCAACGGCCGGTTCTTCGACATGGCACAAAACGGCCGGGTTCCCATCGATATCGTCTGGGATGGCCGCATAATCGGCATCGAGGTCTGGGCGATTGCCGCCGCGCCCGATGCGCCCGATGCCGCCCGAGAATTCATCACCCACGCCACCGAGGCGGCCAGCATGGCGCGCTTCGCCGCCCGTATCCCCTATGGTCCGACCCGCCGGTCCGCCTTCGACCGGATCGGTCTCAACCCGGATACGGGCGTGCCAATGCGCGCCTACCTGCCGAACGCTCCTCAGCATGGTGGCCGGGCGCTCGTTCAGGACAGCAGTTGGTACGCGAACACCGAAGAACTGCGCCAGCGCCGGTTTCAAACCTGGCTTGACGCGGAAGAGTGATCCGATCGCGTTTGTCTATTGATCCAGGGCGTCATTGACTTGTCCTATCGATCGACTGCGTTGCCTACTTCCAGGCCCCCTATTCCGGCCTCTGTGGCCATGTCGCGGCGGCGTCTTGTGCCGTGCCGTCGTCTGAGCATGACGCGGCATTCGGGACGTCGGTCTCAGAGGTGTCATGCGGCACCGCGGCACCCAAGCCTCCAGCTCGGACAAGTTGCCGTAGAAGTCGGCCCGAAGGAGACATTCAAACGAGGCCTCTCGAATGACCGCTCCCCAGTTCAATGCGGCCATACTCATCGCGAACCCCGCGCGAGCCCTGACCTGTGGGATGACCGTATCTCCCGTCCGAGCCCGTAGTGCCGGATAGTGCATAGCGAGCCAATGTTCTCAGCCGGGCAAAGCTCAGCTTCTGGCCTCATCGACGTCTACCCGTTGTCGACGTGACCACGCGCTCCCAAATCCGTGTCCACGCGACCCGTTCGGCGGGGCGAACCAGTCCGTCGCGCTCCATCCGCCGCAGAAGATGGAGGATCCCGCTGTTGCTCATCCCGAGCGCATCCCGCAACTCCGCCTGGGTTCGCGGGCGCACGAGAGCCTTCAGAACATAGCGCCACCGGGCCTCGGCCGGGCCGTTCCGGCGCCGTGCCGGTCGACGTGCTCCCCTGCCGGTTTCGGGCATCAGGCCACCTCCCGCTGAGTGGCGGCGGCATCGCGCACCTCCGCAACGGCCTCGTCTACAGTTGTGGCGTAGTGGACCACCGGGGGCTCCAGACCGTGGGTGGCGAAGACACGCTGGATCTCCCGGCTTGCCCCAGTTAACCACAGCGCGACACCCCGCTTGTGCGCCTTGTGGGCCAGCCCCTCGATCATGTGGGCGCCGGTCGAATCGAGGAAAGGCACGGACGAGAAATCGACGATCAGCGCCCTATGGGTATCCTGAATCCGATCGAGCACGGAGCCGATGGAGGCGGTCGCGCCAAAGAACAGCGCACCGGTGATCCGATAGATGACGAGGTCGGGGTTCTGGGCCTGCTCTTCATCGTAGTCGCCGCGCGGGTGGGCGGTATCGGCCTCGTCGCGACCTACGAATGCGCTGTCTGCCTCAACATCTGTCGTGCGGCTCATGCGATGAATGAAGAGGACCGAGCCAAGGGCGAACCCGACCATGATGGCCTCGGTCAGATCGCGGAAAATGGTCAGGAAGAAAGTGACGCCCAGTACCGTCGCCTCCCCCCATCCCGAGCGGATAAGGATCGTGATGGCCGTTTTCTCGATCATGTTCCAGGCAACGACGGCCAGCACGCCGGCGAGCGCGGCCAGCGGGATGTATGAGGCGAGCGGCGCGGCGACCAGCATGAACAGGAGCAGGAACGCGGCGTGCAGCATGCCAGCCACCGGGCCATGCGCGCCGGATCGGACATTGGTCGCGGTCCGCGCGATCGTTCCGGTCACGCAGATGCCGCCGAAGAGGGACGATCCGATGTTAGCCGCACCCTGTGCCACGAGTTCGCAATTCGACCGGTGGCGGCGGCCGGTCATGCCGTCCGCTACGACGGCAGACAGCAACGACTCGATGGCACCCAGCAAGGTGAAGGAGATCGCGGCCGGCAGGACCGCGAGGATGGTCTCCATCGAGAGCGTAGGCAGGCTGGGCGCCGGAAGTGTCGACGGGATGCCGCCGAATCTTGTTCCAATGGTCTGCACCGGCAACGAGAGCATGGCAGTCGCGGCGGCGGCAAACCCGACGGCGACCAGCATTCCCGGCCAGTGCGGGCGCCAGCGTCGCAGACCAAGGATAACGGCGACCGTCGCAGCGGAAACGCCGAAAGCAGCTGGCGTCAGGCTCGCTCGTGCGCCCCAGAGAGCCGGGACTTTTGCCAGCAGGTCGCCCGGTTCATTCTCCAGTGCCAGGCCGAAGATCTCTCTCACCTGGCTGGCGAAGATGATCACAGCGATCCCGGCGGTGAAGCCGACAGTGACCGGATAGGGGATGAACTTGATGAAGGCGCCAAGCCTCAGGAAGCCGGCGGCGGCCATCATCAGCCCTGAGAGGAAGGTGGCGAGGATCAGCCCTTCCATCCCATGCTCGGCCACGGTCGCGGCAACCAGCACGATGAAGGCACCGGCCGGCCCACCGACCTGGAACCGCGATCCACCCAGCAGCGAGACCAGGAAGCCACCGACAATGGCTGTGTAGAGCCCCTGTGCCGGGCTCGCGCCCGAGGCTATGGCGATGGCCATCGAGAGCGGCAGCGCAACGATGGCCACGGTCAGTCCGGCAATCGCATCGGCTCGTAACTGCACCGGGCCATAGCCTTCGCGCAGGACGCTGACGAGCTTGGGGCTGAACAGTTCGGAGAACCTGGGGGCGTCGCTCTGCCCGGTTGTCATGTCTTTCATATGTGGCCGCACCTTAGGGAAGGAAGCGGCGGGATCGTCGGCTTGGTGTCGGCGGTCGCCGTCGCGGGTAGAGGGATCAGGGTTCTGGTGGAGGAGCTTTCAGACGCACACCGCGCCCGCTTGCCGTGCTGACGGAGCCTTCTCCGATCAGTTCGATGCCAGCGCGCTCGAGTGCCGCGACGACCTTGGTCAAGCTGTCCACGACGCCGCGCACATTGCCGCTGCCGGCCTCCATGCGCTGGATCGTCGGGACGGAAAGTCCCGCCAGTTGGGCCAGTGTCTTCTGGTCAATGCCGAGAAGGGCGCGCGCCGCACGCATCTGTGGGCCTGTGATCATAGTGCCTATCTGAAATGTTATAAGAGATATCTAGAAGATTATTTATGATATTTCAAACATCTTCTTGCAGCGACCCGATGCTTGAAAGTCTCGAAAGTCAGTCCATGCCATTAGAAAGCAACCGCCAGACCAAAATCTCCAAGGAGTCCGGGAACTGACCTTCATCTTGTTGTATCGAACCGTCGGAAGAGGCACTCCTCCGGTGGGGGAACCTTTGCATTTCGCGGTACAGGTGAGCTATGCTAGGGCTCGGAACGCGACGGCCGCTTTGAGCCCAAATTGCTCATTCGGCAGTATGCGGCGAAGGTCTTCTTCCTCCAAGTTGGCGTGCAAAATCAAGATTTCTGCGCGTCCGGTTGGCTCATGAGTTCGATGCCAGCATCGGCTATCCGGTCTTTGGTGATCCGTGATCGATTAAGTTGTTTGATCCGGCTTGTTTCATTCTTGCTCAGCAGCATAATGGACCTGTCGCGGTTTGATGGGTTGATCCGAAACGACTTCAAAGTGCGTGCAGAAATCACGAGATGCCGCCGCTGCCGCGACTACTGGGCCTGAAGCTGCTGCAATGATCCGGTCTGTTGCTCATTGAGCCAATCGATCACGTCGGACGTCATATCAGACCAGGCTGGTTCGCGAAGGATATAGTGCGCTGCGTTCGGATACTCCCGATAGTCAGCACCATAACGGCGAGCAATAGCTCGGGTTTGCGCCGCCGGTGTCAAACGATCCTCGGAAGCACCCACGATCAGCAACGGTGAGTGAATCCGGCTGCGGTCAACACCGATCAGCGAGGGTACGATCATGCGGACCTGAGACGCCGAAACCGGACGCATCTTCTCAAGGATATCATCCTGTTCCGCCGCCGAGAGGAGATTGAGGTCGATCTGGCGTAGCAGCGAGCGCGGAAGAAACTCGCGGCCAAACGCGATCGACGGCAACGCCGCGACCAAAAACCGAAGCAACAGCCAACTTGGACGCGGCATCACGCCTGCCGGAGCCGCAGGCGTGATGGCGATGCAGGCCGGTGGACTGATGGTTTCACACATCTTCATTGCCAGAAGACCTCCAGCACTGTGTCCTACAAGGATCGGATTGCCGAGCGATCGAGCGGCCTCGAGTGCGTATTCCAGATTGTCGGAAAATCTTGACCGATCGCTTTCTGGACCAGGAAGTGTGACGACATGCGCATTGAAACCCGCCGATAAAAACTGATCCGCAACCTGGGACCAGACCCAATCAGAAGCCCACCAGCCATGAATGAACAGGACGTCCCTTTTCATGAAGATCGTTTTTCCCTGCGTAACATCGAGAAATTGTGCCAACTTGGTAAGGCTAGCCGTCACCAGTATGTCTAGTCAATCCAGCCTTGGCATTCTGGCCGCCTGAACGCGACGTTCGCGTCGGTCCCGGCTCTTTGAGTTCATGCTAGAGCGTGCAAAAATCACGAACTCTGAACGAGCCCCCGAAAGCGGTCCTTCGTCCATCGGCAGCTTTGTCCGCCAAGCAGACTTCCAGGATAGACGAGTCCCGAAGATTTCCTCGGAAACCAAAATGGGATATGACGTCACGTTCACAAGGAGTCTGGCCTGAAGCTGCACCACGAAATGCAAAGGGCACTCCTCCGGTGGGGGCCGCACGCGCGAACTTAGATAGCCGTAGCGCTGGTCATACTGGGCTCTAAGCAGACCTCAGGTGCAGCGCAGCATCCTGTGACATGCAGCCACGGTCAGGTATCTGGGTGTTGAGCTTGAAGATGCGTTGGCTATCGCCGAAGTGATCGAGATCTAAAGAACTGGGCCATCTTCACGGACGGCTTTTGCGCGGCACTCGGTGCCGGCATCCGACGCTGCAACGTGGCTCGCCTTAGCGGCTCTTTGGCTTTGGGTCGCATGGCATTCTCAGCGACAAAAAAAGACGAATGCGGGCTAATATCCGCGCCAAAACTCAGGTATTGCTATTTCCGACTATTTCCGTCAGCCTTCTGGCGAGCGTGACCGATTCAGGCAGGATGCAGGATGACTGACAGGCTTTCGGAGACCGGTGACATCCGTCGGTGCGAGCTGCTGCAGCGGGCTTTCGATGGCGTGGCCTGGCCAGATCTGTCCGTCGAGCGGCTGTTGGATCGTGTGGCGGAACCGGGGCACTTGGTCCTGTCGATCCACGCGAATTTAGACCACAGAACAGGACAGAGAGATGCTCCGCACCGTATTGACCACCACCGCCGTGGCGACAGCTCTGGCTGGCACCGCGCAGGCGCAGACTGCCACCGAGGTGCTTAACACCTACGCCGATATCGCAGAAGCGAACTACGGCGACAGCCTTGACGCGGCCCGCGTACTGCAAGAGGCGGTCAACGCCCTGATCGACAGCCCTTCGGCCGATGCGATGGCCGCCGCCCGCGAAGCCTGGCTGGAGGCGCGCGTGCCCTACCAGCAGACCGAGGTTTACCGCTTCGGCAATCCGATCGTCGACGACTGGGAAGGTAAGGTAAACGCCTGGCCGCTGGACGAGGGCCTGATCGACTATGTCGATGGCGCCTATGGCGGTCCGACCGACGCCAACCAGCTGGCCGCGCTGAACGTGATCGCCAACCCGAGTTTCACCCTGTCGGGCGAGGAGATCGACGCGACCGAGATTACCCCGGCGCTTCTGGAAGAAAAGCTGCACGAGGCGGACGGGATCGAGGCGAACGTGGCCACCGGCTATCACGCCATCGAGTTCCTGCTCTGGGGGCAGGATCTGAACGGCCATGGCGATGGCGCGGGCAACCGCCCTTGGACCGACTATGCGCAGGGCGAGGATTGCACGAACGGCAATTGTGACCGCCGGGCCGAATATCTTTCCGCGGCGACGGATCTTTTGATCTCGGACCTGGAGTGGATAACCGCGCAATGGACCGAAGGCGGCGATGCCCGCGAGAACCTCATGACCGACGAACAGGCCGGGCTGACGGCGATCCTCACGGGCATGGGCAGCCTGTCCTACGGCGAGACGGCCGGAGAGCGGATGCGCCTCGGCCTGATGCTGAACGACCCGGAGGAAGAACAGTCCTGCTTTGCCGACAACACCCACAACGACCATTACTACAACGGCATCGGCATCCAGAGCATCTATCTCGGCCGCTATGTGCGCACCGACGGCACCACGGTCAGCGGCCCGTCCCTGTCCGATATGGTGGCTGCGGAGAACCCCGAGCTCGACAAGGAGATGCGCACCCGTCTTACCCACGCTATCATGAAGCTGGGTCAGATCAAGACGGCCGCAGAAGCGGGTTTTGCCTATGATGAGATGCTGGCGCGTGGCAATGACGGCGGCGAGGCGCTGATCATGGGCGGCGTGAACGGGTTGATCGACCAGACCCGGTCCATCGAGCGGGTCGTCGCAGCCCTGGACCTCGGTGGGATCGAGATCGAAGGCTCCGACAGCCTCGACAATCCCGGCGCCGTGTTCCAGTAACCACGAAAGAGGGGCGCGGTCCGGTCGCGCCCCCGCCACCGAGCGTGAGCCCCATGCACAAGATCTTAATTGCCCAGCTGCCGCTTGTCGCGGCATTCGCCGTTTCAGCCATGGCGCAAGACGCCGCAGGGCCGCCCTGGGCCGGGCTCGAGGACTATCATCTCGACATTATCACTCGCACCGACGAAGAGCGCGTCCGCATTGCCGATGTGACCGCGCCGCCGAGGGATTTCACCTCGGCCTGGGCCTTCGAGAAGAACCCCGCAGGCGGTCAGACCGTGCGCGCGCGCGATACTGCCGATGCCTTTTCCCAACCCGCCAAGAACCTGACGTTCGAGCAGGAGATGGATTTCCGACTGGGTAACGGGATGTTCGAGCGGGTCTGGGTCTCGGCCCCGGCCTCGACACTGGCCTCCGACGGGCTGGGGCCGCTTTACAATGCGCGCTCCTGCCAGCGGTGCCACCTCAAGGACGGCCGCGGCCACCCGCCCGAAGGCCCCGAGGACAGCGCCGTTTCGATGTTCCTGCGTGTCTCGGTTCCGACGCAGCAGGCCGATACCGAGGCGATGGAAGCCTATATCGCTGGCACCCATCCGACGGCCCCTGACCCTACCTATGGCACACAGTTGCAAGATTTCAGCCTGCCGGGTCATGCCCCCGAATACCGGCTTCAGATCGACTATGAGGAGGTGGAGGTGGCCCTTTCGGGCGGCGAGACCGTCACCCTGCGAGAGCCGACCTATACCGCCGCCGACCTTGGCTATGGCCCCCTGCACCCGGGCGCGATGCTCAGCCCCCGCGTGGCGCCGCAGATGATCGGGATGGGCTTGTTGGAGGCCATCCCCACCGAGGATATTCTGGCCTGGGCCGACCCGGAGGATGCGGATGGCGACGGGATTTCCGGGACCCCGCAGATCGTCTGGTCGGACGTTTATGACCAGCCGATGCTGGGCCGCTTCGGCCACAAGGCCGGAAACCCGACCATTCAGGAACAAACCGCAAGTGCCTTTGCGGGCGATATCGGGATTTCCAACCCGATCCACACCGCAGGCTCGGGCGAATGCACCGACGCGCAAACCGACTGCACTGCCGCGCTGCATGGCGGCGACGCGGAACAGGGCGGGTTCGAGATAGACCAGGTCGGCCTTGGCCTCGTGACCTTCTACAGCCAGACCCTTGCGGTTCCGGCCCGGCGCGATGTGGGCGACCCAGACGTTCTGCGAGGGCGCGAGGTCTTTTTCAAGACCGGCTGCGCCGATTGTCATCGCCCCAACTATGTCACCCACCGGCTGGAGGGCAACGATCCGGCCAGTTTTCAGCTGATCTGGCCCTATACCGACATGCTGCTGCACGACATGGGGCCGGGGCTGGCCGACAACCGGCCCGAGGGCCGCGCCTCGGGGCGCGAATGGCGCACCGCGCCGCTCTGGGGGATCGGCATGACGGAAACCGTGTCGGGTCATACCTATTTCCTGCATGACGGTCGCGCCCGGTCACTGCTGGAGGCGGTGCTCTGGCACGGTGGCGAGGCCGAAGCCGCCCGCAACCGCGTGGTCGAGATGCCGCCCGAGGACTGCGAGGCCCTGATCCGTTACTTGGAGAGCCTATGAGACTGTTGCCCACCATGGCCCTGGCCTTTGGCCTTGCGACTCCAGCCATTGCAGGCGTCGAAGCGGCCCTGAACCGCCATATCCTGCCAAGTTTCGAGGGCTTTGCCACAAGCGCTGCGGCTCTGGCAGGCCGTGGAGCATCTGCTGAGAGACGCGGGAAGGGGGCGGTCGAGGGGGTATGCATGGAGGGCGGTAATGCGCAGGGGGGCGAGACTGCGAACCATGGTGGCTCTTTACGACGCTCCCGGGGCGGAGCGGACCTTGGCCGCCAGATCGCACGCCGCATCACAGCTTCACCGAAGCGGCCATTAATATCTTACACAGGACTTTGTGCGACCAGAGGTCGGGCGTGCAGCGTCCACGCCCACCTCACCGACAGCGCGATGGTCGAAGCAGCGGACAACGTGGTCCAGATGTTCCCGAAGAAGAAGCATGCCTGATCAGGCTTCTGCATAGTTCGGAAACTAGATCAGGCCGACGAGAGACATGACCGCCCCCAGCAGCGCACCGGAGATCGCAAAGGGGGCGCGGAGAAAGAACTTCTTGATGCGGCTCGTTCCTCGTACAACCTTTGAGAAGCACACCGCGACGATGGCGAGAAGGATGATCGCCAGATAGAAGAATGCTGTCGGAAGTATGCTGGTAATCAGCAGGGTGGTGAACGGCACCCGGTAGCCATCGGTGTCCCTGCCGACAAGCGCGAAGTCCCCGTCGACCTGGTTGGCCCAGAAAAATCGACGACCATAAAGTCGCTGCACTTCCCCAGAACCTCCACGGTGGCTGGGGTCAATTTGAAGCGCGCCGTCGGCAGTCCGTCCTTGAAGCAGAGGACCGTTGCGTGCTGCGAGGTCGGCGCGGCAACGGCGTTCTTTATTAACGTCGAAAGTTGGGGCAATTCCATCGGACCGGCCACTGAGGCAGGGAAGCCATCTTCAAGCTGGTCTGTCAGGAAAAACGCCGCCGTGTATGCGCCGGACAGCGAGCCTCCTCCGAATACGGAGGCGTCGATGGAGAAGTTCAGCCTCACCAGTCCCGTCTCGCCGTCAGGTTCTCCGTCCAGTTGCCTTTGGAGGTCGGACTTCAACTCGTCGAGGGCGGCGAAATACGCCTCGCGTTCCGCTTCGCCCTCTATCACCGAAGCGTCGATGTCGCTGATGTTCAGGCGGGCCAAGCTGGTGAACACATACACCTTCGTTTCGGCCATTCGCGGATCGAATGTCGAGAGATACGGCAAGAGGATGTCGTCCGCCTCTTGCTCATCATCCCGCGAAAGCAGAGCAGCAGTCAGGTTGCCTGAGTAGACAAGCCGTTCTGCGAACTCACGCTCCTCGAGACCATCGAAAGCCTGCCGGTCAGTCCGAGGCTCGACCTCGGCGTCAGGCGTGCTGTCTGTGGCAATAAGGCTGGCGGGTTCGGGGGAGGCGACGAATGCCTGCACAACGATGAGCACAAAGAGCGCGTAACTGAGGATGAAAGTGTTCATCGTCACGATCAGGTCGGAGACGATCAGAACAAGCGCCCGGAAGATGCTGTTCACCTTCAGCGCGGTCTCAATGAAGATTTTCGTCTGGATGATCGTCGCGTAGTCGAAGGAGATATTGAAAAGAATGAAAACGAGAAAGAGCACTAGCTGCTTGGTGTCGTATCGTAATTGCGAGAACTGCTCTGGAAACAGGTACACTTGAGTGCCGAGGACGAGGCAAAACGAGCAGACGGAAATAACAGCGGCGGAAAAGAAGAATTCGCGCGAGAATAGTCGAGCCGAGAAGAACCGCCCGAAAATTACGGAATGCGCCCTCGCCAAGAAATTTGAAAACCGTTGCGACAGAGTAAGGTCGTCGGTGTCGCTTTCGAGGTAAGCGGCGATCTTCTCCCGCTCCTTTTCGGTAATGAACACGCTATCGAGCAGCACCCCAAGACCCGCTAGAAGCATTATTTCAGTGAGAAAGCTGTTAAGCATTAATTATTGCGTTCCAAAGACTTAGCGAGGCGGTGTATCGCGCACCTTAGTGTAGGCGACCTGTACGCGCAATGCGAGTTGGGCAGTGACGTCATTTACTTACGAGGCAGCTTGGCCTTTCCAAAGATCGTCTGAAAGTCCGCTTGCACAACTTTCATGAGTACCTGACGCATCTGCAGCAAACTCCCCCTCCCGCCCTCTTTGAAAAATGCTGCAAGTGCGATGACCACTGGAACCACGTCCACTCCCGAGCCGACTGCACTCGTCAATCTCCACCCGCACCGCTTCGGAGACGGTGGGATGCGGGTGAGGGTGAGGGTTTTGGCGGGGTGCGGAAGTCCATCGGGGCGCGGACGTCGTGACCGAGATCGTCCGCCGCCGGCCCGATGATGTGAGAGCCGCGACTGTGGTCGGGGGTCTTGTCGGCGTGCAGCTTGGCATCTCCGTCACCGGCATGGACGGGCCTGATGTTGGCCGCATGGGCTTAGCTGACTTTACTGCCCTGGCTCCAAACGCCGCGCAACAAGGGGGTTTGACCCGATGTGCGGACACGCAGGACATCGCCACGAAGGCCGGTTTTCAGAGCGCCACGATCCGTCAGGCGCGCGGCCTTGGCGGGGGTGGTCGTCACGGTGGCGACGGCGCGGGGCAGGTCATCCCAGATCCGGGCCAAGTGGAAAGCCGACAAAAGCAGAGCCGACGGCACGTAATCCGACGAAACGATGTCCAGAAGGTCCGATCTCGCGAGTGTTTCTGCCGCGACATTGCCGGAGTGTGAGCCGCCCCGGATAAGGTTCGGGGCGCCCATCATGACAGGAATGCCGTGGGCGCGGCAGGCTTCGGCGGCCTCAACCGTGGTTGGAAACTCCGCGAAGCCGACGCCGTTTCGCGCCGATATGGCAACATGTTCGGCTGTGGTGTCATCATGGCTGGCCAGCACCGCACCAAGGCGGGCAGCTTCGGCCACCGCGCCGCGCTCGTGCTTGGTGCCGAAGCGCCTCTGAAGGCCGAGCAGGTTGTCCACGTGCTCGGCGAACTCGGCGTCATTCATGCCACGCTTCTTGGCCACATAGGTCTTTAGCGCCGTCAGATCGCGGAATTGACGTTGGCCCGGCGTGTGATCCATCAAGCTGACGATGCCGACGCGGTCTTTGGGTCCGAAGGCGGCCAACTCGTCCAGCAGAGTCTCCGAGCAGATCTCGGCCCGCAAATGTAGGAAGTGGCTTATTTTGAACAGTCCTTGGGCCCGTGCGGCCAACAACTCATCCACCAGTTTGCGGGCATAGTCGACATACCGCGCCTTGCTGTCATGAATGGAGCCCGCGCGCATCGCGTCAAAGACGGTGGTGATGCCGGTCGAGGCCAGTTCGGCATCATGGGCGATCAGGGCGGGCAGATGCGGCCAATCAACCTTGGGGCGCGGCTCGATATGGCGCTCGACATTGTCGGTGTGCAGTTCGATCAGGCCCGGAAGGACGAAATCGCCGGTGCAATCAATCGCGCCCTCGGTGACCCGATCGCCTTCGGTAATCCCGCTGATCACGCCCGCCTCGATGGTCACCGCGCCCGTGATCACCTGATCCGGGAGCACCAACCGCGCATTGGCCAGGCAGAGGTCATCCCGCGGCGCGTGACCGGCCCCAGTGTGCAGGCGGTTGGTATCGTGTAAGGCGGTCATTGTGGTGTCTTTCTGTGCGCGGCGACGGGCGCAGCGGAGGCGCGTGTTTCGGATACCTCACATGATCTGTCCAATGACGACAGGAGCGCGGTGGCCCGGGCAAGTGTCTCAGATAGCGGACCATCGTTGGAGAGATGGATCACATTCAGCCCGTCCGGCAGCGGTTTGTCCGCCTGTGCCAGCCGCCCGACAATCTCGTCCTCGGTTTCGCGCCCCCGTTCAGCGAGACGGCGGGCCAGCGTTTCGGGCTTGGCCGTGATGTTCAAAACCAACAAGCGGGGAAAGACATTCGCCGCTTTTGTCAGAGCCTGGCGCGAGAAGTTCACGAGGCAATCGGTGCCTTTGTTCAGTTGATACTTTACGGTTACTGGCACGCCATAGTGAAGCCCATGGGCCCCCCAATGCACTGTGAAAGCGCCGTTTTGTATCATGGCCTCGAATTCGGAAACCGACACCGCATCGTAATCCTCTCCGCCAAGCTCTGGCGCGCGGGTGATGACGCGGCGGACCAGATGCATGGCGGGGTTTGCGTCATGGATACCTGCGATCACGCTGTCCTTGCCCACGCCCGAAGGGCCGACCACTGCGATGAGGCGCCCTTGTGTCATGCGACCATCCCGGGCGTGAAGCGGCTGACGTCGATGTCCCGGTCACAGACGCGCGCGCGCGCCGAGCTGTCATGAAATATCCCGATGATCGCGGCCCCGCGCGCCTTCGCCTCATTGATAAGCTCCAAGACCACCTCGCGGTTTGCCGCGTCAAGGCTGGCTGTGGGTTCGTCCAGCAGCATGGCGGGATAGGTGTGGGCAAAGCCGCGGGCGATGTTCACGCGCTGCTGTTCCCCGCCTGAAAAGGTGGTGGGCGAGAGGCCCCAAAGCCGTTCAGGAATGTTAAGCCGGCTCAGCAGTGCCTTGGCCCGGCCTTCAGCCTCAGTGGCGCTGACGCCGACACCGCGAAGCGGCTCGGCGACCACATCCACCGTTGGAACCCTCGGAACGACGCGCAGGAACTGACTGACATAGCCCAATACGTCGCGTCGCAAGGCGATCACATCACGCGGTTCGGCCTGCACAAGGTCCACGTCGCCTATGCGGATTTCGCCGGACTGTGTGAGGTAGTTACCATAGATCATCCGCATCAGCGTCGATTTGCCGGCCCCCGAGGCGCCGGTCAGCGCCACGCATTCGCCTTTGGCGACCGCAAAGGACACATCGCTGATAACCTCGATCACGGCGCCGCCCTGATTGTGCAGGGTGAAGGTTTTTGAGACGTTGTTAAGTTCGATCATGGCTCACACTTGCAAAACGGAACTGACAAGAAGTTGGCTATAGGCGTGCTGAGGGTCGTCGAGCACCTGATCGGTCAGCCCCGCCTCGACCACGCGGCCCGATTTCATCACCATCAGCCGGTCCGCCAGCAGGCGGACCACGGCAAGGTCATGAGTTACGATGATCGCCGACAGCCCCATATCGCGCACCAACCCGCGCAGCAGGTCCAGCAGGCGTGCCTGCACGGATACGTCCAAACCGCCCGTGGGCTCATCCATGAACACCAGCCGCGGCCCGGTCACCAGATTGCGGGCGATTTGCAAGCGTTGCTGCATGCCGCCGGAAAAGGTTGTCGGGCGGTCATCGACGCGAGTTTCGTCAATCTCTACTCGCGCGAGCCAATCGGTTGCCTTGCCCCGGATATCGCCATAGTGGCGCGCCCCGATGGCCATCAACCGCTCGCCGACATTGCCACCCGCAGAGACGCCCATGCGCAGGCCGTCGCGGGCGTGCTGATGGACAAAGGCCCAGTCGGTGCGGCTGAGCATTCGGCGTTCCGGCTCGGACATGGTGACCGTGTCGCGAGGGCCGTCCGTGCGCGTATCAAAGACCACGCGTCCCGCATCCGGGCTTAGGTGTCCGGCCATACAGTTGAGCAAGGTGGATTTGCCCGAACCCGACTCCCCGACAATCCCCATCACTTCGCCCGGGTAGAGGTCAAAGGAGACATCCGCGCAGCCGATATGCGTGCCATAGCGTTTGGTGATGCCCTGAACAGAAAGCAAAGGTGTCATGCCGCGTCATTTCCCTTGAAGCCCGACGCCTGTCGCGCCTCGCAATAATCGGTGTCGGAACAGACGAACATCCGCCCGCCCGCGTCGTCCACGATCACTTCGTCTAGATAGCTGTCCTCGGCCCCGCACATGCCGCAAGGATGATCGGCCTTGGACGGCTCGAACGGGTGGTCTTCGAAATCAAGGCTGATCACCCGGGTATAGGGCGGCAGCGCATAGATGCGTTGTTCCCGGCCCGCGCCAAAGAGTTGGATCGCCGCCATGCCGCCAAGTTTCGGGTTGTCGAATTTCGGGATGGGCGACGGGTCCATCACGTAGCGCCCTTCCACCTTGACCGGATAGGCATATGAGGTCGCGATATGTCCGTGACGACTGATATCCTCGTAGAGTTTCACATGCATCAGCCCGTATTCCTCCAGCTCATGCATCTTGCGCGTTTCACTTTCGCGCGGCTCCAGAAAGCGAAGCGGCTCGGGGATGGGCACCTGATAGACGAGAATCTGACCCTCGCTCAGGGGGGCCTCGGGGATGCGGTGGCGGGTCTGGATGACAGAGGCCTTCGTGGTCGCGGTGGTTGTCTCCACCCCTGCGGTGCGCTCAAAGAAGCTGCGAATCGAGACCGCGTTGGTCGTGTCATCCGCGCCCTGATCGATCACCTTGAAGGTGTCGTCCGGCGTCAGCACCGCCGCGGAGACCTGCACACCTCCGGTGCCCCAGCCGTAGGGCATGGGCATCTCACGGCTGGCGAACGGCACCTGATAGCCCGGGATGGCCAGCCCCTTGAGGATGGCGCGCCGGATCATCCGCTTGGTCTGTTCGTCGAGATAGGCGAAGTTGTAGTCGCTCATTCCGCTGCCTCCTGACCCTGATCGGCGCCCGCCTCGTGGCGCAGCTTGCGGATCAGTTCCAGCTCGGACTGGAAATCGACGTAGTGGGGCAGTTTGATATGTTCGAGAAAGCCCGTCGCCTGAATGTTGTCCGCGTGATAAAGAACAAATTCGGCGTCCTGCGCGGGGGCGCCCTCGAAATCCTCTCCCAGTTCTTCCCACCGCAATGCGCGTTCGACAAGAGCCATGGATATTGCCTTGCGCTCGCTCTGTCCAAAGACCAACCCATAGCCGCGCGTGAATTGCGGCGGCTCTGTCTTGGAGCCTTTGAACTGATTGACGGTTTCACATTCGGTCAGCGTCACGTCGCCGATCTCGATGGAGAATCCCAACTCCGGGATCTCCATTTCCACCGGCACTGTGCCAATGCGCAACTCGCCTACAAAGGCGTGATTGCGGGCGTATCCGCGCTGTGTGGAATAGGCGAGGCCGAGAGTGAACCCCTCATCGGCGCGGGCCAGAGATTGCAGGCGCAGGGCGCGGTTGGCGGGCATCTCCAGCGGTTCGCGGGTCAGGTCCGGTGGTGGAGTGTCGTCTTGCGGGGCCTCCTCGATCAGGCCCTCGCGGTTGAGAAAGTCCGTAACATGCGGGACATCGCCCGGCTCCGCCTCGCGCATAGGCGCTTCGGGAATGTCCCCGTCCGCCGCTAGCTTGAAATCCAGCAAACGGTGCGTGTAATCAAAGGTCGGCCCCAACACCTGTCCGCCCGGCAGGTCTTTGAAGGTGGCCGAAATCCGACGATCACAAGCCATGGCCCCGGTGTCGACCGGTTCGGACGACCCGAAACGGGGCAATGTGGTGCGGTAGGCGCGGATCAGGAAGATCGCCTCGATCAGGTCGCCGCGCGCCTGCTTGATCGCCAGCGCCGCGAGGTCCGGATCATAGAGCGAGCCTTCGGCCATGACGCGATTGACCGCGAGGCTTAGTTGTTCGCGGATCTGCGCGACGCTCAGTTCGGTAACTTCCGTATCTCCGCGGCGCTCTTCGGCTAGCCAGGCATGGGCGTTTTCAATGGCCCGCTCTCCGCCTTTGACAGCAACATACATCAGCACACTTCCGTTGTTCTGGGCAGCGCCGCGAGTTGGCTGCCGCTGGTGAAGATGAAGTCGAGACCCAGCGGGAAGAGCCCGCGGTTGGTTGCAAAAGCCTGCGTTTCCGGCAACAACAAGGCCGCGTTTTCCTTGATGCCGGGGCCACTTAGCGTCATGCCGGATGCGACAAGTTTCGGGCATTCGACGATGAGTGTGGAAGAGCGGTCCGGGTAATCAGAGGTGCCGATAGGGTAGGACGACAGGGGCGCGAGCGCCTCCCATGTGCCAACTGCGAACATGCAATGCGACGGGCCCGTCTGCGGTGCGCCGGTGTGAAAGGCGAGCCATGCACGAACGGCGTCGCAATTCACAGCACCTGCCAGACAAACCGGCGTTTCCGTGTCGCAGAGCGTCAACAGGACCGCGCCCGCCGCGGGGGACAGTGGCGCAGGTGGTTCTGCGCCGGCAATGTCGTGGAGAGTGCCGGGACGCGCCATTGCCTCCATCACGCTGCGAAAGGCATATGCCGATTGGATCGCCGGATCTGCAAAGCCGCCGGAAAGCGTGTCTGCCTGCATCAATCCTCTCCTCGGACCATGGTGAAGAAATCGACCTTCGTCGCCGCCGCCTTGGCTGCGCGCGCCGCTTTCGTGGCCGCCAGTTCGTCCTCAAGCGGGCCCAACACAGTTGCGCGCAGCATGTCCGCGGCCTCCGTTTGCATCAGCGCGTCAAGTAGCGCGGCCGCCTCGGCATCGGTCTTGCGTCTGCCTTGGATATAGGCATGGCCGACTTCGCCGCTTTTCAGTGTCAGCGCACAGCGTGTGACCGTCGTCTCGCCCAGATTGAACGGTGCGCCGGTTCCGCCTGCACGGGCGCGCACCATGGCGCTGCCGATTTCGGGTGCGCGCAGCCATGTGAACGCGGGGCGGGTCATGGCCGCATCCAGCAGCGCGGCCACCCGTCCCTCGGGGGCCTTGGCCAGCAGGCTCATCCAAGCCTTGCGGGGATTTCTTTCGCCGGACGCGTCTTTCATCTCGACAACTTTTCCAATTACTATACAACTATACATATCTTAGCAGAAATGTCTGCTGGGGACAGTGGAGATTTGTGAAACTTGCGTGAAACCTCTGGTAAAACACCGATTTGGAAGGCCATCGCGGATGCCCTGCGCAGTGATCTGGCCGAGGGGCGCTATGTGCCTGGCGACAAGCTGCCGACCGAAGCCGCGCTGGCGGAGCGCTTCGGGGTGAATCGCCACACTGTGCGCCATGGTGTGTCTGCCCTTGTTGAAGAGGGGCTGATCCGAACGCGCCGTGGGGCGGGGGCTTTTGTGGCTGGCACGCCCACCGACTATGCCATTGGCAGGCGCGTGCGGTTTCATGAAAACCTGATCGCCGCAGGCCGCCGTCCCGAGAAGCGCGTTTTGGCTTTGGAAGAGCGCGCCGCGACGACAGGAGAGGCCAAGGCACTGGACCTTGCACCCGGCGATCCGGTCTTTGCTTATCATGGGCTTTCCCTCGCTGATGGTCAGCCAATTGCCGTGTTCGAGAGCCTGTTTCCACTTGCGCGCCTTACTGGCATCGCCTCTGCTTTATCAGAGACGAGCAGCGTGACAGAGGCGCTGAGCGCGGTGGGTGTGCCCGACTACACCCGCGCCTCCACCCGCCTGACAGCGGTGCGCGCGACGGCCACTCAAGCGCTTCACCTGCAAGTGACCGAGGGCGACCCGCTGCTTCGATCCTCAGGGGTCAACGTGGCCGGGACAGGTGAGCCGGTGGAATATGGCAGGACATGGTTCGCAGGGGATCGTGTGACGCTGACGTTGGAGGGGTAATCGGAACATTGCATGAGGTCCGCTTGGCGGGGGTGAACGGCATCGAGGTGTCGAATGGCGAAGTTCTGTTTTGTTTTTAATGTTTTTGGGCCTGACGCGTTTCGCGAAAAACCTGAATCGCGGATTGCCGCCAAACGCAGCGTGACATACAGGCGTTGCCCGCGTTTCACCTGTCGCTGATGTCTCAGATTGAAGGCGAAACGCTTTACTCCGCAGCGTCTCTTACCCGGTCGAGCATAATACCAGTCTGTGCTGGCGAATGCAGCGCTGGGGCCTCACGGGCTCAAACCGACGCCTTTTAGGCCGGTAACATAAGATAGTGACGGGCCCTACTCTTCATACCGTTCCAAAAAGGCCTCTGCCGTCAGTGACCGGAAATCGTCCAGCGCCATGCGCAACGTCGCATGGGGCCAGTCCCACCAAGCCAGCGCGATGAGCCGGTCCGCGATCTCGCGTGGTTGGCGCAAACGCAGGGGCGTGGCGGGGGTGCCGGAGACGATGGTGTAAGGGTCCGCGTCTTTTGTCACGACCGCCCCGGCCGCGACAACCGCCCCATGACCCAGCGTGACTTCGGGTTTCACCATCGCACCTGCGCCAATCCAGGTATCGTGGCCGATATGGGTGATGCGGGATTTGCGGTGGGCGAAAAACGCTTCATCACGCGCGGCATCATCCCAATAATCGTCCGAGCGATAGAGGAAATGGTGACACGTGGCGGTATGCAGCGGATGGTCTGACGCACCGATGCGGGATAAGGCGGCGATATTGACGAATTTGCCGATCCGTGCGTTGGCGATGTCGGCGTAGCGATCACAGTAGCTGTAATCGTCAAACACCGAATGCGCGACGCGGCTGCCGCGCCCGATTTCGACATAGGCTCCGAACGTGCTGTCGGTGATATCGCACTCGGGATGGATAAACGGTTCGTTAGGCGACAGGCGTACCATCACGCCTTGCGCCCGATCAGCTTGCCGCGCAGCCAGCCCGAGAACCAGTCCATCGCGATCACCATCAGGATCACCAGCACGATGTAATAGCTCACCTCTTCCCAGTCCTTCTGGGTGATGATCGCCTGCGTCAGTAAAAGCCCGATACCGCCACCTGTGATCGCGCCGATCACGGTCGCGCTGCGCGTGTTGGATTCAAGGTAGTAGAGCACCTGGCTAAGCAGAACCGGCGTGATCTGCGGGATGACCCCGAAGCGGTAGCGCTGCAAACGCTTGGCCCCGGTGGAGGCGACACCCTCGATCTGCTTGTTGTCCACGTTTTCGAGCGCCTCGGAGAACATCTTGCCGAAACTGCCGGTGTCGGTGATCAGGATCGCCAGCGCGCCGGTCAGAGGGCCGGGGCCGAAGGCACGGCTGAGGATGATCGTCCAGATCAGCCCGTCCACGCCGCGCACGAAGTCGAAAAAACGGCGCACGGCGAACCGGATGCTCATCAGGCGGGTAAAGTTGCGCGCCGCCAGAAAGGCGAATGGCAGGGCCACGAGCGCGGCCCCCATCGTGCCAAGAAAGGCCATCAGGATCGTTTCGAATATGGCCCAGATCACGTCCTTGTGCCGCCACATGGGGTTGTTCCAGAAATCATGCACCATCGCGGCGAAGTTGCTCTTGTCGGCGACAACCCGGTCGCCCGAAACCGCCAGCATCACCAGCTCGCCAAAGCTTTTGCCGTAGAACGGGCTGTCGAGGGTGAACCAGAACAACTCCCAGCCGAAGGAATAGTTATAGACCTCGGTGCGCGCGCGGGTGACCGTGGCGCGCCCGCCCTCACTGGTGATGTTGACGCGTGCGCCGCTGGCGCTGATCCAGTTGGGCGTCTGGCCGTCGGGTGTGTCCAGAACAATATCACGGCCCTGCACGGTGACGGTCACCGTACCGTAGTCGGGCACCGTATAGCGCAGGGTAGAGCCTTCGATCTCGGCGGTTTCGCCGGCGTCCAGGGCGATGCGCACGGCGTTCTCACCCATCGGCGTGACGAAATCGGGGATCATGCCTTCGGGATAGGTGCCCTTGTTTTCGCCTTCGATCGCATAGACCAGCCCGCCGGTGCGATTGTCATGGGTGACATGGGTCTTGTAGCTGTAACTATCCGCAATAAGGATCTTGGCATTGTCCATGCGCGCGCGCTCGGCCAGACCGGGAATGTCGAAGGCAAAGAAAAGATAGATGAAATAGCCCAGAAGCATGATGGGCGTGAGGATCGCAACCAGCCGCTTGCGCGCCATGAGCGCGGTCGCGGTCTGCTTGAGGTCGGTGGCCTGCGGCATGTCTGCGGTCACGGTCATGGTTCAGGCCTTTCCGATAAGCTTGTTGCGGTAATGGCTGGAGAGCTGGTCAAAGAACACGATGGTCAGAAACAGCAGGATGAAGATCGCCGCGACCTCGTCATAACGGCCCTGTCCCCAGCTGAAGGCGTTCTTGAGGTCGTAACCGATCCCGCCCGAACCGACGAAGCCGAGGATCGCGGAGGCGCGGATGTTGATCTCGAACCGCAAGAGCGCATAGCTCAGCCAGTTCGGCGCGACCTGCGGGACGACGCCCAGAAGCATGCGCTGCCCCCATGTCGCGCCCACGGACTCAAGACCCTCCAGCGGTTTCAGGCTGGCATTCTCGTTGACTTCGGAAAACAGCTTGCCAAGCGCGCCGGCGGTGTGCAGCGCGATGGCGATCATCGCGGGCACCGGGCCGCCACCAAGTATGAAGATCAGCACCAGCGCCACGACGATCTCCGGCACCGCGCGCAAGACGTCCATCACGCGGCGAAAGGGGCCGATCAGCCGGGGAAATCGCGCCAGACCACGGGTGGACAGCAGCGACAGCACGATCGCCATGAGCCCGCCGACAAGGGTGGCGGCGGCGGCGATGTTGATCGTTTCGATCATCGAGGGCAGGAATTTCCACATCAGCGCGGGAATAAGCGCGGCTTTCTCGCTGGCCTCGGCCAGCACCTCGCCGGGGAACTGGAAAATGTTGAGGATTCCATCCCAGAAACCACCCGCGTTGCGGCTGTCGGCCAGCATGAAGCCCGACACCATCAGTGCGATGAAAACGATCAGGATGATGCCGCCATACATGCGCTTGGTGCGCGCCATGGCCATGTAGGCGTTCTGGATGTCGGCCGTGCCCTGAGCGCCGACGGAGTGGCCCAGCGTGCTGTCGGTCATGCGGCTCTGCCTTCGTTTGGAAGTCTGGAAAAGAAGGGGCCGGCCCCGGTCGAGGCCGGCCTTGCGATGTGCCGTTGGGGCTTACATCTTGGACTTGCGCGCCTCGATGATCGAGATATAGGCGTCGTGGTTGATCGGCTGGAATCCAAGCGCCTCACCGGCCATGAAGTTATAGGCGCAATCGGCGTCCATATAGGGCAGCGACGCGGTCAGCGTGGTGATGTCCAGCTTGACGCGCTCGGGCAGCGCCTTGCGCAGCACGATCGGGCCTTCGGGGATCGGCTTCGACTTCCAGATTTCGACCATCTGGTTCATGTCCACGAGGCCCGCATCGGCGGCCTTGCGCAGAGCGCCGGAGTTATAGCCGTCTTCCCATGCGCCCATGCCGTCGGCCCAAGTCACACCGGCTTCTACGTCGCCATTGGCCACGGCAACGATGGTCTGCTCGTGGCCGCCCACGAACTTCACCTCGCCGAAATAGTCGCCCGATTCCATCGTCGCGCCGATCTCTTCGGGAATTTCGATGGAGGGGATCAGATAGCCTGAGGTGGAGTTGGGATCGCCAAAGGCAAAGACTTTGCCCTCCATGTCTTCAAGCGAGGTGACCCCGCTGTCCTTGCGGGCAAAGCCCACCGAGTAATAGCCGTAGGACTTGTCCATGTTGGTCTTGACCATCACCGGCTCGACGGCGTCGGGGTCTGTGAGGTAGGCCTTGGCATAGGCAGAAGCGCCCAGCCATGCCATGTCGATGCTGCCGCCCAGAAGCCCTTGGATCACACCATCGTAGTCGGCGGGGGTGAAAAGCTTGACCGGAACGCCCAGCAGCTCTTCGGCTGCGGCGCGGTAGCACTCGTTGGATGTCATACGATCCTGGGCGTTCTCGCCGCCCAGCACGCCGATGCGGAATTCGTCGATCTTGTCCTGCGCCAGCGCGGGGCTGACGAGAGCGGTGGTGGCCAAGATGGCAGCAAACAGTTTGGTCATGTGTCTCTCTCCGGTTGGGTTGTCGGCCCGCCACCCCCCGGCGGGCCAGGGGGTCGTCAAACCGCGGCTTCGGCCTCGCGCAGCGCGCGCAGGTTGCCCCGGTCCAGCGTCTCGATGGAGGTCGATGTGCTTTCCTCGGAAAAGCTTGCATCGGCCCCGTAAATTTCGCGTGCCGCGCCGGTCGTCAGTTGCTCCGGCGTGCCGTCAAAAACGATCCGGCCGTCACGCATGCCGATCACGCGGTCGCAATAGCGCCGCGCGGTGTCCAGCGTGTGCAAATTGGCGATGATCATACGGCCATCTTCTTCGTGGATGGTGCGCAACGCCTGCATGACGACCTGCGCGTTCATCGGATCAAGTGAGGCTATGGGCTCGTCGGCCAGAATGATTTTGGGGTCCTGCATCAACGCCCGCGCAATCGCCACGCGTTGTTGCTGACCGCCGGACAAATCCTCGGCACGTTTCGGGGCCTGCTCGGCAATGCCCAGACGATCAAGAATTTCGATCGCTTTGTGGATGTCCGCCTGCGGATAGAGGTTGAACATCGTGGCAAGGGTCGAGCGCTTGTTCAGCGTGCCATGCAGCACGTTCGACACCACATCCATCCGCGGCACGAGGTTGAATTGCTGAAAGATCATCGCACAGCGCGATTGCCAGTCTCTCCGGGCTGCGCCGCGCAGTGCGGTGATCTCTTCGCCGGCAAAGGTGATCGACCCGGTTGTCGCATCGCTGAGACGGTTCACCATGCGCAACAGTGTGGACTTGCCTGCGCCGGAACGGCCGATGATCCCGATCATGGTTGGCTTGTCCACTGAGATGCTGACCGCGTCTACGGCCGCCTTGTCACCGAACCGCTTGGTCAGCTTGTCAATTTGCAGCATATCGCCCCCATCTTTGAGAGTCGGATAGAGGGTCAAGATTACAGCGGAGTGACGCTTTTGATTCAGATTTAATACAACTTCACGACAGTAATGTGATGGTCCGCTCCGGGCATGCGGGCTGTGCTATCCAATGTAGCGCATTCGGTACATCCAGTATTTTTGTTCCCGAAATGTCATAAAACCGTTACACAGCATGCTTGGGATGTTACGATTTCGGGTATGATTTATCGCTTTGCATTCGCCTTGTCGGTCTGTCTTTTTTTGCCGGTGTTGGCATTGGCACAGATGTCCGATGTCAGCTGCGATGATAAGGCGCGCATGACGCGGACATTGACACAGGTCCTTGGTGCCGAGCGTCAGAGCATGGGCCTGCGCGATCCCGAAACGATGCTGGAGGTCTGGGTCACCAGCAGCAGCGGTGACTGGATAATCGTGCACAGTTACGCGAACGGCACGTCCTGCATTGTTGCCATGGGCGAACACTGGGAAGCTGAGCTTTCGGGCCCAGCCTGACGTTTCGGCACACAGCCGCATCTTCTTGCCGTTACCACGCGTCCCGTCGGGCAGTGGACGTTTTCTGGATGCGGAGCGAATGTCTGCTGTGGCCCGAGAGGTTCTGTATCGGCGCGATCCGGGATGGTTCGCTTAGAGCGTTTCGGGAAAATTTGTAATTCAAGTTTTTCGCGAAAAGCTTTAAATGCCAGTGGGGTTTATTCGGCACCGCGTTGCTGACCCTAAAGCGCCCGACTCGAAACCTGAATCGTTGGGATTCCCTTGAGCGCTGATCTGTGATTCATCCTGTTTGGGAGGATGGATCATGTCAGCACCTTTGCCGGATGCGCTGCGGGCGCGGTTTCAGCAGTTGATTGAGGAAGGGTTAAGCGGGCGGGCGGCAGCGTTGCGCCTGAAACTTTCGCCGGCCACCGGGGCGCGTTGGGGGCTCGCGATCCGGCGGACGGGTCAGGCAAGGGCCGCGCCTCAGGGTCGGCCTTGCGGCAAGGGCAAGCTTGATCCGCATCGTTCCTTTTTGATTGAGCTGATAGATCAGGACGGCGACATGACCATGCCCGAACTGGCCGGAGCTTTGGTTGATGCAACCGGTGTGCAGGCGCACCCCGATGCGATCGGCCGGTTCCTCCGCAAACTCAAGCGTTTCGCCTTTAACCTGAGACATCAGCGAAAGGCGAAACGCGTGCAACGCCTGAATGTTGCGCTGCGTTTCGCGCAAATCTGTGATTCAGGTTTTTCGCG